>JALHJZ010000019.1:1728-3955 GCA_022838705.1 Candidatus Bipolaricaulota bacterium | reverse complement strand
CGCTCTTTCCGCACATCTGGATTTGATTTTCTCGGAATTTCCCTAGTGGGGCAGATTGCAGGGGCATGCCGCGGTAGTGATAAAGGACATCGCGAGGCGGCTCGCCCGTCTGTTCGCGCAGGATTGTCCGATTCCGTCGTGTGGTAAGGCAATGTCCATTTGGGCATGAAATGTGGGGGTACAAATACTTACGACGCAGGGCATTGACGTAAGTCGCGCGGCGCTCGACTTACGTCGATGGCTCTTTTCGTAAGTCAAGCTACGCGTGGCAACGCCCCTTGCCGTTGGGACGTGCTGGACATTTCCTTCTTGTGACGAGCCGCCTGCTCTGGAGATCCGTCGCCACCGGAAAGGGAGCGAAGATGAGGATCGGCGGGCGGTCGCAACCGCACACGGAAGGAGTTCCCAGTCATGTCGCCGAAACGTTCTGGATTGAAACGGAAGAAGTTCTCCTCGGCACCGCCTCCTGCGCCGCCGGTGGCGCGCGTCGGCGGTTCGGTACTGCGTTCGACCACCGTGGGGGCATTGCCCATGGTGAATGAAGTGCTCCGCCGGATACGTCTGGAGGAGTTCCTCCGCGACGCGTTGCCGAAGGAGGACGGCCGCACCAAGCTTTTGCCGACGAAGGCACTGCTCGTCTTGCTCCGCAATCTGCTCGTTTCCCGGGAGCCGATCTACGGGCTCGGCGAATGGGCTGTTCGGTACGCTCCCGATTTGCTGGGCTTGACTGAGGGAGAGATCAAGCTGCTCAACGACGATCGCGTGGGACGGTCCTTGGACAAGCTGTTCGCCGCCGACATAGCGTCGCTGGTCTTGCGGGTGGCCGCCCACGTGGTCAAGGAGTTCGGACTCCGTTTGGACGAACTGCACAACGACTCGACCACCGTATCCTTCTTCGGAGCCTATCTGGCCGCAGCAATTGAGGGACAGGCATTCGGACGCCCGACGCTGGCTATCACGTTCGGGCACAACAAGGATCATCGGCCCGACCTGAAGCAATTGTTGTTCATTCTCACGGTTACCGCTGACGGGGGCGTACCGCTGCACTTTCGCGCGCAAAGCGGGAACGTTACCGACGACGTTACCCACCGCGACACCTGGGACCTGCTCTGCCAACTGACCGGTCGACGGGACTTCCTCTACGTGGCCGATTCGAAGCTTGCCACCCGCGAGAACATGGCCTACCTTCATCAGCGGCAGGGCCGGTTCATTACGGTGCTGCCCAAGACTCGCAGCGAAGATGCGGCCTTCCGTTCCTTGGTCTGCCGAGAGCAAGTCACCTGGCGGCTGTTGTGGGAGAAGACCGACGAGGACGGCGAGCTCCTCGACCGCTACTCCGTCAGCGAGCAGCCTGCCACCAGCACCGAAGGCTACCGGCTGGTCTGGTATCACAGCCAGCGGAAGGCCGAGCAGGACGCCCTCGCTCGCAATGGCCGGCTGCAGCGGGCCATGAAGGAACTGGCCGACCTGCGTCACAAGCTCCAGTCGCCGCGGACCCGCTACCGTCAGGAGAGCAAGGTGGCCGAGGCGGTGGCGGAGATTCTCGCCTCGTGCGGGGCCGAAACGTGGCTCGTCACGGAAATCCAGCGGAAGGAGGAAGAGACCTTTCAGCAGGCCCATCGCGGACGGCCGACGAAGGAGACGCAGTACACCAGAAAGGTAACCACGCGGTTCGACGTGACTTGGCAGATCGACTACCTTCGCATGGCCGAAGAGGCGCGAAGCGACGGCGTTTTCCCCTTGATCACGAATGTGACGGACCTCTCCGAATTGGAACTGCTGAAGACCTATAAGCGGCAGCCCACAATCGAGAAACGGTTCTCGCAGTTGAAAACCGACTTCGAGGTGGCGCCGGTGTATCTGAAGGCCGTGCATCGCATCCAGGCCCTGCTCTCGATGTACTTCTTTGTCTTGTTGATCGAGGCCCTGCTGGAGCGGGAACTGCGAGGCGCCATGGAACGCAACGGGATCGAATCCTTGCCGCTTTACCCGGAGGGCCGCCCCTGTTGCTGGCCGACCGCTCGGCGTCTGCTCGACTTGTTCGAGCCTGTTCAGCGTCACACGCTCACCTACGGCAAACGGCCCGCCGAAGTCCTGGTTACCGACCTGAACCGCGTCCAACGTCGACTCCTCAACCTGCTTGGGCTAACCCCAAACCACTACGGCCAATGACTTACCCGCCCAGAAAATTCCGAGAAAATCAAATCCAGATGTGCGGAACAAGAGA
>JALHJZ010000019.1:0-1624 GCA_022838705.1 Candidatus Bipolaricaulota bacterium | reverse complement strand
CATCGCGGCCAAGATGGAACCGACCCGCAAGGTCGTCTACAAGACCGCGGGCGACCGCCCGCTAACCCTCCACATCTTCGAGCCCGATGATCACAAACAGACCGACCGCCGTCCCGTCTTCCTCACCATCCATGGCGGCGGCTGGACCGGCATGGGCCCCCGCTACTTCTATCCGTTCGCCGACCACTTCGCCCGGCTGGGCATGGTCGGCATCAGCGTCGAGTACCGGCTCTGCAGCCCAAGAGCGGGCAAGCCCACAACCCAACCTTCAACACACATGCGCGCACCACGCGCACAAGTCCCAAACGAAGACACCAAAGAGGGCGTTACCGTCTTCGATTGCGTCAAGGACGCCCGCTCGGCCGTTCGATACGTTCGCTCTCATGCGGCCGACCTGGGAATCGACTCCGACCGCATCGTCGTCAGCGGCGGCTCGGCCGGCGGCCACCTTGCGGCAGCCACCGCCCTGTTCGACGGCGTCGACGAGGAGGGAGAAGACGCCTCCCTTTCCTGCATGCCGAACCTGCTGGTCCTCTACTATCCGGTGATCGACACGTCCCAAGACGGCTACGGCCAGGCCAAGATCGGCCAGCGCTGGAAGGACCTGTCACCCGTCGACCATGTGAAACCCAACCTACCGCCGACCCTGCTGTTCCACGGCACCGCCGATACGGTCACGCCCTACGCAGGCGCCATCCTGTTCTCCCAACGTATGAAACAGGCCGGAAACGAAATCGAATTCATCTCCTATGAAGGCGGCGCGCACGGCTACTTCATCTTCGACCTGAACCTGTTCGCTGAGGCCATGAAACAGACCGAAACCTTCCTCGAAGAGCACGGATTTCTGGAGTAGTCCGAACCATCGTGAGCCGCTCAATGGACAAGCAGACCAATTCGCCCCGCCCAAAAAAGTACCTGTGGTACGTCGCCTTCCTGGTTGTGTTGCCCGCATGGGCCTATGGGCTATCCACGGGAATCCTACCCTTAACGATTCTTGGCCTGCCGGCCTTCCTGCTGCTCGTCTATTTCTCGCTGACACGGTTGGAGTGCCCCCAATGCGGAAAGTCCTTACGAACCGTGAGCGCCAAGCTGGCCAATTGCCCGTATTGCGGAGCCTCCTACCATCGCGCCACATAGACCACCGTATTCCCCTATTGAGCCTTGCATGGCCAATGAGCGAGGGCGACAACGGAGCCCGGCTTTTTCGGGCTCATGGTTGGCCGAACAGGCTCATTAACCATGCAACCATCGATAATTCCCTTGCCTTTCCCTCCCGACGCTTTCGCATCCCCAGCCCGGAGGCCTACTCCATGTCACGCCTTGCCCCATCCCGCCTCGTGGCGATTCTCCTGCTAACGGTTCTCGCCTACCCCCTCCGCGCCGACGTCACGTGGAAAGAGGTTGACGGAACCAAGATCCCCGTTCCCCCGAAAGAGCATCCGCGGCTCTACCTGCGCCCGCAGCATGTTGCTGAGTTGCCCCAGCGTCTCCAGGATCCCGTCCTCGAACCCGTCCGCCAGCGACTCGAAAAGCTCGCCCGGCGCAGCGAGCAGTTCCAACTCGAATGGGATGCCCTTCACTACCTCGCCGCCCCCGACCGGCAGAAAGGACGCGAAATCGTTGA
>JALHJZ010000018.1 GCA_022838705.1 Candidatus Bipolaricaulota bacterium | reverse complement strand
TTTGAAATAAAAATTTTAAACCACTATAAAAAAATAATATAAAATTAGCTAAAAATTAATACCAGAATCATGACCAACTAAAAAATGGACAGTCACGTTTTTTTCAAATAATCCCCTCCCTTAAATTAAGCTATATGAAAAAGATGTTCTTACTTCATAGCTTAAAACATCCTATTCATTTAATTTATATTTATCAATTACCATCGCTAAAAAAAGGAAAGGGTTAAATAACAATAGTATATTTTTAAAAAATAATAATACCAATTGTAAAAGTGATAAATCATATTTACTTCTGAATTTTATACTAACTTAAATAAAAAGTAATAAAAACCCCTTAAAAAGTAAGATAAAGGAAAATGATATGATTTAGTTCATAAATTGTATTTTAGGGGGTTATCCAAAATTTCAAACAATGGTTTTCTCGTCTGTGAAAAATGTAATGGATTTTATGAACTCCAGGAAAATGAATCTTTAGCTGATTTCGAGAGCTGCCGGTGCGGTGGAAACCTCAAATATCGAGCTCAAATTAATTATTCATCTGAAATAAATACTCATAAACCATTTTGTTCGTGAGAGTATAAGAGTTGGTGAGACATTTACAGAGAAAAAAGCTAGAGAATATAAAGCGAGAAAAGAATCGAGAATAAAAATATCTGATTTCAACAAAAAACCTAGTAGGCAAAATAAATTACGGGGATCTGCTAAAAAATTTAATTCATTTAAAGAAATTGAACCACTATACGAAAAATGGCCTTCTAAATTTTTTAAACCAATTTACATAGTTATTGGTCTATTTATTATTATGGTAGGCTTAATTATGAATTTTTTTAATGTACTCTTTGCTATAGTTTTAATTTTTATTGGAATAATAATCGCAGGTTATGGATTTTATGAACCACATCGGAAATATTCACAATATCAAAGAATGCATCATCCTTTCGGAAGCCCTGTATCCATCTACCCTATGATCAAGTAAAAAAAGAAAAAAACTTAGGGATAACTACATTAAAGGGCCATCAGGAGAAAATATAGTATTAGAACAATTAAACATCCTTCCAAAGAATTATTTCGTATTTCACGATGTTATATTACCTAATGGTAAAGGAAATATAGATCACATTGTAGTTGGACAAACCGGATTATTTATAATTGAAACTAAAAATTACAGCGGCAGTTACCGGATAAACGGTAATCGCTGGTATTATTACAAGAACAACAAATACATTGAAATTAAACAAAACCCAGGTACACAGTTAATGAGAAATATTTTAGATTTGAAAAGTTTTTTAGAGGACAAAGGAATTAAAAAATCAAAAATATATGCAAAAGGAATAGTAGCATTCGTTCAAAATAATATTTCGATTACACGTGAACCTGAAAATTATAAAGTTCTTTCACCATCTGCAATTCCAGAACATATACTAACTCATCGGAAAACAGACGATGAAAATTTACTGGCAAAAATAGCTTTGGAATTAGAACCTTATTGTACTGAATTGACTTATGTACCTAAAGATTAGGCAAAAATACAGAATTCATAAAATTTATTTAAAGAATATTCTTTTATAATATGTTCTGTAAAATAACTCTTTAATATTAATATAGGAGACATAAAAATGAGTGATTGGATTGAAGTTAACAAGGAAGATGAAGAAAAAGAACAAGCTAAAATGTGGGAACCTGATGCAATAGGGGAATCAATTCAAGGTAAATATATAGATAAAGAAGAGGGTGTAGGCAAATTTAAAAGTAATCTTTACACCATTAAAACCCAGAAAGGGGAGGAGATAAAATTCTGGGGATCTACTGTTTTAGATAATTTACTGGAAAAAGTACCGCTCTCTTGTGAAGTGAAAATTATCTTTCAGGGTAAAAAGCCGTCAAAGTCTGGGAAAAATCCCTATAAGGACTATAAGGTGATGTATAAAAAGTATTGAATTTGAAGGTTAAATTTAAAATTTCTTTTAAACAAATGAAAATTAAATGTTATTTTCCCAATATTTCCCATTATTCAACATCGTGGTAAAGGAAATCGGCCATTGGTAACCATTTATCTTTCCATTGACCAGATATGAGTTTTTGAGTATTTTCTGGTAGTTCCTGAGCCCAGATTTCACGTTGGGCTGGTGGTAAATTGTAGAATTGGAAGGGAATAACCAGATAGTTTGGTGTATAACGTTCCATACTGAATTTTCGATAACTTTCTATCAACTTTATCATTTCATCTTCATCCAGCAGGTTACCAATCTTTTCGACGGTGAGGTATATCTCCTCCACATCTATATG
>JALHJZ010000017.1 GCA_022838705.1 Candidatus Bipolaricaulota bacterium | reverse complement strand
CCGGAACACACAACTCACAAGCTAAGTTTCGACCCTTCATACATAATAATATGCGCAATCAACTACATAAATCTTTGCACACAATTCGGGAGATGAGCGAAATTTTTTAAATTTTATTTGTTCTGTTTTTGCCTGGTTTTTAAGTGTTTAATTGGTTAGTATTGTTTATTTTTGTTTGTTTGGAGTTGTATATTCTTTTTATGTTGTGTGATATGTTGATTAGGTGTTTTTCTGTTTGTATTTGATGTATTCCACGTGTATTGAATTGTGTGTATTTCATATTCTTTTTTTATGTTTCCAAATGGCCATTCGACTGCTTGTTTTCGTTTAGCGAATTCTTGCTTGCCCCTTGGTGTTTCCATCTTTCGAGTCATTTGCTTAGTTAAATCATCCCCATAATCGGTTATAACTCTTAATCTGTCCTTACCAACGCATTTAAGTTGATCTTTACAGTTTAAACAATCATTACAATAATATTGACGCATACGGGCGTTTTTATATTTATAAGTCTTTTGATAAGTTAATTTTTTATCATTCGGGCAAATATAGAAGTCTTCCTTGCAATTGTACTTGAAATTATGCTTAGAAAATGGTTTATTTTTCTTTAAGCGCGGTTTAGTTTCATATACTTGTTTTCTGTTAGGAATATAGCCATCTAAACTGTTTTCATCTAAATATTCTAGATTTTCCCCCGTATAATATCCGTTATCGGCGCTAATACATGTATAAGTTGGTATTTGTCCTATTGTTTCTACTATTTGTTCGATTTGTGGTATAAGTTGGTAATGATCAGTGGGCTCGTTTGTTATGGTGCTTGCAAGTATTATACCAGAATCATAGTCCACTGCAATCTGCATATTATAACTAAACTCCATGAGATTCTTTTTATTTAGCATCCACCTTGATTCTGGGTCAGAAAGACTAACAGTCTTCTGTTTAGTCTTTTCAAGTTCTTGTTCTGCGAGATCCAATTTTGCTAAGACGCGGTTTTTACCTTCTTTGGAGTCCATGGCTTGTTCTAGGAGTTTGAACGAAGTTTTACGTAGGTTATTTTCATTGGGTGTGTCTGTGTTTTCTTGTCTTATTTTTTTTATTAGTTCATGGACTTTTTTCCGGTTGGTTAGTTCTGGTGGTATTTCGTGTCCTCTTTTATCACCGTAAATCTTGTCTTCTTCACGGTCGGTTTCAATTCCATGTTTTAATAACCCTCTAATAGTGGTTATCTCTTCCTGGTTTATTAAATTAGTAGTAGAAGCGTTAGCTTTGATTTTAGTACCGTCTATAGCTATATGTTTTAATTGAACTATTCCTGCGTTCTTAGCCACATTTACAGTCATTTTAAATGCTTTTTCAATTTGGGGTGCGCATTCAACCTTAAACCGACAAATCGTATGGAAATCAGGCTTATCCATCCCAGAAAGATACATATAAATCACATTTTCCTCTGCGAGCCTTGCAATCCGTCTAGATGAAAATACACCGTCCACTGAGGCCATAATAACAAGCCTCAACAACATTCTACGAGAATACGCTGGTTTTCCAGATGTACAACTATATTTTCGGTCAATTTTATGAAAATCCAACTCTTCCACCAGGTTAGTGATAAAATAACAAACGTGATTCTCCGGAATAAAATCCGTAACACGTCTAGGCACCAACCACTCCTGTCCAATATTATCAGGTCTCAAAGCCATAAAAAACACCACAACAAAATCACAATCACTTAAAAACTAATATATAAGAACTAGAATATAAAACTAACGCATATAAATAAAGAAAAAATAAGAGAAAAACCCAAAAAAATTTATTATGAGACAACCTCAAAATATAAAAAAAACAACACCTCCAACACCAAAAACCACAAATAATAATAAAACCCAACGACAATAATATAAAAAAAACGTTAAAGAACAACTTCAACTGAAAAAAAACCAACAAAACTCAAATCAAACAAAAAACCCACATAAATCAACATAAAAAAAATAGACAAACGGGACAATCCCTTGTTAAATTTTATTTTTAATTTGTTGTATTAAAAATAAATATTCGGAGTAGTATTCTCCTGGTGTCAAAAATGAACTTTAATAACTCAAACCAGTGAACTGAATAATTCAGATCTATCTATAATATTATAAGATCTTATAATTTTGTATATTAGTGATAAAAATAATAACTAGAATCATGAAATCCATAGGAAAGAAAAACCACAGACTCTATCATGCGGATAATCCAGGAGAAAAATCAGGATGAAAGTAGTTATAATCGGAGGTGGAGCAGCTGGAATTTCCACCGCTTCAAATATCCGCAGATATGATGAAGATATA
>JALHJZ010000016.1 GCA_022838705.1 Candidatus Bipolaricaulota bacterium | reverse complement strand
ATTTTTTAAGCCCTTCAAGGGCTAATCCTTTATTGTTCCATAAACGGGGATCTTTTGAATCAATTTTTAGGCCTTTATCAAAATATTTCAGTGCTTTTTTAAAATTACATTCATTTAAACAATTATTACCATCCACAATATTCGTTTCTTTATCAAATTTATTTTTAACATTACCAAATAGTTTCATATCTGTCCCTAATCATGCAATAATATTATTCGAATAATTTATTAATAATAATTAGTATTAATATTCATTCACTATCTTTATTTTTTAAGAATTTTTAATCTCCATGTTCATCGTAATATACTTTATTACACTCTTAAATTTAATTTAAATATCTATAAATTAATATTAAGTTTACGCCATTTTTCACATTAAGCAAATACTAGTTACACAGGGATATTAACTTGAATTGTAACACAACATGTCTATTTTTAAAGATAATAATGGATTCATATCAATTCTTTATATCCAATTTCTTTAGCTAAAATTTTGTTAAAGAGAGTATTTTTGCTTTTTGGGCAGGTTCGAAGTCAGGGTCTAATTTTAAAGCTTTATCAAAATGTTTTATTGCTTCAGAAGACCTGTTATTTTTCCCAAGAACTAAGCCTTTACTAACCCATATTTCAGCATTGTTAGGATCTAATTTTAAAGCCTTATCAAAACATGCATAAGATTCTTCATATCTGTAAATAGATCCAAGGGCCAAACCTTTACTATTTAACACCTTAATATTTTCAGTATCTAAATTCAACGATCTATCAAAAAGTTCAATAGATTCCGCATATTTCTTTGTTTTAAAAAATACCAAACCTTTATTATACCATGCATCAGCAGATAAAGGGTCTAACTCTATAATTTCATCATAACACTTTAATGCTTTATCAAAATCGCCATATTTCAAGTATTTATTACCCTTTTTTAATAAAGATTTTTTATTAGACTTCTTTTTAATAGTATCCAATAGTCTCATAAATTTAACTCCGATAAAGAGAAACGGTAAGTTTTTTCGCTTTTTTAGCAGGTTCAAAATCAGGATTCAATTCTAAAGCTTTATCAAAACATTTTATAGCTTCTTGATATTTTCTACTTTTCCCAAGAACCATACCTTTACTAGACCACGCCTCAACATTTTCAGCATCAAGTTTTAAAGCCTTATCAAAATATTCAAAAGCTTCATCATATTTGTTAATTGATCCCAAAACCATGCCTTTTTGATTTAATGTTTCAACATTTTGAGGATCCAAAGCTAAAGCCATATCAAAACATTTGAGAGCATCATCATATTTTCCAATTTTTTCAAAAATCAATCCTTTACTATACCATGCTTTAAAATAGTTGGGATCCAAATCCAAAGCCCTATCTAAACAGTTTAAAGCTTCTTCATACTTTCCAAGATCATGAAAAAGCTTACCTTTACTTTGCCATACAGCAGTATATGCTGGATCTAACTTTAAAATCTTATCAAAACATTTAAGAGCCTTATCATATTTCCCCTCTTTTAAGTATTTATTTCCTTTATTAAATAATGATTTTTTATCAAGTTTACTTTTAACACTATCAAATAACCCCATATAATTTCCTCCTACGTGAAGATATATTTTAACCGAATTTCTATTAAGGAATCACGCCTCCTCCACCCCCACCTGAACTTCCAGAATCATCCTCCCAAAATTGCATGTAGTTCTGATAAGATTCTTCAATAAGATCATAAGAAAGTCCTCTAGCTAACACAGATAATATGAAAATACCAATACCTGTACCTGCAGCACCTTTAGCAATTTCTACTGCATTCCCTGTTTTTATACCGTTGTACATATTAATAAATTGCTTTTTAATAATACGAAGAGTATTTTTAATTGCTTCTGCCCATTCATCTGGATCGCCGTCAGAACCATCAGGTAATTGACCACAAGCAAGTCCCTCATTAAGTAGTTGTTGGAACTTAAAATCATCCAATGTAGTTTGTCCATCTTCAAGTTCCTCATCTTCAGCTGTTAATGAAAGCACTTTCCATAAATTATCATAAAATTGTTTCCATTCTCTATCTCTTTGCTCGTATAATGGTTGATTAATCATATTAATATACGCATTTTGTTCATTCAATGCATCCGCCCATCCTCCAGATTGGAATAAAATGAAATATCCGATATCTATCCATCGATCCAGAAAATTCTGTTTATACCAATTAGCAGTGTTAAAATTCCCCTCTCTTTCGGCTTGTTCTATCATATGGGGATTCATAGCTTCAAGAAATACAAATGGTCCTAATATGAATGCTGATGCTATACCAAACATTGCCATACCAGTCAAGCTCAAACCTTCCAAAGTAGCTGTTACAGTTGTTCCAACAATTGCACCCAGATAAACTGAAAG
>JALHJZ010000004.1 GCA_022838705.1 Candidatus Bipolaricaulota bacterium | reverse complement strand
AAGAGCGGCTCGATCCTCGTCCACTGCGCATCCGTAAGCTCTCTTCTCGACATGCCTCCACCATAGCAGCCCTCTCCTAAGTTGTGAAACTGCTTCTAGCTAGGCCGCTGGCGTCACGATCAGCTTGACCGTGGCCGTGATGTCCTCGTAGAGCTGGATCTCCGCCTGGTGTTCGCCGAGCGTGTCCACGGTCTCCATCCGGATCCGCTCCGGGTCGATCTTCACCCCGAACCGGTCCGCGATCTCCTTTGCCACGTCCTGCGGGCGCACCGACGCGTACAACTTGTCCGCATCGTGAACGCGGCGGGTGAAGAGGAGCTCCACCCCGGCGAGCTTTTCGGCCAGGGCCTGGGCTTGGGTATGGCGATCGGCGAGCTCCGCTTCGTACTGGGAGCGAAGTTGCCCGAACCGGGCCAGTTCGTGAGGCGTGGGGACCACGCCGAGCTTCCGGGGCAAGAGGTAGTTGCGGGCGTAGCCGTCCTTGACCTCGACGACGTCCCCGGGGATCCCCAATCCCGCTACCTCACGGGTCAACAGCACCTTCACCTGTATCCCTCCTTGACCGGGCAATGGTAGAGGCGCGGTACCGGAAGTTCAAACGGCGCTATACTTCTTCACAGGAGCGAGGAGACGATGAGGTTCGATCTTAGCGCGCTGCGGGGGGACCCGGGACGTCCGTTCAACCTGAGCCAGGACGTGGACCTTCCGGTCGTGGAATGGCAGGGGGAGTCCCTGCGCGTGCTGGGGCCAGTGCACGTTGAGGCGACCGCGGTCTACCAGGAAGAGGAGGTCCTCCTCCGGGTGTCGGTGCGGGCCCGGGTGCGTCGCACCTGCTCCCGGTGCCTGGTGGAGCTCGTGGAGAACGTGGCGGAGGACGGGACCCCGGAGGTGAACCCGGACGAGATCGTGGGGGCCTACCTCGAACTGGGCCCGTTCATCGAGGCCGGGCTGCGGCTTGGCCTCTCCCCCAAACCCCTCTGCACACCGGGCTGCCTGGGGATCTGCCCCGAGTGCGGAGCCGATCTCAACCGCGAGCGGCACCGCGAGGGCTGCCACGGGCAGACGAAACGGCTCGACCCACGGCTGGCGAAGCTGCGCGAGCTCCTCGACGAGCCTCCCTCGGAACGATGACCGGTGGCGTGACGGGACAGGACAGCGACGCGGCGGGAGCGCGGGTCCTCGGCGTGGATCCCGGCCTCTCGGCGACCGGGTACGCGGTGGTCGAGAGGCGCGGCCGCGCGTTCGCGGTGCTCGACGCGGGCACGATCCGCACCCAGCCGGAGACCCTCCACCCGGAGCGGCTCGGGCGGATCCACGATGTGCTGGCCGCGGCCCTGGTTGCCTATCGGCCCCAGGTCGTGGCGGTGGAGGACGTGTTCCTGGCGAAGAACGCACCGTCGGCGATGGCCACCGCGGAGGTGATCGGGGTGGTGAAGCTCCTCGCCCGCGGGCGGGAGCTCCATTCGTTTCCTCCCCGACAGGTCAAGAAGTGGATCTGCGGGAACGGCGCGGCGCCCAAGGAGCAGATGCTGGCGATGGTGAAGGCCCTCGTGGCGAACGACGGGACGGCGATGGAGGCGTGGTCCGACCATGCCGGGGACGCGGTGGCGATCGCCCTCTGCGCGTTCTTCGCCGGCGGCCGATGACCATCTACGAGGCGCTGGGGATCACGGAGGTTCCGGAGCGCCTGCTCGTGGTGGACGGCCATTCCGCTCTCTACCGCTCGTTCTACGCCGTCCCCGGCCTCACGACGACGCGCGGCGAGCCGGTGGGCGCCCTGTACGGCTTCCTCCGCACCCTGCTCATGGTGCTGCGGGAGTACCCATCCCGCTACGTCGCCGTTGCCCTCGACGCGGGCGGGGTCACGGTGCGCCACGAGGCGTACGCGGGCTACAAGGCGACGCGGAAGCCGACCCCGGAGCCGCTGGCCCAGCAGCTCCCCCGTGTGCCGGAGCTCCTGAAAACCTTCGGGATCCCGTGCCTCATCATCCCCGGCTACGAGGCCGACGATGTGATGGCCACCCTCTCCTGGGAAGCGGAGCGAAAGGGGATCCCCGTCCTCCACCTCACCGGCGACAAGGACATCGCCCAGCTCGTGTCGGACACGGTGAAGCTCCTCCGCCCCGGCCGGCGGCCCGGGGACCCGTTCACCCTGCTTGATCGGGCGGAGGTTGAGGAGAAGTTCGGCGTCCCCCCGGAGCGGATCCCCGACCTCCTCGCCCTGGCGGGCGACGCGTCAGACAACGTGCCGGGCGTGACGGGGATCGGGGAGAAGACGGCCCGCGAGCTCCTCCGGGAGCATGGCTCGCTCGACGCCGTGCTCGCGGGGGCGGACCGGGTACCCAACCGGCGGGTCGCCCGCGCCCTCGTCGCCGGCCGCGACGACGCGCTTCTATCGCGGGAGCTCGTGACCCTGCGCGAGGTGTCGCTCCCCCTCGCTGCTACCGACTGCGTCCCCCGGCCGCTCGACCCGGAGGTACTGCGCGCCGTGCTCGAGGGCCTCGAATTCCGCACGATCCTCGCCGAGCTCGCCCTCGACCGGCCGGCGACCTCCGGCGGGACGTACGAGGTCGTCACGGACGAGGCTTCGTTCACTTCGGTCGTTGCGGCCCTGGGGGGGGCAGAGGAGTTCGCCCTCGATCTCGAGACGACGAGCACGGATCCCCTCACCGCGGAGATCGTGGGGATCTCACTTGCCATCGGGCCGGAGCGGGCGTGGTACATCCCGGTCCGGCACACGTACCCCGGTGCCCCGCGCCAGCTCCCCCTCGCCCACGTCCTTGCCGGGCTGCGGCCGCTTCTTGTAGGGGAGCGGCCGCGGATCATCGGGCAGAACCTGAAGTACGACCTCCAAGTCCTCGCCACCCACGGGATCGAGGCCCGCGGGGTCGCGTTCGACGCGATGATCGCCCACTGGCTCCTCCATCCCGATGCCCCGGCCCATGGCCTGGATGTCATCGCCCGCTCCGAGCTTGGGATCCGGGTCCAGACCTACAAGGAGCTCCTCGCGGCGGGAGGGGAGAAGGGCATTCATGAGGTACCCCTCGACCGCGCCGCCCGCTATGCGGGCGAGGACGCCGCGGTCGTGTGCCGGCTCCGGCCGGGGCTCACCGCCAAGCTGGGCGAGGCGGGGCTGGGAGGGCTCTTCGACGAGGTCGAGATCCCGCTGATCGAGGTCCTGCGCGTGATGGAGCGGCGGGGGGTCCTCCTCGACGTGGACGCCCTCTCCGTGCAGGGGAAGGAGCTTTCCCTCCTCATCGAGCGGCTGCGGGATGAGCTCTACGCCCTTGCGGGCGGGCCATTCAACCCCAACTCCACGCCCCAGGTGCGGGAGATCCTCTACCGGAAGCTCAAGCTCCCCATCCTCGGGCAGCGGAAGACCGGCCCCGCGACGGATGCGTTCGTCCTCCGCGAGCTCGCCTCCTACCACGAGTTCCCGGGCAAGCTCGCCGCGTACCGGGAACTGGAGAAGCTCAGGAACACGTACATCGAGAAGCTCCCGACCTATGTCCATCCCCGCACCGGGCGGGTCCACACCTCGTGGAACCAGACCGGGACCGCCACCGGCCGCCTCTCCTCCTCCGATCCTAACCTCCAGAGCATCCCTACTGGGCACGAGGCAGGGGTAGACATCCGGCGCGCGTTCGTCGCCCCGCCGGGGCGGTTTTTCCTCGGCGCCGACTACTCCCAGATCGAGCTCAGGATCCTCGCCCACCTCTCCGGCGACGAGAACCTGATCGCCGCGTTCGAGCGGGGGGAGGACCTCCACCGCCGCACCGCGGCGACCCTGTTCGACGTCCCGCCGGAGGCGGTGGACGGCCGCATGCGCGCGGTGGCGAAGAGGGTCAACTTCGGGATCATCTATGGGATCAGCCCGTACGGCCTGGCGCGCGACCTCGGGATCCCCCAGGCCGAGGCGAAGGGGCACATCGCTCGATTCTTCCAGGCCTACCCCCAGGTCGGACCGTTCCTGGAGGGCCTTGTCGCCGAAGCCCGCCGCACCGGGTACGCGCGGACCCTCCTTGGCCGGCGGCGGCCGCTCGGGCCGGCGGCGGACGGGCTAGCAATGGCGGGGGGGTCCGCGGAGCGGAACGCGATCAACACCCCGATCCAAGGTTCGGCGGCCGACCTTATCAAGCTCGCCATGCTCCGGCTCCACGCGGCGTGGCAGGCGGGGGATCTTCCCGCGGAGATGATCCTCCAGATCCACGACGAGCTCGTGTTCGAGGCCGACGAGCGCGACGCCGATCGTGCGGCCCGCGTGGTGAGGGAGATCATGGAGGGCGTGGGGGATCTCCGCGTCCCCCTGCGGGTTGACGTCACAACAGGCCGCAACTGGGGCGAGATCTAGCCGGGAGTCCTCCCCTACTGCCTGATCGGGGGCTCGGGGGGGACTTCACCGGGCCCTGCCTCGCGGGCCAGTTTGCTCCTGTGGTTCACGAACACGTTCTTCCAGTGCCCAGTGCGGAAGACAAGGGTCATCCCGATGCCCTGCACAATGTCGGAGGCATTGATGCCGAGCCAGATGCCCGTGGGGCCCAGTCCAACTCCCCGGGCGAAGAGATAGGCGACCGGTATCCGGAAGCCGAGTTGACCGACGGCATTGATGATGGTGGGGGTTCGGGTGTCGCCCGCGCCGTTCATGGCCTGGGAAAGCACGAGTGAGAACGTAAGAAACGGGAACGTCACCGCAAGATAGCGCAGGAACGAGCTACCAATCGCGATGACCTCGGGGTGGTCGTTGAAGGCACCGACGATTGCTGGCGCGAAGATCAGGAAGGACAAGGCTATTGGGATTGCAATGTATTCGTAGTACCGCACAGCGCGCCAGGCGGATTGTGTAGCCCGTTCCGGCTTGTCTGCCCCCAGGTTCTGCCCGACCAGCACCGCCGCCGCACTGGCAAAGCCTGAACCGGGCACCATGATCGCTGTTCGAATACGCGATCCGATTCCATATGCCGCCAAGGTGACATCCCCAAACGAGGTGACCAGACGCATCAAAAAGAGAAACGAGATCTCCCGGACGAGGACCTGAAGCGACGCAAAGAAACCGATGCTCACGATTCTTTCGAGCAACGGGAAGTTGGGTTTGAAGCATCTGAGCTGCAACCGAAGCGTGGAGTGTCCGAAGAGGAGGTGGCTGAGGAGCAACACGACGCCGATCCCGCGGGTGAGGACCGTTGCTAAGGCCGAGCCTGCTACGCCCATTGCCGGGAAGGGGCCATATCCCATGATGAACATTGGGTCAAGGATGATGTTGAGGATGTTCGCGATGATCAGCGCATACAGCGGGGTCCTGGCATCTCCGGAGCCGCGTAAAGCATATTCCATTCCTACCGCAAGGAAGATGAAAATGGAAAGGGCGAAGTTGATGCGGAGGTACTCCGCGGCGTACCGCAGGACGTCGCCCGTGGCACCGAAGAGTTTGAGGAGAGGTTCGACCAAGAAGAGCGCCGTGAGCAGCATGATGCCGGCCCCGATGGCGCTGAGGATGAACGTTTGGCCGAGGACATTGTCCGACATCGTGTGGTTTTTCTCCCCCGTGTAGTGGGAGATGACGGTCATTGTCCCCACGGCAATCCCCTGCACCAGCATCATCAGGATGGCGACAACCGTCCCGGCGATCGAAAGGGCAGCCACCTCAACATGTCCAAGTCTCCCGACGAAGAACAAGTCTACCATTGAAAAGAGGTCCTGTAGAGCCCCGGTCACAATCATCGGGGCGGCCAGTCTCCAAATGGACCGAGAAAGCCGGCCCTCTACAAGGCCCTGTTCGATCTTTCGCTCTCGTTGCTTCGCCATGGTTGCCTTCGCAGTGCCCGCGTGGTAAGGACCGACGCCCAGTGTCCCGCGGTTCTAGGGGGTACGGCGCCTGGCTCGCGCAGCCCGCTGCCTCCGCGGGGTGCCTCCGGTCAACAGGCGATCGCTCTTGAAGATGCGGACTGCCATGGCGATGACCACCGCCGAAAAGACGGCCGAGTAGGCGATCCCCCCGAGCACCAACGGGTATTCGTCGAACATGAGGGCGCGCATGGCCATCATGGGGTGGGAGAAGGGGATCAAAAACAGGATGGCTTGTAGTCCAAGCGACACGGTAGCGAAGTCCTTGAACATGATGAGGAACATCGGGATCATGGCCATGGCGGTGATGGGGAAGAGCAGGGTCTGTGCGCTGCGGTAGTCGCGGGCGAACGTTCCGAGCACGATGCACAGAGCAAGACCTGCCAGAAGCGCCAAGAATAGGGAAACCCCCACCAGAAGGTAATCCAAAACCCCAAGGGCCAACCCGTACTGGCCGAGGTCGATCGCCCCCATCTGGAACGAGCGCATGTAGAAACTGAAGCCGAGCATGTAGATGAGGGCCATGACCAGGCCCACCGCGGCGCTCCCCACGATCTTCCCGGTGACGATCGACCCCCGGCTCACCGGCATGGTGAGCAAGGTCTCGAGGGTCTTATTCTCCTTCTCTAGCCCCATCGAGGAGATCACCGTGCTCCCGGCCATCATCATGAGCATCATCACCAGGAGGGGGATCATGATGGACTGGGACATCAGCGTGTTTGCGATCGCGCTCGGGGGAACCCCGGAGATCGTCTTCCCCTTGACCAATGTAGTGTCGCTCCGCGTTGTGGGGTGCAGGATGACCTCCGGGTTCAGGGGGACGTTCCCTTCGATAAGGGCGACCGTGAGCGCGTTATTCACGGCCAAAATCAGCCCCTCGACCGGGGCCGAGGAGATTGAATCCATCATGCCCAAGCCCCGCATGATCCAGTGGATCTCGATCGTGCCCGGCTCGCCCCCGAGGATCCTCTCGCTGAACTCCGGAGGGAAGACGAGCAGGGCCACGCCGCCGCCCTCTTCGGTCCGCCTCAGCCCCTCTGCCACGTCGGTACCGCTATGGACGACCCGGGCCGCGGCCCCGAGGACCGACCCGGCGATCTGGGACAGCTCGCCCTCGTCCTGGTCCACAACCCCAATCACTGGCCGCTGGGTGACCTCTTCCCCGATGTCCCCGATCACTCCCCCCATCATGGCGAAGATGACGGCCACGATCACGATCGGGATCAGGGTCTGGGGGGTGAGGAGTTCCCGGACCTCCTTGCCTATGATGTTGCGGATGCCCATTTCACCACCTCAGCGAACACGTCCTCGATGTTCCCCGCCGCGTACTTCCCCTTGAGCTCGGCGGGCGACCCCGCCTCCACGATCCTCCCCTCGTGGATGAGGGCGATCCGGTCGCAGAGGAGCTCCACCTCGAGCATGTTGTGGGAGGAGAGGAGCACCGCCCTCCCTCCCTTGGTGGAGTTGCGGATGATCCCCCGGATCTCCCGGGCGTTGATGACGTCCAGTCCTGAGGTGGGCTCATCCAACACCGCGAGCTTGGGGTCCGTCATGAGCGCCCGCCCCACGAGCAGCCGCCGCGTCATCCCCTTGCTCAGGGTGGAGATCTTGTCGTTGATCCGCTCGCCCAGGTCGGCGATCTCCACCCCCCGCTCCACCATGTCCTTGACCTTCTCCCCGTTTCCGAAGAATCGGGCGATGAACTCCAGGTACGCGCGGCCGGTGAGGTTCCTGTAGGCCCCGGCCTCCTCGGGGAGGTAGCTCAGAATCCGCCGCACGGCGTCGGATTCCGTCGCCACGTCATGGCCGAACACCCGGACGGAGCCGGAGGTCATGGAAAGGAGCGTGGACACGATCCTCAGGGTGGTGGTCTTGCCGGCCCCGTTGGGGCCGATGAGCCCGAAGATCTCCCCTTCCCGAACGCCAAAGGATATCCCCTGAACCGCCTTCTGGGCGCCGTAATCCTTCCGGAGATCCCTCACTTCCACCGCCTGCATTCAGCCCTCCTTACCCGGGTAGAGTTGCGTGCCCGGGCGCGCTCCCTAGAACAGCCCGCGGACCTCCCCCGTCTCCACGTCCACGTCAATCCGGCGGAACGCGGGGTCGGACCCGGTGCCGGGCATGAGGGCGATCGTCCCCGCCACCGGACACAGGAACCGCGCCCCGGAGAAGAGGAGCACATCCCGGATGGGGAGGGCCCATCCCGTGGGCACCCCCTTCCAGTTGGGATCGTGGGAGAGGGAGAGGTGGGTCTTCACCATCATCGTTGCGTAGTCGCGGAACCTCGGATCGGACTCGAACGCCTTGGCCTTCTCCTCCGCCTCGGGGGCCCAGGAGACCCCATCCGCGCCGTACACCTCGCGGGCGATCCGCTCCACCCGCTGCCGGAGCGGCATCTCCTGGGGGTACAGAAACCGGAACTCCGTGGGTTCCTCGCACGCCTCGATCACGGCATCGGCCAGTTCGAGCGCCCCTTCCCCCCCGTTGCGCCAGTGCTCGCCCACGGCGCACCGCGCGCCGGCGGCCTCCACATGCCGCCGCACGAGGTCCACCTCGGCATCCGTATCCGTGGGGAAGCGGTTGATGCACACCACCGGGTTCACGCCCGACTGGCGCACGATCGCGATGTGGTGGAGGAGGTTCGCTACGCCACGCTCTACGAGAGCGAGGTCCTCCTCTTGATACGCCTTGGGGAGCGGTTTCCCCGGCACGACCCGTGGTCCACCGCCGTGCATCTTCAGGGCCCGGATCGTGGCCGTGATCACCGACACGTGCGGGGCAAGGCCGCTCAGGCGGCACTTGACGTTCCAGAACTTCTCGAACCCGATGTCGGCCCCGAATCCGCTCTCGGTCACGTGGTAGTCCCACAGCGCGAGGCCCACCCGGTCGGCGAGGATCGAGGATTGGCCAACGGCGATGTTCGCAAACGGCCCGGCGTGAACGAGGACAGGCTGGTACTCAACCGTCGCGCAGAGGGTGGGATGAAGGGCGTTCCGCATCCAGGCCGCCATCGCTCCCCCCACCTCGAGGTCGTCGCAGGTGATGGGAGTTCCCCGTTTATCGTAGGCCACGGTCATCTCCCCGACCCGCGCCCGCAGGTCCCCGAGGTCGCGGGCGATGGCCAGGATCGCCATCAGCTCAGAGGAAACAGAGATTTGGAATCCTGATTCCATCGGGATCCCGTTCTCCTTCCCCCCCAGGCCGATCACGATCTGGCGGAGGGCCTGGGCGCAGAAATCCAGCGCCCATTTCATCTCCACCCGCCGTGGATCGATGTCGAGCCGCTTGAGGCCGCGCTTGGCGAGCCCCGCGTCGGTGTAGTTCGCCTCGTGGTGCAGCCGCGCAGTGAGGGCGACCAGCGCCAGGTTGTGGGCGTTCGTGACCGCGTCGATGTCCCCCGTGAGGCCCATTGTGAACTCGGTCATCGGGATGAGAAGTGCGTTTCCTCCCCCCGCGGCCGTGCCCTTGATGTTCATCGAGGGGCCGCCTGATGGCTGACGGATCGCCCCCCCCGCGTCCCTCCCGCGCCGGGCGAGGCCCTCGATGAGGCCGAGGGTGGTCGTCGTCTTCCCCTCCCCAAGCGGGGTTGGGGTGATGGCAGTGATCTCGATGTACTTCCTGGCTGGAGGAACACGCCGCCGGTCGAGGATCCGGCGGGAATCGAGCTTGGCGACCCGGCCATAGGGGAGGACTTCGTCTTCCCTGAGGCCGAGCCGCCTTTGCCACTCGGCAGGGGACGGCATCCCCTTCTCCGCCTCGGCCGCGATCTGCCAATCTGCCAGTACCGTCGGATCGTACGCCATCGCGCTCACCTCGCCATTTGGGCCTGCGCCTCACAGGCGGCCACGGTGTTGCTGAGGAGCATCGCCACCGTCACCGGTCCCACCCCGCCCGGGACAGGGGTGATGGCGGCTGCTACCTCTCCCACGGCCGCGTACTCCGTGTCCCCCACCAGACGGTACCCCCTCGGCGCCGTGGGGTCATCCACCCTGTTCACCCCAACGTCGATCACCACCGCCCCCTCGCGGACCATGTCCGCGGTGATCGTGCGCGGCCGTCCCACCGCCACCACGAGGATGTCCGCCTGGCGGGTGAACGCCCCCAAGTCAGGCGTCGCTGAATGACATAGGGTCACCGTTGCATCCCCCGCCGGTCCCTTCTGGGAGAGGAGGATCGACAGCGGCCGCCCGACGAGGGCGCTCCGCCCCACGATCACCACGTGGTTCCCTGCCGGAGGGTAGCCGCTGCGGTGGAGGATCTGCTGAACTGCGTGCGGGGTGCAGGGGAGGAGGTACGGATCCCCGCGGACGAGCCGGCCGATGTTCTCGGGATGGAGGCAATCCACATCCTTCGCCGGGTCCACCGTCCCACACACGCGCTCCGGGGACAGGCCAGAGGGCAGCGGGAGCTGAACGAGGACTCCGTGGAAGCGAGGGTCGTCGTTCAGGGCGGAGACCACGGCCAAGAGCTCGTCCTCCGATGTCCCCACGGGGAGGACCGTCGTTATGGAGAGGAGGCCTAACCCTTGTGCCGCCCTCTCCTTCTGGCGGACGTACGAGGCCGAGCTCGGGTCGTCCCCCACCCGGACGATGGCCAACCCGGGGACGATCCCCTTCCGCGCTAGATCCGCGATCCGCGGCCGGAGCTCAGCCTTGATCTGGGCCGCGATCTCCTCCCCGGAGAGGATCCGTCCCACCGCTAGGGCCCCTTCCTCACGGGAGGCCGAAGCCCCACCAGCGCGACGACGATCCCCACCGCGGCGAGGGCCATCACGGGCGGGAACACGGCGACGTACGAGCTCAGGTCATGGAGGAGGCCCGACATCACGTTCCCCACGATCGCCCCCACCCCGTACGAGGTGAACACGAGCCCGTAATTCTCGGCGTAGTGGGCAGTGCCGAACAGGGTCGCCGTCGCGGCCGGGGCGATGGCGAGCCACCCCCCGAGGTTGAGCCACAACAGGCTGAACCCCACGAAGTACGCGACCTGGCTCCCTCCAGCCCGCCACAGGAGGAGGGCGGCGAGGAAGATGAGCACGAACGAGAGCGTTCCCGCGTAGCGCGGGGTGAGGCGGTCCGTCAGCCAGCCGAACAGGGGTCGTCCCACCCCGTTGAACACCGCGAACACCGACACGGCGGCCGCGGATAGCCCCGCTGAGAGGTTGGCCACCTCCTGGCCGAATGGCGCAGCGATGCCGATCGCCATCAGGCCGGCGAGGCACCCGATGGTGTACGCGCCCCACAGGGCCCAGAACGTGGGCGTGCGCACCATCCGACCCCGATCCATTTCCACAGCTGATGGCTTGGCCTTCCCCTTTGGGGATGCGACCTTCCACCCCTGGGGCGGGAACCTCATGGGCAGAGCGGTGAGGACCATGACCACGAGGAACGCCACCCCGAGGATGAGGAACGTGCGGAGCGGGCCGTGAGTGGAGATGAGGGCGTTCATGATTGGGGCGACCACGAGGGCCGAGGCCCCGAACCCGGCGAGGGTGAGCCCCACCGCCAGGCCCCGCCGGTCAGGGAACCACCTCCCGGCCACGGCGATCGGGCACCCGTACGCCACGCCGACCCCCGCTCCCGCGATCACCCCGTAGAAGAGCGTTAGGACCCCGATGTTGGGAGAGAAACCGGCGAGGATCCAGCCCAGCCCGACGAGGATGCCCCCGAGGACCCCCGTCTTCCGCGGCCCCCACCGCTCGACGAGCCCCCCCGCGAGCGCCATCCCGAGAGCGAACACGGCGAGGAAGACCATGAACGGGAGGCCACTTGAGGTCGCGCTGATCCCCCACAGCTCCTCCAGGGGCTTCCGGAATACGCTGAACGCGTAGACCGCCCCCATGCACACGTTGGCCACGAACCCCAGCGCCACGTACCCCCACCGGCCCTTTTCCGCCGGCAGTCCCAGCACCCGCATCTCCTCCATACCCCCCTCCTCGCAAGAACTCAAGGGGCGGCCCCCTGGTCCGCCCCTGATCGTGCCTCCATCCCCGTTCGCCTACCTACGCCTTGTACCCCACGATTTTCTGGAGGTCCTCGACGCACTCCGGATTCCGCAACGTGGTCAGGTCGCCGATCGGCTCGTTGCGGACGAGCGCCTTCAGGATCCGGCGCATGATCTTCCCGGACCGGGTCTTCGGCACGTCCTCCGTGAAGTAGATCGCCGCGGGCCGTGCCGTGGGCCCGATGTGCTGATCCACCGTCTTGATGAGATCCTTCTTCAGGTCCTCCGATGGATGGACGCCCTTCTTGAGGAGGACGAACGCCACCGGGACCTCGCCCTTCACCTCGTCGGGCTTGGAGACCACGGCGACCTCGGTCACGAGCGGGTGCTGGGCGAGCGCATCCTCGACCTCGGCCGTCGCCAGTCGGTGGCCGGCGACGTTCATCACGTCGTCCACCCGGCCCGTGATGCGGATGTTCCCCATCTCGTCCATCCGCGCTCCGTCCTTGGTGAAGTAGAGCTGGGGGCCGAACTCGCCGAAGTACGTGGCGCGGAACTTCTCGCTGTCCCCGTACAGTCCCCGCAGCAGGGCCGGCGGGAACGGCGGCTCCATCACAAGATAGCCGCCATCGCCCGTTTTCACGGGGACCCCGCCCGCGTCCACGATCTTCGCCCGGATCCCCGGGAAGGGGCGACCGGCCACGGTGGGAATGAAGGGGCCGATGCCGGGGAGGGCCTGGACACAGGTCGCCCCGGTCTCGGTCTGCCACCACGTGTCGATGATCGGGCACCGCTTGCCCCCGATGTGCTCGAAGTACCAGTGCCATGCCTCCTCGTTGATCGGCTCCCCGACCGTCCCCAGGACCCGCAGGGAGGAGAGGTCGTGCTTGGCCGGCCACTCCTCGCCCCACTTGACGTGCATCCGGATCGCGGTCGGCGCGGTGTAGTACACCGTCACCTTGTGCTTGGCGATGATCTGCCACATCCGGCCGAAGTCCGGGGCATCGGGTGTCCCCTCGTAGACGAGCGTCGCTACCCCGTTCATGAGCGGGCCGTAGTTGATGTAGGAGTGCCCGGTGATCCATCCCACGTCAGCGGTGCAGAAGTGGATGTCGTCCTCGTGCAGGTTGAAATCCAACTTGGACGTTGCATAGACCTGGACCGCGTACCCGCCGGTGGTGTGCATCACCCCTTTGGGTTTCCCCGTCGTGCCCGACGTGTAGAGGATGAACGACAGGTCCTCGGCGTCCATCTCCTCCGGCGGGCAGTGCGTGGACTGTCCTGCGACGGCCTCGTGGTACCACACATCGCGCCCCTTCTGCATCGGGATCTCGTTCCCGGCCCGGCGGACGACGACCACCTTCTCCACCGAAGTGCCGGTCAGAGCCTGATCCGCCTGCTGCTTGAGCGGGATCTTCTTGCCGCGGCGGTAGTAGCCATCCGCGGTGACGAGGACCTTCGCCCCACAGTCGAGGAGCCGGTCCCGGAGCGACTCCGGTGAGAACGCCGAGAACACGACCGTGTGCACGGCGCCGATTCGCACCACGGCCTGCATCGCGATCACGGCCTCCGGGATCATCGGGAGGTAGATCCCCACCCGATCCCCCTTCTGGACCCCGAGCGCCTTGAGGGCATTGGCGAACCGGGACACCTCGGCGAGGAGCTCCTGGTAGGTGAACACTCGGTTGGGCTCGTCCACCGGCTCCGGCTCCCAGATGAGGGCGGTCTTCCCCCCCTTCCCCGCTGCGACGTGTCGGTCGAGCGAGTTGTAGGACAGGTTCAGCTTTCCGCCCACGAACCACCGATAGGCGAAGGGCTCATCCTCGTAGGCCTTCGTCCACCGTTTGAACCACGTGAGCTGCTCGGCTTGCTGGGACCAGAACGCAATCGGATCCGCTGCCGCCTGGGCGTAGATCTTCGCATCCGATGCCCAGGCATGCTTCTTCAGGGCCTCGCTCGGCCAGTACCAGTTCTCGCGCTTGGGATCGGGGACGACCCACTGCACTCCGTTCGACGTCGCTTCCTTCGCCACTGTGGTATGCCTCCTTCGTCGGGTCAGGCTCGACCCGCGGCATGATACCCAAGCCCTAACCCTGTTCCCAGGCGAGGCTCTACGAGGGATCATTCCTCGCCGACGGTGACGAGGTCGCGGAACCCGTCGAGGGTTTTGGGGCCGATCCCCGGTACGCGGGTCAGGTCGTCCACCTGGGCGAACGGGCCGTGCTCCTCCCGGTAGGCGACGATGCGCGCCGCGAGGGCGGGGCCGATCCCGGGGAGCCGTTCGAGCTCCGCGGCGGAGGCCGTGTTGATGTTGATCTTCCCCGGGAGCTTGAACTCGATCGGGATGACGACCGCTGGGATGTCCACCGGTTCGAGGGGGGGCGGAGCAGGAGAGGGGGGAGGGATGAGGCGCAGGCCGGCCCACACGAGGAGGGCGAACACGAGGGCGGCCGCCGCCCAGAACCGCGGCTCCGTAGGAGGTCTACGGGAGGAGCTCCTTGATCCGCTGGACACCCCACTCCTCCTGTTGGGTACGGGCGAGTTCGGGTTGGCGCTCGTACCGGTCCCGGGCGAACTTGGACTTCCAGTGGCGGAGGAGGATCTCCCGCAGCTCGGCCCGAAGGTTGGGGTCGGCGAGGGCCGGATCGCGCGCCAAGCTCTCGACCTCGGGGAGGTACACGTCCACGGACGCCGCCTGATCGACGAGGCTCAGGCTCCGCTCGGGATCGGTGGGGAGAAGAGCTAGCGCTTGGCGGAAGAGCTCGCGGCGGTGGAGCTCCTCCCGGGCCCGCTCCGCCATCCTCTGGCCGTGGGCCCGGTAGGCCGCTAGCCTCCACACGGGGAAGCGGCGCACCTCATGGGGGCAGCCGTTGTGCGATGGGAACGCACGGGGGTCGGTCACGATCCGGCCGTGCCATGCCAGGCAGCCCTCGCAGGTGCGCCACGATACGGCCGTGTAGCACTGCCAGAGCGAGGTTCGGCCGCGGAGAAGGTATCCCAGGATCCTCACAAGATCGGTCATCGTCGTGGTGCCGAGGGTGGGAGTCGAACCCACACGCCCGTCTCCGGGCACGGGATTTTGAGTCCCGCGCGTCTGCCCATTCCGCCACCCCGGCGCTCACGAGATTATAGCCCCGCGGCCCGGCATGCTGGGCACACCCCGTACCCCTGGACGACGACCTCCGCGAGCGTGAACTCGTGGCGCGCCGCGGCCTCGGTCACCACCTTCTTCAGCGCCGGGTCGGAGAACTCCACCACCCGCCCGCACCGACGGCACACGAGGTGGCCGTGGTCCTCCCGCCCCAGTACGTGCTCGTAGTGGGCGTGGGCCTCGCCGAACGACACGCGCCGGACGAGCCCCGCCTCCTCGAGGAGCTCCAGGGTGCGGTACACCGTGGCCGCCGACGAGACCACGCCCCGCAGGGCGGCCCACAGGTCCGCCGCCTCGAAGTGGGCGGGGAGGGAGAACACGGCCTCGACCACGGCCCGCCGCGATTGGGTGACGTGGAGGCCCCGCCGCCTGAGGAAGGTCTCGAACATGTTCACCGCGCGGTCGGTCATGTCCGCACCACTGTGCCGCAGCGCTGGGTGACCGTCAACCCGGCCCGCGGAGGAAGATGAGGCAGCCCACCTCGACCCCGGCCTCGTGCGCCACCGGCGGACACTTCGCCTGGAGGAGGAAGAAGAGCGGCGCTTGCTCCCCCGATAGGCCCTCGAAGTTCCCCATCCCCTTGCTCAGGATGAGCTCCGCGCTTCGGAACCTGGTCCGGAACTGGGGCGACGAGGAAGGAAGGCTCACCCCAGGGAGATCGGACCCGGTGGTGATGACCTCCGCGACCTTATCCAGCCCGACCGCGTGGGCATCGTCGGTCGTGGCGTCGTTGAGCGTGGGCGCGCCGCGCACGGCAACGGTCACCATCAGGCCACGGGCCCGCAGTTCCTCGATGAGGATCCGATCGAGGACGATCTCCCCTGCGTTGTCGGCGAGGTAGAGGACCCCGCGCACGGCCGCAAGCGCCGCACGAAAGAGATCGTAGTCGCTCCGCGCGAACGGGAGGGCGGCCGCCGCATCCACTCCCGTCCAGTCGAGGCGGGCGTGGAGCCCGAGGTCGAGGCTGTTGCCGGCCGCGGCCAACCGCAGCGCGTGGAGCAGCGGATCGGGAGCCCGGGCGACCTCATCCTTCCACTGTGCGTACCGGGCCAGGGCCGCGGCGTTGGCCGCCTGCTTCTCCGCGTGGTACGGATCGGCGACCCCGAGGGTCCTCCGCAACGACCGGCCGGCTTCCGCCCCGAGGAGGATCGGGGGCTGTGATCGGTCCCAGTACGCCGCGAGCCGGGCGACCTCCGTCGCGATCCCCCACGCCGCCTCCTCTGCGGCCCGAGCGCGGCGTGCTCCGGCCACGGTCGCCCGCAGGATGCACGGGATGCACTCCGGGTAGGTCCTCACTGGGGGCTCTCCTGCTCGCCATGGTTCTTTCGCCGGGCCCGGCCCGTGGAAGTGCCGATTGTCCCCGTTTGTGGGGCACCGATCACGAGCGACCAGATCGCGTCAGCGACCGCGAGGAACGGTTCGCGAATGCTCGGCACCAGCACCGCCGGCTGGCCTGTGTCCCCCCCGCGGACCACCTCCGGGATGAGTGGGATGTGGCCCAGAAAGGGGACATTCATCCGCGCCGCGAGCCTCTCCCCACCGCCCGTTCCGTAGAGGTCGATCTCCGCCCCACAGTGAGGGCAGACGAGGGACGCCATGTTCTCCACCACGCCGATCCTGTCCACACCCACCTTGCGGGCGAACGTCACTGCCTTGCCCGCATCGAGGAGGGCCACGTCCTGGGGCGTCGTGACCACGACCGCGGTCGCTGCCTTCCCCACGAGCTGGGCCACGGACAGGGCTTCGTCCCCTGTCCCCGGGGGGAGGTCGGCGACGAGGAGGTCGAGGGGTCCCCACTCCACCTCCTCGAGCAACTGCTGGATGGCCTTCATCTTGAGTGGCCCTCGCCAGATGACGGGGGCGTCTCGAGTGGGGAGAGCGAATGCGATCGAGGCCACTGCCAGGTTGTGGGGGGTAACCACGGGATAGAGTTTCCCATTGCGGATCGGCATCGGTTGATCCTCGATGGCGAGCATCTTCGGCACATTCGGACCGTGAAGGTCGGCATCGAGCAGCCCGACCTGCATGCGGTGGGCAAGCGCGACCGCAACGTTCACGGCCACCGTTGACTTCCCCACACCGCCCTTCCCCGACAGGACCATGAGCACATGCTGTGGCTTGTTCATCTCTTCCCCCTTCGCAACCCTCTACACGGCTTCTCCCTCGCCCTGAGGGCCTCTGAACCCCTCAACCGTACGACGAGGTCGTCGTCGACTCCTTCCCCGTGCAGTGCCCGGGAGCCCCAGAGTCCTCAGCGGTGGCCAGGCGCGCTGCCGCCTCGCGGGTCCTCGGCGACGGGACCCCACCGAGGGGGAACCCACCTCGAACGAGGCGGAGCTTGGCTCCGCTGATCGCGGCGGCATGGCTCGCCGTTCGTTCCACGCCGGGGTAGGCGCACCCTCAGATGAGCACACCGCCCTGCGGCGTGGCCACCACCAGTCCGTATTCCCGTACCGTACGGCTCATCGTCCCCATCGACAAGAGCGTTCCTCCAAGGTCGCAGGGCTCGTCCCCGAGGTGAACCCCGCGCCTCGTGCCCGCTGTCGGAGGTGGGAGGCCATCCCCTCCGGGGCCCACGCGTGTACCCCTGGGGCCTTCTCTAGTACGTAGGGGAGCCTGCCGACGTGGTTACAAGCGGCATGGTGAAGATGTCAGTGATGGGGGCCAGGTCCACGTCCATGGCCTGTGAGTTGTGCGCGAGCACTCGAATAGGAGTCTGCATTCCCTCATTTCGACGAGGGCGCAGATCCCCCCATCCCCCGCGGAGAGGGGGATGGGCTACGCTGTCGTACGGGACGAGGACGTGCATCAGCTAGCTCAGCGCTCCGGTCGGACACCCGGGCAGGCACACCCCGCATCGCCGGCAGAGGGCCGAACTCACCCATGCTTTCCCATTGCGCATCTCGATTGCCCCGTGTGGGCAGGCATTGGCGCATTGTCCGCACCCGATGCACTTCGCCATATCCACGATGGGGACGCCGGTCTCCGACGTTGCGGCGGCTCTGAAGCGCGCTCCCGGGGCAGCCATTCCCTGCGCGCCGCCCCCGCCGAGCCTTCTTCCCCAGCCGCGGCCTCCGCTGCAACCCTGCCCCCTGCCTCGGCCAGGGAGACCTCCTCCGGGGGGTGGGAGAAGGCGAGGCCGCCCCGTTTGCCCCGGGTGGAGGTGATGATCCCGGCCTGCACCAGGGGGGGACGAGCTTGGCCAAGAATGGCTGGGGGATCCCGGCGGCCTGGGCCAGCTCCCGGATCTTGAGCGAGCGATCCCCGGCAGCCAGCTCCGTCAGGGCCTTGATCGCGTACTTGGCGGTACGGGAGAACATGTTCAAGATAAATCTACCTCTTTATCCCCTTATTATGGCCAAGGCCCTCCAACCTGTCAAGCCTGGGAGTTGCTACAGGGAACACACAGAGCCTACCTCCAAACCACCAGGAATTGGGGGTTCCAATTCTAAAATTATCCTTTGAATCGCGGCGTCCTGGTGGTGGCTTTTTTCTCTGTAACTACGTGCAAAATCTCTTGGTTTGAGACATCACAGAGGGAAGCCGGTTACTCGAACCGGCGGGCGAGGAGCCGCATCCCCGGAACCACGAACGCCAGAGCAAAGCCCAGGAGGACGAGCGCGTCCACGTAAGCCGCCGCACCCGGACCCCAAAAGGCGGCCCGGAGCCCGTCCACGGCGTAGGTGAGCGGAAGGACTTTGGCCAGGGCCTGAAGCGCCCGGGGCATAGCCGAGACCGGGTACACCACCCCGCTCAGAAAGATCATGAGGAACCGGGGGAGGTTGAGCAGCGTCTGGGCCTCAAACACCTCCCGCACCATGACGCAAAGAAGTGCACCAAGCGAGGAGAACGCGAGGAGCGCCGGGATCAGGACCATTAAGAGGTAGACCACGTTCACAGAAAGGCCCAGGGCGAGGATCGACCCCAGGGCGACGGCGGCCGTCATTATCAAGCCGAACAAGGCGCCCCCAAGCACCTTCCCCAGGAACACCGCCGGCACGCCGATGGGCGCGAGGAGCAACCGCTCGAGCGATCCCAGACGGAGCTCGAAATTGATCACCACCGCCTCGGCCGCCGTGGTGCTGAACAGTGCCGTCATAGCGATGAGACCAGGAACAAGCTCAGCGAAGTCCCGTGGGCTCCGCAGGTAAAAGGCGAGGATCCAGGTGATGGGGAACACGATCCCCCAGCTCACCGCTGGGGGCTTGAGGTAATAGGTGCGCATGTCCTTTTGGACGATGGCCTAAACGCCGCGCAGCTCATCCCGCCACATCACTTCCCCTTCTCCTGAGTCATCGCCACTGGGCTCAGGTCGGTGATCTTGAGGAATGCGTCCTCCAAGCTAGGTTTTACAGTGTTCACGGCTTCGATCGCTACCTCCTTCTCCTCGGAGAAGGCGAACACAACCCTATACGCTTGAGCGGGGTCCCCGCCCAGGATACGAAGTTCATGGCCGTTCATCGCCACCACCTGCGCGCCGGGGAGGCGGCTAGTAAACACATCCCGTGCCTCGGGCACGGGTTTTCCGAACCGGACCTCGATCACCGACTCCCCTTCCGCTGCTCGCTTGAGCTCCGCTGGGGTCCCAGTCCGCACTACTTTCCCCGAAACCAAGATGGCGATCCGGTCGCAGAGGAGGCCGGCTTCCTCCAGGTAATGAGTCGTGAGGAACACCGTCACCCCTTGATCGTGGAGCCCGGCGATCAGGGCCCGCAGTGACCGGGCTGCAGCCACGTCGAGGCCTAATGTGGGCTCGTCCAAGAAGAGGAGTTTAGGGTGGTGAACCATGGCCGCGGCGATGGTGAGGGCCCGCTTCATCCCCCGCGAAAGCGCAGCAAAATGGCTATTCTTGCGATCCTCCAGCCGGAACATGCGCAGGAGTCCCTCTGCCCGGCGCCTTCGCTCCCCACGCGGGACCCCGAAGAGCTTCCCCATGAACAGAAGGTTGTCCCTGGCCGAAAGCTCGTCGTAGAGGTTGGATTGCTCGGGGACGACCCCGATGTGTCGTTTCGCTTGGGCCGCCTGCGCGCGGATGTCCAAGCCAAGGACACGGGCCGTGCCGGATGTGGGCCTGGCAAGGCCGGTGAGCATGCGGATGGTGGTGGTCTTGCCGGCACCGTTTGGGCCGAGGAACCCGAACAATTCCCCTTCCTGGACCTCGAAGCTGATCGCGGCCACGGCGAGCAATTCTCCATAAGCCTTGGTCAGCCCCTCAACCTGGATCACCCGGTCCACGTTCATTCTCTTTCCGCTCGCCAAGCCCGGCACCGCCTTCCGGAGCTTCGGGGGCCTTCCCCTGTACCAGTAATGTGCGTATACACGCTTCACCAGTATACTCAGCCCTGCCTATTCCGCCAAAACCTTGGGCGCCTTGGGAGGTGGTGAATGGAGCTTGGTGAGCTGGTGGAAAAGAAACTTGGCGAGGCCCTGGATCTCAAAGTGGTGGACTACTGCATCGCCCTGAGCGACGTCTATGTCGAACTCGCCGGGGGCTATCTCGGCCTCTACCACACCCCGCTCGAGGATTTTGCCCGATTCCCGTTCCGGCCCCTTTTGGGCAGGTCCGCACGGGATCTGTTCACGCTGCGGGAGGAGGGGAACATGGCCCTCCGGGCGCTCGCCTGGGCGGCGGCCAACGCCGCCTCGGTCCCGGCGCTCCGGAGACGCACGGATCTCCTGTTCGATGCCTCCCCGATCGAGCTTCTCGGGGCGAAGGAAGGGGACAGGGTCCTCATGGTGGGCAACATGGGCCCGTTCGCGCAGGAGCTTGCGGGTTTGGGGGCAGAGGTGACGGTGCTCGAGCGCAATCCCCGCTTGCGGCATGGGGCTCTGCCCGACACGTTCATCGAGGCCCTTCCCATGGGCTTTGCCGCCGCGGTGGTGACCGGGGCGGCCATCGTCGGCCCCACCTTTCCCAGGCTTCTTGAGCTCATCAAGGCCATCCCCAACCGGGCCATCGTCGGCCCCTCGGCCAGCCTCCTCCCCGAGGCCCTGCACGAAATCGGCTTTCAGCTCGTGTGCGGGGTGCTCGTCGAGGATGTCCCAAAGATGAAGGAGTGGCTTAACCAGGGGAACTTCGTCCAAGGCGGCCCAGGAACCCAAACTGTGAGGGAGCTCGGCGGCGCCGTCAGGACTTGGTGCTCGGTGCGATAGAACCGTCTTTCGGGCCACAAGCACCGTAAAGCCCGCGGAGGCATCACAACCCTCCCGGGGAAATTCGAGCTCGGCCACTTGACCTGGCGGCTGGAACAGGGTGGAGACGCAGTATTCCAGTCGAAAGCTTGTCTCTGTAAGCAATGCTTCGAGCTCGTCCAAAGTGTAGAACCGGGCATGGGAGTAGAACGGATGCCCCCTCTTCCCCTCCTCGACATAGAGCCTACCCCAGTGGCCATCTCCAATAGCTTTCTGGACGGGGCAGTGCCGACGCCGATCCCCAGCGAAACGCCTCAAGTTCGATCTGAAACGGAAGTTTTCCCTCCTCATCAAACCAGGCGTCGTACCGTCCGGCCAGCCGATCGAACAGTTCTTCGGTCCCCTTATCCTCCATGGAATCACCCCGCGCTACGGCCGGAGAGCTTGCGCAGGTAGAACCGCTCCCCCTGGTAGGTAAGCTCGACGAGCTTTCCCTCTGCAAGAAGCCTTCGCACCACTTCCCAGTCGGCGCGGTCTCTTGCCAGGAGTTCCTGTACGGCTTGCTTGCGCATGGGGTGAACGGCGGTGATGGAGAGGAGATCTTGGACAGCGTCCCCAATAGTGGAGAAGGCATTTCCCTCGTAGCCGATGAGGAGCTCCACTCGGGTAAGGCGCTCGCTGAATAAGGCATAGGCACGGGCCACTGCACCTTCGTCCGCGGGCTTAACCCACGCCTCCGCCGGCGGCCGCGTGGGGATCGCGATGTAGGCGATGGCCGGTTCCAACTCTGCGAGGAGCTTGGCTATCTTTTCGAGCTCCGCGGTGTCCTCGTTCAAGCCCTGGATTAGCATCGTCTCGCTGGCGAGCGTTCCTCGGAAAGTGCGGGCGAATTCCAGCAGACCCTGTTTGATCTCAGCCAGATCGAGCTTTTTGTGCGGCCGATTGATCCGCCGCCAAACCGGTTCACTTGCTGCATCCACCTTGAGGGATACCCAATCCGCCCGCGAAAGCTCCTCCCGCACATCTTCGCGGAAGATGAGCGAGCTGTTGGTGATCACGGCGACGGGGATGCTTAATTGCTTCAGCAACTCGATCTCGCGGCCCAGGTTGGCGTCCAGGGTGGGCTCCCCGTCCGGGACGAACGTCAAGTAGTCCACAGGCTCATCCTTCCTGCGGAGCTCGCTCAGCCTCACTTCCACCGCCCGGATGATCTCCTCCGGATCGTAGAACGTATCCCGGTCCACCCGTATTCGGATAGTCCGGCCCAGCTGGCAGTAAACGCAGGAATAGGAACAGATCTTGGGCGGGATGTTGTTGATCCCCAAGGATCGCCCCAGCCGCCGCGACGGAACGGGTCCAAATGCGACCTCCACCGTGTTCATCCTTTGCCAGCCATGGTGTCCACATCCGTACTCGGTAAGAACCCACCACAGGCAGGCTCCGTGGATGACCGCTCGGTGGCCGGCCCCGCTCTTAGTCCCACTGTATCCGATAGTCTTTCCCACAGGGCGCGCATCGCTTTCGCTGCCGGGCCGTTGCCGTACTCGACGACGGGGTGCTGGGCGACGAGGGCCGCCACCACCTGCTCGTCGTAAGGGATCTTCGCCAGAACGGGGATGCCCTCTCCTTGGGCGTAGGCGTCGATCTCGTCCGCGAGATCGGGGGCAAGGTCGGCTTTGTTGATCGCGACCAGGGGCTGGGCTCGGAAGTGGCGCGCCACCGCCACCACCCGTTCCAGGTCGTGGAGCGCGGATCGGCTCGGCTCGGTTACGATCAACACCGCGTGGGCCCCAGAAAGGGAGGCAATCACTGGGCAGCCGATCCCCGGCGCCCCGTCCACGAGGAGGAGTTCACGTCCCTCCAGTCGGGCGAGCTCCCGCGCCCGCCACTTCACCTGGGTCACCAGTTTCCCGGATGCTTCCTCGCCAGGCTTTAGCTCCCCGTGCACCAAAGTACCATATGGGGACTTGGAAATGTAGATCCAGCCAGAAAACCTAGGCTGGAGGCGAACTGCGCCCGCCGGGCATACGTAGGCGCAGGCCCCGCAACCCTCACAGGACAGGGGATCCACGGCATAAGCTCCGTCGCGGCGGGAGATGGCCCCAAATCGGCAGGCCGCCTGACACGCCCCACACGCTGTACACGCCTTGACATCAATCTCGGCGACCTCCGAGCCCTCGTAGCCGATTGTTTTTTGCACCTGGGGCTGGAGGAGGAGGTGGAGGTCGGCCGCATCCACGTCGCAGTCAGCAATCAGCGCGTCGTGGGCCAACGCGGCGAGGGAGGCGACAACGGTCGTCTTCCCAGTACCTCCTTTGCCGGAGATCACAACGAGTTCGGTCATGGGGCTCGTGGTGCGGCCTGGAGAATACCGTCGTAGAGCCCTAGGAAGGCCTCGTTCCACTCCGGGAATGCTGCGACGAGCGGGATGCCATGGGCGTAGGCGGCGGCGATGCGCCGGTCCATGGGGATCCGCAGGAGCACGGGGATGCCCGCCTCGATGCAGTACCGTTCGAGGTCATCGGTGCCGATCCCATCCTTGCTGATCACAACCCCGGTCGGGATGCCGAGGATCCGCGTCACCTCGGCTGCGAGCCGGAGATCGTGAAGGCCGAATGGGGTCGGTTCCGTCACGAGAACGGCGAAGTCCGCGCCCCGGAGGGTTTCGATCACCGGGCACCCTGTGCCAGGCGGGGCGTCAAGGATGGTCACCTGCTCACGGTCGATCCGTTCTTTTAGGCGGCGGACGATCGGGGTCGCCATCGGCTCCCCCACGTTGAGGATGCCGCGAAGGAATCGGATGCCTTGAGCATCTCCCTCCTCGATCCACCCGATGGTTCGCGGTACCTCCCGGATAGCACGCTCCGGACAGGCGAGGGCGCACAGCCCACACCCGTGGCAGAGCTCGGGGTGGAAGAGAACCTTTCTCGCGACCATGGCAAGGGCCCCAAACCGACATGCCGCCGCGCAGAGGCCGCAGAACGTGCACCGGCCGAGGTCTACCTCGGGGACCGGGATCTCCACCGGCTCGTGGGCGGTGATCTGCGGGGCGAGGAAGAGGTGGGCGTTGGGCTCGTCCATATCGCAGTCAACCAGTTGCACCGGCCGAAGCTCCCGCAACGCCAAGGCAAGGGACACGGCGACGGTCGTCTTGCCGGTGCCCCCTTTCCCTGAAGCCACGGCGATCCGCAGGGGCTCAGCCGCCGTGATCATGAAACAGGTGCCTAGCGCAGGCCTCAGCCCCGGGGAGCTTTCCTGATTGCCACGCCTGAATTGCCTCCCTCACCGTTCCCGAGGCCCCGGTACACACCTCGATGCCGCTTTCACTGAGGAGGGTGAGGGCCCTCCGGCCGAGGCCGGAACACAGGGCCACATCCACCCTGCTTTGGGCAAGGAGCTCGGCCGGGAGTCCTGCGCCGCCCATGTGCTCGGAGACGTTTTTGAACACTTCTACTTCACCGGTGTCGGTGTCGTAGATCGTGTAGGTGGGGACGCGGCCAAAATGCTCACCCACCCGATCATCAAGGCCGCCTCCCCCTGCGGTGGGCACGCATACCCTCATTCCCGTCTCCTCACCACGTCGGTGGATACGGGTAGGTCGGCGGCTGAGGGTAATATGGCTGCCCCCTCATCTGGGGGAAGGGTCCATACCCTCCGTAACCCCCGCCGTAGGGCGCGTAGCCAAACCGCCACCAACCGCGGGGGAGCCAGGGATAGAAGCGGCAGAATGGGTACGGATTGCCCATCCCGCGTCCCATCCCCCCGAAGCCGCGCCCGCGACCGTAGAATCCTCTAGGCATCTCGATCTCCCTCCTGCATCTCGCTCAGTCTCCGACGGACTTGGTCCAGCTGTTTCTCCAGATCCGCAATCCTCTGCTTCAGAGCCTGCGGATCCGTGTTCGGTCCGGGGCCCTCCTGTCCAGAAGCGGCCCCTCGTCCTGCGGTGTACATGCCCCCGCCGAGCCCGCCACCCGTGCCTTGTCCCATGCCACGACCCATCCCTGCCCGACGCCCCATCCCCCTTCCGGGGCTTCCCCCCATGCCGGGGCCCGGCGCGGCCGCCCCAGGGCTCGGGGCAAGCTTCCCAGAGGTGTAGGCGAGCACGGCCTCCTGCACCGTCATCCCGCTGATGGGGATCATCTGGATCCCCGCGGCGGAGAAAACGCCCGAGACGTTCGGGCCGAAGTTGCCGGCGAGGGCAACCTGCGGCGCGTGCTTGGCGACCAGCTGGGCGGCCTGGATCCCCGCCCCGGAGCCCGCGTCCTGGAATGGGTTCGGGATGACCTGGGATTCGCGAATCTCCGCGCCGTCGAGCTCAACGATCGTGAATGTCGGAGCCCGGCCGAACACTGGGGAGATGCGGTCACCCAGCCCACCGTTCCCCGTTGCTGCCAACAACCGTACGCTCATGCCGACCCCGCGGTAAGTTCGTCCAGCCGCGTCTTGATCTGGGCCAGTTCGGCCTCCAGTGCCTGAGCTCGGCTGGACAGGAAGGCCACCTCGTCCTCCTGGCTCGGAGCTGCCATCCCCCATGGACCCTGCCCCCACGGGGGGGCCGGCGGAACTCCCTGAGCCCACCATGACGCGAACGCAGGCACTTGGCCTGTCTGGGCGAGGTACGCCGCCCCCGGCGGCATCCCGCCCCAGCGCGGGGAGTATCCGAACCGCATCCAGCCCGGGAGTCCGGTTGCGTAGTACATGTTCCGGTAGCGCATAGATATCACCTCGACGCACATTGTAAGCATACGCTCACAACTGTCAAGAGCGAGTATGCGAATGATTCGCACCTGCGGATTCCGCTGCTTTGCATTGCAGGATGGGATCCGGGTCACTACCATCGCTCTATGCCGAGGCCTCCCAAGCCCCGTTGGTGCGAAGCTCGTCCCCCACAGCAGGGGTTCAAACCGGTGGGGGTGCCGCTACGCGGGCTGGAGATGGTAAACCTGTTCCTGGATGAGTTCGAGGCCCTTCGACTGTGCGACCTCCTCGGGCTCGATCAGGATGAGGCGGGCAAGAAGATGGGCGTCTCTCGGGCAACGGTGCAGCGGCTTCTCACCGCGGGACGGGCGAAGGTTGCGGACGCACTCGTTCACGGGAAGGGGATCGTGTTCACCGGAGGGGACCACATCCGCATGCCCCCGGGGCGCCATCGGTGGGGCGGCCGCCGTGGGGAGGGTACCATCGGCCCATGATGCGCTGGGGTGGGTTGATCGTGGCCCTTGCCGTTCCCGTGGCGGCACTCGCTGTTCCCGTCGAGCTCCACTACTTCTGGGCTGCCACCTGTCCGGATTGCCAGGTGATGAAGGCCTACCTGCGGACCCTGGCCACGGACTACCCCGACCTGCGGATCATCGAGCACGAGGTCGCCTACAGCGCGAGCGAGTTCCGGCTGATGGTGGACCTCGCCGCGGCCTACGGGGTCACCGAGGTGGCCACGCCGGTGGTCGTGGTGGGGGACCTCGTGAGCGTTGGCATCGGCCGCGCTGCGGAGCTGCGGATCGCCGAGGAGGTGGCGCGGTGCGCCGCCGATGGGTGTCCATCGCCCCTCACCCGCCTCCACCCCGTCCCCACCCCCCCTCCGGACGACGAAGGCCCCCCACCGGGCTCGGGTTCGCTCGGCGTTGTCCTCGTCTGCGGCCTGGTCGCCGTCCTCCTCGTGGCGTGGATTCTGACGAGGTAGTCCGCGGAGCGGAGGGAACTCCCCTGCCCCGACCCTCTGAACTACAATCGTCGTGATGGCGAAGGTCACGACCGGGGAGCGGTTCCAGCTCAAGACGAAGCTCAAGCCCCAGGGCGATCAGCCCCAGGCGATCGCTGAGCTCACGGCGGGCTTGCGGGCCGGGCATCGCTACCAAACCCTCCTCGGGGCCACGGGCACGGGGAAGACCTTCACCATCGCCCACGTGATTCAGAACATCCAGCGCCCGACCCTCGTCATCGCCCACAACAAGACCCTCACCGCCCAACTGTACGGCGAATTCCGGGAGCTCTTCCCCGACAACGCGGTCCACTACTTCGTCTCCTACTACGACTACTACCAACCGGAGGCATACATCCCGCAGACCGACACCTACATCGAGAAGGATGCCCAGATCAACGAGGAGATCGACCGCCTCCGCCACGCCGCCACGGCGTCGCTCCTCGCGCGGCGGGACGTGATCGTCGTGGCGTCGGTGTCGTGCATCTACGGCCTCGGCTCGCCCCAGGACTACGCGGCCCTGTCCGTGATGCTCGAGGTGGGGCGGGAGTACGACCTCGACGAGGTCCTTCGCCAGCTCGTCATGCTCCAGTACCGGCGGAACGAGCTCGCGTTCGAGCGGGCGACGTTCCGGCTGCGGGGGGACATCCTGGAGGTCATCCCCGCTTCGGAGGAAGTGGGGTACCGGATCGAGTGGTTCGGGGACCAGGTGGAGCGGATCTCGACCGTGGATCCGCTGACGGGGAATGTCCTTGGCGAACGGACGCGCGCCACGATCGCCCCCGCCACGCACTACGTGACGCCGGAGGAGCGCCTGAAGCAGGCCCTGGCGGGGATCGAGGCCGAGCTCGACGAGCGGCTGAAGGAGCTCCGTGCGGCGGGGAAGCTCCTCGAGGCTCAGCGGCTGGAGCAGCGGACCCTGTTCGACCTGGAGATGATGCGGGAGATGGGGTACTGCCCAGGGATCGAGAACTACTCCCGCCATCTTGACGGTCGCGCGCCCGGTGAACCGCCATGGACGCTCCTCGACTACTTCCCCCCGGACTTCCTCACCGTGATCGACGAGTCCCACCAGACGGTGCCCCAGATCAACGGCATGTTCCACGGCGACCGGTCGCGCAAGGGGACGCTCGTCGAGTACGGGTTCCGCCTCCCCTCCGCCCTCGACAACCGCCCGCTGACGTTCGGGGAGTTCGAGGAGCGGGTGGGGCAGGTCATCTTCATGTCCGCGACCCCGGCCGACTACGAGCGGCGGGCCTCCGCGCAGATCGTCGAGCAGATCGTGCGGCCGACCGGCCTCGTGGATCCCGAGATCGAGGTCCACCCGGTCCAGGGCCAGGTGGACCACCTCCTCGCTGAACTGCGGGCGGTCACCGACCGGGGGGAACGGGCCCTCGTCACGACCCTCACCAAACGGATGGCGGAGGACCTCACCGACTACCTCGTCGAGCTCGGGGTGCGGGCCCGCTACCTCCACTCCGAGATCGAGACCCTGGACCGGGTGGACATCCTCCGCGATCTGCGCCTCGGGAAGTTCGACGTCCTGGTGGGGATCAACCTCCTGCGGGAGGGGCTCGATCTCCCCGAAGTGTCGCTGGTGGCGATCCTCGATGCTGACAAGGAGGGGTTCCTCCGCTCGGCGACCTCCCTCATCCAGACGATCGGCCGCGCGGCGCGGAACGTGCGGGGCAAGGTCATCCTCTACGCGGGCGAGATCACCGATGCGATCCGCCAAGCGGTGGACGAGACGAACCGGAGGCGGGAGATCCAGCTCGCCTACAACCGGCGGCATGGGATCACGCCCCACACGATCGAGAAAGAGGTGCGGGACATCGTCGCCGAGTTCTCGGGCCGCCGCGCGGAGCCGATCGAGATCCCCCAGGCGCCCGAGAAGCTCCCGCGGGAAGAGATCGCCGCGCTCATCCGGACGCTCGAGCGAGAGATGAGAGCTGCCGCGGAGCGGCTGGAGTTCGAGCTCGCTGCCGCCTACCGCGACAAGCTCCGCGAGCTGCGGCGCCTCCTCTAGGGCGTTAGCGTGTCCGGCGCCTCCTCGCTGTCCCCGAGCCTGGCACGAGGTCGGTCTTCGGGTCGAGCCCCGCCACGACGTGGGCGATGAGCTTCGCCGCGTTCGCGACGTCGCTGAGCGACACGACCTCGCACGGGGAGTGCATGTACCGGTTGGGGATCGAGACGAGGGCGGTGGCCACCCCAGCCCGGTTGAGCTGGATCGCGTTGGCGTCCGTCCCGGTCCCGGCGGGCGCTGGCTCCACCTGGTACGGGATCTTCGCCTTCTTGGCCGTCGCCACCACGAGGTCGAACAGTTTGGGGTTGATGTTCGGCCCCCGGGCGATCACAGGGCCCTTGCCGAGCGTGATCTCGCCGAGCCTTTTCTTCTCCCCCTCCGTGCCGGGGGTGTCGGTGGTGTGGCACACGTCTACCGCGATCCCCACTGTCGGATCGAGGCCATAGGCGCTCGTCCGCGCCCCGCGGAGGCCGATCTCCTCCTGGACGGTGGCCACCGCAAACACGGCCGCCTTCGGCTTGAGGGCCTTGAGCTCGCGCAGCGCCTCGAGGGCAACGAACGCCCCGATCCGGTCATCCACGCCGCGGGCGACGAGGAGGTCGTCGGACAGCCGGTCCGGGTTGTGGGCGAGGACGATCGGGTCCCCGATCTCGACCTTCTTCAGGGCGTCGGCCTTCGATTGGGCACCGATGTCGATCCATAGATCCTCAACCTTGACCACCTTCTTGCGGTCCTCGTCGTCGAGGAGATGGATCGGCTTGCGCCCGATCACCCCGAGGACACGGCCCGCCTTCGTCTGCACCCATACCCGCTGGCCGGGGAGGATCTGGCCGTCCCAGCCCCCGATCGGGCGGGCATAGAGGTAGCCCGAGTCCGTGACGTGGGAGACCATGAGCCCGATCTCGTCCATGTGCCCGGCGAGCATCACCCGCGGGGCACCGGATTCGTTGAGGGACGCGAACGCGTTCCCGTGAAGGTCCACCCATGTCCGCTCCGCGAACTTGCCCGCTTCCTCCCGCCACACCGCCGCCGCCTCGGCCTCGAACCCCGACGGGCTGATCGTCGTGAGGAACCTTTCCAGGAACGCAACCTTACCCTTGTCCATCGTGCTCCCTCCCGTTCGCAAGATGAGGGAGTCTACCACGTTGGGGCGACCCGCACTGGGCGAAGCAGGATCCGAGGGGTATACTGGCAAGAGAACGGGTTTTGTCGCTCCGCAAGGGGGGTGAGAGCCGTCAGGGAAGGTGTGGCGTTGCGGTCACGGGAAGAGGGAAGCCAGTGAGGTTCTAAGGAGGCAACGCACATGAAACGGGTGGCATGGATTGCGGTAGCTCTCTTGGCGATGGGCGCGGTGGCCCTGGCGGCCAATCCGGTCAAGATCACGTTCTGGACGCATGAGGACCCCAACCGGACGCCGCTTGAGGAGGAGTACATTCGCCGGTTCGAGGCGCTGTACCCTCAGGTGAAGATCGAGCGGGTGACCTACCCGTCGGCGAAGATCGCGGAGGTGCTGTTGACGGCGTTCGCGGCGGGCCAGGGGCCGGACATGTTCAACCTCGAGATCAACGACGCGTATCCCTACCTCGTCATGGGCCGGGTCGCGCCGCTGCGGCCGGAGTGGGTGGGCTACCCGAACGTGGACACGATCCTCGGGGCGTACCTCGAGGGGACCCTCGATCCCGTCTATCGGGACGGCCAGCTGTACGGTCTTCCGCTTGAGCTGACGATCTGGTCGGTGTTCGTGAACAAGAAGTACTTCCGGGAGGTCGGGCTCGACCCGGATACGGACTACCCGCGAACCTGGGAGCAGATGATGGAGGTCTCGGAGAAGCTCGTCATCCGCGAGGGCGAGATCATCAAGCGCCGGGGATTTGATTTCCGCTACCCCTACTACCTGGAGGAACTCCTGCCGATGGTCGAGCAGCTTGGCGGGGCGTTCCTCAGTGAGGACGGGCAGACGGCAATCATCAATGATGAGGCGTGGCTCCAGGTGCTGCGGTACCTCCAGCAGTGGGGCCCATTGGGGAAGAACCTCGGTTCCCCCACCTACAAGGCCGCCCGCTCGCTCTTCAACTTCGACCGGAACGAAGTGACGATGTGTTCGAGCGGCTTCTACCAGATCGCCCGGATCAGGAACGACAACCCAGCGTTCTACGAGAGCGGCGAGTGGATGGTGATCCCGTACCCTGTGTTCGAGAATGCGGTTAGGGACATGGCCGCCCACTACTACGGACACTACTACATGGTGAACGCGCAGAGCTCGCGTGAGACCCAGGAGTGGACGTGGCGGTTCATCGCCTACATGCTCTCGAACCCGGAGGAGTACCTCACCAAGGCTGGCCTGATCCAGCCCCGGAAGGACCTCCTCGCTTCCGACGTGTACGCAGCGCAGCCGTTCGGCGACGTGTTCGCGGCGGACATGGCCCGCTCGTCGATGGTGCAGCTGCACGTGGCCAACCCGGAGTTCAAGCAGCTCCTCGATGACGCCGTGAAGGCAGTGATGCTGCAGGGCGTGACCCCGGAGGACGCGTTGGCCACGCTGCGCCGGAGGGCGAACGAGGTCCTCGCGGAGTACAAGTAGCTCACGTGGGGGACATGGGTACCTGAGGTAGGAAGAGGGCCCGGGCGACCGGGCCCTCGTGCTTTCTTGCGAGGGGGACGAGTTGCGGAAAAACGCGCACACGCGGGGGATCTGTGAGCGCCGCGGCCGCTGGGGCTGGGCGTTCGTTCTGCCGAGCTTGGTCTTCTTCGGGTTGTTCAGCATCTATCCGGTCCTGAATGCGCTCTACCTCAGCTTCTTCCAGAAGCACCTCCTCTCCACCGCGCCGCCGAAGTTCATCGGGCTTGGGAACTACGTGTACCTCTTCCACTCGCCGGCGTTCTGGAACTCGCTCCGGGCGACCGCCATCTTCACCGGGGGGGCGTTCTCGCTCCTCGTCGGGTTGAGCCTCATCCTCGCCGTGTTCATCACCTCGCGGAGGAAGTTCCAGCGGTTCCTCCAGCTCGCGTTCTTCTCCCCGGCGGTGGTGTCCACGGTCGTGGCGGCAGCGATCTGGCTCCTCATCTTCGACCCGCGGGGGATTGCCAACCAGCTCGTGAACACGATCGCAGGGACGCCCGGCGTAGACCATAACTGGCTTGCGGCGCCGGCGATGCTCCAGCTTTCGACGATCCTTGTCTACGTGTGGAAATACGTTGGGTACTTCACGATCATCTTCATCACCGGCATCGGAAGCATCCCCCGGTCGCTGTTTGAGGCAGCGCGGGTGGATGGGGCGAGCGTGTGGCAGACGTTCTGGAAGATCACGTTCCCCCTCCTCAAACCGACCACGCTCCTCGTCTCGGTCATGGCGATGATCCAGTGCTTGCGGACGTTCAGCACGCAGTACTTCTTTTCCCAGGCCGGATCGCCGCGGGCACCGATCGATGTGATCACGCTGAACGTGTACTATACCGCGATCCGGAACTTCCAGATCGGCCGGGCGAGCGCCCTAAGTTTGATCCTGTTCGCGATCATGTTGCTCTTGAGCTGGCTCCAGTTCCGTCTGGCGCGTTCGGAGGAGGTGAGCTACCTGTGAGGGGCCGAGAGGGGGCGAAGGGTCGGTCGGTGGCAGCCACGGTTGGGGTGTGGCTTGTCCTAGGGATAATGCTCGTCTACGTTCTAGGTCCCCTCGTGTTCATGGTCACCGCGTCGCTCATGCCGGCGAGCGAGGTGACGCGCATCCCGTACCGGTGGATCCCCAACACGTTCTACTGGCAGAACTTCTGGCAGGCGATCCGGGGGAACGATGGGCGGTTCTACTTCGTTCGGAACATGGTGAACTCCCTCTTCGTCGCCACCGCGATCACGTTGACCACGGTCGTCCTGTCCACGGTCACGGGCTACGGGCTCGCCAAGTTCACGTTCCGGGGCAGGAAGGCGATCATGCTCCTCATCGTCGCCACGATGATGATCCCGTTTCAGGTGATCATGATCCCCCTCTACATCATCACCACGAACATGGGGATGCAGAACTCATACGCTGGTCTGATCGTCCCGTTCTTGGTGAACGCGTTCGGCGTGTTCCTCATGCGCCAGCACCTCCTCACCTTCCCCGATGAGATCCTCGATGCCGCCCGCATCGATGGGGCGAGCGAGGTGCAGATCCTGTGGCGTGTCGTGTTCCCCAGCAGCTGGCCAGCGATCGCGACGTTGGCCGTCCTCACCTTCCGCACCCAATGGGATAACCTCATGTGGCCGCTCCTCATCGCCCAGAGCCGTGAGATGCAGACGATCCCGCTCTACATCACGCTGTTCGCTGAGGAGAAGTTCACCGATGAGGGGGCGATGATGGCGACCGCGGTCCTCGCCTCCCTGCCCATGGTCGTCCTCTTTTTGGGGCTGTCGCGGTACTTCGTGGGGGGGGCGCGCCTCTTCTCCGCTCAGAAGGGGTAGCTCGTGAGGCTTGTGATCTCCGATCTGGGCGGCGTGGCCGTGGACAACGCGGATGCGGTGCCGGCCATCGCGGCGGAACTGGGGATGACCGCGGAGGCCTTCCGCGCCCTCATGGGTGAGGACACGCGGCTTCTCATGGCGGGGACGATCACCCCCCCCGAGTTCTGGTCCAGATTCCGCGACCGGACGGGGCGGGAGGTCGCGGAGGATCTCTGGGAGAGGGAGTTCCGGCCGCGGACGAACCCCGCGGTCCTCACCCTGCTCGATCGGGTCCGGCGGCGCGCTCGGGTCGTGGCGGGGACGAATACGATGGAGCCCCACTGGCTTGCCCTCCAGGGGCTGGGCCTCCTCGCTTCGTTCGATGCCGTGTACGCGTCCCACCGGATGGGCCTTGTCAAACCCGATCCGCGGTTCTACTGGAGGATCCTCGCCGAGGAGGGGTGCCCCCCGACGGAGGCGCTGTTCTTCGACGATGTCCTGGAGAACGTTGCGGGGGCGCGCGAGGCCGGGATCACCGCGTGGCAGTTCCGCGATCCGGGGAGCCTGGAGTCGGCCCTCCGCTCGTGCGGGCTCCTCAACGGCCGACCGTAGCCTCCTCCCCTAGCAGGTGAGATGGAGGAGGGCGCACACCCGCTGCGAGCGGGAGAGGTCGTTGAACGCCTCCACCGCCTCGGCCGTCTTCTCGGCGACGAGCTCGATCGCCCTCCCGTTAAGGACGCGCACCGCATCGGCGGTCACCTGGAGGAGCCCGGAGAACCCCGTGCCGATGACGATCGTTTGGGGAGTGGCGGCGAGAGCGGGTTCGAGATCCTCCGGGTACACCCGGTGGCCCTCCCGGCGGCGCCAGTCGCGGATCTCGGTCGGGGTGACGACGAGGTCGTGCTTGTAGATAACCCCGTCCGCCTCGATGCGCCCGAAGTGGTAGTTCGCCAGTCGCATCCGCACCACCTCCTGACCGTATGGTAGCGAGGGCCGCGGCCGAAGCCAGGGCGGGTGCGCCCGTGGCCGGTTCGGGTTGCGGCGAGGGTCTACGGACAAGGGGAGCGCCGCTGGGGAACCTTTTCCCCCGGGACGTGTATATCTGGCATGCACGATAGCCAAGTGCTATAGTGGTCCATTCTCTTCCCGCGAGGGAAGGAGGCGGTTCTCATGAACAGCGCGTTCGGTAGGTTCGTCGCGCTGGCCTTGCTCATTACGGGGGCGCTTCTCCCCGTCCTCGGGCAGACCACGCACCAGCCGTTCCTCCAGGATGTTGCGGCCCTCGCTGAGGCTCAGGCCGCCGCGGCAGCCCAAGCGGCAGCTCAAGCCCAGGCCGTGGCTGCTTCGGCCCAACGGCTCCTGGAGGGACTCGATGTGGCCCCGTTCCTCACGGCGGCGTCCGCGGCCAGTGCGGACGCCCGGGCAGCGGCCCAGGCGGTGGCCCAGGCGGTGGCCCGCGCCGAGGCGGAGGCGCGGGCGACGGTCACCGCATGTGCAGAGGCGGTCGCGGAGGCCGAGGCGAGCGCCCAGGCGTGCGCCGCGGCGGCCGCGCAGGCGGAGGCGGCGGCCCACGCGTTCGCAACGGCATGTGCACAGGCGCAAGCTGAAGCAGCCGCGTCGGCGGCCGCATGCGCGGACGCGGACGCGGAAGCAGCGGCCGCGGTGGCGGCGATCGTTCGGGCGTGCGCGGTGGCGAGGGCGGAGGCCGAGGCGAGCGCCGCGGCCTGTGCTGCCGCGGCGGTGGAGGTGAAGGCCTACGCCACGGCGACGGCTGCGGCGTTGGCCGAGGCGGAAGCAGCGGCCTACGCCCAGGCTCGCGCGGCCGCGGCGGCCCTCGCGGCCGCCCAGGCTGAGGCCCGGGCCTGTGCCGAGGCAGCGGCCCAGGCCAAGGCATCCGCCCAGGCAGTGGCAAGCGCGCGCGCCTACGCCGCGGCCCGGGCGGCGACCTCAGCCCAGGCCTCTTCCCAGGCGCGGGATACGGCCCAGGTTGTGAAGCAACGCATCAAGGACGCGGTGCCGTGCGTGACCGTGGTCGCCGAGATCGGCGGCACGGTGGACGCGCTCGTGACCGCGGTGGCAACGGCCAGCGCCGCGGCCCAGGCCGCAGCCCAGGCCACGGCACGCGCCGAGGCGTGGGCGGTTGCGCAAGCGGAGGCGGCGGCACGGGCCCAAGCGCAGGCGGAGGCTCAGGCCCAGGCGTGCGCGTTCGCCTACGCTCAAGCGGAGGCGGCGGCACGGGCCGTCGCCCAGGCGCGGGCGAAGGCGGAAGCGGAGGCGAGGGCAGCGGCAAGTGCGATCGCGGTTGCCCATTCTTCGGCGCAATCCCAGGCCGCGGCGTGCGCCGCTGCGTACGCCGAGGCAGAAGCGGTGGCCGCAGCGGCCGCGCAGGCGATCGCCTCAGCGCAGGCCGCTGCCGAGGCGGAAGGGACGGCGATCGCTACCGCGTGCGCTACGGCGCAGGCGTCGGCGAGCGCGATGGCCCGCGCGATCGCGTCAGCGAAAGCGCAGGCCGAGGCTCAAGCTACGGCCTGTGCCCAGGCGTGCGCCCAGGCCGATGCAGCAGCGCAGGCAATGGCGAGGGCGGTCGCGTCCGCCAGGGCCACGGCCGAGGCGCGCGCTTCGGCGGCGGCGAGCGCCCACGCCCGAGCCCAGTCGGAGGCAAGCGCGATGAGCGCGGCCGTGGCAGCAGCGGTGGCCGAGGCGAAGGCCCAGGCTGCGACAGCGGCGACAGCAGCCGCGACTGCCCGCGCGGAGGCCACGGCCTGTGCCACCGCAGTCGCGTCCGCATCCGCATCCGCCGCGGCATCGGCGACGGCGGCGGGGACGGCGGGGAGCACGGCCTATGCCGAGGCCTACGCTCAGGCGGAGGGGTTCGCCGCGGCCGCAGTCCTCGCTCGCGCTGCCGCGTGTGCCCAGGCCGCAGTCCAGGCCCAGGCGGCAGCGGAAGCAGCAGCGGGCGCGTATGCGCGGGCCCAGGCCGCCGCGGCAGCCGGGGTGCAAGCGGTGGCCCAGGCGGCCGCAGATGCGCAGGCGGCGGCCCTGGCGTGCGTCGAAGCGCAGGCTCAGGCGGAAGCGGAGGTTGCGGCCGGGGTGCAGGCGATGGCCGAGGCGATCGCTCAGGCCCATGCTGCCGCGCACGCGGCGGCGGAGGCGGCCGTAGCGGCCTACGCCCAAGCGGTGGCCTGTGTCGAGGCCTACGCGAGCGCGCAGGCGGAGGCGATGGCCCATGCCCACGCCGCCGCCCTCGCCCAAGCGGACGCCGAAGCGTATGTTGCCGTCTACGCACAGGCAGCCGCGACGGCGCTCGCCAAGGCGGCAGCGGCGGCTTACGCCTCTGCCACGGCGTTCGCCGGGGCCCAGGCGTCGGCGTTCGCGTGCGTTCAGGCCCTCGCGCTCGCGGAGGCGGAGGCGTACGCCCAGGCTCAGGCCTGCGCGGTGGCCCTCGCCCACGCGGAGGCGAGCGCCACGGCCACGGCTGAGGTGAGGGTCCGCGCGGCCGCGTTCGCCGCGGCGTGTGCGGAAGCCCTTGCCCAGGCCCAGGCGATGGCCCAGGCCTGCGCGCAGGCGGCGGCCACGGCATCCACGTCGGTCGAGGTGGTCCCCAACATCGAGGCATCCATCCAGACGTTCATTGACCCGCAATGCCTCCAGCCGACGTGCGAGCAGTACGTGCCACCGACTCCCACCGGCTGTCCCGCTACGCGGGAGATCGCGTGGGACTTCGGACAGCTGACGGCGGGGAGCAGCTTGAACTCCACGAAGTCGTTCCCGACGGATCTCGCGAGCGCGGTGGCCTCGCTCGGGGTTGTGTCCGCGACCCGCGTGAGCTCCACCTTGCCCGCCAGCCTCGCCTTCGACCTCATCCTCTCCTCGCGGCAGGGCAAGCTCTCCGGCACCGTGCCTCGCGAGGGCGGCAAGTGGAGCGTCGTGTACAACCTGCTCGACCGGAACCAGTGCGTGGTCGTGCGCCTCACGGTGACCACCTACACGGCGGCGACCACCACCCAGTGCCCGCAGCTCGCCGGGCTGAAGTGGGACTTCGGCGAGGTTTCTACCGGGCAGCACCTCCTCACAACGCAGGCCATTCCGGCGGGCGATCTCTCCCGGTTCCGATCAGCGGGGATCACCCGCATCACCCGGATCTCGTCGAACCTCCCCCTCGGCTCTGAGCTGAACCTCGACCTTAACCAGGGGCTGGGGATCCTCACCGGAAACCTGCCTACGGCGGGGGCGAACTACGAGGTCCTGTTTGGACTCTTCGACGCTCGGGACTGTGAGCTCTTCAGGTACTCCGTCTCGCTGCGGACGGCGGCAGCCGCCCGCGTGCCCGACCTCACGGTGCAGATCCGGGTGGCGGTGGAGAAGGTGTGCGACAAGGAGTACAGCCACCTCGTGACCGTGTACTGGCAGGCGAGCGGGGGGACAGCCCCGCTCTTCGTGGGACCGATCAGCCTTGTCTACCCGAACGGCACAACCCAGGCCCTCGTCGGGACCTTCCCCGCCTCTGGGTCGGTCGGGATTCGGGCGAACCTGTCTGGGGGCGGCTCGGTCACGGTGCGGGTCCAGGCTAATGACTCGGCGGGGCGAACGAAAACCGCCGAACAGAAGGTGGACCTCGAATCCTGTGTCCAGATCGCCATTCCTGGCCCGATCATCGTCCGCCCGCTCGGGTACACGCTCGAGGTGTACGCGCGGCGGCAGGTCAGTGTGACGCCCGGGTACGAGGAGCTGCGGGTGCCGGTGCGGATCACCGGCGAGACGGAGGACCGCGTGACCCCGTTCAGTAGCACCTTCTCAGCGGGATCGCAGGTGACCCTCAGGTTCCCAGGGCGGATCGCGGGTGGAGCGTATGGCCGCGGCCCTCTCTACTACGACGAGTGGGTGGGGGATGCCACCGCGCCCACGCGGAAGAACGGTACCTGGGACGCAAGGCGTGAGTACTACCTGATCACCGTGACCATGGGCGCCAAGGTGAAGCTCGTCGTCTGGTACCAGGACATCATCGGGTAGGGTCGGAAGTGTGGATAAGGGGGGCGGGCCGCGCCCGCCCCCCTTCTTTGGGCACGGAGTGGACCCGCTGCGATGCGCTGCCCCAAAAGTTCGCAGCCCACCGACGGTTCACGACGCCCCGAGGGGAACGGATCGTCCGGCGGCCTTAGGGGGTGGAGTCGGCAAGGATCCGCTTAGCAAGGGTCAGGTCTTCAGGGAGGGTCACCTTCAGGTTCGCCGGGTCGCCGGGGACGGTCGCCACGGCGTGGCCGAGGGCAAGGACGGCCGCCGCGTCGTCGGGGAGCTCGAGGCCGCGGCGGTGCGCCTCCACGTAGGCTGCAAGGAGGAGGTCCCGGCGGAACCCCTGCGGGGTCTGGATGAGAACCCAGTCCCGCCGGTCGAGGGTCTCGCTCTCGAGGAATTGGTCACGCGCACGGCGCACGGTGTCCGCCACGGGGAGGACGGGCACGGCCGCCCCATGGTGGCGCGCGGCCGCGAGGACCCGCTGGATGAGGCTGGGCGTCACAAGGGGGCGGGCCCCATCGTGGACGAGGACGTACTCCCCCCTTGCCCGGGACAGGCCCGCCCACGCTGAGTCGGCCCGGCGTTCTCCCCCCACGACCCCGGCGAGGGGGAGGCCCACCGGGGGGAGGGAGGCCAGGCGCTCTTCATCCCCACTGCGGATCACGACGACGATCTCGTCCACCTCACCGCAGGCCGCGAAGGCCGCGAGCCCGTGCCCGAGGAGGGGCTGCCCCGCGAGGAGGGCCCACACCTTGTTCTCCCCGCCGCCGAACCGCGTCCCCGCACCGGCAGCGAGGATCACCGCCGAGGCGCTCACGTCACCCTTTTGTCGGCCGGTCGAACGATAGCTTCCTGAGGCCCGTCCCGTCGGGGTTGATCGTGTACGCACCCCACTGCCCTCCCCGGTCGGAGTTGAACAGGATCGGACCGGCCGCGGTCCAGACCGGGTTGGCATCGGTGGCCGCGTCTGCCGTCACCCGGAACACGATCCCCGTTGCCACTTCGACCGTGAAGATGTCCCAGTTGTTCTCATCCTGGACGTACATGAACGCGATCCGTTCCCCATCTGGGGACCAGCTCGGATAGACGATGTCGCGTTCCAGCGCGAGGACGAGCCGCTCGTGCCCCGTTGCCAGATCGAGGGCGAACAGGTTGTAGCTCTTCTCGCCCTTGGCGATGTAGGCGAGGGTCGTCCCGTCCGGCGAGAGAGCGGGCTGCCAGAAGTCCACCGGCTGCTCCTCGCCGCCGAGGAACGAGCAACCAGTCACGATCAGCCCCAGTACCGCGAGGATCAACCCCTTGAATGTAATGCGTACCACATCGTCCCCCTTTTTTCGCTACAATGCGTTTGCTTTGACCCATTGTACGGGGGAGAGGTAGGGTGGCTCCAAGCGCTGTTCAGATAAGGGAGGCAGTGGCGCGTGGCTCCCAGGAGCTCGCCGCGGCGGGGATCCCCGCTGCGCCCCGCGAGGCACGGCGGCTCTTCACGCTGGCCGCGGGTTCCCCGGCAGAGCTGGCGGGGTCGGCGGTCCCTCCTGCGGTCGGCCGAAGGTATCGGATGCTCGTCGCCGCTCGGGCGAGGCGGGTTCCGTTCCCACTCCTCGAGGGGGAGACCGGGTTCCTCGACTTCGATGTCGCCGTTCGGCCCGGGGTGTTCATCCCCCGTCCGGAGACGGAGGAGCTCGCTGAGCGGGCGATCGCGGTCCTCCGCTCCCTCCCTCCCTACCCCCGCGCCCTCGACCTGGGGACGGGGACAGGGGCCCTCGCCGTGGCCCTCGCGCGGGCGCGGGATGATGGGCAGGTGCTCGCGGTGGACATGAGCCCACGCGCCCTGGCCTGTGCACGGCGGAACGTGAGGGCCCATCGTCTGGAGTCTAAGGTGGAGATCCGGCGCTCGGACTGGTTCTCCTGTGTCCGGGAGGCGTTCCACCTCATCGTGGCCAATCCCCCCTATGTGGCGCGGTGTGAATTTTCGTCCCTCGAACCGGAGGTGCGCCTCTACGAACCCCGTCGCGCCCTCGACGGGGGTCCAGACGGCCTGGATGCCCTCCGGGCCATCCTCGTTCGGACCCCGCACCACCTCCTTCCCGGGGGAACGATCCTCGTCGAGATCGGGGCCCGCCAAGGGGCCGCTGCCCTCGCGATCGCCCGCCGCGTGCCCGGCCTCGGGGAGGCACGGGTGGAACGCGACCAGAGCGGCAAGGAACGGTTCCTCATCGCACGATGCGCATAGCGATTCAGGTCTCGGAGCTGCGGTACGCGACCGACGACGGGGTGCTCGTCCTGGATGGGTTCTCCCTCGGCGTCCCCGGAGATGGGTTCGTGTTCGTGGTCGGCCCTCCCTCGTCCGGGAAAACCCTCCTCCTCGAGCTCATCCTGCGGGAGAAGGTCCCCACCGGGGGACAGATCCTCGTCCTCGGCCGGAACATGGCCCGCCTCTCCCCCCCGCGGGCACGGGAGCTGCGGCGACGGATCGGGTACATGCCGGAGGGCTCGGTCGTCCTCGACCGGCGTTCCGTTGAGGGGAACCTCGAGTTCAAGCTGCGCGCGCTCGCGATCGGGGGGGCCGAGGCGAGGGAGCACATCGCGCGGGCTGTGGAACTCGCCCATCTCCGAGGGGAGGAGGCGACGCCGGCATCGGCGCTGGACGAGCTCGGCCAGCGGAAGCTCGTCCTCGCCCTCGCCCTGTGCCCGGAGCCGGCGGTGCTCCTGTGCGACGACCCGTTCCGCGGGCTCACAACGGAAGGCCAGGATGAGTTCGTGGCAATGCTGCGCGCGCTCAACGAGGCGGGCGTGGCGGTCCTCGCCACGACCCGCGACCCGGATATCCCCGCGCGGCACGGGTTCCCGCCCCGCGACCGGGCCCCCCTCCTCCAGTACACGGTGCACCTCCGGCCGGGGGTGACGGGATGAGCCGCGGGCTTTGGTTCCTGATCGGAGACGCCCTGCGGCGGAGCGTCACCCGCCCTGCGGCGCTCATCGGGTGGGCCCTCGCCGTGGCGGCCGTCCTCCTGAGCGGGACCGCTCTGTTCCTCCTCCCCACCGGGCCTGGGGCGCCTGGGGCGGGCGTCGAGGCGTACCTCCTTGCCCAGCTCTCCGCGGCCCCGTCGGAAACAGCCATTGCCCAGCTGGCGAGCGAGATCTGGACGTGGCCCGGGGTGGACGGGGTGACGTTTCGCTTCCCGGGGGAGGATGACCCCGTCCCGATCAGCCAGCGGACCCTCGTCGTGCGGCTCCTATCCCCCGACGTCCGGGCCGCGGTGGAATCCCGGTTGCGGGTCCTGACTGAGGTGGCGGGCGTCCAGTACCACGAGCGGCCGTTCGCCCGCACCCGCGTCCCGCCCGCGTCGCGCATCGTGGCCATGGTGGCCCTCGTGGCCACGCTGGCCCTCGCCCTGTGGCTTGCCCAGCGTGCGGTGACAGGCACAGCGACCGCGTGGGGAAGGGAACTCGCGCTCCTAAAGAGCTGTGGGGTGAGCCCGGCCCTCCGGCGCACCCCGTTCCTCGCGCTCGGGGCCGCCGCTGGTTTGGCGGGAGGGGGGCTCTACATCGTGATTTGTTGGGCTCTCTGGGCAGGGGGAGGGTCTGTGCCCTACCTGCGCGATGTCGTCCCGAGCTTCCCCTACGTGTGGGGAAGCCTCGTCGGGAGCGGGCTGGCGATCGGGGTCGGGCTTGGCCTCGTAGGAGCCCTCATCGCCACCCTCTCCCCCACCTCGCACGCGTAGCCAGCCTCGCCCACGCCCCCCGGAGGGCGTCCGAATCCCCTCCACACCGTCTCCTCCTCGGCTCCACAGCGGACGGCTATATACGAGGGCGGCGTGGTGGGTGGATCGGCCACCACTCTCCGCGGAAGATCACTCCATCGGTGACCTAAAAGGAGGAGGCATGAGGATCAAGGTTGCTGCGATCGCCCTGGCGAGCGTGTTCGCGGTGGGCGGGGGCGCATTCGGGCAAGCCCAATTGGAGTCGTTTCCGCAAGGGACGACGACGATGACCTTCCGCATTGTGGCCGAGGACGTGAGCGAACCCCAGGCCCTCGAGCTCCAGGTGATCGCCCACGCAGATGGGATCTACACGGTGCGGATGATGCTCGAGGCCAGCGGGACGGCGGACCAGCTGTCGACGTTCGGGCTCGTGTTCGGGGCGGCGGGGCTGCTGTACGGGGGAGGGCAAGACGTGAGCCTCGCCGCGCTCCAGACCCTGATGGACCAGCGCGCCCGTCTCCAGGAGGGCCAGGAGTACGCCCTCCCCGGCGGGGGATCGTTCACCAACGTTGCCTCCGTGACCATCGCCGGCGTGCGGTGCATCGAGGGCACGATCGTCGACCCCCGCAGTCCAGATGCCAAGACCACCGTGGCGTTCAGCCTCTCCCACCCGGTGTACACGGTGCCGCGGGTCCTCGTCGAGCGGCGACGGGACGGGCGCTGGGAGACGGTCTTCTCGCTGGAACTGGTCGGGTATACGTTCGTCGCGGGATGAAATCAGCGATGCCTCTGCTCGACCTCCGGGGGATCACCAAGGTGTACCCGCTCGGCAAGACCGCGGTGCACGCGCTGCGGGGGGTGGATCTCACCATCGAGAGGGGGGAGATCGTGGCCGTGATGGGCCCGTCCGGGTCGGGCAAGTCCACCCTGATGCACATCCTGGGGGCGCTCGACACGCCGACGGGCGGGGTGGCGCTGCTGGATGGGCAACCCCTGCACGAGCTCTCCGAGCACCAGCTTGCCACCCTGCGCGGCCGCAAGGTCGGGTTCGTGTTCCAGACGTTCAACCTTATCCCGACGCTATCGGCGCAGAGGAACGTGGAGCTGCCGATGGTCTTCCTCGGGGCCCCGAAGAGGAACCGGGCCGCCCGGGCGCGGGACCTTTTGATCAAGGTTGGGCTGGCCGATCGTGTCCACCACAGGCCGAACGAGCTCTCCGGCGGTGAGCGGCAGCGCGTGGCCATCGCCCGCGCCTTGGCGAACGACCCGGAGATCATCCTCGCCGATGAGCCCACCGGGAACCTCGACTCGGAGACGGGGGCAACGATCCTCACTCTCCTCCAGAGCCTGAGCACCGCAGATGGGAAGACCGTGGTCCTCGTGACCCACGACCCTGACGCGGCCTGCATCGCGGACCGCATCGTGCGCATGCGCGACGGGCGCGTGATCGAAGAGATGGCCCATGGTTCGTGACTTCATGGCGTTGGCGGGATCGAGCATCCTCCACCGTCGGATCCGCAGTTGGCTGACCGTGATCGGCGTCTTCATCGGGATTACGGCCGTGGTCGCCCTGATCTCGATTGGGCTGGGCCTCGAGCGGACTGTCAATGACGAGGTAGCCAAGGTGTTCGGCGTGGACACGTTCCTGCTCGCCCCGCGGCAGATGTCCAATTCCGGGCGCAGTAACGGCCTCGCTCAGTACATGCTTGACCTCGAGTGGTTGCGCACGGTGGATGGTGTGGCCACGGCCGCGGCGGTGCGGCAGCGCACGGCGTTTGTGGAGGGACAGGCCGGCCCGGATGGACGCGTGACCCAAGGGTTCCTCCCCGTCCTGGGCCTCTCCCCCGAGCTCGTCACGTCGTTCCCGGCGTTCATTGGTTCGCTCGAGCTCGAACCGGGAGGGCGCCTGTTCGGTGAGGACGAGACCCTCGTCGCGGTGCTGGGGAAGGATGTGGCGACCCGACTCCATGTGGAGGTGGGAGAGACCATCGTGATCGCGGGGGATGGGGACAAGCCGGAGCTCACGCTCACAGTGATCGGGATCGTAGCCCCGACCGCTGAACCGTCACAACAAGGGTTTACCTCTGGGATCTCGCCAAGCGGCGATACGATCTACGTCCCCTATGGCACGATGGACCTCCTGTGGGGACCAGCCAACGACGTGCTCACCACCCTCGTGCGCACCGAACCGGGGCGCGATGTGGACGAGGTCGCCGCGCGGGTGCAGGTGGAGCTGCGAGCCCGGGGGTCGGAGGTGACCGCGGTGACCTACAGCGACATCAGCAGCGCGATCGGGACGGTGACCTCCACTGTGAGCGCGTTCCTGGCCGGGATCGCCGGGATCTCCCTCCTCGTGGGGGGGGTGGGGGTGATGAACACAATGTACACCTCCGTCCTCGAGCGCACGAAGGAGATCGGGATCATGAAGGCGGTCGGGGCGAAGAACAGCCATATCCTGTCCATCTTCCTGATCGAGTCGGGGCTGATGGGGCTCGTGGGTGGGATCGTGGGCACGCTCTTGGGGCTTGGGGTCAGTTCCCTGGCCTCGGCCGTGATCGGGCGGATCTTCGATGTCCGGGTGGCCGTGGTCGTGAGCCCGTCGCTGATCGTGGCCACGCTGGCCGGGGCATTTGCCCTCGGCGCGGTTGCCGGCCTGTGGCCCGCGTGGCGAGCGGCGAAGCTGCCGGTGGTGGACGCGCTCCGCTACGAATAGGCGGGCCGCGTTCGCCTCCTGCTCAAGGAGGAAGGCCATCCGACTGAAACGACGATGGCCGAGGCGCCTGGTGGTCGCTCTCGCCCTCCTCGGCGTGGCGGGTGGGGTTGTGGCGGTATGGAGACCAGCTCCTGAGGGTCCGGAACCGGTTGCGGTGAAGGCTATCCCACACGAGTGGACGTCCCCTCCGCCTGGGGCCGCGGCTATGCCCCCCGAGCGCGAGGAAAGGGAGGATCTCCAGATTCCAAGGTCACCCGTGCCGGAGATGGGGGAGGAGGCGCCCGCCGGCCACGTTGAACCGGCCCCTGTTCTACTTGTGCCGTACAGCTCCCGTGGGCAACTTGCGTACTCCGTTCGAGGCGGAATCCTTGGCCACGAGAGCTACACGCTCACCGTCGGCTCGGAGGGGATTAGGCTTACGTCGGCGGGGCAGTTTACGGTTCGCCTGCTCTTTGTCCCGATGCGGGCGACCTTCACCCAGGAGGCGGTTCTAGATGCGCAAGGACGCCCGGTCTCCTACGTACTCGAGGTGCGCGCTCCGCTTGGAATGTCGAGGACCATCGTCACCGAGGTCGAAGGGGAGCGCGTGACGGTGATTAGCGGTGACGAGCGGGGTGAGGCGAGCCTTGCCCCGGGGCCGGCGTTGGTTCTCGGCATGCCGAGTAGTCTCGCCGTCCTGCCCGCGCTCGTCGTGGGCCCCCTCCCCGCCGCGATCGAATGTCAGGTCCTCGTTGTGGGCACGACCCCCTCATCCCGCACTGAGGAAGGCGCAGTGCCCACCATGATCCGGGTCGAGCCGGGAGGCGAGCGGGTCATCCTCGCCGGGGGGAGCCGAATCGCCGTCGACACCTACCGCCTTCCCAGCGCAGGGGATGCGGTGCTGCTCGCCCGCGGCCGCGAGTTCCTCGGTGCGCAGATCGGGGAGGGAACCGACTCCCTCTTCGTATACCGCTCGGACTACTTTCCCGACGGATTCGAACTCGTCCCCTGACCTGCGGGGGGATCTTGGTCCACCTTGACCTTGATTCGCCCCCGCCTCAGGCTGAGGAGGCCCCGCCGCACGAGGAGCTGCACCCCGATCGCAACGAGGATGAGGTCCACGAACCGGAACACGACGTTGAACGCCACCGCGCCGCTCGCCGGGATCCCGAGGAGCCTGAAGATTCCCACCCGCCCCCCATCGGTGAGCCCGAACCCACCGGGCACGAACCACAGGAAAGCATTCACGAAGATGCTCAGCGTGAAGTAGAGCGAGAGCTGCGGGAACGTGAACAGGGCCCGCTGGGTGGAGAAGAAGAAGATCTGCGGCCGGATGTAGTTGAAGAAGACCGTGAGGAGCTGAAACCCGAGCGCGAGGAAGGTGAACCCCCGGTATTGGGTGAACGCGCGATGGATCTCGTCCTCCATGTCCGCGACGTGCGCCGCCGCGCGGAGGACCCGCTGCCGTCCGGGGAGGAATCCGGCTGCCCACGCGACCACGCCCGACAGCCAACGCGCGTTCCGGGTGAGGGGGATGAGGGCGACGATGAGGAGCAGGGCCAGGGTCCCGAGGGCAACCGCGATTGCCCCCTTTTCAGCGGTCGGGATTTGCGGGGCGGCCACCGCGAACATAGCGCCGATCGAAGCGAACGCGATCATGGCGAATCCCGCTAGGATCCGTTCCACCACCACGGTGGCCATCACCCGGGCCATGGGGACGCCCTGGTCGCGGGCGACCCAGTAGGCGCGCACCGGTTCGCCGCCGAGGTAAGCCGACGGAGTGATATACGTGACCGTGAACCCCGCGAGCAGCGGGGACACGGTGCGGCGAAACGAGGTGGCGATCCCCGCCCCCCGGAGGAGGGTGTACCAGCTCAGGGACCAGGCCAGCATCGACGCGACCACGCACAGCACCACGGCCAGGAACCCCATGATCCCCATGCGGACGATCTCCGCGAACACCTGCTCCGGACCGCTGAAGTACACGAGGAGCCCGAACAGGGCGATGCCACCGACCATGAAGACGAGGAGAGCGATCCAGCGCAGGGTGGCCCACCGCGAGCGCGGCGGTCGGGGATCGGTCATGTCCCCCTCGCCTGTCGGAGGAGAAGCTCAAGCGCGGCCTCGCACGCCGACCAGCGGTTCCCGTCGCGCGATCCCTGGAAGCGGTGCTCCTCGACCCAGATCCCGGTTGGGGCGGCGAGGGCAACGTACACGAGGCCCACCGGCTTGTCCGGTGTTCCGCCGCCGGGCCCCGCGATCCCGCTTATCGCAAGCGCGTAGTCGGCGCTGAGCCGCTCCCGCGCGCCGTAGGCCATAGCCCGGGTGCACTCCGCCGATACCCCCCCGTGGCCAGCGATGATCTCCCGTGGTACCCCGAGGAGCCTCATCTTGGCCTCGTTGTGGTAGGCGATGATCCCGCCGAGGAAGTACGCCGATGCCCCGGGGACCGCGGTGATCCGCTGGCCAAGGAGCCCGCCCGTGCATGACTCGGCCACGGCGAGCGTCCGGCCCTGCTCCCGGAGCACGCGCCCCACTTCGACCTCCCGCATTCCCTCTTCCACTGCATCCGATTTGGGTGCCATTCCCCGTAAGTCTCCTCTCCGATCCGGGTCCGCGCAACCGGTCCCTTGCCCGATCCCCGGCCGATCACTATCATTCTCCCCTACGCTGCGAGGGGGCCGATGGCTGGTCATTCCAAATGGGCGAACATCAAGCACCGGAAAGGGGCGCAGGACAAGAAGCGGTCCAGCCTCTTCTCCCGTATCACGCGGGAGATCATCGTCTGTGCTCGGCAGGATCCCAACCCTGAGACCAATGTCACCTTGGCCGCGGCGATCGAACGAGCCCGCGCCGCGAACATGCCCAAGGAGAACATCGAGCGGGCGATCAAGAGGGGCGCGGGGAACCTGGACGGGGTTCAGTATGCCGAGGTGACCTACGAGGGCTACGGCCCGGGGGGGGTGGCGATCCTGCTGCGCGCGCTCACCGATAACCGGAACCGCACTGCGGCGGCGGTGCGCCACATCTTCGAGGGCCACGGCGGAAGCCTCGGGGGTGAGGGGAGCGTGGCCTGGCAATTCGATCGCCGCGGGGTGGTGGAGGCCATCCCCGGGGATGCGGATCGGGAGGAGGTCATCCTCGTCGCGGCCGAGGCCGGGGCGGAGGACTTCCTGGACGAGGGGGAGACCCTCACCTTCTACACCCCGTCGAGCGCGGTGGCTGCGGTGCGGGACGCGCTGAAGGGACAGGGAGTGACCGTGACCCGCGCCGAGATCGCCCTCGTCCCCAAGGCCACCGTGCGGGTGGAGGGGAAGGACGCGGAGAGGCTCCTCAAGCTCATGGATGCGCTCGATGAGGAAGAGGACGTCCAGGAGGTCGTGGCGAATTTTGACATCCCGGACGAGGTGTTGGCGCAAGTCGAAGGAGGCTAGATGCGAGCGGGAGCGGTGGCGCTGGCGGTGGTGGTCGGGGTGGGCATGGTCGGGTGGGCACGGCAGGAGCCGAACCCAATCCCTCTCATCCACGGGATCGCTTCGTTCGCGATCCCCGGCCTCGGGCAGTACCTCAACGAGGAGTACGACAAGGCCCTCACCCACTTCGCGGTGGACGTGGCGCTGGTCATCGGAGGAGGGTACCTGGCCGCGATCCTGCCCTACCCCGGGTTCTCCCTGTACTGGGGCGTGGGCGCCGTGCATGCCCTGTGGGCGTTCTATTCGGGCTGGGACGCGTATCAGGTCGCGCTTGAGCGGGAGGGGATCTCCCTCGAGGTCTTTCCGTCGGGGTTCGCGGTCCGCTTCTAGGGGGCCGGAAGTTCACGGGCGGATCCGGGTGCTCCCACCGCGGCCCGGCGAGGCGGGCGATGCTCGCTAGGGTCCGGGAGGCGATCCGCCGGTACGGGCTCCTTGGTCCCGGGGAGCGCGTCCTCGTCGCCGTGTCTGGGGGAGCGGACTCGCTGGCCCTCCTTTACGCCCTCGACCGCCTGCGGGACGAGTTCTCGCTCACCCTCACCGTGGCCCACCTCGACCACGGGATCCGGCCGGACACGGCGGAGGACCTCGCTCTGGTGCAGGGAGCGGCGGCGGACCTCGGCCTTCCCCTCATCTACGACCGCGTGGACGTGCCCGCCCTCGCGCGGGCGAAGAAGCTCAACCTGGAGGAAGCGGCCCGCCTCGCGCGCCAGGAGTTCCTCGCGCGGGCGGCGTGCGCCGCGGGCGCGGGGAAGATCGCGCTCGGCCACACGCGGTCCGATGTCGCGGAGACCGTCCTCCTCCACCTCCTCCGCGGCGCGGGCCCCCGCGGGCTCAGGGGGATCCTCCCTGCCACGCCTCCTTACATCCGCCCCCTCATCCTCCTCTCCCGGGAGGAGACGCGCGCCTTCTGCGCCCGGGAGGGGATCCCCTTCCGCGATGACCCGACAAATGAGGATCGGCGGCTCCTGCGGAACGCGATCCGTCACGAGGTCCTCCCCATCCTCTCCCGCCGCAACCCGCGGGCCGAGGAGGCCCTCGCCCGAGCCGCCGGGCTCCTCGCCGAGGCCGAGGAGGCCTTGGCCTGGGCGGCGGACCTCGCTTGCGCCGAGGTCTCCCGGGAGGACGGCCTCGACCTCGAACTCCTCCGCTCACTTCCCCGCAGCGTGCAGGCCCTCGTCGTCCGGCGGGCGGGGGAGGAGGCGGGGGTCGTCCTCGCCCAGCGCCACGTTGAGGCGGTGGTGGAGGGGATCCGGCGGGGACGGGGCGAGGTCCACCTCCCCCGCGGGCTATCCGCCCAGATCGGAAGTGGGATCCTCAGGTTCGGTTCCCCCGATCGGGACCTCGCCCTCCCTCCGGCGTGGGAGGTGCCCGGCGAGGGCGAGGCGGTGATCGGGGAGCTCGGGTGGGCGTTCTCCCTGCGCCGCGTCCCGCGGCCCTCGCGCCTCGTTCCGCCGAACCCGCTCATCGCCTACCTCGATCCCCACCGGCTCGCCCTCCCCCTCCTCGTGCGCACGCCGCGACCCGGGGACCGCCTGCGCCCGTTCGGCCTCACGGGGACGAAACGGGTCCGCGATCTCCTCATGGAGGCCCGCATCCCGCGCTGGGAGCGGGGACGGTGGCCCCTCCTCTGCGATAGGGCGGGCATCGCATGGGTGGTCGGGGTGCGCCAAAGCGAGGATCATCGGGTGGCGATGGAGACGAACGAAGTCCTGCGGGTCGAGGCGAGACGGCTGTGACCACGTTCCTCCTCTTCGTGGGGACGATTCTGTTCCTCGTGGGGATCCACGAGGGCGGGCACTTCCTCGCCGCGAAGGCCCTGGGGATCGCGGTCGAGGAGTTCGCGCTCGGGTTCGGGCCGACGGTGTGGGCGCGGCAGCGCGGGGAGACGCGGTACAGTCTTCGCATCTTGCCCCTCGGGGGGTTCGTGCGCCTCGCCGGCGAGTCGGAGGCGGCCACCGAGGTCCCGTTCGAGCGCACTTACTACGGCCAGCCAGCCTGGAAGCGGTTTGCGCTCTCCCTGTGCGGCCCGCTGGCGAACGTTGTGCTCGCCGTGGCGGTGGCGGTGGGGGCGATCCTCGGGTTCGGCCTCCCGCGACCCCAGGTGGCCGGCCTCGTCCCCGGGAAGCCGGCTGCGGAGGTGCTCCAGGTGGGGGACGTGATCCTCTCCGTCGGCGGCCGCTCGGCGTGGGCCACCGACGACGTCGGGGCGACGATCCAGGCCCTCGCTCCCCAGCCCGTGCCGTTCCGCATCGAACGGGGAGGGGAGGAGATGGAGGTCGCCATCACCCCCGCATTCTCGCCCGGCGACGGGCGGTACCTCGTGGGGGCGTACTTCCTCCCCCAGATCGTGCTCGCGGAGATCGAGGCGCTCCCCCCAGATGCCCCCCTCGCTCGGGCCGGGTTCGCCCCGGGCGACCGGATCGTCTCCGCCTGCGGGGAACCGGTGAGCTCGTTCTATGATCTGTACGCAATCTGGGCGGACGGGTGCCGGAAGGCGATGGTGGACCGGGCGGGCGACCGGCTGGACCTTCCCCTCCCGGATTCGGTGGACGATCTCCTTGAGGGGGCCTCGTTCCGCACGCTCCCCCCCCGCTACGAACGTCCGGCCCCTGGGGAAGGGGTAGCCCTCGCGTTCCGGCAGATCGCGGACGCGATGGTGGGGTTCGTCGCGACGATCCGCGGGCTCATCACCCGCTCCATCCCCGCCGGGGAGGCGGTCGCAGGCCCAGTGGGGATCGCGGCCCTGTTGGGCGAGGGCATGCGGGCGGGGCCGGTCGTGCTCCTCCTCCTCGTGGCCCTGATCAGCCTCAACCTCGCCCTGTTCAACTTGATCCCCTTCCCCGCCCTCGATGGGGCCCGGACGGTGTTCGCCCTCTACGAGATGGTGACCCGGCGCAAGGTCTCGCCGCGGGTGGAGATGGTGGTGCACGCGGTGGGGTTCGCGATCCTGTTTGGACTCCTCATCCTGATCACGTTCCAGGATCTCCGGCGGCTGTTCGGACAATGAGGGCCACCGCCCACGCGCCGATCCCCTCCCCCCGGCCCAGCGCCCCCATTCGCTCGGGTGTGGTCGCCTTCACGGACACCGCGGAGATCTCGACCCCGAGGGCGGCGGCGATCCGGGCTTGCATCGTCGGGACGTAGGGGGCGAGGACCGGCCGCTCCGCCACCACCACCGCGTCCACCTGGGACGGGGCGTAGCCGGCTACGGCGAGGAGGGCGACGGTCCTCCGCAGGAGCTCGAGGGAGGAGATCCCCGCGTACGCCGGGTCCCCCACTGGAAAGTGGTGCCCGATGTCGCCGAGGGCGGCCGCCCCAAGGAGGGCGTCGCCGATCGCGTGGAGGAGGACATCGGCGTCCGAATGGCCGTCCAGCCCAAGGCTATGGGGGATCACGACCCCGCCGAGGACGAGATCGCGCTCGGGGGCGAACCGGTGGAAGTCGATGCCGAGGCCTATCCGGATGTCCATCCCTCTTCCAATGCCTCGTCTACGGTCTTCCGGGCGAGGGCGGGGGAGAACCCGCGCCGGAGGAGGAACGCCGCCGCCCGGTTGCGGGCGACGTCGGGGGAGAGACCCTGCCAGAGGGGCATCCGCGCCGCGAGGGCACGGCGGGCGAGGTCCTCTTCCGACAGATCGGGCAGGGCGGCTCGGGCCGCGCGCTCGGCGAGGGCGTCGTCCACCCCGCGATCCCGCAACTCCCTCGTGAGGAGCTTCCGCGAGCAAGGGCGAGACAGGAGGCGGTCGTCGGCGTAGAGGCGGGCGAACAGGGCGTCATCCACGAGGCCTCCCTCCTCGGCATACGAGAGCGCAGCCCGCACGACCTCGGGGGGAAACCCCTTCGCGGCGAGGCGCCGCCGCACCTCGGCCACGGTCCGGGGGCGATACGCTACGAGTCGCTCCACGTAGGCCTTGGCCGCTGCTTCATCCTTCGCTCTCACGGGGCGTCGGCTCCGGCAGGCCCGCCTTCTTCCGGATGTCGCGGATGATCTGGTCGGTGAGGTCGGGGTTGTCGCGGAGGAACTGAGCTGCCTGGGCGAGGCCCTGGCCGAGGCGGGTGTCGCCGTAGGAATACCAGGAGCCGGAGCGGGTGATCACGTCCAACTCCACCCCGCAGTTGATCGCGTCCCGCTCGCGGACGATCCCCTGGCCGTAGATCACGTCGAAGCTCGCCTCGCGGAACGGGGCGGCGACCTTGTTCTTCACCACCCGCACATGGGCCTTCATCCCGACCCGGTCGTCGCCCTCGGCGATCTTCCCCTCGGCCCAGATGTTCATCCGCACCGAGGCGTAGAACTTGAGGGCCCGGCCGCCGGAGGTGGTCGTGCCCGGTCCCCATGGCCCGGACTGGATCGTGGACCGGATCTGGTTCACGAAGACCGCCACCGTCTTGGACTGGGCGATCGCCGCGGCGAGCTTCCGCATCGCCTGGGACATGAGCCGGGCCTGGAGCCCGACCTGGGCGTCGCCCATCTGGCCCTGGAGCTCGGCCTCCGGCACGAGGGCGGCCACCGAGTCCACGGTGATGATGTCCACCGCGCCGGACCGCACGAGCTGCTCCATGATCTCAAGGGCCTGCTCGCCCGAGCTCGGCTGGGAGAGGAGGAGGTGGTCGAGGTCAACGCCGATCGCGCGCGTGTAGTTGGGGTCGAGGGCATGCTCGGCGTCGATGAACGCTGCCGTCCCCCCCAGCTTCTGCGCTTCGGCGACGATGTGAAGGGCGAGCGTCGTCTTCCCCGATGCCTCCGGTCCGAAGATCTCGATCATCCGCCCCCGGGGGACGCCCCCCACGCCGAGGGCGATGTCGAGGGCGAGCGACCCGGTCGGGATGACGTCCACGCCTGTGGCGACCGGTTTGTCGCCCAGCCACATGATCGCGCCCTCGCCGTAGGACTTCTGGATCTGCTTCAGGACATTGTCGAGCACTTCTCGCTTTCCCATGGACCGCCTCCGCCAGGTATCGTAATGGGCATTACCTTCGTCGGCAAGGGGGCTCGGGGAACAGGCGACGGGACTGCGCCATCTCGCTCCTTGATCTGGGGGGAGGGATGCCTATAATCCTCTCATTGCGTGCGCCCCGAATGAGCTCCCCCCGAGAAGAGAAGGCGGTGGCATGAGCGAAGACAACCCCTACTCCACTAGACCCTGGATCCGCCATTACCCGGAAGGGGTCCCGGCCGAGGTGGAGACGCCCTCCGTGCCGGTGTGGACCCTCCTTGACCGAGCGGCCGCGGCGTTCCCCCGCCGGACGGCCCTCCACTACTACGGGGCCAACCTGTCCTACCGTGAGCTCCGCGAGCAGGCGGACGCGTTCGCGGCGGGCCTGGTGGAGCTCGGCGTGCGGGGGGGGGACCGGGTGGCCCTGTACCTCGTCAACAGCCCCCAGTTCGTGATCGCCTACTTCGGGATCCTCAAGGCGGGGGCCGTCGTAGTGCCGGTGAGCCCCGTCTACTCGAGCTCGGAACTCGCGTTCCAGCTCGAGGACAGCGGGGCGAACTACGTCGTGTGCCAAGACCTCCTCTATGGGAACCTCGAGCGGTCTGGTGGGCGCCTGAACGGGGTCATCGTCACCGGAGCCCACGAGTACCTCCCCGCCCTGAAGGGGGTGTTCGCGAAGAAGCCCCCGCTCCCCGCTGGACCTGGCGTGCACCCGTTCCAGAAGCTCCTCCGGGGGAGGGAGCGCGTGCTTTCCGCCCCGTCCCTTGACCCGACCACGGACCTCGCGGTCCTGCCGTACACGGGCGGGACATCGGCCCAACCGAAGGGGGTGCAGCTGACCCACGCCAACCTTGTCGCCTGTGCGGCCCAGCTGCGGGCGTTCTTCCCGGACCTCGTCGAGGGCGGGGAGGTGGTGGCGGCCGCGCTCCCCCTGTACCACATCTATGGCCAGGTCGCGATCCTCCTCGTTGGGGTGACCCTCGGCGCGACCATCGTCCTGTTCACCTCGCTCGACCTGGGGCAGATCCTCTCCACCATGGACCGGGAAGGCGTGACCGTGTTCTACGGTGTGCCGTCCCTGTACGAGGTCCTCCGCAACCACGCCAAAACGACGTGGGTCAACTGGAAGAAGATGAAGATCCTCGTGAGCGGGGCCGACGCCCTGCCCGAGGCGACGGCTGCGGGCTGGGAGGAGCGTACCGGGAAGCCGATCCTCGAGGGGTTCGGGATGACGGAGACGGCCGGGGTGAGCCACGTCAACCCCCCGGCCCGCATTAAGCGCGGGTCGTTCGGAATCCCCCTGCCCAACGTGGACGCCGCGGTGGCCGATCCGGAGGGAGGCGATTACCTCCCCGTCGGCGAGGTGGGGGAGCTCCTCCTCTCCGGCCCCAACATCACCGCGGCCTACTGGAACCGCGCTGAGGAGAACAAGCGAGCGTTCCGCGAGGCCCACGGAAAGCGGTGGCTCAAAACGGGGGACCTCGTGCGGATGGACGACGAGGGGTACTTCCATTACTACGCCCGCACCAAGGACCTCATCAAGTACCGCGGGTTCTCGGTGTTCCTGCGGGAGATCGAGGAGGTGCTGACCGCCCATCCGTTGGTGAAGGCGGCCGGCGTGATCGGGGTCAAGGACCCCAAGGTCGGCGAGTACCCGATGGCGTACGTGGTCCTGCGGCCGGAGGCCCGCGGCCGGGTGACGGAGGCCGACATCCGCGACTACCTCAAGGAGAAGCTCGCCCCGTACAAGGTGCCGAAGGTCGTGGAGTTCCGCAGCGAGCTCCCCAAGACCGACGTCGGAAAGGTGTCGCGGCGCGACCTCCGCGAAGAGCTGGAGGGGATGTGACGGAGCACTTCTTCGCGGTCTCGAACCTCTCGAAACGGTTCGGGGGCCTGGAGGCAGTGCGGCGGGTGAGTTTCTCGGTGGGCCCGCAGGAGATCGTGGGCCTCATCGGCCCCAATGGGGCGGGCAAGACGACGGTTGTACAGTTGATCATGGGCCTCTTGCGCCCCGACGAAGGGAGGATCCTCTGGAAGGGGGAGGACATCACCCGCCTTCCGACGTGGAAGAGGGTGGTGCGGGGGATCACGGGCACGTTCCAGAACAGCCGCCCCATGAAGCAGCTCCCCTTGATCGCCAACGTGATGGTCGCCCTCCACAATCCGCGCCTGGCCCGCCAGGGGGAGTGGGTGAAGACGGTCGAGGCCCGGGCCCTCGATGCGCTCGAGTTCGTGGGGATCTCCGATCTCGCGCTCACCCCCGCGTCGGCTGTGTCCCAAGGCGACCTCAAGCGGCTCGAGATCGCCCGGGCCATCGCCACCGAGCCCGAGCTCCTCATCCTCGATGAGCCGTTCGCCGGTCTCACCCAGGCCGAGACGCGGCTCCTCGCGAACTCCATCCACCGCCTGCGGAAGGGGGGCCGGTTCGGGCGCCTCCACAGCGAGGGGTGCGCGATGATCATCGTCGAGCACAAGCTGTCGGAGCTGATGAGGATCGCTGACCGGATCGTCGTCATGCACTTTGGGGAGGTCCTCGCGGATGGCCTTCCTGAGCAGGTGGTGGAGGACCCGCGGGTGGTGGAGGCCTACCTGGGCCGGGTGGGGGCGCACCTGCCGGAGGCGTTCTGATGTTCCAGGCGATCCAGGCCCATGAGCTGTCCGTCTCCTACGGGACGGCCCTCATCCTCCACGACGTGGGCCTGGAGGTGCGCGACGGGGAGCTGGTCACCGTCGTCGGCCCCAACGGGGCGGGCAAGACAACCCTCCTCCGGACCCTCGCCGGGCTTGTGCGGTGGGAACAGCACGCGTTTCGGCACGAGGACGTGCGGCTGAGCGGGCGGGTCTGGTTCCACGAGGAGCGCATTGACCATCTGCCCCCTCACGAGATCGCCGCCCGCGGCCTCATCCTGTGCCCGGAGCGGCGCCGGCCGTTCCGGGAGATGACGGTGCGGGAGAACCTCATGGCGGGGGCGTACCTCGTGCGCAGCCGCCGCGAGGTGGCGGCGCGCTTGGCCGAGGTCCAGCGTCTGTTCCCGATCCTGTGGGACCGGGCCCACCAGCGGGCGGGCACCCTCTCCGGGGGAGAGCAGCAAATGCTCGCGATCGGCCGCGCCCTCATGAGCGGCCCGCAGCTCCTCCTCATCGATGAGCCCTCCACCGGACTTGCCCCCGTGGTGAAGGAGCCCTTGTTCGCGCGGATCCGCGAGGTGAAGGAGATGGGGATTGCGGTGCTCCTCGTAGAGCAGGACGCGGCGATCAGTCTCTCCATGGCGGACTGGGGGTACGTCCTCTCCCAGGGGAGGGTCGTGGCGGAGGGCCCGCCGGAGAACCTCCTCGTGGACGAGGTCGTGCGCCGCTCGTACCTCGGTCTCTAGTCCCGGAGCTCGGCCCCGCACGCCCGGCACGTCCGGCGGGTGGCGACGTTCCGCACCCGGCAGCTCGGGCAGACCCGCTCGATCCGGTCCCGGACCCATGTCGTGACCCCCTGGGGCATGAACCGGAGGATGAACAGCACGAGCAGGGCGAAGATGAGCATGCGGTACTGGGGGAGGACCACGTGCAGGAGATCGAGAGCGGGGTAGAGGATGAACACGCCCGTGACCGGCCCGTAGACCGTGGCCACCCCGCCGAAGATCGTCCAGATGATGGGCTGAAAGGACATGAACAAGTTGAGGTTGCTCGGGCCGGCGATGCGGGTGACGTGGGCGTACAGCGCTCCCGCCACCCCGGCGGTGAACCCCGAGATCGCGAACGCGAGGAGCTTGTAGCGGATCGTGTTGATCCCGAGGGCCCGCGCCGCCACCTCGTCCTCGCGGATCGCGTGAAAGATCAACCCCACCCGCGACCCCGCGATCCTCCACAGGATAAGCACCACGGCGAGCATCGTCCCCACGATCAGGTAGTACTCGCCGACCCGCGTCGCGGCGAGCCGCGCGATGCGCCAGATCCCGCCCTCGCCGCCGGAGAAGCCGGGGAACATGAACACGAGGCCGGTGAGCATGAGCGGGAACGCCAGCGTGGCCAAAGCGAGGTAGTGCTTCCGCAGGCGGAGGCAGGGGATGCCCACGGCAAGCCCGGCGAGGGTCGCGGCCACCGCGCCCAACGGGACGGTGAGGGAAGGGGGGAGGCCGAGGTGGAGGCCGAGGAGCGCGGTCGTGTACGCCCCCGTTCCGAAGAACAGGGCGTGACCGAGGCTGATCTGGCCCGCATAGCCGGCGAGGATGTCCCAACTCGTGGCGTAGATCGCGAACACCGAGGCGAGGATGAGCATGCGGAGGAGGTACGGGTCCTGGGTGAAGAGGGGCAGGATGAGCAGCGCGATTACGAACGCGACGGCGATGATCCGCGTCGGGAGGACGAACACCTCGGCCCGAAGGTAGTGGAGGAACGAGCGCAGGTAATGCACGCTACCGTTCCTCGGCGATGCTCGCCCCGAACAGGCCCTCGGGCCGAACAAGGAAGACGCAGACCATGATCAGAAGAGCCACCGCCGTCCGCAGGTACGAGCCCCCGGGGACGAGGAACACCACCACCACCTCCGCGAACGCGAGGATCACGGCCCCGATCAAGCTTCCCTTCAGACTCCCCAGTCCACCCAAGACGACCGCAGCGAGCACGATCACCAAGGGGTGCATCCACATCTGTGGTTCGACCGGAGACAGGGGCGCGATCGCCGCCCCGGCGAGCGCGGCGAGGAGGAACCCCAGCCCCATCACGATGGCCGTCACCCGGTTCACGTTGATCCCCATCAGGTTCGCCACCTCGCGATCCTGGGCCGCGGCGCGGATCGCCAGCCCAAGCCGCGTGTGGGAGAGGAGGAGCCACACACCGGCGAGGCACACCCCCGCTAGAACGAGGGTCGCCATCTCCTGGTTCCCCACCCGCACCCCGGCGATGAGGGTATAGCCGGGGAAAGCGGGTGGCACATGCCGCAGCTCGCTCCCGAAGAGCACCATCGCTACCTCCTGGAGGAGGATCGCGGCAGCGAGGGTGGTGATGAGCACCGTCGACTCCACCTCGCGTACGGGTTCGATGAACACCTTGTAGATCGCAAGGCCGACTGCCATGACCCCCACCGCAGTGAGGGCCGTCGCTACGGGCATCGCTAGCCCCATCCGGACGAGGTAGAAGATCCCGTACGCGGCGATCATGTAGAACGCAGTGTGGGCGAGGTTGAGCACGCGTCCAACCCCGAACACGAGCCCGAACCCAAGCGAGAGCATGGCGTAGACGCCGCTGTGAACGAGACCGTTGACGAGGATGTCCGCGACCATGGTGAGAAGGGGCCCCCGCTGGGGCCCCTTCGTACGTTCCTAGCTCCCCCTCGCCCGCCAGTGGGCCTCCACCCACGGCGGGATTCGGTAGGGGACCGTCCCGGGAGCGCTGATCACAAGGTCCGGCGCGGTCACGGGATCCGGCCGCCATTCCCGGGGCCAGAACGCCTTCGGCGCCCCGTCCTGCCACTGCACCCCGATCGCCGTGGTGTAGCCAGGCCCCCACGTCACATCATGCACCTCGTCGAACACGAGGCGCCCGATCGTTGCGACGTAGTCGGTGGACTCAAGGGCCTGGATTACGGCATCGGTCTCAAGCGAGCCCGCCCTCTGGATCGCGTCAGCCAGAACGTAGATCGCATCGTAGGTCCCCGCGGTATAGATTGGGAGCTCGCCGAACCTCGCCCGGAACGCGTCCACGAACGGGAGCGTCTTCTCGGTGACCGCCACCCCATCGGCGTAGATCCCCACCGTAGCGGCATAGGCCCCGAACCCGCCGGTGGCATCGAGCCAGCTCTGGGCTTGGGCCTCGACGTTGATCCCCACCGCGGCGACGGGGATCTGGAGGCGCCCCCAATCACGGCCGAACACGACCCCCACCGGGCCGGAGAACACGGTGAATACGATGTGGGCGCCGGATCGCTCCACGGCCGTCAACTCCGCGGCGACGCTCGTCGCGAGCGCGGACGGTCGCCACGTGCCAACGTGTTTCCCACCCAGCCCGCCGAGGGCGAGGGGGGTGTTCGCCATCAGTTGGACGAAGGTGACGATCGAGTTCGCCCACGCGGCCTGCTCAGCGACGATCGCCACCTTCGGTTCCGCGATCCCCAGCTCGCGCCGGAACTCCTCCATCACCTCGCCGAGGAGGATGAACGCGACGCGGGCGAGGGAAGTGGAGGGGACCGGCGTGACCCGGAACAGGTACTTGTAGCGGTTGTAGTCCTTGTCCACCCGACCTGCAAGCAGAGCATCGTCCGATGCCCCGGCGATCATGAAGATCACCTTGTAGTCAGCCGCGGTCTCGGTCATGGCGAGCATCGCCTCTGTGCGGAACCCCCCGACGAGGAAGTCCACCTTCGACGCGGTGATCGCCCGTTCCACGGCGCTCACCGCGTCGGGACCCGGTTGCATCTCGTTCGAGTCCACGCGCACGAGCTCGATGGTGTACGTCGTCCCGCCCACGGTGATCCCACCGGCGGCGTTGATCTCCTCGGCCGCGAGCGTAGCCCCCTGCCAATGGTGGGCACCCTGGATGTACGTCATCGGCCCCACGACGCCGATTCGGATGACCTGCCCGGATGCGCCCATTCCCACCACGGATAGCACAGCCAAAAGGCAGCAGATGAGGGATCTCATTTCGGACACCTCCCGAAACAGAAGATAATCTACAGTGTAGCCCGCGTCACGGTTCCGTCAAGCGCGGGGTTTCCCCGGCCAGAACGCGCTCGTACAGGGCGCAGTACTGCCGAGCAGGGACGGCCCAGGAGTGGTCCTCGCCCATCCCGCGCACCATCAGCCGTCGCCAGGCCTCGCGATCGGAGCACCACAGGCGCACCGCTCGGCCGAGGGCGGACAGCATCGCCTCCGCCGTGTAGTCGGTGAAGGTGAACCCGTTCCCCGAGTCCGTGCCCGGATCGTAGTCGTGGATCGTATCGTTGAGCCCGCCCGTGGCGCGGACGACCGGCACCGTGCCATAGCGGAGGGAGTAGAGCTGGTTCAGGCCAGCGGGTTCGAACCGCGACGGCATGAGGAACAGGTCCGCTCCGGCCTCGATGCGATGAGCCCACGCCTCAGAGAACTGGATCAAGGCCCGCACACGCCCCCCGTAGCGTCGCTCCGCGTTCCGGAAGAACGAGGCGTACCGAGGATCCCCCTCCCCCAGGACGACGAACTGGATCCCGAGGGCCATCATCCGCTCGAACGCCGCGAGGACGAGATCGAACCCTTTTTGCTCAGCCAGGCGGGACACCATCGCCACGAGCGGGTCGTCCGCCGGGGAGAGGCCGAGCGCGGCTTGGAGGGACCGCTTGTTCTCGTACTTTCCGCTCGGGTCGGCCGCCGAGTAGGGAGCCCACAGGTGGGGGTCCGAGCTGGGATCCCAGAGGACGGTGTCGATCCCGTTCAGGATCCCGGTGAGCCGGTTCCGCCTCTCGTGGAGGACCTCCTCCAGCCCCTCGCCCTGGGCGAGGATCTCGCGGGCGTAGGACGGGGAAACGGTGGTGATCCAATCCGCGGCCCGGATCCCGCCCTGGAGGAGGTTGATCTGGTCCCCTCGCGTCACGAGTTGCCAGCCGACGCTGTTCAGACCAAGGTTCTCTCCCCTCGCCCGCGGGAACGATCCCTGGTAGGCGAGGTTGTGGATCGTGAGCAGCGACCTCGCCGGAGCGGCCAGTCCCGCGCGGAGGTACACCGGGATGAGGGCGGTGTGCCAATCGTTGGCGTGGACCAGGTCGGGGAGCCACCCGCTCGCCGGACCGAGGTCGAGCGCGGCCCGCGACAGGAACGCGAACCGTTCAAGCTCATCGGGGTATCCCCCGCCTCCCTCCCCGTAGATCCCCGGGCGGTCGAACAAGGGATCGCACCCCAAGGCGTACAGTGGGACCTCACTTTGGGGGAGGGACCCGCGGAACGCCTGGCAGGTCCGCACCTCGCCCCCCACCGCGACGGGGAAGGTCGCGACGGGGGTGAGGTCCCGCGCCCGCTCCGTCACCATGCGGTACTTCGGGATCGCCACCGCGATCTCCACCCCGAGGTCGGCCAGGGCCCGCGGCAGGGCGGCCGCGACATCGCCCAGCCCCCCCACCTTGGCATACGGGGCCACCTCTGCGGAAACGAACAGAACGCGCATTGCACACCTCCACCGTGATCATGAAAAGACGGTCCGCCCGCGGCGGACCGTCTCCCTAGCCGATGCGAACGAGCTCCTTCGTCAGCGGTCCTCGGTCACTTCCACCGTGAACCGCCACACCCCAAGGAGGGCGGACGCCGGGTCACTGCCCACGTACACCGGGATCTCCAGGTCGTAGGTGGTGAGGGTCCACGGTGCCGCGAGGGTCAGGGTGTGTTCCCCTACATCGGGGTACTCATCGCCCTCCTTCGCCCGCAGGGTGAGGGAGAGGTGCTTCGCCTCGCCCGTGTAGAGGATGAGGGGGAGCTCGTCCCAAACGATCTCCTTCTCCTCCCCGTTCAGGGAGTAGGTCAGGGTCCACGTTCCCTCCACCCCTGGTTCCTCAAGGAGGGAGATCGAGGTGAGGGTGACGCGGAACGTAAGGGTGGTAGTGGGGGGCTCAGGCGTTGGCTCAGGCTCCGGCTCCGGAGCGGGCGCAGGGGTGGGCGTCGGGGCCTCGTCGCGGCCTGTCCCCCCTACCTCAAAAGGGGCCTTCCCTCCTGTCGCGGGCTCGGTGGCCGGTGCGGAGTCGTCCTTCCACAGGATCGCCGTCTGCACGCCCTCCCGGTTCCCGTAGAGGTCGAGCGCGTAGTACTCGATCCTGTACGGCCCCTCCGGCCCAGGGACCATGAACGGTTCAATGTAGGACCGCCAGTCGCCGCCCTCGATCCGGTAGAAGATGTTGGCCATCCCGGATGCGTCGTCCGCCCTGAGCTCGAGCTTCGTTCGCGACGTGATCCACAGCTTCCCGTCCGGGGCGTAGTAGTGGGGGCCATCCGCCACGATCCGCGTCACCGGCGGCTCGATGTCGAGGTAGATGACGAGCTGCTTCGTCCGCTCCTGGTTCCCGAGCTTATCCACGGCGTAGTACTCCATCCGCACCATCGCCCGGTCGGGGAGCGGGAACGGGTCGCCGTAGGTCAGCCACTGGCCCTCGTCGAGGCGGTAGAAGATCTTGTCCACACCGACCCCGATGTCGGTGGCGACAAGCCGCACGAGGCTCCCCGGGGCGAGGGCGACGATGCCCCGCTCTCCGAGCGCCGCGAGGTCAAGGGTGCTCAGACGGGTCGCCCCCGCGGGGAGGCTCACCGGCGGCTCCAGGAGCGGGTAGAGGTCGGGGACGAGTTCGTACGGGGTATCCCCGATCCCATCCTTGTTCAGGTCGGTACCACGGTAGTCGGACCAGTAGTTGCCGCGGCCGTCCTTGAACCACTGGTTCGGGACGCCCTCCGTGCGGGCGGGGAACCCGCAGTTCACGATGCTGTTCCCGTAGATCGTGTTCCCCTGGGCCGCCGGACCGAGGACGATCCCGTGATCGCAGTACCCGATCGCGTTTCCAGTGATGACGGTCCCCGAGGTAACGAGGAGGTGGATCCCCACCCGGCCCCCGAACACGGCCGTGCCCTCGATCCTCCCGTTCCGCACGTTGGAGAGGAGGATCCCCGCCTTCTCGAGCGGGTAGCGGATCTGGCAGTCGCGGATCACGAAATGGGCCCGCGTCCCGTCCACGTAGATCCCGTAGTCGTGGCCGCGGGTATCGATGATCCATCCCTCGATGATGTAGGGGTCCTCCGGGGTGCCTGCGCCCTTGACGACCCCATTCTCCCAGGTGAACTGGGCATCACCGTAGATGTAGATCGGCCCGTGGGGCGCCCATCCTTGGCCCCAAGCGATGGCTGTGCCAAGGGCCATCGCTACTAGCATCACGGTCAACTTACGCATGGTCTCCCTCCTTGGGATGAATGCACTGCGGGGATGGTACCCCGCCATCCCCGATCTGTCTGTGATCGGTGCCACGCTCCGCCGCGGTCTTCCCCCCGGCCGGGCGGTCCCGCTAGCCGAGGCTCCGCTGCCCGAGGAGGTCGGCGAGGAGGGGGGGGAGGACCACGGTCCCGTCTCGCTGCTGGTTCTGCTCGAGGAGCGCTGCGAACAGGCGCGACGTGGCGAGGGCCGAGCCGTTCAGGGTGTGAACGAACCGGGGCTTGCCCCCATCGGCGGGTCGGTAGCGGATGTTCCCCCGCCGGGCCTGGTACTCCTCACAGTTCGAGCAGGACGAGACCTCGTAGTAGCGGTCCTGGCCGGGGAGCCACACCTCGACGTCCACCGTCTTCGCCGCCTGCTGGGCGAGATCCCCTGCCGGGAGGAGGGCGACCCGGTAGTGGAGCCCGAGCCTCTGCAGGATTGCCTCCGCCTGGTGCACGATCTCGTCGAGGGCAGCGTAGGAATCCTCCGGGGTCGTGTAGTGGAACAGCTCGACCTTGTTGAACTGGTGGACGCGGATCAGCCCACGCTGCTCCTCCCCGTACGCCCCCGCCTCGCGGCGGAAGCAGGGGGTGTAGGCGACGTAGCGGCGGGGGAGGTCACTTTCGGCGAGGATCTCGTCCCGGTGGAGGTTGACGAGGAGCGCCTCCGCGGTTGGGTTGAGGTAGAGGTCGTCTTCGGGGCAGGCGTAGACCTCGGACGCGAACTTCGGGAACTGGCCCGAGGTCACAAACGACGCCCGGTTGGCGAGGATGGGGGGGAGGATTGGGGTGTAGCCGTGTTCGCGCACGTGGAGCTCGAACATCCAGTGGAGGAGGGCGAACTCGAGGCGCGCCCCCGCCCCTACATACATCGGGAACCGCGCGCCGGTGACCTTGGCTGCCCGCTCCAAATCGAGGAGCCCTAGATTCTGGGCGAGGGCGACATGGTGCTCGGGCGGGAACGCGAATTCCGGTTTCTCCCCGAACGTGCGGAGGATGACCTTTTCCTCCTTCATCCCCTCCGGGACCGAGTCATGGGGGAGGTTGGGGAGGGAGAGGAGCTGGGATTCGAGCTCCTGCTCTACCACCTGGAGGCGGGCCTCGACCTCCTTCCGCTCCGCGGCCACCGCGCGCATCTTCGCCAGCACCGGATCCCGCTCCGCGGGGCGGCCATCCCGCCCGAGGGCAGCGATCCGCTCCGAGGCCTCGTTCTGCTGTCGGCGGAGCTCATCCGCCCTCTGGGAGAGGGAGCGCCGCTCCTCATCGAGGGCGAGGAGCGGGGCGAGGTCGAGCGCGGGATCGCGGCGCCGGAGCCGGGCAAGGACCCCTTGGGGATCGCTGCGGATGAGACGTAGGTCGAGCATGGGCAAAGTGTACCCTCGCCCGAAGGTCGTTCCACGAAGGTGGAAAGTTGGGCTGTCGTGAATCGCAGCGCATCGCCTGGTACCATGGGGCTCCACCATGAAGGCGATCCTTTACTCGAAGGCGCTCTATTCGACGTGGATCTACTATGCCCCGGACCGGATCCTGTTCGACTGCGGGGAGGGCGTGAGCTCGTGCCTCGAGAACCGGGTGTTCGCGATCAAGCACGTGTTCCTCTCCCACGGCCACGCCGATCACATCTCTGGCCTGATGAGCCTCATCAACATCCGCAACAACGCGATGGGGGATCACGAGAAGGAGCTCCGCATCCATTATCCGGCAGGGAGCCATTTCGTATCGGAGCTCATCCACTACTTCGCCCGCACGAACCGCAACCTCCAGTATGACCTGGAATGGATCCCTCTCCAGGCCGGCGATCGGGTGACCCTCCTCGCCGGACGGATGCCCCGCTTCATCGAAGCGTTCGGGACGATCCACGCCCGGGGTGAGCCGTCGCTTGGGTACAACGTGTGCGAGGTTCGGCGGCGCCTGAGGCCCGAGTTTCGCGATCTAGCCCAGGAGGAGATCGTGGCCCTCGTCCGCGCGGGGAAGCGGGATGAGATCTCCGAGGAGTACACGCAGTACCTCTTCTCCTATGGAGGGGACTCAGTCCCCCTCAACCCAACGTCGGTCCGAGGGACAGAGGTCCTCTGCCACGAGGCGACGTTCCTTGCTGAGGAGGACCGGAAGGAGTACAAACACGCGACCCTGTGGGAGGCAGTGGAGGTCGCCCGCAAGGCGGAGGTCGAGAAGGAACTGATCGTGTACCACCTCTCCAGCCGGTACCGGGGAGAGCTCACCGCCGTCGCCCGCGAGATCGAGGGGATGGGCCTTCCGTTCAAGGTCCGCCTCATCCCACCGGGCGAACTGGTCGAGATCGAGTGAAGGGGGACGCATGGCGCGCAAGTACATCCGAGTGACGACCGACATCCCAGGCCCGAAGTCCAAGGCGGCGCTGTTCCGCAAGGAGCGGTACGTCGCCAAACCCCTCGCCCCCCTGGCGCCGTTCTGTGCGGCCCGTGCCGATGGCCCTGTGGTGGAGGATCTTGATGGGAACAGGTTCCTCGACTTCTCGGGCGGGTGGGGGGTGATGAACGTCGGGCACAACCATCCCAAGGTCGTGGCCGCGGTCCGGGAGCAGGCCGCGCTGACCCTGCACACCGACTTCACCTCTGTGCCCTACGAGCCGTACGTGGACCTGGCGAAGCGGTTGGCGGAGCTCGCCCCGGGCCCGACCCCGAAGAAGTGCGCGTTCTTCAACTCCGGCGCCGAGGCCATCGAGAACGCGGTCAAGATCTCCCGCGTCGCCACGGGGCGCAAAGCGGTGCTCGTGTTCGACTACGCGTTCCACGGCCGAACCCTCCTCACGATGACGATGACCCACCGGGCGATCCCGTACAAGGCGGGGTTCGGGCCGTACGCCCCGGATGTGTACCGGCTGCCCTATCCTTATCCGTACCGGTCCCCGATCGCGATGACGGCGATCGAACGGCGGATGCTGTCGCTTGTGGACCCCCGGGAAGTGGCGTGCATGGTCGTGGAACCGGTGATCGGGGAAGGGGGGTTCATCGTCCCCCCGCCCGAGTTCCTCCCCTTCCTGCGCGAGCTCTGTGATCGGCATGGGTTCCTCCTCGTGGCGGACGAGGTCCAGTGTGGGGTCGGGCGGACGGGGAGGTTCTTCGCCTGCGAGCACGCCGGAATCGAGCCGGACCTGATCTGCGTGGCGAAGTCCATCGCCGGGGGTCTGCCTCTGTCCGCGGTGGTCGGAAAGGCAGAGGTCATGGATGCCCCCATCCCTGGCTCGCTCGGATCCACCTACGGCGGGAACCCGGTGGCGTGCGCCGCGGCCCTTGCCGTGCTCGACGTGATCCAGGAGGAAGGGCTCCTCGCCCGCGCCGACCACATCGGGGAGATCCTGATGCGCGAGCTCCGGGCCCTCGAGCGCACCTACCCCGTGATCGGCGATGTGCGGGGATTGGGGGCGATGGTAGGGATCGAGCTCGTCCGCGACCGCAAGTCCCGCGAGCCGGCCCCCGAGGAGACGAAGCGCGTCCAGGCCGAGGCCCTGAAACGCGGGGTGATCTTCCCCACCGCTGGCCTGTACGGGAACGTGGTCCGTTTCCTCGTGCCCCTCACGATCCCCGACGACGCCCTCCTTGAGGGGATCGCTGTCCTCGGGGAGGCGTTCGCCGCCGAGGCGAAGTAGCCCGCGCTGGGGTTCCGCGGCAGGGAGGAACGGTCGGCGTGCCCGGCTCAGGGCCATGGCATGAACCGGTGCTGGTCGCGGAAGTGGTGCGCTTCCTTGCCCCCGCCCCAGGGGTACGCATCGTGGACGCGACGGTCGGGACAGGGGGGCATGCGGAAGCCCTCCTCGCCCGGGGGGCGAGGGTGATCGGCATTGACCGGGATCCGGTGGCCCTCGACCGGGCCCGGGAGAGGCTGCGGCCGTACACGGATCGCCTTCAACTCCTCCATGGGAACTTCCGCGATCTGGCCACGCTCGTCTCGCCCGTTCCCCGGGTGGACGGGGTCCTGTTCGACCTCGGCGCATCGTCCCTCCAGTTTGACTCCCCGGAGCGTGGGTTCTCCTTCCTGGCCGCTGGGCCATTGGACATGCGGATGGACCCCACCGCCCCTGTCACGGCTGCCGACCTCGTCAATCGCCTCCCGGAAGCGGAGCTGGCCCGCATCCTCTGGGAGTACGGCGAGGAGCGGTACGCGCGGCGGATCGCACGGGCGATCGCCGAGCAGCGGCCCCTTCACACCACCACCGAGCTCGCCCGCGTTGTGGCGCGCCTCTACCCCCCCGGTCACCACCGCATCCACCCCGCCACGCGGACGTTCCAGGCGCTGCGGATTGCGGTGAACGACGAGCTTGGGGCGCTCGAGGCGGGCCTCGCCGGGGCGGTGCGCCTTCTCCCCCCGGGCGGGGCTCTATGCGTGATCTCGTTTCACTCGCTTGAGGACCGGATCGTGAAGCACTTCCTCCGCCGGGAGGCCCTCGCCGGGCGGGTGGAGGTCCTCACCAAGAAGCCGCTTCGGCCGGAGGAGGATGAGGTGGGCCGCAACCCCCGTGCCCGGTCGGCCAAGCTCCGCGCGGCGCGGGTGCGCGAGGTGGGCCCAGGCTCGGTCAGCTGTCCGTGATCAGGGGAGCGGCCCGCCCTACCCTCGCGGTGTGCGTGAGTCCAGGGCAAGAGTTCCGCACCCTCGGGAGCGAGGTCGCCTCCATAGCCCCGCCGGGGGAGGTGTGGCCCTCGTCATCACCGTAGGGGTGCTCGTGGCGGGGCTTCTGTTCCTCTACCTGTGGCAGGGAGCAGTCCTGTCTGGGCTCCGGGCACAGCGGGCGCAGATCCTCCTCGAGCTCGAGGAGGTCGAGCGGGTGCGGCTCGACCTCGCCTACCAGGTGGACCGCGCCTACTCCCTGGACGAGATCGCTCTCCGCGCCCGGGCGCTAGGGATGGTCCCGTTCGACGAGGAGCGCACCCGGTACCTCGTCCTCGAGGGGGGCAGCCATTAACCGCGCGGAGGCGGCGTTCCTCGTCCTCGGGCTGGGGGGGCTGGTTGTGGTCGGTCGCCTCGTCCAACTGCAGGTGGTGGAACACCACCACTGGGCGACCGTGGCCCAGCAGATCCAGGAGGACGTGATCGAAATCCCCGCTCAGCGGGGCCCGATCTACGATCGAAACGGTGTTCCCCTCGCCTACGACGTCCCCGCCTACGAGATCGCGCTCGATGGCTACCTCCTCACCAAGCCCGAACTCCTGATCAGCCTCCTCGTCCGCGAGCTCGGGATGTCCGCGGCGGAGGCGAAGGACAAGGTGTACCGCACGGCGTACTTCACCTGGCTCGCGCGGGGGGTGGACTACGAGGTCGGGCAGCGGATCCGAGCCCAGGCGGAGAGCCTGGGGATCAAGGGGCTCCTCTTCTTCGACTCCTGGAAGCGGGCCTACCCGCAGGGGCCACTCGCCCTGGCCGTGCTCGGGGTGGTGGGGGTGGATGGGAACGGCCTCGCTGGGATGGAACTCCTCTTCGACGAGGAGCTATCGGGCCGGCCACGGCGGATCCGTCTCCTCCGCGGGCCAGGTGGGCAGATCTACGACCTATGGGACGAGGATCCCGGCGCGGCGGGGAAGCCCCTTCACCTCACCCTCGATGCGCGCGTCCAGTGGATCTGCGAGCGGGAGGTCGCGCGCGGCCTGGGCACGTACCCGGGGGCCGAGCGCGGGTTCGCCCTGGTGATGGACCCCGGCACGGGCGAGGTCCTCGCCCTCGCCCATGGCCCGGCGGTGGACCCGGCGCGGCCCGATCCGGCGCTCCTCCATCCGTGGTCGGTCACGCACGTGTTCGAGCCAGGGTCCGTATTCAAGGCCCTCGTCGGCCTCGCGGCGTTCGACCAAGGCGTGATCACCCCCGAGGAGACCTTCTCCGGCGACTCGCCGATCCTCGTCCAGGGGGTCGCGGTGAAGAACGCCCGCGGGAAGAGCTACGGGACGATCACGTTCCGCCGGGCGATGGCCCAGTCCGTGAACACCGTGCTCGTCCAGGTGGCCCAGAGGATGGGGATCGCGCGCACCCACGCCTACCTCGCCCGGATGGGGTTCGGCGAGAAGACGGGGATCGAGCTTCCCGGCGAGGTGAACGGGATCCTCAACCCGCCCGAGAAGTGGACCGAGCTCGACCTGGCCGTGACTTCATTCGGGCAGGGGATCGCCGTGACCGGGATCCAGCTCGGAGCGGCGTTTTCGGCGCTGGCGAACGGGGGGACCCTCCTCCGCCCGCGCCTCCTCCCCGGCCCGGCCGAGGTGCGGGGGCAGATCGCCTCGCCCGATGCCTGTCGCACGATGCGCGAGGTCCTCCGCTACGCGGTGAACCCCGACCCGAACGGAGATCCCAGCCTCGGCACTGCCGCCGACGTCCCGGGGTTCGGGGTCGCGGGGAAGACGGGCACCGCCGAGATGGCGCTCCCCGGGAGGGGCTACGTCGCCGACCACGTCACGACCGGGATGGCCTCGTTCTTCCCATGGGACGATCCGCAGTACATGGTCCTCGTCGTGTACCAGACCTCGACCAACCCCGAGTTCTGGAGCGGCTCGACCGCCGTCCCGAGCGTGGGGGAGATCGTGCGGGGGATGGCCCAGCTCGGGATTGTGCGCCCCTACGCCCCGACGACCGCGCTCGGACGGTCCGGGTAGGTCAGGTAGAGGCGCCCTCCCCACCCATCCACGGCCCGCGCCACCGTCTCCAGTGCCAGCGCCGGCGTGTTGTTCTCCGCGGAGAGATGGGCGAGGAGGACCTGGTCTAGCCCACTCCCCACCAGGTGGATCGCCCGGCCGGTCTCCTCGTTCGCGAGGTGCCCCTCCGGGCCGAGGATCCGCAGCTTCAGGGGCCACGGATAGGGCCCGGCGAGGAGGAGCGGGACGTCGTGGTTCGCCTCCAGGGCCACCGTCTGGCACGTCGAAAGCGCTGAGAGAACGGTGTCCGTGACCTGCCCGAGGTCGGTGGCGATCCCGATCCGCGATCCGTTCGCCTCCAGCCGGAGCCCGACCGGCTCCCGCGCATCGTGGGGGATCGGGAACGGGAAGACACGGATCCCCTCGAGCTCGATCCCCGGTTCAAGCGTGGTCCCCTCGATCCCCAGGGCCCGCAACGTGCCCGGGCTCGCCGCCACCCGCACCCCACGCCGGAGGAGGGGATCGAGGCCCCGCACGTGATCCGCATGCTCGTGGGTGAGGAGGACCCACTTCAACCCAGCGAGGCTCATCCCCGCCCGTGCGGAGCGGGCTTCGATCTCCCGCCAGGGAAGCCCAGCATCCACGAGGAGCGCCCCCCGGGGCCCCTCCACGAGGAGGGCGTTCCCCGCGGATCCGCTCCCCAGCGCGCAGATTCTCAACCCTGGCTGCGCCCGTGCAGCGCGTCGAGGAGCTCGATCGGAACGGGGAACACGATCGTGGTCGCGTTCTCGGTGGAGATCTCCGACAGGGTCTGGAGGTACCTGAGCTGGAGCGCCCCCGGGGCCTCGAGCATGATCGCCGCTGCCGCCCGCAGCTTCTCTGCAGCCTGGAACTCCCCTTCGGCGTTGATGACCTTGCTCCGCCGCTCCCGCTCCGCCTCCGCCTGCCGGGCGATCGCCCGCTGCATCTCGGTTGGGATCTTCACGTCCTTCACCTCGACCGTGCTCACCTTGATCCCCCACGGATCGGTGTGCTCGTCAATGATCTGCTGGAGCTCGCGGTTCACCTTGTCCCGCTCGGCGAGGATGTCGTCCAGCTCAACCCTCCCGAGCACGGAGCGGAGCGTGGTCATCGAAATCTGGCGGGTGGCTTCGATGTAGTCGAGGACCTCCACCACCGCCGCCTGGGGGTCCATCACGCGGAAGTACACCACCGCGTTCACGTTGACGGGGACGTTGTCGCGGGTGATCACCTCCTGGGGCGGCACGTCGAGGGTGATCGTGCGCAGGTCCACCTTCACCATCTTGTCCACGATGGGGATGACGAGGAACAGCCCCGGCCCCTTCGCCCCGACGAGGCGGCCGAGGCGGAAGATGACCCCCCGCTCGTACTCCCGAACGACCTTGATCGCGCTAATCAGGAACAGCACGATCACCGCGACGATGATCCCTACCGCTATGTCCATGATCCCCCCCTTGTCGCTCCCCGTGCGAAGAGCGCTGCTACGAGCCAGACAGCGAGGGTGACGATGAGCCCTCCCCGTCCCCGATTCCTTCTTCCTTGCACACGGCATGATAGAGCCATAGGATGGGCTCTGTCAATCGCGAAAGGAGGGGAACGTGCGGATCCCGCTTGTGGCGGCGAACTGGAAGATGCACAAGACGATCCCCGAAGCGCGGGCCTATCTGGAGCGTCTGATCGAGCTCGTGGGCCGCGATCCGGGGGTGGAGGTGGTCGTGATCCCGTCCTTCACCTCCCTCCCCACCGCCGTGGAGCTCCTCGCCGGGACCCCGATCGGCCTCGGCGCGCAGGATGCCTACCCCGAGCCCGCTGGCGCCTATACGGGCGAGGTGTCGGTGACCCAGGTAGCCGACGTCGGGGTCCGCTACGTCCTGTGCGGGCACTCCGAGCGAAGAACGCTCTTCGGGGAGGGCGACGACCTCGTGGGCCGGAAGGTTCAGGCTGCGGTTGTCCACGGACTCGCGCCGATCCTGTGCGTGGGGGAGACCCTCACCGAGCGTCACGGAGGGAGGGCGTGGGAGGTCGTGGAGCGGCAACTGGAGAGAGGCGTCGCCGGGCTAGACGACAATCCGCGAGGGCTCGTGATCGCCTACGAGCCGGTGTGGGCAATCGGGACCGGCGTGGCGGCGCAGCCGTCCGATGCCCAAGCGATGGCGGCGCGGATCCGGGTCTGGCTCCGGAAGCGGTTTGGGGCCCCTGGCGATCGGGTCCGCATCCAGTACGGAGGATCCGTCAACCCGGACAACGCACGGGGGTTCCTCTCCCTCCCCGACGTGGACGGAGCGCTCGTGGGCGGGGCATCCCTCGACCCCGACGCGTTCTGGGCGATCGCCCGCTCCGCCCACCGCTGACCTGGAGCCACACCGCGGGGGCCGTCGCCGGCCTCCCCAATCGCTTCCCAACGGAATTCAGATCCCTCCCTATGGTCCGGCTCCCCCGGGAGATGGTCCCTAACCGCGCATCTAGGCCTGCGCTGGTTAGAAAACGAGAAGAGAAGGATATTCTACTCCTCGGGAAGAGAACTTGACGGTCGGCCCTCGTTCGTGGTAGGGTACGTAAGTTGGCGCCTTCGCGCCGCGTGCCCGCCAGCGGGAAGGTGGCGCGAGGCTCGACTCCGAGGGGGCGGGCGGTGACGAGGCGGGTGGCGGTTGCAGCAGGTCTTCTTCTCCTAACCAGTCTGTGTGCATTCGGTCAAACGTGCCCCACGGTGGCGGTGGTCATCCCGGAGACGGTCATCATCCAGCGGGTGCCGCGGCCGATCCCCGATCCGGCGGCGGAGACTGCAGTTATCCGGGGGTTCCTCAAGTACGGGATCACCGTTGTTGACCTGGCGCACATCCGCCTCCTCCGGGCGACGGCCGATGGGCTTGCCAAGACCGAGGATCTTGCCCGGAGGGCCCTTGCCGGGGACTCCGTGGCAATTCGCGAGCTGGCCGCTCGGGACGGAGCAGCTGCGGACATCCTGGTGGTGGGGGAGGCGGTCTCCACGGTGGAGGTGCTGGAAGCCCTGAGGATCCCTGGCCAACCGCGGGTACAGGATGGCCGGTCCCGGGTTGAGGTACGGGCGATCGAGGTCGCCACCGGGCGCATCCTTGCTGCCGATGCCATCCATACTGGCGGGGTGGACTTCTCCGCTGAGCTCGCGGGGAAGAAATCACTCGAACGGGCGGGGGATAAGATCGCGTGCCGACTTGCCCAGTCCATCGCCCAGAAGTACCCGCTCACCACGCGCTGCTTCACGGGATGTTCGGTCCCCGGCCCCACATTCGGCGCGCTCCCGTTCGAGAACGAAACCGGGGTGCGGGTAGGAGGTGTGGATCTCGGCCAACTCTTCGCCACCACCACCGAGACCGCCCTCTCCGAGCGGGGCTGCAAGACCGCGCAGGCGTTGACCGCCGATTACGTCGTAACCGGGACGATCACCGACTGGCGGGAGATCAGGACCGCATACATCAACCTCCCGTTGCTGGATGTCCTGTTTCGGGCCATTGCTTCGTGGGTAACGGTGGATGTGCGGGTGCTCGACCTTGCGACCGGCGAGTTTCAGGGCCACGAGATCACGGTCAACGTTGGCGGGATCGAGATCTTCGGGTTCAGGTTTGGGGCAAGTCCCCAGGACATCGCCCGCGCCGTGGCCAAGGAGATCGCGAACCGGGTTGGCCAGCAGTGCCGGGGAGGATAGGTACCTTTGGGGTGAGGAAACCATGAAGGTGATGGTGGTGGATGAGCGGAAGGAGCTCCTACGGGAGCCCTATGTGGTCCTGCTTGGGGGCTGGACCCTGGAGCGGTACCTTGCCGAAGCCCCGGAGCACCTGATCTGGGAGCTCGTGCGATCTTCGTGTTGCTGCCGGAGGAAGTGTCTAAGGCAAAGGGGGTGCCACTCCAGGTATGCCCCGCCCTGGTGGTGGAAATCATGAGCCCCACGACCCGCACGATTGACCTCAGGGAGAAAGTAAAACTAGAGGACTACGCGCTCGCCAGGATCCCGGCTATTGGGCGGTGGACCCGCAAAACGAAAGAGGACGTCGTACATCGGCTGCAAGGGGGAGATCACGCCGTGAACCGAATTGCCTTCGGCAAGGTGGAAAGCCAGACGATTCCCGGGTTTTGGCTAGAAGCCGGTTGGCTCTTTCAGGAGCCCCTTCCACCGATAGCCGAATGTCTGGGCTTCGCCTGATAGAGATACTGGCCCCGCCGGAAGTTTAGGAGGTGATAAAGGATGGAGCTGTTCGACTTGGAGGAGGCCAAAAGGGAGAGCGGGCTCTCCACGGAGGAGCTTCTCAGGCTAGAGCAGGTGCTTAACGCGGAGCTAGGGCATGACCAGATGATGTATGAGCTTCATCTGATCAGGGTCCTGAAGGCCATAAAGGAAGGCTGGGTGAGCCTGGAGCAGGCATTGTCGGAAAGCGTTGAGACGCCAAACAAGTGACGGTTCGAGGCGCTATGCGTGGCGCTGGGGGAAGGACGGAGTGGGTGAAGAGAGTGGAGACAGGATGGGCTGGTGGGCAGTGATCCCGAAAGGATCGCCCGGACCAGATCTCCTCTGCCCATTTGCTCCCACTCTCCTCCGCTCTCTCGCTCCTCGCACGCGTCACCAGTCACAGCCCTGGCAGCAGGCACCGAAGCCACGGCTACCGATCGCCCATGGAGTACTTGCCAGGCGAGAGGGGATCATCGCTAAAGTCGAGAACGGGGCCGAAAGCGGTTTGGCGCCAGGGGCGCAGATCCGGGTGATCTTTGAGGGCAGGGGATAACTTGAGGTGAAAGATGGGCGAGACGCGGGCGCGGCTTAGGATTTACGGAGAAGACGGTAAAGTCAGCGAGGTTGAGGCCCTTGTGGATACTGGATCGACCTTCACTAAAATCCCACAACATTTAGCTTCCGCGTTGGGGCTTCAGGTCAAGTATGGGACGGAGGTAGAGTTAGCGGACGGGAGGTTGGTAAAGCGGGGACTTGCTCTAGTAGAGGTGGAGTTGGAGGGGGTGAGAAGGCCGATGCTCATTGCAATCGGAGGGGAGGAAGAGAGACCACTCATCGGCTATACCACCCTCGAGGTTTTGGGGCTTAAGGTAAATCCGATCACCGGTAAGCTTGAGAGGACTGTGGCGATAGAATATGGTTACATCGCCCGGGCTGTGGCCCGCGAGATTGCAGGGCGCCTTGCCTGGCAGTGTCCGGGCACATTAAGGGAGGCTGGTTCACGGAAGGTGGACATAAGGACAAGAGGCGAGGGGCGTCATGCTTAAACGAAAAGAAAGCCGCTGGCTAGAGATTAAGGTAGCTGTGCTAGTTGTATTCTGCTTTGCCACCATGTTCTTGGTTGGTGGCTGCGTGTGGATACAGGAGTGGCTCAATCCCAATAAGCCTCCGGTTGCAATGATTTCCGCAAACCCCACCTCCGGAAAGGCACCTCTCGAAGTCTTTTTCGATGCCTCGAACTCGTACGACGCTGATGGGGATGAGATAGCTACATACCAATGGAACTTCGGCGACGGTGGAGCGGGGGAGGGTAAGACAGTTGCGCACGGATATGGCAACCCTGGGGAATACCTTGTTAGGCTCACGATAATTGACGAAAGGGGAGCGGAGGGCACAGTAGAATTTAGTATTCTAGTCTATGAGCCGTCTGTAATAATTACTGAACACGAATTCGACGCACAGGCTGGGACTCAATTCAACACTGGTACAGGTTTGACGATCTCTATTCCTGGAGGAGCTATTTCTGGTCAAGCTCGTCTCAGCGTCGCAACGGACCAAAGCGTAGAAACTTCTTCGGCGGGCGGAATACAAACGCTGGTTACATACTATATTGATTTAGAAACCACGCTCCAGATGACAAGCCACATTTGGCAAATGAACTCCACCCTTCCTTTCGTAGCCAAGCTTATTTTCTCCATCCCCCCATCCGTCAATCCGGAGGCCGTTTTCATTCTCAAATGGACTGAAGATGGATGGAGCCTTGCTTCCTCAGCAAATGAAGGGGAACCCCTCGGCGGTAAATTGAGTCCTGATCGTACCTCTATTTCAATTAGTGTTTCCTCATTTTCTACTTTTTCCCTTGGTGCCTTGCTGGAACCGATACAGATATCGCCTGTTTATCCAGAGTTTGCGGAGGAAGAAACTGCATATGGTGAGGGATGGATTAAGAAGATTGTTCATATTCGCACGCCTGAGAGGAAATGGCCCTATATTGACGTTGGGGTCGGAGGACTATGGTTTTCAGTTGAGCTTCGCAATTTTGTCAATCTTGATTCTTCTGGTTGGGAGCCTCCTTACTCCTTTAACCTAGGGCTCATTAATGTGATTGATGATATAGAAAAGCGTGTCAATCCTAATGCGCCCCCTGCTTGGTACCTCGAACCAACCGGGCCAGTGAAGTGTGGCACTTTGACCCTGATGTTCGATGGACGCGGAGGGGAAGCTGAGGTCCATCTTGATACCTGCCTATGGCTCCAGATCTTGTCATGGCTCTTAGAGGGGGTACCATTCGGCGATTTATCGGAGGAAGTCCTGAAACAGTTAATCGCTGTGACCCAGGAGTTTGTCAATCAAGTTCGCGCTAGGTTTGAAGGTCAGGCCCCATCTTGGGATCAGGTATTGAGAGAGGTGGCAACAGCACTAGAGCAGTTGGCCGGGAAACTAGCTAGGCTTGGCCTCGAAAATATGCCTGGAAGACTAGGACGTATTGCGAAAAAGATCATAGTCCGAGTTGACCTCATATTTGTGGCAGGAAATGTTGGCGTATATCTGACAACACTTTGTTGCCAGAATGCTGGCGCTTGTAGCCACGGGCATTGCATGTGGGAGGTTGTGGCAGTACCGAAGCAGAATCCACCAAACCAACCTCCGACCATAACGAGTCTTGAAGCAGATCCCGGCACTGTCCATCTGGGGGGGCAGTCGCGGATTTCGCTTTCAGCACATGACCCTGAAAATGATCCGTTGACGTTCAGCTGGTCATGCAGCGGAGGAACTCTCTCTGGCAATTCTGGCCCAGAAGACAAGATCTGGACGGCTCCCAACGCCACTGGCACTTACCGGATTACGGTAAGTGTTACCGATAACCAGCCAGGCCGTTCACCGGTCAACCGGTCCGTAGATGTCACCGTAGCCTCAGCACCGACACCGGTAACCGGGGAGATCACGGCCACCAGTGTGAGTCCCAGCCCGGCCCAAGTTGGTCAGCAGGTGACCTTCCAGTGCACGGTGAAGAATACGGGCACCACCCGCCACACGTTCGAGGTTGGCCTGAGCGTGTGGAAGGTGGGGTCACCGATCTCCACCGCCATCATCGACACCTCCAAGCAAGTGACCCTGGACCCCGACCAGCAACAGACGGTGACCTTGAGCACCTACAGCTTCTCCTCAAGCCAGACCGGTGACTGGAACTACCAGTTCGGGCTGTGGAAGGACTCTGCGGGTGGGACCCTCCTCGATAGAAAGCCCTCCCCGGCTGGAGTCCTTACGGTGACCTCAGCACCGACACCAGTTCAGGTTCCGACTGTGGAGACGAGGGCGGCAACGGATGTGACAACAACAGCCGCCACCATCCATGGAGCGGTAACCAACGATGGTGGGGCCAGCATCGTCGAGAGGAGGTTCGATTGGGGGACCACCGCCTCGTGCTCAGATGGGTGGACGGACCAGGTCACCGTGTCTGGGAACAGTTTCAGCTTCCGCCTCACCGGGTTACAGGCGGGGACGACCTACTACTTCCGGGCGTGGGCCAAGAACAGCGCCGGGTGGAGCGACGTCTCCAGCACCCTCTACTTCCAAACTTCAACATCGCCGACCTCTACAGTCACATTAACCCTGTACGTCCACGAGGGTAGTGAGACCGGACCGGTGATCTCTGGGGCGCGGGTCCAAGGACACGACGCCGCTGGCAACTCCTTCGACAAGACCACC
>JALHJZ010000015.1 GCA_022838705.1 Candidatus Bipolaricaulota bacterium | reverse complement strand
CAAGGAGAAGGTCCTCGCGGCACACCGGGCCGGGATCAAGACGGTCATCCTGCCGCGGGAGAACGAGCGTGATCTTGAGGACGTGCCCGAGGAGGTGCGCAGAGATCTGATGTTTGTGGCTGTGGATACGATCGAGGACGTCCTGCGTGAGGCGCTAGGGCTCGATCTTGCCGGGCCGGTCCTGCCGTATGCGGAGAGGAGATGCGTGCCCGTGCACGAGTTCTGAACACCCTCCGCGACCGGGTTCCCCCGGCCAGGACAACTTTTTTGTTCCGGCAAGCGCCTGGAGTTACTAATTCACTGCCACAATTTCGCCCGAAACCGGTTTTATCGAGGTGCCGCTCTCCTACAACGAGACAGTACGTATTGCAAAGAGTTACCGGGAGAAGATCGTGGAGTACTGCGGGAACTACTACCAGATCGACTTCTTCGAGAGTTAGGTCGTGACGGCCCCTAAACCCTCTTTGCTATCGTCTCGATCGCCTCGATCAGCGTCTGCTGCTGCGGCTTGATGATCGCCACCGGGCAGCCGACGATCTTTTCCACGATCGGCGCGAGGATGGGGGCGCAGACGATCCCGAGCGCCCCTTCCTTGTCCGCCCGCGCCGCTGCGATGATGCACTCGTCGAGCGAATCGGCCGCGTAGCCCCGGATGTGGTATTGCTTCCCGCCGATGGGAAGGTCGCGGTTGTCGATCTCATCAAGCAGGAACCGGGCCGCGATCACCGCGATGAAACTCCTCTCCCTGGGCTCGAGGACGTTGACGATCCGCCGGACGGTCGAGAGGCGCGGGTCCGCCCTGCCCGACGTGAGCTTGTAGAGGGTTGCGGGCGGGATACCGGCCCGTTCCGCGAGGTCGCGGATGCTCATACCCTGCCGGGCAAGTTCCTCCTGGAGCGCGTCGGCAAAGTCGGCTTCGAATATCTTTCGCGAGAGCATTGTTCTACTATAGTAGTATCGATGTGATAATGTTTTTCCTGTTCTGGTTATGAGTTCCACTATGGAGAACAATCCTCATCTTCCTGCGTGACGACCCTCCAGCATGGATCCCTCAGCCATCCGCGAGATCACGATCCTCCCCGGCCGGAGCCGGAGCGGTTCGACACGATCGTCATCCGCCCGGGCGACACGATATCGATCGTCGGCCCCACCGGCTCCGGGAAAGAGCGCCTTCATCAACGATATCGAGGTCTTCGCCCGTAACGACACCGCCACGGGGCGCACGGTCCTCGTCAACGGCGAATACCCTCCCGAAGAGTTCGTCCGCGACCCGGCGCACAAGCCCGTCGCCCTGATCACCCAGAACACCCGATGTCTCGCCGACCTCACGGTCGAGGAGTTTCTCGCGATGCACGTCCGGTCCCGCAAGATCGATGACGAAAGCATCGTCGGCCGTACGATCGCCCTTGCAAACGAGTTCACGGGCGAGGAGATCCGATCCGGCGCCCGGATGACCGCGCTCTCCGGGGGGCAGACCCGGTCGCTCCTGGTGGCGGATGCCGTCATGGTCGCGGCAGCGCCGGTCCTCCTCCTCGACGAGGTGGAGAACGCCGAGATCTTCAAGGAGCGGGTGATCGAGGTCCTCCGTGCCCGGGGGAAAGGCGGTCGTCTTCGTCACGCACGACCCCCTGGTCTCTCTCCTCTCCGCCCGGCGGATCGTCATGCGGGATGGGGCGGTCGAGCGGGTCATCGAGCCGGACGGCCGTGAGGACGCCGCCCTCAGGGAGGCCCGCCGCCTCGACGAGACCCTCCGGAAGATGCGGGAAGAGATCAGGGCTGGCAACCTGATCACGGAACCGGTAGGGGCATGAGGCTCGTCGTCGTCGCGGGGCCGCCGCTCCCTTCCGGAGCGCAAGGGCGGGCACCGGATCGCCTACCTCAAGATCGACGTCGTCCGGGCGTTCGAAGACGAGGAACTCGCTGCCGAGTTCGGGATCCCGGCGCGGAAGGTCTATTCCGGCGACCTCTGTCCGGACCACGCCGGGGTGATGGTGATGCGGGACGCCATCGCCTGGGCCGGGAGGAGGGTGCCGACATCCTCCTGGTCGAGAGCGCCGGGCTCTGCCTGCGCTGCTCTCCCTACACAACGCAGGGGCTCGGAGTCGCCGTCCTCCCGGTGGTGGCGGCGGAAGCACCGGCGAACCTCACGATCGTCTGCCTGGACAACGGGGCCTTCGGGAGCACCGGGAACCAGCCCACCCCGGCCTCCGGGCAGGTGGACATGGAACTCCTCGCCCTCGCCACCGGGATCCGGAATACGTGCAAAGTTCAGAACGAGGAGGAACTCGTGGAGGCCTGGCAGAGCCAGGGGCGGGGCCCGAACTTCATCCACGTTGTCCTCAGGCCCGGGAACACACAGGTTCCGAACATCCCGCTCGCTCCGGCCGAGATCCGGGAGCGGTTTATACAGGCGATCGGTGGGTAGGTATCCGGCTCGTTTCTGTAGTGGAGCGAAAGCACCCTCTCTTCTTTGTACATCCCGCCGAATGTCGGGTCTATTCCAGTGGCGAGTGCGCATCAGCTTTGGACACCCAATTGTCTTCTTAGCGCATTCCGGAGCATGTTTGCTGGATAAAAATCAGTATCCCTTCTGTGAGAATGG
>JALHJZ010000014.1 GCA_022838705.1 Candidatus Bipolaricaulota bacterium | reverse complement strand
CGAGATCGGCGCCAACCATGCCGCCGAAGCCGTGGGGCGACCGCTCGAGACCGTCTGCAAAACTCTCGTCTTGAAAGCCGCCGGCAACGCGTACTGGCTTGCGATCGTGCCCGGGGACCAGCGGCTCGACGCGCGCCGTGCTTCAGCGGCGATCGGAGTCGCGCACGCGGACCTGGCCGACGCAGACGAGGCGGAAAAGGTCACCGGCTACAAGGTCGGCGGTATCTCTCCGTTCGCGCTTCGCCGCAAGCTCCCGGTCCTGATCGAGGAGTCTCTGCTGGCGCTGGAGACGATCATCGTGAACGGCGGCCGGCGCGGCGTGATGGTCGAGCTCGCCACGGCGGACCTGGTACGACTGCTCGATGCGCGCCCCGCCGACCTCTGCCGTGTCTGACCCGTCCGGTCGCCTTGCACTTCCGTCCGCGGCGCGGAAGATGCGTGCATGCTCCATTTCCAGGTACGGCCGCTCGGTCCTGACGACCACGCCCGCGTGTGCGAAGTGCTCACGGAGCGCTGGGGTTCGCCTCGTATCGTGACGCGCGGCCTTGTGCATGCGGCCGACGAGTTACCCGGCTTCGCGGCGGACGCCGACGGCCGGATCGTTGGACTCATCACGTTCCGCATCGAGACCGGCCAGTGCGAGATCGTGTCACTCGACAGCCTGGCCCAGGGTCACGGCGTGGCGAGCGCACTAGTAGCGGCGGTGCGGCGCGCTGCCCGCACTGCGGGGTGTACGCGGCTCTGGCTTATTACCACCAACGACAACGTGCGGGCCTTGCACTTCTACCAGAAGCGAGGGTTCGTGCTGGTCGCGGTCCACCGCAACGCGCTCGATCTCTCCCGCCGACTCAAGCCCGAAATCCCGGTCGTCGGTGCCCACGGAATCCCGCTACGGGATGAGATCGAACTCGAGTTGCCGCTGTAGCACCCACAGCGCACAACATCACCTGCCCCGACGATCCGTCGCAGACGCAGCCGCGGCCACGACCAGCCGGCGGCTACGGACTGGTTAGCAACGCCACGAACGGGTTGATGTCGCCGAAGTCGACGCTCCCGTCGCCGTTGATGTCGCCGTTCAGCACGGTGCAGTCCGGATACAGACCCGCATACGCCGCCGGATTCGTCAACGCCAACACAAACGGATTGATGTCGCCAAAGCCCACCACGCCGTCGCAGTTCATGTCACCCACCGCAAACGGCGGCGGCAACAACGCCCAGATCTCCACGTCATCAATGTTCCAGCCCGGGTACGTCACCGATATGTCCGTCGGACCCATCACCCAACGCACGTACACCGCCGGCTGACCGTCCGCCACCGCCGCCAGACTGTACGCCTGCGGCGTCCAGGCCCCCTCGCTGATCGTCACGCCGTTGTTCGACCACACCGGAATCCAGGCCAGCCCGTCGCCGGACACCTCGATCCCCGCGTAATCCGCGAACTCCACGCCCAACCAACGCCAGAACCGCAGCTCCACCGCCGTCAGGTCCGTGCAATCCAACGCCGTCGTCGTCAGATACCGCGCCGGCAGGCTGTTCGTGTAGTTCCCGTTCAGGTTGTACCCGTACACGTTCAGCCCGGTGTACCCGCTGGTCGGGTCCCCGTTGTGCGTCCCCTGGCCCGCCGGCACCCCAAACGCCCACGCGCCCGTCGTCGCCCAGCCCGGATCACTGTCCAACGCGAACCGGTACACCAGCTTCGGAACCCCCACCACCGTCACCGTCACCGTCGCCACGTTCGAGTCCCCGCCGTCCGGCGGCTCCCCGCCGTCGTTCGCCTGGAACTCGAAACTGTCCGCCCCCACGTAGTAACTCGCCGGCGTGTACCGCACCACCTTCCCCCCGCCCACCAGCGTGTACGGCACTTCCGCGATCGCACCCGCCCCAGGATCGGACAAACTCCCGTGGCTCGGCAGCGAAGTGATGATGTACACCAGCATCCCCGGCGGGTTCGGCAACCCGTCGTCCGTCGCCACCAGCGTGATGTCCACCGGCGTGTCCTCGTCCGTGCTCACGCTCCCATCGCTCGCCACCGGCGGGAACGTCTGGCACGTCCCCAGCGCCGACAGGTCCGACATGAGGAAGTCCGGGTCCACGCCCAACCCTTCCGACAACCCCGCCAGCCCGTCCGTCGCCGCGACCGCCAGGTAGCTGATCGTGATCTGACCGTCGAAGTACAACTCAATCTGGAACGTGTTCTGGTTCCCCCCGTTGTGCTCCGGCACGTTCAGCCACGTCACCGCCACCCGGTCGCCGAGCTGCTTCCAGCTCACGCTGCCGCCCTGCGACGGGTTCAGATCGTCGAACAGCCCGCTCACCCGCGGCTGGTTGAAGTGCGCCGTCAGCGACTCCGTGTACGTGCTGTCCCCGCTGTTGAACGTGATGTACCCGTTGCTGCCCACGAAGAACCGCGGGTAGCTCACCCCGTACAGCGACACCGTCGCCCCGCCCGACAGGTTCACCTGCACGGAACTGTCGTCCGACAGCGACAACGTCGTGCCGCCCGCCGGATCGGTCGGCAACGCCGTGATCGGCTCGGTGCAGCCCAGGTAGAAGTCGTTCGAGCTGTTCGGAAGGAAGAACAGACTCAGGTTGTCCAGATCGTTCGCGCCCGTGAACAACTCCGTGAAAAAGTCCGGCACCTCGGGCGTGGTGAAG
>JALHJZ010000013.1 GCA_022838705.1 Candidatus Bipolaricaulota bacterium | reverse complement strand
CTTGAAAACCCGATAGGGATTGAAACCGTTTGCCTTTCTTGTTATCTTCGCCCGCCTCGGACGTTGCAACGAACTTGAAAACCCGATAGGGATTGAAACATCTAGACCCCCTCAATCCAGAGAGAACGGTTCGATGTTGCAACGAACTTGAAAACCCGATAGGGATTGAAACTTATAGGCATGTCTTCCTTTTTTACCAGTCCCTTGGTTGCAACGAACTTGAAAACCCGATAGGGATTGAAACGATGCTATGCGGATACCGTATAGTAATGATATAAACTGTTGCAACGAACTTGAAAACCCGATAGGGATTGAAACCTGGAAGGCCTTGAGATGGACTGCTCAACGGCAAAGGAGGTTGCAACGAACTTGAAAACCCGATAGGGATTGAAACACCGGGACCGGGCTGGGAGTTCCAGAACTTGCTTTCTTGTTGCAACGAACTTGAAAACCCGATAGGGATTGATACTGTTTTTTTGATTTGTGATACGTTTTCAAATTTTGCAGTTGCAACGAACTTGAAAACCCGATAGGGATTGAAACAGGATAGTTCCAGATATTCCAATAAGGTTACCATCGGTTGCAACGAACTTGAAAACCCGATAGGGATTGAAACTTAGGTTTGCTGCAATAAGACCCGAAGACTCCCAGGTTGCAACGAACTTGAAAACCCGATAGGGATTGAAACCTTATCTTGTAACGTTCAATGAAACTGTATCTGTTGTTGCAACGAACTTGAAAACCCGATAGGGATTGAAACTGCATCTACCGCACGCCTGCTGTATACCCAAGGCGACGTTGCAACGAACTTGAAAACCCGATAGGGATTGAAACCGCTCGGCTTTTTCTTTAAGAAAGCCCGTGGTTTTGTTGCAACGAACTTGAAAACCCGATAGGGATTGAAACCCGGTATTGATGATAGTACTATCTTTATACAAAAAGTTGCAACGAACTTGAAAACCCGATAGGGATTGAAACTGATGATAGTCCATTGTGGTATAGACCGGCCAACAAGTTGCAACGAACTTGAAAACCCGATAGGGATTGAAACACATGACACCAACTGGGTTTGGTGTATATTTAGCATTTGTTGCAACGAACTTGAAAACCCGATAGGGATTGAAACTCATTAAAAGTTAGTCCTGCTAGACAATCCACTTCTGCGTTGCAACGAACTTGAAAACCCGATAGGGATTGAAACGATTACTATGTGGAGGCAGTATGAGCAGCATTCACGTGTTGCAACGAACTTGAAAACCCGATAGGGATTGAAACTCATCTCATAAGTTTTATTAAAATTGCTTCAATTAGTTGCAACGAACTTGAAAACCCGATAGGGATTGAAACCCTACAGCAGCTGCAATCATGTTCTGTCCGGGTCCTGTTGCAACGAACTTGAAAACCCGATAGGGATTGAAACCGGTAGACCCGGAGCTGGACAATACACAGCCTTTCAGTTGCAACGAACTTGAAAACCCGATAGGGATTGAAACAAATGAGATGGTACTGATTGGAAATAGAAAAGATATGTGTTGCAACGAACTTGAAAACCCGATAGGGATTGAAACGCTGCAGGCGGGAAATACTTCGCCAGAGATTGCACAGTTGCAACGAACTTGAAAACCCGATAGGGATTGAAACCGTATGATGTTCTCATAAAATCGGTGAGCGGAGTAGGTGTTGCAACGAACTTGAAAACCCGATAGGGATTGAAACCCTTTCGTTTTGCTGTTGATGCCATCAAGAGTCACCGTTGCAACGAACTTGAAAACCCGATAGGGATTGAAACAAATGAGATGGTACTGATTGGAAATAGAAAAGATATGTTGCAACGAACTTGAAAACCCGATAGGGATTGAAACTCGTTCTTGTCGATGTTGTAATGCATCCTGACTTGGACGTTGCAACGAACTTGAAAACCCGATAGGGATTGAAACTATGTCGTCGGTGGTATCCTTGTAGGGATGGATGTGGTTGCAACGAACTTGAAAACCCGATAGGGATTGAAACATGAAGAGGTTGTTGTAGCCGCTCGCTAGGTCAGTCAGGTTGCAACGAACTTGAAAACCCGATAGGGATTGAAACTGCATGCTCCGAGAGATACTAGCCCAATGTGCTCATGTTGCAACGAACTTGAAAACCCGATAGGGATTGAAACCGTTCACTATCTACTATGACTTCAATCCGGAATATGGTTGCAACGAACTTGAAAACCCGATAGGGATTGAAACCGTTTTCTTTTTATTCCTAGCATTCTTTTCTCTCTTGTTGCAACGAACTTGAAAACCCGATAGGGATTGAAACCGGAAAACAGATTATTACAATGCTCTTCGGTCAAACGTTGCAACGAACTTGAAAACCCGATAGGGATTGAAACTGGATAGATGATATCTACATCAAGCATTCCTGAAGAGTTGCAACGAACTTGAAAACCCGATAGGGATTGAAACAAAGCAGAATCTGGAGAGGCCGCCGATTCTGTAGCAAGGTTGCAACGAACTTGAAAACCCGATAGGGATTGAAACCTTTAGATTTTTCTGGAGTATAGCTACTTTGAATTTCGTTGCAACGAACTTGAAAACCCGTGTCAATGGCGGTCTAAAAGTGTCCAATAGTGGCGGGATAAAATTGTCCACCTGCCAATTCCCTGGATTGAAACCCAGGGGTCATGTGGATGATAGATA
>JALHJZ010000002.1 GCA_022838705.1 Candidatus Bipolaricaulota bacterium | reverse complement strand
CTTCCGGATGAGTTCGCTGCCTTCCCGGTGGTCCTCCTAGATGAGGTGGCCATGATCTGGGCCTCTAAGGGGGGTCACGATGTGTTGGCCTACTACACTCAAGATTTACTCAAGATTTGCCAGGGGGGAGAGATCGAAAACGTTGCTTTGGTCAATCATAAGTACACGAAGATTGGTCAGGCCTGAAAGGGGCCGAACATCCGAAACCTCTGTTTGTGAAAGCACCAAAATTTCAAGCTTCTTGAGGTTGGCAAGCGGCGCTACGTTTCGGACCGGGTTGCCCGCAAGATCGAGTTCCCGAAGCTCAACGAGCGAGGCCAAGGGCGAGATGTCCTCCACGTGGTTGAAGGAAAGGGAAAGCACTTGAAGCCGCGGAAGCTCAGCCAATGGCGAAAGATCCCGCATCTCGTTTCCCATAAGTCTCAGCTCTTCCAAAGAAGTCAGTTTGCTTAACGGCTCAAGGTTTGTGAGTTTATTCTGGCTAAGGTCCAAAATGCGAAGATTGGTGGCGTACTCGATTCCGGTTAAATCCTCTATGCCGTAGCCCGTAGCATAAAGCACAGTTAGCGTGGCAAGGTCTTCGGCAAAGATCGGCCCTTCTGGCTTAGCCAAAGCCTGCCTTATGGCTGCTTCCAGGCCGGGATCGGGGAGGTTAAGCGGCGTTCCCGCCCAGGCCACTACCCCAAAAACCAGCAATATCGCAAGTAGACGCACCCGCACAGTCTCCTCCTCACCACGGAGTATATCTTTTTTCAGGGACCACGGCCGAGCCACTCCGCCTCTAGTGCCAGCCATGTCCTATCCCCTCGCAGGACCAAGGTCGCCCGCACCCCTATTTCTTCCTTTCCTTGCACATCCAGGCCGTAGCGCACGCGGACGCCTAAGCTGGTGGAAGGGACGCCAACGCCCACCACGGGCACGGCAAGGCTGGTCAGAGTGCTCACGCTGATCCAAAGGTTGGCCACGAATCCCGCGCCCAGGCTCGTGACGAACCACCCTTGGGGCTCCTCCTCTTGGCCGCGGAAGGAGAGGTCGGCCACAAGGACCATGGGATCGCGCAAGAGGCTGAGGGAAAGACCCACCCCGGCCTTCCCTGGATGACCCAGAAAGAGCGAGGCCCGGGGATCCCACCGACTCCCTGGATCCATTCGATACTCGCAGAACGTGCTGTACAACACGGTTCGATCAGTTTTGGTTAGCCTGACTTCTTCGGTCGAATACCTTTGGACCTCCTGGGTCACCGTGGTTTGTTCGCTAACCTCAACGCCGGTTTTGAGGCCGGTGGCAAGTTGGACCGTGCCCCCAAAGGTCAGGCGCCATTCTTGAGCAAAAAGGGTGTAGGCATATGGTTGGCCAAGCTCATCCACGCCCAAGCCCTCTCGGCCCAAAGGGGTGTATCCCAGGCTTAAATGCCAAGTGTACTGGCCTGGTGGTTCCTCTGCCCGGCGAAGAGGCTCGATCGACACTTGGGCCCAGCCCAAAAGGGGCGGAAGCAAAAGAAGGGCTGCCCAGAGGCCACCGGTTCTCGTTGAGTAAGCATCTTTCTTCTTCACGGCAGTCCTTCCCGCAGCCGGGAGAGGGCAGTAAGCTCAGCCTCGGCCCACTTCAAGGCCGCCCTTTGCCGTTCTTTTGCCACCTGGGCTAACTCAGCGCTCGGGATGGGAACGAGGATGACCTCGCTATAGCCATGGCCCTTTACAAAAATGGGAAACGGAACTATCCGCCGTCCCCAGGAAGGGTCAGCAAGGACAATCTGGTCATTCACAAATCCTACGATCACCACGAAATGTTTTTGTGGTTCGGTGAGGTGGGCGATTAGGGGGAGGCCTCCTTTAGCGAAGTAATCTTTCAGGGCTTCTGGTTTGACCAGAAACCCTTTGGTGGGGACGCCTTTGGCCTCCAGAGTCTGCTTGAGGGCAAGGGCGGTGAGGGCCTGACCAGGTTCACGGCTTTGACTTGGCAGCAAACCCCTCCGCCAGCTCAAGGGCCTCAGCCTCGGTAGTGGGAAGGCCGTAATAGTAAGTGAGCAACGTGGCTACTGCTGCGGGGCCACAGGTATACCACTCCACCTGCTCAATCACTTTCTCGTAGCGAAGCTCGCGATACGAAAGATTAGCGCCCGTCTCATCGACGGGCGCCAGTGTATAAATCAGGAAAAAGAGGAAGAACACAGCCTATCCCCCTTTTTTGTTATGGTCCTTCTCTGAAGTCTCCCGTGAGCCTAACCAACCCAATGCGAACGCCCCTAAGACGAACACTAGCACCATGGGCGGAGTCCATGTTATACGAGCGTGCCAAAAGCTGCCGCCTCGTATTACCGATTCAATTCCCAGGCAGAGGGACATAAAAACGAGGTAAAAGGTTACCGTTATAGCTCCGATCCAACAAGCTCTTTTAATACGCATAGTAGCCGAGCAGGACTCCACCCGCCATTCCCACCCCTCCCAGTACAATTTCAGGGGCATCATCCCAATCTACTCCGCGGTCTTCGTCCCTGTAGTATTCGTGCCAGGCTGCGAGTCCAGCTCCAAAGCAAAAGCCAAGCAACAAAGTCAACCACAACTCCCCTTCGGTGTCGAGCAACTCCTCATCACCCAATTCCCTTCCTTGGGGCAATGTAACTGAAGCTTGTTGTACCGGAGCCGCCTGGGCGTAGCTGAGTTGGGCGAACGCGGGAACCAACCCGACCACGGCCACTAGAGCCACCAACACCACCTTCTTCCAGACCGCCATCCTAACCACCTCCTTATGGACGGCACTAGTATACTACTCCTCCTCCTCCTCCTTGTCAAGACTCCGGGGTAGATGCGCCAAGAACTCCTGCAAACGCTGAGGAAAGGAGGGATGCCACCGTGCTGGCACTTGCACTCACCGAAGCTTACAGGCTTACCCACCAGGAGGGCAAGGTGAGCCTCCGCCTTATGATCGTGCGTACATGGCAGGAGTGTGGGAGCCTGAGGGAAACAGCCCGCAAGCTCCATCTCTCGCAACATCGTCCGCAAATGGGTGAGACGCTACCAGGAGGCGGGCGAGGCGGGTCTTTTGGACCAAGACCGCCGTCCCCACCAAAGCCCACGCCGGACTCCACCGGAGGTAGAGGAGCAGGTGTTGGCCCTGAGCCAGGAGAAAGGCTGCAGAAGACGCATCGCCTACGCCCTAGGGATCCCCGAGAGGACCATCAGGCACATCCTCAGACGCCATCTGGGGGAAGACTCGAGGGAAAGGAAACGACGGAAGACATTCTATCCGGCACATTGGGCCTGGGAAGAGGGGAAGGCGTTCCGGCTGGCCCAGGTGGACACCAAGGACATTTGGACAAGGGCACCTGGGGTAATTATCATCAGCATACAAGGAGGCAAATCATGAAAGGCAAACGAATGGCAGTTGCATCACTGCTCATCATGGCAGCCACGGTCCTGGTGGCCCTGCTCCTGGTAACAGGCAGGGCAGTGGCTGGCCCGCATCACCTAACGGCTGAGTTCACCGTCGAGCCCGGCTCCCTTGCCGCCACACTGGGGGTGGGCCAGCAGGCCACCGCTGCCCTCACCATCACCAATACCGGCGCTGACCCACTCACCTTCGAGATCCGAGAGCAGGCCGCGATCACAGACTTCCTGATCCTGGATCACGGCCAAAGGTTCAAAGACCCCTTCGCTGGCTACTCCTACCGTCTCGTGAACGAGGCCCAGTTCGCCACCCTCACGGCGGAGGAGATGGGACAGTACCGCGTGGTGTACCTGGAGCCTGAGTGGAGCAACTACGGGAACCTGAACCTGGCCAACCTGGCCACCTACGTGCAGGCGGGCGGGGTGGCGGTGATCAACATCGCCGGCAACATCGGCTCCGTCAACGACATAGACCCGGCTGGGACGGACTACCACCGAGAATACACCTGCAACGCCGAGACCATTCTGCTGCCTGATCACCCTTACATCACCGGTCAGCCCTACGGTGGGAGTGTGCTGACGACCAGCGATTTCAATTCGTGGGGTTCGACCGACCACGGCTGGTTGACCGGCTATCCGACCGCCAGCCAGGTGGTGCTCCAGAACACCACCGGGCCTTCCTGGCTGCAGTACCCCTACGGATTGGGCCAGGTGATCGTCACCACTCTGACCTACGGCTGGGGAAGCGGCGGCGCCCGTGGTGCACCAATGACGAACCTGATCAAATACGCGCTGTATGTATCGGGCATTTCCTGGCTGCAGGAGAGCGCCGTCACCGGCACCGTGGCCGCAGGCGAGTCCCAGTCGGTCACAGTGACCTTCGACGCCTCAGGCCTGGCCCCAGGGGTCTACACCGCCGACCTCTTCGTGGACATCAGTGACTCGGCCAGCACCGTGGTTAAGGTGCCCGTAACCATGAACGTGACCGAGTTCGGGCTCTCCCCCTCGACAAAGGAGGTAGACCTGGCTGTGGTCAACCCCGGCGACCGTCTGACCTACTCCATCGTGCTGGATAACGCCGAGGCCAGCCCCATCAGCGCCGTCCTCAGCGACGCCATCCCCGGCAACACTACCTACGTGACCGGGAGCGTCAGCGGCGGGGCTACCTACAATGCCACGGAAAAGCGCATCGAATGGAGCGGCACGATACCTGGCGGCAGCTCCCACACCGTCACCTTCCAGGTGGACGTCAACAAGCCCCTCTACGACCATGCGGTTCTCCTCAACACCGCCTTGATCGGGGACCGGACCAACGGCGTTGTCCACTGGCGTCAGGTGGTGACAGACATCGGAGCCCCGGTCTTGACTAGTTCTTACAAACAGGTGGTTCCGGTGACGGTCCAACCGGGTGACACCCTCACCTTCACCCTTGTCATGCGCAATACGGGGCGCGCCGATGCCGTGGGGACCAGCATGCAGGACCCCATCCCTGATCACGCTACCTACGTACCCGGCAGCGTCACCAGCGGAGCCACCTATAACGCCGCGCAGGACCGCATCGAGTGGAGCGGGACCATCCCGGCGGGCGGCTCGCACACTGTAACCTTCCAGGTTACAGCGGACCCGACCACCAAGGGGCTGCCCATCATCAACCAGGCCACCATCGGCCACCCCTGGGCCTACACAGCTACACCATATGCCGGAGCCGGCGTGCTGACCGGGGCCGACATCCTGGTGGTGGAGAACGACTACACAACTACTAACGTGCGTGATATCTATACCGGGGCTCTGGAGGCCAACGGCTACACCCGCTACGACTTCTTCCCGGCGGACTACGTCGGCGCGCCACCCGCGACTACTCTGCGGACCTACCCCGTAGTCATCTGGTACGGGGGCTGGGATAAGTGGGGATTGAGCAGCGCTGACCAAACGGCTGTAAAGGACTACCTGGACGCCGGCGGCCGGCTACTCCTCACTGGCGACTACATCGCCGAGGGCACGTCGCCTCGATCCTTTCTCACAGATACCCTCCACATCCGTTTTGTGAAGAGGGCACCTAGCGGCGCCAAAGGGGTGGCGGGCATCGCCGGCGAGATTCTGGAAGGCATCTCCTCCACCATTCAAAGTTACTATCCCAATATCATCGAGCCGGCCGACCCTCTGGCCGTGCCCATCATTGAATACACAGGGGTGGCAACGGGCACGGCGGGCATTCGCTTCACCAAGGACAACAGCCAATGCGTCTTTCTCGGGTTCGCGTTCGAGAAGGTGACGGATCAGACCGAACGTGAGGAACTGATGGGGCACATCATGGGTTGGCTTCTTGAAAATTTACCGCCTTCCCTGTGATCCTCCTGGATGAGGTGGCAGTGACCTGGGCCTCTAAGGGGGGTCACAATGTGTTGGCCCACTACAGAGAGGCGCTTTAAAAACTCCCTGTAGAGATCACAAAGGGCGCAGCGAGGCCTTTGAGGAAAGATCTTTTCGGCTACGATGAGATGTAAGACGGGAGCAATGGCATCAGCCCTTGAGGGAGAGATGATCAACCCAGCCGGGGGCCGAAGAGGAGGGTGCCGAGGCGGATCATCGTCGCCCCTTCCTCGACGGCCACCTCCCAGTCCGCGCTCATCCCCATGGACAGGGTATCGAGGTCAAAGCCTTCATCCTGTAGCGCTGCGAAGAGCTTCCGCATCGCCCGGAAGTAGGGCCGCGTGTCCTCCGGCCTCTCCCCGGCGGGGGGGATGGCCATCAGGCCCCGCAGGTGGAGCGAGGGGAGGGCGCGGACCTCCTGCGCGAGGGCGGGGATCTCCTTGGGGAGAGCTCCCCCCTTGTTGGGCTCGCGGCCGATGTTGACCTGGAGGAGGACGGGAAGCTCCTTCCCGTGGGCGGCGCAGGATGCGGAAAGCCGCCGGGCGAGCTCGGGTGAGTGGATCGTCTGCACCCAGTCGAAGGCCCGCGCTGCCCGGTTCACCTTGTTCGTCTGGAGGCGGCCGATCATGTGCCACGTCGCCGGCTCGGGGACGGCCCCCCTCTTTCGTTCCGCGTCCTGGACATAGTTCTCCCCGATGTGGCCGATCCCCGCCGCGATCGCCTGGCGGACCTCGTCCGGCACCCGCCCCTTCGTCGCCGCGACGACCGTCACCCCGGGTGGAACCCGCCGCAGGACCTCCCGGCAACGCTGAGCGATCGCGTCCGATGGTGACATCGGAAGCGAGGATACCCGGGGACAGCGGTTCCTTGCCAGGCCCAGACGTGCCGACGTACGATAATCCCGCGATGCGCGAGGCGATGCTGTGGGAAGGAGCCGGGGAGGGACGGGTGCGGTGCACGCTCTGCGCCCACCGATGCCTCATCCCCCCCGGGGGGCGCGGCGTGTGCGCCGTCCGCGAGAACCAAAACGGGACGCTCCACACCCTCGTCTACGGCCGCCTTGTGTCCCAGACCCTCGACCCGATCGAGAAGAAACCCCTCTACCACTTCCTCCCCGGCTCGCCGGCCCTCTCCATCGCCGCGATGGGGTGCAACTTCCGGTGCGATTTCTGCCAGAACTACATCATCTCTCAGTACCCGCGGGAGCACCGGGGGGGGATCCTCGGGGAACCTGTCTCGCCCGAGGACGTGGTGCGGGCCGCTCGGGACACCCACGCCCCGATCATCGCCTACACCTACACCGAGCCGGCGGTGTTCTTCGAAATGTGCTACGACACGGGGAGGATCGCCCACGGACAGGGGATCCGGAATGCCTTCGTCACCAATGGCTACCTGACCGAGGAAGCCCTTGCCGCGGCCCATGGCTGGCTCCACGCGGCCAATGTGGACCTCAAGGCGTTCTCGGACGACTTCTACCGCCGGTACTGTGGCGCCTCCCTCCAGCCGGTGCTCGACACGATCCGGCGGATGGTGGCCCACGGGATCTGGGTCGAGGTGACGACGCTCATCATCCCGGGACGGAACGACTCCGACGAGGAGCTGGGATGGATCGCGCAGTTCCTGGCCGGGGTCTCTCCCGATATTCCATGGCATGTGTCGCGGTTCGTCCCCTCCTACCGGGCCCAGGACCTCCCGCCGACCCCGCTGGAGACCCTCCGCCGGGCGCGGGACATCGGGCGCGCGGCGGGCCTGCGGTTCGTGTACCTGGGGAACTTCCCCGGCGAGGGGGAGGACACGATCTGCCCCTCCTGCGGCCGGCTCGTCATCCGCCGCTACGGGTTCCAGGTCGTCAGGAACGCGCTCCTCGAGGGCCATTGCCCGCACTGCGGTGGGGCGATCCCCGGCGTCTGGAGCTAGCGGCGGAGGATGATCCGGCGGCGGTCGCCGCCCGCGTGTTCGAGCGTGACCCATACAGCCTGGGGTGGGATGAGGTCCGCGATTCGGTCCGCCCACTCCACGGCCGTCACCCCAGTGGACGGGGGGAGGAGCTCCTGGAGCCCGACCTCGGCGAGCTCGCGGGGGGAGGTGATCCTGTAGGCATCGAGGTGATGAAACGGGATCCTTCCCTCGTAGCTGCGGGCGAGGAGGAAGCTCGGCGAGAGGATGGCCTCCTTCACGAACAGCCCGCGGGCGAGGCCCTTCACGAACGTCGTCTTCCCCGCCCCGAGCTCCCCGACGAGGGCCACCACATCCCCATCCGTGAGGAGGGAGGCGAGGCCGAACCCCACCTCCTCCGTTTCCTCCGGGCCGTGGGTGCTCGCGATCCGCTCCATCTAGGTCCGGATGCGTGCCCCGAGCGGCTGGAGACGGGCGAGGATCCGCCCCACCGCCGCCTCGACCTCGTCCGAGGCTAGGGTCCGCTCCGGGTCGCGGAACGTGACCTCGTAGGTCAGGCTGAGGTAGCCGGCGGGGACGCCCTCCCCGCAGTAGAGGTCGTACAGGAAGGCGCTCTCAACGAGCGGTTCGGCGAGGAGCTCCCCGCGGACGGTCCCTTCGGGGATGTCCTGGGGCACGAGGAGGGATAGGTCGCGCTTCGAGGCCGGCGAACGGGGGAGGGGGTGGTGTTCGGGAGGGCAGGTCGCCATGCAGAGGGGGGGGAGGGCCAGCTCCAGCGCCAACACCCGCCGCTCGCCGGGGAGGTCGGCTCGCAGGGCGGGGGAGAGCTCGCCGAGCCATCCGATCAGCGTCCGCGGCCCGCGGTCCTCACGGGGCACGAGGTAGATCCCGGCCCGGCGGTAGGGGTGAAGCCGGGCATCCTCGATCTCCCCGAGGGCGGCGTTTTCGAGGCGCAGGGCGGCGAGGAGGGCGTCGAGGAGCCCCTTCAGGTCCGCCGGGGAGTACTCCCGTTTCCCAGACAGGGGGAGGGGGGGGCGGCCGGCGAGGGCGATCCCCACGCGGTCCTCCTCCGTCACCGCCCCATCTCGGCGCAGGAACACGCGGCCGACCTCGAACACGGCCACGCCCGGTGCCTGGGCTTCGAGGTTCCCCCGCACGACAGCGAGGAGCCCGGGGAGGAGGCTCGGCCTCAGCCCGTCGCCGCCCTGGGCGAGCGGGTTCCGCAGCCTCACCTCGGCCTCCTCTGCGGGGAGGAACCCCGGGGTGTAGGCCTCGACGAGGCCCAGCGCGGCGAGGATCCCCCGCATCCGGTCCGCGAACGCTTCCCGGGGGTCCTTCCTCCCGATCCGAAGCTCGGTCCGCGGGGCGAGGGCTGGAATCCGGTCGTAGCCGTACAGGCGGGCGACCTCCTCGATGAGGTCGATCTCCCGCCCGAGGTCCTGCCGGAACGGGGGGATCCGCGCGTCCCAGGCATCCCCGCGATCCGCGACGGTGAGCCCAAGGCGGGTCAGGTCGTCCGCGACCTGGGACGGGGGCACCTCGACCCCGAGGAGCTCCGCCACGCGTCGCTTGCGGAGGGAGACGAGGCCCGCCCGGGCGGGAGAGGGGTAGGCGTCCACCGCTCCGCGGGCGATCGCGACCTCTGCCTGCTGGGAGAGGAGGGCGCAGTAGCGGCAGGACGCGAGATCCGCCATCTCGGGGGACAGGCCCCGCTCGAAGCGCAGGCTCGCCTCGGTACGGACGCCCACCGCCCGCGCCGAGCGCCGCACCCGGGCCGGGGCGAACGCGGCCGCCTCGAGGAGGACCTCGCGGGTGCCCGTGCTGACCTCGCTCTCCGCCCCCCCCATCACGCCGGCCACGGCTACCGGCCGCACCGCGTCGGCGATCACAAGCACCTCCGGGGAGAGGTCCCGCTCCATCCCATCCAGGGTTCGGATCCGCTCCCCCCGCCTTGCCCGACGGACGACGATCCGCCCCTCGGCGAGCTTTCCCAGATCGAACGCGTGGAGGGGATGCCCCAGTTCCAGCAGCACGTAGTTCGTGATGTCCACCGCCAGCGCGAGCGGCCGCATCCCGCCCTTGAGGAGCCGCGCCTGGATCGAAACCGGGGATGGGCGATCGGCGATCCCCCGGATGATGCGGGCCACGTAGCGGGGGCAGTCAGTGGGATCCTCGATCTGAACGTCGGTCAGGCTGGCCGCGGTGGGGCCGAGTTCGGGGAACGAGAGGTCCGGATCGCGCATCGTGGTCCGGTACAGGGCGGAGATTTCGCGGGCGATCCCCACGATCCCGAGGAGGTCCGGCCGGTTGGACGTGATCTTGAGGGAGAACACGGTGTCCGGGAACCCCACCAACGGCGCGAGGTCCGCCCCTAGCGGGAGATCGGGGGGGAGGTCCCAGACCCCGGCCGATTTCCCCTCCAGCCCAAGTTCCTTCTGGGAGAGGAGCATCCCCTCGCTCTTCACGCCCCGGATCGTGGCCACGGAGAGCTCCCCCCCCGGAAGGCGAGCACCGGGGAGGGCGAGAGGGAAGAGGCCTCCCACCCGCACGTTATCAGCGCCGCACACGACGGTCCGGTGGTCCGTCCCCGTTTCGACCTGGCACAGGGAGAGGTTCCTCGCTTTCGGGTGGGGCTCGATTGCCACCACCCGGGCCACGACCACCCCCTCCGCGTCCAGGGACTCGATCCGCTCCACCTCGAGCCCGGCCACGGTCAGCCGCGCGACGAGCGCCTCCCGTGGGACCTCGGGGAGGTCCACGTACTCGGAAAGCCAGTTCAGGGATGCCCGCACCTCTCCTCCTCTCGCTTACAGACCGAGGATGCCCAGGTAGAGGACGCCTTCACCGGCGGGGGAAAGGGGCCACCCGATCCCCACCACCGCCGTGAACCCGAGGAGCCCCCCCAGCGCCTCGATCTGGATCACCGCTTCGGCACCGACCTCAAGGTAGGTCGGGATTATCTCCCCTCCTTCCCCCTCCCGCCACAGCCGGGCGAGGGAGGCATAGAGGCGGGAGCGGACCTCGGTAACGAGCGCTGCCCCGCCCAGGGAGTAGTCCGGCCGGAGGGGAGGGAGCCAGATCCCTAGCGAGGCGAAGGCCTTCCGGTCCCCCTGGGGCGGGTTCCCCGCGATCCGCGTTCGGAACTCACTGAGGGCGGGGAGGAAGGCCGACGGGAGGCCCGGGCTGGCCAGACCGACCCCCACGGTGAGGGTGAGGTAGAGGTGGGGAGCGAGGCCGAGGAGCTGGGTGTGGCCGAGCTCCGCTTTCCATCCCTCCGGCGGGATCCAGAGGAGGGACAACCCGCCGCTGTGGGCGCGGGCGAGCTCCTCCTGCCATCCGAGCTCGACGCCGAGCGTCCACTGGGGCTGGCGGGCCACGGTGAACGTGAGCTCGCCCACAGGCTCCCAGTATGTCCCCGCCGAGCCAAGGCGCGGCGTGGCCCACAGGTGGCGGGTCAAGGACAGGGCCCCGACGATGGTCTCCCTCACCGCGGCCGCCCCCGTCAGCGTCCACTCGCGGCCGTAGCGAACCCATCCGCTCACCGCCATCGCCTGGGGGTACACCCCCCACCCGAACCGATCGAGGTAGCGGATCGTCATCCCCTCTGTGGCGGCGTCAGGCTGGACGAGGTAGGCATCGAGGGGCAATTCGTTCCGATCGAGCATCACCACGAACCGGCGGGGCCACACGTTATTGAGCCGGTCCACGTCAAGCGCACGGTGATCGGGATCCACCACCGCCTCGCGCACAGAAAACGTTGTGCGGAACTCGACCGTGGCGGACACGGCCTCCGCATCCCAGGTCTGGGAAGCTCGCTCCCCCTCCGCCCCGCGGACCTCCACCGTCACGGGCATGGACCCGGTCCCGGCCCGCGTGACGTGGACGGCGGTGACGTGTTCGCCTCCGTCCCGCGCGCGCGTCATCCCGGCCACGGCGTAGTCGGCCCACGCCTCACCGTACACCCACTGGGAGAAGAACGCCTCCCAGGCTTCCCCCGTCGCCCCTTCGAGGAGGGCCTGGAGGTCAGCGGAGGTGAACATCCCCGATCGCGCCTGGGCATGGGCCTGGCGCAGCACGCCGTCGAACGCCTCCTCCCCCGCCAGCGACGCCGCGGCGCGGAGGACGAGGTACCCCTTGTCGTAGAGGCGCACTGCGGACGCTTGTTCGTAGCGGACTTCGTTCCCTGGCTTGACCACCGCCTCGTCGAACCCCGTGAACGCGGTCTGGAGGTAGGGGAGCTCGGTCATGTGCTGGCGGAGGTTCACGAACCCCAGCTGGCGGTTCACCAGCTCCTCCCCGAGGCCGCTTCGTTCGAGTTGGAACACGTTCCCCCCGTCCGCCCCGAACGTGTCCTCGTACCAGCGGAGCGCCAGGTACTGGCTCATCCCCTCGGAGAGCCAGTTCTCGGCATCGAGGTCCACCCCGATTCCGATCCCCCACCACAGGTGGGCGAGCTCGTGGGCGAGGATGTACCGGCTGTAGCGGGACAGGATCCCACCTGCGGTGAGGTCGAACCGGCGGAAGAGCCAGCGGGGGAGGTACACGACCCCATCGGCGGTCATCGCAACCCCGATCTCGTTTGGGTGCTCGACGAGGAGGAGCCGGCCCTCGGGGTAGGGGCCGTACTTCTCCGCGTAGTAGGCGAGGATCTCCGGGACGTAGGTCGCCAGCGCGCGGACCAGGTCCTCGTCGCCGGGTAGGGCGACCACCTCGACGTCGATCCCTTGAAGGGGTACCGTCGCCCGGCGGAGGGTCCCCTTGGGCGCGAGGAAGAGGGACACCGAGCGTACGGGGGCAAAGAAGCGCGTTGTGAACACCGTCCGCTCGCCGTCCTCCTCCCGTGTCACCTCTCCCGGCAGGGCGGCGTCCCACCCCGCGGGCACGGTGAGCGTCACCTGGTAGTCGTGCGCCGAAAGGAGGAAGGGCCACGCCCCGTCCACGGGCGGCGAGGAGGGCAACGGATGCCACCCGAACCGCCACGTGTACAGGTCCCCCAGCCGCCCCGGCTCCCCGGCCCAGATGTGGGGGAACCTCGTCCGGAACGCGATCAAAAGGTCCCCTTCCCCCTCCGGCAGCTCGACTCGGAGGAGGACATCGTCCAGGGAGTAGGTCTGGAGCGTGGGGGGAGCAGGGTGGAGCTCGAACGGGAGCTCCTCCTCCCCATCCGGGGTGGACCACGCCACCCGTTCGATCACGGTCCACGCGGGATCGAACCCGCTAACGTAGGATCCATCCTGCGCCAGCGGGGAGAGGTACGGGTTCGGTTCCCGTCCGAGGTTCCCAAGGAGGGCGAACCACGCTTCTCCGGGGGAGGAGTCCCATCCCATTCGCATCGTGCCGACGATGACGTGCTCATCGGGGACGAACATGGACTCGATCTGGACCGAGGAGGCCAAAGCCTCGCCGGCAAGGGTCACAAGAAGGCAGCATAGCGCGTTACGCACGTTGATCCTCCTAGGTGGGCTCTTCGTCGGGTTTGGGTTCGGGATGCAGGGTGAGGCGGACGGTCGTGATCTCGCGGGCGCTCGCCCGTTCGACCGTGATCTCGGTCCGTCCGATGTGAAGCTTCGTCCCGACCTCCGGGATGTCGCCCAGGCGTTCTAGGACGAGCCCGGCGATCGTCACCGCTTCGTCCTCGGGAAGGTCCGCCCCCAGGCTCCGGTTCACCGTGCGGACCTCGGCGTCCCCGCCTACGATCGCCTCGGTCGGGGACAGGCGGCGGATGAGGGGCCGGGGGCGGCGGCGGTCGTACTCGTCCTCGATCTCCCCCACGATCTCCTCGAGGATGTCCTCCAGGGTCACGATCCCCACTACCCCCCCGTACTCGTCCACGACCACCGCCATGTGGGACCGCTCCCGTTGGAACTCCTGGAGGAGGGCACCGATCGGCTTCGTAGTCGGCGTGAACGAGACCGGGCGGAGGAGGGAGGTGAGGGAAACGCTCGCCGGGGGCTCCCCGAGGTGGGCAAGGAGGTCCTTGGCATGGAGGAGCCCGACCACGTTGTCTTGCGTCCCCTGGTACACCGGATAGCGGGAGTGGCCGTCGGAAACGATGAACTTCACCACCTCGGCCAGGGGGGTCCCCACCTCGATCGTCTTCATGTCGGTGCGGGGGACCATGATGTCCTCAGCCGTGATCTCGTCCAGGGCGAGGATCCGCCGCATCATGTCCCCATGATCTCGGGAGAGGGCCCCCCGTTCCTCCCCCAGCTCGATGATGGACACGAGTTGGTCCCTGGACAGCGACGCCCGCTCCCGGGAGAAGAATTCGATCCCAAACGGACGTACCAGGTACGCCCCCGCCCTGCGGAAGAACCGCACCACGGGATGGGAGGCCCGCGTAAGCTGCCACACGGGGACGATCACCGCCATCGCCACTGCCTCCGGGCGGTTGCGGGCGATGTTCTTGGGGGTGATCTCCCCGATGAGGAGGAGGAGCGTCGTCAGGACGACCGTGGAGATGAGGCCTTGCGCGTACTCAGGGAGGGTCGGGAGGAGGCGCAGGAAGAGGAGGGTGGCCAGGCTCGATGCCCCGACGTTGACGAGGTTGTTGTAGATGACAATGCAGGTGATGAAGTCGTTGGGATCGCGCATCAGGTGCTCGAGGGCCTTTACCTTCTGTTTTGAAGAGGTCCGGCGAAGGAGGTGGAACACCCGGAGCTCGGAAAGAGCAGACAATGCCGTCTCAGAAGCGGAGAAAAAAGCGGAGAGAAGTAGGAGAAGAAAAAGAACGATACCTTGCGACTCTGGAGTCACCTCTCCATCACCTCGGTAGCGATTATAGTCGAGGTTCGCCCCGGCCCAGGTCTCGGTCCCGGATGCGGTCGTTGTTGGCCGGTCTCGCGGGACGTAGACTTCACCGTTGTGTTTGAGTCATTGACCGAGCGGCTGTCCCAGGCGTTCCAGAGGCTTCGTGCCCCCGGGCGGCTCACCCCGGCGGAGGTCGAGGCCGGGCTGCGCGAGATCCGGCAGGCCCTCCTCGCGGCCGATGTCCACTACGGGGTGGTGCGCGATCTCTTGGCGCGGGTCGAGGAACGGTCGGTGGGGGAGAAGGTCGTGGAGTCGCTCGCCCCTGCCGAGCAGCTCCTGGGGATTGTGCGGGCGGAGATGGCGACGGCGATGGGGGGCGAGGCGGCCAAGCTCCGCCTGGCGGGACGGCCGGCGATCGTCCTCCTCGTGGGCCCAGCGGGATCGGGGAAGACGACCACCGCGGGGAAACTGGCGCGGCACCTCCTCCGCAAGGGGCGCCAGCCCCTCCTCGTGTGCGCCGACCCGCAGCGCCCTGCGGCGGCGGAGCAGCTCGCGACCTTGGCCTCGCGGCTCGGGATCGCGTTCACCCCAGCGGTGGAGGACCCCGTCGTCGAGGTGGAGCGCGCGGCGGAGCGGGCCCGGCGGGAGCTCCGCGATGTCCTGATCGTGGACACGCCGGGCACCCCCCCCGGAGTGGCGCCTCCCCCGTTCGTGGCCGATCTCGTGGCCTCAGTTGAGCCAAGCGATCTCCTCCTCGTCCTCGACGCGCTCGTGGGCCAGGAGGCGGTGCGGATGGGCGAGGCGTTCGCCCCCCTCGGGATCACGGGGCTCATCCTCACCAAGCTCGACGGGGATGCGCGCGGAGGGGCCGCCCTCTCCCTGCCGACCCGGCTTGGGAAGCCAGTCCTGTTCGTGGGGGTGGGGGAGAAGCCCGAGGACCTCGAACCGTTCGATCCCGGGCGGATGGCGGACCGGATCCTCGGGTTCGGCGATCTGGCTGGGCTGGCGGAGAAGCTCGCCGAGGCGGGGGGGGAGGAGGTCGCGGCCACGGCGGCCCGGGTGCGGGAGGGGACGTTCACCCTCGAGGACTTCCTCATCCAGTTCGAGGCGATGAGCCGCGCCGGACCCTTGGACCAGCTCCTCGCCAAGATCCCCGGCCTGGGGAAGGTCGCCCCCGACGCGGAGATGGAGTCCGAGCTCAAGCGGGCACGGGCCATCATCCAATCGATGACGGTTGAGGAGCGGCGCCACCCCCATATAATCGGGGCCAGCCGCAAGCGCCGGATCGCCCGCGGTTCGGGAACTACTGTTCAGGAAGTGAATCAGCTTCTGTCCCAATACGAGCAGGCGCGGCGCCTTGTGCGCGGGTTAGGCAAGCAGCGACGGCCCCCGGGAGGGGGCGGACGCGTTCCAGTGATGAGGTGATGGGATGGTCAAGATCAGGCTCATGCGGGTGGGCAAGCGCAAGCAGCCCAGCTACCGGATCGTGGTGATGGAGGGGGCGGACAAGCAAGGAGGCCGGGCTGTGGCGACGATCGGCCACTACAACCCGCTCGCCGAGCCCGAGGAGTTCACGCTGGATGCGGAGGCCGCCCTGTCCTGGCTCCGCCGGGGGGCCCAACCGTCCGCGGCCGCCCGCCGCCTGTTGGCGAAGAGCGGCGTTCTCAAGGCGCTCGAAGACGCCCGAGCGGGCCGCGGCGCTGCGCCGGGCGAAGGAGATGCTGGCTGACCTCGCGCGGTACCTCCTCCGCGCGGTGACCTCGCGGCCGGGCGAGGTCCACGTCGAGCACATCCGTTCCGGGGGCGTGGATTTCCTGTTCCTTCGCCTGACTGGGCCCGACGATCGCGGGCTCGCCGCCCGTGATCGGGAGGCCCTCGCCACGGTCATCGAGGCCATCGCTGCGCAGGCCGGCCAGACCGTGATTGTGGACTGGAAATGAGGTTTGACGTCGTCACCCTCCATCCGGAGATGCTCGTCCCGTTCGCCGCGGAGGGGATCCTCCGGGGGGCGCAGGACAAGGGACTGATCGAGATCCACCTCCATAACCTGCGGCTCTTCTCCCCGGAGGGGGGGATCGTGGACGACCGGCCGTTCGGGGGCGGGGCGGGGATGGTGATGCGGCCGGAGCCGTTCGCGCGGGCGCTCGCGGCGATCGGGCGCGAGGCCGGGAGGAGGCCGTACACGGTGCTCCTCTCCGCGCAGGGGGTCCGCTTCTCCCAGGAGATCGCGCATGCCCTGGCCCAGGAGCGCGCGGTGGCCCTTCTCTGCGGTCGCTACGAGGGGGTGGACGAGCGGGTGGCCGCGCGGTGCGATCTCGAGCTCTCGATCGGGGACTACGTCCTCGCGGGGGGCGAGCTCGCCGCAGCGGTGGTGTTGGAGACGACGGCGCGGATGGTGCCCGGGGTGGTTGGGCGCCACGAGTCGGCAGCCACTGACTCCTTCTACTCTGGGCCGCGCTTGGGGTACCCCCAGTACACCCGCCCCCGGGTGTTCCAGGGGATGGAGGTGCCGCCCGTCCTCCTCTCCGGCGACCACGAGAAGATCCGCCGCTGGCGGGAGAGGGAGGCGTGGCGGAAGACCCTCCGTCACCGCCCCGACCTCGTAGGATTGAACCTTCCTCCCGCGGAACGGAGCGAGGCGCCGTGAGCCGTCAAGGCCTGGGGGCCCTCGTTCACCCGTTCCGCGCAATTGGCCTCTCCCCGCGGGACCTCCAGTCCGTCCTCATCTCCACGATCGGGTTCTCCCTCGTGGCGGGAGGGTCGAGGCGACTAGCGGTGGTTCTGGATACGGTGGGAGGATGATCCTCCCCACCCGCCGGCTCGCGCTCGTGGCCTGTCCCGTTGAGGTCGCCCAGACGCTTCTCAGCGAGGGGGCGGAGCGGATCCTCGGCGCCGCGGTCCCGCCCGGCTGGCCATCGCCGGAACTCACGGGGATCCTCCCCCTCTACCTCCAGGAGCTCCTCCACGACCCGAGCGCCCTCGGGTGGGGGATTTGGATCTCCATCGATCGGGGGGCGAACGCGATCGTGGGGGATGCGGGGTTCAAGGGCCGGCCTGCTCCGGACGGGACCGTGGAGATCGGGTACGGGACCGCTCCCGCTTTCCGCGGGCAGGGCCACGCCACCGAAGCGGTGCACGCCCTCATCGGTTGGGCGTTCACTCATCCCGAGGTGGGGCGGGTCGTTGCGGAGTGTGCGCCGGAGAACGCTGCCTCGATCCGCGTCCTTGCGAAGGCCGGGTTTCGGTGTACCTCGGTCCAGCCGGGATCCCTGCGCTGGGCGACGTCGCGCCGGATGTGATCGCGCGGAGATGGGAACCCAACCTAGCCCGGTTCAGGCGATCGTGTTCGATTTGGGCGGGACGCTGCTGCGGGAGGTCCCCGGGTCCGACGGCCCGCTCCCCGACGGGCCGAGGATCGAGGCGACCCCCGGCGCGAGGGAGGCCCTGCGCGCGCTTCATGGCCGCTACATCCTCGCCGTGGCCACGAACGCTCGCCTGTCCGATGAACGCCAGGTGCGGAAGACCCTCGCCCAGGTCGGGCTCGATCCGCACCTGGCCGCGGTGATCACGGCGCGCGACGTGGGGAAGGGCAAGCCCGATCCCGGGTTCTTCCACGCTGTGCTGGAACGCATCGGCTGCCCCCCCGCGGGTGCGGTGATGGTTGGGGACGGGTACGGGACCGACATCGTCGGCGCCAAGGGAGCCGGGCTGCGGGCGATTTGGTTCAACCCTGCTCGTTCCCCCTGTCCGCTCGTCCACCCCATCCATGACGCGGAGGTTTGGGCCCTGGAGGACCTCCCCTCCACCTTGGATCGCCCGTTCCCCCCCGATCTCGCCGCGGCCCTCGCGATCCTGCGCGAGCACGCTGTCCCCGAGAACATCGTGCGGCACTCGCTCGCCGTAGCAGGGGTCGCGCATTGGCTCGCGTGGCGCCTGCGGGCAGAAGGGATCCCGGTGGATCCCCTTCTCGCCCACCGGGGAGGGCTCCTTCACGATCTGGACAAACTTTCCGCGATGGACCGTACGGAGCACGGGGTGAAGGCGGGACAGATCCTCCGCGAGCTTGGTTGGCCCGACCTCGCCGGGATCGCTGAGGGGCACGTCCTGGGAGCGAATCCGCGCACGTGGGAGGGGAAGGTCGTCCACTACGCGGACAAGATCGTGGAGGAGGACCGGGTGGTGGGGCTCGCGGAGCGGATAAGCGGCCTCTCCCGCCGCTACGTCGCCGATGGCGACAGGATCGCGCTCTCTCTCCCTCTTCTTCGTGCCCGGGAAGAGGAGATCGTGGGGCCCCTCTCTGCGCCGCGGGAGGAAGTGATGGCCGAGCTGCGGGCGCTCGACCTTCGGCTCCCTCCGTTTGTCGCAGCGCGAGATCGGGCCTATCATCGGCTTACCTAGAGGAGGGGAGCGAAGATGAACCAGGATGCGCACGTGCGGAGCCGGTGGTGGGGACTTGTGCTCGCGGCGATGGGCCTTGCGCTCACCGGGTGCGGTCTCCTCGACCTCCTGCCGGAACTGCCCCCGGACCAGGCCCCGCCCGGGGTCACGGTGTCTTGCGGCCAGTTTGAGGACCGGATCGAGATCTCGTGGGCCGCCGTGGCAGGGGCAACCACCTACCGCGTGTTCCGCGCCGAACGCGCGGAGGAAACGGGAGTCCTCATCGGGGAAACCCCGTCCCTGGTTTACAGCGATCCGATGGGGATGGCCGACTGGGGACACCTCTACTGGTACCAGGTCGCGGCGTGCAACTCCGCGGGGTGCGGGCCTCGGTCGCCTTCTGTCCCCGGCTACGCTGGCTACCCCCCTGCCCCGACCAACGTCCAGGCGAGCCAGATCTACGCCGATAGGATCGACGTCACATGGGATCCGGTGCCCGGCGCCACCTACTACCAGGTGTACCGGGACGTGGCCCCGGACGCGGGGTTTGAGCTCGTGGCGAACAACGTCACCGCAACGTCCTTCGACGATCGGACGGCGGCGCCCGGAACGTGGTACTACTACCGCGTGAGGGCCTGCCACGCCACGGGCTGTAGCGCGCTCTCCCAAGCCGCCCCCGGTCGCCGCGTGCGCTAGCTCGCCGGTGCGGTTGGCCTTCCCGGCGAGCGAGGGTACCATGCCGGGGATGACGCTCGCCAATGCCCTCACCACGCTGCGGGGGCTGCTCGCGGTGCCCACCGTGATCGCCGTCTTGGGTGGCCACTGGCGGGCCGCCCTCATCCTGTTCGTGGTCGCGCTGGCGACGGACATCCTCGACGGCTGGGTAGCGCGGAGGGGCCATCAGGTCACGATCGTGGGCCAGCTCCTCGATCCCCTGGTGGACAAGGCGTTCTACCTTGCCCTCTTTTCCGCCCTCGCCGTGGTGGGACGGATCCCGTACTTCGGGTTGGGGCTGTTCGCTTTTCCCCAGCTCGGACTGGCGGTGGGGGCCCTTGTCCTGTGGCAACGGCGGCAGGAGTTCGTGGCGGAGTGGCCAGGGAAGGCTGCGGCCGGGCTCACCGCGCTCGCGGCCGGCCTCCTCCTCCTCTCCCCCCGCGCGATCGGCGTATTCTGGGGCGCGGTGGGGGGACAGTTCATCGCGGGGGTGTACTACCTCGTCCGCCGAACCACGACGCGAACTCCGGCGGAGGTTCCGCCTCGCACTCCATCCATGCCCCGCTAGCGGGGTGGCGGAACCCGAGCCGCCACGCGTGGAGGAGCAGCGGTCCCCCTCCCCTCCCGTAGAGGGGATCGCCGACGACAGGGTGCCCGATTGTCGCCAGGTGGACCCGAATCTGGTGGGTCCGTCCCGTGCGTGGCCGGACGACGAGCAGGGCCTCGTCCTCTCGCCGGGCGAGGACGGAGAACTCGGTGTGGGCATCCTTCGCCCCCCCGATGCGCATCCGCCATGGGCGGGCGGCATCGCGCCCGATCCGCCCGGCGATGGTCCCCTCGTCCACCGTGAGGGCCCCGTGCACGACCGCGAGGTACTCCTTCTTCACCGTGCGCGCCCGGAACTGCGCGATCAGCCCCTCCAGCGCAACCGGGGTCTTCGCCACCACGAGGGCTCCCGTTGTGGCGGCGTCCAACCGATGGACCACCCCCGGCCGGTTGGGGGCAGCGGGGGCAAGGGGCCCTCGGGCGAGGAGGATGGACACCACCGATACTGTGGTCCCAGGCCCCCCCGGGTGTACGGGGAGCCCGCGGGGCTTGTTGACCACGATCAGGTCGCTATCTTCGTACAGAACAGGGATCGCGGCCGGGGTGGGGACGATCCCCGGCCCGCTCCAGGTCACCTCGATCTCCTCTCCCGCCCTCAGCCGGCGCGACCGGGAGGGCGTCCTCCCCCCGATGCGGACCGCTTCGCTCGCGATGAGCGACTGGGCCTGGGATCGGGGGATCGCCAGCCGGCGCGCAAGCAGCCGGTCCAGCCTCTCCCCGTCCTCGCCCTCCCCCACGAGGATGCGATCTCTACGAATTCCGCTCGTTGTGTCCGTCACTGACGGCAAGTATAATCCCCAACATGGAGGGGGTTCAGGAAAAGCTCGATGCACTCGTGCACCAAGGCGCGGCCGCGGCTGACGTGGAGGTGTACCACTGGGAGCTCCGCCGGGCGGGGGCGCGGGTCTACCTCACCGTGCAGGTGGATCGTCCAGGGGGCGTGACGGTGGACGACTGCGCCCGCGCCAACCGGGCGATCGGCGCCCTGTTGGATGAGGCCGATCCCTTGCCCTCGTCCTACCTCCTCGAGGTGTCGTCCCCGGGCCTGGAGCGCGGGCTGTGGGAGCCGCGCCACTACGCCCAGGCGGTAGGGAAGCTCGTTCAGATCAAACTAGGATCGGAGGGGACCCAGCGCGGGCGGCTCGTTCGAGCGACAGCGGAGGCGGTCACCGTCGAGAGCGAGGGCGTGGAGGTCGCGATCCCGTTCGCGCGGATCACGAGCGCCCGCCTCGTGTACGAAGGGGAACAGGGGCGGCGATGAACGTCGAGTTCCTGGAGGCGATTGAGGAGATGGCCCGCGCGCGCGGCCTGGACCGCGAGGTCGCGTTCGTCGCGATGGAGAAGGCCATCGCCGCTGCCTACCAGGCGAAGTTCGGGGGGGAAGAGCCGCCACCGGTGGAGATCGATCGGCGGTCGGGGGACGTCCGCGTCAATGGGGAGATCTTTGACCTCGTCCGGGAACTGGGGCGCATCGAGTCCCGCCGCGCCGAGGACTTCTTCCGCCGGGAGATCCTCCGCCACCGGCGGGAGGGCCTCTACGAGATGTACGCTTCCCGGATCGGGGAGATCCTGAACGGGTTCGTCCATCGATTCGAAGGCCGCGATGTGTGGATCAACTTGGGCGAGGTGGAGGCGTTGCTCCCGAGCGAGGAGCGGATGCCCACCGAGCGGTACGTCCCTGGCCGCCGGCTGCGCACCTACCTCTACCGCGTGGAGAAGCTCCAGGGCGATCCGCGGATCTACGTGTCCCGGGCCCACCCCGATTTCGTGGCCAAGCTCCTCGCCCTCGAGGTGCCGGAGCTGGAACAGGGGATGCTCGAGGTGGTGAAGGTGGCCCGGGTGCCGGGCACGAAATCGAAGGTCCTCGTGCGGGGAGTGGATCCCCGCATTGACCCGGTGGGGAGCTGCATCGGTCCCGGCGGGAGCCGGATCCGGGCCGTGAGCCGGGAGCTCTCCGGGGAGAAGGTGGACATCGTGCGCTGGAACGAGGATGTGCGGCAGGTGATCCGGGGGGCCCTTGCCCCAGCCAGCACGCTGGAGATCGAGCTCGACGAACCCGCCAAGAAGGCCGTCGTCACCGTGCCGGGGAGCGACATCTCACTCGCCATCGGTCGCGATGGACACAATGTGGAGCTCGCTGCCAAGCTCACCGGGTATGCCATCACCATCCGCACGCCGTCCGGGGAACGCGCCCAAACCCGCTAAGCCTCCCCGGCTGCGGGACCGGCTGTTCGCCGCCCTCGCCACGGCCTCGACCCGCTGGCCGTGGCTCATCATCGCCCTGTTCGTGGCCCTCGCGGCCCTGTCCTACGTCTACATCCGTGATTTTCGCATCCGCACGGACTACCTCGACCTCCTCCCTCAGCAGGATCCCCTCGTCATCAAGTTCCAGTCCATGGAAGAGGAGATCGCGAGCACGGACGTGATAGCGGTCCTCCTCACCCTCGTCTCCCCGCCGCCGGACATGGCGGAGCGCGAGCGGGCCCTCATCGCGGCCGCGGAGCGGGTGATCGGGGAGCTCGATCTGGGGCCGTCCTCGGATCTCGTCTCCGCCTCGTACCGCGTCGGGGAAGGGATCGTTGTCCCCCCCGAGCTCCTCATCTTCCGGACCCTTTCTCCGGCTGAGCTTGACCGGCTGCGGGAGATCGCCCGTGAGGTCCAAGCCCAGTTGCCGGCCCTTCCCCCGGCCCGATCGTTCACGGAGATCCTCGCCACGGTCACCTCGGCGCAGGCGACGGACCCCGCGGCGGTGCGGGCCGCGCTCAGCGAGCTCGCGGCCACCGGGCATGCCGCCCGGGATCTCCTGGAGGGGATCCTCGCTGGGCAGGAGCTGGTCGCGGAGGCAGCGACGATCGCGCGGGCCGTCGGGGACCGCCCCGCCCCCCAGGAGACAGGTGAGCCGATCCTGTCGCGGGACCGTACCCGGCTGGTCCTCCAGATCTGGCCGTCCCGTCGGCCGACGGAATCGCTTGAGTACAACCGAGCTGTCTCAGCCGCCGTGCAGGAGGCGGTCGCGCGCGCCCAACTAGGGGACCTCGGGGTCGAGGCGGGGATCACCGGGGCCTACGCGATGACGGTGGAGGCGGAGGACACGATCCGCCAGGACATGAACCTCGTGACGATCATCTCCATGGCGGCGGTGTTCGGCTTGCTGTTTGCCATCCTCCTCAAGCCGTCCCTGTGCCTGGCCGCCATCATCCCCATCACGCTCTCCGCTCTGTTCACCATGGCGTGGGCCAAACTCGCGGTGGGGGGGTTCAACCTCCTCACCGTGTTCCTGCCGGCGTTGGTCATCGGGCTGGGGGATGACTTCTGCATCCACGTCCTCTCCCGGTACGTCGAGGAGCGGGCTCATGGGAAGGACGTGAAGGGGGCGCTGGCGATCGCCGTGCGCACGAAGGGGGGGGCGTGTTTCACGGCCGCGGCGACCATCGCGGGGGTATTCGGCTGTCTCCTCCTCTCCCATTCTCGCGCTCTGTGGGAGATGGGGGCGATCATGGCGGTGGGGATCCTGTTCCCGCTCGCCGGGGCCCTCCTCCTCACCCCGGCTCTGGTGACGCTGACCGCGCGCGACCGCCGCCCCACCCGGAAGCGGTCCCTTGGGTCCACGACGTTCCTCCACTCCGCCTACCGCCGCTTCCTCCGCCTCCGGCCGGGCGTGGTCGCGGTAGGCCTGATCCTCACGGGATCAATCGTGTACCAAGCAACGCAGGTTCAGTTTAAGTTCGCGTCGAGCGATCTGGCGCCGGTCACCCCGGCGGTGACGGTGCTTTCTACCCTCAACCGTGAGTTTGCAAGCGAGGTCTGGCTCGGAGATTCGTTCCAGTTCTTCGTTGACCGGCCCGAGGAGATCGGCCCGCTGGAGGAGGTGCTCGCCAGCCACCCCCTGGTCCAGTCCACGGTATCGGTGCGGAACCTCCTCCCCCAGGAGCTCCTCGGGGGCGAGGTCTCGATCCTCAACCTCCCCGTGGGCGAGGTGCAAAGTGGGGTGGAGGATCTCGGGGAGACGCTCGGCCGCTGGGATGCCACCCTCGGCGCACTGCAGAACCTGATCGTTGACCTCGCCCAGCTGGAGTTCCTCGCCCTCCTCCAGGGGCGCCCGGCGTTGGCGGAGGCGCTTTCGGCGGGGAGCGATGAGCTCATCGCGCTCCTATGGGAGCTGGAGGGCGTGGATGCCCCGGCCGTGCGGGCACGACTCGAGGAGATCGCGGGGGATCTGGGGGCCCTCGAAGAGCTGGTGGCGAAGGTGACGGCCCTCCCCCCGGAGCCGCAGCTCCTCGACCAGATCCTCGCCCTCCTCCCGGCGGAAGTGCGATCGCAGTATGGGACCCAAAACGGACGCTACATCGTTGAGGCGAGGATGGCGCCCACCCTCTACCAGGGCCGCAACCTCCAAGCCTTCCTCGACTGGGCGGATGGGCTCGGTGTGGACCGCCTCGGGCTCCCGGAGGTCTCCGCCCGGCTCGAGGAGTACATGAAGCGGGATTTCCTCCTCTCCACCGTCCTCGCGGTGGTGATCATTTTCCTCCTCGTCTGGCACGACTTCCCGCGGCCCTCCGAGGCGGCCCTCGCCCTCGCCCCGTTGGCGATGGGCTATGTGTGGATGCTCGCCGGGATGACCCTCCTCGGGGTTCAGTTCAATTTCACCAACATTGCCATCTCTCCCCTCCTCATCGGGATCGGGATCGACAGCGCGGTGGTCCTTCTTCATCGGGTGGCTGAGGAACGCGCTATGGGTGGGGATGCCGTGGCCCGCGCTGCGGCGACGACCGCCATCCCCATCGCGTTCAGCTCGTTGACGACGATGGCGACCTTCGCCGCGCTCCTCACCGCCCGCACCCCGGGACTCCGCCTCCTCGGCACCTCGGCCCTCCTCGGGCTGGGGTTCACCCTCCTGTGGAGCCTGACGTTCCTCCCCGCTGCCGCCGCCCTGCTGGTTGAGAAAGAGGGACCGAAGGAATAAAGTGCTCTTTACTGAAGGAGAAGATCGGATGGCCTGGATCGGTTGGCTGGGAGCTATGGTGTGGGCCGTGCCGGCGTGGGCGCAACCCCAGGCCGCGAATGCGCCTGCCCAGCCGGGCGCACCCTTCCCCTGGCTCTCCGTCGGGATCGCCCTCGCTGCCCTCGCCGCCGGGGTAGCGCTCGGGCTCCTCTTCGCCCGCCTCCGCCACCGCCACGTGAACCGCCGGGCCGAGGTGATCCTGAGCGAGGCCCGCGGGGAAGCGGAGCGGGTCCACCAGGAGCGGCTTCTCCTCACCCAGCACGAGATCGAGGAGCTCAGGGAGCGGGAGGAAGAGCGCCTGCGCAAGAAGGAGGCCGAGCTCGTCCAGCTCGAGGAACGCCTCCGCCAGCGCGAGGACCGGATGGAGAAGAAGGCCCAGTACCTGGAGACGATCGAGGCCTCGATCCGCCAGGACGAGGCGGAGGTCGCCCACCTCCTCGAGACCGGCCGCCAACTCCTCGCCGAGGAACGGGCGCTTCTGGAGCGGCTGAGCGGGTTCACGGAGGAGGAGGCCAAAGAGTACCTTCTGAAGCTCGTGGAGGCGGAGTCGGAGCGGTACTTCGCCCGCAAGATCAGCGAGGTGGAGCGGCGCACGACCCAGGAGGCAGAGCGCCGGGCCCGTCGTATCCTCGCCAATGCTGTGCAGCGCTACGCCCTCGACTACGCGGAGGAGGCCACGGTCACCACCGTCCCGCTCCCCAACGACGAGTACAAGGGACGCATCATTGGGCGAGACGGGCGCAACATCCGGGCGTTCGAGGCCCTGACGGGGATCGAGGTCCTCGTGGACGACACGCCGGAGGCGGTCGTCCTGTCCTCGTTCCATCCCGTGCGGCGGGAAGTGGCCCGCATCGCCCTGGAGAAGCTCATCGAGGACGGGCGGATCCACCCCGCCCGGATCGAGGAAACGGTGCGCAAGGCAAAGGACCGCGTGGAGGAGGCGATCCTCGAGGCGGGGGAGAAGGCCGCCTTTGAGGTGGGGATCGAGCTCCCGAGCGACCTCATCCCGCTCCTGGGCCGCCTCCACTTCCGGACAAGCTATGGCCAGAACCAGCTCCAGCACGCGCTCGAGGTGAGCTTCCTTGCCCGGCTCCTGGCCGAGGAGATCGGGATCGACCCCAAGCCCGCCAAGAGGGCAGGGCTCCTCCACGACATCGGGAAAGCGGTGGACCACGACGTGGAAGGGCCGCACGCCCTCATCGGGGCCGATCTGGCCCGGCGGGCGGGGGAGCCATGGCCGATCGTGAACGCGATCGCCGCCCACCACGGCCAGGCGGAGCCGGCGACCGTGACCGCGGTCCTCGTCCAGGCCGCGGATACCCTGTCCGCGGCCCGCCCCGGGGCGCGCCAGGAGACCTACGAACGGTACTGCCAGCGCCTGGAAGAGCTGGAGAAGATCGCGTCCGCCTATCCCCTGGTGAAGGAGGCCTACGCCATCCAGGCGGGGCGGGAGGTGCGGGTGATCGTCCGGCCGGAGAAGACGACGGATGACATGGCGGCGAAGCTCGCGTATGATATCGCGCGCCGGATTGAGGAACAGGTGCAGTACCCCGGGGAGATCAAGGTGACCGTCATCCGTCAGGCTCAATTCGTGGACACGGCCCGCTAAGGAGGAACGGTGAACGTTCTCAAGATCGCAGCGACCTCAGAAGCCAGCCTCGCCGCCGGGGCGGTGGCGAACACGTTCCGCGAAGAGGGGATCGCTGAACTGCAGGCCATCGGCCCCAAGGCGGTGAACCAGGCGGTGAAGTGCATCGCCATCGCCCGGGGGTACGTTGCCTCCAGCGGGGTGGACCTGTACTTCGTCCCCTCGTTCGTGGAGGTGGACATGAGCGACGAGACGAGGACCGGGATCCGGTTCACCGTCCGGTCGCGAACCCCGGTGCCGGTCCTCCGCCCCCGCCGCAAGGAGGCCCCTCCTTCTCCCGCGGAGCCCCGCCAGACGGGGGAGTGGAACGACATTTGATCCCTGCGCGCGGGATCGGGCTGACGGGGAGAACGGCGCGTGATCGAAGACGGGCAGGGGGCTAAGGATCCATGAACTTCTTCAAGCGACATCAAAAGATCATCATCTGGCTGCTTGTGATCGGTTTCCTGGCATCGATCGTCGTCGCCGGGGGACTGCGCTGGCTGAGCTCGCCGCCGGCCGGGAGCGCCGAGGAGACGATCCTCCTCGTGGACGGGAAGCAGGTGTCCCGCGAGGAGTTCACCCGGGTCTACGGGAACCTCATCGACTACTACACGCAGCTGTATGCGATGTACGGCCTGGATTTTGAATCCATGCTCCAGGGGACGGAAGGGGCGTTCCGGATGCTGCCGTACATGGCCCAGGCCGTGGAGGAGATCGTGCGGTCGGTCATCCTCGACCAGGCAGCGCGGGAGCTCAAGGTGACGATCGCCAAGGCCGAGCTGGACCAGGCAGTGCGCGCGCAGTACCAGACCGTGCTCACGCAGTACGGGCTCACCGAGGAACAGCTCAAGGAGCTCCTCGAGTACCAGGGTTCGACGCTGGAGGCGTACAAGAAGGACCTCGCGGCGAGCCAGGAGGCCCAGCTGCGCGAGGAGCGGGTGCGCCAGCTCGTGGTGGGCCCCATCGAGCCGACGGAGGCCGATCTCCTCGCCTACTATGACGCGAACCAGGATCGGTACCAGACTGAACCGGAGAGGATCCGGGTCGGCCACATCCTCGTCCGCGAGGCGAAGCTCGCCGATGAGCTCCTTGGGCAGGCCGCCGCTCCCGATGCGGACTTCGCGGCGCTGGCCCAGGCTCACTCCCTCGACGAGGCGACGAAGGAGACCGGCGAGACGGACTGGTTCTCCTACTACTCGTCCCCGTTCTCGGACAAGGTCACTGACGCGATCTGGTCGGCGGAGGTGGGACAGGTCAAGCTCGTGGACGACGACGAGGGGTTCCACATCGTGAAGCTCCTGGCGCGGCAGGAGGCGGTTGTCCCCGCGTTTGCCACGATCCGCGACACAGTGAAATCGGATTACATCCGCGACGAGGGGACGAAGCGCTGGGACAGCTGGTACACCGCGCGCCGGGAACGGATTGAGGTGAAGGCCCTCGATCCGGTCCTCTCCGCCGCGGTGGCGTATGGATCCGATAAGGCCAAGGCCCTGGCTGAGCTCGAAGCCGCCCGCAGTGCGGGCACGTCCGACGATCCCTACCTCACCTACTACATCGGGCGCCTCCACGAGGAACTCCTCACGGCAGCAGCGGCGAAGAGGATCGAACTGGAGGGGAAGGAGGGGCGTACCGCGGCGGAGGAGGAGGAGCTTGGCCGCCTGCGGACAGAGGAAGCGCACCACAAGGAGCAGGCCATCGCTGCCTACCTCGCGTTCATCCAGACGGGGGTAGGCGATGAGGCGTTCTTCCAGCGTCTGCTCGCCCTTGCCCCGGAGAGCGCTGAGGCGCGGTACGCCCTCGCCGAGATGTACCGCCAGGCCGGGAAGTGGATCGAAGCCGAGGCGGAGTACCGGCAGGCGATCGAGCTGCGGCCGACGTTCGTGGAAGCCTACGTCGGCCAGGGGGACGTGCTGATGGCGCTCAGCCTTTACCGCCCCGCGAGCGAGGCCTACCGCCACGCGCTCGACCTCCAGCCGGGCAATGTCACGCTCAGCCTGAAGCTCGCCACGGCGTACGTGAGGGATAACCAACTCTCCCTCGCCGAGCCCTTGCTTCAGGATGTGCTTTCCCGCGAGCCGAACAACGCCACCGCCCTCACCCTGTCCGGGGATCTCCTCCTCGCCCAAGGGGACCCGGCGGGGGCGATCGCCCGCTACGATGCGGCGTACAAGCGGGGCCTGACCGCGGATGCCCTCCTCAAGCTGGCGGGGGCGTACCTCGCCGCGGGGCAGACCACGGAGGCGAAGAAGAGGTACGAGGACGCGATCCGCCTGTTCCCGTACCGTCCGGAGGGGTACCTCGGCCTGGGCGATGTGTACCTCGAGCTGGGGGATCAGGGCAAGGCCCTCGACTTCTACCGCCAGGCCCTCCAACGCGCGGCCGCGGTCTCGCTCAAGGAGACGATCGCCCGCAAGATCGTGGACCTCGACCCAACTGACCTCCGCACCCGCTTCCTCCTCGCCGGGTACTTCCGCGACCAGTACAAGTACGATGGGGCGATCCCCCAGTACGAGGCGATCCTCAACCACTCCCCCGGGAACCTCGATGCCCTGATCGGGCTGGGGGACTGCTACCTCGCCAAGGTCCAGTACGATCGGGCGCTCGATTACTACCGCCAGGCGCTCGACGTGGCGACGACGCCCCAGCAGAAGCTCTCCATCTACACCCAGATGGTGGCGGTTGAGGAGAGGCGAGCAGGAGCGGGGGGCACGTTGGGACCGGCGGGGCTGGAGTTCCTGTGGCAGCGGGCCCAACTCTACGCTGAGCTCGGGCGCTATGAGGAAGGGGTGGCGGATCTAAAGCGCATCCAGACGGCCGATCCGTCCTTCCGGTCGGCTGAGGTGGACGCCCTCCTCGCGAGGCTCACCCTCCCCCAGCCGCAATGAGCGGGTCCCGCGATCCCCTCCGGGCGCTGGGGGAGCTGCTCGAGGTGATCGCCCGCCTCCGCGGGCCGGAGGGTTGCCCGTGGGACCGCGCGCAGACCCACCGCACGCTCGTCCCGTACCTCATCGAGGAGGCGTACGAGGCGGCGGAGGCTGTGGCCGAGGGGACGGCGGAGGAGATGCAGGACGAGTTGGGGGACGTCCTGCTGCAGGTCCTCCTCCACGCCCAGCTCGAGGCGGAGGCGGGGAGGTTCGGGATCGGCGAGGTGGCCGATGCCCTGCGGCGCAAGCTCGTGCGGCGCCATCCCCACGTGTTCGGGGAGAAGCAGGCTTCGACGCCGGACGCGGTCCGGGTGCAGTGGGAGGAGATCAAGGGGGAGGAGGGGCGCTTCCGGCGCGAGCGACGGGGGCCGGCCCTGGTGAGGGCGGCGAAGTTCGTGGAGGTCCGCGAGGCGGAGGGGAGGCCGATCCCCGTTGGCACGTGGCTGCGCCTCCCGGAGGACGTGGCCGACCCGGAGAGGCTGGTGGCGGAGATCCTCGTCGAGGTTTCTGCCTTGGCGCGACGGTTGGGCTGCGATCCCGAGCTCTCCCTCCAGCGGTTCCTCGCGCGGGAGAAAGCCGATGGGTAACCCCTTCGCAGCGCTGCAGGCCCTGCCGCGGCCGGCGGACGCGGTCACGATGTGGGTGGAGACCGATCCGGACGCGATCCACTTCCTGGATGCGGTGTTCGCCGCCGGGCCGGGGGTGGGCAACGTGCGCCGGGAGTACCGTGACGAGGGTCCCCGACGGATGTTCAAGCTGTTCGTCGCCCCCGGGGCAGAGGACGAGGCGGTGCGCACCCTCCGCGCTGCGGCGCGGTTCGTCCGCGTGGGGGAGGTCCGGATCGAGCGGTGAGGTGGGCGCAGGCGGACCACGTGGCACGCTCGATCCACGAAGTGGACTACGACTGCCTTCTCCGGGACGGAATCCAGGCGATCCTCTACGACCTCGAGAACACCCTCTGCCGGTGGCAGGAGTGGGAGCTCGACGAGCGGACGCGGGCCCTCCTTCGCCGGTTGGGCGAGGAGGGGGTCGCGCTTGCCGTGCTCACGAATGCCTCCCTTCCCCCTGGCCATCCCCTCGTCCGGGAGCTGGAGGGAAGGGGAGTGGTCGTGGTCACGAGGGCGCGCAAGCCGCTCCGTCGCGGGTTCCAAACCGCCCTGCGTCGGTTGGGGATCGCCCCGGGGCAGGCGGCGATGGTGGGCGATCAGGTGCTGACGGACATCCTTGGTGGGAAGCGGGCGGGGTTGGTCACCGTCCTCGTGGACCCGCTCGGCCCTGAGGAATCGCGGCTGACGAAGATCAACCGCCGACTGGAGCGGCTCCTCGGCCGCCGGCTCCCCACGCGGGGAGCGTGCGCCGCCCCATGACCCTCCCCCCGCCGCTTCACGCCCTCCTCGGCCGGCTGGGGCTGGACCTGCCGGACGATCTCCTGCGCACCGCGGTGACCCACGATTCGTACGCCAACGAGCACGGAGGGGAGAGCAATGAACGCCTGGAGTTCCTCGGCGACGCGGTCCTCGACCTCGCCGTGGCCGACCTCCTGTTCCACCTCTTCCCCGAGCGGGACGAGGGGGAGCTCTCCAAGCTGCGGGCGGTCGTGGTCTCCCGGCCGGTGCTGGCGGAGGTCGCGGCGGGCCTGGGGTTGGGCGAACTCCTCCTCCTCGGGAGGGGCGCGGAGGAGGGCGGGGCGCGCGGCCGGCCTTCGGTCCTCGCCGCGGTGCTGGAAGCGGTGGTTGGGGCAGCGTTCCTCCACCATGGCTACCCCGCGGCGCTTGCCCTCGCGGAGGCGCTCCTCGGCCCGCGGATCGCCGCCCACGGGGCGGAGGGAGCCCCTGACTACAAATCGCTCCTCCAGGAACTGGGTCAGGCCCGGTTCGGGGAGCTCCCCCGCTACGAGGTCATCGCGACCGAGGGGCCGGAGCACAAGAAAGTGTTTGCGGTGCGGGCCTCTCTTTCGGCGGGGGAGGCCGTCGGCCGCGGCCGGTCGAAGAAGGAGGCCGAGCAGGCGGCGGCGAAGCGCCTCTACGTCGGGCTCTCCTCCCCGGGAACGGACTGAGCGCCCATCGCCGGTCCGCTCGGGCGTCCCGCGGTATCATCGAGCGGAGTGAAGGAGGCGAGCATGCGCAAGTGTCTAGCGTTGGCGGTTGTGCTGATCCTGGACGTGGCTGCGGTCGGACAGATCGAGGAGGTCCGCGACCTCGCCTACGGGAACAAGCCGTTCAACCCCACCGACACGGGCCTCGTGATGCGGGCCCTTCTCCGGGATAACGATGCAGGCAATCGCGACCCAGTCTACTTTACAAGGCTAGCCGTTGCGAACATGGGGACGGCGGCGGCAGCGGAGTTCGAATGGGTGGAGCTTAGGATCGAGATCGCTGGCCAGAAGAGGGTCCTCGCCCGCTCGACGGGGTTCCCGATCGCGGAGGTCCTCCTCCCCCGCCCCGCCGAGGAACGGATGCTCCCCGATGACGGGGAGGCGTGGATCGAGGTGTGGGTCAAGGTGACGGAGGACATCGTCCACGGCCACACCGTCCAGCCTCAGATCCGGTTGTGGTGGTCGGAGGGCGATGCGGGGGGGACGATCGAGCTCACCGACGGCGTTGCCGACACGTTTGTGGTGGACGGGAGCTTCGGCGCCCAAGGCCTTCCCGGCCCCGAGGGCGGGGTCCTCAACCCGGGCGACGTCTTCCTCGTCGCCGAGGCCGAGGTGTGGGATACCCCCGACGTCAACGCTCACCATATGTACGTCGTCTCGGTGCGGGTGGATGGTCCGCGGGAGCTCATCTGGACCGTGGACATCAACAACGGGGTCACCCGGATCGAGGTCCCGGCGGGGGTCGAGGTCCAGCTCCCGGAGCCGGCGTTCGTGGCGTTCGACGAGGCGCGGGGATCGGTCCGGCTGTGGGTGACCGTGCCGCCGACGTTCCTCCCCAAGGAGCCGGTGCGGGTCGCCCCGAGCTGGGCGATCACCGTGCGCGAGGGGACCCAGGGCCCTCAGGCAGGGTCGTTCGCGTTCTCCGATCCCCTCCCGGACACGGTGGTGGCCGCTGGGCTAGAGTCCTTGGCCGTGACCGTGCCCGAGGCGGGGCGTGTGCTCACCGTTGTCCCGGCTACCCTCGCCTACTCGACCCTCACCCTCACCGACGCCGACCGCAACCAGACGCCCATCCGGCTCGATCAGCTTGAACTCGGGGTCCGGGGGACTGTCTCCTCCCAGATCACCGCGCTCGAGCTCTACGACACAGGGGGGAGGTTCCTCGGCTTCACGGATGGGATCAAGCCCTTGCCCCTTCTCACGCCGGCGGGGAAGCCGATCCTCCTCCCGGATGACGGTTCGTTCTCGCTCGTCACGACGCTCTCCCTGGGCGGGAAGATGCCGCTGGGGGGGAGCCTCCTCCTCGCCCACCGTGTGAAGGTTGAGGAGGCTCTGCCGTACGACTGGCTGTACAACTCCGCTGCGCTGACGAAGTTCGCTGGCGTGCAGGAGGTCGTGCCGGCGAAGGCGATCTTCTTCGGGCAGCCCAAGATCCAGCTCACCGCCGTCGGTTCGACGGTCGAGATCACGACCGACGGGGAGACGGTGGGCGTGTTCCAGGGCGTGCTCAGGTACACCCCGCGGGAGCCCCTCTCTCTGGAGGAGGTGTCCCTGGAGCTCATCGCCGAGCCCCCCTACCGGATCACCCAGGAATCGCTCGACCGGGAGAAGGGCGAGCTCACGTTCCGGGTCGAGGCAGCGCGGGCCCAAGCGCGGGCGGGGAAGCTCGTCACGGTCCAGCTGGTCGTGGGCCGCGTCGCGGATCCAGCGGTGGAGGTGGCGGTTGAGCTCGCGTCTGTGAAGCTCATCGATTGGGCGGGGATCGAGCTCCCGTTCACCTTGAGCCCAGGGAAGACCACGATCAGCCTCACCGCCGTCACGGTCGGCCTGGAGCAGGTGGAGGGCGCGCTCCGCATCACCGCGGACAGCGCGGTCATCGGGACCCTCGGGGGTGCCTTCACCTACGAAGCTGGGCAGCCGCTCTCGTTCACCCGTGTCGCCTCCCCTGAACCATACGCGGTGACAGCGTTCGATCCCCAGGACGGGGTTGCCTCGTTCCGGACCGCCCTCATCCCGGGGAACGCCCCCGCCTCGGGGGAGATCCTCGTGGCGGCGTTCGCGGCGAGGGGAAAGGTGGCGGTGAAGCTCGCGATCGCTGAGCTCCTCGACGCCCAGGGGAAGCCGTACCCGTTCGTTCTGCCCGTGGATACGGTGGAGGTGGGCCCATAGGGAGCCTATAATCGCGAGGCGGTCCCATCGTCTAGGGGTCGAGGATACCGGGCTCTCATCCCGGAGACAGGGGTTCAAATCCCCTTGGGACCAGTGAGGGAGCGCCGCGCGGGCGGCGCTTTTCTTGGCGTCAGCCGATGAGGGACCCGATCTTCCCCTGGACGGCGGAAAGGAGGGATCCCTCGCGGTCCGCGCGGTAGACGACGATCGGGAGCCCGTGGTCGCCAGCGATCGCCACCGCGGCCCCATCCAGTACCCGCAGCCCCCGCGCCAGGTACTCACGGGGGGTGAGCCGGGGGAGGGGCTGCGCGGTGGGGTCCACCTTGGGGTCAGCTTCGTACACCCCGTCCACCTTGGAGCCCTTGAGGACGACCTCGGCCCCCACGGCGAGGGCGCGGATCACCGCCGCCGTGTCCGTGGTCACGAACGGGTTCCCGGTGCCAGCGGCGAACAGGACAACGTGACCTGCCTCGAGCGCGGCGCGGGCCTGCCAGGGGTTCACCTCCCCCGCCACCCCAGGGCAGGGGAGGGCCGACAAGAGGAGGGACGGGACCCCCACCTCATTCAGGGCCTCACGGAGGGCGACCGCGTTGATGAGGGTCCCCAGCATCCCGATCGCGTGGCCTGCCGTGGGCGGGAGGTGGGGGAGGGCCGAGCCGCGGGCGATGTTTCCTCCCCCGATGACGACCCCGAGCTCGACCCCGGCCCCGCGGGCCGCCTCGATCTCGCTCGCGCAGAAATGAAGGCCCCCTGCATCGAGGGGGCCGTCCGGTCCGGCGAGGAGCTCGCCCGACAGCTTCACCAGCGCGCGGCGGTAGCGAGGGCTCACCCCACGCCCACCTCGAACCGTGCGAACCGGCGGATGACCACCGGCTCCCCGAGCTTGGCCCCCAGATCGGCGAGGAGGTCCTCCACCTTCAGCGCCGGGTCCCGCACGTAGGGCTGCTTCAGGAGGCAGGTCTCCTCGTAGAACTTCTGGAGCCGGCCCTCCACGATCTTGTCCACGATGTGGGGGGGCTTCCCCTCCTTCTCTGCCTTCGTGCGCTGCACTTCCCGCTCCGCGGCCACCGCCTCGGGGGGGACATCCTCCGGGCTCACCCAGCGCGGCTTGGCAGCCGCAATCTGCATCGCGAGGTTGCGGATGAACTCCCGGAATGCCTCAGAATTTGCGGCGAAGTCGGTGGAAGTGTTCACCTCGAGGAGAACGCCCACCTTCCCCGAGTGGTGGACGTAGGCCTCGACCCGACCCTCCTTCGCCTCGCGGGATTGGCTCGCCAAAAATTCCTTCCCCTCCATGCGGAGGATCGTCTTCGCCTTCTCCAGGTCCCCGCCCGCCTTGGCGAGGGCCTCCCTGCAATCCACGATCCCGACCCCGGTGTCGGCGCGGAGGCGCTTCACCAGTTCCAAGTTGACGTCCGCCATCACTCCTTCCCTTCCTCTCCCGCCAGCTCCTCCCACATCTCCATGAGGTGGGTGTCCGTCTCCACGTTCAAAAGCTCCGGCTCCGGCATCACCTGCGGTTCGCCCGGCTCGGCCGGGGCCGGCTCCGCCGTCTGCAGCCCCTCCCGCCCCTCGATCACCGCGTCGGCGATGCGGGCGGTGATGAGGCGGGTGGACTTGATCGCGTCATCGTTGCCGGGGATCGGGTAGTCCACCGTGTCCGGGTCGGAATCCGTGTCGCAGATGGCGACGATGGGGATGCCGAGGAGGTTCGCCTCCCGCACCGCATGGACCTCGACGGTGGGGTCAATGAGGTACACCGCCCCGGGCAGCCGGTCCAGGGTGCGTAGGCCATCGAGGTTCCGCCGCAGGTAGTTGAGTTCCTTCTCCAGCTTGATCCGTTCCTTGAGCGGGAGACGCTCGTACTTCCCTTCCGCGAAGTTTCGCTCCAGCTCCAGCATGTGCAGGATGCGGCGGCGGATGACCTCGAAGTTGGTGAGGCAACCTCCGATCCAGCGCTGGTTCGTGTACGGGCTCCCGCACCGCTTGGCCTCCTCCTCGATCGTGGGTTGGACCTGTCGCTTCGTCCCCACGAACAGGATGGGCTTGCCCTGCGCGGACTGGCTCCGGACGAACTCGTAGGCGCGCTCGAACAGGTCGAGGGTCTGCCCGAGGTCAATGATGTGAATGCCCTTCCGTTCAGTATAGATGTAACGGGCCATCTTGGGGTTCCACTTCCGGGTCCGATGCCCGAAGTGGACCCCGGCCTCCAGAAGATCCTTCATCGAGAGAAGCGCCAAACTACCTCCTCCTTTCGCCGCATGGGGCTGTGAGTATGGGGCCAAGTATAGCCCCCCAATTCGCGCTGGGCAATGCACGTCGGGGACTGGCGGGGGCGCGCGCTGGGGGGGTATGATCGTGCCGTGGCCGACCGAGGGGAAGAGGGGATCCTCCACGTCCCGCGCAACGAGGAGGCGGAGCAGCTCGTCCTGGGAGCGGCGCTCCTCGAGCCCGACGAGGTCATCCCCACGGTGGCCGATCGCCTCAAGCCCGAGCACTTCTACTTCCGGGCCCATCAGATCATCTACCGCACCCTTCTTGATCTGTTCGAGGAGGGCGAGCACGCGGACGCCGTAGCGGTGGCGAACCGGCTCGAGGAGAGGGGCCAGCTCGCCAAGGTGGGGGGTCGGAGCTACCTTGTGGAGATGATGGGCCGGGTCACGACGATCACCGCGGTGGACCACTACGCGGGGATCATCGAGGACAAGGCCCTCCGGCGCTGGCTGATCGAGGCGGGGGGGAAGGTGTCCGAGCTCGCCCAGCAGGAGGACCTCCCGCTGGAGGGGGTGATGGACCGGGCGGAAGAGGCGGTGTTCGCCATCGCCGAGCGCCGGTCCGCTCCCAGCTTCCACTCCCTTCGCGAGTTCCTGGACGACCACCTGGAGATGCTGATGGAGGTCCACAAGGACCCCCACCGGCGGCCGGTGGCGGCCCTGTCCACCGGGTTCGAGGAGTTCGACGCCCTCACATCTGGCCTGCGGCGGTCGGACCTCATCGTGCTCGCAGGTCGGCCGGGGACGGGCAAGACCTCGCTCGCGCTGGGGATCGTCCGCCATGCCGCGATTGTGGAGAAGAAAAAGGTCGGCCTGTTCTCGCTCGAGATGACGAAGGAGCAGATCCTGGAGCGCCTGCTCTGCGCGGAAGCCCAGGTGGACCTGCAGCGGCTGCGCGATGGGTACCTCCCCGCCGCGAAGTGGGGGCTCATCGCCGAGGCCGCGGGACGGCTCCACGATGCGGTGATCCTCGTGGACGATGCGTCCACGGCCTCGGTCCTCTCCATCAAGGCCAAGGCGCGGCAGATGATGAGGAGGTACGATGGGCTGGACCTGGTGGTGGTGGATTACCTCCAGCTCGTGGAGGCGGGGATCAAGAGCGATGTGCGGGAACAGCAGATCGCCTACATCTCGCGGGCCCTGAAGGCGCTTGCCCGCGAGCTCGAGGTGCCGGTGATCGCTTGCTCCCAGCTCAACCGGGCTGTGGAGCGACGGGAGTCCAAGCGCCCCCAGCTCTCCGACCTCCGCGAGTCGGGGGCGATCGAGCAGGACGCTGATCTGGTGGTATTCATCTACCGGCCCGACTACTACGATGACCCCGATCAGACGGGTCCGGTGGCGGAGACGGAGATCATCATCGCCAAACAGAGGAACGGCCCGTTGGGGAAGTTCCGCCTCATGTTCCATAAGAGCTCGGCCACGTTCTACTCCCCAGCCAAGCAGGGGGAGGTCGTGCCGTTCTAGAGATCGCGGGAAAGGAGGGACGTTGATTCCGCAGGAGCTTCGGTACACGAAGGATCATGAGTGGGTTCGCCTGGAGGGCGACAAGGCGCGGGTGGGGATCACCGACCACGCCCAGAAGCAGCTGGGGGACATCGTGTTCGTTGAGCTCCCCTCCGTGGGGGCGGTGGGCCGGCGCGGGGACCGCCTGGCGACCGTGGAGTCGGTGAAGGCAGTGGGGGAGGTATTCGCCCCCCTCAGCGGGGAGGTGGTGGAGGTCAATGCCGCCCTCCCCGGGTCCCCTGACCTCGTGAACAAGGATCCCTATGGCGAGGGGTGGCTGTTTGTGATCCGGGTCGCCGCGCCCAGGGAAGCGGGCGAGCTCCTCGATGCCGCCAGCTATGACGCGCTCGTGAAGGGCGGCGGATGAACCCCTACCTCCCCCACACCGCGGCCGACATCCGGGCGATGCTCGAGGCGATCGGTGCCCCCGACGTAGATGCCCTGTTCTCCGATATCCCGGCTGCGGTCCGGGATCGGTACCAGCCCCTCGGGCTTCCCCCCCACGACGAGCTTTGGGTCCAGCGGCACCTCACCGCCCTCGCCGAGCGGTCCACGGGCCGGCAGCTGATCCCGTTCCTCGGGGGCGGGCTGTACGACCACTACATCCCGCCCGTGGTCGGCCACATCCTCTCCCGGTCCGAGCTCTCCACCGCCTACACCCCCTACCAGCCCGAGCTCTCGCAGGGGACCCTGACCTGGATGTTCGAGTATCAGACCATGATCTGCGAGCTCACGGGGATGGAGGTGGCCAATGCCTCGATGTACGATGGGGCCACTGCGCTCGCTGAGGCTGTGCTGATGGCCCATCGCGTCACAGGGGGGAGAAGGGTCCTCGTCCCGCGCTCCCTCCACCCCCGTGCCCGGGAGGTCCTCGCCACCTACGCCTGGGGGGCCGACCTCACCCTCCACGAGGTCCCCTACGACGAGGACGGTCGGCTCGCCCTCGGGCAGATCCCGGACGGGGCGTGCGCGCTCATCGTCCAGCAGCCGAACGCGCTCGGGGTCCTCGAGGACCTCACGGGGCTGAAGGACCGTCTGGGGGAGGCGTTCCTCATCGCGTATGCGAACCCGATCCCCCTCGCCGTGATCGAGCCACCGGGCTCGTTCGGGGCGGACGTGGTGGTGGGGGAGGGACAGCCTCTTGGGAACCCACTTTCGTTCGGGGGGCCCCTCCTCGGGTTTTTCGCCACGCGGATGGCTCACCTGAGGCGGATGCCGGGCCGCGTGTCGGGCCAGACGCGCGATGTGGACGGGAAGACGGGGTACGTGATGACCTTCCAGACCCGCGAGCAGCACATCCGGCGCGAGGGGGCGACGTCGAACATCTGCACCAATTCCGCCCTCTGTGCCCTCGCGGCCACGGTGTACCTTGCCGCGATGGAGCAGGAGGGGCTGAAGCGGGTGGCGCTCCTGTCGTTTGAGCGGGCCCATGCCCTCGCGGCGCGGATCGCGCGCGTCCCCGGGTACCGGCTCGCGTTCGGGGGGCCGTTCTTCCACGAGTTCGTGGTGCGGTGCGCGGATCCCGCCGGCGCGGTGGCCAAGCTGCGGCGGGCGGGGATCGCCGTCCTCCCCCCGCGCGTCCTCGCCCCGCTCGGGATCGAAGATGGGTTCCTCGTCGCGGTCACCGAGAAGCGGACCCAAGAGGAACTGGACCGATTCATGTCCGCCCTGGAGGGGAAATGACCACGATCTACGACCGCGGTGCCCCTGGCCGGCGGGCCGTCGCCTTGCCCCCGCTTGTCCAGCCGGAAGAGCAGGTCCTTGCAGGCATCCCAGCCGAGCTACGGCGCACGGGGGCGCCCTGCCTCCCCGCGGTCTCGCAGCCGGAGCTCGTCCGCCACTACACCGCCCTCTCCCGGATGAACTACGGGGTGGACACGGGGTTCTACCCGTTGGGCTCGTGCACGATGAAGCACAACCCCAAGCTCCACGAGGACCTCGCGCGCCACCCCGGGCTCGCCGACCTCCACCCCCTCCTCCCCGCCGAGGAGTGTCAAGGGGCGCTCGCCCTCCTGTGGGAGATGGGGGAGTGCCTGAAGGGGATCGCCGGCATGCCGGGGATCACCCTCCAGCCGGCGGCGGGGGCCCATGGGGAGCTCACGGGGATGCTCCTCATCAAGAAGTGGCTCGAGGACCGCGGAGAGCTCGGCACGCGGACGAAGATCCTCCTCCCCGACTCCGCCCACGGCACGAACCCCGCCTCGGCAGCGATGGTTGGGTTCTCCGTCGTCTCCCTCCCATCCGACCGGCGGGGGCTGGTGGACCTCACTGCCCTCCGGGGAGCCCTCGGCCCAGACGTGGCGGGGATCATGCTCACCGTCCCCAACACCCTCGGGCTGTTCGAGGAGGACATCCTCACCATCACCTCGCTCGTCCACAACGCGGGCGGCCTCTGCTACTTCGATGGGGCGAACCTCAACGCCTACGTCGGCCGAGCCCGACCGGGGGACATGGGGGCGGACGTGTTCCACATCAACCTCCACAAGACGTTCTCCACCCCCCACGGCGGGGGCGGCCCCGGAGCGGGTCCGGTGACCGTGTCGGAGGCCCTCCTCCCCTACCTCCCCGTCCCCGAGGTCGTGCGGGAGGGGGAGGAGTTCAAGCTTGTCTGGGACCGGCCGAAGTCGATCGGCCGCGTCCACCCCTACTTCGGGAACGTGCTCGTGATCGCCAAGGCCCTCGCCTACATCCTCACCCTGGGGGACGACGGGCTGCGCGAGGTGTCGGCGGGGGCTGTCCTCGCGGCGAACTACCTCAAGGCGAAGCTCGCGGGCCCGTACAAGCTCCCCTACGATCGGCTCGCCAAGCACGAGTTCGTCCTGTCCGGGGAGGGACTGGATGGGGTGCGCACGCTCGACATCGCCAAGAGGCTCATGGACTATGGGTTCCACCCGCCGACGGTCTACTTCCCGCTCATCGTCCGGGAGGCGCTCATGATCGAGCCCACCGAGACCGAGCCGCGGGAGACCCTCGACGCGTTCGCCGCGGCGATGCTCGCCATCGCCCGGGAGGCCCGCGAACAGCCGGAGCTCCTCCACGATGCCCCCCATACGACGCCGGTGCGTCGGCTCGATGAGGCGCGGGCGGTGCGGGAACCCCGACTTAAAGTGGATCTAGGGGACCGAAAGGCGCGCCCCTAGTCGTCCCTAACCGGTGAGCTGTTCGATGGTGGACTGGGGGACGTGGCCCTTCGTGAACACGGTCACGTTGTCCCCGGCCCGGATCACTGTGCTGCCCGAGGGGATGACGAGGTCCCCGTTGCGCTCCACCGCGGCGATGAGGAGCCCCTCCGGAATCAGGCCCTGCTTGCCCGCCTCGCGGAGGGTGAGGTCGACGAGGGGAGAGTTGGCGGTGATCGTGATCCGGAACACCTGCGCTCCCCCGGGGAGCGCCACCAGATCGCGGACGTGGGGATGCCAGGCGGAGTGGTAGAGGTAGCCGGCGACGATGATGTCGGGGTTCTCCATGACATGGGCCCCCAGACGGCGGAACAGGTCCGCGTGTTCAGGGTTGTTGACCACGGCGACGATCGTCGGGACGCCGAGGTCGCCGGCGGCAGCGATGACCATAAGGTTCGTCGCGTCGTCGTGGGTGGTGGCGATGAGGGCATCGGCCCGCTCCGCCCCCGCCTCGCGGAGGATGTCCGCTGACGCCGCATCCGCGTTGAACACGAGCACATCGTAGCGACGGATGATCGCCTCCGCCTTCTTGGGGTCCCGCTCGATGACGGCCACGTTGTGCCGATCGCGCACCGCGAGGTCGATGATCGCGGACCCGATCCCACCCGCGCCCACGACGATCAAATACATAAGAACGTATGGTACCCCTCGGTCTGCGCCCGGTCCACAGCCCCGTGGTCCGCCCGGGGCGGGTCCGTTAGGATCAGGGTGTGCGAACGTTCGTGATGGTCAGCCATACCGTGCCCCTCGATGGGGAGTTCTCCCTGTCCGACCTCCCGGGCGGGGCGGGCCGCCTCGACGTCCTCTGTCGGGCGGCGAACGATGCGTTCCTCATCTCGCATGGGATCCGCCCCGCGGTGGCGCTCCACTTCGTGATCCAGGACCAATTGACGATCAGCCTGTGGGGGGGCCGCCTGCGGCACCTGAACCCGGATGAGCGGTCCACGGGCGCCCTCCTGCGCCAGGCGCTGCGCACCGCCCACGACCTCCCTCCGGGGGAGGAACGGCCGTCCACCCCGGGGATCACGGTGCGGCGGATGGGGCTCGGGGGGCTCCTCGATGACCTCCGGGCTGCGGGGAGCGTGCCCCTCGTCCTCGACGAGGCGGGGGACCCGCTGCGCGGGGCGCAGGTCCCGGAACGGCCAGCGTTCTTCCTCTCCGACCACCGCAACTTCACCCCGGCCGAGGACGCCCTCCTCGCCGCCCTCCCGCGGATCTCGGTGGGGCCGGTGGTCCTCCAGGGGCACCAGTGCATCACCCTCGTCCACAACGAGCTCGATCTACAGGAGGCAGGATGAACGATTGGGAAGTGCTGACCACGGTGATCGGGTCACCCCAGGCCGAACTCGTGGCGAGTTTCCTGCGGGGGGAGGGGATCCCTGTCCAGTTCAGGAGCCACGTTCCGCCGTCGGTGTATCCGCTCACTGCGGACGGGCTCGCCGAGGTGCGGGTCCTCGTCCCGGCGGCGGACCTCGATCGGGCACGGGAAGCGCTCGCCGCGTTCAGGATGCGGGAGGAGGGCGACCACGGGGACTGACCGCCCCGTTGAGCCCTGGCTTGCGCAGGCGCGGGAGGCCCTCCTCTCCGAGCTGCGGGAAGAAGGGATCTGCGACGAGCGGGTGCTTTCTGCCCTGGCGCGGGTCCCCCGCCACGCGTTCGTCCCCCCCCACCTCCTGCCCCATGCCTACGAGGACCGCCCCCTCCCGATCGGCCACGACCAGACCATCTCCCAGCCGTACATCGTCGCCCTGTCCACGGAGGCCCTCGCCCTCCAGCCCACGCACCGCGTGCTCGAGGTCGGCACGGGATCGGGGTACCAGACGGCGATCCTCGCCGAACTGGCAGGTGAGGTGTACACGGTGGAGCGGCTCCCCGAGCTTTCCCGCGCCGCCCAGCGGAGGTTGAGCGCGCTCGGGTACAAGAACATCCGGTTCCGCGTTGGGGACGGGACAGTGGGCTGGCCAGAGGAGGCGCCGTTCGACGCGATCCTCGTCACCGCCGGCGCGCCGCGGGTCCCCGACCTCCTCCGTTCCCAGCTCGCCCCCCACGGACGGCTCGTGATCCCGGTGGGAGGACGGTTCAGTCAGGAGCTGATCCTCGTCCACCGCGACGGGGGGCAGTGGGTAGAGCGGCGCCTCTGCCCGTGTACGTTCGTTCCCCTGATCGGGGAGGAGGGATGGACATGATCGATCTACGTTCGGATACGGTGACCCTGCCCACGCCCGCGATGCGGGAGGCGATGGCCGCAGCGGAGGTGGGGGACGACGTGTACGGTGAGGACCCCACCGTGCGCCGGCTCGAGGAGCGGGCCGCCGACCTCCTCGGCACGGAGGCGGCGTTGTTCGTGCCGTCGGGGACAATGGGGAACCAGATCGCCATCGCCTGCCACACCCGCCCCGGCCAGGAGGTCATCGTCGAGGAGGGGTCCCACATCTACAACGTGGAGTTGGCGACGATGGCCCGCTTCTCCGGCGTCCAGCCGCGGGTCCTCCCTGGGGAGAAGGGCGTGTTCACCGCCCGCCAGGTCGCGGCCGCGATCCGGCCCGACATCTACTACCTCGCCCCGACCGGGCTCGTGTGTCTGGAGAACACGCACAACGCGGCCGGGGGCCGGATCTGGCCCCTCGCCGCGGCGCGGGAGGTCCTCGACCTCGCCCATGGGCGGGGGATCCCCGTCCACCTCGATGGGGCGCGCATCCTCAACGCTTCCGTGGCGACGGGGATTCCGGCCCGGGATCTCGCCTTGGGGTTCGACTCCGTCATGTTCTGCCTGTCCAAGGGGCTTGGCTGCCCGGTGGGATCCCTCCTCTGCGGGTCACGGGAATTCATCGCCGCCGCCCGCCGGACCCGCAAGGCGCTCGGGGGCGGGATGCGCCAGGCGGGGATCCTCGCCGCAGCGGGCCTGTACGCCCTCGACCATCACGTGGACCGCCTCGCCCTCGACCACGCCCATGCCCGGCTCCTCGCCGATGGTCTCGCCTCCCTGCCTGCCCTGTCCGTGTGGCCCCCGGACACGAACATCGTCATCTTCACGATCGAACGGGGCCCCGATGCGGGGGCCCTCTGCCAGCGACTGCGCGACCGGGGCGTGCTCGCCTCCCCGGCTGGGGCGGGGACCTCCGCCCGGCAGGTGCGGATGGTGACGCACCTTGGGATCTCCGCCGCCGACGTGCAGCGGACGGTTGACCTCGTGGGGCGGGAACTCAGTACCGCGGGGGCGTGACGAACCGGCCCCCGCTGGGGGGGGCCTGTCCTCGGATCCCCGCCCGTGCGGGCGTAGCCTCCATCACGCGAGGCTGAGATGCGAGCGATCCTGGCAGGGCTAGTGGTGGCGGCGGTGGGCGTTGCCGGAGGGGCGACGACCCTCGCGGTGGGCTCGGCGGCCCAATGGGCGTTCGTTGATGTTCCGAGCCTGAACACGTTCATCCACCTCGCCAACCAGACGATCGGGTTCGTCAACGAACGAGCGGGGAGCGAGCCCGTCCCCCTTATCCCCGCGCTCGGTCAGGGGGTCGGCCTGCGGCTCAGCGAGGCGGTGGGGGGCGTGCTGCGGGTGGGGCTGCAGATGGAAGTGGCGAGCGTTGGCACCCGCACCCAAGGGACGTGGACTGCGGAGGAGACGTCGCATCCGGTGGACATCAGCCTCGACGTCGGCTTCGTCGCCTTCGCTGCCGAGCTGGACCTGGTCCTCGTGCCGGACATCCTCATCGTGAGCGCCTCCGCAGGGTGGGGAACATCGCGGATTGGCTACCGGTGTGTGTTCCCGCCCACGCTGCCGACGGACTGGTCGCTCCCGTTCCTGCCCAAAGCCGAGGACACGACCTACACCAGCGTGGGGCCGGTGGGGACGGTAGCGGTCCAGGTCTCCCTCCCGCTGGGGCCGGGGGCGAGCGCGGGGTTCGAGGTCGGGTTCCGGCTTGCCCCCCCGAGCGTGCCGCGGGCGGGGACGGGCGTGCTCGACCTCAACGCGGATGGACTGGGCGATCCCGTTGGGTTTTCCGGCCCCTGGCTGGGACTAGCGGTGCGGATGGAGTTCAACCTGTGAGGGGGTGTGCGATGAAGAGAAGGCTGTTCGTGGTCGGGTGCGCACTCGTGGCGCTCGCCCTGGGAGGGTGCACGCCGAAGTTCCAGGCCGTCCCCCCGGAGGCCCTGTTCGCGCTTCGTCCCAGCGCCGGCGTGGCTCCCCTCACTGTGGTGTGCGATGGGTCGCTCTCGTTCTCCGAGAACGGGAGGGTCGTGGAGTACATCTGGGACCTCGGGGATGGGACCCGAGCGCTGGGGCCGATCGTCTCCCACACCTACAGCCGGGGGGGGACGTTCCGGGTGACGCTCGAGGTCTACGACGAGCAGGGCCTGTCGAGCCGCCGTGACGGGCGTGTCGAAGTACAGTTCGCTCCCCCGACGGCGAGCTTCTCCACCGCGCCCTGGCGGCCGGGGACCGGGGAGACGATCTGGTTCGATGCCTCCACATCCACGTCGCCCAACGGAGCGATCGTCGAGTACCGCTGGGCGTTCGGAAACGGGGATTGGGACGTGGGAGAGAAGGTTGGGTACATGTACTGGTACGGGGGGGCGTACCCCGTGACCTTGACCATCGTGGACGAGGCCGGGGCCGTGGCCTCGGTGACCCAGGTCATCGAGGTCCAGGGCGGGCCAGGCTGTGCGAGGTGAGACATATGAGGAAACGTGTGGGGGTACTTGCTGTAGGAGCCGGGCTTCTCCTCCTCTCCGGGTGTACGCCCGAGGTGGGGCCGCTGCAGAGGATCAGCGCGACGATCGTCGCCTCGCCCGTCGAGGGCCAGGCCCCGCTCGCCGTGCACTTCGACGCGACCCGGTCCGCCGATCCCGAGGGACCCCTCACCGACCACCTGTGGGACTTCGGGGACGGGAGCCCCGTCGTCGCCGGCCGGGAGATCCAACACACCTACCAGCGAGCCGGTGAGTACCTGGTCACGCTCGTCGTGGTCGGCCCCTCTGGGACCGGCCGGGCGACGACGTTCGTGCGTGCCCTCAACAACCCCCCCACGGCGGCGTTCACGTTCCTCCCCGCCGACCCGTTCCAGGGGGAGTCGGTCTCGTTCGATGCCTCCGCGTCCTCCGATCCCGACGCCGACATCGCCCACTACGCGTGGGACTTCGGCGATGGCGCCACCGGCGAAGGGAAGATCGTGAGCCATGCCTTCGCCAACCCTGGGGAGTTCCTGGTCATCCTCACCGTCACCGATGCCGCGGGCGCCGAGGCGAGGGCGACGCGGCTCGTGAAGGTGGAGGACTGTAGCTCTGGGGGTTGCGGCAGACGGTAGTCGAGAGCCCGCTTCCGCACTCACCCTCCGCGCCTCCCCTGCCCCGGCGGGGGAGGCGCCCCCCTTGAGCGACTACTCGTTGTGGGGGATCTGGAGCGTGCTCCCGCCGATGAACTCCCGCACGAGGTGGTCACCGGGGATGAGGGCGTGGTCCTCGGCCTCCCACAGGGTCAGCCCCGCCACCTGGCCGAGCAAGCCTCCGATGCGCCGGTAGCGGATCCGCGCATCGAGGAACGTATCGTAGGGAGCGACCTCCTCTGGCTTCGGCCAGATCCCATCCGGAAGGAAAAACGGCTTCAGCACGGGAAGGTCGAACGGCATCCCCCCGTTCACGACGTGATCGGCGAGGCCCATCAGGGGGATGATCGAGAACAGTTCACCGCTCCGCACGTAGTGCCAGTGGAGGAGGGTCTGGAGCGGGGGATGGTTGCGGTGCTTGACATCCCGCAGCATCCGGCGGAGGAGCCGCACATCCGTGAACTGGGTCAACCGTTCGCTCGTTCCGTCCCCCTCGTAGAGCATGTTCGCTGCCTCGATGTACAGCCAGAACATCGCCTCGCGGGCGATCCCGGTCGTGAGGGGGGGATAGAGCCCGTGGAGGCAGTCGAGGAGGAGGAGCTGGCCCGCCTTGAGCCGCACGAGCTTCGTCCCCACGCGGCGGCCCTCCTTGAAGCTGTAGATCGGCTTTTGGATCGCCTGCCCGTCGAGGAGGGCGCGCAGGTGGCGGTTGATGGTCTGGATGTCGAGGGCCTCCGGCGTCTCGAAGTTCCGATCGTTGAGCCAGTCCGTGGGGTGCTCGACCAGGGGCCAGAAGTAGTCATCGAGGTTGAGCATCAGGAACTCGAGGCCTTCCTTCCTCAGCCGCTGGAGGAGCTTGACCGTGGTCGTCGTCTTCCCCGATGAGGATGGCCCGGAGACCCAGATCACCCGCAGGTCCCCGGTTGCGGCGCGGGCGAGGACCTTCGCGGCGGCCTCGTCCACCGAGCGCTCGTACCGCTCCGTGGCGGCGGCGACGAGCTCGGGGAGGTGGCCCAACCGGACGATCTCGTTCAGCCCAGCCACGGTGTCGCAGCCGTGCTCGCGATTCCAGGCGAGCGTCTCGTGGTGGAGGGGGACCGGGTACCCGTTCCCCACGAACTCGTCCATCGTGATCGCCCCCGCCCGTACCCAGTGCTTCCCCCACCGCCAGCACTCGTAAGCATCAGCCACGGCGACGAACCCGAAGCTCCGCAGGATGTGGACCACCGTGTCCTGGATCTCCTCGACGGTGGGGGGGAAGTTGGCGATCCAGTGCCGCGGATCGCGGTTGAGCGTTGCGACCACGACATCGGACAGGAACTCTGCGATGTGCTCGTCGTCCCCGTACGAGAAGAGGCGCTCGTTCACCCCCGGCACGTGGTCGAGGGAGAACCCGCCCACCGACTGCACCGCCCGGAGGATGGCGTGGATGATCCGTCCCTGGTCGAACGCGACGAGCGACCGATCGCGTTTCCTGACCTTGCGGATCCTGTTTTGCACAGCCACGCACGGATTATACAGCTCGCCGCTATTCGTGATCCGTGTTCCGGGGACCGGCGGTGTTCGTCTCCCCCGGTTACGGGATGGGCATTTCGTAGATCCGCCAGGTCTTCGAGAGGCGCCCGCCCATCGCCTCGCAGGCCCGCAGGATGAGGTCGTTGTCCTCGAGGAGCATGGACGCCTCGCCGGCCCGGTACCCTTTCCCCCAGGCGATCGTGAGCACCTCGTGGAACAGGACCGCATCCACCCCCATCTTCCGGTACGGAGGGCGGATCCCGAAGAACATCACCCGCGCCGTACGGATCCGGCGCCGACGGGCCATGAGGCGCAGCGCCCGCACGAGGTCGCAATCGAGCACCGGGTTCCACGTCGGCCGGAGGGCCACGTTCGGGTCCGGGATCGCCCCGATCATCGCCGCGAGCTCCCCGTCCACGTAGGCGAACCGGATCAACTCCGGATCGGCGATCGTCTTCAGGCTCTTCGCGAGCGCCTTCGCCTCCCCGTCCGTGATCGGGAGGAACCCCCAGTTGGCGGCCCACGCCTCGTTGTAGACCCACGCGAGGCGTTCCACGTCTTCCAGGAGATGCCGCAGGTCGAACGGGCGGGTCGTGATCCCTCGGCGGGCTCGGGCTGCCGCGACGAGGCGCTCCAGGCGCGGATCCATGGGCTGGGACGGAGCAATCCAGTACGCATGATAGTCCTTGACCTTCCGCAGGCCGTACCGCTCGAGGTGCTCGCCGTAGTAGGGCGGGTTGTGGGTGAGCTCCACCGTGGGCGGGGTGTCGAACCCATGGACGAGCACCGCCTGGTGGGACTCGTGGGTGGCGTTGGAGTACCCGCCCGGCCCGCGCATCGCGTCCACCCCGCGCTGGGCGAGCCAGGCCCGGGCGCTATCGAGGAGGGCTTCGGTGACCGCGTAGTCTGGGACCGCTTCGTAGAACCCGAAGGACCCAAGGTTCGTTCTGTGGTACTCGTTGAACCGGTGGTTGATCGCGGCCGACACCCGGCCCACGAGGTTGGAGCCGGAGCGGGCGAGGAAGTGCGTGACCTCAGCTGTCTCGTGGTAGGGATGGGCGGGGGTGAGGAGGCCGGTCAAGCCGAGGAGCCGGCTCCCGAGGAGGTCGGCGGTGAGGGGAGGGGTCCAATTCGGGTCCCCGCGGTGGATGTGCCATGGGACCGCGACGAACTGCCGTAGCCGGCGGTCCCCGAGCGGGATCTCCTCGATCGTGAGCCGGGCCATAAGCCCCCATTATCCCCGGTCCGGGCCGGGGATGCCGGTCCGCCGCCGGGGCCATCGTGAAGCCTCACCCGGGCCGGGATCGGGTATAATCCCGCCGTTGCGACACCATCTAACTTGAGGTGAATCCATGCGCAAGACCAAGGTCATCATCATGGGCGCTGCCGGCCGCGACTTCCACAACTTCAACGTTGTGTTCAGGGACAACGACGCCTACGAGGTGGTCGCGTTCACCGCCACCCAGATCCCGGGGATCGTCGGGCGCCGTTACCCCGCGGAGCTCGCCGGACGGCTCTACCCGAACGGGATCCCGATCGAGCCGGAGGAGCGCCTCCCCCACCTCGTGCGCGAGAAGGGAGTGGACCGGGTGGTGTTCGCCTATTCCGACGTCTCGCACCAGCACGTGATGGAACGGGCGGCGCTCGCCGCTGCGGCGGGGGCGGACTTCTGGCTTCTCGGCCCCCGCTCGACCCAACTGGCGGCCAAGAAGCCGGTCGTCGCCGTGTGCGCGGTGCGCACTGGATCAGGCAAGTCCCAGACCACCCGCCGCGTGGCCCAGATCCTCCACGAACAGGGGAAGAGGGTCGCCGTGGTCCGCCACCCCATGCCCTACGGGGACCTCGTCCGCCAGGCCGTGCAACGGTTCGCGTCGTTCGAGGACCTGGACCGGGCGGAGTGTACGATCGAGGAGCGCGAGGAGTACGAGCCCCACCTCCAGGAAGGGTTTGTCGTCTATGCGGGGGTGGACTACGGGGCGATCCTCCGTCAGGCGGAGGCGGAAGCGGACGTGATCCTGTGGGACGGGGGGAACAACGACTCCCCCTTCTTCCGCCCCGACTTCCTGATCGTCGTCGCCGACCCGCTGCGGGTTGGGCATGAGAACACGTACTGGCCTGGATCCGTGCTCGTCCGCCAGGCAGAGGCGATCGTGATCAACAAGGTGGATACGGCGGGGCTCGAACCGGTGGAGCAGCTGCGGGCCTCCCTTTCCTTCCTCAACCCGCGGGCGAGGATTGTGGAAGCGGCGTCCCCGATCACCTTGGATGCGCCGGAGCTCGTGGCGGGGCGGAGGGTGCTCGTGATCGAGGATGGGCCCACCGTCACCCACGGGGAGATGCCGTTCGGGGCGGGGGCAGTGGTGGCACGGAAGCTCGGGGCGACCTTCGCCGACCCGCGTCCCTATGCCCAGGGGTCGCTCGGCGACGTGTACAGAGCCTATCCCCACCTCGGCCCGGTGCTGCCCGCGATGGGGTACGGGAAGAAGCAGATCGAGGAGCTCGCCCAGACGATCGCCCGCGTCCCCTGCGACGCCGTCGTCATCGCGACGCCGGTGGACCTGCGCCGCCTGATCGCGATCGAGAAGCCGTCAACCCGCGTCCGGTACGATCTTCAGGAGATCGGCCATCCCACGGTGGCGGACCTCCTCCCCCGGTTCTGAGACAGGGGTCCAGGGCCGCCCGGACAAATGAGGCCGGGCGGCCCGTCCGGTGTGCCCCGCTGGGCCTGGTCATCTCCGTACCCTCCTCCCATGAGGTGGTCTGAGATGAGAAAGCGTCTCCTGGGTGTGCTCGCAGTGACCCTGGTGTGGGGTGCCACATCCTGGTCCCAATCCCCGGCCTTCTCCGGCTCACTCGGGATCGAGGTTGCCGTCACGCCGTTGTCCTCTTCGCTCGACCTCGCGTCCGCCGTCACCCTCGCCCTCGCATACGACCGGGCGGAGGTCATCAGCCGAACGGAGCTCTCCCTCACAGGGCTTGAGGCCGCGTACCTCACGGTGGGGGTTGATCTCGATGGGATCGGCCTCCAAAGCGGGATGAGGTTCGACCCGTGCTTCTCCAAGTACTGGTTCGAGGTCCGCGGGGGGTGTTGCCCGTGGGAGCTCGGGGGGCTGTTCCTCGTTGAGAACCTCGCGCTACCGTGTGATGATCCAGACTACACGGTCGGGCTTGTCCTCGACCTCGGCGTCGCGTGGCACCCGGGGTTCTTCGCCCGCAGCCTCACCGGGTTCGGCGTGACGGGGCTCGACTCCCTGCTCGACGACGACCCCGCCACCGACCTCGCTGCGGTGTCTGGGGTGTGGTTCGAGGAGGAGCTCCTCCACCTGGGGTTCACGGGCGCCTGTTTCCGCGCCGACTCCCGGGTCCTCTTCAACCCGTACGGCCTCGCGTGGAGCGAGCTCGGGGCGAGCTACATCTACCCGGATCCGGAGGCCGAGCTCGGCGCGCGGCTCCGCCTCAACTTCACCGGGAGCTTCGGCCTGGACTGGGCGAAGCTGTTCCTCGGAGTGCGGGTGCCGCCGGTCGCGATCCGGCTTGTGACCGCGTTCGACCTTGGAGGGTTCGTGTCCCAGGAGGTGTGGGTGGAGGTGGCGTTCTCCTGGGTCCGCATCTACTCCCGGACGCAGTTCGATTTCGGCGGCCTCATTCAGAGCACGGTCGGGATCGAGCTCGGCTTCTGACGCGCGCGGGTTGCCGGCCCGGGAGGGGGGGCTATCATCCCTCCCATGGCCGAGGACCGGATAAACCTGGTTGGGCTGGCCCCCGAGTTCACGCTGCCGTCGGCGGCGGGCGGGGCGGTCTCGCTCCGCGAGCTGAGGGGCTCGTACGTCGTCCTGCACTTCTTCCCCCGCGCCGGGACGCCTGCCTGGGCCGAGGAGGCCCGCGCTTTCCAGGCCCTCCTCCCCGAGTTCACCTCCCTCGGGGCACGGCTGGTGGGGATCGCGCCCGATTCCCCTTCCACCCTCGCCCGGTTCGCGGCGGGCGGGGGCCTCACCCTGCTTTCCGATCCCGACCGCGCTGTGGCGAGGGCCTATTGCGTCGTCACGCCCGCGGGCCGGGTCCAGCGGGCGACGTTCCTCCTCGACCGGGCGGGGTCCGTGCGCTGGGCATGGCGGCGGGGGAAGGCGGCCGGCCACGCGGAGGAGGTTCTCGTCACGCTGCGGGCGCTGCAGGCCGCGGACGAGGCCATCAACCCGCTCATCCGTGCCCGGCGGGCGTACCGTGCCCTGTCCGGGGAGCCCGTGGCCCGGGAGGCGCTCGAGCGGCTGGTCGAGGCGGCCCACCTCGCCCCCTCCTGCTTCAACAACCAGCCGTGGCGGTTCGTGATCGCGGAAGGGGAAACGCTGGACAGGGTGAAGGGGGCCCTGTCCGGGGGGAACTACTGGGCGAAGCGTGCCCCGGCGATCCTCGCCCTCGCCAGCCACCGCGACCTCGACTGCAAGCTCTCCGATGGGCGCGACTACTTCCTATTCGGGTGTGGAATGGCCACCGGCCTGCTCATGATCCAGGCGACCCAGATGGGGCTCGTCGCCCACCCCATCGCCGGCTACGACCCCCCCGCCGTCAAGGAGGCGCTGGGGATCCCGGAGGAGTACATCCTCATCGCGCTCATCGTCATCGGGAAGCGGGGCGAGGCGAGCACGCTCAGCGATAAGCACCGCGCGATCGAGCTCGGGCCACGGGAGCGGAAGCCCTTGTCAGCTGTGGTGGCATGGAATAAGTTTGGGGACCCAAACGAGACGGAGGGCATATGATGAAGAACGAGGTACTGAACGCGATCCGTGGCCGGAGGAGCGTGCTCCGGTTCGAGCCGAAGCCGGTGAGCGACGACGAGGTGGAGGCGATCCTCGAGGCGGGGAGGTGGGCCCCGTCGTTCGCCAACTCCCAGCCGTGGACGTTCGTCGTGGTGCGGGACGAGGACACGAAGGCCAAGTTGGGGGCCCTGGTGGAGCGGCTCGCCTTCGCGCGCCGCGGCCAGGCTGCCCTCACCGGGAAAGGGGTCGGCGATGCACCGGTGCTGATCGCAGTTGTCGTTGACCCGGTGAAGGATCCGGGGCACTGGATCGAGGCAGGGGCGGTGGCGACGCAGAACATGGCCCTCATGGCCCACAGCTTGGGGCTGGCCTCGTATTGGGCGGGGCTGCGGGGTCGGGCGGAGGCAGAAGTGAAGCGGATTCTCGGCATCCCCCGCGGGATGAGGGTCGTGGCCCTCCTCCCGATCGGCCGGCCCGCGTACACGCCGCGGGAGGTGGAGCGGGTGCCCCTCGCGGAGATCGTGCGCCGCGATCGGTTCGGAGGCTAGCCGAAGCCGCCCCCGCGCGGATTGGGGACGAGGGTCAGCGCAGGTTCACCGCCTTGAGCCCGTGCCCGGTGAGGGGGAGCACGATCTCCTCCCCAGGTTTGATCGTGCCCCGCGCGATGAGGGCGGGGAGGGCGGCCACGGCGAGGGCCGCTGTCGGCTCAACCCAGATCCCTTCCTCGCGAGCGAGCTCCGCCTGACCCCGGAGGATCTCCTCTTCCCCCACCGTGACGGTATCCCCATCCACTGCCCTGAGCGCGGCCAGGACCTCCCGGCCCCGCACAGGGCGGGGGATCCGTGCCCCCTCGGCCACCGTGGCCCGGGGGTCAAGTTCGACCGGGTCCCCCCCATCACCGGCGCGGACGAGGGGGGCACAGGCCTCAGGCTGGGCGATGTGGAGGCGCGGCACCCGTCCGATCCACCCCCGCTCGCGTAGCTGGGCGAACCCATGGGCGAGCCCGAGGAACAGTCCGCCTCCACCCACCGGGAGGACGACGTGGTCAGGGATCCGACCCTCCTCGCCTAGCTCGTAGGCGATTGTCGTCAGGCCGGCGACGAAGTACGGCGAGGCGTTGTGCGAGGCGTAGAGGAGGTCAGGGTCCGCGGTGCATGCCTCCTGGACCGCGTCCGTGGCCCGCTCCCGTGGGCCGGGCACACGCACCAGTTCCGCCCCGAGGGCTTCGATCTGGGCGAGCTTGGGCCCCGAGGCGTGGGCCGGAACGTAGAGGGCGGCGCGGACCCCCGCCCGGGCAGCGTAGGCGGCGAGGGCCGCCCCGGCGTTCCCCGACGAGTCATCGGCCACCGTCCTCGCCCCGAACGACCGCAGGACGGCGACGAGCACCGCTGCCCCCCGGTCCTTGAACGAGCCAGTGGGGTTCGTCCCCTCGACCTTGAACAGGAGGTTCACCCCCAGGCGAGGGCCGATGCGCAGAGAAGGGATGAGGGGGGTCCCCCCCTCGCCCAGGGTGACGGGATTCACAGCGGGGAGGAACGGGGCGTACCGCCATACCCCGCGCCCAGTCAAACCTGCAGCGGTGAAGTCTGCCGGCGGATCCGGCCGGTAGTCGAGCGGGACCCGGCACGCCGGGCACGGCAGCGGTACCGCACTCGGCACGGTGCGGAAGTCGCACAGGGGACACCGCAATTCGCCTCTCATCCCGTGGCCCACCTCCCCGCGAACCTTTGGGCATCGGAGACCATCGTGTCGTTGTTGAAGAGCACATACACCCGTTCGGCCTCCAGCCCCCGGACAGTGTCCCGCAGGCGCGCCAGGTCTTGGTCGCTGTAGGTGTAGCGGTACATCCGCGCCCCCGGCGGGGACCCATGGAGGCGCAGGTACGCGATCTCCCCCCTCGTGACGGGGAGGGTCCGGAACGGGTCGGTGCCGTGGACGAGGGAGTACTTCCGGCATAGGGCGGCCACCCGCTCTGGCTCCTCGTCCCACCGCCCGCGAGGCTCCCACACGAGGGTGAGTTCACCCCTATCCACCGTGGCGAGGAACTGGGTCAGGGCCTCCTCGTGGTCCGGCCCAGGGGAGAACGAAGGCGGGCACTGGAGGAGGAGCACCCTCGCCCGCAGGGCGCGGGCCACCTCGACCGAGCGTGCAAACCCGTCGCGGGCTTGGGGGCCCTGGAACCGCGCGTAGTGGGTGATCCCGCGGTGGGCCTTGACCGTGAACTCGAACTGCGGGTTTACGCTATCGGCGAGATCCCGCCACCGGCGGACGGTCGCGAGCGAGGGGAGGCGGTAGAACGTGGAGTTGACCTCGACGAGCGGGAACTGGGCAGCATAGAGTTGGAGCCGATGCCGGCCCCGTTCCTCCCCGGGCGGCAGCGCCGACCAGCCGCAACAGCCGATGCGGACCTCCACGTCGGGATTATAGGGCCCCTCCAGCTACGCCGCGTCCCCGACGCGGATCTCCTCCTCCCACCGGCGCAGGTTGTTGAGCACGGCGTAGGCGGTGAGGTCGAGGTGGAGGGGGGTGATCGAGACGTACCCGGACAGGACCGCCCACACATCGGTATCCTCCTCGCCTGAGGGCGGGGAGGAGAGCATCTCGCCCGCCAGCCAGTAGTAGGAACGGCCGCGGGGGTCCTCGCCCCGCACGAGGTCATCGGTCCAGATCTTGCCGCCGAGGCGGGTGACCCGGACCCCTTTGGGCACGCCGCGCGGCACGTTCACGTTGATGAGGGTGCGGACGAGCGCGTCCCGCTCCGCCAACACCAGCTTCGCCACCCGCGCCGTGAGCGCCGCTGCCCTCTCGTAGTCAGGGTTCCCTTCCCGCCCCTCGTCGGACCCGAGGTCGAGGGATACGGCGATCGCCGGGATCCCCGCCGATGCCCCCTCCATCGCCGCGGCGACCGTGCCCGAGTAGGTCACGTCGTGCCCGATGTTCGCCCCCATGTTGATCCCCGCCACGACGAGGTCGGGCCGGCGCGGGGCGAGGCCGAGGAGGGCGAGGAGCACGCAGTCGGATGGGGATCCGTTCGTGACGTGCACCTCCTCCCCGTCCGGGAGGTGGGCGCTCGAGAACCGCAGCGGCTTGTGGAAGATGCGGGTCCGCGATGCTGCAGACCAGTTCCGATCCGGGGCGAGCACCCATGGCTCCCCGACCGTGGCGAGGGCCCGCCGCAGGGCGAGGAGCCCCGGCGAGAGGTACCCGTCGTCGTTCGTGACCAGGATGAACGGCCGTTCCATCGTCCCCTCCGGGCGTTCAGTCTAGCTTCCCCCGCCCTCCGGCACAAACCGGTACAGGGAGAGCACCGTCTCCCCGTAGGCCCGCCGCATCTCGAGGACGAGGGGGCCGTACCGATCCGCCAGCGGCTCCTTGTGGAACGACTCCGCCACCACCACTGCCCCGGGGAGGAGGGGGCGAAGCTCGGCCAGCGCCGCGACCGTCCGGGCGGCGAGCCCGCTTCCATACGGGGCGCCGACGAACACGAGGTCGAACGCCTTCCCTGTTCGCACGAGCGACCGCAGCGCCGTGAAGACATCGGCCTCCACCACCTCCGCCCGGGCGGCGCACCCCAACCGTCGGATGTTCTCGCGGATGAGCCGCACCGCCTGATCTGAGCCGTCCACGAACACGGCGCGGGCCGCGCCGCGGGAGAGGGCCTCCAGCCCCACCGCCCCCGTCCCCGCGAAGAGGTCGAGGACCTGCGCCCCGGGCACGAGCTCGCGCACGGTGTCGAACAGGGCGAGGCGGACCCGCTCCCGCAGCGGCCGGATCCCCGCGTCCCGCGGTCCCACGAGCTTCTGGCCCCGGTACTCCCCCGCGCCGATCCGCACTTGCACCCTCCTCCCCACGGGCTACGATGCGTGGGTTCCCGAAGGATAACCCAAAGGAGCGAGAGCGTGCGGTACGACGTCGTGGTGGTGGGAGCTGGGCCGGCCGGGCTGTTCGCGGCCCTCGAGCTCGCGGGATCGGGCCTGTCCACGGTCATCGTGGACAAGGGCCTCGCCCCGCGCGAGCGGACGAGCAACACCTGTGGGGTGGGCGGGGCCGGCGCGTTCTCCGACGGGAAGCTCAACCTCACCCCCCGCATCGGCGGCGATCCGGAGGCGATCGGGTGCTCGGTCGGGGAGCTGGAGGACCTCATCGCCTACGTGGATGACACGTTCACCCGCTACGGGGCGCCCGCCCAGTACTCGGGGGAGGACCCCGAGGCGCTCGCTGAGTTGAAGAAGGCAGCAGCCCAGGCGGGGGTGGAGTTCATCGCCGGCCGCCAGCGCCACATCGGCACGGGGCGGATCCGGGAGGTCATCGATGCCATCTACCGCGACCTCGTGGCGCGGGGGGTCGAGTTCCAACTCGGGAGGGCGGCCGAGGAGATCCGCCACCGCAGCGGGCGGTTCACGGTCGTGGTGGGGGGGAAGGAGATCGAGGCCCGGCACGTCCTCGCTGCGCCAGGCCGGGTGGGCGCGTACTGGCTGCGGGAGGTGGCGCGGTCGCTCGGGGTCGGTCCCTCGTTCGGCCCGCTCGATGTCGGGGTGCGGGCGGAGTTCCCAGCCGAGCTCTACGACCCGATCGAGCGGGTGATGTACGACGCCAAGCTGCGCGTGCGCGCCCCAACCTACGACGACATGGTGCGCACCTTCTGCACCAACCCCCGCGGGTTCGTTGTCCAGGAGGACCATGGCAAGTTCGTGCTCGTGAACGGCCACGCCGAGAACGAGCGCAAGAGCGGGAACACGAACTTCGCGCTCCTCGTGCACATCGAGCTCACCGATCCGGTGGAGGACACAACCGAGTACGGCCGCGCGATCGCGAAACTGGCGACGACGATCGGGGGGGGGAAGCCGATCGTGCAGCGGCTGAAGGACCTCGCCCAGGGGCGGCGGTCCACCCTGGACCGCATCCGGCGGGCCTCCGTCCGGCCGACCCTGGAGTCGTTCACCCCCGGGGACGTGTCGATGGCCCTCCCCCACCGCGTGGTGGTGGACATTGTAGAGGCGGTGGACGTCCTGAACCGACTCATCCCCGGCCTGTCCGCGGAGGGGACGCTCCTCTGTGCCCCGGAGATCAAGTTCTACGACACGCGCTATGAGGTCGGGCCAGGGATGGAGACCGCCCTCCCTGGGTTCTACGTGGCCGGGGACGCGTCGGGGCACTCCCGGGGGATCGTGTTCGCCGCCGTGACCGGGGTGTTGGCCGCGCGGCAGATTCGGGAGAAGGCGTCACGATGAACCGGATCGCTGTCCTCACAAGCGGTGGCGACGCGCCGGGGATGAACGCCGCGATCCGCGCGGTGGTCCGCGCGGGGGTCGCGCAAGGCTGGGAAGTCCGGGGGGTGCGGCGGGGCTACGCCGGTCTCGTCGGGGGGGAGATGGTGCCCCTCGGGGCGCGGGACGTGGGGGGGATCCTCCAGCTTGGGGGGACGGTCCTCGGGAGCGCTCGCTGCCCGGAGTTCCGCACCGAGGCCGGCCGGCAGAGGGCGCTCCACGCCCTCGCCGGGCAGGGGATCGAGGCCCTGGTCGTGATCGGAGGGAACGGCTCCCAGACCGGCGCCTACGAGCTCTCCCGGATGGGGTTCCCCGTCGTCGGCGTGGCGTCCACGATCGACAACGACCTCGCCGGCTCGGAGATCACGATCGGGGTGGACACTGCCCTCAACGTGGCCCTCGAGTCCATCGACCGCCTCAAGACCACCGCCTCGTCCCACGGCCGGGCGTTCCTCGTCGAGGTGATGGGCCGCCACTGCGGCTACCTCGCCCTCATGGCGGGGATCGCCGGCGGGGCAGAGGCCGTGGTCATCCCCGAAGTGGAGACGGATCCCGAGGCGCTCGCCCACGAGCTGCGCGGGGCCTACGAGCGGGGGAAGAACCACGCCCTCGTCGTGGTGGCGGAGGGAGCGCAGCTCAACGCGACCCGGCTCGCTGAGTACTTCCATGAGAACGAGAAGCGGCTCGGGTTCGAGCTAAGGGTGACGATCCTCGGCCACGTGCAGCGGGGAGGGGCGCCGGGGGCGTACGACCGGCTGCTTGCCACGCGCCTCGGCGCGGCGGCGGTGGACGCCCTCGCCCGCGGCGAGCACGGAGTGCTCGTGGGGTGGGTCCGGGGGAAAGTGACGACGACTCCCCTCGCCGAGGTCGCGGGACAGCAGAAGGGGCTCGACCCCGAGCTCTTCGAGCTGGCCCAGGTGTTGGCCCGCTAGCCGGCCCCGGCCGGGGAAGCCGGCGCGGGTTGTGCCCGCCCGCGATCGGCACAAGTCCCTCTCACAGCCAGGGGGAGAGGAGGTCGTCGGTCAGGTCCTGGGGATGGCCGATGAAGCGGATGATGCCCTGCCGGTCGAGGAGCACGGTGCGGGGGATCGCCTGGATCCCGAACAGGTAGGCCACAGCGCGCGCCTCGGTGAAGGGAGCCCACAGGGCGATGAACCCGCGGTACCCGTAGGCCTCCAGGAACCGGGTTGCGTCTTCCTTGCGGTAGTCCAGGCTCACCGCGATCACCTTCAGCCCCCGCGGGGCGTACCTCTGGCGGAGGGACTCTAGGAGCGGGACCGAGACCTGACATGGCTTGCACCAGCTGGCCCAGAAGTCGAGGAGGACCGGGCAGCCGCGGAATGAGGACAGGTCCACGGGGTTCCCGGAGAAGTCGGGAAGGGAGAAGTCCGGCGCCCGTTGCCCAACGCGGTTCCCCACCTCAATCCCTGCCAGGAGGACCGGGGAGGCCGGACAGGGGGGTTCGGCGGCGTGGGCCGCCGTTGCCCCGGCCAGGACGGCGAGGGCGCCCACCGCGAGGCCGATCCAAAATGCCCAGGTTCGCATCACCGGCATGGCGCAACGCTACCTTGTGTCCTGTGGAGGCGCCGTGGATCGCCGGCGGAGGCCCGGTGAAGACGGCTAACCCCCGCGGCCGGTTGCGGGCTTCCCCGGGCGTGGCGAGAATGCACAGCGCCCTCTACCAGGGAGGGATGGGTGAGCGGACGAAACCGCCGGTCTTGAAAACCGGTGAGCGAAAGCTCCGTGGGTTCGAATCCCACTCCCTCCGCCAGGATGGCCCCCGGGCGGCGCTCCTCGACCGCCTTAGCTAGATCAGGTTCCAATGTCCCTCCCCGAGCGGGTACCATTGGGCCCATGCCCTTCCGTGCAGCGCTCATCGACATGGACGGCACGATCTGGGAGACCCCGGTCCGGATGACGGCCGTGCGGGAGGAGCTCGGACTCCCCCCGGACGGTCGCACGATCCTCGCTGGGATCGCGGACCTGCCTCCGTCCCGGCGGACCGAGGCGGTGGAGGTCCTGCGGGCCCGGGAACGGGAGGGGGTCGAGCGGGGCTGCCTCCGCGCGGGGACGCGCGAGCTCCTCGACTTCCTGCGCTTGAGCGGTGTGAAGACCATTCTCGTCACGAACAACTCCCGGGAGAGCACGGATGCCGTCCTCGCCCGCCACGAGCTCCCGTTCGACCTCGTGGTCACGCGGGACGACGGGCCTCTCAAGCCCGACCCCGGGGCGTTCCTCGGTCCGCTCGCCCGGCTGGGGCTGAGCCCGGAGGAGGCCCTCGTCCTCGGGGATTCCCACTTCGACCTCCAGGCCGCGGTGGCGGCAGGGATCCCCGCGGTGGTCCTCGTTGCGCCGCGGGAGTGGATGCGTACCTACTTCCCCCCCGGCGCAGCGTACCACGAAGTCCCCGACCTGGACGCGGCGCGCGAGGTCGTGCGCCGTCTCCTCGCCGCGAAGTGACGGGGGTGCCGCCCGGGCACCCCCCTGCGAACCCAAAGCTCCCCCTACGCCCAGCCGCGCAGCTTGACCGCCTCGGCCACGCGCTCCACCGCGACGAGGTACGCGCCGACGCGGTTGGGGACCTTGTGTTCCTTCGCCGCGTTGTGCACGGCGTGGAAGGCCGACGTCATCTTCTCATCCAAACGCCGGTTGATCTCGGCCACGTCCCAGTGGAAGTTGTACGCGTTCTGCACCTGCTCAAAGTAGGAGACGGTCACCCCGCCGGCGTTACAGAGGAAGTCGGGGATCACGTAGATCCCCCTCTTCTGCAGGACCTGATCGGCCTCGGGGGTGGTCGGACCGTTGGCCGCCTCGGCGAGGATCTTCACCCGACCTGAGATCCGCCCCACCGTGTCCGCCGTGATCACGTTCTCCATTGCGGCGGGAATGAGGACATCCACGTCCAACCCCAGCCATGCATCGCCAGCGAGGGCCTCGTACCCGGCCTGTTCCGCCTTCGCGCGGTCCACAGTGCCGAAGGTGTCCGTGATCGTCTGCAGGAAGCGCGGATCGATCCCGCCCTTCTTCGTGTAGGTGTAGGCCCGCCGGTCCTTGTGGTCCCAGCAGGAGACGGCGAGCACCCGCCCCCCCAACACCTCCCGGTAATGGATCGCGGCGTACTGGGCAACGTTCCCGAACCCCTGGATCGAGGCGGTGGTGGACGCCGGGTCCATCCCCAGGGCGGCGAGCGCCTCGCGGATCGCGATCACGACCCCCAATCCCGTCGCGCCGGTCCTCCCTGCGGATCCACCGATGGGAAGCGGCTTCCCCGTGATCACCCCCGGCGCGGCATGGCCGACGATCGTCTCGTATTCGTCGAGCATCCACGCCATGATCTGGGGGTTCGTCCCAACATCGGGGGCGGGGACATCGCGATCGGCCCCGATCGCAGGGGCGAGGGCACGGATGTACCCGCGCGACAAGCGCTCCAGCTCCCCGGGACTCAGCTCCTTGGGGTTACACACGATTCCGCCCTTCCCTCCCCCCAGCGGCAGGTCCACGACCGCTGTCTTCCACGTCATCCACGCTGCGAGGGCCCGTACCGTATCCACCGTCTCATCGGCGGCGAACCGGATCCCGCCCTTGCACGGGCCACGGGCGTTGTTGTACTGGACCCGAAACCCCTCGAACACCCGCACCGACCCGTTGTCCATCCGCACCGGGATCCGGACGTGGAATTCCCGGAGCGGCCAGCGCAGGAGCTCGTGCAGGCCGCGGTCCAGCTTGAGCACCCCCGCCGCCTCATCGAGCTGGCGTTGGGCGATCAGAAACGGGTTCAAGCTGGCTACTTCGCCGGTCACCATGCGTTCCCTCCCTTGGTGAGGCGGGGCGTTCGTGCCCTACCCCCGCACGATGTTAGGGGATGCCAGCGCCTTTGCAAGGAGGGTGGGCATCGCGGCGCTCAGGTCGGCCGCGACGGGTGACCTTTGAACGCTTCTACAGCTTGCCCTGGAGCTTGGCCCACGGATCGCGGAGGGTCACGATGCGGTTGAACACGGGGAGGCCAGGCTTGGTATCCGGGTCGACGCAGAAGTACCCCTTCCGCTCGAACTGGAACATCTCCCCGGCCTGCACCTCCCCCAGGCACGGCTCGAGCTTGCACCCCCTGAGGAGGACGAGGGAGTCAGGGTTCAGATTCCCGATCCAATCCTCTCCCTCCGGGACGTCGAGGGGATCGGGGACCGTGAACAGGCGGTCGTAGAGGCGGACCTCGGCGTCCACGGCGTGGGAGGCAGACACCCAGTGCAGGGTCGCCTTCACCTTCCGCCCATCCGGGGCATCGCCGCCGCGGGTGGCCGGGTCGTAGGTGCAGCGGACCTCGACCACCCGGCCGGAGGGGTCCTTCACGACGCCCGTGCACCGGACGAAGTACGCGTACCGCAGCCGCACCTCCCGCCCCGGGGCGAGGCGGAAGAACCCGGGCGGCGGGTCCTCCCTGAAGTCCTCCTCCTCGATCCACAGCTCCCGCGAGAACGGGACCACCCGCGTCCCGGACGAGGGGTCCTCAGGGTTGTTGACCGCGTCGAACTCCTCCACCTTCCCCTCCGGGTAGTTCGTGATCACGAGCTTCACGGGCTCCAGCACCGCCATCCGCCGCGGGGCGCGCTTGTTGAGGTCGTCCCGCAGGCAGTGCTCGAGGAGCTCGATCTCGCGGATGCTCTCCGCCTTGGAGACCCCGATCCGGCGGACGAAGTCCGCGATCGCCTCCGGGGTGTAGCCGCGGCGGCGGATCCCGGCGATCGTGGGCATCCGGGGATCGTCCCATCCCCGCACGTGCCCCTCCTGGACGAGGCGGAGGAGGAGCCGCTTGCTCGTCACGGTGTAGGTCAGGTTGAGACGGGCGAATTCGATCTGGCGAGGATGGTGGACGCCGAGCTGGTCGAGGAACCAGTCATAGAGCGGGCGGTGGTTCTCGAACTCCAGCGTGCAGATGGAGTGGGTGATCCCCTCGATCGAGTCCGACTGGCCGTGTGCCCAATCGTAGCTTGGGTAGATGCACCACGTGTCCCCCGTCCGGTGGTGGCGGGCATGAAGGATTCGGTACAGGACAGGATCGCGCATGTTGAGGTTCGGGTGAGCCATGTCGATCTTGGCGCGCAGGGTGCGGGACCCGCTCGGGAACTCCCCGGCCCTCATCCGGCGGAAGAGGTCGAGGTTCTCCTCCACCGACCGGTTGCGGTACGGGCTATCCACGCCCGGGGGGGTGATGATCCTGTCCCCGTCCCGGATCGGCTGGCCGCGCTGGCGGCTGAGCTCCTCTGGCGGGAGGTCACACACGTAGGCCACCCCCTTGCGGATCAGTTCCTCGGCCCATTGGTAAAGCTGCTCGAAGTAATCGGAGGCATAGAACTCGCGGTCCTCCCAATCCGCGCCCAGCCAGCGGACGTCCCGCTTGATCGCCGCCACGTACTCCTCGCTCTCCTTCTCCGGGTTCGTGTCGTCGAAGCGGAGGTTGAACTTCCCCCCGAACTCCTGGGCGATCCCGTAGTTGAGGAGGATCGCCTGGGCGTGGCCGATGTGGAGGTAGGCGTTCGGCTCGGGGGGGAACCGGGTGTGAACCCGGTCGAACCGCCCCGCGGCGAGGTCGTCGCGGATGATCTCGCGGATGAAGTCCACCGGTTCGCTCATATCGCTGGGCACGGGAGCGATCTTACCCGAGGAGAGGTCAGTCGCCGGTGAGGCGGGCCACCTCGTCCTCGTCCTCTGTCCACTTTGGCTTCACCTTGACGTGGAGGGAGAGGAACACCTGGTGGCCGAGGAGCTGCTCGAGGTCCACCCGGGCCTGGGTCCCGATCTCCTTCAGCTTCGCCCCCCGGCTCCCGATGACGATCGCCTTCTGCGACTCCTTGGCGACGATGATCGTGGCGTAGACCGAGGTTAGGGGCGGGGCCTCCCGCTCCTCGATCTCCTCCACGGCCACCGCGGTGGCATAGGGGAGCTCCTGGTAGGTCTCCGCATACACCTTCTCCCGCACCACTTCCGCCGCCACGAACGCGAGCGGGCGGTCGGTGGTCGTGCCCTTCTCGTACGCCGGCGTGCCCTCCGGGAGGTGGCCGATGATCACGGCGAGGGCCCGGTCGAGGTTCGTGCCCTTCGTGGACGAGATCGGCACGATGTCGTTGAACATCCCCAGGCGGTCGTAGGCGAGCAGGGTCTCGGGGAGGGTGTTGCCCCGTGCTTGGTCGCTCTTGTTGACGAGGAGGACCTTCGGGCAGGGGAGGGTTTGGATCTTGGGGAGCATGAGCTCGTCGTAGGGATCCACCTTCCCGCCCGGCTCGACCATGTACGCGACCGCGTCGAGGCCCGCGAGGGAGCGCAGCGCCTCCCGCTGGAGGTGGGCGGACAGCTTGTTCACCGGCGGGTGGAGCCCCGGCGTGTCCACGAACACGACCTGGGCCTCGGGGGTGGTGAGGATGCAGCGGATGCGGTTGCGCGTCGTCTGGGGCCGCGGGGAGACGATGACGACCTTTTGTCCGAGGACGGCGTTGATGAACGTGGACTTCCCGACGTTCGTCCGGCCCACCACGGCCACGGTGCCGGTCCGGTAGCTCATATTGGGTTCAGCCTCCCTTCCTGGATCGCGTGACGGACCCGCCCGATCGCATCGCCCACGTAGCGGTCCTCGCCCGGCGGGGGGACGAGCTCGGCCAGAACGGCGTAGAGGGGCCGGCTCGCCGGCGAGAGGTCCTCCTCCCCGGCGAGGGCCACCGCCCATCGCGCGGCCACGCCCTCCAGCGCGACCTGGGAGGCCACGTTCTCCGTGATGCGGCCGGTCTTCCAGGCCGACGTCGCCCCCATCGCGTTGTGGTCCTCCTTCCCCCCCGAGGTGGGGATCGAGTCCACCGCGGCGGGGTGGGCGAGGACCTTGTTCTCCGCGGCGAGGGCGGCCGCGGTGTACTGGAGGAGCATGAGCCCCGAGCTCGTCCCGGGTTCTGGGGAGAGGAACGGCGGGAGCCCCCTCCCCTCCGCGGTGAGGAGGGCCGCCAGCCGCCGCTCGCACGATGCCCCGAGCTCGGCGAGCGCGATCCCCAGCCACTCCGCGGCGAAGGCGAGGATCTCCCCGTGGAAGTTCCCCCCGGCGAGGGCCGTGCCGCCTCCATCGGGGAGGAGGAGCGGGTTATCCGTGGCCGCGTTCATCTCCACCCGCAGCCGCCCCTCGACGGCCCACAGGGTCTCCACCACCGGCCCAAGGAGCTGGGGCAGGCAGCGCAGGGAGTACGGGTCCTGTACGTCCTCGTTGTGGGAGTCGGTGAGGGCGCTCCCGGCGAGGAGCTCCCGCAGCCAGGAGGCGACCTGGACCTGCCCAGGGTGGGGCCGGGCGGCGTGGATCCGGGCATCGAGGGCCTCCGTCCTCCCGCGGAGGGCCTGGAAGGAGAGGGCGGCGCAGGCAAGCCCGGCCTGAAACGCCCGCCAGCCCATAGTCCAGGACAGGAACAGGGAGGCGAGCATGTAGGACGTCCCGTTGAGGAGGGCGAGGCCCTCCTTGGGGGCGAGCTCCGGAAGCGGGGCGAGGCCGGCCCGGCGCAGGGCCTCCGCTCCAGAGAGCTCCTCCCCGTGGAGGCGGGCCCGTCCCTCCCCGAGGAGGGGCAGGGCGAGGTGGGCGAGCGGCACGAGGTCCCCCGACGAGCCGACGGAGCCCTGCTCGGGGACGATGGGGTGCACCCCCGCGTTGAGGAGGTGGACGAGGAGGTCCACGAGCTCCGGCCGCACGCCCGACGCCCCCTGGAGGAACGAGTTCAGGCGGAAGAGGAGCATCCCCCGCACGAGCGGGTCAGGGAGGGGCGCGCCGACCCCCGTGGCGTGAGAGAGGACGATATTCCTCTGGAGCTTGGCCAGGTCCGGTTCCGGGATCCGCACCGTGGACAAGGCGCCGAACCCCGTGTTGATCCCGTACACGGGCTCGCCGCGGCCGAGGATCGCGCGGAGCGCCCGGTGCGAAGCCTCGACCTTCGCCCGCACGGAGGGGGCGAGGGAGACCGGGGTCCCCGCGAGGACGATCGCCTCCGCGTCCTGGGGTGTGAGATGGCCATCGAGCTCGATCACGGTCGCCCAGTATAGCCGTTCTGTACGGGGTAGCGCTGCCGGTGGGTATACTCCCCGCATGGACCTCCTTGTGTACGGGATCGGCGAGCTCGCGACCCCGATCGGCCAGGAGCCCAACCGGGGGGCCGGGCAGGGGGAGCTGACCGTGGTCCGCGATGCCTACGTGCTCGTCCGGGACGGGCGGATCGCCGAGGTTGGGGCAGGACGGTGGCCCCGGTTCGCCGGCCCGACCCTCGATGCCGAGGGCCGTACGGTGACCCCCGGGCTGGTGGATCCCCACACCCACGCGGTCTTCGCCGGGAACAGGGTTCAGGAATTCTTGGCCCGCGCCCGGGGCGAGAAGTACACAGGCGGGGGGATCCTCACTACGGTCCAGGCGGTGCGGGAGGCACCGGAAGGGGAGCTCGTCCGGCTCGCCCGGCCGAGGCTCCTCCGCATGCTCGAGCTCGGGGCGACGACGGTTGAGATCAAGTCCGGGTATGGCCTCACCACCGCCGATGAGCTCAAGATGCTGCGGGCGATCCGCCGCCTGGGGGAGGAGCTCCCCTTGACGCTCGTCCCCACGTTCCTGGGCGCCCACGCCTTCCCCCCAGAAGTCTCCCGGGAAAACTACATCCGCCTGATGGTGGAGGAGATGATCCCCGTCGTCGCGGGAACCGGGCTGGCCAGGTTCTGCGACGTGTTCTGCGACCAGGGGTTCTACACTATAGAGGAGGCGCGAACGATCCTCCTCGCGGCGCGGGCCGCCGGCCTGGGGGTGAAAATCCACGCCGATGAGCTCGCTTGGGTAGGCGCGGCCGAGCTCGCCGGCGAGCTCTCCGCCACCTCGGCCGAGCACCTCCTCCACGTTTCCCAGTCCGGGATCGAGGCGATGGCCCACGCGGGAACGGTGGCGGTGCTCCTCCCAGGGACGGCGTTCGTGCTCGACGAGCCGTGGCCCCCCGCCCGGGACCTCATCGCGGCCGGGGTGCCCGTGGCCTTGGGCACGGACTTCAATCCCGGCTCGTCCCCCGTCGCGTCGCTCCCGCTTATCCTCGCGCTCGCCGTCCTCCGGATGGGGATGAGCCCCGCGGAGGCGCTCGTCGCAGCCACGCTCAACGCGGCGGCGGCGATCGGCCTCGCCGACCGGGTGGGATCGCTGGAGCCGGGGAAGCAGGCCGATCTCGTGGTGTGGGACGCCGAATCGTACGAGGAGATCCCGTACTGGATCGGGCAGAACCTGGCCTGGGCCGTCGTCGCGCGGGGGAGGGTGGGGTGGAGGTCCTCGCCTACGCCAAGCTCAACCTGACCCTGAGGGTGGTCGGCCGGCGGGCCGATGGCTACCACGAGCTCCAGTCCCTGGTCACGGCGGTGGACCTCGCGGATCGGATCACCCTGACCCGCGCTGGCGAGGGGGTGACCCTCCATGCCCCGCCCGAGCTCGGTCCCCCGGAGCGGAACCTCGCCCTCCGCGCGGCGCGCGCCCTCCTTCCGGCGGGGGTACCGGGGGTGAGGATCGAGCTCGAGAAGGGGATCCCCGCTGGGGCGGGCCTCGGCGGGGGGAGCTCCGATGCGGCGGCGGTCCTGGCCGGGGTGAACGAGCTCCTCTCCCTTGGGAGGACCCGGGAGGAGCTCGCGGCGATCGGGATCACGCTCGGGGCGGACGTCCCGTTCTTCCTCGGCGCGAGCCCAGCGTGGCTGGAGGGGATCGGGGAGAGGGTGAAACCCGTCGCGATCCCCATTCCGGCTGCGTTCCTGATCCTCGTCCCCCCCGTTCGCTCCCCGACCCCGGACGTGTACCGGGCGTTCGATGAGCTGGATCTGCCCCTGTCCCCGCGGACGGAGCCCGTGCCGGGACTGGGGTTCCCAAACGACCTCTGGCCGGCTGCGGTCCATCTCTTCCCCGATCTCCGTCGGTGGCGGGACCTCCTTGCCCGGGTTGCCCCGGGCGGGGTGGGGATGACGGGATCCGGCTCGGCCCTGTTCGCTCCCTTCCCCAGTCGGTCGGCCGCCGAGGCGGGGCGGCGGAGGATCCGGCCCGACGTGGCGGGGGAACTGTTCGTTGCGTCCCCGATTCGGTCGGGGTACCGTATCCGAGCATGAGGATCGCCATTGACGGGCCGGCGGCGGCGGGGAAGACGACCCTCGCCCGTTCCCTCGCCGAGGAGCTCGGGTACCTGTTCGTCCCCACCGGCGCGATGTACCGCGCGGCGGCCCTCGCCCACCAGCGCGGGATCCCGGTCGAGCGCCTGGAGATCGCGGTGGGGGCGGGAGGCCGGATCTACCTCGACGGGGAGGATGTGACGGATCTCCTGGCGCGCCCCGACCTCGACGAGCTCTCCTCCCAGCTCGCCCTGAACGGGCGGGTCCGGCGGCGCCTCGTCGAGATCCAGCGTCGGATTGCGGCGCACGGGGACGTGGTGATGGAGGGGCGGGACATCGGGACGGTGGTCCTCCCCGACGCTGAGCTGAAGATCTTCCTCTGGGCGACCGACGAGGAGCGGGCGCGGCGGCGCCTCGCCGAGCACGGAGGGGAGTTCGCGGACGTCCTCGCTGCGATCCGGCGGCGGGACGAGCGGGACTCCACCCGGCCGGACTCCCCCCTCCGGGCGGCCCCCGATGCGGTGGTGGTGGACACCACGGGGAGGACCCCCCAGGAAGTGCTGGCTTCTGTCCTGCGGCTGGTCGAGGAGCGCCGTGCGCAGCTGGCTCGCTGATCGGGTCCGCGATCTCGTCTACGGGTTCCTCGTCGTCCTCGTCGGGCCGATCGTGGCCGTGCTGTTCCGCCTGTCCGTCCGCGGGAGGGAGCACCTCGGCGGGCGGGGGATCCTCGTCGCCCCCCACCGTTCGTACTGGGACATCCTCCTCCTCTGCGTGGCCTGCGGCCCGTTCCGCCGCATCACGTTCCTCGCCCGGGAAGGGCTGTTACATAATCCGGCGTTCGCCCCGTTTGTGTGGGGGTTCGCGGTGGCGATCGATCGGGAGTCGTTCGGGGTCGAGGACTACCGCCGCGCGCTCGCGGCGGCGAGCCGCGCCCGCCTTCTCGGGATCTTCCCCGAGGGGACGACCCGGCCCGGCGCAGAGCCGAAGGCGGGCGCCATCCGGTTCGCGGAGCGCCTGGGCCGCCCGTTGATCCCTGTAAACCTCGTGGCCCGGGGCCCGTACCCACCGGCACGGTTCCTCCGGGTCCCGGTGCGCTTCCCCCGGATCGAGGTGAGGATCGGCGCCCCGGTCACGGTGGCCGAGCTCGGCCGCGGCCTTCCCTCCGATCTTTCCCGGTCCGAGCGCTACCGCCTCCTCACGGAGCGGTTGATGGAACGCATCCGAGCGACGTGATTTGAGCCCGCCCCAACGGAGCGATATGATCGGTGCGTTGACCCAGCGGGGGTTCGCCGTGGAGTGCGGAGAAGTAGCGGGCCCGAACACGGGGAAACCAACGAGGTGGTTGCGGATGGTGGAGTGGATCCAGATGGAGGAGGCGCTCGACGAGAGCGACGTGCGGCTGTTCAGCCGCGGGGACACGGTGCGGGGCCGTGTGGTTCAGGAAGCGGGCCAGGACATCCTCGTGGACATCGGGTACAAGTCCGAGGCCATCCTCCCCAAGCGCGAACTGGCGCCCCACCACGAGGTGGCCCAACCGGGGGAGGAGATCGAGGTCCTCATCACCTACATCGATGAGGAAAACGGCGCGGTGTACATCTCCGAGCGCCAGGCTTACCTCTCCAAAAGGTATGGTGAACTCGAACGGGCCTACAAGACCGGGGCCTCCGTCTCCGGTGTGATCCTCGATGAAGTGGGGGAGGCGGGGTACAACGTTAGCCTGGGGGGGATCCGCGCCTTCCTCCCTGCGTCCCACCTCGGCAAGGGCATCTCCACCAAGATCGAGCGCCTGAAGGGGAAGGACCTCGAGTTCCGCATCATCGAGTTCTCCCGCCGCAACCGGAACATCGTCGTGTCCCGCCGCGAGTTCCTCAAGGAGCTTGAGGAGAAGGAGCGGGACGCGCTGTTCGCCTCCCTTACCCCGGGGACGGTGGTCGAGGGGACGGTGAAGAGCGTGGTGGACTTTGGGGTGTTCGTGGACGTGGGCGGCCACGACGGCCTCGTCCACCGCACCGAGATCTGTTGGAAGGACGTGCCCGTACCGCCTCCCGACAAGTTCGAGCCCGGCCAGAAGGTGAAGGTGATGGTCCTCGAGGCGGATCGGGAGGAGGGGAGGATTTCGCTCTCCATGAAGCGGCTGCGCCCAGATCCGTGGCAGGGGATCGCCGAGCGCTACCCCCCGAAGGCGCGCGTCAAGGGGAAGGTCGTGTCTGTGACCGACTTCGGGGCGTTCGTGGAGTTGGAGGAGGACGTGGAAGGCCTCGTCCACATCTCCGAGCTCTCCTGGACCGCCCCCAAGCACCCGAAAGACGTTGTGGCCGAGGGCGATGAGGTGGAAGTGGTGGTCCTGGCCGTGGACGTGGACCGCAAAAGGATCAGCCTATCCCTGCGCCGGGCGCTGCCCGATCCATGGGACGACGTCGGCCACCGCTACCCGCGGGGCGCCCTCGTTGAGGGCAAGGTCACGAACGTCACCGACTTCGGGGCGTTCGTGGAGCTCGAACAGGGGGTGGAGGGCCTCATCCACATCTCGGAGATCTCCTGGCAGCGGGTCGGGCATCCCAAGGAGGTCCTCGCGCCGGGGCAGACCGTGCGCGCGATCGTCCTCAAGGTGGACGAGGAGGAGCGCCGGATCAGCCTATCGCTGCGGGCGCTGCAGCAAGATCCGTGGGAGGAGTTCCTCGAACAGTACTCGGTGGGATCCATCGTGTCGGGGCCGGTGACTCAGATCAAGGATTTTGGGGCGTTCGTGCGCCTCACCCCGGCCGTGGAGGGGCTGATCCACGTGTCCGAGATCTCGCCGGATCGGATCGCCAGCCCGTCGGAGGCCCTCCGCCTCGGGCAAGAGGTGTCGGCGAAGATCATCGGGATCAACGAGTCCAAGCGCCAGGTGCGTCTCTCGATCAAGAAGATCGCCGAGGAAGTGGAGGATGCGGAGAAGGACAGGTTCCTCACCCCCCAGGCCGGCCGCGAGACGTTCACGCTCCGGGAGAGGCTGAAGGGGCTGGCGGAGGAGGAGGAGGAGTAGGCTCGATCACGACCACCGCCGCTGCGTAGCGGGCGGTGTGGGTGAGGGAGACGGGATAGAACCGGCCCTGCCAGACGAGGCAGGGCCGCTTGCATTCCACGACCACCTCGATCTCGTGGAACGGCACGGGCCGGCGGAGGGCCTTGCGGAACGCCTCCTTGGCCGCGAACCGCGCTGCCAGCCGCTGCGCGGTGAGCCGGGGGGAGGAGAGGGCGTAGGTGAGTTCAGCTTCGGTGAACAGGCGCCGCAGCCGGGGAACCCCGTGCCGCTCGATGAGAGCGGAGATGCGGTCTACCTCCACGAGGTCCACGCCTAGGGCGAGCATCGTCGGATCCGGGATCGTTCCGCGACGAGGATCGCCTCCACCCGCTCCACCGCCTCCTCCAGGCGGTCGTTCACCACCAGGTAGTCGAACTCCGGGATGTGGCGGACCTCCTCCTCGGCGATCGCGAGCCGCGCCGCGAGCGCGTCGGCGGACTCCGTGCCGCGGCTCTGGATGCGCCACACGAGTTCCTCCCGGCTGGGGGGGACCATGAACACGAGGACCACCGGGTGGGGGAGGCCGGACCGGCGCAGGGCAAGCGCCCCCTTCACCTCGACGTTGATCACCACATCGCGCCCCTCCGCGAGCGGGCCCACCACCGCGGCCCGCGGGGTCCCGTACCGATGTCCGTGGTACGTGGTCCACTCGAGGAGCTCCCCGGCACGGATCATCCGGTCGAAGGCTGCGTCCGCCACGAACGTGTAGTCGCGGCCGTCGGCCTCATCGGGACGGCGGGGACGGGTCGTCGCGGACACGGAGAACACGAGGGACGGATCGCGGCGCAGGAGGGCGGCGATGACCGACGACTTCCCCGCCCCCGACGGGCCGGCGATCACGAGGGCGATCCCGTGCCCCCCCTGCACATCCCAGCCCGCGGGGAGGAAGTCCCTCATTCCACGTTCCGGGCCTGTTCCCGGATCCGCTCCACCGCGAGGCGGATCTGGCCCGCCGCCTGAGCGAGGTCCACGGACCGGGCCTTGGCGGAGAGCGTGCCCGCCTCGCGCCCCATTTCTTGGGCGAGGAACTCGATCTCCCGCCCCAGCGGGAGGTCGGAGTCAAGGAGGTCCGTGAACCGGGTGAGGTGGCTCTGGAGCCTATCCAGCTCCTCGCGCACGTCGCTCCGTTCCGCCCACAGGACGAGCTCGGTCGCGATCCGTGCTGGGTCAGGGTCGAGCCCGAGCTCCTCGATCCGGGCCCTGATCCGTCCCTGGGCCTCGTCGAGGGCGTGGGGGGCGAGGCGTTCCGCATCCGCGATCGCCGCCTGAAGGAGCTCCGCCTCGCGGGCGAGCGCCGCCCGGAGCGACTTCCCCTCGCTCTTCCGCGCCGCCACCACCGCCTCGATTGCCTGGCCCAGGGCCTCTTCCACGACGGGCCACATCTCCTCCTCCTCCGGCGCCGCCTCCGCGAACACACCGAGGGAGAGGAGGTGGGCGAGGGTGGGCCGGTCCGCGAGGCCGAGCTCCTGTTGGAGTCGGGATAGATCGCGGAGGTACTGGCGGGCCGCGTCGAGCCCGAGCTGCTTCGGGCGACTCCCGCTCTCCCACCGCACGTGGAGTTCGAGTGAGCCCCGCACGAATGCGTCCCGCAGGCGCTCCTCGCACCTCTGGGCGAGGAGGGGCAACTCGGCGAGCCCGCGCACGCGGACCTCGAGGAAGCGATGGTTGAGGCTGCGCAGGTCCACCTGCACGGCGTACTCTCCGCGCGTGGCCCGTGCCCGGCCGAACCCGGTCATGCTACGCAACATCGTCCACCCGCTGGAAGAGGACCGCCGCGTACCCTACCACCTGGTCGAGTTGCCCTCCCACCTCGCCCGACGTGCGGTAGTCGAGGAGCGCCGCCCCCAGCAGCCCCGCCTCCCGCGCCGCGACGAGGAGGAGGGCAATCGCCCCCACGCCGCAGATCGAGATCCGGTGCCGGAGCACCGCGTCGTAGAACCCGTCCACATCCAGGTTCAGGATCGGGACGAGGGCCCGGCGGTCCTTCTCCCGTGCCACCGGGTCCGGCTCGTAGTGCGTGAAGTCGCTCGACGCGATGAGGAGGAGCGGCCGGTGGGCGACGAGCCTCCCCAGCGCCGCGCCAGCCGCTTTGGACCGCGCCACGCTCAGGGGGTGGACCACCACCGGGACGACGGGCAATCGGGGGAACAGGTACCGGAGGAACGGGAGCTGGACCTCTACCGAGTGCTCGTCGGCGAAGGGAACATCGTCCTGGTCAGCTCCGAGGGCCTCCGCGACCTCGCGGGAGAGGAGGGCAGGCACGGGCACCTCGCCGAGCGGGGTCTCCCAGATCCCCGGTTCCGCGACCGTGATCGGCCCGCCGAGCCCGGTGTGGTTCGTGCCGAGGACGATCGCCGCCTCCGGCGGTCCGAGCCGCGCGAGAGCTCGGTACCCCGCTCCTGCCACCGCGCCCGAGTAGCGGTACCCGGCGTGGGGGAGGATCGCCCCCACCGGGTTCGGCAGAGCCTGGGCGGTCAAGGTGAGAGAGCCTCGCCCGAGGGCAGCCTCGATCTCCTCGCGCAGTCGCCGCGGGTCGGCGGGGTAGAACGTTCCAGCGGCACAAGGCCAGCGACGTCCCATCGGTTCATTGTACAGAGGATCGAATCGGGAACGCAACGGTTGCCCGGTGGGGGAGGGGGAGCTAGAATGCGCGGGCACTGGGAGATCGGCTAACGGTAGGCCGACGGGCTCTGGACCCGTTAGTGGGGGTTCGAATCCCTCTCTCCCAGCCAGGGAGGCCCGTCACCGCGGAGCTTGGCCGGGTTCGCTAGCCTCGCTGGCCCCTACGGTAGCTCCGTCCATCGCAGCCAGTCGGGATCGGTCCGGTTCGCAGTGGGGGTGCTGAGCTCGGCTGTCGCCTGGCTCGCCGCCCCCAGCCGCAGGTCGTAGAAGAACCACTGATCGGAGAGGAACTCGTCGCGGACCGCGGGAGGGAGGTACCCCACCGGGATGTACCCCGAGGTCTCCGGGTCTCCCGTCGTCTCGCAGAACACGTAGTACGTGCCGGCGTAGGTGTAGTAGCCGACCTCGTAGGGCGCGTTCTCGATGAACGAGGGGTGGACCTCCACGCCGACCGCCACATGCTGCGCGAGGAGGATCAAGTGGACCCCGTGGCCGAGCGGCCGCACCAGGGACGTGTAGAGGATCGCTGTATCCTCGCAGTCCCCCCGCCCCTCGACCAGGGTTTCGATCGGATACTTCGGCCATTCCTCCGGCTGATCCGTCGTGTAAGGGATGGCGGCCGTTACGAAGTCGAGCGTGAACTGGAGGGTCTTGTGGTAGAGTTGCCCAGCGGTGTAGCGCTCCCCCATCACCCGGGCCAGCTCTGCAGCCAGAGCTTCGACATAGGCATCGTCGTTGGGATCCGTCACATACCGATACCAATCGCAACTCTTGTCGCTGCACCATGGCCGTTGGGTCTGGCGACGGTAGAGCGCGTACAGGTCTGTGGGGATGCGGAACTCCCAGGTCCAGGACGTGCCATCCGACTCCCAGGCGAAGGAGCGGACGTAGGCCTCGGGTTCGGCGTAGAAGCACCCGGAGACGGAGCACAACGTCCCTGCCGCCACGAGCAGCGCCCATCCCCGCCGCCGGTTTGCCCTCCGCACCGCGCCCCGCCCTACGGCTCGACCTGCCACAGCCGCACCACCTTGTCCGCTCCGCCGGAGGCGAGGGTGCGCCCATCGGCCGTGTAGGCCAGGGCATTGACCTGGGCCGTGTGTCCCTGGAGGGTATCCCGTTCCTCTCCCGTCGCCACATCCCACACGACGATTGTGCCCGCCGCGGAGGCGATGGCGACCGATTCTCCGTCCGGGGCGAACGCCACGGCGCGCAGCTCCGGGCCGGCCGGGACGAGCGTCCGGGCGAGCTTCCCCGTGGCCCCGTCCCACAGCAGGGCCTTCCCGTCCGCGCCCACGGACCCAAGGAGTTTTCCATCCGGTGAGAAGGCGACGGAGCGCACCGCGCCCCCGTGTTCGGTGAGGGTGTGCTTCAGCCGGCCGCTAGTCACTTCCCACACCCGCACCGTGCGGTCATCCGACCCGGAGGCGAGGGCCTTTCCGTCCGGGGAGAACGCGACCGCCCGTACCACGCCCGTGTGTCCGCTCAGGGTGCGCCACGCCTTCCCCGTGGCAACCGCCCACAGCCGGACCGTGGCATCCGATGACCCGGAGGTGAGGGTCTTCCCATCGGGGGAGAAGGCGACCGTCCACACCCCGCCCGTATGGCCGCGCAGGACGCGCACCTCCTTCCCGGTGGCGACGTCCCACAGGCGGACCGTGTTGTCGTTCGACCCGGAGGCGAGGGTCTTCCCATCGGGGGAGAAGGCGAGGGCGTACACCCCGCCGGTGTGGCCGCGCAGAGCGAGGACCTCCTTCCCAGTCGTGGGGTCCACCACGCGGATCGTCCCGCTTGGCGAGCCATGGGCGAGGCGGTCCCCCGCCACTGCCAGGCACAGGATCGGCTCCGACGAGGCGAGGCTGGGGACGAGGGTCAGCTCGGTCGTGATCCGGCTCACGTTGCCCGCTCGATCCCTGAGCTCGATGACCACGGTCTTCGCGCCCGGCGCGGCCGACCCGCCGCTGCCCGCGAGGTCCCACGCCACGCTGGGCGCAAACGGCTGCCAGGGCCCCCACGTGCGGCCGTCGTTGGAGAGGCGCAGCGAGGCCACGCCGCTGCCGGGCTCGGTCCCCGCGAGATCTCGGGCCTCGATCGTGAGCGTGATCTGGGGGGCGAACACGTGCCGCGCCCCGCTGCTTTCGGCGACCTCCCCGCTCGGGGGGGTCCGATCGGCGAGGAGGAGCGCCTCGGCGCAGGCCTTCTCGTTCCGGTTCCCCGCGTGGTCCTCCAGCCACACGTACACCACATGCTTTCCCTCGGGAGGGGAGGCGACGAGGAACGGGTTCCCGACCGCGCGGGTCCCGTCCTCCGGGCCCTGCGGCGCGGATCCGATCGTGTACCAGGCCGCTGCGATCCCGCTCAGGTCCTCCGGGGGGACCCAGGCGACCGAGATCTCCCCCGCGGTCCATTCCTCCGGGGACACGGTCAGGCCCGCGGGGGCCGCTGGCGGATCGCGGTCGAGGGCCAGTGCCGTTCCCCCGACCGTCCCGCGGGCGTTCCCGGAGAGGGAGGCGAGCGTCGCTTGGCCGGACACGGTCGCGTGGGCGTCGCCCCAGATCCCGTAGCCGCCGCTACCCTGGACCTCGTTGTTCCGCAGGTCGGCCAGGGAGGCGGCGATGTGGATCCCGTCCTTCCCCGCTCCGGAGATGGTGCAACCGGCGATGAGGGCCCGCGATCCGAGGGTGACGAGGATCCCGTGGTCCGCGGCGCCGGTGATGGCAGTGTCGCGGACGGTCACGGACGCGCTGCGGATGACGATCCCGCTTGGGCCCTCCACCGCGCAGTCGGCGATCAGGACGCCGGAGCTGTCCTCGAGGTGGATCCCCCCCCTGCGGACGGTCAAGCCGTGGAGGGTGACCTGGCCCGTGCCGAGAACGTACACGTGGCCCTCGATGACACCAGGCTCATCCCCCACGCTGCGGATGTCGAGCGGCTTTTTCAGCCACACATCGCCGGGGTAGGTTCCCGGCTGGACGAGGATCGTGTCGCCGGGCGCGGCGGCGGCGATCGCCTCCGCGAGGTTCGCGTAGGGGCACTCCGTGGGGCAGACGATCCATGTCGTTCCCTGGGCCAGCCCTGCCCATAGAAGAAGGCCCACCACCATCCCCGCCCTCACCCTCATACACCGCCTCCTTGGGGCTCCCGCCCTCTGCGTAGCGCCCGTCTTATAGCCCTGGCCGGGGATCGGGTCAAGGTGGATCGAGCCACGCCTGGAGGGCCGCCTCGAGCGGGGCGAGGACGGCCTCCGCCTGAGCGCGCGCGGCGGTGGAAACCTCGGAGCGGGCATGGGCGAGCTCGCGACGGAACGGGGACTCATCGAGGGAGAGGGCGTTGGCATCCACATTCGCCACGGCGGCCTCCGCCGCTGCTCGGGCGAGGTGGACCGCAGTGGCGAGGTCGCTCCGGGCGACCGGGGGGCAGAAGGGGGCGACCTCTGAGGCGAGGGCAAGGGCATCGGTGGCGAGCCGGGCCGTGGCCAGCGGGACCTCCGCCGCCCGGGCGAGGGCCTGGTGGAGGGCGGCCGCGCGATGGGCCTTCTCCTGGGGCGTGGCGCGGGGGAGGGCAAGGGCGCTCATCACACCGCGGTACGCGGCGACGTCATCGTCGGCGAGGTCCAGGAACTGCCGCTCCTGGGCGCGGGCCTTTCCGCGGTGGGAGGTGAGGGATGCCACCACCGCGGGATCCGTGGCCCGCCGGAGGGCGAGGGAGGCCACCATGTGGAGGAGGGCGGCGGCCCCGGCCCCGGCCAAGGCGGCCCCGGCCCCCCCGCCCGGCACGGGTTCGTCCGACGCCACCGCGTCCAGGAACTGGCGAACCGTCCACTCCCCGATCGGGGCATCCGGCATCGCTTCTTCCCTCCCTCGCTTCGGCATCGCCCACGGGCGTGGCCCTGCCCCCGGATCTTACCGTACCGGGCACCGCGGGGCCCGAGCGGCACGACGCCTCGCGCCGTGGACGGGACGGTGGGGAGCGGGTAGACTGGCCTATTCCAACTTGGAATAAGCGGGGGGATGCGGATGGAGGAGCTCGTCCTCGGGATGCTGAAGCTGGGCCCGGCCCACGGCTACGAGCTGCGGAGCCGGGTCCGCGAGGAGTTGGGGCCGGCGTGGCGCGTGGCATCGAGCCAGCTCTACACCTGGCTCCGGCGGCTGGAGGAGGGCGGGTACGTTTCGAGCGCGCTCGAGGAGGCGCCGGGGGGCCCCCCGCGCCGGGTGTACTCCCTCACCCCGGCCGGGGAAGAGCGGTTCTGGCAGTGGCTCCTCTCCGGTTCGACCTCCCCCCGGCGGGCGCGGGGGTCGTACCTCATCCGGCTCTACTTCCTGATCCGGTTCGCCCCCCACCACCTCGCCACGTACGTGGCCGAGGAGCGGGCGGTCCTCGACAAGCGTCGGGCGCGGATCCTCGCGCGGGACACGGGTGAAGACCCGTTTCGGGAGGCAGTGCGGCGGCTGCGGCTCTCTCAGGTGGAGGGAGGCCTGAGGTGGCTCGATGGCCTGGCGGATCTGTTCGTGGTCAAGGAGGAAGCATGAAGGCACTCAGAGTCGGATTCATGATTGTCGTCCTCGCGGTCGGGGGATGGGCGCAGGGCCTTACCGTGGTGGACCAGGCCGGGCGTACGGTGGAGATCGCTGCCGTGCCCACGCGGGTGGCGAGCGCGTTCGCCGTGGCCACCGCGTACGTGTACTCGCTCGGGGCGGGTGACCTCGTCGTGGGAGCCCGCTACCTCGGGATCCCGGATTCCCCCATCGCCCGCGGGGTGATGGCACGGATCGACCCGCAGTGGGAGGGCAAGGGGTTCCCGGGCGATGTCACGGTGGAGGCGATCGTGGCCCTGAAGGCGGACCTCGTCGTGGCGGGGGTGCGGCATCAGAAGCTTGCGGATCTCCTCGGGGATGTGGGGATCCCGACCGTCCTCTACGCGGCGGAGACGTTCGACGCCGTGCGCGCGGCGACCGAGCTCACGGGGAAGATCCTCGGACGCGAAGAGGCCGCGGCGCGGCTCGTCGCCCTGTTCGATGAGGTGGTGGCCGAGGTGGAAAGTGCTGTCCCGGCCGATGAGGAAGCCCCGCGCGTCCTGTTCGTGGGCACGGAGCCCCTCCGCGTGGCGGCGGCGGGGATGTACCAGGCGCAGCAGATCGCCCTCGCTGGCGGCCGCACGGCGGCGGAGGACCTGGCGGGGACCTCGTGGCAGAACGTGAGCCCGGAGCAGTTCCTCCTCTGGAACCCTGATGTGATCGTCATTGCCTCGTACGGGACTGCTGTCCCCGCGGACTACCTCGGGGATCCCGTGTTCCAGGGGATCACCGCCGTCCAGACGGGTCGGGTGTACAAGATGCCCCAGCTCCTGTTCGCGTGGGACAACCCGATCCCGGAGTCGGTCCTCGGGATCGCGTGGCTCGCTGAACTGTTGCACCCGGGGAGCCTTCCCCTGCCGTTGGGCGAGTACGCCGCCCGCCTGTACCGCGACTTCTATGAGGTCGAACTCACAGCGGAGGAGCTAGCGAGTATCATCGGGCCGTGATCGCGTGGCTGATCCTGGTCGTTAGCCTTCTCTCGTTCCCCGTGGGGGGGCAGGGCATCGTGGTGGACCAAGCCGGCCGGGAGGTGGCCCTCCCCCCGGTGGTGGAACGGGTGGTGTGCCTCCACAGCGGGACGAGCTGGATCGTGTATGCGCTGGGTGGGGGGGAGGCCCTGGTCGGGGCGTACTACGCGAGCCTCCCCTCCTTCCCCCTCGCCCAGGAGGCGCTCGCCGGGCTCGATCCGGGTTACCGAGGGAAGGAGCTCCCCGTGCAGCCGACCGTGGAGGCGATCGTTGCCCTCCAGCCGGACGTCGTCCTCGCTAGCTCCGTCGTCCACGGGACGGGATTGGCGCCGCTTCTCGAGGAAGTGGGGATCCCCACCGTGCTCTACTTCCCGGAGACCCTGGACGGGATCGAGGAGGCGATCCTCCTCACGGGGAAAGTCCTCGGTCGGCCAGAACGGGCCGAGGAGCTCGTCGCGCGGTTCGGGGAGATCAGCGCCCGGGTCACGGAGGGGACCAGAGCGCGGGAGCCCCGCCCCCGCGTGTACTTTGCCGCCTACTACACCGTCCTGAACGTGTACGCCGGGGACGTGATCCAGAACGTCCTCATCGAGCTTGCGGGCGGGATCCCACTCGGGCGCGCCCTTTCCCCCCGGCCGGGGCTCTTCTGGCAGCGGGTGGATGCGGAGCGGCTCCTTCTGTGGGACCCGGAGGTGGTCCTCGTCCCCGTCTACAACCAGGCCGACCTCGTGGCGCTCGCGTCCGACCCGATCTGGCGGGGTGTGACCGCGGTCCGGACGGGGCGGGTGTACCGGTTCCCCGAGTTCTTCGCGTCGTGGGACATCCCGGGGCCGGAGGTCGTCCTGGGGCTCCTGTGGCTCGCGGAGACCCTCCACCCCGGGTCCACCGGGCTCGACCTGGTGACGGAGGTGATCCGGTTCTACGGGGACTTCTATGGGTGCCATCTCGCCCCGGACGCGGTAGCGGCCCTGTTCGGCCGATGAAGCGGTCCGCGCTGGGGGGAGGGCTTCTCCTCCTCCCCCTGCCTGTGATGTTTTTCGCCCTGATGGTCGGGCGGTACCCGATCTCGCCGGGGGAGGTGTTCGCCGCCCTCACCGGGGGCGAAGTGGCGGAGGTGGTGCGGGCCCTTGTCCTGCGGATTCGCCTCCCGCGGATCGGGGCCGCGGCGCTGGTGGGGGCGAACCTCGCCGTGGCGGGGGCGGTGTACCAGGGCGTGTTCCGTAACCCCCTCGTTGAGGGGAGGCTGCTCGGGGTGAGCTCGGGGGCGGGGCTGGGGGCCGCGCTGGCGTTCCTCCTCTTCCCCCAGCCGGCGGTGGTCCAGGCGTTCGCCTTCGCCGGGGGAGCCCTCGGCGTGGCCCTCACCGCCCTCCTCGGGTGGACGTTCGGAGGGGGGGTCCTCGTCCTCGTCATCGCTGGGGTGCTCGTGGATTCGTTCCTGTCCGCGGTCCTCGGGCTCGTAAAGTACGCGGCGGACCCGCTCGGGACCCTTCCCGCGATCACGTACTGGCTCCTCGGGGGCCTGAGCGGGGTCCGCGTCCCCGATCTCCTTCCCCTCGGCATCGCCTCCGGGATCGGCCTCTCCTTCTTCCTCCTCGCCCGGTGGCGCCTCAACCTCCTCACCCTCGCCGACCAGGAGGCGGAGGCGCTCGGGGTGAGGGTCCGCCCGACGCGGTTCCTCGTGGTGGGGATGGGGACCCTCCTCGTCGCCTCCGCGGTCTCCGTGAGCGGGACCGTGAGCTGGGTTGGGCTGCTCGTGCCCCATGCCGCCCGGGCGGTGGTGGGGCCGGACTATGCGCGGCTCCTCCCCGCCGCGGCCGGGCTGGGGGCGGCCCTCGTGGTGGCCCTCGACACGCTTGCCCGCACGCTCCTCACCGCGGAAATCCCGTTGGGGATCCTCACCGGCCTCCTCGGGGCCCCGCTGTTCCTCGTCCTGTTCCTCAGGTTCCTCCGCGAGCGGGGGGGATGGCGGTGAGGCTCCGGGTAGGAGGGCTCGTCTACGCCTACATCCCGGGCCGCCCGGTCCTGCGCGGGATCACGCTCGAACTCCGCTCCGGGGAGACGGCGTTCCTCCTCGGCCCGAACGGGAGCGGGAAGACGACGTTCCTCGACTGCATCGGCGGCCTGCGCCCCCCCGCGGAGGGGGAGGTCCTCCTCGACGATCGGCCGCTCGGGTCGTTCTCCGCCCGGGAGCGGGCGCAGCAGGTCGGGTACGTGCCCCAGTTCCACGAGCCGCCGTTCAACTTTACGGCGTGGGAGGTGGTCCTCATGGGCCGCGCCCCCTACGTGCGCTGGCTCAGCCAGCCCAAGGAACAGGACCGCCGCGCCGCCGACGAAGCACTGGCGGCCCTCAACCTGGCAGGGTTCCGGGATCGCCCCTACTACACCTTAAGCGGAGGAGAGCGGAGGCTCGTCCTCGTGGCGCGGGGGCTGGCCCAGGGGGCAGCGTTCCTCCTCCTCGACGAGCCGGATGCCCACCTCGACCCGGCGAACCAACACCGGGTCCTCCTCGCGGTGCAGGAGGTGGTGGGAGAAGGCCTCGGGGCGGCGATCACCTCCCACAGCCCGAACAACGCCCTCCTCTACGCGGACCGGGTGGCCCTCTTCTCCGCAGGCGAGGTCCTCGCCCAGGGGGCGCCGGGCGAGGTCGTCACTCCCCCCCTCCTCGAACGGGCCTACGGGATCCCGTTCATCTCCGTGGGCGATGGTCCCGGCCCGCGGGCCGTCCTCCCCGCGGATCAGCGCCCCACGAGGTCGCGGAACCCCTGAACGGAGAGGCGGAGCGGGCAAGCGAGCTCCCATTCCCTTTCCAGCCGGGCGAGCTCCGCCGCAGCGGCGAACGGGGCATAGGGATCGTCCGGCCAGTACCGCTCATCCACGAGGACCGTCGTCCCCTCTCCCAGAGCCTCCCTCCAGCGGGCGAGCGGGACCCAGTCCGGAGGACGGGCGAACGTGGGGTGGAGGAGGAGGAACTTTTCCGCCACGGGATCCGCGGCGAGGAACCCCTGGGCGAAGAGGAGGGCGTCCTCCGTCCCGAACGGGAGATGGAGGGGAGGGATCCCGGTCCGCGTGCAGAACCGGCTATCGAGGGAGGTGAAGCAGTCGAGGATCACCACATCGCTTCGCGCTCCGGCGGCGCGGTAGGCCCGGTAGGCGAGCTCGCTATAGTCCGTCGGGTGGGCCGCCGGGACCTCTAGGAGCGTGATCCTCGCGTCGGCTGCGAACGCTCGTAGATCCTGCGCGAAGACGTCCGGGCACCCCCACTCCGACTCCCGGCGGGCGATCGTCGGTCCCGGCGGGGGGTAGGAGGCGAGGTAGTCCTCCGGCGCGATCCCGCCCAGGCCTCCGATCTGGAGCCAGACCCCGTCCCCGAGCTCCACTTGAGGCCAGGGGTAGGTGCCCTCGGCGAGGATGAGCGTTCCCCCCGGGGCGAGGTGTTCGCCGATGAACTCCCGGTACGGCTCGGGGAGGGAGAGGAGCCGGATCCGGATCAGGCAGGCGTGGGCGACGAGGTCCCGGTCGTGGATCGGGTCGTAGTGGACGATGAGCTCGCAGCGGCCGGGAGCGGCGAGCTCCCGCGCGGCGTGGGCGGTGGCGACATACGCCGCGAGGTCATCTGGCTGCACCTCGTGGCGGATCCCGATCAGGGCGCACACGGGGAGGAACGGGGCGTCGAGGAGGGCCGCGAGGTGCGCCACCCCCCCTCCCGGCGAGCCGAGGACGATCGCCGGGTACTCCCGGTTGGGGTAGCGCCGGACGTAGTCAGCGAAGAGCGAGTCGGGGTCGAGTCCGGCGAGGGCCGCTGCCGGGTGCCCCACGGAGAAGCGCATCCCCCACCCGATCATGGCCTCCCGCACCGCCGGGGGGACATGGCGCAGCACGGCCATCACCGGGCGGGACACCTCCGGGTAGGGGTCCCGCAGCCCGCGCCCCGTCCCGCCGAGGGCCCGCGCCACCTCCCCTACCGCCCGCGCCGCGGAATCGAACGCGAGGGGGACCGGTGGTTGGTTCACCGCGAGCAGTGCCCCGATGAGGGCCACGAGGAGCACCCACGTCATCGGAAGTGCCGATCCACCTCGTGCAGGTACTCCGCCGCCTTCGCCTTGGCGTGGCGGTTCCAGAACGGCCAGTCCCCGATCGGGGCTTCCAGCACGTAGTGGAGGAGATCCTCGAACAGGGCCCGGTCCTTGGCCCGTCGGGCGTACTCCCAGGCGTAGGCGAGGTGGTTCTCGAGGTACGTCGGATCGAGGGCAATCGCCCACTCGAAGTAGGACCTTGCGTCGGCGAGCTTGACCCCGAACAGGATCCCGTAGTCGGAGAGGTTGGCGAGGAGCGCACCGTACGCTTGCGGTCCCGATCCTCCCCAGTACCCCGGGTCGAGCTCGATCACCCGCTCGTACATCGTGCGGATCTTGCCGAGGCTCGCGAACGCCGCGAACGGGTTCATCCGTCCCAGGAGGAGGCCCCAGCTGTGCGCCGTCCACAGGATCGCGGCTGGGTCCGTGGTGCGGGCGAGGAGGGCGCGCAGTTCCCCGTCGGAGAGGCTGAGCCCCTTGTCGAGGCCCGCGAGCCCGAGGGAGCGGAACCCGTAGTCGGCCGCGGTGCGGAGGATCGCTTCCTTTCCCTCCTCCGGTGCGAACACCGCCCGCTCGTACCAAACTTGGGCGAGCTGCGCGAGAATGGTCGCGTTCCCCGGTTCCGCAGCGAGGAGGGCCTCGTAGACCCCGATCAGCCGCTCCATGTTCGCGAGCTCGTACCGGATCGGGAACAGAGCCTCCGCCTCCGCCGTGAGGTCGGCCACCGACTGCCCCCATCCGCTCCATGCCACCGCTCCGATGGCCACTAGCGACAGGACTTTCCGGATCATGGCCTTGAGCGTAGCGCGCGGTCCCGGCGCGGGCGATCGGGGATTCGGCTAGAATAGGTTCCGTCATGAAGGCGGTCGTGCTGTGTGGGGGCGAGGGGACCCGGCTCCGCCCGTTCACGTTCACCCAAGCCAAGCACCTCCTCCCCGTCGCCGGCCGGCCGGTGGTCGAGCACGCCCTGGGGGCGGTGCGGGGAGCGGGGATCCGCGACGTGGCGATCGTCGTCAGCCCGAGCGTGGAGGGCCAGTTCCGGGAGCGGCTGGGCGACGGGGCCCGGCTCGGGCTCCACCTGTCCTACGTCCTCCAGCCCGAGCCGAAAGGCCTGGCCCACGCCGTCCTCTGTGCCGAGGAGTACGTGGGAGACGAGCCGTTCCTCGTCTACCTCGGGGACAACCTCCTTGAGAAGGGGGTGACGGGCGTGGTGGACCTGTTTCGGTCGCGAGAGCCGTCCGCCGCTGTCGCCCTGTGCCCGGTTGAGGACCCCCGGCGGTTCGGGGTGGCCGTGATCGAGGGGGGGAGGCTCGTGCGGCTCGTGGAGAAGCCGAAGGATCCGCCGAGCGACCTCGCCATCGTCGGTGCGTACGTGTTCACCCCAGTCCTCTTCCAGGCAGCGCGGGAGGTGAAGCCGTCGTTCCGCGGGGAGCTCGAGCTCACCGATTGCCTGCAGTGGCTCGTGGACCACGGGCACCCCGTTCTCCCCTCCCCGGTGGACGGGTGGTGGCAGGACGTGGGCCGGCCGGAGGACCTCCTCGCCGCGAACCGCCTCCTCCTCGGGCAGGTCGAGCCGCGGGTCGAGGGACAGGCGGACGGGGATTCGATGATCGAGGGGCCGGTCGTGATCGAGCGCGGGGTTCAGGTGTCGGGAAGCCGGGTGAGCGGGCCCGCCTTCATCGGGGCGGGGGCGGTGGTTGAGCGGTCCACCGTTGGCCCCCACGTCGCGATCGGGCCACGGGCGGTCGTCCGCCGGGCCGCGATTGCCAGGGCGATCGTCATGGACGAAGCGCGGATCGAGGGCGTGGCCCTCCAGGACTCCGTGATCGGCCGCCGGGCCGCCGTGCGGGGAGGGAGGGTCGCCGTGCAGACCTGGCTGGGAGATGACGGCGAAGTGCGGGTGGAGCCATGATCCCTCAGTCCCTCTCCCCTTCTTTTGGGGGGAAAACACCCATGGTGAACGAACAGCGTCCATATCACCCAGGCAGCTGAAGGAGGGAGGATGATCCTCGTCACGGGTGGGGCAGGGTACATCGGGAGCCACACGATCAAGGAACTTTTGCGGGACGGGCGGGACGTGGTGGCGCTGGACAACCTGTCCGCCGGCCACCGCGAGCTTGTCCTGTGCAGGGAGTTCGTCCACGGGGACCTCTCCGACGCCGGCCTTCTCCAACGAACGTTCCAGCGGTACCCGATCGAGGCGGTGATCCACTTCGCCGCCCACACCTCGGTGCCCGAATCGGTGGCGAACCCGCGGAAGTACTACCAGAACAACGTCGTCGGCGGCCTCTCCCTTCTCGATGCCATGGTCGAGGCCGGGGTGCGGGCGATCGTGTTCTCCTCGAGCGCTGCCGTGTACGGGGCCCCCGTGCGGGTTCCGATCCCGGAGGACCACCCCAAGGATCCGAAGAACCCCTACGGCCGGACGAAGCTCGCCTTCGAGGGGATCCTCCACGACTACGGGGTCGCCTACGGGCTACGGCACGTGGCGCTGCGGTACTTCAACGCCGCTGGCTCTGACCCCGACGGGGAGATCGGCGAATGTCACGATCCCGAGACCCACCTCATCCCGATCGTCCTCGAGGTCGCCCTCGGGGTGCGGCGGGAGGTGCAGATCTTCGGCACCGACTACGATACGCCCGATGGGACAGCGGTTCGGGACTACATCCACGTCTCTGACCTCGCCCGGGCGCACGTCCTCGCCCTGCGGGCGCTCGAGGAGGGGAAGGCGGCGCCGGCCTACAACCTCGGGACGGGGCACGGGCACACCGTGCGCGAGGTGGTGGAGTGCTGCCGGAGGATCACCGGCCGCGAGATCCGCGCCGTGGACGCGCCGCGCCGGGCGGGGGACCCGGCGGCCCTCGTGGCCGATCCGTCCCGGGCGAAGAGGGACCTCGGCTGGGAGCCCCGGTTCACCACGCTCGACCCGATCGTGGAGACCGCCTGGCAGTGGATGCTCCGCCGGTTGTAACCGCGAGCCTTGTGGCCGACGGGGTCCGGTTTCGGAGTCGGCGGCGGCATGTTGTTCCCCGCTACCGAACGAGGCCATGACGGGGCGCGTGGCCCCCTTCTACCAGAGAAAAGTTGCCTCTTCTCCTCCGTTCGGGGTATTGTCCGTCTCCCATGAGAAGCGAGATGGTCAAGGAGAAGGGGGGGACGGATGGACGAGTATGAGGTTGACTTGAGGGACTACATTCGCGTCGTGTGGTGGGGTAAATGGATTATCCTCGGGGTGGTCGTGGTCGCCGTGGGTCTAGCTGCTGTGGTCACAATGCGCTCCCCGGACGTGTACCGCGCCGAGGTCCTGTTGGCCGTCGGGCGGCCGATGGGGGTGCCCAATACCTATACGCCTCCCACCACGGATCTCCTGGCGGAGCGGGTGCAGGATCGGGAGCTTCTCGAGCGGGCTGCTGCCGAGGGCGTGGTCAGCGCGTCGTGGCTGATGGGAAGCGTTACGGCCAGAAAGCAGGACTCGTTTGCTCAGATCACCATTCAAGGCTCTCTTCCCCCACACGACCTCGCCGGGGCCGCTGGGCGCGTGGTGGCTGCGCTTCAGGAGGAGGCCGCCGCTGAACTCGTGGCGTCCATCGTACTGCGGCTGAGTGAAGTTCAATCGGAACGGGAGGCTTTACTGCTCCAGGTGGGGGACTGGGAGACAGAGCTGGCCCGTTCCCGCGCTTGGGCCGAGGCCAGGCGCGATCAACTTCGGTCCAGGATCGCTGAGTTGCAGGTTAATCCTGAGGTACTGGGGCTGAGTGTTGGAGATGGGGCCACCATCCGTGGCTACCTCGTGCAGAAGGAGCTAGACCTGCTCTACGCTCGGCTTCAGGCCACGGAGCAGGCGTTGGACGAGATGGATCGGCTCGGTTCGGCATACGTGGTGGGCCTTCAGGAGCAAATGGCCCTCCGCAACCAGCTTGCAACGCTAGACCAGGAAGAAGCCGCACTACGGGATCTGCTGTCCATACCCCCTCAGCCGGTGGTCGTGGTGCGCGGGCCTACGGTATCCGGGCCGCTCGGGACGAGCCTAAAGATGAACGTGGCTGTGGCTGGAGTGATCGGGCTATTTGTAGGTGTTCTGCTCGTGTTCTTCGTCCACTGGTTGCGGTTCGAGCCACAGGGAGGGGACAAGACGGGTTCCACGCGAGCTGATTCCGGCCAGCCCCGCGGCGGCTAGAGCGGAGGGTAACGAACGGCGTTTCCAGGCGCGTGGGGCAGCGGGAGTTTGGGATCAGGAGCAGCCCCAACGTAGCTTGTTGGGGCACAGCCGCTAGGTCACAATGCACCCTGAATAGGGGGTGGGCGTGCGGTACTTCGGGACGGATGGGGTGCGCGGGGTAGCGGGGGTGGACCTCACGGCCGACCTCGCGTTCCGCCTGGGGCGGGCGGCGGGGCTCGCCTTCCGCCCAGGGAACGTCCTGCTGGCTCAGGACACACGCCTCTCCGGACCGGCCCTCGCCACGGCCTGTGCTGCCGGGCTCGCTGCGGCCGGCTGCGATGTGGACCTCGCGGGGGTCCTCCCCTCCCCGGCCGTGTCCCACCTCGTGGTCCAGTCCGGGTACGGGCTGGGCTGCGTCGTCTCCGCCTCCCACAATCCCCCCCCCGATAACGGGATCAAGTTCTACGGCCGCGATGGGCTGAAACTATCGGTTGCCGACGAGGAACGGGTGGAGTCCCTCCTCGAAGCTAGGCCCCGCGCCGGCCCGCGGGGACGGGTGACCCCTCGCCCGGCGGTCGCGGAGAGCTACCGTTCGTTCCTGCGGGAGAGGGGCGGTGGCCTGTCTCTTGCGGGCCTGAAGATCGTCCTCGACTGCGCCCATGGGGCGACGGCGCGGGTTGCGCCGATGCTCTTCGCTACCCTGGGGGCTGACCTCGTCCTCCTCGGCGCGGAGCCGGACGGGGCGCAGATCAACGCTACCGGCGCCGCGGCGATGGATGCCGTAGCCGCAGCCGTCCCCGCCCAGCGGGCTGACCTCGGCATCGCGTTCGACGGCGACGGGGACCGGGTGCTGTTCGTGGACGGCCGGGGCGATGTCGTGGAGGGGGATCGCCTGATGGCGGCCCTCGCCCCGCGACTTCTCAGGTGGAACGAACTCTCCTCCCCCCAGGTCGTGTTCACCGTGCTCGCCAACCTCGGGGCCGAGCAGCACCTGACCGCACGGGGGTTCCGGGTGGAGCGGGTGGAGGTGGGCGACCGCAACGTGGCGTGGGCGATGCGGGAGGGGGGGAGCGACCTCGGGGGGGAGCCCTCCGGCCACATCATCTACCGCCCGTGGGCCGTGACCGGGGACGGGATCCTCACCGCCCTCCTTGTGCTGCGGGTCCTCATCCGGGCGGGGACCGACCTTGGTTCCCTTGTGGCCCCGGTCCCCCTCTACCCCCAGCTGCGCCGGGACGTGCCGGTGGATGACCGGGAGGCAGCGCTCGCCGATCCTCGGGTGCAGGCCGCGATCCGGGCCGCGCAGGCCAAACTCGACGGGACCGGCCGCCTGATCGTGCGCCCGTCCGGAACCCAGCCCCTCATCCGGATCATGGCCGAGGGCCCCGACGAGGCCGCCCTGCGCGATGCCGTCGGCATTGTAGGAGGCGCCGTCGCCTCCTACGCCGTGAACACGCCGCCAACGGCCTCTCACGCCTCCCTCCTCACGCCCAAGGAGGCCTATGAGCCCTGATTCCATCCACATGGTCGTTGTTGGAGCTGGCTACGTTGGCCTTACGACGGGCGTATGCCTTGCCTACCTCGGGCACCACGTGACGTGCGCGGACAAGGATCCGGAGAAGATCGCCCTCCTCAAGCGTGGGAAGAGCCCGATCCACGAGCAGGGGATGGAGGAGGTGATGTCCCTCGCTGCCCCACGGCTTGCCTTCGCTGAGCGCGCGCCCGAAGTAGTGGGCGATGCCGACCTCGTCCTCATCGCCGTGGGCACCCCGTGCAAGCCCTCCGGGCAGGCTGACAATCGTTATGTCGAGGAAGCAGCACGCGAGATCGCCGCTGGCCTGCAGCCGGGTCGGAGCTATACCCTGGTGGTCAAGTCCACCGTTCCCATTGGGACCAACCGCCGGGTGGCCCACGTGGTGGAGCAGACCTTGGCTGACCGCGGGCTCAACGGCAAGGTCAAGGTACGCGTGGCCTCTAATCCGGAGTTCCTCAGCGAAGGGACAGCCCTGCAAAACATGCTCTACCCCGACCGGATCGTGATCGGAGTTGATAATCCCGAGAGCGCCGATATCCTGCGCCAGCTGTATCGCCCAATCCTCGAGCAGACGTTCGACCCACCGCCCTCCCTTCCCCGGCCTACCGCTTACTCCCTCCCTCCCCTCGTGACCACTGACCCCATCAGCGCCGAGATGATTAAGTACGCCGCCAACGCCTTCCTCTCCATGAAGATCAGCTTCATCAACGAGATCGCTGGCCTGTGCGAGAAGGTGGGGGCCGATGTGACCGAGGTCGCCCGGGGCATCGGCCTCGACCCCCGGATCGGGCCTCGCTTCCTCCAGGCTGGACTTGGGTGGGGCGGAAGCTGCTTCCCCAAGGACACCAAGGCCCTCCACGCCATGGGCGAGGAACTGGGCGAACCGACGTTGCTTGTGGACGCCTCGATTGCCGTGAACCAGCACCAGCGCCAGCGGGCTGTGGATCGGCTGCAGGACGCACTCAAGGGTGTACGGGGCCGGGTGATCGGAGTGCTGGGGCTGTCCTTCAAACCGGGAACGGATGACCTCCGCGAGTCGGCGTCGCTCGATCTAATCCGTCTTCTCCTCGAGCGCGAGGCCCACCTGCGGGTTCATGACCCCGTTGCCATGGAGCAGGCCCGGACTCTCCATCCTGACCTTGATATCGAGTATTGCTCGGACCCCTACAGCCTTGCCCAGGGTGCTGACGCCCTCGTCCTCGCCACCGAGTGGCCCGAGTACCGCCGTCTCGATCTTGGGCGTCTTTCGGCCTCCATGCGCACCCCGGTCCTCCTCGACGGCCGCAACCTGTTTGATCCTACCGCCGCCCGCGCTGCAGGATTCACGTACATCGGTGTGGGGAGGTAGTGGGTTTGTAGGAAGTGGGGAGATGAGCGAGTTGGGAGGTGAGAGGGAAGTAATGGAGGATCAGGCGAAGTTGGGACCGGAGAGCCTGAGAACTCTGGACGTCTGGCAGGAGGGGACGCAGCTTGTGAAGCAGATTTACATCCTGACGCGAGGTTGGCCTGCTGAGGAAATGTACGGCCTCACCAGCCAGGCTCGGCGCGCCGCGGTGTCCGTGCCCTGCAATCTTGCAGAGGGGGTTGGCCGTGGAACGCCACGCGAGCGATGCAGGTTTGCTCAGACAGCCATCAGATCCCTCTATGAACTCGACACCCTACTACTTCTGGCGGAGGATCTTGGCTACTCCGGGAGCGGTGCCATTCAGGATGTCCGGCAGAGCATCACTGTTCTTGTACGCCGGGTGTGGGCCTACATTCGATTCCACCGGGGCCGACAATGAACCCTATCCCCGACACTCCACTCCCTCCCCCCACTCCCACCTCCCTACCTCCCACCTCCCTACCTCCCACCTCCCCTCATCAGCCCTCCCGCGCCCTCATTACCGGCGCCGCTGGCTTCATCGGCAGCCACCTGGTGGACCGACTCCTTGTCGAAGGGTGGGATGTGATCGGTGTAGACAACTTCGATCCCTTTTACGACCCGGCCATCAAACGCCGCAACCTCGCCCAGGCCTTGGAGCATCCCCGCTTCACCCTGGTCGAGGCCGACATCCGCGATCTCGACTCCCTCTGTCCTGCCTTCGCTCTCTGTTGCGCTCCCCACTCCCCACCCCCCACGTCCCACACCCCTCATCCCGTGATCGTCCATCTCGCCGCCCGCGCTGGTGTTCGCCCCTCCATCGAGGATCCCATTGGCTACTACGAAGCCAACGTCCGCGGCACCCAGAACATGCTGGAGCTCGCCCGGGAGTGGGGGGTGGAGCAGTTCGTGTTCGCCAGTTCGTCCAGTGTCTATGGCGTGAACCCCGACGTCCCGTGGCGAGAAGAGGACGATGTGCTCCGGCCGATCAGCCCGTATGCGGCGAGCAAGGTAGCGGGGGAGCTTTTGGGCCATGTCTACAGCCACCTGTACGGGATTCGGTTCGTTGCCCTGCGCGTCTTTACCGCCTACGGCCCCCGCCAGCGGCCAGACCTCGCCATCCACAAGTTCGCCCGGCTTATGCTGGAGGGGAAACCGATTCCCATTTATGGAGACGGTTCGAGTCTCCGGGACTATACTTACATTGCTGACCTGGTGGAGGGGATCCGGGCGGCCATGGATTACCAGGGGAGTTTGTATGAGATCATCAATCTGGGGAGTGGCCGGCCGGTCAAATTGCTTGATATGGTCAGGGCGTTGGAGGAGGCCCTTGGAGTGAAGGCCAACCTGGAGTTCCTGCCGCCTCAGGCCGGGGACGTGTCCCAAACCTGGGCCGACATCCGCAAGGCCCAGCGATCGCTCGACTGGCATCCCCATACTGACCTCGTTCAAGGTCTTTCCCGCTTCGCCGCGTGGCTCACCACCGGTCAATCAAGTTCCCCCACGCATGCCCCCCCACCGCCTACTGCCTACCCCCCACCGCCCACTACCTACCCCCCCCATCATGATCACCACCTACCGTAAGCTGATCTCAATTCTTACGCCCCACGAACGCCGGCGGCTGGGGCTGGTGTTTCTCGGCGTGCTCGGCCGCGCCCTGCTGGAGGTCGTGGGCGTGGCTTCCATCCTCCCCTTCTTCTCCGTGGTGGGGAACCCGGACCTCGTTTACACAAACTCAACCCTCAACTGGCTGTATGTGAGCTTGGGCTTCAGGAGCGTTAACCGCTTTCTCCTCTTCCTGGGTTTCGTGGTCTTGGTGGTGCTTGTGGGCAGCAACGCTTTCGCTGCGGCCGTGGACTGGGGGCTTCAGCGCTTCAGCTGGATGCGGAACCATAGCCTTTCGCGGCGGCTACTCGGCGCGTACCTTGCCAAACCCTACGTCTTCTTCCTCGGCCAGAACTCCGCCACCCTGGAACGCAACGTCCTTGCCGAGACCCAACACGTAGTGCAGGGGATGATCATCCCGGCGCTTCAACTTCTGGCGAGCATCGCAGTGGTCGCTTGCTTGTTGGGCTTTCTCATCGCCATTGACCCTGTGCTCGCCGGTCTCGCCATCCTAGCCGTGGGCGGTGCCTACGGTGCCATCTACCTTGTGGTGCGGAGGAAGCTACGTCAGCTGGGCCAGGTTCGCGTGGAGGCCAACCGCGAGCGGTTCAAGATCGTCGGGGAGGCGTTCGGGGCCATCAAGCTGCTCAAGCTGGTGGGCCGGGAACGTCAGGTCCTGAACGCTTACTCCCCTGCCTCGTACCGCTTCTCTTCGGCCGTGGCCACCAGTGAGATCATCTCCAGAGTTCCCCGGTACGCCCTGGAGGTGGTAGCGTTCGGGGGGCTCCTTGTGGTTGTCCTCTACCTTCTGGCCACGCGACAGGACTTGGGCTCCATCCTGCCTCTGATGGGTGTGTACGGGTTCGCCGGGTACCGGCTTCTCCCTGCTGTGCAGAACGTGTTCGCGGGGGTGACACAACTGCGGTTCTCACAGGCAGCTCTGGAGGCCATCCACAGTGACCTTGCGGCCACAGCAGCAGAGCCCCATCCCATTTCCCTCGTTGGCGAGCCCATCCGCATCAGGGAGAAAGTGGAGCTGCGGAACGTGACCTTCCGCTACCCAGGCGAACGGGAGCCGGTCATCCACGACGTCTCCTTGACCGTGCACGCGGGAGCTTCCATCGCTCTTGTGGGGAGGACCGGTGCCGGCAAGACCACGGTCGCCGACCTCATCCTTGGCCTCCTCAGGCCGGACGAGGGAGGGCTCTATGTAGACGATCAAGAGATCACGGACGAGTTACTTCCCCGCTGGCAACGGAACCTGGGCTACGTGCCTCAGGAGATCTACCTCACCGACGACACCGTGGCTGCGAACATCGCCTTCGGCGTGGCCAAGGAAGAGATCGACATGGCTGCCGTGGAGCGAGCAGCGCGGATTGCCAACATTCACGAGTTCATCGTGAGTGAGCTGCCTGCCGGCTACGACACAATGGTTGGCGAGCGGGGCGTGCGGTTGAGTGGGGGCGAGCGTCAGCGGATCGGCATCGCCCGAGCCCTGTACCACGATCCCCAGGTCCTGGTGCTGGACGAAGCCACGAGCGCCCTCGACGGGGCTACAGAGACCGCCGTGTTTCAGGCCATTGCCAACGTGGCTCGAGCGAAAACGCTTATCATCGTGGCTCACCGGCTTGCTACCGTCAAGGAATGTGATGTAGTGTACCTGGTGGAGGGTGGTCGGATTGTGGAGCAGGGGACGTACACGGAGCTCATGGAGCGGAGCGCCCGATTCCGTGAGATGGCCAAAGTCGGGGGTAGCACTTGACAACGCTGTGTTCGAAGACAATGTGGTTGACCCATGATCATAGATAAACCTGAGTTCGTCGAGAGCGATGGTGAGCTGCAGTGCCGGTACCCCGTTCAGTTTAAAGGCGGGACCGGCAGAGCGTTATGGTATCGAGTCAGCTCAGAATGGGCTGACCTCGTCTCATTCCGCATGGATGCCCCAGTGGTGGCTCTCTTGATTCCCGCGATGGCACGGGGGGAAGCCATTCACATTGTCGGCACCATCTCGGAGCGTCTTTACTACAGTCTGTCGCGTCCATTTCAGCATATGCTACGTGCCATGTTTCCTTCACTTACGGTGGTCGATATCCATCCGCAACACGTTGAATCAACCGCCGCTCAGGGTGTGGCCGCGGGTTTCTCGGGAGGGATCGATTCGTTCTGTTTGCTAGCGGACCACCATTATGCCCCGGATGTCCCCACAGGATTCCGGTTGACTCATCTGCTCTACAACAATGTCGGTTCACACGGCAGGCGTGGTGAGGAGCTCTTTCGCGAGCGATATGAGCGGCTGAAGGCCGTTGTGGAAAGGATCGGGCTCCCTTTCATTGCAGTCAACAGCAACCTAGACGATTTCTACGCGGGCTTCACCTTTGAGCAAACCAACACGGTGCGCAACGCTTCCGTCGCCCTCTTGCTGCAGCGGGGGCTCAAGCGCTGGCTGTATGCTTCCTCGTTCAAGTATGCAGATTTGTTCATCGGTCCTAAGGTAAGCAACATGGCCTATGCTGATCCATTTGCGCTCTCACTTCTATCCACTGAAGCCTTGGATATGCTGTCGGTGGGGGGAGAGTACAGCCGTGTCGAGAAGACGCTCCGCGTAGCAAAGATTCAGGACTCCTATACAGCGCTTGACGTCTGTGTTCGCCCCGGTCGCGGGGGAGAGCAATGCTCTCGGTGTGAGAAGTGTCTGAGGACACTCCTTACCCTGGAAATCGCAGGGGCTCTGCCACTGTATCGGAATGTCTTCAACCTCGACGTGTACTCGAAGGCACGCACGATGTACATTGCGGAAGTCCTTCGGAACCATACCCCCTTCCACCGCGAGATTGTATCGTTCGCGAAGGAGTGTGGCTACAAGTTTCCCGTCGTGGCACATGTTATAGCGCTCATGCGCGTTCCCGATGCTAGGAACTTGGGGAGAAGAGCCCTTCGACATGCCCGAGCAGGGCTACACGAGTCTCGCGCTGGGAGCCCCTGACGCCTATGGTGGTCAGAGGGTTGTTGCAGGAGAATCCCACTGCGCTGGGCCCTGAGCTGAGACGGCTCGAAGGCGGGCAAAGGGGTTGGAGGGTATGAGAGAGGGAGGATCACGAGTTGCGGTGGTTGGGTACTACGGGCATCAGAACACCGGAGATGACGCACTTGCTGCCACAGTTGTGGGAGGCATTTCCAAACGGGTGCCAACGGCGGAGTTCTACGTTGCCAGCTCCCCGCTAGTCATGCCTCCTGGAGTAAAAGTCCGATGGCGTCGGGAGATCCGCGTCAAGATTCGCGGAGTGCCACGGGTGCTAGATCAATGGGAGAAGATGCACTGCGGAAAGCTCGTTCTCGGTGGAGGGAGCGTAATACACGACCTATTCGGCGGGGACCGTCTGCGGGCCCGTCTGAGAGAATTTGAACTACTCAAGGCTTTAGGGCAATCTTTAGGAGCGATGGGGATAGCATTGGGCCCGCTCACGACGGAAGCGGGGCGGAATACAGCCCGGAAGATCCTGCAGTTATTCGATTTCGTGGCTGTTCGTGATCAACTGTCAGTAGAGCTGGCTGAAGAGATAGGTGCACCGCGTCCTGTTCTGGCTTTTGACCCGGCTGTTCTCCTGGAATCAACTCCCTTGCCGGACATCGGCGGTGATTCGTATATTGACGGCGCCCTAGAGTTCCCGGTATTGGGGATTTCAGTCTGTAACTTTTCTCAATATGTCGGACGAGGGCCAGAAGCCGATAAGCGGAGGCTGGGCAAACTTGTAGACGCGTTGCGGCGGGTAAGGTGGGGTGACCACCACCTGTGGTTGTTTGAGTTCAATGGTAACCAGACAGTTGGCGATCGTCCCCTAGCAGAGCAGCTACTTTCAGCGCTAGGGGATCGAGTGCCCTGCGACATAGTTCCGTATCACCCGAATCCCTGGGTGACACTCCAACGGATCAAGCGGTGTGATGGTATGCTGGCGATGCGGTTACACGCGGCAATCTTTGCCTACCTAGCGCGCATACCCTTCGTCGTTCTCTCATATCACCAGAAATGTCTTGGGTTTGCAGGGATCGCAGGAGTTCCTCCCGAGCTGGTGCTCGATTCGGAGGCCTTTGTCCCAAATGAGCTGACGCCGCTTGTGGATCAGTTGATCCGCGACGAGCTCCCCCGTGGACCAGCTCTGCCAGTAGAGGAAGCTCAGGATCTAGCGGAACGGAATTTCCTTTGGTTTGGAGAGGGGCAACAAGGTGACTGAGAAGAGGGCGTCTCCGGTGGTGTCAGTGATCATACCGTTGTATAACAAAGAGCGCTATATACAACGCGCGATAGAGAGTGTCATAGCGCAGACGTACAAGAACTACGAGATAATCGTTGTGGATGATGGGTCCACTGATGCGAGTCGGATAGCTCTGGAACCATATTGGGATAGAATAGCCTATATCTGGCAAGAAAACGCTGGACCTGGTGCGGCACGTAATCGTGGGGCCTCCAAATCATCTGGCCAATACTTAGCCTTTTTAGATGCCGACGACTATTGGTTAGAGGGTTTCTTAGAGCACACAGTCGCCTTTCTCGAGAAATACCCCGAGGCTGGTGTAGTAAGTACAGCATATTGGAGACTCCGCCCAAGTGGAAGGACGTGCGTCGTCTTAGCCACAGCGAAACAGCCGGAAGGCATCGTGGAGAACTTTTTCAAGGCGTATGCTAGAATTCGCTTCTGTTGTACAGGATCTGTGCTGATACGAAAAGCGGTGTTCGTCTCCCTTGGAGGGTTCCGTGAAGACCTGAAAGCCGGGGAGGATGTAGAGTTCTGGTGTTGTTTGGGTGCGATTACCACATGGGGATACATAACCCGCCCACTCGCGGTCTATGATGAGACAGTACCGAACTCAATTGTAAGGGGTCCCATTCAAACGGTACTAGCACAAAAGCCGGATCTGCGGGACTGGGAGAGAAGGATCCTTTCTCTCATGCGTGAAGAGGAAGTTGGGGACTACGGGCATGTCCGTTGGCGCACAGTGGTGAACCGGCTCAAACTTCTCATCAGGTGCGGGGAGTATCAAGGAGCACGTTCGCTTGCAGTAGCGTATCGCGCAGCGTTTGCCCTTCCTCGTCGCCTCGCACTGACCGCGATAGCTGTAGTACCGGACTTTATGTTTGGAGCCATCCGGCGCTTGCAAGGATGGGGAGAACAGTGCTCGTGAGGGCCGGCGTTTGGCGCGCGAGTCCGGGGTTTCTGGGAAGCTACGCGGCCGTGTCCCTCGGTAAGCGAGATAGTGAAGGCACCACGGCTGACGGTCACCGGGCGCATCATCCACGCTGTCACCAGCTTCGCCCAATCTGGGAACGCTCTGCGGATTGCACACGCGGCTGCAACATAGGTCGGCACTTTGAAAACTAGATCCGGTACGATCAAGGGTTGGGTCCAGCCGCCAGCGACGGGGCATGGAAGGTCCTACTTGATTGTAGGGCTCTTGCTTACGTACATCGTAAGCATGCTGCTCCTGTCGAAGCTAGCCGTGGGAGCTGGGATTTCAAAGGCAATCGGACTTGGTCTTGCTTACATCTTCATAGCCCACGTGCTCGTGCGAGACGAGCGGATATGGCTTCCTACACCGCTCAGATGGATGCTGGCGTTCATTGCAGTAAGCCTAACGGGTGGCTTCTTCGCTCCTGACAAGGTTGGATTCCTCGGAGGAACTCTGACCCTGGTTCAGTTGTTCGGATTTGGTCTCATCCTGGTGAACCTCGCCGGGGATCCCCGGGTCCTGCGTCTGACTGAGCGCACCGTTGTGTTCACCCTGCTAGTGGCTGTGATCCTGGCTGCTGTAGGGTTTGACTTCTCTCCCAGTGCCCGTCTTGGAGGGGTGTTTGTCAACGCAAACGCTTATGCATTGGCGCTATTCTTCGGGTGCGCTCTGTGTATCAAAGAGGTCGTGTCAGCCACATCACTCACCAAGCGTCTTCTGTGGGCAGCTCCGCTGCTCCCATTTCTCTATCACATATTCTTGACCGGTTCCCGAAAGGGTCTACTTGCTGTTCCTATCTTCCTTGTGCTGTTCCTCATGTTGGGCATTGGACGGTTCCACAACAGGCGTGTCGCGTGGTCGGTCGCACTTATCGGGGCATTGCTTGCTGTGCTCGTATTGAGGTTTGAGCCCACCGCGCTGAAGCGAATGGCCGCCGTCGCTGATGTGTTCACAAGTGGCGACATAAACATGGTCCAAGAGAAAAGTCTTCGGTTTCGGTGCGGTTTTGCTGCGGCGGCAATCGCGATATGGAAGGACTACCCCGTATTTGGGGCCGGGACGGATCAATTCAGAAATCTGGTCCTGGAGAAAGACCCATCGCTCCAGTCAACGTATTCCCATAACAATTACGTGGAGCTCCTTGCCAACAATGGCTTGGTTGGCTTCATCCTGTGGTATGGAGCATACGTGTCGCTGTTATGTAGACTGTGGTTCAGATCAAAGGTGTGTGCGGATAGGCAGCGGAGCATGCAGATGGTTGCCTACTGCGCCCTGCTGGTCACCGTCATGGTTCTAGAGGTAGCCTGGGTGACATACAGCGACAAGCTCTTCTGGTTGATGTTCACGATGGGTATCGCAAGCACACGCACCGGTTCAGGAGTGCGTCCGGGGAAAGATCCCCTAGTGCGGGAAGCGAGCGTGAACCGCGGGGGAGGAGGTTGAAGTGCTGAGACAACTGGCTTGTGCGGCGCTGCTCGGCACCAGGGACCGCGCAGTCTTGCGAGCTTTGCGGCAGCTCCGGGAGGCTGAGCACATGTCCGCCCAGGATCTGGAAGCAGAACAACGGCGGCGCCTCGCGGCTTTGGTCCGACACGCTTACGAGAATGTGCCCTACTATCGAAAGATCCTGAAACAAGCTGGAGTGATCTCAGGGAATGGTGTGGATCTGAGCCGGTGGTCGGAGATACCTATTCTGACAAGGCAAGACCTTCGAGAACGCTACGATGATCTCAAGTCACGAGACCTCGCGCAGCGGGCGTGGTACGAGAACGCCACCGGCGGGTCCACTGGTGAGCCCGTGCGTTTTGTGCAAGATGCATCGTATTCGGCCTGGATGCGGGCGGTCAAGATGCTCTTCGACTTATGGACCGGTTACAAGATAGGGGAGCCGAAGGTGATTCTTTGGGGCTCTGAACGGGATCTATCAGGTGGACAGGGGAACTTCCGTATGCTCCTAGGGCACTGGCTGAGAAACGAGAGGTGGCTAAACGCCCGTCGCCTGAGCGATGACAGCGTGCGCGAGTACGTGAAGGTGATTAACCGCATGAGACCAGTTCAGATATTGGCGTACGCGACTAGTCTCTATGAGCTTGCACAGTTGATTGAGCGAGATGGACGAGATGGATTGGAGGTGTATGCACCCAGGGCTATCATGACTTCGGCGGACACCCTGTACCCACATATGAGAGAGTTGATAGAGAGAGTGTTTCGTGCACCCGTGTTCAACCGCTATGGTTCTCGCGAAGCGGGTGACATTGCCTGTCAATGCGAGGTCCATGGCGCGCTTCATGTGTCCCCTCTTACGCATTACGTAGAGATCATCCGTGGCGATGGCTCGCTCGCTAGAGATGGAGAGATCGGCGAGGTTATAGTAACTCCCCTGGCAAACTACGCTATGCCTTTGATTCGCTATCAGATTGGGGACATAGCAGCATGGGAGAAAGGAGGGTGCTCCTGTGGTCGGAAATGGCCTGTACTTCAGACCGTATATGGCAGAGTTAGAGACAGTTTCCATCTGCGCGATGGCACGATAGTACGAATTCCCGACTCAGTATTGTATTTCAGAGATTGGATTTGCAGGTTTCAGTTCATCCAAGAAGATTACGACGTTGTGCGGCTTCTTGTTGTGCCGGTAGTTTCCCCTGAAGAGGCGAAGGAGAGAGTAGAGAACGAACGTGCTGGTATCGAAGAGAAGCTTCGTTCATTGATGGGCATTGAGTGCTGCCTACAAATCGAATTAGTGGAGGAGATCCCGCCAACACCGTCAGGCAAACACCGGTATGTGATTTCTAAGGTACCTCATGACCCGTGAGAGCCTGCAGTCAACTGAAGTGGCTTTGTTCGTACCTTCTCTCCGAGGGGGCGGAGCCGAGCGGGTGATGGTCAATCTGGCACGCGGTCTTACTGAGAGAGGCCTCCCGGTAGACCTGGTACTGGCCAAGGCAGAAGGTCCCTACCTAGCTGAACTACACCCAAAAGTGCGGGTAGTGGACTTGGGCGCGCGCCGCGTGCTCTTTGCCCTCCCAGGCCTGGTCCGCTACCTTCGGCAGGAGCGGCCCCAGACAATGCTCTCAACACTCAACCACGCCAACATCGTGGCCCTGTGGGCAAGGAAGCTAGCCCACGTCCCGACACAGCTGGTAATCCGCGAGGCGAACATAATAGGTCTAAGTTCAGCCAACGCACCCAGCATCAAGGGCAGGGCGATGCCTTTGCTCATGCGTCTGTTCTATGGCTGGGCCGATGCTGTGGTGGCTAACTCGCAGGGCTCTGCCGAGGAGTTGACGAGGCTCGTGGGCGTGCTTCCCCACAAGGTAAAGGTGATCTATAACCCGGTCGTTAGGCCAGATCTCTTCGCCAAGGCCGCGGAATCCCTGGACGATCCCTGGTTTAGCGAAGGAGAACCGGCGGTCGTTCTAGGGGTGGGGCGCCTCACCGAACAGAAGGACTTCCCGACTCTGATCCGCGCTTTCGCCCTGGTGCGTAGACATTGGCCAGTGAGGCTCATGATCCTTGGTGAAGGAGAGGTACGGCCTCAACTTGAGGCTCTGGTGAGGGAACTGGACCTGGATAACGACGTAAAGATCCCAGGGTTTGTGGACAATCCCTACAAATACATGAAACGAGCAGGAGTGTTTGCTCTCTCCTCGCGGTGGGAAGGTCTTCCAAACGCGCTGATCGAGGCCTTGGCCCTCGGCACGCCCGTGGTCGCTACGGATTGCCCGAGCGGGCCCGCGGAGATCCTGGAAGATGGGAAGTGGGGTCGGCTTGTGCCCGTGGGAGATGACGCCGCCCTCGCGGAGGCGATCCTTGCGACGCTTGCCGAACCGCGGCGGCTGCAGGCCGCTCAGCAACGGATGCGGGAGAGGTTCGGGCTGGAAGCGGTTGTCGAGCAGTATCTCGATGTCCTGGGGCTGAGGTGAAGCAAGTTCTCTTCGTGATCACTGGCCTTGCCTATGGCGGGGCCGAAACGCAACTTGTGCACCTGGCTACCCGGCTCAAGGCACGCGGCTGGGGTGCGCGAGTAGTCTCCCTTACGCCGCCCAAGGCTTACGTCCAGGAGCTGGAAGCGGCGGGAGTGCCAGTGAGTTCGCTTGGGATCAGGGGAAAAGCCCCTGATCCTCGACCTGTCTTTCGGCTGGCGAAGATGATTCGCACCTGGCGGCCCCAAATTGTCCACAGCCATATGGTGCACGCTAACCTCGTGGCGCGGCTTGTCCGACTCCTGGCGCCGGTTCCGGTGCTAATTTGCACAGCTCACAGCATTGATGAGAAAGGGCAGCGAGCTTCAGATCGTCTGCGTAAAATGGCGTACAGGCTTACTGACCCCCTATGCGACCTCACTACTCAAGTGAGCCAAGCAGGGCTGGAGCGCTATGTGCGTATAGGGGCAGTACCCCGGCACAAAATCCGTTATCTCCCGAACGGCGTAGACACAGAACGATTCCGCCCTGATCCTGAGCTTCGCGCGTGCCTGCGACAGGAGTTGGGATTGGAGACTGCCTTTGCGTGGCTGGCTGTAGGGCGGTTTGACGTCCCAAAGGACTACGCTAACCTGCTCCAGGCATTTGCCTACGTGGCCCAAGCGCGACCTGAAGCGCAGCTTCTCATAGCCGGCGATGGACCCCTACGCCCATCGATGGAACAACTGGCCAACGATCTAGGAATAACCGATCGGGTGAAGTTCCTGGGCATTCGTCGGGATATCCCGGCTTTAATGAACGCTGCGGATGCATACGTGATGTCCTCAGCCTGGGAGGGGATGCCGAACGTGCTTCTAGAAGCCGCGGCTAGTGGCCTTCCCATCGTGGCCACTGATGTGGGCGGAAACTCTGAGGTGGTGATTGACGGCAAGACCGGCTTCCTCGTGCCACCGAAAGACCCTGAGGCCTTAGCTCAGGCGATGGTGCGGCTCATGGGTCTTCCCCAGGAGGAGCGCCGTCGCGTGGGCGAAGCCGCCCGCCAATACGTCGAGGCCAACTACAGCCTGGACCGGGTAGTGGACCAGTGGGAAGCTCTGTATCGGGAATTCCTGGCGCAGAAAGGAATTCGGGTTGAGTAAGGGCACGGTCATGCAGGGAAGGGTCTTGCTTGTGGCTAACGTGTATGCGCACCTTGCGGGGTTTCACATCCCGTTCATGAGGCTCCTCCAGGGTCCTCTTTGGCTCATGTACCCGAAGGCAAGCGGAGCTGGCGATACGCGGGCAGATCTTTCACCATACCGCGATAGATCTGGCATATTGGAGCAAGTTGGCACAAAATGCCCGACTGTGGTACAATGCCAAGCCATGGCCACAGACAAGAAGGCTGAGGTTTGGCTAGGGAAGCAGGGCCGGCTGGTCATACCTGCGCCACTTCGTCGGGCATTGGGCCTTGAGCCTGGTGAGCGTCTGATCGCCAGCGTGGAGGATGGAAGGTTAATCTTGGAGCGGCGACGCGAGATCCTCTCCCGAGTTAAAGCTCGGTTTTCTCAAGTCCCGGCGGAAGTTGGGCTGGCTGATGAGCTCATCACTGAACGACGGGCCGAAGCCCGAAAAGACGATCCGGAATGAACGAGAACCATAGTTGTGTCCTGGATGCGTCAGCTCTCCTCGCGGCCCTCCATGGGGAGCCAGGCGGTGATCAGGTAGAAAACCAACTGGAGAACGCAGTCATATCCGCCATCAATTGGTCGGAAGTCCTCCAAAAGTGCCTTAGCCGGGAAGTGGACATTCGGGGATTGAGGGAAGATCTAGAGGCCCTGGGATTACACATCGAGCCTTTCACCGTGGAAGATGGCGAACTTGCCGCCAGGTTTTGGATGCTCACACGAGAGCAAGGCTTATCCCTAGGAGACCGAGCCTGCCTTGCCCTGGCCCTTCGGTTGGGATTGCCGGCATTTACCGCCGACAGGTCCTGGGCAGACCTAAAAGTAGACGTGGAGATAAAAGTGATTCGCTGACTGCCCATGGCCCCGAGTTTGGTAAGCCATGGGTATAATGCAAGGGCGTGATATGAGTCCGAGGGGTAAGCCGTTGCAGATTGTTGAGCAGGTTGACGAAACCGTCCTCGCTGACGTGGTGTTTCGGATCCTGGAGGTCACAAATCCCGAGAGAATTGTCCTCTTCGGCTCCTATGCTCGGGGCCAGTCCCGACTGGGAAGCGATCTCGACCTCTTGATCATCATGAGAACAGACCTTCCTCCACATCAGCGGGCCGTCCCCTTCTACCGCGCTTTGGCCGGGCTCTTGATCCCTAAGGACATTCTGGTTTATACCCCCGAAGAGGTGGAAGCCTGGAAAAATGTCCCTGAGGCCCTCGTGACTACGGCCATTAGGGAAGGCCGGGTGCTCTATGAAAAGCCGCGGTGACCTGGCTCAAGGCTGGCTGGAGAAAGCCCGCCGAGACTTGATCACGGCCGAGCGGGAGCTTGAAAGGCTTCCAACGTTCACCGATATCGTTTGCTTCCATTGCCAGCAAGCTGTGGAAAAGGGCCTGAAAGCCTTGCTCATCGTGCACGGCATTACCCCGCCAAAGACCCATGCCCTCGAGGATCTTGCTCTTCTTGTCTCGCAAGCGGAACCCGAGGCAGAAAGTTTTGCTCGAGAATTGGCAGCCCTCACTCCTTACGCTGTGACTGCTCGCCACCCTGAGTTCTCTGAACCCACTAAGGAAGAGGCACAATCCGCCATCGATATCGCACGGCGCGTCCTTTCGTGGATCCAAAGAAGAGCGGGGGTAGTAGAAAGTTGAGGGCAGACCCTTTGAGTAAGGTGCTATTTATAGCCACGGTTTATACCCACCTTGCGGCGTTCCATATCCCGTTCATGAAGCTCCTCCAGAGTTGGGGCTATGAAGTACACGCTGCGGCGTCGCCGGCGGAGGGGCGCAGGGACGCGGTCGAGGCTGCTGGGGTAGAGTGGTGGGACATTCCGCTCGCCCGCTCGGCCACGGGTCTTCGCGATTTGCGCGCTCGGGAGGAGGGTGCCGCATGAGAATCCTGTATGTAATAACTGCCGCCGAGTGGGGTGGAGCACCGCTCCATGTGCTTCAACTGATGGAGTACATGGTGAAGCAAGGGCATGAGGTGGGCCTGGTGGCAGCGCCGGAGCCAAGGTTGATGGCAGGGGCGGGGACGCTTGGTGTGAAGGTATTCCCCAATCCCCACTTCGTGCGGCCCGTCAGGCCGTGGGAGGATGTCCGCGCGTTGGGGCCGGTCTTCCGGGCGATAGGGGCCTTCAACCCCGATCTTGTGCATGCTCACTCTACCAAGGCTGGTTATGCCGCTCGGCTCGCATGCGCAGTCTTGCGCAAGCCCGTCGTCTTCACCGCCCACGGCTGGGCGTTCACCGAAGGGCGGAGCCTCTGGAAGAGGAAGCTCCTGGCCTGGGTAGAGCGCTTGGCTGCCAAGGTGACGGCCAAGATCATCTGTGTCTCGGAGCATGATCGAGAGCTGGCCGTTCAATGGAACGTGGCCAAGCCGGAAAAGTTGGTCGTCGTCCATAACGGGATTGACCCTCGCCCCTTCCTGGAGGGGGGCGGCGCTTCCCTCCGCGAGGAGCTCGGGCTAAAGGGTTCAGTCGTGCTGACCTTTGTGGGGCGGCTCGCTCCCCCAAAGGACCCACTCACGCTGGTTGAGGCGGTGAAGACTTTGCCTGACGGGGTGTTGCTTATCGTGGGGGATGGGGAACTCAAGCCCCCAGTTGAGGAATACGTCCGGGAGCATGGTCTTGAGGAGAGGGTCCGGCTTTTGGGGGAGCGGAGTGATGTACCAGGCATCCTCGCAGGCTCCGATATCTTCGTCCTCTCCTCCCGTTGGGAAGGCCTCCCCTACACGATCATCGAGGCCATGATGGCCGGGCTGCCGGTGGTGAGCACCAAAGTAGGTGGCGTGCCGGAGCTCGTGGAAGATGGAGTCACCGGCTTTCTCGTTCCGCCGGAGGATCCCCCGGCCTTGGCGGAAGCCCTCCAAGTGCTCCTCGACGATCCAGAATTGTGCCGCCGCATGGGGCAAGCCGGCCGCGAAAAGGCCCTTAGGGACTTTACCCTCGATCGCATGCTCCGCGAGACGGAGCGGGTGTATGAGGGGGTGTTGGGCAGGTGGCGATGACATGGGCCAGACGGGTCGGGAGAAGACCCAGGCCGGTTCCCTGGACCATGTTCTAGGATGGGCACGCTCCATGCCCGGTGCTGGGGGCGAGGCGGGCCGGCGGAACGGGCGGGAGGAGAGGGACTGGTTATCGCGCCAACGAAGGTGGGATTTGAGGTGGCGCGGCAGCGATGGGCAGTTGAGGAAATGGAGCGAAGGTCACTTTCCCAGCCCCAGTACACGCTGGCGAGACCATCTGTGGGGGAGTGGGGCAAGGGGTTGACGCCGTGATGGCACAGGCGAACAGGGAGGTTTGGGGACGCATCGCGCGCCCGGTGACGCTCGGGTACATGGGGTTCCTCGCCTACATGAGCCTGGGGAGGGCCTATCCCCCCGCGCTCGACCGGGCCCTGGCCACGTGGGGCTCGACGGTGTTCCATTTTGCAGGGTACGCGCTCCTCGCGATCCTCTTCGCCTGGACGCTATCTCGGAGAAGCCGACACCGGCCATGGCTCGCCATCGCGGCGGCGTTTGCCTATGGCGGCCTGCTCGAGGTCTTCCAGTTCCTCGTGCCGGAGAGGGTGCCGTCCGTGCTGGACTTGGGGGTCAACTTGGCGGGCGCGGTCGCCGGCGGGGTTTCCCTCTGGGGCGTGGCGTGCGCCCTGGCCCGGCGGCGCAAGCCGGGGCAGGAGGAGGCGGGTTCCCACTGAATTTGTCGTCCAGACATGTGTTGCGTAGCATGGCTCTCGATGTGTAGTCCGAAGAGGGTGCCGTGATCGGGATCCCGTTCGGCGTCGCCTTGGTAGCGACGTTTCTCTCCACCCCGGTTTTGATAAGGCTCTGTGCCCGGGCGGGGATCGTCGGGCGCGATGTCAATAAGCCCGGGCAGCCGGAGATCCCGGAGATGGGGGGGCTGGCGATCGTCGCGGGGTTCTGTGCCGGGGTCCTCTTTACGCTGGGGATGATGAGCTTTTTGCACCTCTTCCCCCAGGTGAACGTGCTCCTCCTCCTGGCCGTGATCGCCACAGTGCTGATGCTCTCGTTGATCGGGGTGGTGGATGACCTCCTGGGCATGCGGCAATGGGTGAAGGCGCTCCTGCCCCTTCTTGCGGCCGTGCCATTGATGGCGGTGCGTGCGGGACATAGCACCGTGTGGATACCGTTTGTGGGCGAGGTCAACTTCTGGATCTGCTACCCCTTGGTGCTGGTCCCGCTCGGGGTCACCGGCGCCGCCAACGCGGTGAACATGCTCGCCGGGTTCAACGGCCTCGAGGTCGGGATGGGGATCGTGGCCATGGGGAGCCTGTCGGTGATCGCCTGGCAGACGGGGCAGGCTACGGCGCTCCTCCTCCTCGTGTGTGGACTGGGGGCGCTCCTGGGGATGCTCTACTTCAACAGGTACCCGGCCCGCATTTTCATCGGTGATGTGGGGACGCTCTCCATCGGGGCGATCCTCGCTTCCGCCTGCATCATCGGCAACTTCGAGGTGGCCGGGGTGATCGTGATCGTGCCCTATGCGGTTGATTTCCTGTTCAAGGCAGCCCACGGGTTCCCGAGCAAAGGGTGGTGGGGGGAGCTGGGGGATGACGGGAAGCTCCGTTGCCCCACCAACGGGCCGGTGAGCCTGTCCCAAGCGGTCCTGAAGTTGTTCGGTGGGCTTCGTGAGCGGTCGCTCGTGCTTGTACTGATCGGGATCGAGGCGCTGTGCGGGCTTGGGAGCGTGCTTTTCTATCTTCGGTCATGATCCGTCCTGGACTATAATTGCTCCCGTGAGCCGGGGACGCGAGGGGACGCTAGGTGTGGCGAGGCGGTCAGACGGGAGGGGGAGATGGAGCTAAGGACGGTGCGGATCGAGAAGCCGGATGATGTGAACCTGATCCTCGGGCAGGCCCACTTCATCAAGACGGTGGAGGACCTCCACGAGGCGCTGGTGACCGCTGTGCCGGGGGCGAAGTTCGGGCTCGCGTTCTGCGAATCGTCGGGCCCAGCCCTCGTGCGCTGGTCGGGGACGGATCCTGAACTCACCGAGCTCGCCACGCGGAACGCCTCCGCCCTCGCCTGTGGGCACGTTTTCGTCATTCTCCTGCGCGGGCTGTACCCGATCAACGTCCTCACCGCGGTGAAGCTCGTCCCCGAGGTGTGCGGGATCTTCTGCGCCACGGCGAACCCGGTGGAGGTGATCGTCGCCGAGACGGAGCAGGGGCGGGGGATCCTCGGGGTGGTGGACGGGGTGAGGACGAAGGGCGTGGAGGGGGAGGCGGACCAGGAGGAACGGAGGTCGTTCTTGCGCCGGATCGGGTACAAGCTGTGACCCTCCACGCGGTGCTCCTCGACCTGGGTGGGCCGGTCCTGGACGAGGAGGCGGAGTATGAGGGCTGGGAAGCGTCCAGCGTTCGCGCGCTCGCGGCGGAGGGGATCACCGTCTCCCCGGCGGAGTTCGCGCGGGAGCTCGGGGCCGCGATTGCCCGCTGTGACCCGGACGCCCACCTCTCCGCGGTGTGGAGCTTCGTGCGGCCGGATGTGGACCGGTTCCGCCGGATTCGCGACGCGTTTCGCGACCAGAGGCGGGCGTTCGTTGAGAACCTGCGCGGCGTCGCGGTCCGCCCCGAGGCGCGGGAGGCGATCCCCACCCTCGCTGCCCGCTACGCCCTCGCGATCGCCGCGAACCAGCCGGAGGCGGTCCTGTCCCGGCTCGCGGAGGCGGGGCTGCTTGGCCACTTCCGCTGGCGGCACGTGTCGGAGGGGATGGGGATCGGGAAACCGTCCCCGCTCTTCTTCCGGATGATCCTCGACGGCCTCGGCGTGCGGGCGGAGGAGGCGGTGATGGTGGGGGACCGGCTCGACTTCGATGTCTTCCCGGCGAGGCTCGTCGGGATGAGGGCGATCCGCGTCCGCGTCGGGCTGTACGCGGGGCAAGAGCCGATCTCCCCCCTCCATGTCCCCGACCTCACCCTCGACACGCTGGCCGAGCTCCCCGCTGCCCTGGCCTCGCTGGGGTAGCCCCCTCTTCGGGGCGGGGTGCGCGGGGAGTCCTTTCGCCGGAGAATCGAGCTGTGGAACGGTACGACGTGGCTATCGTCGGAGGGGGGCCGGCCGGTGCGGTGGCCGCGTGGGCCGCGGCGCAAGCTGGAGCGCGGGTCCTCGTGGTCGAGCGGGCTCCCCTCCGCCCGCCGCGCTGTACCGGGCTCGTCGGGGCCCCGTTCCTCGACCTCGTGGCTGTGCCTCCTCGCCTCGTGCTCCGCGAGGTCCGGGCGGTGCGCGTCTGCGCTCCCGGCGGCGGGGTCCTCGGGTTCCGCGCTGCGGGGCCGAAGGGGTACGTGCTTGACCGAGGGGGGCTCGATCGGTGGCTCCTCGACCGGGCGGTTGAGGCCGGGGCCACTGTGCGGTGCCCGGCCGCGGCGGTGGGCGTGGCGGGGCAGGTCCTCCACACGACGATGGGCCCCGTGGAGTTCGGGGTGCTCGTCGCGGCGGATGGGGCGATGAGCGCGGTCCGGCGGTGGGCGGGCCTCTCCCCGTCCGCGGAGGTCGTGGTCGGGGTGCAGGCCATCGTCGCCGCGTCGCCTCCCGAGGGGGGGGACGAGGTCGAGGTCCACGTGGGGAACGAACTCGCTCCCGGTGGGTTCGCGTGGGTCGTCCCGGCGGAGGAGGGGACGGTGCGGGCCGGGCTCCTCACCGTGGCTGGGCGCGGGGCGTATTCCCTCCTCGACCGGTTCCTCGCCCGTCGGTTCCCCGGGGAGCGCGTCGTTCGCCGGGAGGGGGGGCTCATCCCGATGGGCCCCGCACCGTGCACGGCAGGGCCGCGGGTCCTCCTCGTCGGCGATGCCGCCGGCCAGGTGAAGCCCCTGTCCGGGGGCGGGCTCCTGTTCGGGGCGATCGCGGCCCGGATCGCCGGGGAGGTCGCGGCTGGAGGTCCAGACCACCTCGGGACGTACGAGGCCCGCTGGCGGGCTCTACTCTGGGAGGAGATCGCGTTCGGGCTCCGCGGCCGGGTGGCGTTTGTCTCTCTTCGGGATGGGGAGCTCGACCGGATCGTGGCGGCGCTCGATCGCCCTGAGTTCCACCGCCTCGTCGCCGAGGAGGGGGACCTGGATCGCCCGTCCCGTCTCGTTCAGGCGGTGGTGGCTCGGCCGAGCCTGTGGCCGGCGGTGATCCCGCTCGTGCGGGCACTGGGGGGCTGGGCTCGGGTGCGGGAGCTCGCCCGCGGTTTGCCCTCCACCGCAAGGCCGGGATAGACTCCCGCGTGCCCACGGGAAAGGCCAGCAAGGGACGCCGCGGCGGTCCCCCGGTGCCGCCGGGCGGTCGGTTGTCCCGCCTGCGGTTCTGGGGGTTGGTGTTCTTCCTCCTCACGATGCCCCTCTTCTTCTCGCCGTGGAACACGGAGTACGGGTACGCAAAGACGATCTACACCCTGGTCTTCATCTCGCTTCTCCTCATCCTGTGGGCGGTGGAGTCCTTCCCGCGGCGGGAAGCGAAGGTCGAGCTCTCGTGGCTCTTCCCGCTCCTCCCCGCGCTGCTCCTCGCTGCCCTCCTCTCCATCTCCGGGGGGACGCCGGCCGGGGTGGTTCTCCAGTCGGCGACCGTCATCCTCTACTTCGGGTTCATCTTCCTCCTCGTGGTGAACGCCCCCCTTGGGGATCGGGAGGTCGTCCTCCTCCTCGGGGCCCTCCTCCTGGCGGGGTTCGGGAACGCCCTGTTCGGCCTCCTCCAGCACGTCGGGGTGGTCCCCGGGGCGCCGGGCGACCCATTGATCGCCACAATGGGGAACCGCCAGTTCCTGGCCGGGTTCCTCTCCTACCTCGTCTTGCCGGCGGGGATCCTCCTCATCCGGCTGCGGCGGGCGTGGGCGTGGGTCCCCGCGCTCGTCGGGATCGGGTTCATCCTCGCGGTGATGCTCCTCACCCGTCAGGTGGCGGTGCGGCTGGGCCTGGTAGCGGGGCTCCTGTTCGTCGCGTTCGGGATCGGGTTCTGGTCAACGAAGCCGGGAACGTGGCGCCGGTGGGGAGCGGCCGCTGCGGTGGTTGTCGCTGCCCTGGGCGGGGTGCTCGGGGTTCAGGGCCTCGTCTACGCCGCAGCGGTGGGGGGAGGGGCGGCCGCGGTGTGGGGTCTGGGGAAGCTCCTCCGCCGGTTCCCCCGCCTGTGGATCCCCACCGTGGGCCTTTTGGTGGCGGCGGTCGTCCTCCTCCTTCCCCCGACCACGCCGCTCGCTCCGGTGCGGGAGCTCTGGGAGCGCCAGTCGGGGGCGGTCCGGGCGTGGGACCTTTGGGTCGGGTATGAGATGTGGCGCGACCGGCCTCTCTTCGGGATCGGCCTCGGGGGGTACAAGATCCAGTTCGTCCCGTACAAACCGGAGTTCCTCTCCTCCCCCCAGGGGGCGAACTACGCGTTTCCGTTCCCGCGCGCGGATCAGGCCCACAACGAGTACGTCCAGGTGGCCGCTGAGCTCGGCACGTGGGGGGCGATCGTGGTCCTCGCCGGGCTCGCCCTCGTGGGGTACTGGGGGTTGCGGCGGGTGGGGGCGCAGAAGGATCCGGCGAAGCGGGTCGAGCTCCTCCTCCTCGGAGGGGGGCTGATCGCGGTGTTCGTCCACGCTGTCCCCACGTTCCCGTTCCACCTCCCCGCGTCGAGCCTGGCGTTCGTGACGATCCTCGGGCTCGCCTTCTCGCCGCGCTACGGGCCGGTGGGGGATCTGGCGGTGACGCTCCGGGGCTATCGGCTCAAGCTGACCGCCGTGGCCCTCTCCCTCCTCTCCGGCGTCGTGTCGGTGGTCGCGGTGCGGGACATGGTCGCCGATGCGTACCTCCTCGCCGGGCAGGTCTCGTTGGGGTACGGCGAGGTCGCGCTCGCCCGGGAACAGCTTACCCGCGCGGTGGAGCTCGACTTCTGCCCCCGGGTGAGCCTGTACTGGTTGGGGATGGCGCACGCCCAAGCGGGGGACCTCGCGCAGGCCCAGGCTGCGCTGCGGGCCTGTCTCAACCGGTACCGGCCTGAGGTGGTCTACCTCCAGCTCGCGTCGGTGGACCTCGCGATGGGGGAAACGAAGGAGGCGCGGGCGCTCCTCGAGGAGCTCCTTGCTACGATCCCGCCCCGGGAGATGGAGCTCGAGGCCCGTTACCTCCTCGCGGTCGCCGACATGTCCGATGGGGACCTCCTTTCCGCCCAGCGCCGCCTGGAGGAGATCCTCGCCCGGGACCCGCACCACGAGCTCGCCCAGTTCCAGCTCGGGGAGGTGGCGCGGATGAGGTACCAATGGGATGAGGCACGCACCCATTACGAACGGACGCTTGAGATCATCGCCGCGAAGGAGAAGGCCCTCCAGGCCGCGTATGGGACCCAGGTCTCGCTCGCCCAGCTCGGGGAGCTGCGATCCCAGGCGGAGCGGCTCCGCGGGCTCCGGGCACAGGTCGAGGCGATGCTGCGCGAGATCCCGTAGAACTCAGGCGCGGTCGGGGCCGTAGCGGCGGTAGAGGATCAGGGCAGCGGGCCCCGCCCCGAACCCGAGCTCGCGGAGGATCCCCTCGATCGCGCTCCCCCGCACCGGCTCTCCGTCCCACGTGCGCACGGTCAGTCGCTGCCTGGGGCCGGAGACGAGCGTGGCGAGGAGTTCGAGCGCGGGGCGGAGTTCATTTGGCGGAAGGCCGGCGAGGTTCGTGAGCCTCTCTCCCTCGACCGCGAGCACGGGATGGCCATCGCGCAGGACGAGGTACGATCCAGGCCCCGTGCGGAACCGCCGACCCGGATCCGCGGGGTCGGTGAGAGGGAACGGCGCCCCCGCCCCGTAGAGGAGGGCGGGGTCGGTGGATGGGAGGAGGGTCCACCCCGATCGGGGGTCCTCCAGGCTGCGGAGGACGTCCTCGCGGGCGAACTGGGCTCCCGCCAGGCCGTCCACGAGGAGGCCCCGCGCGAGCTCACCCCGCCACTCGCGGCGGGTGAGGAGCGGGTAGAGCTCCCCCCACGGCACGGCGCCCCCGTCCCAGGCCAGGATGCCGCGGGAGAGGATCCCGTACCGGGTAAGGAGGAGCTCGAGGAGCGCCTCGCGCTCGTCCGCGATGAGCTCCCCCCCGCCGGGCGGGAGGAGGGACCACCGCCCAGTCCCCCCGCGCCAGATCCGGGTCTTCCCGGGCCTAAGCGGCGGCGGACCGGCCTGGAGGGGGGCCAGTCCGTCGTTCGTGACGATCCCCGCCCGGGCGAGGTTCCACAGTGCCACCGCGCACTGGGTGGCGGGGAGCCCGACGTCGCCGGCGAGCTCGACGAGGAACCGCGGGCCCCGCTCCCTCAGCCGGTCCACGAGCGCCGCTTCCGCCGGGGTGAGTTCCTCTCCCCGCACCGGGTACGCCTTGGCGAGCCACGGGGCGGTCGCGCGGTGGGCGAACGCGACCGCGAGGTCCCGTCCTCCCCCCGGCCGGCCCCGCCACACGAACTCCCCGCTCCGCAGGAGGTCCTCGACCCATGCTGGCTGGTACCCGGCCACCCGGCTCGGGAGGACCTCCCCATCCCACAGCGCCCACGGGAGGGCGATCCCCTGGAGCTGAGTCAGGACCTGGGCGAGCCCCTCCGCCTGGCGCACGCGGCCCTCCGGCGTGCGGTGCTGGTAGCGGAGGAGGAACGCCTGGAAGGTAGCCGGGGGCTGGGGGTGGACCACGGCCCGCCGCGCGGCGAGGGAAAGCCGATGCAGCCGTTCGAGCGTCTCCCTTCGCGTCCACACCCTCTCTCCCCGCCAGATCCCAGTTACGAACGGTGGGGCGGCGAGCGCGGACTCGATCACGCCCTCGGGGAACGGGTACCTCTCCCGGAGAGCGGAGCGGGAAGCGAGGGCGCGGCTCGCCACGTGGCGCTGGACGATCCCGACCTGGGCCTTCTCATCCCCAGCGAGGGCGGCCCGGTAGAGGGGGAGGTCCTCTCCCGTCACGAGCCGCACGGCGGACTTCGACCCGGGGAAGTCCACCCCCGCGATGGAGCCGGCGGCGAGGAGCCCAGGCACGGCGCCCCGGGCGGCGGGGGATGCCACGGAGGTGAGCTCGTCCTCCCCCACGTCCCCCACCCGGCGGAGGAGCGCGAGGAGCTCGGCCCCGGTCCGCGCCCACCGGCCCTCGCCCGTCCCGCGGAGCTCGCCGTCCACGCGGTCCACGGTGCGCGGATCCACGACGCTCGCGAGGTCGCGGCCGAGGAGGGGGAAGAGATCGCGGGCCGCGATGCCCGTCGGGACCGGGCCCGGTTTGGGCTCGTCCCACTGGTAGAGGTACATTGCCTGGAACTCCCAGAGGAGGCTCGCCGCAAACGGCGAGGGGGCCACCCCGTGGTGAACGGCGACCTCGACTTCGCCCCGCTCCAGCCTCCCGAGCCAGTCCCGGACGCCGTCCACCGGCAGGATGTCCTGGAGGATCTCGCGGTAGGTCTCCGTGACGAGGGGGAACCCGGGCTGGGCCCTGGCCGCTTCGAGGAGGTCGCGCGCCGCGAGCCGCCTGAGCCAGAACGAGCTCCGCCTCCCCGGCCGATCGCGGGGGAGGAGGAGGGCCCGGCCCGCGTTCTCCCGGAACCGGAGGCCGAACAGGGGCGAGCGGGCGAGCTCGGCGAGGAGGAGGCGTTCCACCTCGTCCCCGCGGAGCCCCCGGATGATCTCGACCGCCCGCTCGAACGGGACCTGGGTCAGCCGGAACAGGATTCCCGAGTCGCTGTGGAGGGAGGCCGGCTCGAGCCCCACCTCGTCCCGGAACCGGGCGAGGAGGGCGAGGCGCAACGCGAGGTGGAACTGCTTCCCGTACGGGGTGAGGACGGCGAGGCGCATTCCTCCCCCCTCGTCGGGGAACCCCTCGACGACGAGGCGGCGATCGGTGGGGACGATCCCCCGCTCTCGCTGGTCGGCGATGTAGCGCGCGGTGTTCTCGGCCGCGGCGGGATCGAGGGCGCAGGTCTCCCCTAGCCACGGGACGAGGTCCGGGTCGCCGAGCCGCGCCTCGATCTCCCGGGAGAGGCTCCCCACCGCCTGGCCGAGGTGGAGGTCCCGGCCGTAGGCTTCGCCGCGCCAGAACGGGATCTTGGCCGGCCCGTCCCCCGCCGTGACCACGACCCGGTCGGGGGTGATGTCGAGGATCCGCCACCGGTTTAGCCCAAGGACGACCACCTCCCCCACCCGCGCCTCGTACACGAATTCCTCGTCGAGCTCCCCGATCCGGTCCCCTCCTGGGGTGTACACCCTGTATTGGCCGGTGTCGGGGATCGCCCCCCCCGAGGTCACGGCGAGGCGCTGGCTGCTGGGGAGGGGGAGGAGGACATCGTTGGCCCGGTCCCAGGCGATCCGTGGCCGCACCGACCACAGCCCGGGCTCGGCGAGCATCGCCAATACCGAATTGAACGCGTCCCGGGGCAAATCGGAGAACGGGCCCGCGCGGCGGACGATCCGGAACAGGTCGTCCGTTGGGATCCCCCCTCCGGCGACGATGGCCACCACCTGCTGGGCGAGGATGTCCAGGGGCCCCCGGGGGATGTGGAGGGGAGCGAGGTCGCCCGCGCGCATGGCCCGGGCGAGGGCCGCCATCTCCAGGAGGTCGGCCCGCGTCTTGGGGAGGAGCCTCCCCCGCGACGGGGCGCGGTAGAGGTGGCCGGCCCGCCCCACCCGCTGCAGCCCTCGCGCCACGCTGTGGGGCGATTCCACCTGCACGACCTGGTCCACCACCCCCATGTCAATCCCCAGCTCGAGGCTCGCCGTGGCCACAATGGCCGGGATCTCCCCCGCCTTCAGCTTCTCCTCGATCTCCCGCCGCCGCTCCTTGGCCACCGAGCCGTGGTGCACCTGGACGAGCTCGTACCCCGCCAGTTCGTTCACCTCGGCCGCGATCCGCTCCGCGGTGCGGCGGTTGTTGACGAACACGATCGTCGCCCGGTGGGAGAGGATGAGCTCGTGCAGCCGGGCATAGATCGAGGGCCAGATCGAGCCCGCGGGGAGGGCCGTCAGGTCCGGGACCGGCGCCAGGACCAGGAGGTCAAGGCCCTTCCGCAGGCCGGCGTCCACGATCTGGACCGGCCTCTCCCGGCCGTCGTCCCCGAACCCGCCCAGGAACCGCGCCACCGCCGCAAGCGGCCGGATCGTCGCCGACAGCCCGATCCGCTGGAACGACCGCCCGCCGGTCCCCGGTTCTCCCTCGGAAGAGCTGCGGACGAGGGCCTCCAGCCGTTCGAGGAGGAGGGAGAGGAATGTCCCCCGCTTCGTCTCCGCCACGGCGTGGATCTCGTCCACGATCACGGTCCTCACCCCGGCAAGTGTCTCCCGGGCCCGGGGCGAGGTGAGCATGAGGTGGAGCGACTCCGGGGTCGTGATGAGGATGTGGGGCGGCCTCCGGACGAGGCGCTGTCGCTCCGACGGCGGGGTGTCCCCGGTGCGGACCCCGACCCGGACCTCGGGGAGCGCGATCCCGCGCGCCCGGGCGAGGGCCTGGATCCCCGCGAGGGGCCCCTGGAGGTTCCGCTCGATATCGTAGCCGAGGGCCTTCAGGGGCGAGAGGTACAGGGTGTGGACCCCTGGAAGCGCGGGCGGCTGGGTGAGGAGGCGGTCGAGCGTCCACAGGAACGCGGCGAGGGTCTTCCCCGACCCGGTCGGGGCGAGGAGGAGGGTGTGGGACCCAGCGGCGATGGGCGGCCAGCCGAGCTCCTGGGCGGGGGTCGGCGCCCCGAGCTCGGTCCGGAACCAGTCCCCGACGAGCGGGCTGAACCTCTGCAGCGGATCGGGGGGAGGAGCCTTTATCCTTTTGGTCGCGGTCACAGCCCGATTCTAAGCCGCCCGCCTCCGAGGGGTGGCGCCGCCCACGGGCCTCCCCTACACTTCGGGGCGCTCAAGGAGGATGGATGCGCACGCTATCCCAAGTGCTCGACGCGACCGCCCACCGGTTCCCCACTCGGCCGGCCCTGTTCTACGAGGGGAAAACGATCTCCTACCGTGACCTCGCCCGGGAGGTGGATTGCCTCGCCGCCGGGTTGGTGGCGCTGGGGATTGAGCCCGGCGACAAGGTCGGGATCTGGATGTCGAACATCCCGGAGTGGATCGCGGCCTACTTCGCGATCGCCAAGGCGGGGGCCGTGGTTGTGCCCATGAATACCCGCTACAAGACCCACGAGGTGGCCTACATCCTCGGGAACGCGGAGGCGAAGGCGGTGTTCATGTCCCAGGGGTTCCTCGGGATCGACTATGCGGCGATGCTCGCCGAGGTCCGGCCGAACCTCCCCCTCCTGCGGGAGGCGATCACCGTGGGCGGAGAGGCCCCCGGGCTGCGACCGTACGCCGACGTCCTCGCCCGCGGCGGGGACCGCACCGCCCAGGCCGAGGTCGCGCGCCGCGTGGATGCGATTGACTCGAACGATTGCGTGTTCATCCTCTACACCTCGGGCACGACCGGCCACCCCAAGGGGGCGATGCTCTCCCACGTGAACATGGCCGAGAACGCCCGCCAGATCACGGAAGTGCTCCGCGCAACGGAGGAGGACATCTTCCTCCTCCCCGTCCCGTTCTTCCACTGCTTCGGGTGCGTGATGGGGATCCTGGGGGCGGTGACGTGGGGGGCGGGGATCGTCCCGATGCCCGTGTTCAAGGCCGATGCGGCCCTCGATCTTGTTCAGAAGCACCGGGTGAGCGTCCTGTACGGGGTGCCGACGATGTTCGTCCTCGAACTCGAGGAGCAGCGCAAGGCGGCCGCCGCCGGTCGGCCCTACGACGTAGGGAGCCTGCGTACGGGGATCATGGCCGGTGCCCCGTGCCCGGCGGAGGTGATGCGGGGGACGATGGACGACCTCGGCTGCAACGTGTGCATCTGCTACGGGCTCACCGAGGCCTCGCCCGTGATCACGATGACCCGGTTCGACGATCCGTTGGACAAGCGGGTGGAGACCGTGGGGAAGGCCCTCCCCGGGATCGAGGTGAAGGTCGTGGACGACGCGCGGCAGGAGGTCCCCCTCGGCGAGACGGGGGAGCTCGCCTGCCGGGGGTACAACGTGATGCTCGGCTACTGGAAGAACCCCGAGGCGACGCGCCAGGTGATTGACGACGAGGGGTGGCTCTACTCCGGTGACCTCGCGACCCTCGACGAGGAAGGGTACGTGCGGATCGTGGGCCGGAAGAAGGACATGTACATCGTAGGCGGGTTCAACGTCTACCCGGCGGAGGTGGAGGAGGTCCTGTTCACCCACCCTGGCGTCCAGAACGTGGCTGTGGTCGGGGTCCCGGACCCCGTGATGGGGGAGGTGGGGATGGCGTTCCTCATCCCTCGTGAGGGTCATACCCTCGATCCCCAGGAGGTTGTGGACTTCTGCGCCCGCCAGATTGCGGCGTTCAAGGTGCCGCGGTACGTGATCGTGGGGCAGGAGTTCCCGATGACCTCGTCAGGGAAGGTGCAGAAGTACAAGCTCGCCGAGCGTGGGAAGGAACTCATCGCCTCCGGCGCGACGACGCGGCTGGAGCCCCGCAAGCCCGGGCGGTAGCCGATCGGCGGTCGGGCAGGTCCTGCGGCGCCGGGACGAGCCCCGGCGGACGAAGGGTTCCTCCGTTCCCCCTCCGGACCCGACTGGGGTGTATGCTTGGGGCGTGGAGTTCGCACGGTACCTGGTCCACCCCGAGCGGTGGGAGGAGCTCCCCCCGGAATGGGGCCTCCTCTTCGCCCGGTCGGCACAGCTCGCGGTGGAAATCGGGTTCGGGAACGGGGAGTTCCTCTGTGAAGCCGCCCACGCGCATCCGGAGCTGAACTGGGTCGGGTTCGAGACGAGCCTCACCTGCGTCGTCAAGGCGGGGCGGAAGCTGGCGCGGGCGGGGGCGGAGCACGTCCGCCTGGCGCGGGTGGATGGCCGGTTCGGGCTGCGGGAGCTCTTCCCGGACGAGAGCGTGGAGCGGGTGGTCCTCCATTTCCCCTGCCCATGGCCGAAGCGGAGCCACGCCGAACGGCGGGTGATGGATGAGGGCTTCGCCCGGACCCTGGCCACCGTCCTCCGGCCCGCGGGGGGGTTCGAGCTGACCACGGACGTCCGGCACTATGCCGAGGACGCGGCGGGGGACCTCGCCGCGGTGGGGTTCCGCGTCGCAGGGCCCGAGGAAGTGGCCGCCACCGGTCCGGGCACGCGCTACGAGGCCAAGTGGCGCCGGGCGGGCCGCGCGATCTGGCACCTCCGGGCGGAACGGGGACGGAAAGGGAGTACACTGCGCATCGCGGAGGGGATGATGCCCCATGTACGGGTTCACCGGTCGGTTTCGGGGGACGCGCTCGCGCGCCTCGGTGGGCTGAAGGAGGCCTGGCCCGGCGGGGCGTTCGTGATCAAGGAGGTCTACCTCTCTCCCCGCGGCGCGGCCCTCCTCCGCGCGTTCGCTACCGACGAAGGGTTTGAGCAGCAGTACTTCCTCGCCCTCGTGCGCGAGGACGGGGCAACGCTCGTCAAGCTCGACGGGGCGGCGGTGCCGTTCCGCACCCCGGCCGTGAAGCGATCTGTGGCCGCGGTCGCCGCGGCGTTGGAGGGACGATGAGGCGGATCCTGTTCGTGGTGGCGGTGGTGGGCGCGGGAGCGCTCGCATGGGGAGGAGAGGTCGGAGCCCAGTTTGAGGTGGGGGACCGGGCAGGCGGGATCGGGTGGGTCCAGCTCTCGGGCGGTGGATCTCCGGTCCAGCTGTCGGGGCGCATCGAAGGGGACCTCCTCTGCGGCTGCCTCCGCCGGGCCCAGGTCGGGGCGTCCATGGTGGGGGGCAGATGGTCGGGCGGGGTCGAGGCGGTGGGGCTCGCGAGCGGCCGGGTGGATGCCTCCGCCACGGGCTCGTGGAAGGCCGTGACCCAGGCGGATCTGGGCCTCGTCTCCGCTCAGGTGGGGGGGAAGGCGACCACGGTGGATCTCCTCGGTGGTCGGTTCCTGACCGCCGCGGGGTGGGCGTTCGGCCGGCTCGATGCCGATCCGTGGTGGGTCGAGGTGAGCGGGAACGCGGCCTGGCCAGGAGGGAGCCCCCATGCCGAGCTCCGGCTCGGCCTCACGGGGCCGATGTGGGCCACCCTCTCCCTCTCCGATGCGGGGACGGGCCTCGAGTTGGGATCCGGCCCCCCGGAGTTGTCGATCCAGACCTACCTCTCCCTTCGCCCGGCGTTGCAGACGGTCACCATCGGGCTTGGGAGAGAGGGCGTGCGCCTCCAGCTCCGGCTCACGGTCCGCGGGGAGGGGTCGCCATCGGGGAGCCTCACCCTGACTGCGACCGAGGCTCCGTGGCTGGGGACGGTGGTGGCCTCCTTCTCCGGGCGCGCGCTGGAGAAGGTCAGCGTCGAGATCCGGTACACGCTCGGGACGGACCCCTGATCTAGCGCGGGCCCCACTGGGGGGGGACGTAGTCGGGGAGGGCGGCGGCACCGAGGAGGCCCGCATCGTCCCCGAGTGGGGTGAGCTCGAGCTCTGGCGATCCGCGGGCCATCGTTCCGACCGAAGCGAGGACCTTGGGGCCGAGGAACCCCCACGACCCGGTGAGGCCGCCCCCGAGGACGATGAGCTCTGGCTCGAGGATCTCCCACAGGATCGCGATCCCCTGCCCCAACGCCCGACACGCGTCGGCGACGAGGGCGTGGGCACGGGGATCCCCGCGCTGGGCGCGCTCCACCACCTCGCGGGCGGAGAGGGCTTCCCCCAGGGCCTCGGACCCGCGGCGGGCCAGGCTCGCTCCCCCCGCCAGGGCCTCCAGGCACCCCTTCTTCCCGCACCCGCACGGTGGGCCGTCGGGGCGGAGCACGATGTGCCCGATCTCCCCCGCCTGGCCGGTCGCTCCCCACACCACGCGGCCGCCGGACACGATCCCGCCCCCGATGCCGGTGGACCAGGTGAGGTACACGAAGTCGCGGCGACGGTGGGCGAACGCGAGCTCCCCGATCGCCGCGCAGGTGGCGTCGTTGGCGAGGTATACCGGGCAGGCGAAGGCGCGCTCAAGTTCCTTCGTCACTTCGACCCCGTTCCAGTGCGGGAGGTTGGGGCATCCGAGGATCCTCCCCTCCCGCATGTCCATTGGGGCGGGGGCCCCGACCCCGATCGTGGCGGGGCGGGCCCAGCCTGCGGCGGCGAGGACCTCTCTGATCGCCTCCCGCACCTCTTCGATCCCGCGCGTGGGGAACGCCCGCCGGGCGACGATTCGTTCCTCCTCCACCGCCGCAACCCGGGTCCGGGTGCCCCCGATGTCCACCCCGATCGCCCGCGCCATGGCTCCGATCATACCGGCCGCCCCTCCCGCTGGGGAGAAGGATGGGGTATAAAAGGAGCGAGGGTCCCGTGAAGAAGAGGCAGCGCAGGGTGCAGCGGATGTGGATTGTGGGGGTCTTCCTCCTCCCCGTGGCGTTGGGGGTCATCCCTGACGTGCCCCATCCATTCCTCAACCTGTTCCTGTGGTGGGTGCCTCCGCCGCCGCGGGTCGAGGTCCCGGCGCCGCTCCCGGGCGTGGAGCGGGTGCTCGTGATCGCCCCCCACCCGGACGATGAGCTCCTGGCGTTGGGGGGGACGATCGCCCACCTCACGGAGGAGGACCACCAAGTCCTGGTCGTGTTCGTCACGAACGGCGACGCGAACCGGGCCGCCAAGCAGGTGTTCACCTTGAACCCGCTGCGGCGGGCCGAGGACTACCGCGCCCTGGGGTACCGGCGGCAGAAGGAGGCGGCGGCCGCCCTGAGGGTCCTCGGCGTGCCCAAGAGCGCGGCGATCTTCCTCGGGTACCCGGACCAGGGACTGACGGCGCTCGGAACCGAGAACTGGGAGAGGGAGAACCCGTACCCAAGCCCCTACACCCAAGCCAATTACCCGTTCTACCGCAGCAGCTTCAGCCTGACCGCGATGTACTGTGGGGAGGACCTCGTGGCGGATCTGGCTACGATCCTGGACCTGTTCTCCCCGACCGTGATCTACCTTCCCCACCCCGAGGATGGCCACCCCGATCACCGGGCGGCGGCGCAGCTTACGCTGATCGCCCTGCTCCGCGGGGAGGTGAAGGACGATCCCGAGCTGCGGCTGTACCTTGTCCACGCCCCGAGCTGGCCTGCCCCGCGGCGGCTGGCCATGGATCTCGCGCTGACGGTCCCCACCGCCCTCGACCCCTGGGAGTGGAGGAGCCACGAGCTCACGGAGGAGCTGATCGGGCTCAAGCTCCGGGCGATTCAGGCCTATAGCTCGCAGCGCATCACGAGCGGGAGGTTCCTCGCCAGTTTTGTCCGCCCGAACGAGGTCTATGCGGTATCCACCGCATCGGCTCTCCCGGGCGGGCCCGTCCCCAGGTGATCCCTGCCCGCGTCCAGTTACGGCTTGGGTTGTGAGGAGCGTTCCCTGGGCGTAGAATTTCAACGTCCCCATGCCGGAACGGATTGAGACCGCATTCATTGAAGACGAGATGGAGCAGTCGTACATTGACTACGCTGTCTCCGTCATCCGTGCCCGCGCCGTCCCCGACGTCCGCGACGGTCTGAAGCCGGTGCAACGCCGGATTCTCTATGGATTCAGGGAGCTCGGGCTCATGCCGGGCAAGCCCCCCCGCAAGGCGGCGCGCATCGTGGGGGAGGTGATGGGGAAGTTCCACCCCCACGGGGACATGGCCGTCTACGAGGCGATGGTCGGCCTCGCCCAGGACTTCTCCACCCGCTATCCGCTCGTGGACGGGCAGGGGAACTTCGGATCGGTGGACGGGGACGAGCCGGCGGCGATGCGGTACACGGAGGCGCGCCTCGCCCCGATCGCCCGGGAGTTCCTCGACGAGCTCGATGAGGAGACGGTGGACTTCCTCCCCAACTTCGATGGCTCGCTCGAGGAGCCGGAGGTCCTCCCCGCTCGGTTCCCGCACCTTTTGGCCAATGGGGCGTGGGGGATCTCGGTCGGGATGACGACCCAGATCCCGCCCCACAACCTGGGAGAGCTGATCGCGGCCACGCTGTACGTCCTCGACCATCCCGATGCCACGGTGGACGAGCTCCTCCCCCTCCTCCCGGGGCCGGACTTCCCGACGGGGGGGATCATCGTCGGTCGGGATGGGATCCGCGCTGCCTACGAGACCGGCGAGGGGAGGCTCACCCTCCGCGCGCGGGCGTTTGTGGAGGACGAGCGGATCGTGATCACGGAGATCCCGTACCAGGTGCGCAAATCCACTATCCTGGAGAGCATCGCAGCCAAGGTCAAGGATGGGGACATCGAGGGCATCGCGGACCTCCGCGATGAGTCGGACCGGGAGGGGCTGCGGGTCGTGATCGAGCTCAAGCGGGGGGTGGATGGGCACCGGATCCTGCCGCGCTTGCTCAAGCTGACCCCGCTCGAGCGCACGTTCTCCTGCCACTTCCTCGTCATCCAAGATGGAAGCCCGCGCACGCTCTCCCTCCCCGAGATCCTGAAGGCGTTCCTCTCCTTCCGGCGGACGACGGTGCGGCGGCGGACCGAGCACCGCCTCCGGGTTGCCCAGGAACGGGCCCACCTCCTCGCCGGGTTCAAGCTCGCCCTGGAGAACCTCGACCAGGTGATCGAGATCATCCGCAGCGCGTCCGAACCGGCGGAGGCGGAGGCCCTCCTCGCCGCCGAGATCGGCCTCTCCCCCAAGCAGGCGGATGCCGTCCTCAAGATGCGCCTCTCCCAGCTCACGAAGCTCGAACGGCGCAAGGTCGAGGAGGAGCTGACCGAGCTCGGGACGAAGATCAGGGAGTACGAGGCCGTGCTCGGCGATCCCGGTCGGCTGGACGCCCTCATCCGCGACGAGCTAGCTGAGATCGCCCGCCAGTACGGGGACGGGCGGAGGACGACGATCGTCGAGTCGTCGGAGGCAGTCGAGCTCGCCGCCCTCGATGCCCCGCGGCTGGACGTGATCCTGTGCGTGACGGGCAAGGGATACGTGAACACCACTGGCTGCGAGGCATACCGCGCCCAGGGGCGGGGCGGGAAGGGCGTGATCGGGATCCGCCCCAAGGAGGGGGACTACCTGCGGACGATGGTCACCGCCCACACCCACCAGGACCTCCTCGTGTTCACCGACCGCGGCCGCGTGTTCAAGCTCCCCCTCGGGCGCCTCGAGCCGGGCGACCGCGACTCGGTGGGGAAGAACCTGCGCCAGTTTCTGGAGATGGGCCTGGACGAGGAGATCCGCGCCGTGCTCCCCGTGGACGGCTATGACGGGGGATACGCCCTGCTCGCTACCCGCCAGGGGATCGTGAACCGTAATGCCCTCTCCGATTACGCCAATGCCCACACGAAGGGGATCCTCGCCCACTCGATCCCCGATGAGGACCGCCTCGTGGACGTGGCGATCACCCATGGGGAAGGGCAGATGGTCCTCGCCACGGCAGGCGGGCACGTGATTCGTTTCCCGGAAGAGCAGGTGCGCGTCACGCGGCGGCCGTCGAAGGGCGTGATTGGGATCCGCCTCGCCGCGGGGGACCGCGTGGTGGGGATGGTGTGGCTTCCCCCCGCTGAGACGGAGAAGCGGCTCCTCTTCGTGACGGAGATGGGGCAGGGGAAGCGCGTGGAGGTACCCGATCTCCCCATCCAGGGCCGTGGCGGACGAGGGGTCATCGGGATCAAGCTCGACGATCATGGCGGGCCGCTCGTCACGGCGATCCTCGTCGCCGAAGACGACGAGGTGGCGCTGTCCACGGCGGGGGGGAAGGTGATCCGGTTCCCCGCGGCCCAAGTGAGCACGTTCTCCCGCTATGCGCGGGGGGTGCGCCTGATCCAGGTTGAGCCCGAGGACCGGGTGGTGTCGGCGGTGGTGGTGTGACCTCCATCGGCGCGGGGACAGGCAAGGAAGGGTGAGGATGGACCTACGGACTGAAGTGGAACGACAGCTGGCGGTGATGGAGCGGAACGCGGAGACCCTTCTTCCTCGAGACGAACTGGCCCGGAAGATCGAATGGTCGCTCCGCCAGGGGAGGCCCCTGCGGGTCAAGCTCGGCATTGACCCGTCCGCCTCTCAGCTCACGTTCGGGCACGCTGTCGTACTGCGGAAACTGAGGGAGTTCCAGGAGTTGGGGCATACCGCGGTCCTCGTGGTGGGGGACTTCACCCGTCGCATCGGCGATCCGTCGGGGAAGTCCAAGACGCGGGAGCCGATGTCGCCGGAGGAGATCGAGCGCAACATGCGCACCTACCGGGAGCAGGCGTTCCGGATCCTCGATCCCCGGCAGGCGGAGGTCCGCTACAACTCGGAGTGGTTGGAGAAGTTGACCCTGGCCCAGGTGATCGGGCTCACCGCCCGGTACACGGTGGCGCGGATGCTGGAGCGGGAGGATTTTCAGCGCCGGTTCCGCGAAGGCTCAGCGATCACGATCATGGAGTTCCTCTACCCTCTCGCCCAGGCCTACGACTCGGTGATGGTGCGGGCCGACGTCGAGCTCGGTGGATCCGATCAGAGGTTCAACCTCCTCATCGGCCGCGATATTCAGGAGGCCTACGGCCAGGATCCGCAGGTCATCCTCACGATGCCCCTCCTCCTCGGGACCGATGGCACGTTCGCCATGTCCCAGTCCCGCGGGAACTACATCGGGGTCGGGGAAGAGCCGGAGGAGCAGTTCGGGAAGATCATGTCGCTCCCCGACGAGCTCATGCCCCAGTACTACCAGCTCCTGACCGATATCCCCTGGGAGGAGGTCGCCTCGTTGCACCCGAAGGAGGCGAAGAAGAGGCTCGCCGCGACCCTCGTCGCGTGGCTGCACGGCGAGGACGGGGCGCGGCGGGGGAAGGAACACTTCGAGCGGGTGTTCGAGGAGGAGCAGCCGCCGGAGGAGATGCCGGAGGTCGCGGTGGGGGACCTGCTCGATGCCGACGGGACGGCGAACATCGTGGACCTCGTCATCGCGGCGGGGCTGGCCTCGTCGCGGTCTGCGGCGCGGCGGCTCGTGGAGGGGGGGGCAGTGGAGCTCAATGGGGACAAGATCTCCTCTCCGCGGGACCGGGTCGTGGTGCGGACGGGAGCGGTCCTCCGGGCGGGGAAGCTCCGTTTCGTCCGCCTCAAACCCTGACCCGCCTCAATCCGCCGTTCGCCAGTCGAGCTCACCCCATTCCCCACCGAGGAACGCGAGGTCGGCCGGACAAACGTCCCCCTTGGCGTTGTCGCGGATGGTGTTGGCCCCGCCGCAGACGCGTCCGGTGAAGACGTACCCTGTTCCAATGCAGTATCCGTGGTACAGGGCGATCCCTGCCCCCTTGCTCCCGACGATGGAGTTCCCCGCGATCTCGGCCTGGGCGGAATCGCGAAGGGTGATGCCCCCGCTCCCGCCGCTCTCGGTGATGAGGCAGTCCATGATCACGGCCACGGCCGTCTCCCCAAGGCCGATCCCCCACACTTCGTTTCCGGTGAACACGGTCTCGCGCACGGTGGCGGTGGCCCGTTCCCCTAGCCACATCCCGCCCTGTTCGTTGCGGGACAGTCGGCACCGCAGGAGCTCGAGGGCCGTGTCCCCCACCGCGTGGATCCCGCGCAGGTTGTCGGACAGGACGCAGTCGGTGACGACGGCGCGGGCGTCGGCATCCATCACCAGCCCCTCCGATCCGTAGCCCACAGCCACCCCCGTTAGGACGAGGTCGGTCCCGCCGACGAGGGACACCACCGCCGACTCGCGGGTGGACTTCGCGGTGAGGAGGACGATCCCCTCTGCTTCGATGCGGATCGGCTTCCCGAGCGTGATCCCCGCCGGGTAGATGCCCTCGGTGAGGACGAGCTTCCCTCCGGGGAGGAGCGCGTCGACCGCCTCTTGGATCGTGGCGTAGTCGCGGCTGGGGAAACGGACTTCCTCCCGGGACGCCGCGACAAGGGGCGCCCGTAACGAGCCGGGGAGGTTCCCCACGAGGTCCACCCCGTTCCCCTGCATCCGGTTTCCCTCCCCCGATGGGGGAACGCTGGATAGGGACAGGATTCCCTGGGCGGTCCACCCCTCGATCCGGTTGTCGCGGATCTCCGCGTGGGCCGCGCCGCGCACGGAGATCCCCGCTCCCCGCCCTCCGGAGATGGTGGACGCGACGATGGACCCCACCGCTGTGCCTTGGAGTTTGATCCCATCCCACCGGACGCGGGAGACGGTGCAGCCGACGAGGCGAAGGGAGGACGCTTCGCGGGCTACAATGCCGTCCCACGTCCCCTCGACCGTGGACGAGGTGAGGGCCACCTCTGCCGCATCCTCCGCCCACACCCCGACGTCGCGGTGCCCGGCGATCGTGCACCCGGTCAGGTCGGCGGAGGCCTGGTCGCGGACCCACAGCCCGTAGCCCTCGCAGGACGAAATTGTGGACCCGGTTGCGGTGAGGTGGGTCTCGTCGCGGATCCACAGGCCATGACCTTCGCAGCGGGTCACGGTGGACTGAGTGAGGACGAGCCGGGCCGCGTCGGCGAGCCAAACCCCGCTCGAGCGGTTGTCCGCGATCGTGACTGCGTCCAGGGTCGCCTGGGCCTGGCCTTGGACGTGCACGCCGTACCCGATGTTGGCGCGGATCGTGGAGTTGTGGATCGAGGCCAACGCCCCATCGTGGAGTGCGACCCCTGGCCCGCGGTTTTCGGAGAAGGCGGAGCGGTCGACCTCCACCGTGGCCTCCCCGGTCACGAGGAGGCCAGCGGCCCCGCTTGCCTCGCTGAACTTGATCCCGACGATGACGACAGGCCCCTCGCCCGCGAGGGGGCCCTCGATCGTGAGGGCGGGATGGCCCAGTCGGCCACTGCGGACGATGGTCTTTGTGGGCCCCGCCCCGCGGAGGGTGACGGGCTTCGTCACCCGGAGGCTCTCCGTCCACGTGCCGGCCTCAAGGCAGATCACCGCTCTCGGTGGGGCGAGGTCGAGCGCGGCCTGGATCTCCTCTCCCGGCCGCAGGGAGATCGTGCACGGGACGCCTTCGTCTTCCCCCGGACGGGCGCAGGAGACGAGGAGGACGGCCACGAGGCCGAGCGCTGCCCACCGGAGGATCCGTGTCACGTCACGCATGGGCGGCGATTGTAGAAACCGTCACTCCCCTCTGCCACCGTGCGGCGGCCGATGTCGTACCGGAGCATCAGGTCCACCCCCTGCCGGGGGCCGGGCTACCGCCAGCCCGTCACAGGGTGCGCATCTCCTGCGCCTTCTTCTCCACCAGGTCGTCCACCCGCTTCACGTACTCGGTCGTGAGGTCGTCGAGGGCCTTCTGCAACCGATGATGGTCGTCCTCCGCCAGCCGGCCGTCTTTCTTCTCGGCCTCGAGCTTCTCCCGCACCTCGCGGCGCACGTTGCGGAGGGCGACCTTCGCCTCCTCGGCCCTTTTCCCGACGATCTTCACGAGCTCGGCGCGGCGCTCCTCGGACAGGCGGGGGATCTTGATCCGGATCACCTGTCCGTCGTTCTGGGGGTTGAGGCCAAGGTCGGCGGCGAGGACGGCCTTCTCGAGCGCGGGGATCTGGGTGCGGTCGAACGGGCGGATCGTGATGAGATCAGGATCAGGGGCCACGATGTGCGCCACGTGCTTGAGCGGGGTGGGGGTCCCGTAGTAGTCAACCGTCACGTCCTCCACGAGCGCGGGATTGGCCCGTCCGGTGTGGATCTTGGTGAGTTCGGCTTGTAGCACATCCAGGGTCCGCACCATGCGTTCCCGTGCCCCTCGCATGAGTTCGTGTTCCATGACCGCCCCCTTCGCGCGAATCCTAGCCCTGGTGCTCCCCCGCCGCAACCAGCGATAATCTGGCATGCGGCTGCGGATGGATTGTCTGCTTGCCGGCCACCCGTTTGCGGGGGAGATCCTTCGCCGCCTGGAGGCCGCCGGGCACACGGTGGTCCTCGTGGGGGGCGTTGTGCGCGACGCGCTCCTCGCCGCGCAGCGCGGGGAGGAGTTCGTGGCCCAGGACGTGGACATCGCCACCTCAGCCTCGCCGGAGGAGGTCCGGAAGCTTTTTGCTGACTGGCACGTTCTCTCCGTGGGTCAGAGCTTCGGCGTCGTCGTCCTCGTGGCGCCCCGCGGGGGGCAGCAGTACGAGGTGGCCACGTTCCGCACCGAAGATGGGTACAGCGATGGACGGCGGCCCGACCGCGTCGAGTGGGGGACCCTTGAACAGGACGTACAGCGCCGGGACTTCACCATGAACGGCCTCGTCGCTACGGTGGAGGGGGAGGTCCTGGATTGGGTGGGAGGGATCCCCGACCTCGCGGCGGGCATCGTGCGGGCGATCGGCGACCCGGCGGCGCGGTTCGCGGAGGACCGCCTGCGGATGCTGCGTGCGGTGCGGTTCGCGTGCCAACTCGGGTTCACGATCGAGGGGGCTACCGCGGCCGCGATCCGGACCCATGCCCCGCGGATCACGTCCGTATCCTGGGAACGGATCCGCGACGAGCTCCTCCGCATCCTCGCCACCCCCCGTTCGGGGGAGGGGATCCTCCTCCTCGACGACCTGGGCCTGCTTGAGCCCATCCTCCCTGAGATCGCGGCCCTGCGGGGCGTGCCCCAGCCCGAGGTGTACCACCCGGAGGGCGATGTGTTCACCCACACCGTGGCCGCCCTGCGCGTGGCGGATGGGCTATGGGACGATCCGCGGCTCAAGTTGGCCGTGCTCTACCACGATGTGGGGAAGCCCGTCGCGCTGGCGCGGTCGGGGGGGGAGAACATGGGCGGGCACTGCGGGATCGGGGCGGACATCGCCACCCAGGCCTTGACGCGGTTGCGGCTTCCGAAGCGGGATGTGGAGTGGGTGGCCCACCTCGTGCGGGAGCACATGCGGGTGGCGCGCCTCCCGGAGATGGGGCTCGGTAAACAGGTCCGCCTGCTAGGGGTGGGGGAGGACGAGCAAGCGCCCCTCGGGGACCTGCCGCGGCGCTACCCCCTGTTCGCTGACCTCCTCCGGCTCGTGGTGTGCGACGGCGAGGCGAGCGCCCACCGCTCGCGCGCCTGGCACCCCCTCCTCGCGCGCGCGGTAGGGTTGCTCGTGCACCTCCGCCGGGTTCGCGGGATCCGCTACGCCCGCGAGCTCTTCACCGGGGACGATCTCCTCGCGCTGGGTCTCCCCCCCGGGCCCCAGCTGGGGGAGGTCCTGGATCTTGTCCAGGAACGGATCCTCTCCGGCGAGATCGCGACGCGGGACGAGGCGCTGGGCTACGCCGCTGAGCTGGTGCGAGGTCAGAGGTAAGTCCGGGTTCGCCCCGCATGTCCCCTCGGGCGCTCGCATCTCCCCTCGCTGGGACGGGGCTACCCCGGTACCGTAGGCCGCGATGAGCGTCCTCAACCTTGGCCCGGAGTTGACTGTCCCCCTCGAAGAGGTCGTCGGCCAGTGCGTGGCGATCCTCGGCATCCGCGGTTCCGGCAAGTCCAACACCGCGGGGGTGATCTTCGAGGAGCTCCTCGAAGCCCATTACCCGCTGTCCCTCATCGACATCGACGGCGAGTACTTCGGCCTCAAGGAGAAGTACGAGGTCCTCGTCGTCGGGGGCGGCGACCACGCTGATGTGGAGCTGAGCATGGCCACTGTGGGCGAGGTGGCGAACCTGTCCCTCCACGAGGGGGTCCCGGTGATCCTCGATGTGTCCGACATGCTCGGCGGGGAGCGGGAGGCGGTGATCTTCGATTACCTGACCCGGCTCTGGTCGCTGGCGGGCCGGCTGCGGACCCCATACCTGATCGGGATCGAGGAGTGCCACGAGTTCATCCCGCAGGGGGTGCGGACCCGGCTCAAGGACGTCATCGCCCGCATCGCCCTCCGCGGCCGGAAGCGGGGGCTGGGGGCAGTGGTGATCTCCCAGCGCTCGGCGAAGGTGGAGAAGGATGTGCTCACCCAGGCGGGGATGCTGTTCCTCCACCGGGTGGTCCACGAGGCGGACATGCGCGTGTACGGGGAGCTTCTGCCCTGGCGGAAGCCCGAGGCGAAGGAGATCGTGTCCCAACTTGGGGTCGGCGAATGCATCTTCCTCTCTGGCTCCGTGGCCCGCAAGGTGAAGGTGCGCCTGCGGACTACGTTCCACGGCGGGTACACCCCGTCGTTTTGCCCCGTGGAATCCCCCAAGCTGCGCCAGGTACGGGGCCGGCTCCTCGAGGTCCTCGCCCAGGCTCAGGACGTGCCCCCGCGCCCTCCCGCGGAGGGTTCGGCGCCGATCGCGGTGCCCCCTGTCCCGGAGTGGGACCGGGTTCCCGATGTCCCCACCATCGTGGGGAGCACGGACCTTCCCCTGCCGGTCCTCATCCGGGTGGACCGACTGCTCCGTCGTCTCCGCCGTCTGCCTCCGGTCCAGCAGCGGGTGGTGGGGTTCCTCGTCCGCGAGGAGCCCACCGCCTACACCACGGACGAGCTCGCGGCGTGGGTGGATTGCCCGGAGGCCCTCCTCCGGGTGGAGCCGCCGGTGGCCGCGCTCGACCTCGGTCTGGTGGCCTGCGAACGGCTGGCGCGGGGCATCACCTACCGGGGGATGGTGCGCCAGTATGTGGACGAGGCGTTCCGCGGGTTCATCCCGACCCTCGGCCCGGAGGGGACGCGGCAGCTGGTTGCCTATCTCCGTCGGCAGATCGCCGATCTTGCCCCAGTTGAACGTGATCTAGCTTACACCCCTTGACGATCCGCCCGTAAGTGTGGTAGGATGCAGAAGACCCGGGGGGTGAGTTCCTGTCATGAGGCTGCACGTCGAGGAACGGTATGCTGCGGATTCGGATGCCGTCGCTAAATATGTCGAGAAGAAGGTAGAAGCCCTCTCCCGTTACTTCGATCGGATCCTCAAGTTGGACGTCATCTTGGAGGTCGAAGGGCCGCTGCAGCGGGTGCAGATGATGGGGTACCTCGTCAACCACAAGGTGGTCAAGGCCAAGGCGGAGACGAACGACATGTACGCCTCCATCGACCAAGCGGTGGACAAGATGCAGCGCCAGCTTGTGCGGTACAAGGAGCGCCTGCGGGTGGCGCGCAAGACCGGGCATACGCCGCCCGCGGGGCGCAAGGCCACGCCGGGCCCGCAGATCGAGCTTGTGGATGACTACGTACGGGAGCCCCTCACCCCGGAGGCGGCGGTGCGCGAGCTCGAGCGAAGTGGGCGGGAGTTCCTGGTGTTCTTCCAGGCTGACGATGACCAGCCCGCGGTCCTGTTTCACCGCGGGGACGGCCTGTATGGTCTCGTGGTCCCCCGCCGCTAGATGATGGGCAAGGAGGACGGACGCTAGCGGTCGCTCTGTACTCGGGGAGTTTGGCGAGCACCGTCGCCGTACGCCTGGCGGAGCAAGCCGGGGTCACGCATCTGCGCCTCGTCTATTTTCGGTCCCCGTTCTTCTTGGGCGAGGAAGGGGTCGGCCTCCGCGCGCAGCGGTCGGTGGGCGGGCGACGGTTTCAGTGCATCACACTGAAGCGGGATTTCCTCGCCCTGGGGCAGTGGGGTAGCGACCCCTCCTTCCCGTGCGGGGCATGTCGGCGCCTCCTCCTGGATCGGGTGGGGCGGCTGGTCCGCCGCCTCCATGCCGACCTCGTGGTGACGGGGGAGGTGGTGGGGAAGGGCGGGTTGGGCGTGGAGGAGCTCGTGAACCTGGACCGGGCAGCGGGGCTTGCGGGGCGGGTGCTGCGCCCTCTGTCCGCCCGCCTCCTGCCTCCAACCCATGCTACGGGGAAGGTGGAAGGGAGCGTGTTCCAGGATCTCGCGGCGGGAGATGGCCTGGAGGGGAGGCTCGCCGCGCTGGCCCAGGAGTTGGGCCTCGTTCCTTGGCTGGGCGGCCGGGAGTGCCTCCTCACCAACGGGGGGCTCGTGCGTCGGCTGCGGGACATGGGTGCGGAGGTCCCCCTCACGGAGAATCTTGTCCAGCTCCTCCGATTTGAGCACTTCTACCCGCTGGGGAGGGAGGCGCAGGTCGTCGTGGCGCGGACGGCCCAGGAGCAGATCCGCCTCCAACCCCTGTTCCTGCCGTCGGATGTTCGCCTCTACGTGCCGATCTCGCGCTCGCCCCTGGCGTTGGTCCGTGCCCCATGGCAGGAGAGGAGCCCCGACGAGCGGGAGGTGATCATCGCTAGCGCCGCGGAGCGGATGGCGGAGGTGGCGGGGCTCCCCCACGCCTCGGCATGGGTCGTCCGGTTCCGGTGCGAGTGGGAGGCGGAGACCCACCAGATGCGGCTTCCCATTGATGGGAGGCCGGCGCCGGCCTTGATCTTGTCCTAGTTGGTCCTATAATTGGTCGGTTGGTGCGACGGGACACCCCAGGAGCGCAACAATAAGGAGGAGAGATTATGCCCATTTATCGTTACCGCTGCTCTCGCTGTGGTACCGAGTTTCGCGAGCTGCGTGGGGTTCAGGATCGGGCCCTCGTGCGGTGCCCCGGGTGCGGCGCATCGGAGGTGACGCGGCTCCTGCCGCGGTTCGGTGTTGTGTACAAGGGGAGTGGGTTCTATACGACGGATTACCGACGGGCGCGGTCGGGGGGCGCTTCGTCCGAGGGTTCGACGGATGGGGAGTAGGCCTGTTCGGCCTTTGAGGTGATGCGAGTGGCCATTTCCGGGGATGACATCAGGCGGATCAGGCTAGGGCTGGCCTCGAGCGAGGAGATGCTCTCCTGGTCGCGGGGAGAAGTGACGAACTCCGAGACCATCAACTACCGCAGCCACAAGCCCGAGCGCGGCGGGCTCTACGCTGAGGAGATCTTCGGTCCGGAGAACGACTACGAGTGCACGTGCGGCAAATACCGTGGCAAGAAGTACGAGGGGATCACGTGCGACAAGTGCGGGGTCCTCGTCACCGACTCCGCGGTGCGGCGGGTGAACATGGGGCACATCCGGCTGGCGAGCCCGGTGGTCCACTTCTGGTATCTGAAGGGGGTGGCGAGCCCCCTGTCCCGCCTCTTGGGGATCAAGCGGCGGGACCTGCGGCGGATCGCGTACTACGAGACGGAGACGTCCCGTGAGGACCTGTTCGTTGTGACGCAATCGGGCTCCCCCAAGGTGCGGCAGGGGGAGACGCTCTACGGGACGGAGGTCCGCATCCTGGCGACCGCGTTCACGTTCCAGGTGGAGCAGGCCTACCTCATCACCAAGGCGCCGCGGGTGGTGGCCGACGAGGGTGGGGAGGTCCAGGTCGAGGTGCGGAAGCTCGCCAACGGGGAGACGTTCCGCGCTCTGGTGATCGGCCGCCATGAGTACCCGGTGACGTCCGACGCCGAGGTGTTCGTCGAGGATGGGGATACAGTCGAGGCCGGGGAGACCCTCTGTGAGCGGCCGGCGGGCGAGCTGTGCTCGCAGACGATGTTCGAGATGCTGCGCGCCCGGTACGAGGGGGTGGAGGGGACCCCGATCCAGGAAGTCGTGGACAACCTCGCCCACCTCGTGGTGCGGGTGGGGGAGAACGTCCCCCTGCGGTTGGGCCAGGAGCTATCCACCCTGGAGGCGCGGGCCTACGAGCGGTGCTTCCCGGGCGGGTTCGAGGCCGCCACGGGGGCGGAGGGGATCAAGCGGTTGCTGGGGGCGCTGAACCTGGACGCGCTCGCCGATGAACTGTGGGAGGAGCTCGATCACACGGTGAACCAAGGGGAGAGGCGACGCATCCTCCACCGCCTGGAAGTGGTGGACCAGCTCCGCCAATCCGGCAACAACCCTGGCGACCTCGTGCTCGAGGTCATCCCCGTGCTCCCTCCCGCCCTGCGGCCGATGATCCAGCTCGAGGGGGGGAAGTTCGCGACCACCGACCTGAACGACCTCTATCGGCGCATCATCAACCGCAACAACCGCCTGAAGAAGCTCCGCGAGATGGGGGCTCCGGAGATCATCCTCCGCAACGAGCGGCGGATGCTGCAGGAGGCGGTGGACGCCCTGATCCACAACGAGAAAAAGGACAACCCGATCCGCGGCCGGGACAACCGCCCCCTCAAATCCCTGTCCGAGCGGATCCAGGGGAAGCAAGGGCGCCTTCGCCGCAACCTCCTCGGCCGGCGGGTGGACTACTCCGGCCGGGCGGTGATCGTCGTTGATCCCGAGCTCAAGCTCCACCAGTGCGGGATCCCGAAGAAGATGGCGCTCGAACTGTTCAAGCCGTTCATCCTCGCCCGCCTGGAGAACCTCCCCTACGCCGACTACGATGAGATCAAGAATAAGGCGCTCGCTGGCGGTCTGCCCGAGGTGTGGGACACCCTCGATCAGCTCATCCGGGAGTACCCGGTGCTCCTCAACCGCGCGCCTACGCTGCATCGCCTCTCGATCCAGGCCTTCCAACCGGTGCTCGTGGATGGGGATGCGATCCACATCCACCCCCACGTCTGCCCCTCCTACAACGCCGATTTCGACGGGGACCAGATGGCCGTTCACCTCCCGTTGGGCAAGGAGCCAGTCCAGGAGGCTTGGGAGCTGATGCTGTCCGCGCGGAACACCCTCTCCCCGGCCCATGGGCGGCCGCTCGCGCTCCCCACCCAGGACCAGGTGTACGGGTTCTACTACCTGACGATCCTCGACCCGGACGGCGTGGGGAAGGGGAAAGCGTTCCGCTCGGTCGACGAGGCGCTGAAGGCCTACGACCACGGCGCGGTCGGCCTCCACTCCCCAATCCGGATCCGCATCGACGAGGGGATCGTGGAGACCACGCTCGGGAGGGCGATCCTGAACCAGGCTCTCCCCCCTGATCTCCGCGACTACGGGGCGACGTTCGATGTCCGCCGGGTGCGGGCAGTGCTCGAGCAGTGCTACCTCCGCTACGGCTGGGAGCGCACCGCGGCGGTCCTGGATGAGCTGAAGACCCTGGGGTTCCGCTACGCGACCCTCTCGGGGCTGACGATCGCTGTGCCGGATTGCGAGATCCCTCCGGAGAAGGCCGCCTTGGTGGAGGAGGCCCAGGCGCAGGTGGAGCGCATCAACCAGATGTACGCGCGGGGGCTGGCCACGGAGGAGCAGCGCTACCAGGCCGTGACGCGGGTGTGGCGGGAGACGGTGGATGCGGTGGAGAAGGCCACGATGGCGAACCTGTCGCGGAAGCCGTTCAACCCGGTCCATGCCATCGTCGCCTCCGGGGCCCGTGGCTCGGCCGGCCAGGTGAAGCAGATCGCGGGGATGCGGGGGCCGATGGCCGACCCCCAAGGACGGGTCCTCGAGTGGCCCGTGATTTCGAACTTCCGCGAGGGGCTGTCGATCTTGGAGTACTTCATTTCCACGCACGGCGGGCGGAAGGGCACGGCCGACACCGCGCTGCGCACCGCGAGCGCGGGGTACCTCACCCGGCGGTTGGTGGACGCCTGTGTGGACGCGATCGTGAAGGAAGAGGACTGTGGGACCCGCCAGGGGGTGGAGATCGATCCGCTCTACTTCGCGCCTCAGGGACAGGTGATGGAGGCCATCCCTGATCGGATCTATGGGCGGGTGACTGCGGAGCCGATCCGGGATCCCGCCACCGGGGAGATCCTCGTTGAGGCCGGGGTGATCCTGGATCGGGAGACCGCGCAGCGGGTGGGGACCCTCGAGGTGCCCCTCGCGCTCGATGGGGAGGGGGTCGAAGACCGCATCGGTTTCTGCAAGGCGGTGGGCGACCTCTACCACCCCGAAACGGGCGTGCTCCTCGTGCGGGATAGCGAGGGCCTCTCCCCGGAGCTCCTCGACGAACTGCGGGGGGTGGGGGTTCGCGAAGTGCGGGTCCGACCGCGGATCGTGATTCGCTCCCCCGCTCTGTGCCAGACTCCGGGAGGGCTGTGCCAGATGTGCTACGGCCTCGACCTCGCATTCCACCGGCTGGTGGAGCTGGGGACGACGGCCGGGGTCATCGCCGCCCAATCCATCGGCGAGCCGGGCACCCAGCTCACGATGCGGACCTTCCATACCGGCGGCGTGGCGGGGCTGGACATCACCCAGGGCCTGCCCCGTGCCGAGGAGCTGTTTGAGGCGCGCAAGACGACGAAGGCGGCCCACGCCACCGTGGCTCCTCTCTCCGGCCGGATCACCCACATCGAGACGACCCGCTCCGGCCGCGAGGTGGTGGAGATCACGTCCGAGCCCCATACCGTCGTCCTGCCCCGCGTATTCGTCCACGTTGCCGAGGGGGAGGAAGTGGACGTGGCGAAGTTCCGTTCCCTGTGCAGCCCGATCGAGGGGAGGGCGTTCCTGTTCGAGGAGGACGGGGAGCGTTACCTGGCCGTGCTTGATGAGGCTGGACTGGACAGGATGTACATCGTCCCCCCCGAGGCCGAGATCAAGGTTGCCCACCGGGCGACGGTGGAGGAAGGCGAGCCGTTGACCACGGAGTACCACATCGAGGCGCCGATCGCCGAGATTTCGGGTCGGGTCACGCTCCAGCAGGAGGGCGGGATGAGGCGGGTCGTCGTCCGTGGGGAACGGGGCGAGACGCGCGCGTACGAGATCCCGTACGGGTCACAGGTGCTGGTCCAGGACGGCGAGGAGGTCGAGGCGGGCAAGAAGCTCGCCACCCGGTCGCGGCCGCTCGTCCTTCGCACCGACACGGCGGGGACCGTCCTCATTGGGCCGCGGTCCGTGGCGGTGGTGGCGGGGAAGGGCCGGGCCGTGATCGCCCCCATTACCCCCGACCTCCTGCCGATGGTGGAGCACGGTGCGCCGGTGCGGGAGGGCCAGGAACTCTTCCAGGTGACCCTTCCCCCGGGCGAAGTGGTGCTGGTGGACCGTGTGGAGACGACGGACGAGGTGGCCACGGTCCGTGTCCGTTACCGGGCGCAGGTGGAGTGTGCTGAGGGGACGATCGTGCGGGTCGGGGACAAGATCGAGCGCGGCGAACCGGTATCGAAGGGCGTGATCCCGCCCCATTACCTGATGGAGGTGGCCGGCGTCCAGAAGACCCGCGAGTACCTCCTCGTCGAGCTGCAGAAGGTCTACAAGTCCCAAGGGGTGGACATCAACGATAAGCACTTCGAGGTCGTGATCCGGCAGATTCTGAACAACGTGCGGATCGTGGATCCTGGCGAATCCACCTTCCTCTTGAACGACGTGGTCCCGCTGGAGATCTTCCAGCGCGAGGTGCGGCGGCTCGCCGAGGAGAACGAGGCGATCCGTCGCGGCCGGGATGATCTGATCGGGGCCAAGCTCCTCGCCCCCCTCACCCGGGGCGGGGCCACCGTGGCGGAGACGGGGGAGACGATCACCCGCGAGGCCCTCGACCGGGCAGTTGCCCTGGGCGTTCGGCAGGCCCGGGTCGAGGTCCACGGTGAGGCGCAGACGGTGCGCCTCCTTGAGTACCGAATTCCGCAGGGGGAGCGGGAGCTCCTCCGCATCTCCCGGGCGGCCCTCCTCCGCAAGTCATGGCTTGCGGCTGCATCGTTCGAGCGCACGACGAAGGTGCTCGCCGATGCTGCCCTGCGCGGAGAGGACGACTACCTGGATGGGCTGAAGCCCTGTTTGATGGTGGGGAAGAGGATCCCCGTGGGTACGGGGTTCCCTGGCCGAAACGCTCCTGCCTCCCCGGAGTTGAAACCGTAGGTAGGGGAACCTAGAATTGTTGGTGAGGAGACATGCCGACGTTTAATCAACTTGTGCGTTATGGACGGAAGCCGCAACGGTCGAAAAGCAAGTCCGTGGCTCTCGCCGGCTGCCCCCAGCGCCGCGGCGTATGCCTGCGCGTGTTCACCCGTACCCCCAAGAAGCCGAACTCCGCGTTGCGGAAGGTGGCGCGGGTCCGCCTGTCCAACGGGCGCGAGGTGACGGCATACATCCCCGGCGAGGGGCACAACCTCCAGGAGCACTCCCTCGTCCTGGTGCGGGGCGGACGGGTGAAGGACCTCCCTGGCGTGAAGTACCACATCATCCGCGGGGCGCTCGATGCCGCAGGCGTGGAGGGCCGCCGCCAGGGCCGGTCCCGGTACGGGATGCGCCGTCCCAAGGAGGGTTAGGTGCCCACATTCGATGTCGTCATCCCGGGTCGGGACGTAGCGGCCGACGTTCGCCAGGGCTCGAAGCTCGTGGAGAAACTCATCAACTACGTGATGTGGGACGGGAAGAAGTCGCTTGCCCGACGCACGGTGTACGAGGCGTTCGACCTCCTCGACCGTCGGGGGGAAGGTCCGGCGCTGGATACGTTCCTCAAGGCTGTACAGAACTGCATGCCTAAGATCGAGGTCCGCTCCCGTCGGGTGGGGGGAGCGGCGTACCAGGTGCCGTTTGAGGTCCCCGCGCACCGGCAGACGATGCTCGCCCTGCGGTGGATGGTCCAGGCGGCCCGGGCCCGCTCCGAGCGGACGATGCCCGAGCGGCTGGCGGGCGAGATCTCCGCGGCGGCCCGCGGCGAAGGCGGGGCCTACCAAAAGAGGCAGGAGGCCCATCGCATGGCCGAGGCGAACCGGGCGTTCGCCCACTACCGCTGGTAGGCGGCCTCCGCATCCTCGGGGCACGCTGATGGCGGAGGGCGACGTTCGCAACATCCGCAACATCGGCGTGATCGCCCACATCGATGCCGGCAAGACCACGCTCACCGAGCGCATCCTCTATTACACGGGGAAGATCCATCGCATGGGCGAGGTCCACGAGGGGACCACCGAGATGGACTGGATGGATCAGGAGCGGGAGCGGGGCATCACCATCACCGCTGCGGCGACGACCGTTATGTGGAACGGGCACGCGATCAACATCATTGATACCCCAGGCCATGTGGACTTCACGGCGGAGGTGGAGCGCAGCCTGCGGGTCCTCGATGGGGCAGTGGTCCTCTTCTCCGGCGTTGAGGGCGTGGAATCCCAGTCCGAGGCAGTGTGGCGCCAGGCCGATCGGTACCGGGTCCCCCGGCTAGCGTTCGTGAACAAGCTCGATCGGGTGGGTTCCGATTTCTCGCGGGCGGTGCAGGACATGGTGGACAAGCTCGGGGCGACGGTGCTGCCGCTCGTCGTGCCGTGGCGGGATCGCGAGGGGCAGCTCCTGGGGATGGTGGACCTCGTGCGGTGGGCCGCCCTCCGCTGGGACCCCGCGGACTTCGGCCGGACGGTTGAGGCCCTGCCCATCCCGCCCGAGGTGGAGGGCGAGGCCGCGGAGTGGCGGGAACGCCTCCTGGAAAAGCTAGCTGAGGTATCGGATTCCGTTGCCGAGCAGTACCTGGCCGATGGCGACGTCGCCCCGGGCGACATGGTCGCTGCGCTACGGGAGGCGACGATCGGCCGGCTGTGGGTGCCCGTCCTGGGGGGGGCGGTCCTCGAAAACGTGGGTGTCCAACCGGTATTGGACGCGGTGGTGGATTTCCTCCCCTCCCCGGAGGACGTGCCGCCGGTGCAAGGCTTCGCCGCGAGCGGGGATCCGGAGTTCCGCCGCGCCTCGGTTGATGAGCCGTTCGCGGCGCTCGTGTTCAAGGTGGCGAGCGATCCCTATGCCGATCGGCTCCTGTACACGCGCGTCTACTCCGGGACCGCGGCAGAGGGCGAGGTCGTGCTGAACGCAACTTCTGGTCGCAAGGTGCGCTTGGTGCGCCTGTTCCGCCTGCACGCGAACCACCGCGAACGCCTGGCGCAGGTCGCGGCAGGGGACATCGTGGGGGTGATCGCTTCCGGTCCGGTGTTCACCGGTGAGACGCTCTCCGATCCGGAGCATCCCCTTCTCCTGGAGCGGATCGCGTTTCCCGACCCGGTGGTGTTCTTCGCCGTCGAGCCCCGCTCCGAGCGTGAGGAGGGGCCTCTCCGGGAGGCGCTCGACCGCATTGCGCAGGAAGACCCGACGTTCCAGGTGCGCGAAGACGAGGCGACGCGGCAGATTCTGGTGGGGGGGATGGGCGAGCTGCAACTCGAGGTCCAGCTACGGCGCGTCCGGGAGGAGTTCGGGGTCCCGCACCGGGTGGGGAAGCCGATCGTCGCGTACCGGGAGACGCTGGCCCGTCCGGTGGACATCACCGAGGAGTGGGACCAGGTGCTGGCTGGCCGGAGGCAGTACGCGAAGGTCCTCGTCCAGTTTGAGCCCCTGGCGCGGGGGGCGGGGTTCGAGTTCCGCGCTCCTGTCCCACCAGAGGTCCTCCCGCCGGAGTTCGTGGACGCGGTGCGGCGGGGGATCGAGGGAGGGCTTGGGGCGAGCCCAGTGGGGGGGTTCCCGGTGACCGACGTGCGGGCCGTGCTCCACGGCGGCCGGGCGCACCCCGCGGACTCGTCTGAAGTCGCGTTTGAAGCGTGTGGGACCCAAGCTTTGCGCCGCGCGCTCGAGGAGGGAGGGACCCTCCTCCTGGAACCCGTTGCGGAGGGCGATATAATCACGCCCACCGAGTATCTCGGTGAGGTGGTTTCGGATCTGGGCCGCCGCAGAGGCGAGGTCCAGTCCATCCAGACCCGAGGGGTGGTGGAAGTCATCCGCTGTGCCATTCCCTTGGGGGAGACGTTCGGGTACGCCACCCAGTTGAGGTCCCTGACCCAGGGACGTGCGGTTCATACCCTCCGGGTGACCCGTTACGACGAGGTGCCCCCAGGGATCGCGCGTGAGGTGCTGAGGAGTCGAGGATACGATGGCTAGGGAAAAGATCAGGATCAAGGTGCAGAGCTACGACCATGAGCTCGTCGACGCCGCTGTCCGCAAGATCGTGGACACCGCGATGGCGAGCCGCGCCAAGGTGAGCGGCCCGATCCCGCTCCCCACCGAACGACGTCTGTACGCGGTCCTCCGCTCACCTCACGTGGACAAGCGATCCATGGAGCACTTCGAACGCAAGGTCCACCGACGGTTGATCGATATCAAGGAACCGACCGCGGCTACGATCAACGCGCTCATGGAAGTGGAGCTCCCCACCGGGATCGACATCGAAATCAAACTGTGAGGGATGGCATGCCAGTTGAGTTGATCGGTCGCAAGGTCGGGATGACGCAGTGGTTCGACGGGGATGGGCGGGCGGTGGCGGCCACGGTCATCGAGGTCGAACCCTCGGTCGTGGTCGAGGTGAAGACCCCGGACCGGCACGGGTACGCGGCGGTTCAGTTCGGTGCTGGCGCGGTGGCCGAGCGCAAGGTGAAGCGACCGATCCTTGGCCAGTTCCGCAAGATCGGCATCCCCCCCCGCAAGCACCTCTACGAGGTGCGGGTGGATGATCCGAGCCGGTTCTCCCCCGGAACGGAGGTCGGTGTGGACCTGTTTGCAGCCGGGGAGATGGTGGACGTCACCGGGATCTCCAAGGGGAAGGGGTTCCAGGGAACGATCAAGCGCTGGCGGTTCCACTCCCGGCCTCGGTCCCACGGCCACAAGTGGTTTCGGCGGCCGGGCGCGGCGGGACGCGGGCTGACGAAGGTCGTCAAGGGGAGGAAGTACCCCGGCCACGACGGTGCCCAGCGGGTCACCGTTCGGAACCTGGCCGTGTTGGCGGTCGACAACGGCCGGCGGTTGCTCGTCGTACGGGGGTCGGTCCCCGGCCCACGGTCGGGCGCGCTGCGGATAAGGAAGCACGATGCCTAACGTTCGCGTTCACCGGTTCAGCGATCCGGAAGGGGCGCCGACCGAAGCGGCGGTGGCGGAGGCCGTGTTCGGCGCCCCCGTGTCGGCGGATCTTCTCCACCGGGCGGTGCGGATCCAGCTCCTCAACAAGCGTCAAGGGACGGCAGCGACGAAGACGCGGGGCGAGGTCTCCGGGGGGGGGCGCAAGCCGTGGGCGCAGAAGCACACGGGCCGGGCTCGCCACGGTTCGACGCGGTCCCCGCTCTGGCGCCATGGGGGCGTGACGTTCGGCCCCCAGCCGCGGGAGTGGTCACTTGCGCTTCCAGTGCGGATGCGGCGGAAGGCACTGGCGGCGGCCCTCTCCTCCCGCTACGGGGGGGAGATGGTGTGGGTTGTGGACCGCATGGAGTTCGAACGGCCGCGCACCAAGGACGCGATCGCCCTCCTCGGACGGCTCGGCTGCCCAGCGAAGACGCTGGTCGTCGTCGCCCCTGAGGAGTACGGGATCCCCGTGGCGAACTCGTTCCGCAACATTCCCGGCGTGACTTGCATCCGCGCGGATGCGGTCACGGCCTACGACGTGCTGGCCCACGACGGGATCCTCCTCACGGAGGGAGCGGTGCGGGCACTGGAGGGGCGGCTGAGCCATGGGTAGGGAAATCTATCTGGAAGATGTAATCCTGCGCCCGGTCCTGTCGGAGAAGACGTGGCGGGGCATGGAAGAGGGCAAGTACACGTTCGAGGTGGCGGCGGATGCCGGCAAGAACGAGATCCGTACCGCAGTGGAGGGCCTGTTTGGGGTCAAGGTGGAGCGGGTGTGGGTCATGAACCGGTCCGGGAAACCGCGCCGGACCCGGCTCGACCGACGTCACGGGCGGACGCGGGGGGAACGGCGGGCCATCGTTCAGCTCGCCCCCGGTCACAAGATCGACATCGTGGGGTGAGCTAGAATGGGCCTCAAGAAGCTCAAGCCAGTTACGCCAGGGCAGCGCCACGCTGTGGCCCCCGACTACGGAGAGCTGACGCGGGACAAGCCGGAGAAGGGGCTTGTCGCCCCGCTCGCCCGCAGTGTCGGCCGCAACAACCAGGGGCGGATCACCACGCGCCACAAGGGAAGCGGCCACAAGCGCCGCTACCGGTGGGTGGACTTCGCCCGTGAGAAGCACGGGGTTCCGGCGCGGGTCGTGTCCGTGGAGTACGATCCCAACCGGTCGGCGTGGATCACCCTCCTTCACTATCGGGATGGGGAAAAGCGCTACATCCTTGCCCCGTTGGAGCTCAGGGTGGGGGACACGGTTGAGGCGGGGGAGAGCGCGGAGCCCAAGCCGGGTAACGCGTTGCCCCTCAGGCGGATCCCGGCCGGGACGTTCGTGCACAACGTGGAGCTCTACCCCGGTTCGCGGGGGAAGGTGGCTCGGGCGGCCGGGACAGCGGCCCAACTCCTCGGGCGCGAGGAGGATCGGGCGATCCTCCGCCTTCCGTCGGGGGAGATCCGCGTGTTCCACTTGGCGTGCATGGCCACCGTAGGGCGGGTGAGCAATCCCGACCACAAGAACGTGCGGCACGGCAAGGCGGGCCGGGTGCGCCACCTCGGGCGGCGGCCGAGCGTGCGCGGGGTAGCGATGGGCGCGGACGATCACCCGCACGGAGGCGGCGAGGGCCGCACCGGCGAGGGTCGGCCGTCGAAGACGCCGTGGGGGAAGCTCGCGCGGGGCGTTCCGACGCGGAAGAACAAGGCGAGCGACGCCAAGATCCTCAAGAGGAGGGAGTAGATGGCGCGGTCGAGGAAGAAGGGACCGTTTGTAGCCCGCGACGTCCTGGAGAAGCTCGCCAAGGTCAAGCGCGGGGAGATCGCGGAGGTCGTCACCTGGTCCCGGAGCTCGATGATCACGCCGGAGATGGTGGGGATCACGATCCGCGTCCACAACGGTCGGACGCACGTCCCGGTCCGGGTGACCGAGGCCATGATCGGTCACCGCCTGGGCGAGTTCGCGCCCACGCGGGTGTTCCGTGGCCACGGCGGCGTGAAGAAGAAGACTGCGGTTCCGAAGTGATCGAGGTGACGGGATGCGGGAAGCGATAGCCAGAGCGCGTTTTGTGCGGATGTCCCCCCTCAAGGCGCGGCTCGTGATCAACGAGATTCGGGGCAAGCCCGTGGCCGAGGCGCGGCAAATCCTGGCCCTATCGCCGCAGAAGGCGAGCCGGTTCATCCGCAAGGTGCTCGATTCGGCGGTGGCCAACGCTCAGCACAATTTCGAGATGGATGCGGACAAGCTCTTTGTAGTGCGCGCTGTGGTGGATGAAGGGCCACGGGTCCGCCGGCTGAACCCGCGGGCGTTCGGGCGCGCCGATATCGTGCGACGGGCGATGGCCCACATCACCGTGGCCGTGGCGGAGAAGGAGGAGTAGTGGGTCACAAGACGCATCCGGTCGGATTCCGGATTGGGGTCCTCAGGAAGTGGCGTTCGAACTGGTTCGCCCCCGACGCCCTAGTCCCCGAGTACGTGGCGGAGGACTGCCGCCTGCGCGCGGCGATCCACAAGGCGTACAAGGGGGCAGGGCTCGCCGAAACCCTCATCGAGCGGACGACCGAGGGGCGGGTGACGGTCACGATCCGCGCCGCTCGGCCCGGGATCATCATCGGGCGGGGAGGTGCCGAGATCGCGGCCCTCCAGGAGAAGCTATCCCGGGAGGTCGGGCGTGAGGTGCGGATCGGGGTCATGGAGGTCGAGCGCCCGGAGTTCGAGGCTCCCCTTGTGGCCCAGGATGTTGCGTTTCAGATCGAGAATCGGATCAACCCATACCGCGCGATGAAGGAGACGTTGCGCCGGATCATCGCCGCGGGGGCCCAAGGGGCGAAGATCCGGATCTCGGGGCGCCTCGGAGGAGCCGAGATCTCGCGGTCGGTGGAGATGAAGGAGGGGCGCGTCCCGCTCCATACCCTCCGTGCTGATGTGGACTACGGACTCGCCGAGGCGTGGACGAAGTACGGGGTGATCGGGGTCAAGGCGTGGGTGTTCCGCGGCGAGGTCTGGTCCATGTCCGACCGCTCCGGGGCGGAGGTGAAGTGAGATGCCGGCCCTGTTTCCCAAGCGGACGAAGTACCGCAAGCAGCAGCGGGGGAGGATGAAGGGGATCGCCAGCCGGGGGGCGGAGGTCGCGTTCGGGGAGTACGGGATCCAGGCCCTGGCGCCGGCGTGGATCACGAGCCAGCAGATCGAGGCCGTGCGGACTGCGCTCGCCCGCGGCACGCATCGCGGCCGGGTTTGGGTGAGGATCTTCCCCGATAAGCCCTACACGAAGATCGCCGCCGAGTCGCGGATGGGCAAGGGGAAAGGAGCGGTCGAGAACTGGGTCGCCGTGGTGCGGCCGGGGCGGGTCATGTTCGAGTTCTCCGGCGTGACCGAGGCCGAGGCCAAGGAGATCCATCGTCGTGTCTCGTGCAAGCTGCCCATCCCGACCCAGCTCAAGGTGCGGTTCCAGTTGGGAGGGGAGCGATGAAGGCCCGGGAGCTGCGGGATCTTTCCACGGACGAGCTGCGCGTGCGGGTCGCCGAGGGGAAGAAAAAGCTGTTCACGCTGCGGTTCCAGCTCGCCTCAGGCCGACTGACGAACACGGCGGAGATCGGGAAGACGAAGCGCGACATCGCCCGCGCGTTGACCGTGCTCGAGGAACGGGAAGATGCGTAAACAACGGATTGGCCGAGTAGTGAGCAACCGGATGATGAAGACGATCGTGGTGCTGGAGGAGCGCCTCGTCGAGGCCCCTCTCTACGGGAAGCGGCAGCGGCGGCGGACCAAGTACTATGCGCACGACGAGGCTGGCCAGGCGCGGGTGGGGGACATCGTGCGGATCGAGGAGACGCGCCCCCTGTCCAAGCTCAAGCGGTGGCGGCTCCTGGAGATCGTGCGTCGCGCGGAAGGGTGAGACGATGATCTTCCCAACGACACGGCTCACGGTGGCCGACAACACTGGGGTCAAGGAAGTGGAGTGCATCAACGTGCTCGGCAAGAAGAGCGCCGCCGAGATCGGCGATATCGTGGTCGCTTCCGTCAAGAAACGGATTCCGACCTCGGAGTTCACGAAGGGCAACATCGTGCGGGGCGTGGTGGTGCGGACGCGGGGCTCGTTTCGCCGCGAGGACGGCAGCACGATTCGCTTCGATGACAACGCGGTGGTGCTCGTTGACAAAACGTTGCAGCCCCTGGGGACGCGCGTGTTCGGGCCTGTGGCACGTGAACTGCGGGAGCGGGGGATGATGAGGATCATCTCGGTCGCCCCGGAGGTCGTGTAGGGAGCGGGAGGAACGATGCGGAAGGTGCGAAAAGGGGATCGGGTTAAGGTCATCTCAGGTGACGACCGGGGGAAGGTCGGCAAGGTCCTCCAGGTCTTCCCGGAGAAGGGCCGGGTCCTGGTGGAGGGGGTCAACATCGTGACCAAACACCAGCGCCCAACCCAGGCCGTGCGCGAGCCGGGGATCATCAAGCGGGAGTCCCCCGTTCACCTCTCGAAGGTGAAGGTGATCTGCCCAGAGTGCGGTGCCCCCAGCCGCCTGGGCGTGGCCGTGGTGGAGCAGCAGAAGCTCCGCCGCTGCAAGCAGTGTGGGGCGACGTTCTAGCGCCATGCTCTACACACAGTACCGTGAGGAGATCGTCCCGCAGCTCATGAAGGAGCTCGGGTATGCCAACGTGATGCAGGTCCCGCGGGTGGAGAAGGTCGTGGTGAACATGGGCGTGGGCAAGCATGACGACCCGAAGGTTCTCGAGGGGGCGATGGCGAACCTCGGGCAGATCGCAGGGCAGAAGCCTGTCGTGACGCGGGCCCGGCGGGCGATTTCGGACTTCAAGATCCGGCAAGGGGATGCCATTGGGTGCATGGTGACCCTGCGTGGGCCGCGGGCCTACGAGTTCCTGTACAAGCTGTTCAACGTCGCCCTCCCCGGGATCCGCGATTTCAAGGGGGTTTCTCCGGATGCGTTCGATGGGCGCGGGAACTTCTCGATCGGCCTCTCGGAGCAGATGGTGTTCCCGGAGATCTCCTACGACGACGTCGTCCGCACTCAGGGGATGGACATCACCATCGTGACCACGGCGCGCACGGACCGGGAGGGCAGGGCGCTCCTCGCGGCGCTGGGGTGTGCGTTTCGCAAGGAATAGGAGGGAAGATGGCGCGCAAGGCCATGATTGAGAAGGCGAACCGGCGCCCGAAGTACGCGGTGCGCAAGCGCAACCGGTGCCGGCTGTGCGGGCGGTCGCGGGCGTACATCGGCGATTTCGGCCTGTGCCGGCTCTGCTTCCGCAAGCTCGCGCTGGACGGGCAGCTCCCGGGCGTGAAGAAGGCGGCGTGGTGAGGAGGAAGGGATGACGGTGAACGATCCCATTGCCGATATGCTCGCCCGGGTCCGCAACGCGCTCGCCCGGTCCATGACCGAGGTGACGATGCCGTCGTCGCGGATGAAGGTGGAGATCGCGCGGATCCTGGTGGAGGAAGGGTACATCGAGTCCTACACCGTGGATGAAGGCGAGCCCTGCCCCACCCTCCGCCTCACGCTCAAGTACAAGCGAGAGGGGACCCGCTTCCGCCGCCCGGCGATCCAGGGGCTGCGGCGGGTCAGCACCTCTGCCCGGCGGGTGTACGTGGGCGCTGACGAGATCCCCAACACGCGTGGAGGCCTGGGAACCTCTGTGCTCTCCACCTCGCAGGGGATCATGACCGGCCGCGAGGCACGGCGGCGCGGGGTCGGCGGCGAGCTTCTGTACGAGGTGTGGTGAGACGATGTCCAAGATCGGGAAGAAGCCCATCCGCATCCCGCCGGGGGTCGAGGTCACGGTTCGCCCGGGGCGGGTCACTGTTCGCGGCCCCCAGGGGACGCTGGAGTGCCCGTACGAGCCGGAGTTCGTGGCGATCGAGGTCGCGGACGGGGAGGTGCGCGTGGAGCGCAAGGCTGAACGCGCCCCGTTCCGGGCCCGTCATGGCCTGTACCGGGCGCTCATCGCGAACATGGTGCGCGGTGTGACCGAGAAATGGCAGAAGGAACTGGAAATTCAAGGGCTGGGGTACCGCGCCCGCGCCGAGGGCCGCGCCCTCGTCATGGAGTTGGGGTACTCCCACCCCGTGCGGTACGAGGTCCCCGATGGGATCGAGTTCTCGGTCCCCGAGCCCACCCGGATCGTGATCCGTGGGATCGACAACCGGCTGGTGGGCCAGGTCGCGGCGGACATCCGTGCGTTCTGTCCGCCCGAGCCGTACCGCGGCACCGGCATCCGCTATCGGGGGGAGGAGATCGTGCGCAAGGCGGGTAAACTGGGGGCGAAAGGGTGACGGTTATGACCAGAACAACACGCGCCGACCATCGGCTTAAGCGGAAGGCCCGTATCCGGCGCCGGGTCCACGGGACCGCGGATCGCCCCCGCCTCTGTGTCTACAAGAGCCTCCACCACATCTACGCCCAGGTCGTGGATGATGCCCAGGGCAGAACGATCGCGTCCGCGTCCACGTTGTGTGCTGCCGTGCGAGAGCGCGGGGTCGGCAACACTGTGGATGGGGCGCGGGCCGTGGGGGCGGTCGTGGCGGAGCGGGCGCGCGCGGCCGGCATCCGCGAGGTGGTGTTCGATCGCTCGGGCTATCCCTACCATGGCAAGGTTCGCGCCCTGGCCGAGGCGGCCCGGGAGGGGGGGCTAGAGTTCTGATGGCGAGGTACCCGGAGCAACCAGCACATGAGGTCATTGACATCCGTCGGGTGGGCAAGGTCACCAAGGGCGGGAAGCGTCTTCGGTTCCGCGTCGTGGTCGTTGCCGGCGACGGCGCGGGCCAGGTCGGGGTGGGGGTTGGGAAATCGGTCGAGATCCCCCAGGCCGTTCAGCAAGCGATCCGCGACGCCATGAAGCACCTCGTGACGGTCCCGGTGCAGAATGGGACGATCCCCCACGAGGTGCGGGGCGAGTTTGGGGCTGCCAAGGTCCTCCTCCGACCGGCCTACCCGGGCACAGGCGTCATCGCGGGGAGGACGGTGGGGGCGGTGTGCCGCATCGCCGGGGTGCGCGACATCCTCACCAAGGCCCTCCGCTCCACGAACCCGCTCAACCTGGCGCGGGCCACCCTCGATGGGTTCAGGCAGATCGAGGGGGCGGACATGGTCGCAGCCCGACGGGGGAAGACCGTGGCAGAGATCCTGGAGGTCGAAGATGCAGAGGCTCGATAACCTGCGGCCCACCCCGGGGAGCAAACGGGGCAAGAAGCGCGTCGGGCGCGGCTATAGCTCGGGCCACGGCGGCCACGAGTCCGGGAAGGGGACGAAGGGCCAGAACTCGCGGTCCGGGGTCACGGTGCGGCCGGGGTACGAGGGAGGGCAGACGCCCTTCTGGATGCGATTCCCTAAGCGCGGGTTTCGCAACGTGGCGCGGGTCGAGTACGCGGTGGTGAACGTGGGCGAGCTCGATGCCCGGTTCGAGGAGGGCGACGAGGTGTCGCTGGATGTGCTCACCCACCGCGGCCTGATCAAGGACCCCCAGTGTGGGCTGAAGGTCCTGGGCGAAGGGGAGCTCACGAAGGCGCTCGTCGTAAAGGCTGATCGGTTCAGCCGGACGGCGAAAGAGAAGATCGAGGCCGCCGGTGGGCGTGCGGAGACCACGCAGCCCGTGGCGGGCCCGGGCGAGGAGGCCTAGGTGCTGGGGCGCATTCGCCAGGTGTTCGCGATCGAGGAGCTACGGCGGCGGATCCTCTACACCCTGGGGATGCTCCTCGTGTTCCGGATCGGCGCCCACATCCCCGTGCCGGGGGTGGACACGAGACAGCTCGCGGACGTCCTCTCGGGCGCGTTCGGAGCGGGCTTGTTCCAGTTCATCAACATGTACACCGGCGGGGCGCTGCAGCAGTTCTCGTTGTTCTCGCTTGGCGTTATCCCGTACATCAATGCCTCGATCATCCTCTCCCTCCTCATCCCGGTGTTCCCCCGCCTGAAGAAGCTCCAGGAGGAAGGGCGGGAAGGGCGGAGGAAGCTGACCCAGTACACGCGGTGGGGGACGGTGGCCCTGGCGCTGGTCCAGTCCTACGCGATGGGCGTCCTGGTGATCCAGTACGGGTTAGCCCAACCGTCGGTGGGCTTCTACCTGAGCACGATCATCTCCCTCACGGCGGGCACTGTGTTCCTGATGTGGGTGGGGGAGCGGATCACGGAGAATGGGATTGGGAACGGGGTCTCGATGCTGATCATGGCCGGGATCGTGGCCCGCCTCCCCGCGGAGTTCCAGCAGGCGGCGCTCGAGATCTCGGCCGGAACGGTCCACCCGCTGTGGGGGATCGGGCTGATCGTGCTGTTCGTGGCCGTGATTGCGCTGACGGTGATCGTTCAGCAGGGCCAGCGGAAGATCGTCATCCAGTATGCCAAGCGGACCTCGGGGCGGCGGGTGTATGGGGGGCATACGACCCATCTCCCGTTGCGGGTGAACCAGGGGGGAGTCATCCCGATCATCTTCGCCTCGGCGATCCTCACCCTCCCCAGTTCGATCGCGACGTGGGTGCCCCAGCTCAACTGGTTGCAGCGCTACATCGCTCCGGGGAGCACGATTTACCTTGTGGCCTATGTCCTCCTCATTTTCTTCTTCACTTTCTTCTACTCGTCGCTCGTGTTCGATCCGAACGACATCGCGAAGAACCTGCGCGAGGCAGGCGGGTTCGTGCCTGGGGTTCGGCCGGGGCAACCGACAGCGGAGTACCTGGGATCGGTGACGAACCGGTTGCTCCTCGTGGGCGGGGTGTTCCTGGCGGGGATCGCCGTCCTTCCGTTCATCTTCTCCGCTGTGTCTGGCTTGCAGGGGTTCTCGATCGGCGGGACCTCAATCCTCATCCTCGTCGGGGTGGGCATTGACACGATCATGCAGATCGAGGCCCACCTCGTGATGCGCCAGTACGAGTCCCTCATCAAGGGCTCCGCGTTCCTGGGGAGGAAGGGCCTGTGAGGAACGTGGTCCTCCTCGGCCCGCCGGGCGCAGGGAAAGGGACGATCGCGGTGCGGGTGGCCGAAGAGCTGAACCTGTTCCATCTCTCCACCGGGGATGTGCTGCGGGACGAGGTGGCGCGCGGGACGGAGCTCGGGAAGAAGGCGCGCGGGTTCATGGACCGCGGGGAGCTCGTGCCCGATGAAGTGGTGCTGGCCATGGTGCGGGAGAGGGTGCGCGGGCGGAAGGGGGTCCTCCTGGACGGATTCCCGCGCACGCTGGCCCAGGCCGAGGGCCTGGCGGAGTTCCTCCCCGTGCACGCGGTGGTGTACCTCGCGGTGGGGAAGGATGAGGTGGTGCGGCGGCTCGGGAGCCGGCGGGTGTGCGCGTCGTGTGGGGCGGTGTACAACCTCGTCACCCAGCGCCCGCGCACCGCGGGGCGCTGCGACCGATGTGGTGGGGAGCTCCGCCAGCGGCCGGACGACGCGCCGGAGGTGGTGGCGCACCGGTACGAGGTGTACGAGCGGGAATCCCAGCCCCTCATCGAGCACTACGCCCGTCAGGGGGTGCTCGTATCCGTGGATGCGGCCCGGCCTCCGGAGGCTGTGGTGGCTGACGTGATTCGGGTCCTTCGCTCGTGATCGCCCTCAAGACGGAGGCCGAGCTGAGGGTGGTGGCGGAGAACGCCCAACTCCTCGCCGCGATCCTGGTTGAGGTGGCGCTTTGCGTGGAGCCGGACGTGGAGACCGCTGAACTGGACCGGCTCGCGGAGGAGCGGATCCGGGCGGCAGGGGCCCGGCCCGCGTTCAAGGGCTACCACGGGTATCCGGCGAGCCTGTGCGTGTCCGTGAATGAGGAGATCGTTCACGGCATCCCCTCCTCGCGCCGGATCAACCGGGGCGACATCGTGTCGCTCGATCTTGGCCTGACGCGGGGGGGGTACGTAGCGGACGCGGCGCTGACCGTGGGCGTGGAGGAGATCACGCCCGAGGCGGAGCGGCTGCTTTCCGTGACCCGTGGTGCCTTGCAGGATGCGATCCGAGCCGCTAAACTTGGCGCTCGCGTTTCGGATCTCTCTCACGCCATCGGCCGGCATGTGAGCCGCCATGGGTTGTACGTGGTGCGGGAGTTCGTGGGCCACGGCATCGGCCGGGAGCTCCATGAGGATCCCCAGATCCCGAACTTTGGGGAGCCGGGGCAGGGGGCGATGTTGCGGGAAGGGATGGTCCTCTGCCCGGAGCCGATGGTGAAGGGGGATGATCTCCCTGTTCACATCAAGGACGATGGGTGGACGGCCGTGACGGCGAGCGGGGCGCTTGCCGCGCACTACGAGGAGATGATCGCGGTGACCCCGGACGGGCCGGCGGTGCTGACGGGGGGGATTTGGGAGGCGTTTTGTCGAAGAAGGACGTGATCCGGGCGCGAGGAGAGGTGACGGAGGTCCTGCCCGACTCGATGTACCGGGTGAAACTGGACAACGATCACGATGCGCTGTGTGTGGCCTCGGGCCGGATGCGGAAGAACTTCATTCGGGTGGTGGTCGGGGATCGGGTGGTCGTGGAGTTTTCCCCCTACGACCTCACCCGGGGACGGATCGTGTACCGTGAGACGTGATTAGGAGGCGAGGGTGAAGGTCCGGAGTTCAGTGAAGAAGATATGCGAGAAGTGCCGGGTCATCCGTCGCGAGGGACGGTTGTGGGTCGTGTGCCCCAACCCGAAACACAAGCAACGGCAGGGGTAGGACATGGCACGCATCGCGGGCATCAACCTTCCGGCGAAGAAGCAGATCGCAGTCGCGTTGACCTACATCTACGGGATCGGGCCGTCGCGGGCGCGGGAGATCCTCGCGCGGACGGGCGTGGCCCCGAACACGAAGGTCATGGACCTAACTGAGCAGGATGTGACGGCACTGCGGCGGGAGGTGGAGTCTTATTTGGTCGAGGGTGACCTCCGGCGCCAAGTGCGCGCGAACATTCAGCGCCTGATCGACATCGGGTGCTACCGTGGGCTGCGGCATAAGGTGGGGCTCCCCGTGCGTGGCCAGAAGACGCGGACCAATGCCCGCACCTGGAAAGGGCCCCGGCCGGCCAAGGCCGGAAAGAGGAAGTAATGGCTCAGGCACGGAAGAAGAAGACGATCCGTCTCGACCGGGCGCGGGTGCACGTCCACTCCACGTTCAACAACACGATCATCACCGTGACCGACCTCACCGGCAACGCCGTCGGGTGGCAGTCGGGGGGGACGGCCGGGTTCACCGGGTCGCGTAAGGGCACGCCGTACGCCGCACAGCTGGCGACCCAGGCCGTGGTGCGGGATCTGAAGGAGTATGGTGTGCGGTCCGTGATCGTGACCGTGGATGGTACGGGCTCGGGCCGCCAGGCCGTGGTGCAGACGCTTCGCTCGCTTGGGATCCAGGTCGAGGAAGTGCGGAACGTGACCCCGGTCAGTCATAGCTAGGAGGCGGCGAGGATGGGCAGGTACACGGGTCCGAAGTGCAGGCTGTGTCGGCGGGAGGGCGTGAAGCTTTTCCTGCGTGGTGATCGCTGCTATTCGGCGCAGTGCCCGATCTCGAAGCGGCCCCAGGTTCCGGGCCAGCATACCCGCTTCCGGCGACGGGCAACGCCCTACGCGATTCGTATTCGTGAGAAGCAGAAGCTGAAGCGGATCTACGGTGTTCGGGAGGCCCAGTTCCGCCGGTACGTGGAGGCGGGGAAAAAGTGGAAGGGCGTCACGGGCGAGGCGATCCTGATGTCGCTTGAAAAACGGCTGGACAACGTGGTGTACCGTGCCGGCTTCGCCCACTCCCGGGACCAGGCGCGTCAGCTCATCGGCCATGGGCACATCCTCGTGAACGGGCGGCGGGCGGACATCGCCTCCCGCCTCCTCGGCGAGGGGGACATCGTGGAGGTACGTCCCCAATCCCGCGATAAGCTGCGGCCCCAGATCAAAGAAGCGGCCGAGCGCCGGCCGGTCCCGACCTGGATGACGCGCGATCTCGAGGGGCTGCGGATCCAGGTGAATGCCGACCCTACTGTGGAGGAGATCGAGCAATCGGTCAACATGAACCTGATCGTGGAGTTCTACTCGAGGTAAGATGGCTTCCTTTGTCTACCCAGATACGGCGACGTGGGCTGAGTCGGACGATCCCTGCTATGGGCGGCTGGTCGTGGCGCCGCTGGAGCGGGGCTACGCCACGACGCTGGGGAACGCGCTGCGGAGGGCACTTCTATCGGCGATCCCCGGGGCGGCCGTGGTGCGGGTGCTCTTCCCCGGCCACTTCCACGAGTACGACACGATCGCGGGCGTGCGCGAGGACGTGCTCCACATCATCCTCAACCTGAAGGGCCTCGCGATCCGGTGCCAGGACGAGGCCTTGCACCGCCTGTACCTGAACGCCACCGGCCCGGGGGAGGTTCGGGCGGGCGATATCGAGACCCCGACGGGGGTCGAGATCGCCAACCCCGCGTACCCCATCGCCACCCTCGACAAGAAGGGGAAGCTCGAGCTGGAGATGGAGGTCGAGGTCGGGCGTGGCTTCCGCTCCGCCGAGGAGAACAAGCGGGACGATGCGCCGCTATCGCTCATCCCGGTGGACGCCGACTTCTCCCCGATCGAGCGGGTCAACTTCACGGTGGAGGCGACGCGCGTCGGCGGGCGATCCGGCTATGAGCGTCTGATCCTCGACGTATGGACGAACGGGGCGATCACACCGGCCGAGGCGGTGGGCCAGGCCGTGGCCGTGCTGCGTGAGCACCTGGCCCTCCTCGAGGGCGTGCGGGCGGAGCAGGGGGGGCGGGAGGCGGAGTCCGAGGTCTCAGAGGAGCTCCTCAAGCCCCTGCTCGAGCTGGGGTTTGAGGTCCGGGCCTGCAACCTGCTGCGGGAGGAGGGCGTGATCACCCTCCATGACCTGTTGGCGCGGACCCGCGAGGAGGTCTCCGATATCCACGGGTTCGGCGAGAAGACCCTCGCCCGGCTCGAGGGGCGCCTCAGTGAGCTCGGCTACGCGCTGCGTTCGGAGAAGGAGGACTGATGCGCCATCGCTGTAACGTACCCAAGCTCAGCATGAGGAGCGATCGCCGGCGGGCCGTAGTGTCCGGACAAGCGAGGGACCTGATCCTGTACGGCAAGGTGGACACCACCCTCGCCCGGGCCAAGGCGACCCAGGCGCTGGCGGAGCGTCTCGTGACATGGGCCCGGACGGGCGAGCAGGCCGCGCAGCGGCGGGCGTTCGCCATCCTTCAGAGCAAGGAAGCCACGGAGAAGTTGTTCTCCGAGCTCGGGCCGCGGTACCGCGACCGCGAGGGCGGGTACACCCGTGTCCTCAAGCTCGGGCCGCGGCGGGGAGACGGGGCGGAGGTGGCCCGCCTCACCTGGACCTAGTGTCCGGCCGACCAGTGGTCCCCCCCGGAGCGACGGCCGTCGGCCCCTACTCGCCCGGCGTACAGGCTGGGCCGTTCCTGTTCATCTCCGGCCAGCTCCCCCTCCTCCCCACGGGAGAGCTCGCGGCGGGGCCGATCGGGGATCAGACCAAGCTCTGCCTGCGGAACATCGCCCAGGTCGTCCAGGCGGCAGGGGGGTCACTGCGCGACCTCGTCAAGGTGACGATCTACCTCACCGACATGGATGACTTCCCCGCGGTCAACGAGGCCTATGCAGCGTCCTTCGATCGAGATCCCCCGGCGCGCGTCTGCGTCGGGGTGAGCCGCCTCCCCAAGGGGAGCCGGATCGAGATCGAGGCGATCGCCTACCTCGGGCCTAGCCTGTAGGGTAGAGGCACCCCGCCGCGCGGCGACGGGAGAGCGCGGCCAGCATCTCCGCCACCATCTCGGAAAGACCATAGCGTGGCTTCCATCCCCAGTCGGCCCGTGCGGCCGAATCGTCAATCGAGCGAGGCCACGAGTCGGCGATCGCCTGGCGGAAGTCCGGCACGTACTCGACCCTGAACCCGGGGACATGCTTCCTGATCTCCGCGGCGAGTTCTCCGGCGGTGAAGCTCATCGCGCTCAGGTTGTAGGTGCGGTAGCGCAGCTTCGCCTCCGGCGCCTCCATGAGGTCCAGCGCCGCCTGCAGGCAATCGGGCATGAACATCATCGGCAGCATCGTGTCCTCGCGTACGAAGCATGTGTACGGCTTCCCCTCCACTGCGAGGTAGAACATCTCCACCGCGTAGTCCGTCGTTCCCCCCCCGGGCGGGGTTTCGCTGGAGATGATCCCCGGGTAGCGGAGCCCGCGGATGTCGAGCCCGAACCGATGGGCATAGTAGTCGCAGAGGAGCTCGCCCGTGACCTTCGTCACTCCGTACATCGTCGTCGGGGAGAGGACCGTGTCCTGGGGGGTGCGGTCGCGGGGGGTACGGGGCCCGAACACGGCGATCGAGCTGGGATAGAAGATCTGACGGATCCCGCTCTCGCGGGCGAGCTCAAGCAGGTTGTACAGCCCATTGACGTTGACGTCCCACGCCCGTTGGGGGTGCTGCTCGCCGGTCGCAGACAGGACGGCAGCGAGGTGGTACACCGTTTCAATCCCGTGCTCTTGGATCACCCGGGCCAACGCATCCCGGTTCGCGACATCGAGGGACACGAACGGCCCGGAGGAGGCGAGCGCAGCGGAGGCTGGTTTGCGATGGCCCGCCGCAATCACCGCATCTCCTCCATACCGCTCGCGCAGCACGAGGGTGAGCTCTGATCCGATCTGCCCGGTAGCCCCTGTGACGAGAATGCGCATCTGTCCTCCCTATGGTGTGAAAGTGTTCAGATGGGCATTCTACCCGCCCGCGTTTGCTTGGGCGAGTCGGGCTGGGTAAGCTGCCGCTGAGGAGGAAGCATGGGGAAGTACGACTTCATCACCGCTGAGCTCGCCGATCTCAAGGCGCAGGGCCTCTACAACACGATCCGCACGATTGAAAGCGCGGTCGGGGCGTGGACTGTTGTGGACGGGAAACGTGTTTTGAACATGTGTTCCAACAACTACCTCGGGTTTGCGAACGACCCCCGGCTGAAGGAGGCGGCGCGAAAGGCGGTCGAGCGGTACGGGGTTGGCCCGGCCGCAGTGCGATCCATCGCCGGCACGATGACCCTCCACGTCGAGTTCGAGCGCAAGCTCGCCGCGTTCAAGGGAACCGAGGACGCGATCTCACTTCAGTCCGGGTTCTGCGCGAACCTGTCCGCGATCCCGACCCTGATGGGGGCGGGGCACGTCCTGTTCACCGACGAGCTCAACCACGCCTCGATCATCGATGGTTGTCGGCTGACGAAGGCGGAGCGCGTCATCTACCCCCACCGCGACGTGGGGGCGCTGCGCACGGCCCTCGCTGAACACAAGGCCGCCCCGCGGAAGCTCATCGTCACCGACGGCGTGTTCTCCATGGATGGGGACTTGGCCCCCCTTCCCGAGATCGTGGCCGTCGCCGAGGAATTCGACGCCCTGGTGATGGTGGACGATGCGCACGGGGAGGGCGTGCTCGGCTCCCACGGGCGGGGGATCGCCGACCACTTTGGCGTGCAGGGAAGGGTGGACATCGAGATGGGCACGCTCTCCAAGGCGTTCGGCGTCATGGGGGGCTACCTGGCGGGCCGGCGGCAGATCGTGGAGTACCTGCGCCAGCGGGCGCGGCCGTTCTTGTTCTCGAGCGCGGCCACCCCGGCCGACGTGGCGGCCTGCATCGCCGCCGTGGAGATCCTCGAGAAGAGCGACGAGCAGGTGCGGATGCTGTGGGACAACGGCCGCTACCTGAAGGGGCGGCTCGCCGATCTCGGGTTCGACATCGGCCACTCTGAGACCCCGATTACCCCGGTCATGCTCGGCGAGGCGACGACGGCGTGGGAGTTCTCGCGGCGGCTATTCGCGCGGGAGGTGTTCGCCCAGGCGATCGTCTTCCCCACCGTGCCCAAGGGGAAGGCCCGGCTGCGGGTGATGGTGTCCGCCGTGCACACGAAGGAGGACCTCGACTTCGCGGTGGACGCGTTCGCCCGCGTGGGCCGTGAGTTGGGCGTGATCTAGGGAGCGCGCGTGGAGGCCCTGGAACTGTTCGCCCGGATCCTGTTCGCCGCGCTGGTGGGGGCGGCGATCGGGCTGGAACGTGAGCTTCGGGGGCGCGCGGCCGGCCTGCGGACGCACATCCTCGTCTGCGCCGGGGCGGCGTTGGTGATGGTCCTCGCCGGGGAGCTCGGCCACCCCGATGGCCCCGGCCGCGCCCTCGCCGGGATCGTCACCGGGGTGGGGTTCCTCGGGGCGGGGGCGATCGTCCGGACACGGGACATCGTGCGGGGGGTGACCACGGCGGCCTGTATCTGGCTCGTCGCCGTGCTGGGGGCCGCTGCCGGCCAGGGCCTGTACATCCTCGCTGCGGGGAGCGCCGCCCTGACGCTGGCCGTCCTGTTGGGGCTGAACCGAGTGGAGCGCCTCGTCCCCGCCCACTCCTACCACACCGTGATCGTCCACACCCAGGGCACGGAGGTGCAGCGCCTCGATGAGCTGTGCCGCGGGGTGTTCTCCGGAGCGCGGCAACGGGTCCTCGCCCTCGACGTCCGCCTCGACCGGTCGAAGGACTGCGCCTCGCTCACGTTCTACGTCCGGAGCCGCGGTGAGGTCCGGTCAGCCCAGCTTTCGGAGGAGCTCCTCGCCCTCCCCGGCGTGTCCCGCGTCAGTTGGCAGTGAGCCGGGGCCGTTTCACAGGCCGAGTTCGCCCTGGATCCCCTGCATTGCCGTGAGGACGAGGGTGGCGAACTCGTCGAGGGTGAGCCCAAGCTGCGTGCACCGTGCGATCCCCTCTCGCGATGCCGACCGGGCAAACCCCTTCTCGCGGTAGCGGTGGACCACGTTCTGGACGGTGAGGCCGGCCAGCCGTCCGGGGTGGACGAGGGCGGCGGCGACGATGAGCCCGGTGAGGGGGTCCACCGCGGCTAGGGCGTGTTCGAACGGAGTTGCGGGCTCCTTCCGCCCGGCGTGGGCGAGGATCGCATCCAGGAGCTCGGGATCGTCAACCCCCTTCTCCCGCAGCCGGCGCACGGTGATCTCCCCATGGCGCTGGGGATCATCCTTCGTCTCCTCATAGTCCAGATCGTGGAGGAGCCCCGCCAGCCCCCACCGGTCGGGGTCGCCGCCGAACCGGGGCGCCAGCGCCCGCATCGCCGCTTCCACGGCGAGCATGTGTTTGACAAGGTTCTTCGTTTTCACGCTCTCTTGGACAAGGGTCAACGCTTCCTCTCTCGTCATCGCGTCTCCTTTTGCCCATACGGGCACACGTCGAGCAGGGGGCATGCCGGACAGCGGGGCTGCCGCGGCCGGCAGACCTCCCGGCCCAGGCGGATCAAGTGGAGGTGGAGCTCGCGCTCCTTCCCCGGCGGGACGAGCGGGGCGAGGGCGTCATGGGGATCGGCCGTTGTGTCCGTGAGCCCCAGTCGCTTTGTGACGCGGGCGATGTGGGTGTCCACCGGGAAGAACGGACGGCCGAACCCGAACAGGAGGACCACGTACGCCGTCTTCTTCCCCACCCCCGGGAGGGAGAGGAGCCACTGGGCAGCCTCCTCGTCCGGGAGCTGGGCGAGGAGATCGAGGGCGAGGGCCCCCCGCTCGTCGCGGAGCCGGGCGAGGACGGCGTGGAGGCGCTTCGCCCGCTGGTGATGGAGGCCCGCGCCCTGGATCGCCCCGGCGACCTCGCGCGGGGGGGCGGCGAGAACGTTTTCCCAGGTCGGGAACCGGGAGCGGAGCTCGGCGTAGGCGCGGTCGCGGTTGCGGTCGGACGTGTTCTGGGAAAGAATGGTCCGCACGAGGAGATCGAGGGGGGGCTCAGGATCGCCATGGTCTACAGGTCCGAACCGGCGACGAAGCCGGTCCGCCACCTCGACCATCTGGGCTGCGCGATCCATGATCGGGAAGGATAGGGGCGCCCGGGCGGGAGGGCAACATCGGGCGGACCGAAGGAGGGCCATGCTTCGCGTAGATACGGAGACGACGGTCGTCGTGCGGTGCCAAGACGGGGAACGACTTCCCGATGCCTTGCTCGGCCTCGGCCTCACGGCCGCGGGGTTGGTCGTGGGGATCGGGATGGTGCGGGACCTTGCGCTCGGGTACTGGGACGGGGAGAAGTACGTTGAGGAGCGAATCGCGGAGCCGGCAGAGCTCCTCTCGCTCCAGGGGAACCTGGGGGATGAGGAGGGGAAGCCCGTGCTCCATGCCCACGTCGTCGCCGGGCGGAAGGGCGGCGCGGCGATCGGCGGGCACCTCCTGTCGGCGACGGTGCACACCACGGCGGAGATCATCCTCCTCCGGCTGCCGGGGGTGAGGATGCGCCGACGGCGGGACCCCACCGGCCTCCTCGGCCTGTACCCCGAGGCCGCAGCGGGTTGACGGGTTTCCGGGGCGGGGCTACAACCGGGTCGAGCGAAGGTGGCGGAATTGGCAGACGCGCTGGCCTTAGGAGCCAGTGCCGCAAGGCGTGCGGGTTCGAGTCCCGCCCTTCGCACCACCTGGCCTCAAGACCATTCGCCCGTATAATCCCAGGGTCAGGCGGGAATAGCTCAGTTGGTAGAGCGCCACCTTGCCAAGGTGGAGGTCGCGGGATCGAATCCCGTTTCCCGCTCCAAGCAGTGCCGAGGTGGCGAAACTGGCAGACGCAGGGGACTTAAAATCCCCAGAGCGCAGGCTCGTGCGGGTTCAAATCCCGCCCTCGGCACAAGCGGGGTGGAGCAATTAGGCAGCTCGCCGGGCTCATAACCCGGAGGTTGCTGGTTCAAGTCCAGCCCCCGCAACCAGACTGTGGCAGGAAGCCCCATTGTGAGTGGACGTGGGGTAGGGTGTCGGCGGTGTAGCTCAACCGGCAAGAGCGCGCGGCCCATAACCGCGAGGTTCAGGGTTCGACTCCCTGCGCCGCCAGTTGGGGGGATGTAGCTCAGTTGGGAGAGCGCCGCGTTCGCAACGCGGAGGTCGGCGGTTCGACTCCGCTCATCTCCACCAGGCGTCCACCTTTGGCCCGCAGACTGCGCTTATCGCAGCGCCGTGCATTGTCGCTCGCCGGTTCCCGTCGTACGTCAGCTGCTCACTCGGGCCACTCGGGGATTGACAACCGAGGACCGACGGGCTACGTTGCCCACTGTGACGATTCCGAACCAGATCACCCTCGCCCGGATCCTCGCCACGCCGCTGTTCATGTTCTTCCTCTATGCAGAAGGGACGATCTTCAAGATCCTCGCCCTGGCCATTTTCGCCCTCGCCGCCATCTCCGATGCCGTGGATGGGTACCTGGCGCGGGCGTTGCACCAGGAGACGCGGTTTGGGGTGTTCGCGGACCCGATCGCGGACAAGCTTTTGGTGACCGCGGCCTTCGTTTCCTTCGTCGAGCTCGGGGAACTCACCGCTCCCCCCGTCGTGGCGATCCTGGCCCGGGAATTCCTCGTCACCGGACTGCGCATCCTCGCCATCGCGGAGGGGATAACGATCCGGGCGAGCATTCTCGCCAAACTGAAGACCCTGTCTCACATTGGCCTCGTCCTGTTCATCCTCTCCACCCGCTACTTCGGCCTCGGGCCGTGGGGACAGCAGCTGAAGGACGCGTTCCTGTACCTCGCCGTAGCGCTGGCCGTCATCTCGGGGGCGGAGTATTTCTGGCGTGCTCGGCAGGTGTTCCGCGGGATGTCTGTGCCACACTGAGCGGGGACAGAGGGGGCATGGTCGGAGGTCTTGCGACCTCCTTTCGTGCGCACTGGCCTCCTATAAACCGATGGGGAATACCCAGGGAGGTCATCCGATGACACGACGGTGGTTGGTGTGGGGTCTCGTTCTCCTGGTGGGAGCCACGGCGTGTGCTGATACGCTGCACCTCAAGAGCGGGCAGAAGGTGGGTGGGGAGCTGTGCGGGGTGACCGCGGATTCCGTGGCGTGGTGCGCGACGGGCGGTCTGCAGGTCCGGTTCCCTCTGGGGGATGTGGCGCGTGTCGAGTTCAGCGTGGATCCGCTGGTGAGCCCGCGGCTCGCGGAAGGGGAATGGCGCGCGGCGATGAGGAGTGCGCAGCGGGAGCTCACGTCGTGCCGCTCAGCGCGGTACGGCCTCATCCTCGGCGGGCTGACGTTCGTGGGGGGAGGGTACTGGCTGGGGATTCAGGGCTACGAGGCTGGCAACGTCATCATCGCCCTGGGGGCGGTGGCAGCGGGGCTGGGCGTGATCGCACCGAGCCCACGTTGTCCGCTCCTGGAGGAACGGGTGAAGACCCTCACCCGAATCGGGCTCGACCACGGCTGGCTGTACTGACCCCGTCTTGGGGCCACGGCGCCCCCGGGGAGAACCGGGGCGAAGCCCTCCTTGACGGCCGCGCGCCCCGTCTGTATAAACCAACGTCCTGTGCGGACTTCCCCGAACCGTCCAGCTGTTAGTCCGGGGGCGTAGCTCAGTTTGGGAGAGCACCGGCTTTGCAAGCCGGGGGTCGGCGGTTCGATCCCGCTCGCCTCCACCAGGGCGTCGGGCCGGCGTACCCCCCTGACCCGTGTTCGTGCCCGTTGTCTGAAAGGCCAGCCGCAAGTGCGTACAGACCGGGGGATAGGGCGATCCACTGGACCTCCATGGGAAGTTCGCGGTCCCTCTATCGGGCGGGAGGAGTATGCGGTCGTGGGTAGGATGCCTAGCCCGCTTCCCTCCCATCCTCCGAGTTGTCCGAGGGGCCCCGCTCACGGGGCCTCTTCGCTCTTCTTACCCTTCTTCGCGGGGCGCCACCGGGCCCCGATGGCGGGGGAAGGGGAGGTACTCCACCGTGCGGGCTTGGTTCACCGGCTGTGGATAGAGCTGCATCAGCTTCAGCACCTCGTTCGGCATCTCCGCTGACACGGGCAGCCCCAGCCTCTTCGCCTCCTCGTAAGTGATGGGATAGTCGTGGGTCCAGCGCCCCTCGGTCAGCACCTTCGCCAGCTCCTCGCACGTGTCATCCGGATACCGCCCGGCCAGGATCTCCCTCACCGCGGCTTGCACCTGGCGGATTGCCTTCTCCGCCGTGTCGGCCAGGATCAACGTGCGATCGTCGATCCTCTCCACCGGCTTCTCCTTGACGATCTTCAGCACCGAGGCCGCCGGGTACTCGCCGAGCTGGGGGTCCACCGGTCCCAGCACCGCGTGCTCGCACATCACGATCTCGTCCGCGGCCAGGGCGATCAGGGTCCCGCCGGACATGGCGTAGTGGGGCACGAACACGGTCACCTTGGCCGGATGGCGCCTGAGGGCTCGGGCGATCTGCAACGCCGCCAGGACGAGCCCACCCGGGGTATGGAGCACGATGTCCACGGGCACGTCGGGGCCCGTCATGTGGATGGCCCGGATGACCTCCTCGGAGTCGTTGATGTTGATGTAGCGGAACACGGGGAACCCCAGAAAACTCATGGTCTCCTGGCGGTGGATGAGGGCGATCACCCGGGAGCCCCGCATGTGCTCAACCTTGGCGAGGAGCCGCTGGCGGGAACCCTCCAGCATCTGCCGCCTGAGGACGGGCTGGAGGGCGGAGAGTATGAGGAAGATCCAGAAGAAATCAAGGATGGTCATGCTGTACCCCCTTCACTCGCTCCGGACCGGGGCGGGCAGAGGACAAGCGCCCGCTTCCTCCGGCCGTACCCCACCTGTTCATCCCGACCTGCCGCTCTTCGTACCCCGACATGGGAACCCGCAACATGATATCCCCGTCCCCGAACCGGATCCAAGCCCGCGAGCTCCCCGGGAACCCGCCCCGGGCGGGCGGTGTAGATCGGGTAGAGGTGATGGAGATGAAGCCATGGATCACCCTCGTCCTCGTCCTGGCGTGCTCAGCCGTCGGAGTGGCCCAATCCGGGCCATCGCCTCTTGGGTTGGTTCCCACACCCGTTCCTGGCCTGTCCGCCACCGTGTGGACGGAGCGTGCGCAGTACACGGTGGGGGAGACGGCCCGGATCCACTTCTACATCTCCCAGGCGGCGTACGTGTACCTGTTCGACATCGAGCCCACCGGAAATGTGCGCCTGATCTTCCCGAACCCGTACTCCCCGAACGCGTACCGCCCGGCGGGGACCCATGTCCTCCCGGACCAACCCACCTACCAGTTCCGGGTCATGCTTCCGACCGGGCAGGAGACGGTGCAGCTCGTGGCATGTACCCAGCCCCTCGCGATGCCGATGGGTACCTACGCTGATCCCTACCCCCTCCTCGGCTCCGACCCCGAGTCGGGCCGGGTGGCGGTGCTCGGCCTCGTGCCCGAGCCGAGCTGTGGGTGCTGTGCGACGGCCTGGACCACGTTCCAGATCGTGCAGACCACGCCAACGGGGTTCTGGCCGTGCCCCCCTTGTTGGGGGGTCACCCCGTGCCCCCCGTGTCAGGGCATGGAGTACATCGCACCAGGGATGGGCTGGTTCTGGAGCCCATCCGGGGGATGGCAGTTCTTCGTCGGTGAATGCCCGACCGGTCCAGGTTACTGCTGGTACCTTGGATCCGACGGGCGGTGGAACTTCAAGATTCAACTCTGTTTTGGGAACTGCCCGTAGCGAGGGCCAGCCTCCCTTGGGGGAGGGGCCTCCCTAGCCCCTCCCCCCCCTCCTTACCCATCGTGCGCAGCGAGCCAGGCCGCAAGGAGGGCCCAGGCCGCGCCCTTGTCCATCGGCTGATTCCCGCTCCCACAGCGAGGGGAGAGCACGCAGCGCGGGCATCCCTCCTGGCACGGACAGGAGGAGAGGAGGTCCACGGTGCGGGCAACCCAGTCCCGCACCCGCGCGTAAAGGAGGGGGGCGATCCCGATCCCGCCCGGGAACGCGTCGTACACGAGCACCGTCGGGCGGCCCGTATCCGGGTGGTGGACGGAGGAAACACCGCCCACATCGCCCGGCTCGCAGAGGGCGATGAGGGGGACGAGGGCCACGAGGGCGTGTTCGGCCCCATGGAGCCCGCCCGGGGAAGGCGTCGCGAGGGTCAAGTCCCTGTACTGGCTCCCGCTGCGCGACGTTGAGCCATCCCTGCCCCACGTGAGCCATACCCCCTCCGAGGTGAACTCGACCGGCGGAAGATCGAGGGGCCGCACGTCCACGACCCGGCCCCGATCGAGGACCTTGTAGGCGGGGATCGTCTCGCGGATGGACACCGTCCCGAGTCCCAGGTCGCTCGCCGCTCCGGAAGGGGCTCGTTCGATCCGCGCCTCCTCCAGGGTGAGGGCCTTCGTGGTGAGTCCGTCCGTGGACGGTTCGGCCACCGCGATCCCCGGTTCAAGGTCGAGGGAGCGCACGCGGAACGCCTCCCCCTGGTGGAGGAACACCGCACCGGGGAACGCCTCACGCCGCGCGCGGTGCTCATCCCACGTCTCGAGGACCTCCCCCGCTACGAGGATCTGCACCTGCCGTGCGGTGAGGGCGTTCAGGGACACCGCTTCCGCCGGGCGGACCCGGCCGGCGTACGACCACCCATTGGGGATGGCGGCGAGGAGGCCGGCCTTCTCGAGAGACGTTGCATCCTCCTCCTCCGCCCCGAGGAGGGGGAGCTCGTCCCGGCGCAGGGGGAATTCTGCCGCCGCGCAGAGGAGATGCCGCACGGCGAGCTCCTTGTGGCGCGGGTTGAGCACAGGGACCTCCACCTTCCCCTCCGCGAGCTCCCGGGGGCGCCGGAGGAAGTAGCGGTCGAGGGGGTTCTCCTGGGGCAGGTAGACCACGAGGGCGTCGCGCCCCGACCGGCCGGCCCGACCCGCCTGCTGGCGGACCGAGGCCACCGACCCGGGGTACCCGACGAGGACCACCGCATCCAGCCCGCCCACGTCCACCCCCAGCTCGAGCGCACACGTCGAGGCCACGAGGCGCAGCGTCCCCTCCCGCAGCCCCCGCTCCAGCTCCCTCCGCTCCTCGGGACGGTACCCGGCGCGGTACGACGCGACCGCGCTGCTAGATCCCGAGTCGGGCGTGGCACCCTCGGGCAGCCGTTCCTTGACTGCCTGGGCGAGGGCCTCCGCCATCCGCCGCGACGGGAGGAACGCGAGCGTCTGCGATCCTTGCCGGACGAGGAACCGGCACAGGTCCACCGCCTGCACGAAGGGCGATCGCTCCGGATCGAGGTCCGGGTCCCACGCCCACCACGTGCGTGCTCCCTGGGGCGAGCCGTCCCGGTCCACCACCGCTACCGGCCGGCCGAGGAGGCGTTCCCCGAGAAGGGAAGCGTCGCCCGTGGTCGCCGAGGCCACCGCGTAGGTCGGATCCGCCCCGTAGCGGGCGAGTACCCGCCCCAGGCGCCGCATGAGGAGGGCCACCCCTGACCCGAACACGCCCCGGTACCAGTGACCCTCGTCCACGACCACGTACCGCACCCCCTTGAAGAACGGGGCCCAGCGGTGGTGCCACTCCAGGTACTGGTGAAGGGCGTACGGGTTCGTGAGGAGGATCTGCCCCTCCGCCCGCAGCCGGGGCCGGCGGTGGGACGGGGTATCCCCGTCGTAGACATCCACGCGCCCCTCCACCCCCAGCGCCCGGGCGAGCTCGGTCCACTTCCCGAGCTGGTCCTGGGCGAGGGCCTTCATCGGGTAGAGGAGGAGCGCGGTGGCTGTCGGATCCTCAGCCAAGGCCGCCACGATCGGGAGGGCCATCGCAAGCGTCTTCCCCGACGAGGGGCCGGTGGCGACGACCACGTCCTGACCGGAAATAAGCCGCTCCATCGCCTCCGCCTGATGGGCGTAGAGCCGGATTCCCTCCCTCGTCAGCCATGCGCGGGCCGCTGCCGGGAGCCCCTCCGGGGGCGCGGCGTAGACGCCGGGCCGGGGTGGAACAACGAAGGAGGAGACGACCTGCCCGCGGTACCACGGCTGGGCGGCGAGGGCGGAGAGGAGGTCAGCCAGGGCGGGTCACCCGGTCGAGGAGGACGGAGAGGAGCCTGGTCAGGGTGAGGACATCCTCCCGATTGTGGGCGATCACGGGGAGGAGGCTCGCCGCCGATCCCGTGCGGAGGTAGTTTTCGTAGAGGGCGGGGACGTACTCCCCCGGCACGTCGAGCTCCCGCTCGACCCCGAGCACGGCCCTCTCCACCGCGCCGAGCGAGCAGTCGTGAAGCTCCCCTCCCCACCGCCGGCGGGCGAAGAAGAGGAGGTCGAGGTGCACCGGCTCCGGCAGCGGGCCCAGCCCGTGATAGGCACACCGGCCGCGGAGGTGGTTCCAGTCGTAGGCCTTCCCGTTGTAGGAGATGACGATCGGCTGGGGAGGGAGCTCCTCCCGCAGGGCGGAGAGGATCGCTGGCTCCTCCCCCAGCGTGCGGGCGAGGTACTGACGGACCTCGATCCCGTCGCCGTTCAGCCGGCCGATGCCGATGAGGAACGCCGGGAGAGAGGAGAGCCCCAGGGTCTCGATATCGAGGAACACGAGGTCCTCCCGGTCGGCGAACGCAAGGAGGTGCAAGAGGAGGTCGTGCGACGGTGAGAACCGCCGCGAGATCCCGTCGTGGAGAAGGGCGAGGTCGCCACGGGCGAGGGCGGACAGCCAGCCGCGGGCCTGCGGGCCGTACCGGGGATGGGCGGCGAGGTCGGCGAACGTGCGGGCGCCCGCTGCCCGCAGCCCCCCCTCTCGCACCGGCCCGATCCCGAACAGGAGCGAGAACGCCTGGGCCACCGCCTCCGTGGAGAGCGACCGGTCGGGGAACGCGAGACGCGCTGGATGGGCCGAGACGAGGGCGAGGCAAGGACCGTACGCCGTTGGCACCTCCTCGCCCGCTCCGAGGGGGACCGGCGCGGCTGGGGGGATGGCCGGGGCCACCCCTGCTCCCCCGAACGCGCGGGCCAGGCTGGCGAGGTACCGCTTCTCGTCCACACCGGAATTATAGGCCCTGTTCCTCATCCGGTCGCGCGGGGGCACCGCGGGGGAGCTCCCGTGGAAGGCCACGGCGGAGGGAGGCGAGTTCGCGGTCGGTGAGGCCCCAGAGCCTTGCGGCGAGGGAGTCCACCTGGGCCTCGATCGCGGCCAGGCGGTCGGTGTCGCCCTGGGCAGCCGCGGCGTGGGCCTCCTGGGATGCCGCAGCGAGCGCTCGGTGCCCCGGATCAGCCGGGTCGTACTTCGGAATGCGGATGTGTTCGAGGATGTGCATGGAGCCCATGCTCTTGCCGCCCTTTTGACTGTACGAGATTGCAGCGAACTGGAACAGATCGCTGTTGACCAACGCGGCGATGTAGCAAGCTTCAAGCTCGGATTGGCAATCCACAAGAGTAATCGTCTCTTGGGGGATCGCGGGCTTCCGGTTCGCGGGACCCACTATAGCGGCTGCAATCTTCGCGATCCTCGTCCACACCACCTTCCACGGGGCGAAGGTGTAGTCGCCGACGTCAAACATGGAGTAGAACGGACCCGTGTCTATCACCTTGCCTGTCTTGTCCCGGCGAGTGAAGTAGCGCTTGAACGCGGCGCGTTCTCGGAGGACCTGCTCAAACCGGTTGAGGTACTCCCATGTCTTGGGGTAGCGCGCCTTGAGGTCCTCCTCGGGGATCCCGCGCCGCGTTTGGGGGTCCTGAACCATCAAGATGTGGGCCGAAGGTTCAGCACGCCAGCGCGCAACGTCCCGGCCGCGGAGGAGGGGGTAGAGGAGGTCCGGTTCAAGGACCGCGGTTACCTGCGGGACCTCGCGCTTCGCCCCTTCAGTGATGTTCTCCACCACGACCAGCCCGTCGGCCCGCGTCTCGAGGATGCGCACCCAGTACACGCCGTTTGCCCCTCCAGTGTAGGCGCCGGCATGGGCGGTGTAGTCGGACTTCCCGAGGACCTTCTTCACCGCGGCCAGGGCGAACTTGTCGGCGGTGAGCCACGGGGAGGTGGGGTCAGCGGGATCCACCGGCTCCGCCTTCTGGTCGAGGAGCTGGGTGGCGGACTTGACGTCGTCGAGGGTCGAGTCGTAGGAGAACCGCGCTCCCTTCTTCTTCCTCCACACGGTGTAGGGCACGGGGTAGTGTGTCTCTCTCCCCTTCTCGATCACCATCACCGCGGTGCGGTTCGACGCCCCCTCGAACGGTTTCAGATCCACCATGTCGTCCACGTGAACCACGCCCAACGGGGCACCCTTCTCTCCGATGCGGAACCGGCGGAATCCTTGCCCGGCTCCCGCGGTCTTGAACAGGGACTGCGTGATTACGAACCCGAGCTTCCCCTTGGGCTGGAGGAACTTGTCCATGGCCACGTAGGTCATGAGCATGGAGATGTCCTTCTTTCCCTTGCCGAGGATCACATCCATTCCTGTGTGAGGGAAGAGGCCATATCGGTCCCACAGCCTTTTCGTGTCGCCACGGTACCCATCTGGGAGGTGCTCCCAGTTCACCCACGGGGGATTCCCCACCACGTAGTCGAACTCTCCCACGGTGAGCGGGGCGAAGTTGTTGAGGAGGAGCCGCGCCCAAAGCCCATCAAGGCCCCTCTGGTGTAGGTCGAGGAGCTGGGCGTAGAGGGCGCGTAACGGGGGAGCCACGGCGGCCCGGTCGGTTGTGGAGAGGTTGAGTTGCCCCGTCACCTTGTCCAGGAAGGCATCTGGGCTCTCCCTCGCCCGCACCGCGTCCTCGAGGATCGAGCAGAACCGGCCCAGGCGCCCCTGGGCGAACACAGCCTCCGGCACGGCGAACAAACCCACCGATGTCCGCACCTGGTACAGCCCTGACGATTCGAGGTCGTGGCCCATCTCGGGCAGAAGCACGGAGTCGGCGAGGTACACGGGGATCGTGATTGGCCCGCGCCGGTGTTCGAGGAGGTCGCCGAGGGCGAGGAGGAAGTTCACGCGGGCGGTGATCACCGCCAGGGGGTTGATGTCGAACCCAACTACGTTCGCGAGGACCGTGTGCAGGAGCTCGCTCTCCGGGATCATGAGCCTCTCCCCGAGCTCGCGGTAGCGCTTGAGGAGGAGGACGAGGAACGTCCCCGACCCGCAGGCCGGGTCGAGCCAGCGGAGCTCCCCGATCCGCGGCCGCTGGCGACGGATCGCCGCCTCGTGGTCGTCGAAGAACTCCTGGTCCACCTGCTCCAGGAGGCGTTGGGCGAGCCAGTCCGGCGTGTAGTACTCGCCCAGGTTGTGCCGCACCTCGCGCGGGAGGAGGTAGTGGTAGAGCTTTTTGAGAAGGTCGCGCGTTTCGTCGGGATCTATTCGCAACGTGGTCGGGTCGTACTCCTCCAGGCGCGACACCAGCGCCCGCACGGCCGCCTCGACGGCCTCACCGTAGGCATAGAGGTACCACGCGAAGAAGTCACCTTCGAGCAGGTTCTCGATCCCAAACTCGCGGAACACGCCGCCCTGCTCCATCTTCCGGAGGTGGGCGAGGAGGGAGGAGGACGAGGCCCGATCCAGCTCCTCGAAGAGCGGAGCGCCGACCCGTGGGCCAAGGTGGCGGGAGAGGGCGAGCCACGCGATGAGCTTGACGAGAAGGGCGAAGTAGGTATGCAGGGCGAAGAAGAACCGTTCCGCCTCGTCCGGGGTCCCGATCTCGAGCCCGGCCTTGGCGGCCCACTCCTTGAGGGGTCCGAGCTTGCGCCCCCCGAACGCCTCCTGGTAGTCAATCGCCTCGGAGAAGAAGAGCTTCCACTGCTGAAAGAGCTTCGCCACCATCCCCTCAGGATCGGTGAGCACGGCCCGGGTGAGGGCGGAATCGAGGGCCGCGATGGCCTCCCGGCTCCGGGGGTGATCGGTGCCGAAGTCGCGGGCGAGGTTTTCCGCGGTGAGCGCGGTTCCGGTGAGGCCGGCGAGCCACCACAGGAGGTCGGCGAGGGCCGGTTCTTCAGCGGGGCGAAGGGGCTCGAACGCCACGCGGCCGTCGCGCAACCGGACGAAGGCGAGGTGATGGCCATCGAACACGACGCCCCCCAGCCGGGGGTGGCCTTCCTGCTCGGCGATGGAGTGCATGTACTGGGCCACCTGATCGCGCGCCGCCGCAAGCGCTCGCGGCGCGGCGAGGGAGCCTGGGCGCTTGAACTCGATCACCAGCCGGCCGAAGATCGCGTCCGCCCTCGTCCCTTCGGCGACGACGTACTCGTCGCGCTCGTGCGCGGTCAGGCCGATCGCCGCGGCGAACCCCTGCAGGACCGGTTGGACCCGGTGGCGGAGTTCAGCTTCGTTGCAGTCAGGAGGAAGGGCTGCAAGCACCGCGACGATCTTCCGGGCGTGATCCTCCACGGTTCGCTGGATGTCCCTGGGGCTCAGCATCGGGAGGAGTATAGAGAGAGCTGTCACTATCGCCAACAGTGGACGGACCCCGGTTGGCCGGACTCCCGCGTCCCCGCTAGAGTCGAGCCATGGCACTGACCTGGTCGCGGGAAGAGGCGCGCCTCTACCAGCTTGCCGCCGTCGGACTGCACGGAACGCGCTACCCCGCGGGTGAGGACGGGATCTGCGAGGTGTTCCGGGACCTCCGGGCGGTGCAGCTCGATCCGCTCCCGATCCTGGGACGGAACCACGACCTCGTCCTCCAGTCCCGCGTGGGGGGAACGCATCCGGGGATGTTCCTCGACCTCCTGCACCACAAGCGGCTGGGGTTTGAGTACTGGGACAAGATGCTATGTGCGATCCCCATCGCCGAGTTCCCATACTTTCGGGCGCTCATGGAGGCGGGCGGGGAGCGGTGGGAGCAGCGGCGCGAGGAGGAGCTCGATCGCGATCATCCGGGGGCGAAGGATGCGGTCCTCGCGGCGGTGCGAAAGAGCGGCCCCCTCTCCACAGCGGAATTGAAGGAGCTCTCGGTCGCGCAGGGAGCCCATCGGGGCTGGAAGACGACCCACGCCGCCGGGGCTGCGCTCGAGGTCCTATGGAACCGGGGTCGGCTCTCCGTCTCCCACCGCACAAACTACCGGCGCTACTTCGATCTCACGGAACGGGTCGTTCCACCGACGGTCCTCGCCTGCCCCATCCCGCGCGGGGAAGATCTCCTGCGCTACCTCCTTCGGAAACGGGTGGACATGGTGGGGTTGCTCCCCACGGGTGGGGCCACCGAGACGTGGATGTTTCTCCAGCAAGCCCGCACGGATGGGCTACCCCAACGGATGGTGGACGAAGGGGATCTGGCGCGGGTTCAGGTGGCTGGGGTACGCACCCCGTTCTACGTCCGCCCCGACGCGGAACTGGTCCTGCGCGCGGCGGAGGCGATCCCGCTCGACGGGCACGTGCGGATGATTGCCCCCCTCGATCCCCTCCTGTGGTGCCGGGATGCCCTGGCCAAGGTGTGGGGATTCTCCTACGCGTGGGAGGTGTACAAGAAGCCTGACCAGCGCACCTACGGGTACTACGTGCTCCCCATGCTCCACCGGGACCGGTTCGTGGGGCGGTTCGATGGCCGGTACGACGCCAAGACCAAGGTCCTGCACGTGCTCGGGTACTGGATGGAGCCGGATGGGCTTCCCCTGCGGCACCCGGCGATCCGGGACGGGTTCGAGCAGTTCCTGGAGTACCTTGGCGGGGTGAGGATCGCCTGGCCCCGGCGCCGGTAGCGTCGGGCTTCATGCCCGATGGCTGCTCGATTGACGCTGCGGCGGTGGTGCGCGGGGGAGGATGAATGGGCCTCACTGGGTCGCGACGCTGCCCGCGGGGTAGAATGATGCGAGCGCTCTTGGGAGGTGAATCGAATGAGGTTACTGTGGAGGATCGTAACCAGCGGCGGAGTGGCAGCGTTCTTCTTCTTTGCCTGGGTCATCATGATGCTCTGGAACAGCATCATCGTCGGACACCTCGAGCTGGCAAAGCCCCTCTCCTACCTTCAAACGTGTGGGCTGTGGTTCATGATCACCCTCTTCCTTGCCTGGACGGGGATCGGCATGGGGGGGGTCCGGTCGTGGTGGTGGGGTGAGCGCCGTAGCGAGGACTTCGGCCGCGAGATCGAGCATAAGATCAAGCGCGGCTTCGCCCACTGGGTGGGTACCGAGGAGGACCTAGACTGGGACGAGCTCGGTGACAGGATCGAGAAGAAGATCAAGGCCCGCCTCAAGGAGTGGCTCGCCGAGGATACAGACTGACGCCGTACCCTCACCACTGGGGAGAGGAAGAACCGGACCGTCGGGGCTCCCTCCCACCCTTACAGGGCGAGAACAGGGGGCGGCTACTCGGGTTGGCCCCCGGGTTTGCTGCGAAGCTACTCCTCCCGGCGCACGATGAGCCGCGATCGCTCCTGATCCACAACCCTCACCCGATCGCCCTTGCGGATCGGGTCGCCCTCGGCCCGGGCCCGCCAATACTCGCCCTTTACGAGGACCCATCCCTCGGGTGCGAGATCGTCCTTGGCGATCCCGGTCAGGCCGACCATCGTCGTGAGCGGCCGCGGCCGCCGCCGCTGGGCCAGGAGCCCCTTTGAGGCGATGAATAGGAACATCAGGGTCAGTGTCCCCACCGTGGCCGCGACCGTGCCCCACGACAGCCGCAGCGGCGTGCCCTCGAGCTCGAACAGGGAGAAGGATCCGATGAGGAGGCTCACCACGCCCCCCACGGTGAGGATCCCATTGGTGGGGGTGAAGGCATCGAGCACCATGAGCAAGACCCCGAACAGAATCAACCCGATCCCGACGAAGCTCATGGGGAGGATTTGGAGGCCGAGGATGGCGAGGAAGAGCGAGATCCCCCCTCCGACGAGGCCGATCCCGATCCCGGGGGTGAAAAACTCGTAGATGAGCCCGTACAGGCCAAGGAGGAGGAGAATGTAGACGAGGTTCGGATCCGCAAGGTAGGAGAAGAACTTCTCCTGGAGGGTCATCCCGATCTCCCGCACCGGCAGCCCCGCGGTGTGCAGCACGCGCCCATCCGGGAGGGTGTAGCCATCGAGCGCCGCGAGGAGGGAGGAGAACGAATCAGCGATGAGTTCGATCACCCCGAGGTCGAGGGCCTCAGTAGCGGTGGCGGTCGCCGACTCGCGCACCGCCCGCTCCGCCCAGTCGGCGTTGCGGCCCCGTAGCTCGGCCACAGACCGGATCCGGGACACAGCGTCGTTCAGCGCCTTCTGCACCGTCGGATCGTCCTCCGGAACCGTCTCCCCCGCGAGCGCCACGGGATGGGCCGCGCCGGTGCTCGTCCCGGGGGCCATCGCGGCCACGTCGGCGGAGATGAGGATGAACGTGCCAGCGGAGGCGGCCCGTGCCCCCGCCGGTCCAACCCACACCACGACCGGGACCGGGGAGGAGAGGATCGCCTCCATGATCTCCTTCATCGCCGTGTCGAGCCCGCCTGGCGTATCGAGGACGAGGACAGCGAGCTCAGCCCCCGACCGGCTCGCCTCGCGGAGCCCCCGCACGACGTAGGAGCTCGTGGCCGGGTTGACCGTTCCGTCGAGGGACAGGCGCACCACCTCGCCCCCCGCCGGAACGACGGCGGCGATCCACACGGCAACGGCCAGCAAGAATCGGCGCATCACCCTCGATTGTAGCGAACCCCGAGCCATCGTGATCGGCCCTCTGGATCGGCGAAGGGCGGGCCGAAAGGGAGGCTTCCCTCCACGTTTTGGCGATCGGGGGCAGGCCGCTACAATGAGCGAAAAGGAGGGGGATATGCCGTATCGCGACATTCGGGTGAGAGGGGAGTGGGCGGGGATGTTCTGGTTCGCGGGATGGCTGTTTACCCTTGCGTTCACGAAGCTCCTGTGGTGGCAGGCGATCCTCGCCCTCGTGGTCTGGCCGTACTACCTGGGGGTCCGGCTCCGCTAGCCCAGAGCTCCAGGGGTTGGGTGCGCGGCGGGATCGCTGAGCTCCTGGGGGCGATCCAACGCCCGTCCGGGTGGTGTTCTTCATCCTGGCCATGGTGAGCGGGGGGGGATCTTGATCTACTCACCCCTATCGCCGATCGTCCTCATTGCGATCGGGCTTGCCCGGCAGTGGCGGTTCACCCGACGGAGATAGGACAAAAGGGGGTCTCCGCACCTCTTCTCCTCGCCGTGCGTGGGGTGGCGGATGGGCCCTCGTTCACCGTGACCCAGCGCGTTTGGTTCGGTAGAATCCGCCCGATGTCGCCCGTGCTATGCTCCTCCTCCGCCCGGCTCCTCCGAGGACTGTTCCGATGAGGATCGAACACCACCCTATCCTCCACCTGGAGCGGGGCGAGCCGTTCCCGTTCACGTTCCAGGGGAGGGAGCTCCCAGCGTTCCCTGGCGAGACGATCGCCGCCGCCCTGTTTGCTCATGGAATCAGGATCTTCGGCCACCACGAGAAGGACGCCTCCCCCCAGGGGATCTTCTGCGCGAACGGCCAGTGCGCACAGTGCCTGGTGATCGCAGACGGGGTGCCGGTGAAGGCGTGCATGACCCTCGTCCGACCTGGGATGAGGGTCGAGCCCGCCGATGGCCTCCCTGAACTACCGCCCGTTCCCGCCCCCCCACGGATGAACGAGATCGCGCGCATCCCCGTGCCCGTCCTCGTGATCGGCGGCGGCCCCGCTGGGATGTCGGCGGCGATCGAGCTCGGAGCCCACGGGATCAAAACCCTCGTCGTTGATGACAAGCGCCGACTGGGCGGGAAGCTCGTCCTCCAGACGCACCGGTTCTTCGGGTCCACGGACGCCGTGTACGCCGGGACGCGGGGGACGGACATTGCCACGCGGCTCGAGGCGGAGGTCCGCCGCCATTCGTCGGTCGAGGTGTGGCTGGATTCGGTCGCCCTGGCCGTGTACAGCGACCGCGTGGTGGGGATCCTCCGCGAGGGTCGGGCGTACGCGCTCGTCGTCCCGGACGTGCTCCTCGTCGCAGCCGGAGCGCGCGAGAGATCGCTCCTGTTCAAGGGGAACACCCTTCCCGGCGTGTACGGGGCGGGGGCGTTCCAGACCCTCGTCAACCGCGATCTCGTTCGGGCGGCGGACCGGCTGTTCATCGTTGGGGGCGGGAATGTGGGGCTCATCGCCGGTTACCACGCCCTCCAGGCAGGGATCGAGGTCGTGGGCCTCGTCGAGGCGCTGCCGGAGTGCGGGGGGTACAAGGTTCATCGGGACAAGCTCGCCCGCCTGGGGGTCCCCATCTACACCTCGCACACGATCCTGTCCGCCAACGGCCGCGACCAGGTGGAATCGGTGACGATCGCCCGCGTGGATCCCTCGTTCCGGCCGATCGCAGGGACGGAAAGGACGTTCCCCTGCGACACGGTGCTCGTGGCGGTCGGGCTCGACCCGGTGGACGAGTTCTACCACAAGGCCCGCGCGTTCGGGATGCCGGCGTTCGCGGCCGGCGATGCCGAGGAGATCGCGGAGGCGTCGGCGGCGATCTTCTCCGGGAAGATCGCGGGGCGTCGGATCGCGCACGCCTTGGGGCAGCCCGATGTGGAGATCCCGCCGGAGTGGGAGCGGATGGCGCAGATCCTCAAATCCAAACCGGGCGCGCGGGGCACCCCCTCGCCTCCGCCCTTGGGGGACGTGTTCCCTGTCCTGCACTGCCAGGAGGAGATCCCCTGTAACCCCTGTGCGTCGGTGTGCCCCCAGGGGCTGATCTGGATTGACCCCCACGATATCCGGAAGCGGCCGGAGTACGCGGCGGAGGGGAAGGAGTGCCTGGGGTGCGAGAGGTGCGTCGTCGTCTGCCCGGGGCTCGCGATCACCCTGGTCGACTTCCGCCGGGACCGGGGGGCCCCCACGGTCACGGTCCCATTCGAGTTCGGTGGGGAGTCCGTGCGGGAGGGGGAGCGGGTAACGGCGGTGGACATCTCCGGCGAGGCGTTGGCCGAGGTCGTGGTGACAGGGGTGCGGGCGATCGCACGGAACGATCGCACGGTCCTCGTGAAGCTCTCCGTCCCCGCCGAGATTGCGACGCGCGTCGCCGGGTTCCGGGTGGGATCCGGCGGGAGGGAGTCCGCCCTCCCCGAGGCGGTGATGCGGCTCGATGACGACGAGATCCTGTGCCGCTGCGAGCGGGTGACGGTGGGGGAGGTGCGGGCCCTCATCCGGCAGGGAGTGCGCGACATGAACGAGATCAAGGCCGTCACCCGCGCCGGGATGGGGGCGTGCGGGGGGAAGACGTGCGGCCCCCTGATGAAGCGGTTGTTCCGCGAGGAGGGGGTCCCCCTGAGCGAGGTGCGGGACTACGTGCCCCGTCCCCTGTTCATGGAGACCCCGCTCCGCCTCTTCGCCGGGGCCGAACACGACGGGGACGCGCGATGAGGGGCAGCGTGTACGACGTTGTGGTCATCGGGGCGGGGAGCGTCGGTACCCCAGCGGCTCTCTCCCTTGCCCAAGCTGGCCTCGACGTCCTCGTGGTGGATTCCCTGCCCAGCGTTGGGCAGGGGTCGAACAAGGCGGCGATCGGCGGGATCCGCGCCACCCACTCCGACCCGGCCAAGATCCGCATCTGCCAGCGCACAATTGAGATCCTGTCCGGCTGGGAAGAGGCCCACGGACAAGAGATCGAGTGGCGGAGCGGCGGGTACGTGTTCGTGGCCTACACGCCCCGCGAGGAGAAGCTCCTCCAGGACCTCCTTGTGATCCAGCACGCCTACGGCCTGGGGATCGAGTGGCTCGATGCGAAGGCCCTGCTTGACATCGTCCCCGACCTCAATCGCCGCGGGCTCATCGGGGGGACGTACTCCCCCGGTGACGGCCATTGCTCACCGCTCCTCGCTTGCCATGCGTTCTACGACGAGGCGCGGCGGCGAGGGGCCACGTTTCAGTTCGGGGAGGAGGTGACGGGGATCGAGGTCCGGGAAGGGCGGGTGCGGGCGGTGCGAACGAACAGGGGTCGCTACGGTACGCCGGTGGTCCTCAACGCGGCCGGGCCGTGGGCCCGTGCAGTGGGGAAGCTCGTCGGGCTCGACCACCCCGTCCAGCCGGACTCCCACGAGGCGGGGGTCACGGAGCCGGTGGCCCACTTCCTCGCCCCAATGGTCGTGGACACCCGGCCCGCGCCCGGATCGTCCAACTACTACTTCCACCAGCTCGCCTCGGGGCAGTTCACGTTCTGCATTACCCCGCAACCGCCGATCCTTGGCGAGGACTGCCGGGAGACGAGCGCGTTCCTGCCCCTGGTCGCCCGGCGGATGGTGGACCTCATGCCGCGGCTCGGGAATCTGCGTGTCCGCCGGACGTGGCGCGGCCTCTACCCGATGACCCCGGACGGGTCCCCCCTCGTCGGCTGGGCGCAGGAGGTCGAGGGGTACGCGATGGCGATCGGAATGTGCGGGCAGGGGGTGATGCTCGGGCCGGGCCTGGGCGAGCTCCTCGCCCGCATGATCACCGGCGCCCCCCTCCCCACCGATCGCGAAGTCCTGAAGATCCTGTCCCCCTATCGCGCGTTCGCCGGCCAGGAGGCCCTAAGGTGAGGCGAGGATGGGCGCCCACGACGAGCTCAGGCCATCCGCATGCCGTGCTGGTCGGGGCGACTGGATTTGAACCAGCGACCCCCTGCTCCCAAAGCAGGTGCGCTTCCGAGCTGCGCCACGCCCCGCTGTAAGCTCGTCGCCAACGGAACTCTACCCCGCTCGACTCGTCCGTCAACCTGGCCGGGTGGCCCTTGTCCCGACGGGAGCGCGCCCGTACCCTTCTCCGTGGCATGATCCCTCAGCTCTACGTTGGACCGGGAGCCCGCGCCGCCGCCTTAGCTCAGGTGGCCTCCGACTTGGGGGCCTCCCCCGCGGGGCACCCCGATGCGTGGTGGGGGATCGCCGAGGCGGGGGAACTGGGGATCGATCGGATCCGGGAGCTCATCCTGTGGGCGCGGTACGGCCCGGTGTGGGCGGCCCGCAAGGTGGCGGTGATCGGCCCGGCAGAGAGGTTGACCCGCGAGGCGGCCAACGCCCTCCTGAAGCTCTTGGAGGAGATGCCCCCCCATCTTGGGGTGATCCTGTTTGGGGAGGCGCTCGACCGCGTCCTCCCCACGGTGCGCTCGCGGTGCGCGCTGGGATGGTGCCCGGGCGCGCTTGCTCAAATCCAGGCTGCGCTCCGCACGGCGGGGTACACGGAAGAGGAGATCGCGTTCGTCGCCTCGCTCCTCGGCGACCGGGTCGAGGAGGCCGCGGCGTTCCTCGCCGAGCGCCGCGATCCGCTCCGGGAGTGGCAAGAGGCGGAGGCCGTGGCCAAGGACCTCCCCCTGACCGAGCTCGTGGCGCAGTTTGCGTCCCACGCTGCGGATCCCCTTCTCCGGCGGGCATTCGGCCGCCACCTCATCCAGGCCCTCGCCCGCGCTGCTGCGGACGAGGTCCTCTCTGCTGCGGACCAGCTGGCCAAGGATGGGAAAGGGACCGTGGCCGCGTTCCTCGGCGAGCTGGCCCGCTTCCTGGCGGTGGAGGCGTCCACGGCGTGGCCGACCCTCCTGCCCGATGTGCTCCTGTCCTGGGCACGCAAGGCCTCGCTCTCCCGAGGGGAACTCGACGATAACGCGAACCCACGGCTTCTGGCGGAGGTGGTGGTGCTGTGGCCGCGGAGAAGCTAGGGGCGCTCGTCCGGCGGCTGGGGCCGCTCTGTGACATCCACCTCGCCGTGTGGGACGGGGCGGTGGGCGATCCGGGCCAGCTGTGGGTGGAGGAGGAGGGCCACACCACGTGGCTGGTGCAGGTCCTCAAGTCGCCCCTCTACAACCCCACCGCCCCGCGGACCCGCCTCGCCCGTCCCGCTTCGCCGGAGGACCGGGCGACGTTCGAGGCCCGCAGCGCGGAGGCAGAGGAGCTGCGCCGGTCGGCCCAGGAACGGGCATCCGATCTCTCGCTCCCGATGCGGTTCTTGGGGGCGGAGCTCGACCTCGAGCGGACCTTCCTCCGCCTCTACTTCACCGCCCCCGAGCGGGTGGACTTCCGGGAGTTCCTCCGCGAGCTGGGGGCAGCGTTCCGGCTGCGGCTCGAGCTCCACCAGATCGGGCCCCGCGACGCGGCGCGGATCCTGGGGGAGGTGGGGCCGTGCGGGCGGCCCCTGTGCTGCCGGACGTTCCTCCACAAGCTGCGGCCAGTCCCGCTTGAGCTTGCGTTCGAGCAGCAGCTCTTCCTGAGCCCGGAGCGGCTCACCGGGGTCTGCGGCCGGTTGATGTGCTGTCTCGCCTACGAGCACGAGCAGTACCGGGAGGCGCTCGACGGGCTCCCCAAGATGGGGGCGCGGATCGAGGTGGACGGACGCACCGGGAAGGTCGTCGGGCTCAACGCGTTTCAGGGGACGTTCACCGTGCAGTGGTCCGACGGGACGCGGACCGAGCTGAACGGCGAGCAGCTCCCGAACGACCGTCATCCGTAGGTCCGCGATCCGCACCCGAGGCGGCTAGGGGGCGATGCGGAGTCCGTCGGGGAGCATCTCCTTCAGGTAGACCACGAGCCCGTCGCTTGGGGAGTCCAGCGCCAGGAGGAGCTCGCCCTGGCCGTACAGCCAGACCTCGCTTCCCCCAAGCTGCACCCGGTACCGCTCCGCGGGGAGCGTCCTCTCCCCGACGAGGAGGCCCACCTCCTCTGGTGGGTATCCGATCAGGGGGGCCATCGTCCGCAGCCCCGACCGCACTGCGGTCACCTCTACCCGGGCGGTACGGGCGTGGGCCTGAAGGTACCGGTAGACAGCGAGCCACGGCCCCACCGCGTCGGCCCCGAGGATGGCGAACGGGGGGAGCGCGGCCAAGGTGGTCTCCTGCTGGAACAGGCCGGACCCGAGGGTGATGCGGGGTTTCCCCTCTGTGATGCGGACGGAGACCTGCGCCTCCCCCTTCTCCCGGTAGTAGATCGGGTTCCAACCAGGATCGAGGACGAGGCTCGCCCTGACCTCCCCGTCCTCCCCCTGCGCCGTGGAGTCGAGCCGGTAGCCGGAATCGACGAGCCACAGCGTGAACGCCTCATCCCCTGCCCACTGGCCGGCCCGTTCCCGGGCGTACGTTCCCTCCTCGATCTGCACCCCGCCCTCCAGCCCCGGGATCTCCTCCGCGCCGGGCACGAGGAGCATCACCACGCCCGCCACGATCGCCCCGATGAGCAGGATCCTCCATAGGTCCATGTTCATTCCTCCTTGTGGGGATCGTACCGGGTCCCCGCTGCCCCGGCGAGGCCGGGAGGGGATGCCGCATCCTCACCCTAGCACGCACCCTTCACGGTCCGGCCGGCGACGATCTCCTCGGCCAGGGCGGTGGGAACGGCCTCGTAGCGGGCGAACCGCATCGAAACCTGGCCCCGACCGCTCGTCAGGCCACGGAGCTCGGTCGTGTACCCGAACATCGCCGCCAGGGGGACCTCGGCGTGGACGATCGAGACCCGGCCCCGGGGTTCGAGGGCCACGATCCGCCCCCGCCGCGCGGCCAGGCTCCCCAGCACGGCCCCCAGGTCCGCCTCCGGCGCGGTGGCCTCGACGTCCATGATGGGTTCGAGGAGCCGGATCCCCGCCTTGCGGCACGCTTCGCGGAACGCGGTGGCCGCGCAGGTGCGGAATGCCTGCTCGGAGGAGTCCACCTCGTGGGCCGATCCGTCGAGGAGGGCCACGTGGACGTCCACCATCGGGAACCGGGCGTAGGGCCCTGCGGCCATCGCCTCGACGATCCCCCGTTCCACGGCCGGGATGTACTCCCGCGGCACCCTCCCCCCCACGACGCGGCTCTCGAACTCGAACCCCGCCCCCGCCTTGGCCGGCTCGACGCGGAGGACGACGTGGGCGTACTGACCATGGCCGCCGGTTTGCTTCACGAGCTTCCCCTCGTGCTCGACCGTCCCGATGACGGTCTCCCGGTAGGCGACCTGCGGTTGGCCGACCGTGACCTCGACCCCGAACTCGCGCCGGAGCCTGTCCACGATGATCTCGAGGTGCAGCTCGCCCATCCCCGAGATCACCACATCGCCGGTCTCGGCGTTGGGGCGTACCACGAACGTCGGGTCCTCCGCGGACAGGTCGGACAGACCGCGGCCCAGCCGATCGCTGTCGATCCGCCGGGCGGGGGCGATGGCGAGGTCCACCACCGGCGCTGGGAACTCGATCGGGGCGAGGACGATTGGGCTATCCTCGCGGGCCAGGGTGTCGCCGGTATAGGTCTCACTGAGGCCCACCGCGGCGCCCACCTCGCCGGCTCGCAGTTCATCCACCGGCTCGCGGTGGTCGGCGTGCATCCGGAACAGGCGGCCGATGCGCTGCCGCTTGTCGCGGCTGGCGTTGAGGACGAACTCCCCTCCCCGCAGGACCCCCGAGTAGACGCGGAGGTAGGTGAGCCGGCCTACGTGGCGGTCAGCCTGGACCTTGAACGCCAGCGCCGATAGGGGCTCGCCGTCGACCGGGCGGCGCACGTCCTCCACCCCGTCCCACGTCCCGCGGACCGGCGGGAGGTCGGCCGGGGAGGGCAGGAAGTCCACCACCGCATCGAGGAGTCGGCGGATCCCCTTGTTGCGGAACGCTGCCCCGGCGAGCACCGGGATCAGCTTGCCCGCCACCGTGGCCTTCCGCAGAGCTGCCGTGATCTCCTCGACCGCCGGATCCTCCCCGGCGAGGAACTTCCCCAGGAGGTGATCATCTACCTCCGCTGCCCGTTCCAGGAGAGCATCGCGCGCCGTCTGCGCCTGTTCGAGGAGGGCCGCCGGCACCGGCGCGACCTCGATCTCCGTCCCCCCCGCCCCGTCCCGGTAGTAGATTGCCTCCATCCGCAGGAGATCCACGAGCCCGGCGAACTCTTCCTCAGCGCCGATCGGGATCACCACCGGCACCGCGCTCGCCCCGAGCTTGTCGCGGATCTCGCGGACCACGCCCCAGAAATCAGCGCCGGTGCGGTCCATCTTGTTGATGAATGCGATCCGCGGCACCTCGTACTTCGTCGCCTGCCGCCACACCGCCTCCGATTGAGGCTGGACCCCTCCCACGGCGCAGAAGAGGGCCACCATCCCGTCCACCACGCGCAGGCAGCGCTCGACCTCGGCCGTGAAGTCCACGTGCCCCGGCGTGTCAATCACGTTGATGCGGTGCCCCTTCCAGTTCGTCGTCGTCGCGGCAGAGGAGATCGTGATCCCTCGCTCCCGTTCCTGGGGCATCCAGTCCATCGTCGCCTGCCCATCGTCCACTTCACCGATGCGGTGGACGCGGCCGGTGAAGTACAGGATGCGTTCAGTGACCGTGGTCTTCCCAGCGTCAATGTGCGCTGCGATCCCGATGTTGCGCACCTTCGTGATGTCGTGTTCCGCGTTCATTCCGTTCCCTCCATCAGCCAAACCAACCCCATCCCGAGCTAGCGGGAAGAGAGCTCTTCATCCCATGTTCCTCTGAAATGGATCGCGAGTACCCAACAAGAGAGGCAAGGGAGATCTAGAGGGGGGTTAGGATAAACGACCGAGCGCTCCCCGTCAATGGCCGTCCTGGTGCGCGAGGGGAGGCTGGGCCTCTTCCCGTCGCCGACGGTCCTCCGGACGCCCTTCCCCCGTGGGACGTGCTATCATCGCCCCTCGCTCAAGGAGGATAGATGTCCCGATCGAGGACTTGGATCGAGCGGTTCGACCCCGCGACCGCCCGGTCGGATGCGATGCGGGGGTTTCACGCGCTATCGAACCGGATCCGTGCCGAGTGTTGGCCCGATGACCCGCCGCGTGAGCTTTCCGTGCTGCGGACCGCGATGACGTCGGTCCCCGCGGTGTGGGGCGTGCGGTGGTGGGTGGCGTGGCGCGACGGACGGGTCGTGGGCAGTGCCGAGCTCGAGATGAACTGCACAAAGGAAAACCGGCACCTGGCGTGGTTCGATGTCTCCGTCCTTTCGGAGTACCGACGCCAGGGGATCGGCACCGCGCTCCTGGGGACAGTGGCCGAGGCGGCCCGCGCTGACGGCCGCCGACTCCTCGCCATGGGCACGGTCGCTACAGCCCCGGATGGGGAGGCATTTGTGCGTCGCCTGGGGGCGCGGCCGGGGCTGATCCAAGAGATCAACCAGCTCCGCATCCAGGATGTGGATCGGGCGCTCCTCCGCGCATGGCAGGAGCGGGCCCCGAACGATGCCTTCCAGCTTGGGTTCTGGGCCGGGCCGTACCCGGAGGCGGACCTCGCGGATGTGGTGAAGATGCACGAGGTCATGAACACCGCCCCGCGCGGTGAGCTCGAGATGGAGGACTCTCACATGACGCCACAGATGATCCGCGACCAGGAGGAATCGCTGCGCAAGCGTGGGGTGGAGCGGTGGACGGTCTATGCCCGCCATATCCCCACCGGCCGGATCGCTGGGTTTACCGAGGTCGCCTGGAATCCACACGAGCCGGAGATCGTCCACCAGTGGGGGACCGGCGTGTTCCCGGAGTTCCGCAACCACGGCCTGGGGAAGTGGCTCAAGGCAGCGATGCTCGAGAAGATCCTCGCCGAGCGGCCGGGGGTGAGGTTCGTGCGCACGGGGAACGCGAGCTCGAACGCGCCGATGCTCAAGATCAACCACGAGCTCGGGTTTCGCCTCTACAACACGACCACGCTCTGGCAGGTGCCGGTGGAGAAGGTTCTGACCTACGTTGCCGAGGTAGGGTAGCGGGCGGCGGAGGGTTCATCGCCGCGGTAAAGCCGCCGGCTCCCCCGAGACTAGGGCTCGAACCGGTACACCGCGCAGTCGGCGAGTGGGCGGTATCCGATCCGATGGTAGATCTTATTTGAAGTCGGGTTGGCGAGGTCGGTGTAGAGGGTGCAGAACACACACCCGCGGTTGAGGAGGAGCTGGCTGAGGGCGGCCACACACGCCGAGGCGTACCCCCTCCCTCGGCACGCGGGCGGCGTGTAGACGAGGCTCACCGTCGCCCCGCGGGCCGACCGGCGGGAACTCCCGGCCATCGAGACGGGGCCCTGGTCGTCCCACACCACGAGCGTCCCCGATTCGAGGAACCGCTCCACCATCGCCCGCGGATCGGGCGGAGGATCGTGGGGGGTGGCTTCAGCGTGGAAGGCGCTCGCCCAGTCGGCAAGGAGTGGGAGGTCCTCCTCCCTGGCGGGGCGCATCGTCCCGGGGACGCCGGCGGGCGGCACGACCGACCGGAGTTCGTAGATCCGCGTTCTTATCTCGATGTGAGCGCGCACCCCTCGTCGCTTCTGCCACAGGTCCGTGAAGGCGGTGGCGGCAGCGAGCGGGCCGTTGACCCCCGGGAGGTGCGGATCCGCGGTCGCGAGGTGATCCACCAGGGCCTCGATCGCGCCGCGGTGTCCGCCCGGGGAGGCGAGGATGAGGGGAAAGGGCGGGGTGCGGATCGCAGCCGTGAGGAGCTCGTGACCTGCCCCGACGGTCAGGAAGTAGGGGGCCTCGTCCCCGAAGGCCCGGCCATCCCTCACCAGGGCCGCGATCCCGAGGATGAGGTTGTGGAGCGCCTCCTCGCGGAGGAGCGGCCCCTCGGCGGATGCGAGGAACGCTGCGGCACTGGGATGGATCGTCAGCTCCATGGACCACCTCCTTGGTAGCTAGGGGGGAAGTGTACCGGGTCAAGGGGGGCCGAGGTTCGCTCGCGAGGGGACAGGAGGCCGGGAGGAACCCTCTCTGCCGGGCTACGCTCGGAGTGGGTGATCGCGCATGCGCAAGACGGTTCTCTCGCTGATGCTCCTCGTTCTCGTCGCCACGACGGCGTGGGCAGAGCTAGTTCGCCGGGGGCCGATCCTCATTACCTCTGACCAGGACTTCACCCCGGAGAACGGCGTGGTCGGCGGGTGGGGTGTGTTCGGCGACCCGTACATCATCTCCGGGGTCAGGATCGATGCGGAAGGAGACGACTACGGGATCCTCATTTCGGGCACGATCCGCCCCGTCCTCATCCGCGATGTGGAGGTCCTGGGGGCACGCACAGCCGGGATCAAGGTCCAGAGTGCAAGGAACGTCACGATCGAGGACGTCCGGGTGCGGGGCTGTGCCGCCGGGATCAGCGCGTTCCTGAGCACGGAGGTGATCGTGTCCCGGGCCTGGCTTGAGGAGTGCGCCGATGGGGTGAGGCTCGTGTTCTCGTCGGGGGTGGACCTGTATGATCTGCACGTGTCCCGGTGCCGAACGGGCGTGTGGTTCGCCGGGACCATGGAATCGCTCTTCGCGGGGTCGGTGATCGAGGCGTGCGACCTCGGGGTGGTGGTCGAGCTCGGTTGCGAGGGGATCGTGGTGGCCCAGAACGCGTTTCTGGGGTGCCGGCTTCCCGCGCGCTCCGACGGCGGGGCGGCGTGGGACGATGGCGTCCGCGGGAACTACTGGGAGGGGTTCATCTCCCCGGACGAGGATGGGGACGGGATCCTCGACAAGCCCTACCCTGTCGGGCCGGAAGAGGAGGATCGGTTCCCGCTTGCCTCGTGGCCTGAGCCGTAGGTCCGGAGCGCCCGCACGATCAAGATCCCCCCTGCCCACAGGGCGACCGCCCCGCCCACGAGCCCCCAGAACGGGATCGAGACCCGGACCCAGGTGAACCCCACCCCCGCCAGGAAGCCGGCGGCGCAGAGCGCGGTCGCGCGGAGGAGAGCAGCGCGGGCGAGGCGATGGGTGGCCTCCGGTTCCCCGTGCTGAAGGCGGGAGATCCAGAGGAGGCCAAGGTCCCAGCTCCACAGGGCGAGGGCGACCACGGCCAGGGCGCCCGTGAGGGGGGCGATGAGGGTCAACCCCGCGGCGAGCCCGATGGCAAGGCAGAACCCGAGCGTGAGCCAGCCCCGCTTGCGGAAGGCGATCCCCAACGCCCACGCCCCCGGCACGGCGAGGGAGAGCCACCACCAGGGATCGAGGGTGAACCCGAGGATGCCCCACGAGAGGAGCCATGCCGTGAGGATCCCCATCGTGGCCAGGATCACCTCGCCCTCCGCCACGCGGCCACGGCCTGGGGGGCGAGGGGGTAGCGGACATCCCACACCAGCGGCCGGGCCCCGGCTGCGAAGATCTGCCCAATCATCGCCCCCCGCTCGAGGGCGAGGATCCGGCGGGCCAGCTCGACCTCGGGGCCCGTTCCGCAGGAAGGATCCTCGAGGGTCGTCGGATCCACTACGAGCACGAGCGCGCGGTAGCCGCGTGCGATGAGCACCCCCAGGTCCTCGGCGTCCCCAGGGAGGAGGGGGGAGACGAGGACGATCTGCGATCCTGGCCGGAGGAGGCGGGTCGGGAGGTGGGCCAGTTCCGCGAACACCTCCGACGAGCCGATCGTGGCACGTGCCAATTTGTGCAGGAGGCGTTCCCCATGGCGGCGGCCGTATCCGGGGAAGACCCAGTCCAAATAGGCCCCGTACACGAGTAGCCCTACCCGGTGGCCCTGGGAGAGGAAGGCGTGGCACAACCCCGCCGCGGCGCGGGTGGCGTGGTCGAGGAGGTCCGGTTGCCCGCGGTACGCACGATCCCGCACATCGAGCACCACCGCGACGTCGGCGGCCCGTTCCTCCTCGAACTCGGCGACGACGAGCTCGTCCAGCCGAGCGGATGCTGGCCAGTGGATGCGTCGGATCTCGTCACCGGGCCGGTACTCCCGCGTTCCGAAGAACTCGAGCCCGGTGCCCCCGCGCCGGGAACGGGCGGTCCCGGATTGGGGGAGGGTGCGCCGGGGGGAGATCACGATCCCGGACAGGGCCTCAAACCGCGGCAGGGCGACAAGCTCGGCCGGGCACGGCAGCTCCTCCTCCCACGTCGCGTAGCCGAGGAGATCCTCGGCCGCGATGCGCACCGCGGGCAGGGGGTAGAGGCCCCGTCGGACGCGGACCGTGTAGCGGAGGATGAGCGCCTCTCCCGTCGCGAGCTCACGGATCTGGTCGGTCGTTCCGTCCACAAGCTCGAACCTCGGGGGGAGGGGATCCGCAACCTCTATGACCTCGACCCGCGAGCCCTGGTTCTCGACCGCGACCGCGATCTCCACCTCCTCCCCCTCCCACACCCGGGCTTGAGACAGGGTGCGGTGGGCCACCAGCCGTGGCCGGCGATCCCAGGCGGCGAGGGCATACCCTCCCACGAGGTGGACGGCAATGGGAAGAGAGAGGAACGCCACGGGCGCCAACCGCAGTCCAAACCCGACCGCGAGGAGGAGGACCAGGACGGCGAACTCAACCCGCGCCTTGCGGCTGACCATCAGCCTGCCTTCGGGACCGGGGTCTGGGCGAGGATGTCCGCGATGATGTCCTCGGCGCGGACATCGCGGGTCCACAGCTCGGGGGAGAGGATCAGCCGATGGGAGAGCGCCGGCCCGGCCACCGCCTTCACGTCATCGGGGAGGACGTAGTCCCGCCCCGCGAGCGCGGCCCGGGCGCGGGAAGCCTTGAGCAGGGCCAGCGTCCCTCGGGGGCTTGCCCCCACCGCGAGCGAGGGGTGGCGCCGCGTCGCGGCGACGAGGGCCACCATGTACCCGATGAGGTCCGGATCCACGTACACCTCCTCCAGCGCCTGGCGCAGCGCGAGCACTTCCTCGGGATCGGTCACCGCAGGAAGCGAGACCTCCTCCCCCTCACGGACGATCCGGCGGCGGAGGATCTCCTCCTCCTCGGGGGGCTCCGGGTAGCCGAACCGGACCCGGACGAGGAACCGGTCCACCTGGGCCTCCGGGAGGGGGAACGTCCCCTCGTACTCGATCGGGTTCTGCGTGGCCAGCACTACGAACGGCTGCGGCAGCGGCCGCGTGTCGCCCTCCACCGTGGCCTGCCCTTCCTGCATCGCTTCGAGCAGGGCGGACTGGGTCTTGGGGGTGGCGCGGTTGATCTCGTCGGCGAGGATGAGCTGGGCGAAGATCGGTCCCGGTCGGAACTCGAACCGCCCCTCCTCGCGGCGGTAGAGGTGCGTCCCCACGATGTCCGCCGGGAGGAGGTCAGGGGTGAACTGGATCCTCCGGAACGAGAGCCCGAGCGTCCACGAGAAACAGCGCGCGGCGAGGGTCTTCGCGAGCCCCGGGTAATCCTCCAGAAGGACGTGTCCCCCGGCAAGGATCGCCCCCAGGATGAGGGTCAATGGCTCACGCTTGCCGACGATGACCTCTTCGATGCGCGACAGGACCGCCTCGCCGCGCTCCGCTACCTCACGTACCGTCAAGGTGTCCTCCTCTGGCGTAGTGGGAAAGGGCATCCACTGCCGCCGCGAGCCGATGGGGATAGTCGGCCGCGGGAAAGGGAAAGCGCCGGTTGGGGTGAAGGACCGAGAAAAGGGCCTGGTTCGGCGGCCAACGACCCCCCTCAAGGTCATCCCACGCCTGCCGCGGCGAGACCGCGTCGCGCCGGACCCTCAGCGCGACCGCAACCTGGGCCAACCGCTGGGCGAGCTCCTCCCGGGCGCGGGGGGAGGTTGCTGCCCGCTCGATGACCGCCACGAGGCTCGCGAGCTCTGAGCGGTCCCGCGGTTGAGGGGAGGGGTGCTCGGTCACGGTCGGCCGCGGTCCCGTCCGCGCCCCCAGGCGGAGGGTGAGGTAGCCGAGGGTGAGGATCACCAGGATCCACACGACCCCCTGATGGAGGGAGTCGAGGAACCAGACCACCCGGACGAGGGCGTCGAACACCCACTCCGCTACCCACCGCAGGGCGTAGGCCAACCCTCCGGCGAGGATGAGCCCGAGGGCGATTCGCTTCGCCTTACCCGCCCGCCCGCTCGATCGCGGCCAGGGCAGCCAGGGCCTCGTCGCGACGGGGCTCGCTCTCCTTATGGCCGTAGCGCACCTCCTCGAACAGCTGGGTCAGGGCCCGCACCGGCTCCTCGCGGAACCCAAGGGCGACGAGCCGCTCCGCGAGCTCGTGTGGGGTGAGGCTGGGGATCCTCGTCTCGCTCACGCGTGGGGAGAGGATCTCCACCATGCGGAGCCAGCACCGGATCACGACGTCGGACACGGGGAGGCCTTGCGCGAGCTCGGCCGTGGCGGATTCAGCTGCGTCCTGGATCTCAGCAGTGACCGACCCCGGGCGCGGCCACAACCGCCGCCCCCCCCACCACGCGAGGACCCCTCCTCCGATGCCGCCGGCGAGGTAGGCGAGCCACGGGGGCACGCGGGGCGGTGGGGGGGCCTCCTCCTCGCCTTCGCGGTCCAGGGTTGACCCGGGGAGCGCCAGGAGCGGGGCCTCTTCGCCGGCGGGGACGTCCTCCAGCATCGGGCGGAGGGAGTTCGTGACCACGTCAGCCACGACGATGAGCGCGACGAGGAGGAGCAACCCGCGCAGGCACTTCGCCCGGTACTCCCGGGAGAGGATGCACCCCACCACCTGGGCCGCGACCAGGGTGAAGAGCACGACCATGACCGCGTCGAGTAGCCACTCCGGACCCGAAAGGGGGAGGGCGCCGTCCGGTCCAGGGAGGAGCCCTTCGTCCCCCCCCGTTCCACCGCGCGGCCCGCGGAACTCGACCCCCGCGAGCCCGGCGAGGAGGAACCCGAGGAGGACGACGAGGAGCCCGCCGAGGAGGGCCAGCCGCACCCTGGTCATGGTGCCAGGCGAAGGCCGAGCTCCCGCAGCTGCCCCTCGTCCACCGGGGCGGGGGCATCGGTGAGGGGACAAGCGCCGGTGGTCGTCTTGGGGAACGCGATCACCTCGCGGATCGAGGCCTCGCCGGCCATCATCATCATCCACCGGTCGAGGCCGAACGCGATCCCGCCGTGGGGCGGCGCCCCGTACTCGAGCGCGCGGAGGAAGAACCCGAACCGCCGCTCCGCTTCCTCCTCCCCGATCCCCAGGATGCGGAAGATCTGCTCTTGGAGCTCGCGGCGGTGGATCCGGATCGAGCCCGAGGCGAGCTCGACCCCGTTCACCACGAGGTCATAGCACTTGGCCCGCACCTTCAAGGGGTCGCGGGTGAGGAACGGGAGGTCCTCGTCGCGGGGGGAGGTGAACGGGTGGTGCTCGGATTCCAGCCGTCCCTCTCCCTCCTTGAACAGTGGGAAGTCCACGATCCACGCGAGTGCCCAGCGGCCCTCTGGGATCAGGCCGAGTTCGGTCGCCAGGCGCAGGCGGAGGTCACCGAGGGAAGTGGAGGCGACCTCGGGCCTGCCCGCGGCGAGGAGGATGAGGTCGCCGTGATGGGCTCCGGCCTGCGCGGCAATGGCGGAGAGGGTCTCCGCCGGGACGTGTTTCCCGAACGAAGACGTGATCGCCTCGCCGAGCTTGACCCACGCCAGCCCGGGGAGACCATGGCCCTGCGCTACCTCCTCGAGCTTGGCGAGCTCGCCCCGCGATCTCCCGGCCCCGCCGGGCACGGGGAGCGCCCGCACCGCGCCCCCCCCGGCCACGACCTCGGCGAACAGCCGGAGGGGCCCCGCGGCGAAGAGGGACGACACGTCGGCGATCTCCATCCCGAACCGGAGGTCCGGCTTGTCCGACCCGTAGCGGGCGATCGCCTCCGCGTGCGGGAGACGAGGGAGGGGCAGGGCGATCTCGACCCCGATCGTCTCCCGGAACACGTGAGACGCGAGCCCCTCGAGGAGGGGAAAGAGCTCTTCCGGTTCCTCAAGGAACGCCATCTCCAGGTCGAGCTGGGTGAACTCCGGTTGGCGGTCCGCGCGGAGGTCCTCGTCGCGGAAACAGCGCACGATCTGGAAGTACCGTTCGACGCCGGACGTGACGAGGATCTGCTTGAACAGCTGGGGAGACTGGGGGAGGGCGTAGAACGTCCCGCGAGCCAGCCGGGATGGGACGAGGAAGTCCCGTGCCCCTTCCGGCGTGGACCGGGTCAGCATCGGCGTCTCAACCTCCACGAATCCCTCCCGGTCGAGGTAGGTGCGGATGGCCATGCCGGCGCGGTGGCGCAGGCGCAGGTTGCGCTGCATCCGCGGCCGGCGCAGGTCGAGGTACCGGTAGCGGAGCCGGGTCTCCTCGCTCGGCAGGCCCTCCTCAGCGACCGAGAGCGGGAGCGGTTTCGCGCGTGACAGGACCTCCACTTCCTCCACCTCGACCTCCACGTCCCCCGTGGGGAGGGACGGGTTCCGCGCCTCGCGGAGGCGGACCGTGCCCGCGATGCGGATCACGTCCTCTCGGGACAGGTGGGTTGCGCTGCGCAGGACGAGCTGGACGATTCCCGAGGCGTCGCGAAGGTCCACGAACGTGACCCCGCCGAGATCGCGTACCCGGTGGACCCAACCGGCGAGGACGACCTCCCGCCCCGCTGCCTCACGTCGCAACTCCCCGCACTTGTCCCGCTGCATGATGGTCTCCTTTGTGGCCTCGTCGTCCCAGGGCTGGGATGGGCCGACATCCCCTCTCCCCGCGCGGTGGACGGTCCGCAGCCGTGAACGCAAATTGTAATGGGAACGCTCGTGGATCACAGGGGGAGGGCGGACGGGCAGATCGTGCGGTACGCGCAGGAGGAGCAGGCAGCGAACGAGGGTTTCGCCGTGAAGTCGCCGGAGCGGATCCCCGCTGTGGCTTCGCGGATCGCGGCCAGGGCGCGGTCGGCCATGCGGTCAGTCGGCGTCGCCCGGCCCACCACCACCTCCGGGGTGAGGAAGCGGAGCTGCACCTCGTGGGGCCGGTTCCCAAACATCCGCTCATAGCCGAGGGCATAGATCGCAAGCTGGAGCGACTCCCGTGCTCGGTGGTCGGCGGCTTCCTCCCCCACCTCGGACGTCTTGTAGTCGATGATCAGGGCCTGATCGCCAATCTGGTCCACGCGGTCCCAGTACCCGATCACCTTTGCCTCCCCCTCCACGAAGGCGAAGAACTTCTCGACGAACGTCGGCCGCGCGCCGGAGGCCTCCTCGAACCGGTAGAACGCGGCCAGGGCGGCCGCGCCGTGGCGGAGCATCTCCTCCTCGTGGGCTGCGGACAGGAACCCCTCCGAGCGCCAGGCGTGGCGGAACACGGCCTCGAGTTCGGCGAGGGGGAGGGTTCTCCCCTGGACCTTGGCGAGGTGGTAGGCCTGGATCGCTTGGTGGACCGCGTTGCCGAGGATGACGATCGGATGAAGGCGGATCGGGACGCGCAGCACATGGACGTAGCGGTACTTGAGGGGGCAAGTGAGCCAGTCGTCCACCTGGCGGAAGGAGAGCTGGAGCGGCCCCGTGCCTTCGGAACCCGGGGCGGCTGGTGGGGGTTCCCCCCCTTGGCGGCGGATCCGGAGCAGGGCCGGAGCCTCGGGGGATCGTTCCCCCTGTTCGCCGAGGGCCTCGAGGACGAACCGCGACACCTTCGCCACCCGCTTCCGGGGCGCCTCGCCCGGCGGGCGGTAGTCATCGGCGGAGAGGAGGTACAGACGGCGCTTGGCACGGGTCATCCCGACGTAGAACAGGCGCCGTTGCTCCTCGAGGTGGGCGATGTCCTCCGGGATGTCCTCCCCCCGCAGGTCCCGGGGAAGGACGAACGTGGGCCGCGTGATCCGCCCCGGGAAGAAGTCCTCTACCAGCCCGGTGAGGAACACGGCCACGAACTCCATCCCCTTCGCTTGGTGGAACGTCATCACCTGCACCGCGTCCACCCCCGGCTCCGCCTCCCCGACCATCGGGTTCCACCCGAGCTCCCGGAGCTCGTCCACATAGCGCACGAACCACGGCACGCGGTCATAGCGGGCCACCTCCTCGAACCGGTGCACCACCCGCTCGAAGAACTCGGCGATCTGCTCGACCGCCTGCCCGGCGGCGGGGTCATCGGATTGGGCGAGGGCCTGCAGGTAGCCGGTGCGCTCCATCAGGAATGCGTAGAGGACACGCCCGGCCGGGTTGCCCCGCGCGAGGTCCTCGCACGCCGCGAGGTCGGCCAGTGCCCGGGTGGCCGCCTTCTGGCCCTCCTCGCTCAAGGAGCCAGCGGCGACGGCCGCGGCGAGGACCTGGCGGAGCGGGCGGTGCTCCTGCTGGGAACGGGAGGTGAGGAGGGCGAGGTCCTCCCCCCCCAGGCGGTAGATCGGGGACCCGAGGAGGTGGTAGAGGGACTGGCTGTCCCCGGGATCGGCGAGCGTGCGCAGAAACGACATCATGAGCCGGATGACCTCTTGGTCGAACATCCCGGCCCGGAATCGGCCCGCGAGGGTCCACGGGATCCCCTCCGCGGACAGGGCGCGTAGGTAAGGGTCCGGGCGGTACCGGTTCCTGTACAGGAGCGCTATTTCCCGGTACGGGACGCCGGCCGCGTTCAGCTTGCCCACTTCCCTCGCCACGAACTCCGCTTCCTCTTCCACCGAGGGGAACTGGTGGTGCAGGGGGGGGTGCCCTGGACCATGGATCGAGGTGAGCTCCTTTGTGATCGAGTACGGGATCTCCCCGCGGAGGGAGAGGGCCTCCAGGCGGTAGGCATTGGCGCGGATGAGCCTCGTCGCGGCATCCAGGATCCCTTGGGTTGAGCGGAAGTTCTTGGTCAGCACCACGACCTTGGCGAGCGGGAACGCGCGGAGGAAGGCGAGGAGGTTGTCCCAGGGCACCCCGCGGAACCCGTAGATCGCCTGGTCATCGTCCCCCACCGCGGTCGCGTTCCCGTGCCCGGCGAGGAGCTCGACGAGCCGGAGCTCAGCGCGGCTTGTGTCCTGGAACTCGTCGGCGAGCACGTGGGGGAACCGCTGGTGGTACTCGGCGAGGAGCCCCGGCCGGCCCTCGAGGAGCCGCACCGTGCGCACGATGAGGTCCCCGAAGTCCACCGCCCCGTCCCGCTCGAGGAGTTCCTGGTACACGGCGTAGCAGTCGGCGAGCTCGCGGTGGAGGTCGGCCTCGTCGGGGGGGAGCGAGGCCGCCGCCCCTTCGCACCACGCGCGGTAGGCCTCGGGCGACACGGCGTCGTCCTTCGCCCGTCCGATGAACGAGAGAAGCGGCGTGAGGAACCGGAGTGGCTGGCGCAGCGCCCGTGGACGCAGCGTGCGCACCGGCAGATCCGTGAGGTGGTCGAGGAGGAACACCCGCTGATCCCACTCGTCGAGGACGCGGAAGTCGGGGGGGAGGCCCGCGAGCGGCGCGTTCTCGCGCAGGATCCGCTCGCCCACGGCGTGATAGGTCGCGACCCAGGCGTCGAGGGCGGCGTAGCGGACCCAGTCGAACGCCCGGTCGAGCATCTCCTCGGCCGCCTGGTGGGAGAAGGTGAACACGAGGAGCTGGCTCGGGCGCTCGACGATCCCCTCGGCGATGAGGTGGGCGATGCGGCGGGTGATGACCGTCGTCTTTCCCGTTCCGACCCCGGCCAAGACGAGGAGCGGTCCCCCGCGGTAGGTGACCGCCGCCCGCTGTTCCTCGGTGAGCCCGCTCAGGATGTCCGCCATCCCCACGAGTGTATCCGCCCCGCAACCGCCCTCTGCTCCCGCCCGTTGGAACCGACCGCGTCGCGCGGCTACCCTTGCCCCATGAACCCGTTCAACCTGTTCCTCGTGTTGGCCCTCGTCGGGACGATCCTCGCGGCGGGGGTGGTGGTCATCTCGGAATGCCGAGATGCGGAGCTCGTCGCCCTCTCTGCCACCGTCACCGATAAGGCGATTGTGGTCCAGGAGAAGACGGTGACGACGACGGTCCCCTCCGGAGGTTGCTCGACTTGCCCCGGCAGTGGATCAGGAGGGTCCACCACCGTGACATCGGTCGTTTCGGAGGAGACCTTCTTCGTGACCCTCGACGTGGTCGAGGACGGCGCGGTGAGCCCGCAGCGGGTGGAGGTGTCCGAGGCCCTGTACCGTGAGCTGAAGGTTGGGGATGCCGTGGAATGGCGGGTGCTGCGCGGCAAGGCGTCCGGCCGCCTGTGCAGCCGGCCGGAGATCCTCATCCCCCAGCCGGTGCAGTAGTTCCGAGCGGGGGACGACCGACCGCTGTACGGGAAGGGCCCCAGGATGGCCCGGGGCCCGTTCCTCCCTGAGCCGTGGCTACTTCGTGACTTCGACCTGGTCCACCCGCAGGTCGCAACCGTAGTCGAAGATCACGACCGTGAGCCGTGGCTGGATCACGCGACGGTTGGCGAACGCGTAGGAGATCGTGTACCGACCGTCGTCGGCCTGGCCGTCTCCAGCGAAGTCCCCGCGCTGCACATCGCGGCTCAGGATCTCCACCCGGAGATCAACAAGGACGTTCGCGTCGATGTCGATCGTGACCGTGTCCGCTGTCCCATCGTGGTTTGTATCGGTCAGCCACAGCCGGTCATCACAGACCCCGTCGAGGTCGAGGTCGGCGTAGAACGCGCACGGGAAGCTCGTCGGGTCATTGGGGTGCGTCCCGGCAGCGATCTCGTCATCATCCGCGAACCCGTCCCCGTCCGTGTCCACCGGCGTTTTCACCACCGGACGGACGATCGGGATGAGCTGGGTGTTGCAGGGGTCCTCGTCCAGACCATCGATGAACCCGTCGGAGTCTGAGTCGCAGTTCGTCGGATCGAGCACCGGCACGTACCGGACATAGAAGTCCACGTCGTCCTCGTCCACGTAGCCGTCGCCGTCGTTGTCGATCAGGTCAACGGGGTCCTCATCGATCAGGCCGTCGCCGTCGTTGTCGAGGTTCACGAACAGGAGCTTGCTACACAGCCAGCGCACTTCCGGCCCATCGTAGATCCAGTCGTTGTCCGTGTCGTGGTCGAGGGGGTTGGTGGGGTTGAACGGGAAGAACGATGGCGGGTTAGCCTGCCCGCGGAGCTCCTCCAGATCCGTAAGCCCGTCGTGGTCAGTATCAGGGTCGCACGGGTTCGTCTCGAGCGGGCTCCCGTAGGCGGGGCCAGGGATCGGCCCGTGGTGACCGTAATCGAAGTCGCTCACGAGGAAGTCGAAGTGCCCGTCGTGGTTCAGGTCCTCTTCCCCGTCGAGGAGGCCGTCTCCATCCGAGTCAGGGGTGACCGGGTTCATGCACCCGCAGACGGGCTTCACGTTGTTCGCCTCGGGGTACAGGACCGTGATCGGCCGCCCGAAGAGATCGAACTTAGGAATGAGGGACTGACGGGATACCGAGAACGAGAGGCGTTCGATCCCGTCGCCAACGGCATCGCCGTCGGTATCCGGGTTGTTCGGATTCGTTTCTCCCGAATCCCACGTGCCATCCCCATCCTCGTCCTCACCGATCCCGAGAGGATTGGGGTGGCCACCGATCCCGGTGAGGCACCGCGGGTTCACGACGACGCTGGGGTGGCCACTCGTCATGTACGGGGTCCGCGCCCCGCCGTCGCACAGGCCGTCGGCATCGGTGTCGCAGTTGACGGGGTTGGTGGGGTTCGAGCCGAACACCTCCGCCGAGTCAAGGAGCCCATCGTCGTCGGTGTCAGGATCGAACGGGTCGGTGGGGATGGGACCACCGCCGGTGACCTCGTGCCAGTCGTTGCGGCCGTCGTCGTCGGTGTCCCAATCACCGGGATCGGTCCCGATGCCGACTTCCTCGCCATCGAGGAGGCCATCGCTGTCCGAGTCGGGATCACAAACGTTGCACAGACTGTCGTCCTGTTGCTCTCCCGAGGCATCGGTGACCACCAACCGCACCGTCCCCGGCCAACCCACATCGGCCGCGGCGATGTCCGCGAAGTCCTCGTAGTGCGTCCAGCTGTAGGTGACCCCGACCGCGACGAACGTGCGTGTGACGACCGCGCCATCTTGGATTCCATCGTCATCGGAATCATCGTCGTCTACGTATGGGCACTGCGTATCGCGGGTGCCGCCAAGGGCCCCGGCCCGCGTACTAAGACCGCTACCCGAAAACTCCTGGGGATCGAACAGGTGATCGCCATCGGTGTTGATGTTCAAGGGGTCGCTCACCTGGTCGAACTGTCGTTTCGGCCAGGTTCCGCTCACGGCAACGAGCTCATCGGCGTCCGCGAGAGTGTCGTTGTCCGTGTCGGCATCGAGAGGGTCGGTGCTGGTGACGTTCACCTCTTCGTAGTCGGAGAGGCCGTCGTTATCTGAGTCCGTGTCAAGGGCGGGTACCGTCAAGGGGAGCACGAGGCCCGGCGCCGGAGCGAATGTGTACGGGGCGAGAAGGTCGTTTCCCGTCCCGCGGGCGGCTCCTGGGAGGACCGTGTAGCCGGCCGGTGCGGCGCTCGTGCCCAGAGGAAACACCGTGGACATGCCCTGCGGCGTGGCGGTGCGACCGAGCAGTTCCTCCTCCTCTCCGTCCTGGAGACCGTCCCCGTCGGAGTCGGGGTTGCAGGCGCACGTCTCGCCCCAGCCCTGGGTCGCGCTGTGGCCGATCTGGTAGTTATTCCAGATCCCGTCTTTGTTCTTGTCTTCGTACCCATCTTGGAGGCCGTCGTCGTCGGAGTCATCGTCGTTCACGATCGGGCAGACCGTGTCTGGGCTCCCACCCAGGCCACGGGAGATCCCGAGCCCGGTGCCGGGGTACTCGATCGCATCCGGAAGCCCATCATCGTCCGTGTCCGGATCAAGCGGATCCGACTCCTGGATGAACGTCCGCTTCGGCCAAGCGCCGCCGGTGGCGATCAGCTCGTTGGCATCGCTGATCGTGTCGTTGTCGGTGTCCGCATCGAGCGGGTTGGTTCCAGTGACATTCACTTCTTCCCAGTCGGAGAGCCCGTCGTTGTCGGAGTCATCGTCGAGCCCTGGCACAGTAGTGAACGTGCCCGTTGCCGTGGCCACACTCACCGAGCCGGTGCCGAACAGCGCCTCCTCTTCCCCGTCGCTCAGACCGTCACTATCGGTGTCCCATAGGCAGAAGTCAGTTTCGCCGCTCCCCTGCGACGTACTGTCCCCGATGGTGTTGGTGATGGCGCCGTTCCTATTCGTGTCTTCATAGCCGTCTTGGAGGCCATCGTCATCCGAGTCGGCGTCGTTGACGTACGGGCATCCCATGGCGATCTCAAGGTTGTCGGTGAGGCCGTCGCCGTCGCTGTCGGCCTCGCGGGGGTTGGCGTGATTGCGCGCATCAGCGTCTGCCCAGGTGGCGACTTCCGCACTATCGGAGAGAGTGTCGTCGTCCGTGTCAGCGTCTATCGGATTGGTCTGGTAGGTGTTCGTCTCGGCGTAGTCGGGGAGCCCATCGTTATCCATGTCGGTGTCGAGCGCAGGGACGGTAGCGCCGAGATTCGCCCCTTGGACACCGACGGTTGTGGATACTCCCTTGGGGGTGACCGACGTCCCGAACAGGTCTTCTTCCTCGCCGTCGCTGAGGCCATCGCCATCCGTGTCCCATGTGCAGAAGCAGGTCTCGCCTGATCCCTGCGTAGAGCTGTTCCCGATGATGTTCGTGATGATCCCATCGCGGTCGCGGTCCTCGTAGCCGTCCTGGAGGCCGTCGTCGTCGGAGTCAGCGTCGTTCACGAACGGGCAGCCAGCGGTAAGCTCCAGATCATCCCGCAGTCCGTCGCCGTCGGTGTCCTGCATCAGTGGATCCGCGTGATTGCGGATGTCAGAGAGGTTCCAGGTCCCGACCTCTGTCCCATCGCTCACCGTATCGCAGTCAGTGTCAGCGACACAGAAGCTCGTGTTGTACAGGCCCGCCTCATCGCCATCGGAGAGACCGTCGCCGTCGCTATCGGCAACATTGGGGTTCGGGCGACGCGATCCACCGTAGTAGCCGCCGGCCTCCTCGATCTCGTCGAGGTCGCCCAACCCGTCGCCATCGGTGTCCCATTTATTCGGAGACGTGCCAATGGCTAGCTCGAGAATGTTGGGAATACCGTCCCCGTCGAGGTCGGTCTCCATCTCCAGGATGGCGGTATCTATGGCGATCCCCGCACCGGCGACGATCGCCTTGGCGATGTCGCTGTAGGGGATTGTTACGCCCGTGCTCACGAGGAGCCCGCCGACGATGACGCCATCGGGGATGACGTCGAGCACGAGCGCCGTCGCGTCTAGGCCCAGCTTGACCGCCTCCAAGGCGACGATGGCAGCATTGAGGTCGAAGATCATCTGGGGGATGTTGACCCCTCCCGACCCGCAGCCGTCATCGCACTCGGCGCCGGTCGTTTCATCCCCTGGGCCCGGCGGGAACTGGTCGTACCGCTCGATGTTCTTCGAGCCTGTTGAGCCGAGGTGGGTTCGATCTGTCGGCTCGAACTGCACCGTCACGTTGGCGAGCGGCGAGGTGGTGTCGAAGCTGTCCGTGCAGGTGAGCGTAGTGCCGGAGAGCCCGGAACAGGCGATCTTGTCCGGGCTAAGCAGATGGATCCTTCCCTGGAGTATGGTGGCGGTCCCGGCGTTGCCCGAGTCCTCTTGCACGGTGGCCGTGTACGTTACACCGCTTGCTGTGCTGGAACCGGTGACCGTGGTGATCGTTGGCCGCCGCTGGATCCCCTGGCCGAAGACGCCGCTGCTGTTCGCGTGGATGCCGTCCGTCGCCGCGTAGTCGGCATAGACGCTGTCGATGCCTGCATGGCCGTCAAGGCCAAGGCACATGTAGACGAACGTTCCCGAGGGCGCGGCCCCAGAATTAGGAACCTGGGTTGCGTCACCGCCCAAGTACGACGAGTAGCTCAACGTCCCGAATGGGACCGTCGCAGTGCCGGGGATGCCGTCCGCCTCATTGACCGTAACCGTGTACGTGCACCCCTGATTGACGAGGATGGTATTCGTACAGCCATTGACGGTCACCTCGGTCGGGCGGAGGTTGACGGTCAATAGTTGAGTGGTGGACTTGCTGGTGTGCACCGACGACCCGTTGTAAGTCGCGGTGATCGTGGTCATGCCGGCATCGAACGGGGCAGGGGTGTAGGTCACGGTGCACGTTCCCCCGCTCAAGTCAGCCGTGTCAGAAGAGAACACACCGTTCTTTGTACCATCGCTGAACGCTACCGTTCCAGTGGGCACGCTCGCGGTTCCGGCGGTCGTGTCATCCTCGACCCGAACTGTCACCGTGACTGGCTGGCCGATGTACGCGGTCGAGGGATCGCAGGTGAGCTGGATATCGGCGGCCCGCTTGATGATCGCCTGGTTGAAGCTACCTGTGCTCCCGTTGTGTGTGCTGTCCCCAGCGTAAGTGGCGTTAAAGGTATGGGTCGGAGTTGCCGCGCTGTTTGGGGTGTAGGTAAACCGGAACTCCCCCGCATCCGCGGCGACGAGCGTATGGGACCACGAGGTGGGGGTTCCCTGCCCGGTGGGGCTGACGCTCACCGTCACGTTCCCCGTGGGCATCGACATCTCGCCCAGCGACGTATCCACCACCCGCACGGTGCACGTTACGGTATCGCCCACCACGAGCGGGGTGTCCGAGCCGAAGACCGTCGTCGTGGTTAACCGTTTGTTGACGGTCTGGGTGAGTGAAGATGAAGTGCTTGGGTTGTAGTCGGTTGTTCCGGAGTACGCAGCTGTAATCGAATGGGTCCCAACAGAGAGGGAACTTGTCGAGAACTTTGCTACGCCTGTAGAGGTAGCGACTGGGACGCTGCCCAGGACGGCAGCTCCGTCCTTGAACGTCACCGTGCCGCCATCGGGAGTTGGGCTGACTGTGGCGGTGAACGTAACAGATTGGCCGTACACCGACGGGTTGACGTCGGATTCCAGAGAAGTTGTGGTCGCGGTCTGTGCGATTCCAGCAAGTCCTAACCCCAGGACGAGGCTGAGAGCCAACACCAAAGCCCGCCCCGATCTGCGGGGAGTTCTCCCCATCTTGCCATTCCCAACTACGAACCAGTTCATGTCTGCCTCCCTCCCTCGCATCTCTCTAGAACACATAGCCGATCGTGGTCCCGAACATGGCCAGCCCGCCGCGGCCGAAGGTCAGGGCGAACCCGACCTGGACCGGGCTCAGGTTCAGGGCAAACCGCACATTCAGCCCGGAGAAAGCGAGGCCTTTCACCGCTTGCCACGAGTAGCTGAGCCCGTAGTTGGACGTGAATAGCCCCTGATTGAGCGCTAGGGCGAATGATGCCCCCGTCACGCCCTTGTCCGCCGTGGCGGTGGCGGTGGCCGAGCACGAGCCGCTCGTCCATCCCAGGTTGAACTGGTGGCGGTAGCTCATGTTGAGGCTTGCGGAGGACAACCCGCCCGAGGCGTCGAACTGGAGGTTCAGCGTGCCCACCGAAGTCGGGATGCTCACTGAGAGCCCGCCCCACGTGAGCCCACCGGTGATCCCGACCGTGAACGAGGTGCCGATCGAAATGTCCTCGAACAGGGTGAGCGAGAGGCTTCCGGTGAGCGAAATGAACGGATCGTCCTTGGGTTGGATCCTGAACGTGATCCCCACGCGCGGGTGGCCGATCGGTCCCACACACCACGGGCACGGGAATGGAATATCTGTGAACGATACGGTGAGGTACATCGCATTGGGGTCGGCCTTTCCGCTTGTGGAGTGCTTCTTCACGGTGAACGAGCCCGCTTCGGCGCCGAGGCACATCCGCACCGTAATCTTCATCCCTGCTCCGGCATCGGCGCTGAGGGTGATCAGGCTCCCGAGGGCGAAGCTCTGATCGGAGGCGGTGTAGTGTAGCGGGCTGAAACCGGTGCCCGGGTTGGGGAAGGTGAGGTCCTGGAACACGGCGATCCACTGGACCCCATCCCCGAGATGTTCCCCGATGCCTCCGCCCGCGCTTGGGCGAAGAGCAAATCCCCGGGTGGGATGACGGCCATGTTGGGCAGGCTGTTGACATCCACCACTGACTCGTAGGGCACGGCGAAGCACAGCTCCGAGCTGAGCGTGATCCCCGCCCACTTGCCCGCGAACCCAAGAACGAGATGCTCGGGACCGGGGATCCCGAACACCGTGTCAACGGTCACCGCCAGGGAATCCACCGAGCACTTGAGGCCGATCCCTACTTCGAGGTCCCACGCGAACACCGTTCGCTCGCACGGCGTGTCGAGCTTGGTCTCACTCACGATGGTGCACGGCAACGGGAACCCCATCAGGCTGACCGTCGTGGATCCACTCAACAGGCCGAACCCGGGTGAAGACGCGACCGCCCAGCTACCCCACCCAGCCCAGGCACAACACAAGGCCAAGACCCCAAGCCGCTTCCTGCCCACCCGCCCCTCCTCGCCCTCCCCGCCCTGCGAACGTATTGTGGATCACAAAAACGTACGAATCTACGACAATCGGACGCGGTCGTCAAATCGGGTTTTGTTCGGATCTCGTCTTGGGCCGTTATCCTCCCGTAGAAAGCGTCCTCTTCCCCCGTACGTAGTCGAACCATCTCCCTGATCCGCGATCCTTTCCCTCCCCCCGGGATGGAGGTACACTCGCCCCGCACCCGCTTGAACTTCCGCCATGGCCGCTCCCCCCGCGCTGTGCGAGGGGGGGAGCAAAGTGAGGCGGATCCAGGGACGGGAAAGGAAGGATCCAGTGGACAAGCGAACGATCGCCGAACCGTACAAGATCAAGGTCGTCGAGCCGCTGCGGACGACAACCCGGGACTACCGCGAGGAGAAGATCCGCGAGGCGGGGTACAACACGTTCCTCCTCCGAAGCGAGGACGTCTACATTGACCTCCTCACCGACTCCGGTACGTCGGCAATGAGCGACAACCAATGGGCGGGGATGATGCTCGGCGACGAGGCCTACGCGGGGTCCCGCAACTTCTACCACCTTGAGGCCGCAGTCCAGGAGATCTATGGGTTTCGCTACGTCGTCCCCACCCACCAGGGCCGGGCGGCGGAGCACATCACCTCCCAGCTCCGCATTAAACCTGGTCAGTACGTTCCCATGAACATGTACTTCACCACGACCCGCGAGCACGTCGAGCTCGCGCACGGGATCTTCTACGACTGCATTATTGATGAGGCCCACGACCCGGCGAACCCGCATCCCTTCAAGGGGAACGTGGACCTCGCCAAGCTGGACCGCCTGGTAGAGGAGAAGGGTCGGGATGCGATCGCCTACCTCTCCCTCGCCCCGTGCGTGAACATGGCCGGTGGGCAACCGTTCTCGATGGGCAACCTGCGCCAGGTGGCGGCATGGGCCCGTCGGCACGGGATCCCGATCATCTTCGATGCCACCCGGGCCGTGGAGAATGCCTATTTCATCCAGCAGCGGGAGCCAGGTTATGCGGGGAAGCCCGTTCGCGAGATCCTGCGCGAGATGATGAGTTATGGCGAGGGGTGCACGATGTCCTCGAAGAAGGATAACCTCGTCAACATCGGGGGATTCATCGCCACGAACAACGAGGAGTTCTTCGTTCAGGCGAAGGAGATGGTGGTGGTGTACGAGGGCCTCCATACCTACGGCGGGCTCGCGGGGAGGGATATGGAGGCGATCGCCCGCGGGATCTACGAGATGGTGGATGATGCTTATATCGCGAGCCGCGTGCGCCAGGTAGAGTACTTGGGGAGCCGCCTCCGCGAGGCGGGGATCCCGATCGTCGAGCCGGTGGGGGGGCACGCCGTGTTCGTGGACGCGAAACGGTTCCTATCCCATCTCCCCCAGGAGGAGTTCCCCGCCCAGGCCCTCGCTGCCGCCCTGTACGTGGACAGCGGTGTGCGGGGGATGGAGCGGGGGATCGTGAGCGCGGGGCGCGATCCGGTGACGGGGGAGAACCGCCGGCCGAGGCTGGAGCTCGTTCGGCTGACGATCCCCCGCCGCGTGTACACGAACCTCCACATGGACGTCGTCGCCGAGAGCTGCGTTGCGCTCTACCGGGAACGGAGAGCGATCCGTGGTCTGAAGATGGTCTACGAGCCGAAGAAGCTCCGCTTCTTCCAGGCCCGGTTCGAGCCGATCGCCCCCTAGCCCGCAGGGGGATCCGGCCGCCGGCCGGCTGACGGCTCCGCGCACACAAGCACCGCGCCCGAACGCCTACAGCCCGTACACCTCGCTGTACTTAGTGCGCACGTAGCGCAGGAAGGGCTCAGCGGAGAGCCCGCTCCCGGTGACCCGCCGCACGAGCTCATCGGGCAGGTACACCCGACCATGGCGATGGACCTTCTCCCTCAGCCAGTCCCGGATCGGGGCGAGCTCGCCCGCCTGCACCCTGCCCCAGAACCGCGGGATCTCCCGTTCCGCTGTCTCCGTGATCTGGGCCCCGTACAGGTTCCCCAGGGTGTAGGACGGGAAGTACCCGAACATCCCCCCCGACCAGTGCACGTCCTGCAGGACGCCATGGGCATCGTCGGGTGGGGTCACCCCGAGGTAGTCGGCCATCGCCTGGTCCCACCGCGCGGGGAGCTCGTCCACCTTCAGCCGGCCCTCGATGAGGTCTACCTCGAGCTCAAACCTGAGGCAGATGTGGAGGTTGTACGTGACCTCGTCGGCCTCGACGCGGATGAGGGACGGCTGGGCCCGGTTCACGTGCCGCCAGATGTCGTCAGGCTTCGTCCGGGCCAGGGCCGGGAAATGGCGGACGAGGTGGGGGTGGCTGTAGCGCCAGAAGGCGCGGCTCCGCCCAATCTGGTTTTCCCAGAACCGTGACTGGGACTCGTGGATCCCGAAGGAGGCTCCCCCGGCGAGCCCGGTCCAGGCGAGCTGGGGATCCACGCCCTGTCCGTACAGGGCGTGCCCGCCCTCATGGAGGGCCCCGAACAGCCCCGGGAACGGATCATCCTCCTGGTACCGGTTCGTAACCCGCACGTCGCCCACGCCGACCTCGATCGTGAAGGGGTGGACAGTGTCGTCGAGCCGTCCGCCCGCGAAGTCGTATCCGATCCACCCCAACGCCTCGCGGCACAGTTGGCGCTGGGCGGCGAGGGGGAATGTCCCGGCGGGGAGCTCGTGGGGAGGCGTGCCGCGGGCGAGCTCCTTCAGGAACGCGACAAGTTCCCGGCGTAGGCTCCCCAACAGGGCCCGGAGGGCCGAGGTCGTCATCCCGGGCTCGTACTCGTCCACGAGGGCGTCATAGGGGCTCTCCTTGTACCCGACCAGCTTCGCTATCTCTCGCACCAGGTCCACGACCTCGGCGAGGTGGGGTCGGAACAGGGCGAAATCGGACGTGGCCTTGGCCTTCTCCCATACGGTTTCGGCGCGGCTCGTGGTCTCGACGAACTGCTGGTAGAGGTCGGGCGGAACAGCGCGGTTCCGGGTGTGGTCGCGCTTCCAGACGCGGAGGAGGGCCTGATCCACCTCCGTGGGCGCCCCCTCGCGCTCGGCGGCGGCGAGGAGGTCGCCCATCCGATCGGACACCACCCGCTCGAACGCCAGCCGCTCCAGTCGGCCTAGGACCTTGGATCGCGCCTCGGCGCCCTTCTCCGGCATGTGGGTCCGCTGGTCCCAGGCGCACAACGCGATGGCCGAGTGAAGCTCGTTGATCTCGCGCACGTAGTCCTTCAGTTCCTGTAGGGCGCCCATGTCACATCCGCTCCGTGCGGCCGGTGAACGTGAACTGCGCGATCCGCGCCTTGGGCACGAGGACCGCTCCCACCCCCTCGCCATGGGTGATGAGCTGCCGGGTGCGGCCCACCGCCTCCACGTTCGCCAGGGCGCGCAGGCCGGACTCGGTGACGCGCATGTCCTCCACCGCCCCCTTGATCTTCCCCTCCTCGATGAGGAATACCCCGTCGCGGGTCATCATCGTGATCACGCCCCGCATCGGGTCCACGGTGCGTGCGTAGTGAAACCGCGTGACGAGGAGGCCTCGCCCCACCCCGGCGAGGAGCGCTTCGTCTGTCGCCTCCCCGGGCTCCATCACGAGGTGCATCGGCATCGGGGACCACCCCGCTGCCGACGGGGGAAGCGCATGCCCAGTGGATACGGTGTTCATGAGGGCCGCGGTGCGCGAGTCGTGGACCACTCCCTCCGCAACCCCGGCCCGGAAGAAGTACACCCGCGTCTTGGGGACTCCCTCGAAGTCGAACGGCATCATTGTCGTCTGGGGGTGGAGGCCGTCGTCGTACACGGTCACGCCCTCTGAGACGAGCTTCTGGCCGAGCTTCCCCACGAAGAAGCTCCGCTTCTCGAGGAGCGCCCGGGCGGAGAACCCCATTGAGGAGAGCATCCCCAGCAGGGTGGCCATCGCCGGTTCCTCGAGGACGACCGTGTACGCCCCGGGCTCGAGCGGCACTCGCACCTCCGACAGCCGGGCCTTCGCGAGCGCCCGGTCGGCGGCCTCCTCGGGCACGAAGTCGGCGACCTTGGTGCCGGAGAACTCGGCGTACCCTGACCCGCCGCTCTTCCCCATGACCACGGTCACGAACCGCACGGCGGAGATGCGGTGGTGAGCATCCACACCGCGCGTCGTGCGCACCCACAGCTCGCTGCCCCCGGTGGAAAGCGACCCCGACGCGTTGAACCCGAGGGCCGCGGCCCCCTTCACCGCCCGCGCCACGAGCTCCGCCCGTTCGTCGGGATGGGCGTTCCACGTCGCCTCGTCCCAAGCGCTCACGGTCGGGACCGGACGCGGGGCAGGAGGGGAGAAGCCGGCAGGGCGGGTTTGGGCCCGGGCCATCGCCGCCGCGTCCCTGGCTGCCCGCGCCAGGCCCTGGGCGGTGAGGTCGTTCGTCGTCACCACACCCGTCTTCCCCTCCACCCACGCCCGGATATGAACGGTTGTGTCCACCGCCGCCACGTTCTGGTGGATCTGACAATCCGTGAACCGCGTCAGCTCCTCCCGGTTGCGGATGGCGACCAGCTCCAGGTCGTCGGCGATCCGCTCCTTGAGCACACCCTCGAGCAGCCCTTCTACGTTCATCGTTCCCCCTTTCTAGTCTGACAGATCAAGCTTGCCCCTCAAGCGCGTGAAGAACGACCCTGTACCCGCCAGGCGGACGAGGAGGGTCTCCGCCGGCGCCGTAGTCACGTTCACCACTGCCTCCGGCTCCAGCTCGCAGACGGAGTTCCCATCGAGGAGGAGGCGGCCCCGTCGCCGCAGGCGGATCGAGATCTGGGTCTGGGGGGGCACGAGGCAGGGCCGGATCCCTAAGCGGTGCGGGGCAAGCGGGACGAGGAGGAGACCCGCTACGGATGGGGCGAGTACCGGCCCTCCGGCGGCGAGGGCGTAGGCGGTGCTCCCGGTGGGGGTGGAGACGATCAGGCCATCGCCCTCCACGGCCAGCGCCGGCTCCCCGTCCACCGCCACCTCGAGCGCCGTGAACCGCTCGGAGTCCGGCCCCACCACCACCGCGTCGTTCAACGCGGAGCGGGTGAACCCTGGTCCCTCGGCCAGGAGCCGCGCCCGGCGCTCCACCTGATACTGTCCTGCTGCCACCAGACCGAGGGCGCCCTCGATCTCCTCCCCAGCGCACGCCGCGAGGAACCCGAGGCCTCCCGCGTGCACCGCCAAGAGCGGGACCGGGCGCGGGTAGACGAGCGCCGCGGCCCGGAGGAGCGTCCCATCGCCCCCCACCGCGACCACGAGGTCCTCTTCGCGGGGGGTTCCCTTCCCCGGACCGGTCTCGGCAGCGATCCCTTCCCTGCGGCACCAGGCCAGCCCTCGCTCCGTCGCGGCGACCGCGGCCGGGCGGGCCAAGTTCGGGACGAACAGGACGCGCCTAAGTGCCACCCCGCGCCCCCACGAACTTCCATCGGCACAGGACCCGCTCCCCAAGCTCGAGGACGACGTAGAACAGGAGCCCGAGTAGGGCCAACCCCACCACGCCGGCGAGCGAGATGTCCCCCCGGAACGTGTAGTACTCGATGAACCGTCCCAGACCCGCCCCCGGCCCGAGAAGCACTCCGAGCTTCGTCTCTGCGATGTAGAGCATGGTGATCCCCAGGCCCACCGATACCCGCGCCGCGGTGAGGACGCTGGGGAGGGTCGCGGGGAGGACGACGTGGCGGTAGATCTGCCACCGCGTTGCGCCGGCGGACCGGACCGCGGTGACGTGGGAGGGGACGATGTACTTGGCTGCCCCCTGGGCGGCGACGACGACCTGGAAGAAGAGGGCCATCACCACCACCACCAGCCGCACCACTTCCCCGAGCCCGAACGCGAGGTAGAGGAAGAGGAGGAGCGCCACCGGCGGCATCGGGTAAAGGAGGTAGATGAGGGGCGAAAGGTACCGATCCAGCTTGGACTCAAACCCCACGGCCAGGCCGAGGGGGAGGCCGAGGAGGAACGCCACAGCGAGGGCGATCAGGAACCGCAGGGCCGAGGTCCCGAACGCGCTTGCCAGGGTGCCGATGTTGTCCATCGCGGCGGCGAAGGTGACCCACGGCGTGGGGAGGATCTCCCGCCCCCGCGATACCTCGAGGAGCCACGACACTCCTGCCCAAAGCAGGACGACGACCGCCATCGCCAGGAGGTAGTTCAGCACAACCCTTAGCGTCCGGATCATGATCCGTTGCTCCCCAACAGGGCCTGCCGCAGGTGGGCGACCTGGGCCGTGAACTCCGGCGTCCCCCGGTACCCCGGCTCGCCCATCCCCGGGTTCTCGATGACCTCTACTACCCGCGCTGGCCGTGGGGAAAGGACGAGGATCCTCTTCCCGAGGAACACCGCCTCCTCCATGTCGTGGGTCACGAGGACGCCGGTGAACCCCATCTCCCACCACAGGCCGAGGATGAGGTTTTGGATGTGCTCGCGCGTGAGCGAGTCGAGGTTCGCGGTCGGTTCGTCCATGAGCATCACCCGCGGCTGGAGGGCGAGCGCCCGGGCGATCCCCACCCGGCGCTTCATCCCCTCCGAGAGCTCGCTTGGGAAGCGCCGCTCGAACCCAGCCAGCCCGAGTTCGGCGAGGACCCGCCCTGCGGATTCCTTGCGCCCTTGAATGCGCAGGGCCAGCTCAGCGTTGGCGCGCACGGTCTTCCACGGGAGGAGCCCCGCGTCCTGGAGGATGAGGGCCACGTCGCGCCGCACCCCGCGCACCTCCTCCCCGTGGATCCGGATCCGCCCCGCCGTTGGGTGGAGGAGCCCATCGAGGGCGAAGAGGAGGGTCGTCTTCCCACACCCCGACGGCCCGACCACGGATACGAGCTCGTAACTATCCACGGCCAGGGACAGGCCGGCCACCGCGGGCACCGCGGCCCCCCCGCGCCCGTAGATCAGGGTCAGGCCCTCGGCCTCGATCATTCGGGAGGGGGAACGACCGCGGCCCCGTAGGGGAGCGGAGACCGCAGGTAGTTCTTCCCCAGGGCCCACGTCATGACCCGGTCGTACACCTCCGGGTCCACCGCGCTGGGCTCGGGGAAGGTCGGGATTACGATCGCCGCGATTGCAGCCTCGATCTGGGTCCGCACCTCGGGGGCGGCGGTCTCCGGCCCGCTGCCGGGGAAGAAGAGGTCCACCGCCCACGGGAGGGCCGCTGTCACCACCGACTCGCGGTCCTCGCTGTTGAGCTGCGCCACGGACTGCCGCACGGCGCGGAAGAACGCAGCGAGGGTCTCCGGCTGGGATTCGAGGAGCGACCGCCGGACCACGAACACCTCGGGCGGGAAGCTCGCCCCGGGCACCCACGCAAGGACGGTGAGCGTCGGCTTGCCGGGGAAGGTGTAGGTGAGGATGTAATCCGCGTGGGGCCGTGGAAGAACCCCCACGGCCACCATCCCGAGGAGGGTCCAGGTAGAGTTGACGAGGAGGTCGTCCTGGCCGATGTACAGGTCCGCCGGGACCGTAATCCCCTGCTCCTGGAACACCTGGTCCACGACGAACTCGAGATCCGACTGGCGCGGGACGGCGATCTGGACACGCCTTCCGCTAGTAATGCGCGCCACAAGATCGTCCCAAGTAGCGATCCGCGACAACGCCGGCGGGGTGATGAAGGCGAGGTGATCCTTCGCCGGTTCAGGGGAGAAGGCGGTTCCCACGATCACTGCCTCCCGCGGAACGCTCGCCACGAGGAGGATCGCGCCGGTGAGGTCGGTCACGATCGCGTCCACCTGGCCGGCCTGGAACGCAAGCATCCGATCGCGCTGGCTGGGGAGGGGGATCAACTCGACCTCGATCCCCTCAGCGCGGAACAGGTCCCACGCCGTGGCCATCACCACCGGCACCGCGCCCATCGCCGGCGGAAGGGACACCTTGAGGGGGGCGGCGAGGGACACGATGGGGACCGCGGCCACAACCGCGAGTAGGGTCAGAGTACGCATGGCGTCGCATTGTACCGCAGGCGCTGGCGACCCAGCAATCCCGGCGGCCGGTGGTCCCGGGGATGGGGCCTCCCGTTCCCGACGCGGTGGCCGGGGAAGTCCGTCACCCGCTCGGGTGGGGGGAAGGGGAGCCGCCGTCGTGGAGGCCGTGGAGGAGGGCGTCGGCCGCAGGGCCCATGATCTCCGGGATGTACCCCCCCTCGAGCACGCAGAACGCGGGGAGCTTCAGATCCCCGAGCACGTAGCCGACATCGTAGAAGGCCTCCACATCCAACCCCAGTGACGCCAACGGATCCTCCCGGTACGTGTCGAACCCGGCGGAGATGGCGAGCTCCTCGAACCCAGTCCCCGCTTCGTGGAGGGCCCGTTCGAGGGTCTCCACATACAGCGCCTTCCCGCACCGCGGGGGGAGCGGGTAGTTGAGGCAATTCCCGCGCGACGTGTGGCCCGTGCCGGGGTAGTTGTAGATGCGGTGGAGCGAGATGTAGGTCACGCGCGGATCCCCATAGAACACGGCCTCCGTCCCGTTCCCGTGATGCCCGTCGATGTCCACGATGAGGGTCCGCTTTCCCGAGCGCCGCACGGCGATGGCGAGGTTGTTGTAGTAGCAGAACCCGCCCAAGAACGATGGCCCCGCATGGTGCCCCGGAGGGCGGAGGATCGAGAACCCGCGGCGGAGCTCGGCGTGGAGGGCTCCTCCGACCGCGAGGCGGGCGTAGAGCCCGATGTTGGGGTACCGCGGGCAGTCCGGATCGTGGAAGTCCCCGCTCTCAACGCGGCGGACGTGGTCGGGGGTATGCACGGAGAGGAGGTCCTCGTCGGTGGCCGGCGTGGGTTCCACGAACGGGTAGCCGAGGCGGGCGAGGTAGTGCTGGAGCATCCGCACCCGGGCCGGTCCCTCCGGGTGCCCCACGGCGTGGTACTCCAGGCATCTCTCGCTGAAAATGATGTCCATGGCCCCGGATTATGGTGATTTTCGATCCCCCGGACAACGGCTGATCCTCGCCTCGGGTTCCCCGCGGAGGGTGGAGCTCCTGCGGCTCCTGTCCCCGGAGTTCGAGACGGTGACCCCCGCGGTGGAGGAGGGAGAAGTGGCCGCGCCGGAGGACCTCGTCCGGATCGCCCACCGCAAGGCGGAGCGGGTGCGCGCCCTGCGGCCGGAGGGGGTCGTGGTCGCGGCCGACACGGGCGTGTTCCGGAGCGGGAAGGCCTATGGGAAGCCGCGTGACCTTCGGGAAGCGTGGGAGATCCTCCGGGCCCTGAGCGGCGGATGGCACTCCGTGTTCACGGGCCTCGTCGTGGCCGCGCCGGGGACCTCCCGGGAGGCCCTCGTCGAGACCCGCGTCGAGTTCAAGCCCCTCTCCGACGACGAGATCCGGCGCTACCTCGCCCGGGAGGCCGTGCTCGATAAGGCGGGCGCGTACGCGATCCAGGGGGGAGCGGCCTCGTTCGTGACCAGGATCGAGGGCGAGTTCTTCAACGTGATGGGCCTCCCCCTGGCCACCCTCTCCATCCTCCTCCACGACGTCGGATGGCAGCCCCCCGCCCGCTGAGATGGCTGAGCCTGCTTACCTCGGCCTGACGGAAAGCGTGCTGCGCGAGCGGGCGGAGGGGCTGCGGGCCCTTGCCTCCCCGTGTCGCCTGTGTCCGCGGGCGTGCGGGGTCCGCCGGGACAGGAGAGAGACGGGGTTCTGCCAGGCCAGGCTCGTCCCCTGGGTGGCGAGCTTCGGCCCCCACTTCGGCGAGGAGGGGGTGCTGGTGGGGGAAGGTGGTTCGGGGACGATCTTCTTCTCCGGTTGCGTCCTCCGTTGCCTGTTCTGCCAGAACGTCACGATCTCCCAGCTTGGGGAAGGGGAGGAGCTGCGCGTCGCGGACCTGGCGCGGATCATGCTCCAACTCCAGGAACTGGGGTGCACGAACGTGAACCTCGTCACCCCAACCCATCAGGCCCCCCAGATCGTGGCCGCCCTCTCCCTGGCCCGGGAAGCCGGGTTGCGGCTCCCCCTGGTGTGGAACTGCGGTGGCTACGAGTCGGTGGAGGCGCTGCGCCTCCTCGACGGAATCGTGGATATCTACATGCCGGACTTCAAATACGGCGATGATGCGGTCGCCGGTCCCCTCTCGGCGGCGCCGGACTATGTGGAGCGGGCGCAGGAGGCCCTCCGCGAGATGCACCGCCAAGTGGGGGATCTCGTAGTGGAGAACGGGGTCGCGGTGCGCGGGCTCCTCGTCCGGCACCTCGTCCTCCCCCACGGGATCGCTGGGTCGGAGGCCGTCTTCCACTACCTCGCCCGCGAGATCTCACCCCAGACGTTTGTCAACGTGATGGCCCAGTATCGGCCTGCCCACCGAGCGCGGGAGAGGGCGGAGCTTGCGCGCCCCATTACCCGCGCCGAGCACGAGGCTGCCCTCGCCTTGGCGCGGCGGCTCGGGCTCGACCGCGCCGGCCCGCACTGACTTGAATCGTAGACCAGTTTCGGCAATGATCCCCGCGACAACACCCACCCAAGGAGGGGTTCATGCGTAACGTACACAGCAGGTTGTTCACCCCTGGGCCCACCGAGGTTCGCCCGGAGATCCTTCAGGCCATGGCCACTCCTCAGATCTACCATCGCTCTCCCGAGTTCCGCGACCTGTACGCGGAGATCCAGCCCAAGCTCCAGAAGTTCCTGTACACGGAGCAGACGGTGCTCCTCTTCACGTCCTCCTCGACGGGAGCGATGGAAGCCGCGGTGCAAAACTGCGTCAAGAAGAAGTGCTTGAACCTCGTGAACGGGGCATTCAGCGACCGGTGGCACGAGATCACGGCCACGTGCGGGATCCCGTGCGAAGCCCTGAACGTGCCGTGGAACGTCGCGATCAAGCCGGAGATGGTGGAGAAGAAGCTCGCCAGCGGCGAGTTCGACGCCGTAACGCTCGTGTACAACGAGACCTCGACCGGCCTCATGAACCCGCTCCCCCAGATCGCGGAGGTGGTCCGGAAGTTCCCGGACGTGCTCCTCCTTGTGGATGCCGTGTCGGCGATGGGGGGCGTGAAGATCGAGTTCGATGCCCTCGGCTTGGACGTGTGCTTGGCCGGGGTCCAAAAGGCGTTGGCCCTCCCGGCCGGGCTCGCGGTGTGTGCCGTCTCCGATCGCGCCCTGAAACGAGCCGAGGAGATCAAGCCCCGCACCTACTACTTCAGCTTCCCCGTGATGGTGAAGTCCCACAAGAAGAACGAGACTCCCGCCACCCCCTCGATCCCGCACTTGTTCGCCCTCAATGCCCAGCTCGACGCGATGTTCGCCGAAGGCCTCGACCGCCGGTTTGCCCGCCACGAGGCGATGGCATCCCTCGTCCAAACGTGGGCCAAGCGGCACTTCGGCCTCTACCCTGAGGAGGGATACTGGTCGAGGACGGTGAGCTGCATCACGAACACCCGCGGGATCTCCGTGGATGACCTGAACAAGACGTTGGTCAAGGACTACGGGATGCGCATCTCCAATGGCTACGGCGATCTGAAGGGCAAAACGTTCCGCATCGCCCACATGGGGGATCTCACCGTGGTCGACGTCCGCGGCCTCCTCGGTGTGATCGACACGGTCCTCGGGTTGTAAGGAGGGGGAATGCGCGTCCTAATATGCGATCCAGTGGCAGAGAAGGCCCTCGCCCAGCTCCGTAGGGCGGGGGTGGAGGTCGTGGTCCGCACGGGGATGGCCCCGGATGACCTCGCGGCGGAGCTCGCCACGGGGTACGACGCGATCGTCGTCCGCTCGGCGACGAAGGTGCGGAAGCCCGCGCTCGACGCGGCGCGGGGCCTCAAGCTCATCGTCCGCGCCGGGGTGGGGCTGGACAATGTGGATGCCGACCACGCTCGGGCGAAGGGGATCGAGGTCGTGAACACGCCCAAGGCCAGTTCGGACTCCGTGGCAGAGCTCGCCTTGGCCCACATGTTCGCCCTCGCCCGCTCCCTCCCCCAAGCCACGCGCTCCATCCAGGACGGCAAGTGGGAGAAGAAGGCGTTCGTGGGGATCGAGCTCCAGGGGAAGACCCTCGGCGTGGTGGGGATCGGGCGGATCGGCCAGGCCCTCGCCCGGCGCGCCCTCGCCCTCGGGATGAAGGTGATCGCCTGCGACAAGTTCCTCACGGCCTCGCCCGTCCCCGGCGTCCCCCTCGTCCCCTTCACCGACCTCCTCCGGCAGAGCGACTTCATCTCCCTCCACGTCCCGGCCGACCCGGCCGGTCCCGTGCTCGGGGGGCGCGAGTTCGCCCAGATGAAGGACGGGGCCTACCTTGTCAACTGCGCCCGTGGCGAGGTGGTGGACGAGGAAGCGCTTTTCGCCGCCCTTCGGTCGGGCAAGCTCGCCGGGGCGGGGCTCGACGTGTTTTCGGTCGAGCCGCCCACAAATCTGGAACTCATCCGCCACCCCAAAGTCACCCTCACCCCCCACATCGGGGCTCAGACGAAGGAGGCCCAGGAACGGATCGGGGACGAAGTGGTGGAGATCCTCCTTCAGCACGCGCGGGCGGGTTGACGATGGCGGTCATCCACCCCTTCCGCGGCCTTCGCTACGATCCCTCGCTTGTGGGGGACCTCTCGAACGTCGTCACTCAGCCCTACGATCGGATCGGCCCCGACGAGGAGCGGGCCTACCTTGCGCGCTCGCCCTACAACTACGTCCGCCTCATCGGGACGAAGTCCCCTCCCCAAGACGAGGCGGACTACGCCCGCCGGGCGGAGCTCCTCCGGGCGTGGATCCGCGACGGGATCCTGGTCCACGACGAGAGGCCGGGGATCTACCTCTACCGTCAGCGGTTCCGGATGCCCTTTGACCCCCATCCGTCGCGCGGGGACCGGAAGTCGGAGGCCATCCTCGCCCGGCAAGGTTTGATCGCCCTCCTCGACCTCGCGCAGAGCGGGGCGAAGGCCCACGAGCACACCCTGCGCGGCCCGAAGGAGGACCGGCTGAAGCTCCTCCGTGCCACGGAGGCCCACCTCGAGCACATCTTCCTCCTCTACCGCGATCCGGCGCGCACGGCGACGGCGGCGGCGGAAGGGGCAATCGCCGGGCGCCCCCCCGACCTCACCGCGCGGGACGACTTCGGGAACATCCATGACCTCTGGTACATCGCGGATCCGGGCACGGTGCGGACCATCCAGGGCGCCCTCGCTCCGCTCGAGCTCTACATCGCCGATGGGCACCACCGGTTCGAGACGGCGCGGGCGTTCATGCGTGAGTGCAGCGCCAGGGGGTGGAAACCAAAATCCCCTCAGAGTTTTACAGCGCTGCCCGTCACCCTCGTCAACGTCGAGGAGCCGGGGTGCGTCATCCGTCCCACCCCGCGGGTCGTGCACAGCTTGCCTGCCTTCTCCCCCCAGGCGTTCCTGAAGGAGGCGGGGCGGGAGTTCGCCGTCGCCCCGGTGGGGTCGCTCGCTGAGGCGAAGGCGGCCCTCGCCGCCGCGCAGGGGGCCAGGCACACGTTCATCCTCTACGCCGCAGGGGAGTTCTGGTCCCTCACCCTCCGTGACGAGAGCCGGCTGGACCACCTCATTCCGGGCGATCATCCCCCGGCCTGGAAGAGGCTCGACGTGGCGATCCTCCACAAGGCGATCCTCGATCCGCTCCTCGGGATTGACGATGAGGCCCTCGCTCGTCAGGCGAACGTGGACTACGCCCACACCGCCGAGGAGGCGATCGCCCTCGTGGATGCGGGGAAGGGCCAGGCCGCGTTCCTCCTCAACCCGACCCGGGTCGAGGACGTGCTCGCCATCGCCGACCTTGGGGTCTCGATGCCCCAGAAGTCCACCGACTTCTACCCCAAGCTCCTGTCGGGACTTGTGGCGATGACGATGGAGATCGAGAAGCCCTGAGCCATCGCCCGTCGGCCCGCGGGACCTGCTAGGAAGAGGGTGGGGCGGAGGCACTGGCCTCCGCCCCTTGGGTGGGATCGCCGTGGATGTGGCCACGGCGGGGGTGGCAGATCCTGATCACCTTGCGCTGCCAACTTCCATGGCTAGGCGCCTGTCCTGGTGGGGCAAGGATCCATGGACTTGCCCGCGCATCACGGTGGATGGTGCCCCCCCGCCCTGGACGTAACGTGTAAAACCTATGGACTTCCGATGGAGGCAGGAGCGCGCCGCCGAGATTTGCGATCAGGCCCGCGGAGCCACGTTGCTCAGCCGGCGCGGATGGGGGACGATCAGGGGGAGAAGACCCCGTGGATCCGGCAGAGCTCCTACGGCTCCTTGTGGACGGGAACCAGCGCCACGCGCGTGGCGCCCACGGCCATCCCCATCAGGATGTGTCCCGGAGGGTGGACCTCACCTCCGGCCAGAGGCCGTGGGCCGCGATCCTCGGCTGCTCCGACTCGCGGGTTCCGCCGGAGATCGTGTTCGATCAAGGGTTGGGCGACCTGTTCGTCGTCCGCACCGCGGGCCACGTGTGCGATGCCGCGGCGACGGCCAGCCTCAGCTACGCAGTCGTGCACCTGCACGTGCCGCTGGTGGTCGTCCTTGGCCACAGGGGGTGCGGTGCCGTTCAGGCGGCCCTCAATCGGCGTCCTGCTGAGCCCGCAGACTGCCTGTGCACCGCGATCGAGCCGGCGATCGCAGTGGCGCGCCTCTACACAGGTGACCTCGGCGCCCTGACCGTGCGGTTCCACGTTCAGCGGACGGTAGAGCACATGCGCTGCGCCCTGCCCGGCCTCCCCCGCGCGCAGGTGGTGGGCGCGGTGTACGACCTCGCGTCGGGCCTTGTGGAGTTCCTCGACCTCCCCGCTTGACTTGGCGTGGCCAGGGGATAGGATGCCCCAGTAACTGGGACGTTGTCTCATATGCTGAGACACGCCCCTCTTTCTGAGGAGTGATGCCCGTGGCGAAGACGTTGACGGAGAAGATCCTCGCCGAGCACATCGTAGACGGCACGCTCGGCAAGGGACGCGAAATCGGGATCCGGATCGACCAGTGTCTGACCCAGGACTCCACGGGGACGATGGCGTGGCTGGAGTTCGAATCCCTCGGCCTGGACAAGGTCCAAGCCGAACTGGCTGTTTCCTACAGCGATCACACCTCGCTCGGGTTCAAGGGGGAGTCCACCGACGACCACCTGTTCCTGCAGTCCATCGCCTCCCACTACGGGGCGAAGTTCTCCAAGAACGGGAATGGGGTCTGCCACCAGGTGCACTACGAGCGGTTCGGGATCCCGGGGAAGACGCTCCTCGGGTCAGACTCCCACACCCCCACCGCCGGTGGGCTGGGGATGCTCGGGATCGGGGCCGGCGGGGCCGACGTCGCGGTGGCGATGGGCGGAGGCCCCTTCTACCTCACCGTGCCCAAGGTGATGCGGGTCGTCCTCACCGGAAGGCTTCCGTGGGGGGTCACGGCGAAGGACGTGGCCTTGGAGATCCTGCGCCGGATCTCAGTGAAGGGGGGTGTGGGCTACTTCCTCGAGTTCGCCGGTCCGGGGGTGAAGACCCTGTCCGTCCCCGAGCGGGCGACGATCACGAACATGTGCACCGAGACCGGGGCCACGTCGTCCATCTTCCCCTCCGACGAGATTACGAAGGAGTTCTTGGAGCTGGAGGGCCGCGGATCGGACTGGCGCGAGCTCTCCGCCGACCCCGACTCGATCTACGATGCGACGGTCGAGATCGATCTCTCCACGCTCGTCCCCCTCGTCGCCATGCCGGGGAGCCCCGACCATGTGGTCCCGGTGACGGAGGTGGCGGGGACGCGGATCGATCAGGTGTACATCGGCTCGTGCACGAACGGCTCGTACCGTGACATCAGGGTCGTCGCGGAGCTGCTCCGGGGGAAGCGGGTCGCCAAGGAGATCGACGTCATCGTGTCCCCCGGATCCCGCCAGGCGTGGGAGATGCTCATCGCCGACGGGAGCTTCCTCGCCCTCACCCAGGCCGGGGTGCGGATGATCGAGCCGGGGTGCAACGCGTGCATCGGGATCGGGTTCGTGCCGGGGACGAACACGCTCTCCTTGCGCACGGTGAACCGGAACTGGAAGGGCCGCGGCGGGAATGAGCTCGGCAAGCTCGCCCTCGCGAGCCCGGAGGTGGCGGCGGCGTCCGCCCTGGAGGGTGTGATCGCTGACCCGCGGGCCCTCCCCCCGGTCGCAGTCCGCGTGACGGATCTCATCGTGGACGATGCGCTCATCATCGAGCCAGAAGGGGAGTCCGTCCCCATCCGGCGGGCGCCGAACATTGTCAAGATGGCCCCTCCGCGGCCGCTCCCGGCGGTCCTGACGGGTGAGGTCCTGATCGTGGTCGGGGACGGGGTCTCCACCGACGCGATCCTCCCCGCAGGCCCCCTCACCCAGCACCTGCGCTCGAACCTGCCCGAGATCGCGAAGTTCACGTTCCACTACGAGGACAAGACATTCGCCGCCCGGGCAGCAGAGAAGGGAGGCGGGTTCATCGTTGCGGGTGAGAACTACGGCCAGGGCTCGTCGCGCGAGCATGCGGCGCTTGCCCCGTGGCAGCTTGGGATCATGGCCGTCATCGCCAAGAGCTACGCCCGGATCCACAAGGCGAACCTCGTCAACGTGGGGATCCTCCCCCTTGTCGGCGATACTGCGGGGATCGATCAGGGAGATGCGCTGGAGATCGACATCTCCGACCTCACCCGCCCGCTCGTAGTGCGCAACCTTACTAAGGGGACGGAGATCCCCGTCCGGGCTGAGCTCTCCGAGCGCGAGCGGCGGATGGTCAAGGCCGGGGGGCTTCTCGCGATGGCCCTCGCCGGCCGCCGGTAGCCACTGGGGGAGCAGGTGAACACGCTCGACAAAGCCCTGCGGATCCTCACCCTATTGGGGGAAAGCCAGTGCGAATTGAGCGCTGCCGAGATCGCTCGCTCGCTTGGCCTCCCCCGGAGCACGGCCTACCGCTACATCCTCACCCTCAAGTCCCAGGGCCTGGTCGAGGAAGACCCGGGCACGGGCCGCCTTCGGCTGGGAGCGAGGCTCCTCCAGTTGGCGGGGGGGGTGCGGAGGCGGGACCTCGTCGAGGTTGCGCTCCCGCAGATGGAGCGCCTCGTCGCCGAAACAGGGGAGACCGTCATCCTCGCTGGGGTGCACGGGACGAGCGGGATCTGCCTCGAGCGGGTGGAGGGCCACCACGCGCTGCGCGTCTCCCACGAGCGGGGGGCGATCTTCCCCCTCCATGCCGGGGCGACGGGGAAGGTTCTCCTCGCCTACCTCCCGAGAGAGGATCAGGAGCGGATCATCGCCCAGGGCCTCCCCCGGTTCACCGCGACCACGATCACCGACCCAGGGGAGTTGCGGGCCGAGCTCGCCACGATCCGGCGCCGCGGGTACGCGGAGAGCGACGGGGAAGTGATTCCCTACACCTACGGCCTTGCCGCGCCCATTCTGACTGGTGGGGACCGCATCGTCGCCGCGCTGGGGGCCTCGGCCCCGACCACGCGGGTGGACGCGAAGAGCAAGGGCCCTTTCCTGAAAGAGCTTTCCGCCACAGCACGGGCCATCGCCCGGGAGCTTGTGGGCCAAGATGCGAACTAGAGACTACTGAAGGAGGTTCACTGTGACCGAACGCGTTCCAGTTCCGGAAGGTGGCGAACCGATCGCCATGACACCGTGCGGGCTCGAGGTCCCCCCCAGCCCGATCATCCCCTACATCCGCGGCGACGGGATCGGGGTGGACATCACCCCGGTCATGATCCGCGTCGTGGATGCCGCGGTGGAGAAGGCATACCGCGGGGAGAGGAAGATCGCGTGGATGAAGGTCTACGCGGGCGACGAGGCGATCGCGCACGACCATCCCGGGCTCACGGAAGAGGAGATCAAGGCCATCCCGCCCGAGGAGCGCCAGAGGCTGTACCTCCCGGAGGAGACGGCGGAGGCGATCGCGAAGTACCTCGTAGCGATCAAGGGGCCGCTCACGACGCCGGTCGGGGGCGGGATCCGCAGCTTGAACGTCACCTTGCGTCAGATCCTCGACCTCTACGCGTGCGTGCGGCCGGTGAAGCACATCGGAACCCCCGCTCCGGTGCGGGAGCCAGAGAAGATGGACATGGTGTTCTTCCGCGAGAACACGGAGGACGTGTACGCGGGGATCGAGTGGCGGGCTGGCTCCCCCGAGGCGGACAAGGTCATCGCCTGGCTGCGCAGGGAGATGAAGGTGAAGTCGATCCGCTTCCCCGAGAGGTGTGGGATCGGGGTGAAGCCGATCAGCGAGGAAGGCTCGAAGCGGCTCGTTAAGGCGGCGATCGACTACGCGATCGCCGATGGCCGGACGAAGGTGACCCTCGTTCACAAGGGGAACATCATGAAGTTCACCGAGGGGGCGTTCCGCGACTGGGGGTACGAGGTCGGGAGGACCTACCCCCAGATCGTGACCGAGGATGAGGTGAACACGACCTACGGGGGGGTGGTCCCGCCCGGGAAGATCGTCCTCAATGACCGGATCGCTGACCAGTTCTTCCAGCAGATGCTGCTCCGGCCCGACGAGTACTCCGTCATCGCCACCACGAACCTGAACGGCGACTACATGACCGACGCCGCGGCGGCCCAGGTGGGTGGGCTCGGCGTGGCCCCGGGGGCGAACATCAACTACGCGACCGGCCACGCCGTGTTCGAGGCCACCCATGGCACGGCCCCCAAGTACGCCGGGCAGGACAAGGTGAACCCGGGGAGCTTGATCCTCTCCGCGGTCGAGATGCTGAAGTACTTGGGCTGGCGCGAGCCCGCCGACGCCATCCTCCGCGCGATCAGCGCTGCCATCGCCGCGAAGCGCGTGACCTACGATCTCGAGCGGCTGATGCCGGGGGCGACCCTCGTCTCCTGCTCCCAGTTCGGCGAAGAGATCGTGAACCGCCTGTAGGGGGAGACCATGGCCCAGAGAGGGATCCGAGAGTACGACGCGAAGCGGATGCTCGCCCGCGCGATCGGCGAGTACTCCGGAGGCAAGTTCCGGATCGACGATCGCCTCGTCCTCGTCACGCCGGAGACCGACCTCGCCACGGTCGAGGCCGACCACCCGTGGCTGGCGAAGGAAAGGCTCGTCGTGAAACCCGACCAGCTATTCGGGAAGCGCGGGAAGAACAAGCTCATCCTCCTCAACGCCGACCTCGCGGCGGCCAAGGCATGGATCGCTGCGCGGATGGGGAAGGAGGTGACGATCGAGGGCGCCGGCGGCACGACAACCGGGATCCTCACCCACTTTCTCATCGAGCCGTTCGTTCCCCACGACGCGGAGTACTACCTCGCGTTCACGAGCTCCCGCGATGTGGACACGATCCACTTCTCCCCTAAAGGGGGCGTGGACATCGAGTCCGTGTGGGACACCGTGGTCTCGATTGACGTCCCGGTGCTGGCCGACCAGATGCAGGTGCGCGTTCTCCCCGAACTCCCCGACATCCCCCACCGGGAGACGGTCGCGGAGTTCATCCAGGTGCTGTACCGGATCTACGTGGACTATCACTTCACCTATCTCGAATTCAACCCGCTCGCGTTCTTCCGCGGGAGGCTCATCCCGTTGGACACGGTGGCCAAGCTCGACGACACGGCGGCGTTTCAGTGCGCGGAGAAGTGGGGGGAGATCACGTTCCCCCGCCCGTTCGGGAAGGCGATGACGAAGGAGGAGGCGTACGTGGAGTCCCTCGACGCCAAGACCGGGGCCTCGCTCAAGCTGACCCTCCTCAACCCCGACGGCCGGGTGTGGCTCCTCGTCGCCGGCGGTGGGGCGAGCGTCATCTACGCTGACACGGTGGTGGACCTCGGGTTCGGGGGCGAGCTCGCCAACTACGGGGAGTACTCCGGTGACCCCTCGACCGAGCTCACCTACGAGTACACGAAGACCCTCCTCGACCTCATGACCCGGGTGCCCGATCCCCAAGGGCGGCCGAAGTACCTCCTCATCGGAGGGGGGATCGCCAACTTCACCGACGTCGCCAAGACGTTCACCGGGATCATCCAGGCCCTCGAGGAGTACAAGGACAGGTTGCAGAAGAACCACGTCAAGATCTACGTCCGGCGGGGGGGCCCCAACTACAAGGAGGGGCTGGAGAACATGCGGCGGCTGGGGGAACGGATCGGCGTCCCGCTTGAGGTGTACGGCCCGGAAACGCACATGACGCGCATCGTGTCCCTCGCCCTCGAGGAGGCCCAGAGATGAGAAACGACTATGAACTCTTCACCGCGGACACGAAGGCATTCATCTACGGCGAGCAGCTGCGCGCCGCGCAGCGGATGCTCGACTTCGATTACCTGTGCCGGAGGGGGGAGCCGTCGGTGGCGGCCCTCATCACCCCCGAACGCGGCGGGTTCGAGAAACTGTTCTGGGGGACGAAGGAGATCCGCATCCCGCGGATGACGAGCCTCGCCGAGGCGGCGGCCCACTTCCCCGAGGCCGATGTGCTCGTCAACTTCGCGAGCCAGCGCTCGGCGTACGACGTCACGGTGCAGGCCCTTGACATCCCCACCATCCGCACGATCGCCGTGATCGCGGAGGGGATCCCCGAGCGCCAGTCGCGGCGGATGGCCGCCCTCGCCAAGGAGAAGGGGAAGTGGATCATCGGCCCCGCCACGGTGGGTGGGGTCAAGGCCGGCTGCTTCAAGATCGGGAACGCTGCGGGCACGATGGAGAACATCCGCGAGGCGAAGCTGTACCGCCCCGGTTCGGTGGGGTTCGTGTCCGTGTCCGGGGGGCTCTCCAACGAGGCGTACAACATCGTCGCCCGGGCCACGGACGGGTTGAATGAGGGGATCGCGATCGGCGGCGACGCCTACCCTGGCTCGACCCTCCTCGATCACCTCCTCCGGTTCGAGAGGAACCCCGCGATCAAGCTCCTCGTGTGTTTGGGGGAGGTGGGGGGCACCAAGGAGTACGAGATCGCGGAGGCGGTGAAGGAGGGCCGGATCACAAAGCCCCTTGTGATGTGGGTCACCGGGACGTGCGCCAAGGTCCTCCCCGGCCAGGTCCAGTTCGGCCACGCCGGGGCAAGGGCGGACACCGCGGCCGAGACGGCCGATGCCAAGAATGCCGCCCTCCGCGAGGCGGGGGTGATCGTCCCCCGCTCGTTCGACGACTACCACCTCAAGATCGAGGAAACCTATCAACGGTTGGTGAACGAGGGCACCATCGTCCCTGCGCCCGAGGTCACGCCGCCGAACATTCCGCTCGACTATGCCCAAGCGCGGGCCGAGGGGCTCGTGCGGCGGCCGACGCACTTCATCTCCACGATCTGCGACGAGCGGGGTGACGTCCACAACTACTGCGGCGTCCCCATCGATCGGGTGATCGAGGAGGAGTACGGGATCGGTGGGGTGATCGGGCTCCTGTGGTTCAAGAAGGACATCCCCCCCTACGCCCGTGAGTTCATCGAGATGGTGATTCAGATCATCGCCGATCACGGGCCGGCGGTGTCCGGGGCCCACAACACGATCGTCGCCGCCCGGGCGGGGAAGGACCTCATCAGCTCGCTTGTTTCGGGGATCCTCACCATCGGCCCGCGGTTCGGGGGGGCCGTCAACGGGGCCGCGGAGCACTTCCTGTACGGGCTACGGAACAAGCTCGCGCCACGGGAGTTCGTGGACGAGATGAAAAGGCGTAACGTGCGGATCCAGGGGATCGGCCACCGCCTGCATTCCCTGGAGAACCCCGACGCACGGGTCGAGCTCATGAAGGCGTTCGCCAGGGAGCACTTCCGGGCGACCCCCCTCCTCGACTACGCCCTCGCCGTGGAAGCTGTCACGATCCAGAAGAAGGGGAACCTCATCCTCAACGTGGACGGTTGCATCGGGGTCCTCCTCGTGGACCTCCTCACCGAGCTCAAGTTCACCGATGCCGAGATCGACGAGATGATCCGGGCGGGGCTCTTCAACGCGTTCTTCGTCCTCGGCCGCTCGATCGGCCTCATCGGCCACTACTTCGACCAGGTGCGGCTGGAGCAGGACCTTTACCGCCATCCGCTCGACGACATCCTCTACGACGTCCCACCGGCCCCCGAGACGGTCGGGTAGAGCGGGCTGGCCCCCGGCGATGCCGGCCGCCGGGGGCTTCCCACCCTGTTCGGCCCGGTTACCAAGCTGGGGGCATGGCGAGGCGTGACCTTGCGGGCGAATATTAAAAACTAGAAGAGGATCGATCGAGCCGAACAGCCTCAGGCCATTCGCTGTCGTCCGGACCGGACGGGAGGATCGTAGCCTGGCCACGCTGAGCGAGCGCGCCCCCGAATCGGAGGCCAGGGTGGACCGCGGCTCCGCCCTGCGCCAATCGGGATCTCTCGGCCCCCTTGACCGGCACTGCGGATCTCTTCACACTCCTCCCGTGGACGTCCGCCCCCCGATCGATCCGCCAGAGGTTGCGCCCGGGGCTCCTCGCTCGGGCGGGGAAGAGGGAACCCTGGAGAAGCCCGGGCAGGCGATCCTGTTCGCCGACATCCGCGGGTTCACCTCCTACACGCGCGAACGCGGGGATGAGCAGGCCTACCGCCTCGCCAAGGCGTTCACGACCCTCGCTGAGGGCCGCGTTGCGGAGCACGGCGGCCGGGTTGTGAAGACGTTGGGGGACGGGATCATGGCCGCCTTCCCTGGGGCGCTGGCGAGCGTTGTGTGCGCCAAGGGGATCCAGGAGGAGGTCGCCCGCCGCAACGCGGCCCATCCCGATGACGCCGTCACCACCGGGATCGGGATCGCCTGGGGAACCCCCATCGAGGAGGATGGCGATCTGTTCGGCTTCGTGGTCAACCTGGCCCAACGCCTGGCGGATCGGGCACGGGGCGGGCAGATCCTTGTCTCACCGGCCGTGGTCGAGCGCACCGCCGGGGAGGGGATCCGCTACCTCTACCTCGGAACCCACGACCTGAAGGGCCTCGGACCCCAGGAGATCTACGAGCTCGTCTGGCGCGACGAGATCGCCCGCATCACGACGAAGGAGGGGCGCCTGAACCTGGTCCTGACCAAGGACGCCCTGGTCGTGGAACTGGGGAAGGCGGTTCAAGAGCAGGTGCAGCTTGTCCGGAAGCTCCTCTCCGACCGCGCCGGACGCCGTCGGGGCCTGCTCGGATTCCTCACCAGCCGGACGGTGGGGTTCCTCGAGCGGCGCATCCCCCAGATGGTGGATCGGGCCCTGTTCCAAGCCGGGTTCGGGCTCGAACATCCGTTGACGGACGTCACTGCCTCGTTCAGACGGAACACGCTCACCGTGAAAATCCGGGGCCACCGCGGGATCCGGCTGGGGCCAAAGGACGTGGATCCGTGGCTTGCCGCCGAGTTCGTCGCGAAGCTATCTCAGATCAAGGCTGGTCTGCTCCACTAGGTCGCGACCGATCTCGCTGGGTCAAGCATGGGGGAGCACGAGTTCGCCTATCGTGGTGATGATCCCGAGGACGAGGAACGCGGCCCCGATTACCTTCCCCAACTTCTCCTCGGAGGCCAGGCTGGCAAACCGCGCCGCCATCCAGGCCCCAACCGCCCCACCGCAAGCGGCGATCAAAGCGGTAGATGCGGGAAACGGCGCGTAGAGCCCATGGCCCACGGCGCCGGTGAACGCGGTGAACACCATGATCAATACCGATGTCCCCACTGCGCTATGGATGGGATAATCGAGGACGAAAAGGAGGATCAAGGACATGGCCTCTCCTCCCCCGGCCCCGACTGTGCCGCACATGAGCCCGATCCCGAGCCCGCAGAGAGCGGACCAGGCGGCGCTATGGCGCTTGAACAGGGAGAGGTCAACCCTCTCCTTGAATGCCTGGGCCCGCAGGTTGATGGGTTTTCGCATGAAGCTTATTCCCATGAGGAGGATGAGGATCCCGGTTGCCCCCCCGAGGCTTGCTGAGGGGATGTACCTCGACGCCAGGCTGCCGAGCAGGACGCCGGTCACAGCACAGGAGGCCATCGGGAGGCTGGCGCGGAACTTGACGTGGCCGTGGCGGGCGTAGGTGTAGGCGGCCACCGCAGAGCAGATCACATCAGTCGCCAGGCTTACGCCGATCGCTTGATACGCCTCGAAGTCGAGGATGGTTATGAGCATGGGGACCACCACCGTGGCCGCTGAGGCTCCGATGATCCCGGTGACCACCCCCGCCCCCCACCCGGCCACCAGGGCGACCAAAATCCCGGTGATCATGGTTTACTCAGCCGTTGCGCGGCGGAAGGCGAACTGGGCCACGGCCAGGAACACGATCGCCAGCCCCACCACCACCCCGAGGCTTGGGGCCATCCCCGCCCAGTTCCAGCCGGAGATGGTGAGCTCCCGGAGCGGGGCCACCGCGTGGGAAACGGGGTTCACGCTCGCGATCGCCGCCAGCCAGCCGGGCATGGCCTCCTTGGGGAATAGGGCATTGCTGGTGAACATGAGGGGCATGGTGAGGAAGTTCACGATCGCCATGAGCGTCTCCTGAACCTTGATCGTGGCGGCAAGTGTGAGCGAAAGCCCGCTCAGGATCAGGCTGAAGCACATGGCAACCGCGAGGATCACCACCACCCCGCCCAAGCCAGCGGCGAACCGTACCCCCAACGCGGAGGCGATGAGGACGATGATCAGTACCTGAATGCCGCTTTGAATCGCGGCGGCGAGCATCTTTCCGAACGGGATGGCGGCCCGGGAGATGGGGGCAGCCATGAGCTTCTCCAGATACCCGATGCGCCGGTCCCAGACGATGGACATCCCGGCGAACACTCCCCCGAACAGGACGGTCATCAGGATGATCCCCGGCGTCATGAACGCGAGGTAGTTCTCTGTCCCGAACATCTGGGCCGCCATGGGATTTTGGGTCAGACCCTGCATCATGTTCCCCATGAGCCCCAGCCAGATCACTGGCTGGATCACGGTCATGATGAGCCGCACCCGGGCCCGGAAGAACTTGATGAGCTCCCGCCAGGCGACGTACCAAACATCGGCTAGAAGGGTCATCGGCGTAACCTCCTTTGGGCACGGCGAGCTCGGTGGAGCTCCTCCCGCGATCCACCCTCCTCGCGGATATCCCGGCCGGTGAAGTGGAGGTACACGTCGTCCAGCGAGGGCCGCTTGAGGCGCAGGGAGTCGATCCTTACCCCGTGGTGGATCGCCAAGGAGAACAGCTCCGGGATCACCCGGTCGCCGTGCTGCCGCACGACGATCCGCGTGATGCCATCCTCGCCCTGGCTCACCTCCACGATCTCGGGGAGGGAGCGGATGGTCTCAACCAGGGACAGGGTCGCGGGGCCGGAGTCGAGAAACCGGACGGTGATCACGTCTCCACCGATCTGGGCCTTCAGGGCCCCCGGCCGATCCAGGGCCGCGATCTTCCCGTGGTCGATGATCGCCACCCGGTCACAGAGGGCGTCGGCCTCCTCCATGTAGTGGGTGGTGAGGAAGATCGTCATCTCATGCTCGGTCCGTAGCTTCTGGATGTAGTCCCAAATCACCGCCCGGGTCTGTACGTCCAGGCCCAATGTCGGTTCATCCAGGAACAGGATCCGGGGGCGATGGATCAGGGCGATGGCGATATCCAGGCGCTTGAGCATCCCTCCCGAATAGGTCTCCGTGAGGTCGCCTCTCCTCTCCCACAGGCCAAATAGCTCGAGGATCTCCCGTCCGCGCGTGAGGACCTCCTCCCGGGAGAGATGGAAGAACCGGCCCTGGAGGTAGAGGTTCTCCCAGCCCGTGAGACGATCATCGATCGCGGTCTCCTGTGCAGCGTAGCCGATGTAGCGCTTCACCGTCCCTGGGTGGTGAATGGCGTCCACCCCGTGGACCCGGATCCTCCCTTGGGTGGGGCGGAGGAGGCCGATCACGCACTTGATGGTCGTGGATTTCCCGGCCCCGTTCGGGCCCAAGAAGCCAAAAATCTCCCCTTCGCCGACCGAGAACGAGATATCATCCACGGCAACGAGGTTGTCATGGTAGATCTTGGTCAGTTCCTCCACTTCAATTACATTCTTCATTCTTGTTGCCCTCCACGAGCCGTTCGAGCCGAGTGAACGTCTCCCCCAGGATCCGCAGGGCCTCGTCCTCCTTGCCCGTCTGGAAGGCGCGGAGGAGGAGCGAGGCCAAGCGGGGCATGGTACCCCACGGCCAGTCTTTCTCGATGGCCGTCCACACCAGCCGTTCGGCCTCCCCCAACCGTTTGACCCATCCATCCCAATGGGCGGTGGACTCCGCCAGGGCGTCCTGGCCGGCGGGGGTCAGGGACCACAGGGTCCGATCCCCCTCGCGGCGGCCTTGGATGAGGCCGGAATCGGTGAGGAGCTGAAGGAGGGGGTAGACCGAGCCCGGTGAGGGCCGCCAGCCCACCCTGACCCCGAGCTCGCGCATGATGTCGTACCCCGTGCGCTCCCCTTCGGAAAGGAGGCGCAACGTCCAAAGGCGCAACAGTCCTCCTGGGAACATTGTTCGGCTCCGATATATCGGGCCCGATTATGCCCGCCCGGGCTCCCGCGTCAAGGTTTCGCCGCGGCGGCCGGCGCAGGGGGGTCCCTCCCGTCTCCTCCGGCGCGCGGTGACGGACAAGTTGCAACGAGCGGGCGGGCTCGCTATACTGCGCTCTTGTAGATCAAGATACCCCATGAAGGTCTCCGCTATCATTCCAGCATTCAACGAAGCGGAACGCATCGCGGCTGTGCTTGCCCCCCTTACCTCCTCGCCCGCGGTGGACGAGGTCATTGTCGTGGACGATGGCTCCACGGACGCGACCTCCGCAGAAGCGGAGCGGTTCGGCGTGCGGGTGGTCCGCCTGCCGGAGAACCGCGGCAAGGCGGCGGCGATGGCCGCAGGGGTGGAAGCGGCCCGCGGTGACGTTCTCCTGTTCCTCGATGCCGACCTCACTGGCCTCACCCCGTCGCACATCGTGGCGATGGTGGACGCCTACCGGGCGGGGGACGCCGACGTGGTGATCGGCGTGTTCTGCGATGGACGCCTGGGGACCGACCTCTCCCAGCGGATCGCGGGGTTTCTGTCCGGGCAGAGGGTGATGTCCCGCGCTCATTGGGAGCGGGCCCGCGGCGCGGTGGAGGACACCGAGTTCGGCATCGAGACCGCGCTGACGCGGCTGGCGATGAAGGAAGGATGGCGGACGAAGAAGGTCATGCTGAGTGGGGTGAGCCACATCCGCAAGGAGGAGAAGCGGGGGTTCTGGCTCGGGTTCACCGACCGGATGGCGATGTACTGGGATGTCGTTCGGTCGTTCTTCCGCAAGCTGTGACGAGGGAGGCGGAGGCTTTGGTCTCCGCGACCCGTACGAACTGGATCGTCAGGGGTGATGTGCCATGGAGATGAGCGAGGTCCGCAGTCTGGGGTTGGAGAAGCTGACGGGGCTAGCGCAGTCCCTCGGGGTCGACGGAACCGGCGACCTCTCCTCCGTTGAGCTCGAGCTCGCCGTGATGCGCGCCCTGGCTGAACGGCAGGAGTTGGTGGTGGAAGGGATCCTCGAGATCATGCCCGACGGGTACGGGTTCCTCCGCGAGCGTTCCTGCCTCCCCAGCCGGTACGACGTGTACGTGTCCCCATCGCAGATCAAGCGGTTCGGCCTCAAGGACGGCGACCTCATTCGCGGTCCGGTCCGCCAGCCGCGGGAGGGGGAGCGGTACTTCGCCCTTCTGAAGCTGGATCAAGTGAGCGGGCTCGATCCGGAGCAGGTGCGCAAGAGGGTGGACTTCCAGCAGCTGACGCCGCTCCATCCCAACGAACACCTCGTCCTCGAACACGACCCCGATGAACCCGCGACGCGGATGATCGACCTCTTCGCCCCGATCGGGAAGGGGCAGCGCGGCCTGATCGTGTCCCCCCCAAAAGCTGGGAAGACGACCCTCCTCAAGCACATCGCTCACGGGATCGAGGCGAACCACCCCGACGTGCACCTCCTGATCCTCCTCGTGGACGAACGGCCGGAGGAGGTGACCGACTTCCGGCGATCCGTGAAGAAGGCGGAGGTCATCGCGGCGACGTTCGACATGGAACCGCAACACCACACGCGCATCGCCGAGCTCGCCACTGCCGAGGGGAAGCGCCTCGTCGAATCGGGGTACGACGTGGTGATCCTCATGGACTCCCTGACCCGGCTCGGGCGGGCGTACAACCTCTCGATCAGCCCCTCCGGGAAGCTCCTCTCCGGCGGCATCGATCCCACCGCGCTTTACAAGCCGAAGGAGTTCTTCGGCGCCGCGCGCAACATCGAGGAGGGAGGGTCCCTCACCATCATCGCCACTGCCCTCATCGATACCGGCTCCCGCCTCGATCAGGTGGTGTTCGAGGAGTTCAAGGGCACCGGCAACATGGAGCTCGTTCTGAACCGCGATCTCGCCAACCGCCGCATCTTCCCGGCGATCGACCTCGTCCAATCGGGCACGAGAAAAGAGGAACTCCTTCTCCAGCCAGATGTCCTTCGCCGGGTGTGGATCCTCCGTAAGCTCCTCATCGAGATGCCGGACCCGGGAGCAGCGCTGGAGTTCATCAAGAGCAAGATGGAACAGACGCGAACGAACAAGCAGTTCCTGGAGCTGATGAACAGTGAGTGAGAACCCCCTCCTCGCGGCAGCGTTGGCGCTGCTGCTCTTCCCCTTGCTGTTGGCCTCGTTCCTCCCGCCGGCGCCCGTCGGCGGGCCGGTCCTCCCGATCGCGGCGACGCGGGCCACATGGTCCACGTACACGGTCCAGGCAGGGGATACCCTGTCCGGAATCGCCCAGCGGGCCGGGGTGCCGCTCGACTACCTCATCGCCAGCAACGATGTGGATCCGTCCCGCCTGCGGCCTGGTCAGCAACTCGTCCTCCCCACGGGGGGAGTTCTCCACACGGTGAAGCCCGGCCAGACGCTCGCTGATATCGCCAAGAGCTACGAGGTTGCGGAGGCTGCGATCCGACTCGCCAACGGCCTGACTGGGGAACCCACCGCCGGGATGCGGATCCTCATCCCCGTCCCTCCGGTCGTCCCCCAGGCCACGGCACTGGCGTTGGGCAAGGGCGAGGCGACACGGTTCTCCTGGCCCGCTCGCGGTCCGATCTCCTCCCCGTTCGGCCCCCGTATCCACCCCATCTACCATGTATCCTCGTTCCATTCCGGGGTTGACCTCGCCATTTCCGAGGGAACGCATGTCCATGCGGCCGCGTCGGGGCGGGTCGTCACCGCGGGGTGGGAGGGAGGGTACGGCCTCCTCGTGGTGGTGGACCATGGCGATGGCTACACCACGTACTACGGCCACCTGTCGCAGCTCCTCGTCTCGGTCGGGCAGTTCGTGGAGATCGGGCAGGTCGTTGCCCATTCAGGCAACACCGGTCTTTCCACCGGTCCTCACCTCCACTTCGAGGTCCGTTGCGACGGTGTGGCCGTGGACCCGCTTCTGGTCCTCCCGTGATTGGGATCGAGGGCGGGCGGCCCTTGCGCGGGACCGTGCGCGCGGCGGGCGCGAAGAACGCTGCCCTCCCCGCGGTGATGGCGAGCCTCCTCACCACCGAGCCCGTGGTCCTCGAGAACGTCCCCCATCTCCTCGACGTGGACGCGGCGGTCGCGCTGGCCCAGGCGGTGGGGAAGGAGGTAACGTGGCAGGATTCGGTGATCCTCCTCCGCGGCGGGGATGAGCTCGCCCCCGAGGCTCCAGCGGAGCTCGTCCAGCGCATGCGGGCATCGTTCCTCGCCCTGGGGCCGATCCTCGCCCGCACCGGCGAGGGCCGGATACCTCTCCCCGGCGGATGCGCGATCGGCCCGCGACCAGTGGACCTCCACCTCGTCGGGCTGCGGCGGCTGGGGGCAACGTTCGACGTCCGGGGGGGGATGGTCCACGCCCACGCCCCCCGCCTGAGGGGGACCACGGTCTACCTCGACTACCCCTCGGTTGGCGCCACTGAGCAGCTCCTCCTCGCCGGCGCGCTGGCTCACGGGACGACGACGGTCGTCAACCCGGCCCGCGAGCCTGAGGTGGTGGATCTCGGCTGGCTCCTCTCAGCGATGGGGGCGGAGGTGACCTGGCACGAGGACCGGGTGACGGTGCGGGGGCAGAGGACACTCGGTGGGGCGACCCACCGTGTGATCCCGGACCGGATCGAGGCCGGGACGTACCTCCTCGCTGGGGCGATCACCCGCGGCGAGGTCACGGTGGAGGGAGCTCGCCCAGACCACCTCGATGCCCTCCTCGCCAAGCTCAGCGAAGCGGGGGCGCGGGTGGAGACGGACGGGGACCGGATCACGGTGGGAGTCGAGGGCCGGCCGGAGGCAGTGAACGTGCAAACCCTCCCCTACCCGGGGTTTCCGACGGACCTGCAGCCGCCGCTGATCGCGTTCCTCGCCACCGCCCGCGGCCGGTCCACGGCGCGGGAGACCGTGTTCGCATCCCGGTTCAACTACGTTGGGGCGTTGGCGCAGATGGGGGCCCAGGTCCAGGTGAGCGGGGACACTGTCCTCACTGACGGCGTGGAGACGCTCCACGGGGCGGAGGTTGAGGCGACCGACATTCGGGCTGGGGCGGCCCTCATCCTCGCCGCCCTCGCCGCGGACGAGAGGACCGCGATCCGCGGGGAGATGCACATCGCCCGCGGCTATGCTGATCTCCCCGCGAAGCTGCGGAGCCTGGGCGCGGAGGTATGGGCCACAGGCTGATCGAGGACTACCTCGGGCGGCGGGCGCGGGTCTACGGTGGGGAGAGGGCCCTCCTCGCCGACGCCCTTCCCCCTGGGTCGGACGAAGCGGACCGCATGGCGGAGCTCCGTTCTCTTGCCGCCACCGCTGGCGTCCTCGTCCTGGGGACCGTGGTCCAGCACCAGCCTCGCCCCCACCCGGGCACGTTCTTCGGGCGGGGGAAGGCGGACGAGATCCGCGACCGGGGGCACAGCCTTCAGGCGGACACGCTCATCGTGGGGTCGGAGATCTCCCCGGCCCAGGCCCGCAACCTCGAGGAGGCGACGGGACTCAAGGTCGTGGACCGCTCCCAACTCATCCTCGACATCTTCGCCCAGCGGGCGGGGACGAAGGAGGCCGCCCTCGCAGTGGAGCTGGCCCAGCTCGAGTACCTCCTCCCGCGGCTGCGGGGGTGGGGGCAGGCCCTCACCGACCCCGGCGCGGGGATCGGGACGAGCGGCCCCGGGGAGACGCGCCTTGAACAGGGGCGGAGGGTGCTCCGCCGCCGGATCCAGGTCGTGCGCCATGAGCTTCGGAAGGCGGCCCAGGACCGAGCGACCCAGCAGGCGCGCCGCCGCCGCGCTGGTCCCCCCGAGATTGTGCTCGTGGGGTACACGAACTCCGGCAAGTCCACGCTCTTCAACCGCCTCACGGGGAGCGATGTCCTGGTTGAGGACAAGCTGTTCGCGACCCTCGACACGCGGGTGCGGCGGGTCGCGTGGCCGGCCGGGGAGACCCTCGTCACCGACACGGTGGGGTTCATCCGTGACCTGCCCCACGAGCTCGTGCCGGCGTTCCAGGCTACCCTCGGTGCGGTGCGCGATGCCGCGGCCCTCCTCCTCGTCCTCGACGTAACCGCCCCCGCAGCGGAGGACCACCTGCGGGTGGTGCAAGAGGTGATCGCCGACGTAGTGGGCCCCGACCGGGTCCCCCCTCCAACCCTCCACGTGCTTAACAAGCTCGACCTCGTCTCCACGCCGGAACAGGAAGCGCACCTTGCGGCCCTGAAGAGGGAAGCGGTGCCCCACGTCGCCGTGTCCGCGAAGACGGGGGAAAACGTGGCGTCCCTTCTCTCCGCCCTGGACTCTATCCTCACGGTTCGCAGCCGCAGCTGAGGCGAGAGGGGTTCACCGTTCGCTTTCCGCGGCCCGGGTGGCTTGTTCGATCAAGAGGCGGAGGGCCGGGAGGGAAGCCTCCATCGCCTCCTCCCCCGCCCGGACCCCCTCCGCAGCGTGGAGGTAGCTCACCCCGACGGAGGATAGGTCGGGCCGAACGAGAAGGTCGGCCGGCCAGAGGGCGAGTTTGAGGCGCAGGATCTCCTGCTCAAGGATCGCCACCGCCTGGTTGAGGATGCTGTAGATCCCCGGGACGGAACGTCCCGCACCCGGTTGTTCCCCGAACGCCTCGTCGCGGAGCCTGGCCACGCTTGCCGCCGAGCGTCGGGCGCTTGGCTCCTTCCGCAAGCGGGCGGGGAGGCGCCGCCCGGGACGGTGCCGCTCGGCGCTCAGGGGCCGGGGGACGGGGACGATGTCCACCCCGATCACGATCTCCGCTCCGAGGTCGCGGCACGCGCGCACCGGCAGGGGTTCGACGAGGCCACCGTCCACGAGGAACCGGTCCCCCCACCGGACGGGGGAGAAGATCCCGGGGATGGCGGAGGAGGCCCGCAGGGCGTCCACCAGAGGCCCCTCCCCCAGCACGACCGCCTCCCCCGTGTCGATGTCGCATGCCACCGCCGCGAAGGGAACGGGGAGGTCCTCGATCCGGATCTCCCCGAGGGTGGACCGGAGATAGCTGCGCAGTCCGCTGCCCGAGCTCAGTCCGGCGCGGGGGAAGGTGGGGAGAAAGCTCCGCATCACCTTGGGGAGGTCCGTGTTCAGCCACTCCTCCTCGATCCGCTCCGGCGATAGCCCCGCCGCGTAGGATCCACCCACCACGGCCCCGATGCTGGACCCGCTCACAGCGGAAATCGGGATCCCCTCCCGGGCCAGCACCTTGAGGACGCCGGCGTGGGCCGCCCCGCGTGCCCCGCCCGACGCGAGCGCAAGCCCGATCTTCGGTTGATTCTGTTCCGCCATCCCACCCTCCCCACCCACCTGAGCGCGAACGCCCTGGCTTCGCCCCATGACGGGCCCTTCCCTTACCGACGTTGCGCGACCGCCTCCGCTGGGGCGTCGACCACGCGGTCCGTCTCCCGGTCGAGGTACTCGTGAACCCACACCGGGTCCAGCACTTCCGCACAGGCTTCCCCGTAGGCGAGGAGCCCCTGGATGTAGGCCGGGTCCGCGAGGGCCCTCTGCGCTTCGCGGTTGATCGGTTGGGGGCCATGCCGCTCGATCAGGGAAAGGAGGGTGTCAAAATGGTCCCGATGGGGACAGGGACGGATAAGGTTGCGGGTCGCCTCGGGTTTGGTCTTGTAGCCGTAGTCCCGCTGCCACTGGCGGATGTCCGCGAAGAACGGGATCTTCATGAGGTCGTTGATCGTACCCCCCGCCGCGTAGAGGTGGTGGATGTTCGCGCCCGCGTAGGGGATGAACACGCAGGGGGTCACGTCGCCGTTCCAGTTGATGTAGAAATAGCCGCCGGACCGCCCGGCCGCCACGCAGCCGTGACAGGCCGTCCCACTGTTCCAAAAGTCCATGAGGAAGATTTTCTTCGTCCGGATGACGTCCCACATCCGGCGCTGGAGCCGCAGCCGCTGCTCGGGGGTGACCATGAGGGCGAGGTCGTACCCCCGGCCGATCGGCATGTACTGGAAGATCCAGCCGTAGAGGGCCCCTTGTTCCTCAAAGTAGAACCTGACCACCTCATCCGAGAGGAGCTCGTCGCAATTGTCGCGGGTTGCGGTCATGGAGATCCCAAATGGGACCCCTTCCGCGCGGAGGTGACCGAACGCCTCCATCACCTCGGCGAACACCCCTTCCCCCCGCCGGCGGTCCGTTGTCGGCGCCTTCCCCTCCACCGAGATCGCCGGGGTCACATTCCCCACTTCGGCCAGCCGCTTGGCAACGGACCGATCGATAACGGTGCCGTTGGTGTAAACAAGGAAGTAGAGCTTGGGGTGCCGTTCCGCCACATCGAGGAGGTCGCGGCCCTCGCTTCGGTACAGGAACGGTTCCCCACCCGAGATGACGGCGAACCGTGCCCCCCAGAGGTCCTCCATCTCCTCCACGATGCGGTCGAAGGTGCTGAAGCTCAACGTTCCTGGGCTCTCCTCGGTTCCCGCGTAGCAGCCCGCGCAGTTCAGGTTACAGGCCCGCGTCGGGCTGATGGTGAGGAAGCCGGGAGGGGACTGCCCGTACGCTTCACAAAACGCTTCCCGGGCCGGGTGCGGCCCCAACGCGTGGGCGGCGAACTCGAGGAACCCCTGCCAGGCACGGGGAGAGATCGTGCCCATCGTGAGCCCCCGGTGGAAGGAGTAGAGGAGGGAGCGGAGGGTGAGCCACTCGTCCCGCGCCACCCCCGGCAGGTTGTCTGTACGCCGGAGGAACTCCCCCACGGCCCGGTCCGCCAGCCGCACCGCGCCCCCCCGCACCGGGCGGGCTGAGAGGACCCGGAACAGGGCGCGCAGCGCGCCGGGGCTGGGGGTGACGAACACGGGCCGCTTCAGGTCACGCCGAAGAATGGGAGAAGCTTCCGTTTGCATCCTGACCTCCTCATGTAGTTGGGCATAACCCACTCCACAGGAACGCCGTGAGTTCCTGAGCTGCCTGATCGGCAGCGCGCGCCGCCGACTTCCCGGACGCGGAGAGGCGCAATGCCACCGCCTCCACGGCCCCCAACATGGCGTACGCGGTCAGCACGGGGTCACAGGGCTGGATCTTCCCCGCAGCGATGCCTTCCTCGATCACCTGGGCCAAGTATCCGGCCCCCTCGTCGTAGATCCGCTGGGTCTTGACGTGGAGGCCAGGGGTCGGGTCTAGCCACTCGCGGCGGATCAGGCGCGCCACGTCCTTCCGCTCGCGGAACAGGGCGAAGTGCTCCGCCGTGATGGCGCGGATCTGGGCCTCGAGGGGCTCTCCCCGCGCCCGCAGCTCGTCGAGGAACTGCCGCCTCCGTTCGATCTCCCCGCGGAGGAGGCACTCGAGGATTGCCTCCTTGCTCCGGAAGTAGTGGTACACGGTGCCGATGGACACCCGCGCCGCCCGGGCCACATCCCGGATCCCCGCCCGGTGGAAGCCGCGTTCGGCAAAGAGGCGAGCGGCTGCGTTCAGGAGTCTTCGTTCCAATAAGCTTTTCTCTTGATCCTTAGAACGAGCGTTCGTTCGCATAGCTCAATATCTATAGCTCTTCGAGGTTCCCCTGTCAAGAGAGCTCGAGCCGGCCGCGGTCCCGGGACAGTCTGTGGCTTCCCCCCGGTGCGGCGCGAGGAAAAGCCCGTTGCGGACTCCCGTCCGCGGGGTAAGATGGCGCCAAGGTAGGTGATCCCCATGCGAAGGATGATTGCGGTTGGGGTGTTGGTGTTGGGAGCGGTGGCCGCGGCAGCCAGCCCTGTCGTCATCCTCTACTCCGGTGGCTTTGGGTACGTCCGCGAGCTGCGTGAAGTGGAGCTGGCTCAGGAGGGGGAGCTCATCCTTGACGGCCTTCCCCTCACCATGCTCGTGGATAGCCTGGTCGTGGACGGGTTGACCGTGGCCCGGGTGGATCCCTTGAAGCGGGGCAGCACCGCGATCGAGGGCCTCGTCGGGACCATGGTCACGGTGTTCGCCCACGGGGAACGGTTTGCGGGCCGCCTCCTCGCCACGGGGCCGGGGCTCGTCCTTTCTACCGTGGATGGCCTCCTGTTCCTCTCCTCCTACGATCGGATCGTGGCCCCGTTGCCCGTCGAGCCACCGACGGCGGACCAGCTCTCGCTGAAGGTCAGCTACCGGGATGGCCAGTCGGGGTGGACCGAGATCGGGGTGCGGTACCTCGCCGAGGGCCTGTCGTGGAACGTGACCTACACCGCCACGCTCGCGGACGCCGCGCTCCAGTTGTGCGGAGTGGTGGGCGTTGAGAACCAGACCGGGGTTGAGTTCAGGGGGGCGCAGGTCTCGCTCGTCGCTGGTGAGGTGTACCGTCCGACGGCGAAGGCTCCCGCCGAGCTGGGGGTGCGGGCCCTTGCCCTCCCCTCCGCGTACGATGCCGCGCCGGCGTTCGAGTACCACCGCTACACCCTCCCGGAGCCACTCGACCTCACCTCCGGGATCGCGTGGGCCCCGTTCATCTGCGGGACCCTGCCCTTCACCCGCGCCTACCGGTTCTCCGGTGGGGCCATCGAGGCGAGGGTCCGGTTCACGAATGCCCTCGGGCCCCTCCCCGCGGGTGAGATCCGGTTCTACGACGAAGGGGGGGAGCTCTTCGTGGGGGCAGCAGCGATCGGCCATACCCCGCTCGGCAGCGACGTTGATCTCGCCGTGGGGGCCGCGTTCGACCTCACCGGGGAGCGGGTCCAGGAGTCGCGGCAGCGGATCACGGACGCCCTCTACCGGGATACGTATCGGATCACCCTCCGCTCGGCGAAGGACGCGCCGGTCGAGGTCGAGGTGGTGGAGGCCCTCCCCGGCACGTGGACGATCACCGAGCATAGCCTCCCCTACGAGCGCCTCGATGCCCAACGGGTCCTGTTCCGGGTTCTGGTTCCGGCGGGCGGAACGGCGGACGTTCGCTACACCGTGGAATGGCGGTACTGAGCACCGGCTATGGAGACCCTCGAGCAGGAGCTGGCTCGGTTCCCGGACGGATATCGGCGGGCGATTGAGAAGGCGCTGGACCGGGTCCCGGTGCGGAACGGGGTGGTTTCGATTCGCGACCTGTGGCTGGAGACCGCCCTCCCGTTGGACCTGATCGCCGACCTCCTCCAGTCGGATGGGATCCAGATGCCTCCCCACATCGTGCGGGTGGATCTTGAGCGTTCCCCCCGGAGGGGGCGACATGGCTCTAGAAGCTAGGATCAAGTTTGGAACCGATGGCTGGCGCGGCGTGATCGCCGATGATTTCACGTACGCCAACGTGGCGCGGGTGGGAGCGGCGATCGCGGCTTCCCTCCACGACTCCCGGCGGAGCGGCCTTGCCCCGTATCGGGAGTGGGGCGTGCCTTGCCGTCCCGCAACGGCAGGCCTGATCGTGGGCTACGACACGCGTTTCCTGTCCGCGGAGTTCGCCCGCCATCTCGGCCGCACCGTGGCCGAGGCGGGGATCCCGGTCCAGGTCACGGATGGTCCCGTCCCCACCCCCGCGGTATCGGCCGCGGTCGTGAAGCGGGGATTGGCCGGGGGGGCGATGATCACCGCCTCCCACAACCCACCCCAGTGGAGCGGGGTGAAGTTCAAGCCCGAGTACGGCGGATCGGCCACCGCCGAGATCACAACCCTCATCGAATCGCACCTTCCCCCTCACGCCCCGAAGGTGGGGGATCCGCCGGTGGAGACGGTGGCGATCAAGGAGGAGTACCTCGCTCGGCTGCGGGACGCGGTGGACCTGCGGGAACTGGCCCGCGCCCCCCTTTACGTGGTGGTGGACGCGATGTACGGCTCTGCGCAGGGATACCTCGCTAGCCTCCTCGGGGCAGTGCGCATCCCCCACCTCGAGGTCCGCTCGACCGTGGATCCCCTGTTCGGTGGCAAGAAGCCGGAACCCTTGCCGGAGAACGTGGTTCCCCTCAAGGCCGTGATCCGCTCCCTGCGGGCACGGGCACGGGGGCGGATCGTGGTTGGCCTGATCACGGATGGCGATGGGGACCGGGCGGCAGCGATGGACGAGCGTGGCCAGTTCCTCGACACCCATCGCACGGCCGCCCTCCTCGTGTGGCACCTCAGCCAGCATCGGAAGCTGGACGGGATGATCCTCAAGTCGTTCGCCCTCACGGACATGATCGGGAAGCTCGCGGACCACGTCGGCGTTCCGTGGCGGGAGATCCGGGTCGGGTTCAAGTGGGCGGTGGAGGATCTCGTGACGGGGAAGGCGGCGTTCGCGGGCGAGGAGTCCGGCGGGTATGGGTACGCCTGGCACCTGCCCGAGCGGGACGGGGTGCTCTCGAACCTCCTCCTCCTCGAGCTCGTCGCCGCGACCGGCAAGCCCCTCGGCGCCCTCATCGAGGAGCTGTTCAAGCTCGTTGGGCCGCACCACTACGCGCGGCGTGACCTCGCCCTCCCGACCCGCCTCGAGATCATGGAGCGCCTGGCCGCCGCCCCCCCCGACCGGCTGGCTGGCCAGAGGGTGGTCAAGGTGGAGACCCTGGACGGGCTCAAGCTGCGCCTCGATCGGGGCTGGGTCCTTTTCCGGGCCTCCGGGACGGAGCCCATCTTGCGGCTGTACTGCGAGATGGACTCCCCCGCCGTCGTGCAGCTCGTCTTGGACGAGGCGGAACGGCTGGCAAGGGGGGGGCTCCTTTGAAGCACGAATCCTACGATCCGCACACGATCGAAGAAAGGTGGCGGGATTTCTGGCGGGAGAGGGGCTATTTTCGGGTCGACACCGCACACCCGAAGAGGAAGTTCTACTACCTGAACATGTTCCCCTACCCGTCCGGGTACCTCCACGTTGGCCATGGCCGGAACTACATCATCGGCGACGCGATCGTGCGGTTCCTCCTCATGCGCGGCCACGACGTCCTCAACCCGATGGGGTGGGACGCGTTCGGGCTCCCGGCGGAGAACGCTGCCATCGAGCGGGGGATCCACCCGCGGGACTGGACGCTCGCCAACATCGCCTACGCTAAGAACCAGTTCCGGGCATGGGGGATCGAGTACGACTGGGAGCGCGAGGTCACGACTTGCCTCCCCGACTACTACCGCTGGACGCAGTGGCTGTTCTTGAAGCTTTATGAGAACGGCCTTGCCTACAAAAAGCGGGCCGCGGTGAACTACTGCCCGAACTGTAAGACCGTGCTCGCCAACGAGCAGGTGGTGGGCGGGGAGTGCGAGCGGTGCGGGACCCCGCCCGAGCAGAGGGAACTCGACCAGTGGTTCTTCCGGATCACGGCCTACGCGGACCGACTGCTTGCGGATCTGGCGGACCTGGCGTGGCCCGACCACGTGAAGAAGATGCAAGAGAACTGGATCGGCCGCTCCGAGGGGGCCACGATCGCGTTCCGCTGCGAGGGAGGGGAGGAGATCCGCGTGTTCACGACCCGTCCCGACACCCTGTGGGGGGCAACGTTCCTCGTGCTCGCCCCCGAGCATCCGCTTGTGGACGCGCTCACCGTCCCGGAGCGGCGGGCGGAGGTGGAAGGGTACCGACGCGCGGCGGGCCGCGCCTCCGAGATCGAGCGGCTGTCCGCGGAGCGGGAGAAGACCGGCGTGTTCACGGGATCCCGCGCCCTGAACCCGGTGACGGGGGAGCCGATCCCGATCTGGATCGCCGATTACGTGATGCCGACCTACGGCACAGGGGCGATCATGGCCGTCCCCGCCCACGACGAGCGCGACTTCACGTTCGCGCGGGCGTTCGGGCTCCCGATCCGCGTCGTCATTGCGCCCCCGGACGGGCCGGTCCTCGACCCGCACGCGATGGGGACTGCGTACACCGGACCGGGGACGATGGTCCGCTCCGGCCCGCTCAGTGGGACCCCGGCCGCGACGGCCATCGCGCGCACGATCGCCTACCTCGAGGAGCAGGGGATCGGGGAACGGACAGTGGTCTACAAGCTACGGGACTGGCTCATCTCCCGCCAGCGGTACTGGGGGGCCCCGATCCCGATCGTATACTGCGACCGCTGCGGGGTCGTCCCTGTGCCCGAAGAAGACCTCCCCGTCCTCCTCCCTGAGGTCCCGTTCATCGGGAAGATGGGGCTCGCCGACATCCCCGGCTATGCGGATACGGTCTGTCCCCGCTGTGGGGGGGAGGCGCGACGGGATACGGACACGATGGACACGTTCGTGGACTCGTCGTGGTACTTCCTTCGCTTCGTGTCCCCCCACGCGGAGGAGGTCCCGTTCGTGACGGAGGATGTGAACCGCTGGCTCCCGGTGGACCTCTACGTGGGGGGGGTCGAACATGCCATCCTCCACCTCCTCTACGCCCGGTTCATCACCAAGGCCCTTCACGACCTGGGGTACGTGGGGTTCACGGAGCCGTTCCGCCGCCTGTTCACCCAGGGGATGGTCTGCCACACCGCCTACAAGTGTCCCCAGCATGGCTGGCTGTACCCGAAGGAGGTAGACGACCTGCGGTGTACGAAGTGCGGCCAGGAGGTCGCGACCTCGTACTTTGCGATGTCGAAGTCGAAGAAGAACGTGGTCGAGCCGGCGGACATCATCCAGCGCTACGGGGCGGACACGGAGCGGCTGTACACCCTGTTCATGGGCCCCCCGGATCGGGACATCGAGTGGTCGGAGGAGGGGATCCGCGGGGCGTGGCGGTTCGTGAACCGGTTTTGGAACTTGGTGGTTGGGCAACTGCCCCACCTCGCCGGGATCGCTGGAGAGCCGGACCCCTCACGGTTCGGCCCCGCTGAGCGCGCCCTGTGGCAGAAGCTCCACGCCACGGTGAAGAAGGTGACGGAGGAGTTTGGGGAGAGGCTGGGCCTGAACACGGCGATTGCGGCGATCATGGAGCTCGCCAACGAAGCCGCGGCGTATGTGGAGGGTCCAGGTCCCGACCTGCAACTCGTGCGCGCGGTGCTCTCCCGGATGATCCTCCTCCTCTCCCCGTTCACCCCGTTCCTCGCCGAGGAGCTGTGGCAAAGACTGGGGGAGGAGAGGGCCATCCTCGACACGCCGTGGCCGGAGTACGATCCGCGCGCGGTGGCGGGGGACGAGGTAGAGGTCCCGGTCCAGATCAACGGCAAGGTGCGGACCCGGCTGCGGCTGGCGGCCCACGCCGCCTCCGATCCGGACGCCCTGCGGGAGGCGGCCCTCACGGCCCCCGATGTCCAGGAACGCCTCCGGGGCCACGAGGTTCAGCGGGTGATCGCCGTCCCGGGGAAGCTCGTGTCGATCGTGGTGCGATGAGGCGCCCCCGGCGAGGCAGGTGAAACGTGAGCGAACCGACGATCACGGTCGTCGTTCCCGTACTGAACGAGGAGGGGTTCCTCGCGGAGACGCTCCGTTCGCTCCGCGCGCAGACGTTCACCGACTTCGAGCTCCTCGTGGTGGACAACGGGAGCACCGACCGCAGCCTGGAGATCGCTGCGCGCTTCGCGGACCGGGTCCTCGGTGAGGAGAGGAGAGGCCCCGCGTGGGCGATGGCGCGGGGATTTGCAGAATCCACCACCGGCTACATCGCCTCTGCCGACGCCGACACCCTTTACCCGCCGGACTGGCTGCAGAAGATGGTCGCCGCCTTGGAGCGACCGGAGGTGGTAGCAGTGTACGGTCCGATCGGGTTCCGGGAGTACAGGAACCCGATCCGTGCTGCGACGATCGTCGGGTATACCCTCCTCGTCCGGGCCTCGCGGGCCTGCGGCGTGTACCAGGTAGGGGCCGCGAATTTCGGGATGAGGCGGGAGGCCTACCTCGCAGCGGGAGGGTATCCCCCGTTCGCTGACCTCGTCGCCCCCGACTTGCGCCTCGCTCGCCGGCTAGCCCAGTTTGGGAAGGTGAGGTATGTCCCCGATCTTGTATGCTTAACCTCCAACCGGCGGTTCGCGGGGAGGAACGTGGTCCCCGCAACCTGGAAGGCGTTTCGAACATGGCTCGAGGTCGCCACGGGTCAGGAGAAGCTTCGCTGGCAGAGCTTCTGGGCGCGCGGTCCGTCGGTGAAGCCTCCGCGATGAGGCGAGGGGCGATGGGATGAAGATCGGGATCTTCACGGATACCTACACGCCGGACTCGAACGGGGTAGTCACCGTGGTCCGGCTCATGGAGCGCGAGCTGAGGCAGGGGGGCCACGAGGTCCGCGTGTTCGCCCCCGCCCATCCCGAAGCGCGGGAGAAGAGGGAGGATCTGTACCGCTTTCGCTCGGTGAGGTTCATCCTCTACAAGGGGTTGCGGGTTGCCCTCCCCTACAACCGCCGGGCCTTCGCGGCCCTGAGGGACCTGGACATCGTGCACAGCCACGATCCCTTCTCCGTGGGACTGGTTGGGTTCTGGGCTTCCCTCCGCTATGGGATACCCCATGTCCACACCTACCACACCCGTTACGTGGAGTACCGCAAGTACGTGCCCTATCCATTCCGCCCGTCGCGCCAAGCGGTGGAACGCCTCAGCCGCATGTTCTGCAACCGCTGTGATGCCGTGATCGCTCCCTCCAGCCACATTGAGCGCGAGCTGCGTCAGTATGGGGTCAAGGTCCCTATCCATATTCTCCCGTTTGGCGTGGACGAGGAAGCGTACACCCATCCCCCAATGTGGGACGTTCGCCAGGCCCTCGGGCTCCCCCCGAGCTCGGAGATCCTCCTCTACGTGGGGAGGCTAGGATGGGAGAAGAACATCGAGTTCCTGATCCGGGCCTTCCGCCGGATCGCCAGGGAGCGTTCCGGGGCGTGGCTGGTGATCATCGGGGATGGCCCCCACCGTCCGAAGCTGGAGGGACTCGTGCGCGAGCTGGGATTGACCGAGCGGGTGGTGTTCGTCGGTCATCTCCCATGGGAGCGCTTGATCGATCCCTACCGTCAGGCCACGCTGTTCGTGTTCGCCTCAAAGACGGAGACCCAGGGGCTGGTGGTGATGGAGGCGATGATGGGCGGGACCCCTCCGGTCGCGGTGGACGCGATGGGGGTGGCGGATCTGATTGTCTCGGGGGAGACAGGGCTGCTCGTCAGGGAAGATGAGGGTGCCTTCGCTGACGCGTGTCTTTCCCTCCTCGCGGATGAAGCGTGGCGGAAGGAGATGGGGGAGAGAGCGCGGAGATGGGCGGTAGCGCACAGCGCGCGGGCGTCGGTGGCCCGGTTGATGGAGATCTACGAGGGTCTCCGGAGGGAACGGTCCGGAAGGCACACCTGCGCTCAGGCCGCTGGCCCCATCGCCTGAGCAGCGGCAGGGCCATGATCGGCCGCGCGATGAGGGCAGGGGGACGCGCGATCCTCTCCCTACCCTGCGGTCTGGGGGTGGTGGCCCTCCCGCTCTTGGTCGAGGTCCGGGTCGAGGGGCCTCGCCCCCAGGGGCCGTGCGTGCTCGCCGTAACGCACAGCGGGGGGCCCGATCCCCTCTACGTGGCGCGGGCTGTGGGTTCATGGCGCACCCCTGCCCTGTTCTCGATCGACCCGCGCTATCCCTTCCTGCGCCCGTTCTATAGGGCACTCTGGCGGTTCGAGATCCGCGAAGGGGAGAAGGAGTTCAACCGGCGGACCCTCCGTGCGGCCGTAGAACACCTCCAGAAAGGGGGGCAGATCATGGTCTTTGCCGATGGCCCGGACTTCCGGCGCGGGACGCTCAAGCCGGGGGCGGCCGTCCTGGCGCGCCGGGCGGGGGTCCCCGTTGTCCCGATCGGCCTCGAGAACGCGTACATCCTCTCTCCCCAAGGTGAGGAGCTCGCCCTGGGGCCGCTCTTTTTCCATGTCGTTCGGTCGTTGCGCCGCAAGGGCTGGGTTTGCGTGCACTTCGGTGCGGCCGTGTCTCCGGATTTTTCCCTCCCCGAACGGGCGGACGTGGATCGGATGATGCGCCTGTTGGAGAGGAGCTTCGATTGCTACCACCGGCGGTTTGTGGGACTCCCCGGACCCGTCTGGTCTAGCACGCAGAGAGAAGGCGGATGACCTCCGCGGCCGCTTGGTCCCGGTTCCCGGGGGTGAGGTGGACCACGCGGTCGGTCCCGTGGCGGATCCGGTAGGCGAGGGGATGGTTCGAGGCGCGGTGGACGGTGACAAGGAGGTTCTGGGCTTCCTCAAGAGCCCGCTCCACGGCGCGGATGAACCGTGGAGAATGGAGCTCCATCGGCCCAACTTCGTCCACGACCACGAGCTGGGCGCCTTCGATCGCCCGTTCGATGGCCTGGGCGCCGATCGCATCGAGATCGCGGAGGTTGAGGCGGTACCGGCCAAACGACGGCCCAGCGGCGAGATGGAGGTGGGCAAGGATCCCTTCCTCTCCCGTGGCGAGGTCGCGCACGGAGAACCCCACCCGCCGGCCGCACTTCCCGATCTCGGCCGTGACCATCCCGCCACACGAGAGCGGCACGTCCTCCACGACCTGTAGGACGAGGGTGGACTTCCCGACGCCTGGATTCCCCGTGACCGCGATCCTCATCCCCGCTGCCCCGGACCGGATTCTACTTCCGGGGGCGTATAATGCCCGCTCCAGGTTCGATGCTCCCTAACGAGGTGATGAGGATGAGAAGGCGCGCGCTGGGACTGCGTCACCTGCCGCGGAACATTTGGGCGGTGGGCATAACGAGCTTCCTGATGGACGTGTCGAGCGAGATGGTCCTCAACTTGGTTCCCCTGTACCTGGCCAATGTGCTCGGCGTGGGGACCACCGTCATCGGCGTGATCGAAGGGGTGGCCGAGTCCACCGCCTCGCTCCTCAAGGTGTTCTCGGGCTGGATCTCGGACCGGCTGGGGCAGCGGAAGTGGCTCGCCGTGGCGGGCTATGCCCTGTCGGCCGCGGCGAAACCGTTCTTGTACATCGCCTCGTCCTGGGAGGCGGTGGCCGGGGTGCGGTGGGCGGATCGGGTGGGCAAGGGGATCCGTACCGCGCCCCGCGATGCCCTGGTCGCCGATTCGATCGACGAGAAGCGGCGGGGGTTGGCATTCGGCTTCCATCGGGCGGCGGACACGGGCGGGGCGATGGTCGGCGTCCTCGGGGCCCTGGCGGCGGTGTGGATGACGCAGGGCGGGGTGGGGGAACTCACCCAAGCCACGTTCCGCACCGTTGTCTTGGTTAGCCTCGTCCCGGCCGGGTTGGCCGTGCTCGTCCTCGCCCTAGGGGCGCGCGAGGTGGGGGCAGCGAGGAGCGCACACTCCCCGATCCGGTTCCGCGCCCTGGGGAGGCCGTTCCTCGTGTTCCTCGGGATCGTGGGCTTGTTCGAGCTCGGCAACTCCGCCGACGCGTTCCTCGTCCTGCGCGCCCAGACCCTGGGCACCAACGTGCTCGGCATCCTCGGTATGCTCGCCGCGTTCAACCTCGTCTACACCCTCGTCTCCACCCCTGCCGGCGCTCTCTCCGATCGGATCCCCCGGCGGACGGTGATCGTGGCCGGGTGGGTCGTCTACGCCGGGATCTACCTGGGCCTCGGCCTCGCCGGCGCGGTGTGGAACATGTGGGTCCTGTACACCGTGTACGGGGCGTACTACGGCGCTGCCTACGGGACCGCGAAGGCCCTGGTCGCGGACCTCGTGCCCGTCGAGCTACGCGGCACGGCATACGGGACCTACAGCCTGGTGGTAGGGGCGATGGACCTCCCGGCATCGGTGATCGCGGGCGCGCTCTGGCAGGGGGTGAGCCCGGGGGCGCCGTTCTTCTTCGGCGCCGCCGTCGCCCTCCTCGCGGCGGGCGCGCTCTGGATCTGGGGGAGGTCCCCCGCGGGTGGCCAGGCGGGGTGAGGGGACCTCGATCCTCCCCGCGGGCCGGATCTACCCTGGGGAGGCGGGTCGGCCCCGCGTATACTCACGCCGACGCTAGCTTCTCTCAGGAGGATGGGGTGCGCAGGTAGGCCAAACCGGACGCAAGAGAGCCTGGAGCTGGACGAGGTTCCAGCCAGGGATTCCCGATGCGTCGCGGTGGGCCTTGGCCTCCCTCCCTCGACATCCGAACTCCCCATGGGGTAACACTTTTCCGCTGAGTCCCGCCGCCGACCGTCTCCGACGATTGGAGGTGGGATGGTGCCCTCCCTCACGGTTCACAACGTTTCGTTCGGGTACGAATCAGCCGCCGCTCCCCTCTTTGTGGGGGTGAGCTTCGGCCTCCTTCCGGGGTGGACGGGGGTGATCGGCGCCAACGGGGCGGGGAAGACCACGCTCCTCCGCCTGGCGTGCCGGGAGCTCCTCCCCCAACGGGGGACGATCCGCGCGCCGGATCACGTCGTGTACTGCGTCCAGCGGACGGATGACCCGCCCCCCGAGCTCGGCGTGTTCCTCGCCTCGTGGGATGGCGTGTCGTTTGGGATCAGGAGGGATCTTGAGATCGGCGACGATTGGCTCACGCGGTGGGATACCCTGTCTCACGGGGAACGCAAGCGGGCCCAAATCGGGGTCGCCCTGTGGCAGGAGCCCGACCTCCTCGCCCTCGACGAGCCGTTCCTGCGCCGGCTGACCTGCTTTCGATGGGTTATCGAGCGGGACGCTGGGGCCGGAGCGGGGAGGGCCTTCCGGTTGCGTCAAGGTGGGGTTGGCGAAGAGGGGAGGGGGCGATAGTATCAAGGTCAGCGGAGCGTGGCGCAGCATGGTAGCGCACTGGCATGGGGGGCCAGGGGTCAGCGGTTCAAATCCGCTCGCTCCGACCACGGCCGTCGGGCGGGGTCCTGGCGCGAGGGCATGATGCCCGCGCGTGCCACGTGTGCGGCGTCATATAGCCGATGATTCGAATTGGGTTCCTCATGTCGGACACGGGCGGCGGCCATCGTGCCGCGGGCCGGGCGATCGAGGCCGCGCTCCACCACCTCGATCCAGACACATTCGCGTGCGAGTACTTCGACGTCTTCCGCCGCTGCGGGCTTCCCCCGTTCCGCTGGGCCCCCGAGATCTACCCGTGGTGGGTGGCCCACCATCAGCCATCGTACGATTTCTTCGTTTCCCAGACGGATCGACTCCTCGCGACGCGCCTTGGCCGCCGGGGCCTTCCGTCGTGGGTCCTCCGGAAGGGGCCCTGCCTTAAGGCCCTCGCTAGCTGGCAGGCGATGGTCGTCCTCCACGCCGGGTTCAGCGGGTACGCCGTGGCCGTCCGCCGCGCGGCCAAGAGGGAGATACCCCTCCTCACCGTGATCACCGACCTGGCTTCCCCCCACAGTGGGTGGTTCCATCCCGACGTGGATCGGTGCCTCGTCCCCACCCCGAGCGCGATCGAGAGGGGGCTCAAGCTGGGGCTTGCTCCGGACAAGCTCCGGCTCGTCGGCCACCCGGCACACCCCAAGTTCGCCCTCCTCACCCAGACCAAGGCCGAGGCCCGGGACCAGCTCGGCTGGGACCAGGACCTCCCCACAGCCCTCGTCGTGAGCGGGGCGGAGGGGATGGGGGCGATGGAGGAGCTCGCCCGGTCCCTCGACGGCCTGGGGGCACAGCTCGCGATCGTCGCCGGGAAGAACGAGGCCCTTGCCGCCCGGTTGCGGGCCGTCCCGTGGCAGAACCCGACCCACATCTACGGGTTCGTAACGAACATGGAGATCCTCATGCGGGGGGCGGACGTCCTCATCGGGAAGCCCGGGCCGGGGGTGATCGCCGAGGCGGCGATCATGGGCCTCCCGATGATCCTCACTGGCGGGATGGTGAACGAGCGCGCCAACGTTCAGTTTGTGACGGAGGCCGGGGCGGGCGTGTACGCGAAGACGCCACAGGAGGTGCGGGCCACCCTCGCGGATTGGATCTCTTCCCCCGACGAGCTCGCCCGCCGGAGGGAGGCTACGAAGAAGATCGCGTACCCCAACGCTTCCCTTGAGATCGCCCACGAGATCGCTGCCCTCGCCCGTGCGGCGGGAACGGGTCCGGCCTGATCGCGTGGCTTCCCCCAAGGATCAGCGGCTCGTCCTCATCGCGGGCGGCCTCCTCTGTGTTGGGTTGGCGGTTCTCGGCTGGATCCTCCCCATCGTCCCCGCGACCCCGTTCCTCCTCCTCGCCGCGTGGTGCTTCGCCCACAGTTCCCCCCGCCTTCACCGATGGCTTACCGAGAACCGCCTGTTCGGACGCTACCTCCGCGACTACGAGGAAGGGCGTGGGCTCCCCTGGACGTGGAAGGCGGGATCGCTCCTCCTTGTGTGGGGGTCGGTCGCGATCTCGGCGGTGTTCATCGCCCGCACGGCGTGGCCCCGCCTCCTCCTCGTGGCGATGGCCCTCGGCACGACGTGGTACACCCTCCGCCTCCCCACCCGGCGGGGGTAGCTCCGCCACGTCGGCTGCTCACCCGCTCTCTTGCCTGACCGGCGGTTCGAACGTACCATGCGTCTTTTCCGAAGGACTGTTGGGGAGGCGTTATGGCGGAGGGTTCTATTCGCATCAGCTCATTTGAGATCAAGACTGCCTCGCGGCGCGAGGTAGCGGCGGCCCATGCCCTTACCACCCGGCTCCAGGCTGAGGCGTGGCCGGAGGATCCCCCGCGGGCGCTGGCGGACTGGGAAGGGGAGCTGAGGACGATCCCGCCGTACTGGGCTGTCCAGCGGTGGGTGGCGTGGCGGGGGGAGGAAGCTGTGGCCACCGCGACCACCTACTTCTACAACACTCTCCAGAACCGTCACATCGCCGATCTCGACATCGCCGTCCTCCCCGAGCATCGCCGCCGTGGGATTGGGAAGGAACTCCTGGCGCGCCTCGTCACCGCCTGCGAAGAGGGAGGGAAGACGCTTCTCACGTTCGGCACGGACTCCGCGCTCCCCGCGGGACGGGCGTTTGCCGCACGGGTCGGGGCAAGGGCGGGGATGGTCTCCGCTACGAACCAGCTCGATCTGGCCTCCCTCGACCGGGCCCTCATGGAGCGATGGTGCCACGAGGGGCCTCACGACCTGTTCTCCCTCGGCTGGTGGATCGGCCCCTACCCGGAGGAGGAGCTGATAGCGATCTGCGAGCTCAAGGACGTGATGAACACGGCCCCCCGGGATGAGCTCGAGGTGGAGGACTGGACGTGGACCCCGGAGATGGTGCGCCAGTCGGATGCGGCGTTGGCCGCGCGGAAGAGGGAGAGGTGGACCCTCTACGCCCGCCACCGCGCCTCGGGCGAGCTCGCCGGGTTCACCAAGGTGTTCTGGGATCCCGCTCAACCTGCCGCCCTGTGGCAGGGGGACACGGGCGTCCTCCCCAAGTACCGCGGCCACGGCTTGGGGAAATGGCTCAAGGCAACGATGATCGCGCGGGTGCTGGCCGAGCGGCCCACGGTTGTCCGTGTCCGTACCGCGAACGCGAGCTCCAATGTTCCGATGCTCAAGATCAACCATGCGATGGGGTTCCGACTGTACAAGGAGTGGACGATCTGGCAGGTGGAAGCGGCTTCCGTGCGGGCCTATCTTGGAGCAGGGTGAACCGATCCCACGGGGGCGCTTTCGGCGAGCGCCCGTACCGGGTAAGCTCATTTTGGTTGAAGGAGGCATGACATGCGGATACGTGCGGTTGTGGCAGTTCTTATTGTCCTTGGGATGGGGGCCCTTCTCGCTGGCTGCGACAAGGGGACTCCCCCCACGATTTCCACCCCGCCCACGGCCCAGACGGCCTGCGTGGGGGGGAAGGTCACGTTCAGCGTGACGGCGGCTGGCACGGCGCCCCTTTCCTACCAGTGGCGCAAGGATGGAACAGCGATCTCAGGGGCGACCACCGCCACCTATACGATCGGCTCCGTTGCGGCGGGCGATGCGGGGAGCTACACAGTGGTCGTGACCAACGCTGCGGGCAGCATCACCTCAGCGGCGGCTGTGCTCACCGTGAACGTCCCCCCCACCCTCACCGTCCAACCCGCTGCCCAATCGGCCTGTGCGGGGAAGTCTGTCTTGTTCAGCGTCACCGCCGCGGGAACCCCGCCGCTTGCCTACCAGTGGAAGAAGGATGGGACCCCCATCGCCGACGCCACGACCGCGATCTATACCATCCCCGCCGTGACCACCGCTGATGAGGGAACCTACACCGTGGTGGTCACGAACAGCTGTGGGACGGTGACCTCGCACGCGGCCGCGCTCAGTGTGAGCACCGCTCCTGCCATCACGGTCCACCCCGCGCCCCAGACCGTCGTCGCCGGGAGCTCTGCCACGTTCAGCGTCACCGCCGCGGGAACCCCGCCACTTGCCTACCAGTGGAAGAGGGACGGCGCCGACATCGCGGGCGCGACGGAGCCGAGCTACACGATCCCCGCCGTCGCCAGCGCGGACGCCGGTAGCTACACCGTGGTCGTCACGAATCCGTGCGGGAGCGTCACGTCGGACCCCGCCCTGCTCACTGTGACCCCCGCCGCCACGGCGCCGGTGCCGCCTCCCGCCGCGACGGGCCCGTTCCTCATCGTCAATGGCCATCCCCTCGACCGTGCGGCGTTCGACAGCATGCGGGAGTCTATCCTCGATTACTACGCCCAGCTGTACGCTCAGTTCGGAATTGACATCGAGATCTTCCGCGCCGGCGCGCGGGGCCGCCTGTTCGACCTCGACCTCGACCTCACTGCCCTCACGGCTGTCATCACCCGCGGCCTCGTTGAAGCCGAGGCGGAGCGTCTGGGGGTCGTCATCACCGGGGAGGAGACCGAGGCCGAGTTCCAAAAACAGTACCAGGCGATGCTCGACACGTACGGAATGACTGAGCAGGACCTCATTGGATACTTCGCGCTCTACGGCGGGACCCTGGAGGAGTTCAAGGAAGAGGGGCGGGCGAGCGTGGCTGAGCAGCTCCTCTACGCCGCAGTTCAACAAGCGGTGGTGGGCCCGATCGAGCTCTCCGAGGACGAGCTCCGCGCGTACTTTGAGGAACACAAGACCGACTACAGCACCGAGGAGCAGATCGAGGCCTCGCACATCCTGGTGAAGACGGAGGAGGAAGCGCGGGCGATCCTCGCTGAACTCGCTGGCGGCGCTGACTTCGCCGAGCTCGCCCGCACCCGGTCCACGGATACCGGCAGCGCTGCCCAGGGGGGGGCGCTCGGGTGGTTTGGGCGCGGGGTGATGGTCCCCGAGTTCGAGGAGGCAGCGTTTGCCCTTGAGGTCGGGGAGACGAGCGGCATCGTCCAGACCGATTTTGGGTTCCACATCATCCGCGTCACCAACCGTCGCGCCGCGAGCGAGCCCGAGTTCGAAGAAGTGGCGGACCGTGTGCGGGCCGACGCCGAGAGCGCGATCGCGCGGGAGAGGTTCGATGCCTGGCTGAAGGCAGCCCGCGAGGAGGCGACGGTCGTCATCTCTGACCCCATCCTCGAGGCGATGTACCTGAAGGACCTGGACCTCGACCGCGGGATCGCCGCGTTCGAGAGGATCCGGGACGAGGGGGTGGTCGAGGAGAAGTACCTCTCGTTCATCATCGGCTCCCTGTACGAGGAGAAGATGGCGTCGCTCCAGTCCGAGATCGAGCTCCTCACGACGCAGCTCCCCGAGGGCCCCGAGCGCGAGGCCGAGATCGCACGGGTGGAGGAGGAGATCGAGGAAGCGCGTCAGGCCGCCCTCGCCGCCTATCAGGAGGCCCTGAAGGTTCTCCCCGACGACAAGGATATCCAGGAGCGGATCACCCTGCTGGAGGGGAAGGAGGCCCTCCCCCGCTAGAGAGGGGACGGGATCTTCGCTGGGGAGCCCAGCCCTGGGCCGTGGGCTCAGGGCTGGGCGGTGAAGGCCTCCGTACGGAGCTCGACCCAGTCGAACTGCTGTGGCCAGAGGTAGGTTGGGATCATGAAGGTCCGCTCCTCACTCGGGCGGATATCCCATAGCTCCCGGCGCGCCTCGCCCACCAGCACGTGGCCCGGCTCGCGGTAGAAGCGGGCGTGCACCTCGGCATGGGTCACGCGTCGGTCCGCGCTCTCGTTGCGTACGACCCCTTCGATGAGGGATCCGTAGTATTCGGGCACGAGCTCCCACCGCACCACGTTCAGGGGGTAGCTCTTCCCGTAGCGGAGGACGCGCATTGCCTGGGTGGTGCGGTGGCACACGCCCCCCTCCGTCGCCGATTCTTGGGTTACGGTGAGGGTGACGGGGAACTCTTGTTCCTCCGGCCTGTCGGGATCCCGGTCGAACACGTGCTGTACGACGGGGCCGGTGCCCGTGGTCCCGTCCCCAAACTCCCACTGGTACCCGACGATCTGTCCCTCGCTCGCGAACGAGTCCCCGGCGTCGAACGTCACCAGCAGGGGGAGTTCCCCGCCCTCGGGGGATACGCGGAACGTCGCCATGGGGGGAGCCACCCCCCGACACGGATCGGGCGCTACGCGGGCGCAACCGGAAAGGAAAAGTGTTCCTCCCATCACTACGGCCCACCACCGCTTCATCTCCTCCTCCTTGTTTGGGGGAGGGACAGACGGCCTTGTCCTCCCTCCCCGTTCGTGCTAGAGTGTCTGCGCCTAGGCACCCATCCTCCCGGCGTCGTGCTGGGATCGTACAAGGAGGTGGGAGTTTGGCCATAGAGAGGTGTACGACGTAGTTGGTAACGGAACGGCCCGTGCTCGGCGCGGGCCGTTCCTCTCGTTTCCGTCACGTCTCCTCGGGCACCGCAAACCCGCCATGGTCGGGCCGGCGATGGTAGGCCTCGATGCCCGCCGGGATCTCCAGGACCTCGTCCACCACCTGGACCAGGCGCGGGTCGTCGGCCCCGATTGTCCCCTGGGCAGTGAGTGGGCCCGTGATCCAGTCCATCAAGCCCTTCCAGAACTCGCTCCCCACCAAGTAGATCGGGAACGGACGGACCTTGAGGGTCTGGATGAGGGTCAGGGCTTCGAACAGCTCATCGAGCGTTCCGTAGCCGCCCGGGAACACCACGAACGCGGACGCGTACGTGACGAGCATCACCTTGCGCACGAAGAAGTAGCGGAACGAGAGGGCGCGGGTTTGGTACGGGTTGGGGGCCTGTTCGCGGGGCGTGTAGATGCTGAGGCCGATGCTCTCCCCGTCCGCCTCGAACGCGCCCTTGTTCGCTGCCTCCATGATTCCCGGCCCCCCGCCGGTGAGGACAGCATACCCTGCCTTAGCGAGCGCGGCCCCGAGGGCTTCGGCGGCGCGGTAGTACACGGGGTGGAGGCCATCGCGGGCGGACCCAAACACGGCCACCGCCCGTTCCACGCCCGCCAGGGCCTCGAACCCGGCGGCGAACTCCCCCAGGATCCGGAACATGTGCCAACCGTTCTCCGCCAGCGCGTCCGTCACGTACTCCCGCTCCCCGCGTCGTGCCGCCATGACCCCCTATCCTACACGCGGCGCCCCGGGGAGGCCCCCTGAACGCGAGCTCGGGGTGCGCTAAGCTACCCCTGATGGAACTGCCACGGTCGTTCGGGATCGTGCTTCACCCCACGAGCTTCCCCGGTCGGTGGGGGATCGGGTCCCTCGGTGCGGAGGCGCGGGGGTTCCTCGATTGGCTCACCGCAGCGGGCGGCCGGTGGTGGCAAGTCCTCCCCCTCGGCCCGACCGGGTACGGCGATTCGCCCTACCAGTCCTTCTCCGCGTTCGCGGGGAACCCGTACCTCCTTGACCCGGAGGAGTTCCGCGCCCGCGGCTGGCTCCCCGCGGGCGAGCTTCCGTCGTTCCCGGAGGAGAGGGTGGACTTCGGGCGGATCTACGAGACCCGCTGGCCCCTCCTCCGCCGCGCCTACGCGGGCTTCCTCCGCCATGGATCGTGGGGGGAGAAGAGGGACCTCGGCCGATTCAGCCGCTTCGAGGACGACTGGCTCCCCGATTACGCCCTGTTCATGGCCCTCAAGGCCCAGTTCCGGGGAGCTCCCTGGCCGTCGTGGCCGGCCGAGCTCGTCCAGCGCGCCCCGCGCTCCCTGTCCGCTGCCCGGCGCGCCCTCGCCGAGGACGTCGGATTCCATGCCTGGACCCAGTGGCGGTTCCACCTGGCGTGGGATGCCGTGCGGGCGCATGCCCGCGAGCGGGGGATCGGGATCATCGGCGACATGCCGATCTTCGTCTCCCACGACTCGGCCGATGTGTGGGCCCATCAAGGGTTCTACCACCTCGACCACGAGGGGAACCCCACCGTCGTCGCCGGGGTCCCGCCGGATTACTTCAGCGCCACCGGGCAACGGTGGGGGAATCCCCTCTACCGGTGGGATGTGCTCGCGGCGGATGGGTTTCGGTGGTGGATCGCCCGCGTCCGCCATGCGCTCCGCACCTGTGACCTCGTGCGCATTGATCACTTCCGGGGATTCGAGGCGTACTGGGAGATCCCGGCCACCGAGCCGACCGCGATCCACGGGCGGTGGGTCCCGGCCCCCGGGGACGCCCTCCTCGCCGCAATCCGAGCCTCCCTCGGCGACGTGCCGATCGTTGCCGAGGACCTTGGGGTGATCACCCCGGCGGTGGAAGCCCTCCGCGACCGGTTCGGGCTCCCCGGGATGCGGGTCCTCCAGTTCGCGTTCCAGGGCGGGGATGACAATCCCCACCTCCCCCACAATTACCCCGAGCACGGGCGGGTCCTCGCCTACACGGGCACCCACGACAACGACACGGCCCGCGGCTGGTTCCGGACCGCCCCCGCGGCGGAGCGGGAGCGGGCCCGGGCTTACCTCGCTGAGAACGGGATCCGCCTCGAGCGGGACGAGGACGCGCCGGGGGCGTTGATCCGCCTTGCCCTGGGATCCCGGGCCGCCCTGGCGCTGATCCCCCTCCAGGATGTGCTGGGTCTGGATAGCTCAGCCCGCATGAACCGCCCCGGCCGACCGGAGGGGAACTGGACCTGGCGGTACAGGAGCGGAGCGCTGACCCAGCCTGCGGCCCAGTGCCTGCGGACCCTCGCCACGGAAGCGGCGCGGGTTGCCCCGTCCGGTTCCGTTCGGTAGCCTAGCTCCCATCCGCACAGGCAGACGCCGGGAGAGGGAACAGACATGCCGGAGAAGAACGAACTGATGGAGAGAGTCGCCTCACTATCCAAGCGACGGGGGTTCATCTTCCCGTCGAGCGAGATCTATGGCGGGATCGGCGGGTTCTGGGACTACGGCCCGCTGGGGGTCGAGCTGAAGCGCAACGTACGCGAGGCGTGGTGGCAGGACATGGTCCGCGGCCACGACGACACGACCCCGCCCCCGGGCATGCCCTCCCCCTACGCCATGGTCGGGGTGGAGACCTCGATCGTCATGCACCCCCAGGTGTGGAAGGCGAGCGGCCACTACGATCTCTTCCACGACATGCTCGTCGATTGCCGCCACTGCAAGGCCCGCTTCCGCGCGGACCAGCTCGCCACGAGCCAGTGCCCGGAGAAGCCGTCCAAGCGCCCCGGGGAACACACGACCTGTGACCTCACCGAGCCCCGCGAGTTCAACCTCATGTTCAAGACTTACGTCGGGGCCCTCGTGGACCCGGAGAGCGAGGCCTACCTTCGGCCGGAGACGGCCCAGGGGATGTTCACCAACTTCAAGAACGTGCTCGCCACGGCCCGGGTGAAGCTCCCATTCGGGATCGCCCAGATCGGAAAGTCCTTCCGCAACGAGATCACCCCCCGCTACTTCACCTACCGGTCGCGGGAGTTCGAACAGATGGAGATCGAGTTCTTCTGCCGCCCCGTGGAATCCCGCCTCTGGTACGAGTACTGGCGCGATCGCCGCTTCCGATGGTACGTGTCGCTCGGGCTGTCCGGGGAGCGGCTCCGCCTCCGCGAGCACGGTCGGGAGGAGCTGAGCCACTATAGCTGCGGGACGGCGGACATCGAGTACGCGTTCCCGTTCCTCCCCGCGGGCGAGTTCGGCGAGCTGGAGGGGATCGCCCACCGTGGCGACTTCGACCTGCGCTCGCACATGGAGGGGAAGCTCGTCCGTCGCGGGGAGGAGCTGGTGGTGGAGACGGGCCCCGATGGGAAGCCCCGCTATCCCGGGAGCGGCAAGGACCTCTCCTACTTCGACGAGGAGACCAAGGAGCGCCTCATCCCCCACGTCATCGAGCCCTCGGCGGGGGTGGATCGGTCCCTGCTCGCCTTCCTCTGCGAAGCCTATGCTGAGGATGCGATCCCCGACGAGAACGGGATCCCCCAACCTCGGGTGGTGCTGAAGCTTCATCCCCGCCTCGCCCCGATCAAGGCGGCGGTGTTCCCCCTCCTCCGCAAGGAGGGAATGCCGGAGGTGGCCCTCGACCTCTACCGCGAGCTGCGGAAGAGGTGGAACGTGGACTATGACGATAGGGGCTCCATCGGCCGCCGCTACCGGCGCCAGGATGAGTCCGGAACCCCATTCTGCTTCACGGTGGATGGCCAGACGATCGCCGACGGGACCGTGACCGTGCGTGACCGCGATACGACGGTGCAGGAGAGGATCCCGATGACGGCAGTCGCCCCCTTCCTCCAGGAACGGCTTGCCACTGGCTAGGGACGAGCGCGCCCGTCCTCCATTGACGGATGGGGGAACCGCACTATACTCGCGATCGGTTGCCCTCACGGATGGGGCGACGAAGGAGGCGAGGCCACGATGAAGGAGAAAAAGGCGGATAAGCCGAAGCAGCCGAAGAAGCCGTGCGGCTGCTAGCAGAGCTGATGCGCGAAACCTGGTCTGGGATCACCATTCCGGATGGGGCGCGGAGTCGCCCCATCTCTTGGTGGAGGCAACGGGCGCGGCCGGTTGCGCCCACGATTTGACGCCCCTCAGGAAACAGCATATGCTTGGCCCAAAGCTGAGCAGGACCGGGAGGCGTTATAGCAGCGGGGGAAGCGGACCATATACAAGGAGGAGAATCCCCTTCGGGCAGCGCCGGGCGATGGCTCCCCCGATTCCGAAATGGAGTCGCTACACCGGTAGGCTACATTCACGTGGGCTCGGAGCATGCTGCGGAGGGGAAGGAGGATTATGACGAAGAAACGTATCAAGCTGGGGGTAGTGCTGGTTGGAGCTCTTGTGGTGTTGGGCTTGCTGGCGGGGTGTTCGAGCGCGAGTTTCGATCTTCCGAAGACCCTGACTGCGATGTCCATCCCGCAGGGCAGGTCGGCTACTCAGAAGATCACCATCACCCGGACCGGCGACTTTAAGGGTGAGGTCGAGTTCACCGTCACGGGCGCTCCCACTGGGATGACTGCCAAGTTCGACCCTGTGAAGACCACCACCACCGGCACCGAGACCACCCTCACCCTCACGGTGGGGGATGCGGTGGCGGTTCAGAAGTACACGCTCAAGGTCGTCGCCACCAGCGGCAAGACGAAGAAGGAAGTGCCGCTCGAGGTGACCGTGCTGGTGAAGCCGGACTTCACACTCGCCACCGTCCCGGCTTCCCTCACCGTGAAGGCGGGGGCAAGTGGCACGGTGACGATCAACCTGACCCGCAACGCCACCATGACGGGGCCGATTGCGTTGACCCTTGAGGGCGCCCCGGCAGGAGTGACGGGGACGTTCAACCCAGCGTCGGTCACGGCGGCGACGAGCACCCTCACCCTCAACGTGGCCACCACGGCCGCCGGCGGGATCTACAACCTCACGGTGCGCGGGAAGGGCGATGGGGTGGACAAGACGGCGGTCGTGAAGCTCACCGTTGAGGCTCTCCCCGACTTCAGCCTCGTGCCGACCCCGACCGCAGTCCAGGTGAAACCGGGTGCGGCGGCGGATGTGGCGATCGCGGTGAACCGGGTGGGAGGGTTCGCGGAGCCTGTTCAGTTCGAGATCGAGGGGCTTCCCACCGGGGTGACGGCGGCGTTTGACCCCAACCCGGCTCCGGCAGGGACGACGACGCTCAAGCTCACCTGCGGGACCTCGGCCACTCAAGGCGCGTACACGGTTCGCGTGAAGGGAACGGCGGGGACCAACTCCAAGGTCATCAACATCAACCTCACGATCGCCCCGTAGGGGCACGCGCGAGGGGTACGATTCGGGGGCGACATCTCGTCGCCCCCGTCCTTTTCCTACCCGCTGAACCAGCGGGTCCACGAGTGGTGGAGGACCCGGGCCTCGCGGGCCACCACCCGCGCCAACTTGTGGGGATCGTGCTTCACCGTGAGTTTCCCCTCCACCTCCACCAGATCGAGGAGCGGGGCGCGGATCACCCGCAGCCCCAGCGCCTTCGCCCCGCGCAGGTCATCCAGCACCGGCACGCTTCCCTCCGCGCGGTAGCGGGCGAGGATCTCCGGCGGCGGGAGCTCGCTGTTGACGATCACGGCGTGGAACCGCCGCAGGTTCACGTACTCGGCGAGGGCGTTCAGGTGATCGCTTGCCGAGAACCCGTCCGTCTCCCCGGGCTCGGTCATGAGGTTCATGATGACCATCTTCTCCGCCGGCGCGCGGGCGATCGCGTCCGCGATCCCGTCCACGAGGAGGACGGAGATGATGCTCGTGTACAGGCTCCCCGGCCCAACGAGGATGAGGCCAGCGTGGGAGATCGCGTCCAGCGCCACCGGATAGGCCTGCGCCGGCCGGGCGAGGCGCAGGCGGCGGATCGGGACGTGCGCTTGCGGGATCTCGGCCTCCCCCACGACCTCCCGCCCATCGGCGAGTTCGGCGACGAGGTTGGTCCGATCCAGGGTTGCGGGGACCACCTTCCCGCGCACGGACAGGAAGTAGCTCGCCTCCTCAACGGCGCGGTCGAATCCCCCCACCGCCTGTTCCATCCCCGCCAGAAGGACGTTCCCCAGCGAGTGCCCGACCAGGCCTTCCCCTGACTGGAACCGATGGAGCATGAACCGGGCCATCCGCTCCTCGTCCTCGGCCAGGGCCAGGAGGCAATTTCGGACATCGCCGGGGGGAAGGACATCGAGCTCGGCCCGCAGGCGGCCGGAGCTCCCTCCCGTATCCATCACCGTGACCACCGCGGTGAGGTTGGCGGTGTAGGCCTTGATCCCCCGCAGGAGGGTGGAGAGCCCGGTCCCGCCGCCGATGGCGACGACGTGCGGCGCGGCGCGGAGGATCCGCCCTTGGTACAGGGCCTCCGCCACCGACCCGCCGCGGCGCGGGGAAACGGCGTGCAGAATCGCCCGTACCGCACAGGCCATCCCCACCACCGTGCCGGCGAACCCCACTGCCACCACCACCGCCCCGAACACGGGCCGCCACAGGAACGGGACGTGGTGCAGCACCAGCGCATACAGGGTGCGCATTCCCTCGTCTCCAACCAGGCACACGACCCCGAACGCGACGAGGGCGATCCCGGCCAGGGCGAGGAGGAACCACCGCTTCACCCCGATCCCCGGGAGGAGGAGCTTTAGGACCGATGGGACCTTCATCCCCACTCCACCCGCACCCCGGGGCCCAACTGGGCGAGCCTCTGTCTCAGTTCGGGGCAGGGCTGGACGGCGTACTGGGGGCCGGCCTCCACGACGAGGGCCCGTTCCCCCTCGCGCAGCCGCAGCCTGGCCGGCACCGGGCCCGGGTGGTCGGCGAGGATCCCGCTCAGGTGGGCCGCCGTCTCCGGGGTGGCGAGGTCGAGGGGAAGTTCGATTAAGCAGTGGGTCAGGCTGGACCCCGGACGGACGAGGGGATCCACGTCGAGGGCCTGCAGCCGCCGCGATCCGTTCCGCTCCGACCACCGGACGCGCAGGACGAGGAGCGCTTGCTCGCGGAGGAGCGCGGCCCGGGTAGCGTAGAGGCGTGCCCCCACCACCACCTCCACCTCGCCGCTGGGATCCTCGAGCGTCAGGAACGCCATCGGCCCTTCCTGAGTGGGGACGATCTTGAGCGTTTTCACCTGGCCCGCGACCGTGAACGGGCGGCCCTCGGCCCCGGCCTCGGCGAGGGGGATCACCCCCCGCGCCCGCAGCTCTGCGGCGTAGGCATCCAGCGGATGTCCGGACAGGTAGAGGCCGAGGAGCTCCCGTTCGAACGCAAGGAGCGTCTCTCGCGGGAACTCTGTCTCCTCCACCGTGAGCTTCGGGGCCAGCTCCTCCGCGTCGAAGAACGACCGCTGGCCCGATGCCCGCTGGGATCGAGTGAGCTGCGCGAGGCGCATCCCCTCGCAGACGAGGGCCATCAGGGCCTGGCGGGGGAGCCCGAACCGGTCCATCGCCCCCGCCTTGATCAGGCACTCCACCGCCTCCCGGCTCACGCGGTCCGGGTCCATCCGCTGGCAGAAGTCGAAGAAGTTCCGGAACCCTGAACCGCGGCTGGCGAGGATCGCCTCCACCGCGCCCGTCCCGACGTGCTTGATCGCTCCCAGGCCGAACCGGATCACCCCCTCCCCGACGGGGGTGAACCCCACCGCCGACTCGTTCACGTCCGGGGGCAGCACCTCGATCCCCATCCCCCGGCACTCCTCGATGTAGGCCGCCACCTTGTCCAGGTTGTCCTGGACCGAGGTGAGGAGGGCGGCCATGAACTCCGTCGGGTAGTGGGCTTTGAAGTAGGCGGTCCAGTAGGTGATGAACGCGTATGCGGTCGCATGGGCCTTGACGAACCCGTACCGCGCGAACTTCTCGATATCGGAGAAGATCTCTTTTGCCTCCGCGACGGGGATCCCGTTCCGGACACAGCCGTCCACGAACCGGGACTCCATCTCCGCCATCTCCTCCGGCTTCTTCTTCCCCATCGCCCTCCGCAGGAGATCGGCTTCCCCCAGGGTGAAGCCGGCCAGCCGTTGGGCGAGGAGGAGGATTTGGTCCTGGTAGATCGGGAGCCCGTACGTTTCGGAGAGGACCTCCTCCGCGGCGGGGTGGGGGTACGTGACCGGCTGGCGCCCGTGCTTCCGCTCGATGTAGTCGTCGGCCATCCCCGAGTCGAGCGGCCCGGGGCGGAACAAGCCGAGGATAGCGATCAGATCCCGAAACTCCGTCGGCTCGAGCCGGCGGATGAGCGCCTTCATCCCCGGGGACTCGATCTGGAACACCCCCGTGGTCTGTCCGGACTGGATGAGCTCGTACGTTGCCCCATCGTCGAGCGGGATCCGCCCCAGGTCCACCTCGACCCCCGTCCGCTTCTCGACAAGCCGCGTCACATCATCGAGGAGGGTCAGGTTGCGCAGGCCGAGGAAGTCCATCTTGAGGAGGCCCACCGCCTCCACATCGTGCATGTCGAACTGCGTTACGAACTCCCCGTCGGCGAGGCGGAGGAGGGGCACGAACTTCTCGAGCGGCTCGGGGGCGATCACCACCCCTGCGGCGTGGGTTGAGCTGTTGCGGAGCTGCCCCTCGAGCCGGCGGGCGATCGAGAAGAGCCGCCGCACCTCCTCCTCCCCCGCGGCGAGCTCCTGGAGGGCCGGCACCTCCTCCAGCGCCCGGCGCAGCGTCATCCCGAACGGGACGAGTTTCGCGATCCGGTCCGACTTCTCGTAGGGTAGCCCCAGCACGCGGGCCACATCCCGCACCACCGACCGCGCCGCCATCCGGTCGAACGTGGCGATCTGGGCGAGGTGGTCGCGGCCGTACCGCTCAGCGACGTAGCGGATGACCTCGTCCCGGCCCCGGACGCAGAAGTCGATGTCGAAGTCGGGGAGGGTCACCCGGTCCGGGTTCAGGAAGCGCTCGAACAGGAGGTTGAACCGCAGCGGGTCCACCTGCGTGATGCCGAGGGCGTACGCCACGAGGGATCCGGCGGCCGATCCGCGGCCGGGACCGACGGGGATCCGCTTCCGCCGCGCGTAGCCGACGAAGTCAGCGACGATCAAAAAGTAGGGGGCGAGGTTCATCCGCGTGATCACGTCGAGCTCGTAGTTCAGCCGCTCCTCCACCGCGGGCGGGAGGGGGTCGCCGAACCGGGCCCGGGCCCCGGCCCGTGCCTGCTCGATCAGTTCTTCGTTTGGGGAGAGGGCACTCGGGTAGCGGGGCAGGAGGCGCCTCCCGAGGTCGAGCTTGAGCTCGCACTGCTCCGCCACGGCGAGGGTTGCCGCGAGCGCCTCCGGGACCTCCGCGAACCGCGCCCGCATCTCCTCCTCGGTCAGGAAGTGGTAGCCATCCCCATCGAACGACCGCGCATCGGGGTCGGACAGCTTCTTCGCGGCCTGGATGTTGATAAGGACGCGGTGCGGCTCACGGTCCTCGGGGGAAAGGTAGTGCACATCAGCCGACGCCACCACGGGGAGGTTCAAGCGCCCCGCGAGCGCGATCTGGTCACGCACGAGCGCCACGTTCCTCTCCAGACCGTGGTCCTGAAGCTCAAGGTAGAACCGGCGGGGGAAGATCTCCGCGTACCGCCCCGCCGCCGCCGCGGCCTCCTCCCGCCGCCCGTGGAGGAGGTGGCGCTGCACCTCCCCCGACTCGCAGGCGGAGAGGGCGATCAACCCCGCGGCGTGCTCGGCGAGGAGCTCGAGGTCCACCCGCGGCTTGTAGTAGAACCCCTCGGTGTGGGCGCGGTTCGCGAGGACGAGGAGGTTCTGCCACCCCGTTTCATCCGCAGCGAGGACGACGAGGTGGTACGGGGAGCGGCCCGTTGCTGGGTCGCGGGAATGGCGGGAGTCCGGGGCCACGTAGAGCTCCTCCCCGAGGAGCGGCTTCACCCCGGCCTCGTTCGCCATCCGGTAGAACTTGATCGCGCCCGACAGGTTCCCGTGGTCGGTGAGGGCGAGGGCCGGCATCCCCAGCTCCGCCGCCCGCGCGACGAGGTCGCGCACCCGGCCCATCCCATCGAGGAGCGAGTACTCCGAGTGGACGTGGAGATGAACGAATGCCACGCTACCTCCGCACGATGACGATCCGTTCCTCGTCGGGGAACCCCCAGTGCAGCCTCTGCCGCGCCTCCCGCTCCACCACCTGCGGGAGAGGAGCCGCAACGAGCTTCTGGCGCAGGGCCGCGATCTCCGCATGCACGGCCTGGTCCCGGGCCCGGAGCGCGCGGACTTCCGCTGCGGCGTCGCGGATGGCGACCACCCGCGTCCCGAACACCCATCCCAGGCCGAGGACCATCACCACGGCCAGGGCGAGGAGGTACCCCCTAGCGGGGCCACGTCGCCATGGGCGGAGCATAGGTATCCTCGATGCGCACAAGCTCGTTGTACTTCGCGACCCGCTCCGAGCGGGAGACAGAGCCGGTCTTGATCTGCCCGCACCCGGTTCCCACCGCGAAGTCGGCGATCGTCGTGTCCTCCGTCTCCCCGGACCGGTGGGAGATGATGCAGGCATAGCCGGCCCCGTGGGCGAGGTCCATCGTGCGGAGCGTCTCCGTCACCGTGCCGATCTGGTTCAGCTTGATGAGGATCGCGTTCGCCGCCCGGCGCTCGATCCCCCGGGCGAGCCGGTCCGGGTTCGTGACGAAGATGTCGTCGCCCACGATCTGGATCGTGGAGCCGAGCCGGTCCGTGAAGAGCGACCATCCCTCCCAGTCCTCCTCGGCGAACCCGTCCTCGATGGATACAACCGGGTATTCCTTGGCCCACTGGGCGTAGAGCTCGACGAGATCCGCTGCGCGCCGCTCGCCCGCCAGGCGGTAGATCCCGCGCTCGGGCTCGTAGAACGCGGTCGCGGCGCAGTCGAGGGCGAGGGCAACGTCCCGCCCCGGCTCGTACCCCGCGTCGCCGATCGCCTGGACGAGGATGCGGAGGGCCTCCTCGTCCGTCGCGAGACGAGGGGCGAACCCGCCCTCATCCCCCACCGCTACGGAGTGCCCCTTCCCCTTCAAGATCTTGCGCAGAGTGTGGAACACCTCGGCCCCATAGCGGAGGGCCTCCCCGAAGACGGGGGCGCCGAGCGGCACGATCATGAACTCCTGGATCGCAAGGCCGCTATCGGCGTGGGCTCCCCCGTTGATCACGTTCATGAGGGGGATCGGCATCCGCCCCGACCGGGCGCCGGCGAGGTACTTCCAGAGTGGGATCCCGAGCGACATCGCCGCCGCCTTGGCGCAGGCGAGCGACACGGCGAGGATTGCGTTCGCCCCCAGCTCCGCCTTGTTCGGGGTCCCATCGCGCTCCAGGAGCAGGGCGTCAATCTCCTCCTGCCAGAGGGGGTCCAGGCCCTCGATCTCCGGGCCGATGATCTCGTTTACGTTGTGGACCGCGCGCTGCACTCCCTTCCCCAGGTACCGGTCATCTCCGTCCCTGAGCTCGACGGCCTCGTAGGTGCCGGTGGACGCGCCGGAGGGCACAGCGGCCCGCGCCTCGGTGCCGTCCTCGAGCGTGATCTCCACCTCCACGGTCGGATTGCCGCGGGAGTCCAGGATCTCCCGTGCCCAGACGTCCTCGATCAGGTTCATGCGTTCACCTCGGGGTGGAGTGTACGGGTTCCCGCCCGCGGGGCCAAGGAACCCCGTCCTCCCTCAACCGGCCCTTCGTGGGGGTGGGTTCGATCACCGACACGGCCCATTCTCTGACACTATACTGGCCGCACCGGACACGGGGGCCCGGGCGGGCGGACAAACGCCTGGGGTCGGGGTAACCCCGATCCTCCGCAGCGTGATGCCGCTCACCTAGACTGGGCACCGTGCTACGAAGCCTCGTGGTGAGAGGATGAACGAATGGATGAAGCCTGCGGAACCGGGTTCCGGGCGTGTGGGCGCCGGCCGGGCCGAGCTGGGTGAGGAGGTCGTGCGATGAAACGATTTCTGCTGCTTATGGCGGCGGTCGCCTTCGCGGCGCCGTGGGTGATGGGGACAGACTTTTACAACGTTGGCCTGTCCGACGAGTTCGTGGCCCCAGGTGCGGTGGTCCTGGCCCAGATAATTCAGTTCACGGTGCCCACGGGATCGAGCCTCACGATCAAGAGCATCACCGTGAGGAACACAGCCCAGACGGAGAGTCGGGTTCTCGCAGCAGACATTGATTTCATCGAGATCCGGAAGACGAGCGAGACCGGATCTATCCTCAAGAAGGAGACCCCCTCTGCTGGCAGTTTCGAGGCGGAAGGTTCTACTATCTCCTTGAACACCACCTTCAGTGCTGGTACTCATCGCATTTACATCCTCGTTCAGTTGAAGACGGGCGTTGCGTTGGGCAAGAAGCTGCAGCTAGGGAATACGGACGCCCCGACGGTCATCACGACAAACCCTACTCATTCTGTCATCTACACAGCCGGACAGGCTGCCACTTTCACGGTGGCCCTCCCCACGATCGCATTTGACGGGTCGTTGCCGACGACAGCGGACGTGTACCGGGGCCAGCGGTTCCTCGCCGGGCGGATTGAGGTGAACGCTGACAACCTTCCATTCGAGAGTCCCATCACGCAGCTGGTCATCAAGAACATCGCGACGGGGCCGGGCGTTACGAAGCTCGCTGGGAAGTACATCGAGCGGATCGAGGTCCGCCGGGCAAGCGACGACACGCAACTTGGCACGACCACGTCAGTCGCCACCCTCACGTCCACAGGTGTCGTTATCACCACCTCCGGCGCCAAGGTCGGTCCGTACAACACGGTGGTCCTGGAGATCTGGGTTACTGTGAAGATGGACGCACCTACTGGGCACAAGCTGCAGCTGTTGGCTGATGTGCGCTGCGGAGGACGGGACATCACGGCAGGCGATGCAGATCCGGAGGCGGATGTAGCTCCCGTCTTCACAATCGCCCAGCCCAGCGGATTTGAGAATGTAGACAACCTAGATGTCGTGGATGGCGGCGATCCACGGGTGTTCTCCGGACAAAGGTTCCTTGCTCAGAGGATTGAGGTCACGGATGACGACCCCGATCCCTACAATGTAACGGTGAACTCGCTTGTGGTGTGGAACATCGCCGCGGAGTCGCGTCTGGCCGACAGCCAAATTGCGCGCATCGAGATCATCCGCGCCCGCGATGGGGCGGCGATGGGGTCGGTAGCAAGCGCCTCCGGGTTGAGCTCGGGGGGATTGCGCATCGGGACGGGCAGCGCCAACGTCGTCCTCGATGACACCACGGAGATCATCGAGGTGTGGGTCACGCTCGGGACGGCGGTGCCCCTGGACCGGAAGTTGCAGTTGCGGACCGTTGTTTGGCACACCGAAGATTCTAAGATCTACGGGAAGCCGGAGGGTGGTGAAGATCTGCTCGATGGCGAGGTGTTCACCACGGGCCCTGCTGAGGCCACGGGGCTCGAGGTGGCCGAACTTGACGAGACGCTGACCGATCGGAAGGTCTTTCAGGGGGTGCGGTTCCTCGCCCAGCGACTCAAACTCGAAGACTCCGACGCCAACCCATATGACGTGGGGATCACGTCGCTTATGGTTCGGAACGCGGAGACGGAGAGCCCTCTTGCCGATCAGCACGTGGCCCGGATCGAGGTGCGACGCAAGTCCGATGGAGCGCTCTTGGGCGAGGTCACGGATCCGGTGGGGTTGAGCCTGGCTGGTGTTCGCGTGACGACCTCGGCGAACAACGTCGTGCCGGATGACTCGACCGTGGAGCTTGAGATCTGGATCACCCTTAAGGACACGGCCCCTGCCGGGCGGAAACTGCAGCTGGCAACGGTCGTGTGGCATACAGAGGGTACGGCAACCTACCAAAAGGGCCCACTCGCTGGCCCGGCCACGTTCACCACCGCCATCGGTAAGGCTCCGACTGGGGTGGATTTCAGTTGGACGCCGGCGGCGCCGGAAGCGGGGGTCGAGATCACCTTCACCCCCGCCACAGGCATCGCCGATCCGTCGGGGAAAATCGCCAACGCTACGTTCGGCTGGAACTTCGGTGACGGGAAGACTGCGGAGACCAAGGGCTCGGCCGCTGTCAAGCACACGTATGCGATCGGCGGGACCTACCAGGTGACCCTCACCGTGACCGGGGAGGGCGGCTTGGCGAGCTCGAAGACAAAGCCGATCGAGGTGATCGGCAAGCAGCCTGTGGTGGACTTCACGTTCACGCCTGCGGAACCGGCTGCCGGTCAAGCGGTTACCTTCACCTCGCAGGTGACGGATCCAGCGACCCCGAAGCTCACGCCGTACACCTACGCCTGGGCATTCGGGGATGGCGGAACTTCCACGGCTGCCAACCCGCAGCACACGTACACGGCAGCCGGTACGTACACCGTGGTCCTCTCCGTCACCAACAGCCGCGGCGAGGTGGGCCGGAAGGAGAAGACGATCACGGTCGCCGCTTCCCCCGTGAACCGGCGGCCGGTGGTGACCGCGATCGCCGTCAGTCCGGCGGCGCCCATGGTCGGTCAGACGATCACGTTCACGGCCACGGCCAACGATTCTGATGGTGACGCGATTACAGGCTACGAGTGGAAGCTTGGGGATGAGACCGTGGTGGCGACGACCACAAACACGACCACCCGAGCGTTCACCACAGCCGACGTTTTCCGGATCCAGGTGCGGGCTCGCGACGCGGGAGGGTTTGGGGAGTGGTTCTCGTTGGACGTGTATGTCCGTCCTATGGGTGGGGCAGCGGTCGGGACGAAGGTTCTCGATAACCCCGCTCGGACGCCGTGTCGGATCCAGGTGTTCCTCCCTCCCGGAGCGACCAACGTCTCGATCCAGATCTTCGATATGCTGGGACGGGAGGTCCGGCGGAGCGAAGTGGCGGGCACGCAGTTTACGTGGGACCTTCGGGACGGGAACGGTCGCTCGATTGCCGATGGGTTGTACTTCTACCTGATCACGGCCACGGTCGAAGGGAAGACGGAGCGGTCGGAGATCGGGAAGATCCTTGTGGTGCGCTGAGGAGGGGATGATGCGACGAGCGTTCGCGCTGTTGGGTGTGGTCCTCATCGGGGGCGGTATGGCCCTCGGGCAGGGCTTGCCGAACCCGTTCGATGTGGGCCTTGGGGTGCGGGCGATGGGGTTCGGTGGGGCCTCTATCGCCATCGCCGAGGGGACGGAGGCCCTCCTCACCAACCCCGCCGGCCTCGGGTGGTCGAACGGGATCCGCGCCGACTCGAGCCTGTCGAGCGTGCTCGGGCTGTATTCGGTGACCTGGCTCGCCGGTTCGGTCCCCAACTACGGGGCCGGGCTGGGGTACCTCGGGGTCGGCGGGATCACGGACCCAAAGGGCGATCCTCTCTCATTCTCCCACTTCGCGGCGGTGGTGGGGGCAGGGTTCGACCTCGCGGGGATGCGGATCTTCCCGTTCCCCGCTGCCGGCGGCGCTGCCCTCAAGTACCACCGCGCCCAGATCGCGGACGAGACGGGGAGCGGGTTCGCCCTGGACGTGGGGTTCCTCGGGCGGATGAGCACGCCGCTCGGGCGGCTCCAGTTCGGCCTCGCGCTGCGGGAGTTCGGGTTCGGGGCCACGGTGGGGGAGACGGGCGATGGGTGGTCCACCGACCTCGCAGCAGGGGTGGCGCTCGTGAACCCGATGGGGTTCCTCCTCACGGCGGACCTCACCGCGGAGTACACGGCGCTCGGCGTGGGGTGGTCGGCGATGGGGCTGTTCGAGGTCCGCGCCGGCCTGCGCCTCCAGGCGGGCGTGCAGTGGGCACTCGGCCTCGGGGTGAATTGGGGGATGTTCGTGATCGACTACGCCCTCCTTACCCACCCAACCTTGTCGGCCTCCCACCGGTTCGGGTTCGGGGCCAAGTTCTAGAACCGAACGGCGAGGGTCACGCCGAGGAACAGGGCGTGGGCCATGTCGGTTTCGGGCGCCAGCCCGAGGATGTGCCCGAGCTCGACGCTGAGCCCCCACATCTCTCCCACCGGCTCCGCTCCCAGCGCCACAAGCAGGGTATCGAGCGGGAGCCCGAGGTCGGCGCGGGTCGTCACGTCGAGGGACTGGTCCTTTAGCTGAACGGACGTCTGTGCGGTGAGGGCCCCCGACGCGAACGGCCACGTGACGCGGTTCGTGACCGAGACCTGCTGGTCGCGGGGCTTCCAGGAGAGGGTGAGGACATCGCGCCATCCCTCAACCTCCCACGTCACCCGGAGGACGGCCTCCTCCTTCTCCGTGACCTCGGTCGGGTAGCGGGGGTGGGAGAGGAGGGTCCACGACCGGTTCCATTGAAGGGAGGGTCGCAGGCCGCGCCACCCCCCGTGCTCCCACGCGAAGGACAGGGCCAGGGTTTGATCCGTTCGCCCGGTCGCCACCTGGAGGCCCTGCCCGACCGTGACCTTGAGGCGGAGGACGACCGGGGACTGGACGAGGTCGGCCTCGAGGCGGGCTGTCCACCGTTCCTCGGTCGGGGTCGCGGTGAGGGTCGCGAAGAGCCGCGGGGTGAGGTCCCCGCCAGGGACGGGCCACGCTTGCCACCGCGCGTCGGCCTGAATCGTGCGCTCGCTGCGCCACGCGTCGGTGGTGAGGTGGTGGCGCAGGGATTCCTGCCAGCTCGCGTTCAGCGAGACCTGATCGAGGACCGAGGCCCACTTCACCGTCGCGCGGAGCGTCTCCTCGCCCAGGGTGCCTGTGGTGCGGACGGGGCGGGTCCAGCTGAGGTCCGTCGTCCACCCCGTGGCCGGCTGCAGGGAGGCGGTGGCCCCCAGCTGGCCGGCGGCGTAGAAGCTTGGGTAGCGCAGGGTGCCGCTCGTCGAGAGCCCCCACGACCACGCCTGGGTCTTGTTGGAGAGCCCGGCCCGCCAGCCCATTTCGAGCCGCTCGAACGCCACTACGCCGCTTCCGGTGACGGTGGGCGTTAAGGAGAGGGAAGCGGTGGGACCGTCGGACCAGCGCCAGTCGAGGCTCGCCGTGAGCCGGCTCTGGGGGCGGGTGGTGAGGTTCGCCACGTCCCACCCCCCACGGAGTTCGAGGGTGGTGGGCCCGGCTCCCTTGTAACGAGCGGTGAAGCTGATCCCGTGGCCATCGGACCTCCCGGACCGCCCGATCTCCTCGTAGCCGGGGAAGCGGCTCGCCAGGCGCACGTCCCACTGCCAGTCGCCGAAGGTCCGGCTGAGGGAGAGGCCCCCCGAGATCCCGTACCGGGTGTGCTCGGCAGCGGGGATGTCGCGGAATTGGGCGAGGTCGCGACCATCGAGCTTCGTCTGGGACTGGGTGAACCGTTCGACGCGCTCGCCTACGCGCCATAGGTCGAGTCGGAAGTCCTCCCCCGCGAGCGAGGCCGCCCACACCGCTCCCTGACCCACCCCGACCGCGGTCACGGCTCCCCCTACGGCTGGGGCGGAGCCGGCCTCCTGCCACAGCCCATCCTCGGCCGCGTACCAGAGCGTCCCCTCATCGAGGGCGAGGTCGTACACCGCCTTCCCGAGGACGATCCACCCCGCTCCCACCCCCCCGCGCAGGATGCGGATCCCGTGATCGGAGGCCACGTACACCTCGCCCCCCCGGGCGAGGAGGTCGTGGATCGGCCCCGGGGCCTCGGCGACGTGGGTCCAGCCCGCTTCGCTCCAGACGTACAGTCCATCGGTTGCGCCGAGGTAGAGGACGCCATCCGCCCGCAGGAGGGAGGTGGGCCTGGTATCGTCCGCGGGAAGGGCCAGCGGTTGCCAGCGCTGGGGGTTCTCCGCATCGGCGGGGGCGAACGAGGCCAGGCCATCGTCGGTTGCGACGTAGACGAGCCCATCCCCGCTCGCGAGGGCGAGGACCTCCGTCCCGGGCAGGCCATCGTTCTTGGTGATCCTGACCCAGCTTCGCACGCGATCGAACGGGGTCGGCTCGGTGAGCCGGACCACGGTCAGCCCCCCATCCGTGCCCACGAGGAGCCGGCCGGGGAGGGGGAGCAGGGCGGACACGGCCCGCCCGGAAAGGCCGTGGGCGGCCCCGTATCCGGCGAACGCCCCGTCCTTGTACACGGTGAGCCCGTTCTGGTGGCCGAAGATGACGTACGCGCCATCGAGCGCTTGGGCGGCCGAGATGGCATGGACCCGGTTCGGGGACGGGATCCGCGCGTTGTCATCGGATGGGAACACGTTCTCCGCGGCCGCGATGCTGAGGCTGTACGCCCATCCGGCGACCTCGCCGGCCAGGGCGAGGGTGGCCACGGTGTGGGTGTTGGGCATGGTGCGGGTGGTGGGAAGGGGCGTGCCGAAGTCCATCGCCCGGTACACGGCGAGGTGGAGCGCGTCCCACCCCGGCACGTTCACCGTCAGCCCAAACAGGGTCCGCTCGTAGTCGGTGACGACACCGAGCCCGCCGCGCTGGCGCTCGAAGTCCACCCGGAGCTCGTCCTCCGGCCCGAGGGGGGCGAAGAGGAGGAGGATCCCCGCCTCGTAGTCGAGCGCGTAGTCCGTGTTCCGCACCAGGAGCTTCCCGTTACGGTACACCCGTTCCGAACCGGGGACGAGGGACAGCCCGAGCGCGAACGAGCCTCCCTCCCTCCGGAAGGCGAACGTCACGCGCACCGCCCCATCGGTGAAGAATCCGTCGGGGAACGAGATCCGCAGGACACCGTCCGCGGGGAGGAGGGTCCAGGCGAAGTCCACAAGGTCGGGGTCGGAGGATGGGCGGAACTCCTCCTCCCCCGGGAGGCGGATCCAGACCTCGACCGTGTCCTCGATCACGTCCCGTTCACCCAAGGACAGGTAGCGGCGGTACTGGGCGTGGGGGAAGGGGTAGGCATCCTCGTCCACGAGGACGGATAGGAATGCGCTCCACTCGTCGAGGAACCGGGCTTCGAGCTCGCTCCCCTCGATGAGGGGATAGGTCCTCCGGTTGCTGCCGGTGAGCCCGAGCCGGGTGTTGTGGGCGTCGATCGCGTCCTGGATCCGCCGCCGGGCCAGGGCGGCCGGGGCGAGGCGGAGGGCGAGGTCGTCACCGCCATCGCGGAGGACGAGGAACTCCCCCCCCGCAAGCGGGGTCACGAGCTCGGCCGCGAGGTCCTCCTCGAGGTAGCTGAGGCCCCAGTCGGCCAGGAACGCCCCCAGGGCGGCCGACCCATCCACGCGGAGCGCGACCTCGGACAGGCCCTCCACGAACTGGATCCTGAGCGGCCAGTAGGCGAGGCCCTCCACGGACCGGAGGTACGGGGCGGGACGCCACGGCTCGTCGGGGTCGTTCACCGTGAACGTTGTCTCCCCCGTGCCGCGTTCCCCCGAGAACGTGCGGGACTCGGAGATCCCCTCCAGCCGGGTCACGAGCGCTCCCACCGTGACCTCGTCCCCGGCGTAGGCGCCCCGCGCCCCGAGGACGCGCTTGTTGTACACCCCGAGGCCCTCCCCCTCCGCCCCCACCACGAACCGCCCCAGTTCCCCCGTCCACGGCGTGTGATCCACGGTGAGGAGGAAGTCCTGGAACTCCGGGCCCAGCTGGTCGTTGAAGCTCGCGGTGAGGGTGATGAGATCGAGGGCCGTGCCCTTGATCTCGGCGCGGAGGGACTGGGTCAGGGCCGGCTGCCCCGGGGACAGGCTCTCGTCGGCCAGGAGGCCTGCGGAACCGAGCCCGAACCGGATGGTCCACGTCTTCTCCCCGGTCACGGCCAGGTTGAAGCTCGGGGTCTGCTGGGCGACGACGGTGCAACCGACGACGAGGAGAAGGAAGAAGACTTTTCTCATCACAACCTCACAGTGAAGGATACGCGGAACGCGGGGGGCAGGACGGGAGGGAGGACGAGAGCCCAGTCCAGGGCGAACGGCCCCCAGCCGACCGTCCCCCCCATCGCGATCCCGGCCGGGCCGTACCCGGCCCGGACGAGGAGCCAACCCGCCCCGAGCTCGCCCCCGACCGCGAACGATGGGCTCCCGCCCACGTCGGAGGCGTCGCAGGCGAGGGTGAGGGTCATCCCCCCCACGTTCATCGGGAGGGCGATCCCCACCGCCCACTCCGCGGGCCAGGCTTCGTCGGACACGGGGGCGTGGGACAGGATGGACCTCCCCACGGCCCCGATGTGGATTGGACCGCGCCAGAGGAGGGCGAGATCGAGCGCGCCGCCGATCCCGGCGGTGGGGGCTATCGGTCGCAGGAGGCGCGCCCGGGCCCCGGCGCCGACGGGCCCCAGGCGCACGCCGGCCCCGAGGACGGCGCCCGCCGTACGGAACGCGAGGCCGGGGCCGATCGTCCCCGCGTCGAGGCCGATCCCCGCCCCCCCGAGCCCGGGCCCCGTTACGGACACGGCCCCGAGATGGGCGGCTCCGAACAAGTCTGCGTAGGTGGACAGGATCTGCACGCCCTCGACCCACGGGAGCGCGGCGGGGTTCGCAAACAGGGCATCGGGGGAGGCGAGGGCGACCCCAACCCCGGCCATCCCCGCGCGGCGGGCGCCCGCGGCGAGGTCGAACAGGATGTCCCCCCCGACGAACCCCTGGCCGAGCCCAACCGATCCCAGGGCCACGAGGAGCGCGAGCAGCCAGCCCCTCATCGCTGGACCACCACCCGCACGATCTCCGATCGGCTCTTGTCCGTGACGAGGACGGCGAGGTAGAGGCCGCTCGCCACCCGCCGGCCGTCGTGCGTGGTCAACGGCCACCGCGCCTCCCCCGCGAGGGGGCCGACGAGCTGGGTATAGAGGAGCTTCCCCGCGAGGTCGTAGATGTGGAGGCTCGCCCAGCCCGTCCCGGTCGGGCAACGGTAGCTGAAGCGGGCCTCGGCGGACACGGGGTTGGCCAGGGCGATGAGGACCGGCCTCTCCACCGGCGCGGCCCCGCCGCTGATCTGCGCGGCCCGGGCGATATCGAGCTTCCCCGCTCCCCAGGCCTGGCTCGGCGCCACGCCGACCTGGGCATCGGCCCGCGCCCCAGAGGTGAGGGCATCCTTGACCTCCGCCCAGGTGAGGTTCGGCCGCCGGGAGAAGAGGAGGGCGACCGCTCCCGCCACGTGGGGGGCGGCCATACTCGTCCCGAGGAGCATCGTGTACTCCCCGCCCGTCAAGGTGAGCCACGGCGCCGCGGTCGCGTTCTGGGACCGGGCGGAGGCGATCCAGGCCCCCGGGGCGGTCAGGTCCGGCTTGAGGCGGCCGTCGCGGGTCGGCCCGCGCGACGAGAACGAGGCGAGCGCCCCGACCTCCCCGTCGGCCGTCTCCTCTCCCGCCACCGACGTCCAGTGGGTCTTCGTGATGTAGGCGCCCACCGTGATCACGCGCGTGGCGTTCCCCGGCTCGCAGATCGTGGAGCTCGTGTCCCCCTCCCGGAACTGGGCCGCAGCGGCGTCCTCCACCCACCCATCCACGCGCCCTCCCCCGAGGATCGGGGTCAAGGTGATCGCCCACGTTGTCCCGGGGGTGACGTCGGTGAGGGCGACGTAGATGTACCGCGCCAGGTTGCGCGGATCGGGGAGCGACGTGTTGTCGAGCCAGATCCCGCCAGAGGAGGTGGATACCCAACGCTGGCTCCCGGGGAGGACGGTCGCGGTCTCCCCACTCGGGGACCGCACCTCGATCGAGTAGGTGGCGGTCCCGTTGTACCAGAACTGGGCCGAGACCAGGTCCTTCTCCGCCTCGAGGTGCCAGGTCGTCGGGGTCCAAATGTCCCCCCCGACGTGGATCCTCCGATCCCCTTCGTTCCCGGCGGCGACGACGATCGCCCGGCCGGGGCGGTCCACGAGCTCGTCGAGCATCCGCTCAAAGAGCGAGCTCCCATCGTGGGGGCCACTGTGGCCGCCCAGGGACAGGTTGACCACCGCCGGCATCCCCAGCGCCTCCGCTGCCTCGAACACGAACCGCACCCCATCCACCACCGTGTCGTGGTAGAACGTCGTCTTCACGACCACGAGGTCCGCGTCGGGGGCGACCCCGCGCCGCATCGCGGCGGAGGCGGAGCCGTCCCCGGCGGCGATCCCTGCGACGTGGGTCCCGTGCCCGTGCGAATCCAAGGTGGGCGAACTTCCTCTCGCAATCGCCCCCTCCAGCTCCGCGCGGGAGAACGCCCGCCCGTAGTAGGTCTCCGCGCCGACGCCGTCGTCCCCCCACCACGAGGGGAACCCCGTGGCGCCGACCCCGGTCTGGTCCCACAGCCACAGGATCCGCGACCCCTCCTCGGTCCCGTTCCCGTCGCGGTCCACGCGGAAGTCGCGGTGGAGGATGTCGAGCCCCGTGTCCACGACCCCGAGGATCACGCCCCAGCCGGTCGTCGCCGGGGTGCCGTACCACAGGGCGGGGGCTCCGACCTCGGGGACGGAGACGTCGAGCGATGGGGAAAGGGGCCGGCTCGCCTCAATGTAGACGACTTGGGGGTGGTCGGCGAGGGAGGCGAGGTCGGCGACAGCCACCTCCCCCGTGGCGAGGGTGTTTACGACCTGGTGAGGGCGAAAACCGGGGATCGTCCACGCGGCGTCAGGGTCCTCGGTGAGGATGAGGACGCGCACCGACGCTTGTTCCGCGGGCCCGGGGACCACGGGATCCCCCCCGAGGGCGATGAGGGCGGAGAGGGTCTCCGGGGCGAGGAGGGCCTCTGGCCCGTCCCCGTATTGGGCGTGGACGAGGAGACGGAGGAACGGATCGAGCTTCTCCGGGCCGGCGAACGCAGCGACGGAGAACAGGATGACGGCGAGGAACCGCAGGAGGCCGGCCACAGCTTGGCATTGTAGCCCTAGCATTGGGATTGAGCCAGACGTTGATCCGTGGGGGGGGTGGGCTACAATGGACGTTGTATGGACCGCCGTTCGATTCAGCCGCCCCGGCCCTTGCGCAGCATCACGCTCCTCCTGGTGCTGGTGATGATCGGCCTCCTGATCAGCCAGGCCTTCTGGCCGTCTCAGCCCCGGACGGTCGAGTTTTCCTACTCGGACCTGCTCGCCCAGATCCAAAGCGGGAACGTCGCGGAGGTCGTGATCCAGGGCTCGCGGATCGAGGGCGTGCTCAAGGTAGCGGAGATCCGCAATTTCGTCGTCCAGGGCCCGCCGGAGGGGTCCCCCCTCTACGCCGAGCTGGCGCGGGTGATGGAGGACCAGGGCGTGGTGTACCGGTTCCAGGCCCCCGGCGGGGCATCGTGGATCCTGCCCCTCCTCGGGTACGTGCTCATCATGGCCCTGTTCGCGGTGTTCTTCGCGTACATGATGCGCCGCATGCAGGGGGGGAACCCGTTCACCTTCGGCCAATCCCGGGCCAAGCTCGTCGCCAAGGAATTCACGAAGGTCTCGTTCAAGGACGTGGCGGGCATCGATGAGGTCCTGGACGAGGTGCGGGAGATCGTGGACTACCTGCGGGATCCGGGGCGGTTCGTGCGCCTTGGGGCGAAGATCCCCAAAGGGATCCTCCTTGTGGGGCCGCCGGGCACGGGGAAGACCCTCCTCGCCCGCGCGATCGCCGGCGAGGCCGGCGTCCCGTTTTTCTCCATCTCCGGGTCGGACTTCGTGGAGATGTTCGTCGGGGTGGGGGCAGCCCGGGTGCGGGACATGTTCCAGAAAGCGAAGGCGAGCGCCCCGTGCATCGTGTTCATCGACGAGATCGATGCCGTGGGCCGCAAAAGGGGCGCGGGCCTGGGGGGCGGGCACGACGAGCGGGAACAAACGCTGAACCAGCTCCTCTCGGAGATGGACGGGTTTGAGCGGAACGCTGGGGTGATCGTCCTCGCCGCCACGAACCGCCCCGATGTCCTCGACCTCGCCCTGCTCCGCCCCGGGCGATTCGACCGCAAGATCGCGGTTCCCACCCCTGATCTGCATGGGAGGGAGGCGATCCTCAAGGTCCACATCCGGGACAAGAAGCTCGCCCCGGACGTGGATCTCTCCCTCCTCGCCCGCCGCACGCCGGGGTTTGTGGGGGCGGACCTCGAGAACCTGTGCAACGAGGCGGCGCTCCTCGCCGCCCGGCGGAACAAGGACCGCATCGAGCTCGAGGACTTCGAGGAGGCGCTCGATCGCGTGCTCACGGGGCTGGCGCGCAAGGGGATGTACATCAAGGACGAGGAGCGGCAGCGCATCGCCTACCACGAGTCCGGTCATGCCCTCCTGAACAAGCTCCTCCCCCGGCTGGGGCCGGTGCACAAGGTGACGATCGTCCCCCGGGGGACGGGGGTGCTGGGGTTCTCGCAGCGCCTGCTCGAAGATAAGTACTGGACGTCCAAGGACGACCTCCTCGACATGCTGACCTGGACGTTCGGCGGGCGGGCGGCGGAGGAGATCGTGTTCGGGGAGCAGAGCACCGGCGCGGCGAATGACCTCCGCGATGCGACCGAGCTCGCGACGAAGATGGTGATCGAATACGGCATGTCGGAGGGCCTGGGCCCGATTAACCTTGGGAAGGAGCGCGCGAACATTTTCCTCGGTGAGGAGATCGTGCGGAGCGATGCGCACTCCGAGGAGCTGGCGGCAGCGGTGGACCGCGAGATCCGGGCGATCCTCAATCAGGGCTACCGACGGGCGAAGGATCTTCTCGCCCAGAACCGCACTGCCCTCGATCGGGTCGCGCAGGAGCTCCTGCGGCGGGAGTCGCTCGATGGCGAGGAGATGAACGCCCTCCTCGCCGACCTCACCCTTCAGCCAACGGAATGAGCCCTGTTCCGCTCCGGGTTGCCATCCTCGGGGCGACGGGCTCGATCGGGACCCAAGCCCTGGACGTGATCCGCGACCTGCGGCGGGAAGGGCGTCCGCTTGAAGTCGTCGCGGCCGCGGCCGGGCGGAGCGTGGAAGCTCTGGCCGCAACCGTCCGCGAGTTCGTGGTGCGACGGGTGGGGGTCGCCGGCCCCGCCGAGGCGGACCGGCTGAGGCCGCTCGTCCCTCCGGAGACGGAGATCGTCCACGGGCCTGACGGCCTGGCCCATCTCGCTTCCCTTCCCGAGGTGGACCTCGTCCTGAACGCGGTCGTGGGCGCACGGGGGCTCGGCCCGACCCTCGCTGCGCTCGCCGCCGGAAAAGTCCTCGCCCTTGCCAACAAGGAATCACTCGTGATCGGCGGCGAGCTCGTCCGGCGGGCATGGCCCAGGCGCGACGCGATCCTCCCCGTGGACTCCGAGCACGCCGCCTTGTTCCAGCTCCTCATCGGGATCCATCCCCACCAGGTGGACCGCGTCTGGATCACTGCTTCCGGCGGCCCATTCCGAGACCGATCCCCGGCCGAGTTGGCCACCGTGACCCCGCTTCAAGCCCTTGCCCATCCGGTGTGGCCGATGGGGAAGCGGATCAGCGTGGACTCAGCGACGCTCGCCAACAAGGCGTTCGAGGTGATCGAGGCCCACCACCTGTTTGCCCTCCCCTGGGACAGGATCGGTGTCCTCGTCCATCCCCAGGCCCGCGTGCACGCCCTGGTCGAGGTCGTGGATGGCACGGTCCTCGCCCAGCTCGCCCCTCCCGACATGCGGATCCCTATCCGCGCCGCCCTCACCCACCCGGAGCGCTGTCCCCCTCCCCCGGCCCGGCTCTCGTTCTCGGGGCTCGACCTCTCGTTTGCGGCGCTCCCGGCGGGGCGGTATCCGGCCTTCGATACGGTCCTTGCGGCGGGGAGGATGGGGGGGACGGCCCCCGCCGTGGCGAACGCAGCCGATGAAGTGTTCGTGGAGGCATTCCTGCGCGGTGAGATCCCGTTCCCAGCGATTGGGGAGGGCATTGCGATCGTGCTCGGCGATCACCACGTGAGCCCTGTCCAGGACGTGGCTGACGTCATCGCAGCTGACAACTGGGCGCGGGAGAGGGCGGAGGCGGTTGTGGCGCAGCGCCGCTGCAGCGTATAAACTAGGTTGCTATGATTACAAGCAAGCGTTTAGGGTACGGAGTGTGCGTGCTGTACGAGCTTGCGACCCGCAAGGAGGGCTACCACTCGGCGCGTGAAATTGCGGAAGGGTACAGCGTCCCTGAGGCATTCGTTCGCAAGATCCTCCTCGATCTGCGCCGGGCGGGGCTGGTCACCGCGCAAAAAGGGCGCACTGGGGGGTACCAGCTGGCCCATGCCCCGCGCGAGATCGCGCTGGGGCAGGTCATCGCTGCCCTCGAGCCGGAGCCCCCGGCCCTCGTCTACGGCCGGCAGCGCGGCGGCGGGTTCGTGACCGGGCAGGACTGTCCGGTGGGCCCGTTCTGGAAGGGGATCGAAGAAGCGTTCACCCGGGCCCTTGCGGAGAGCACGCTCGCCGATGTGGTGGACCGGTCGCGCGCCCCCGCCAAGAAGCGGACGCCCGCCGCGAAGAAGACGTCGGCCCGGGGCCGGAAGAAATCCCGTCGGTAGTCGTGCCTACGGAAGGGCAGATTCACGCCGTCCTCCGCGGGATAACGGATCCTGAACTCGGGATCAACGTCGTTGATCTTGGGCTCGTGTACGGGGTTGAAGTCGCGGGGAAGAGGATCCGCGTGCGGATGACGCTCACCACCTCGACCTGCCCGTTCGCCGCCACGCTCCCCGCGCAGGTGGAGGAGGCGCTCCGGGCCGCGTTTGCGGGGCACGAGGTGGAGGTCGTCCTCGTGTGGGAGCCCCGCTGGACCCCGGAGAGGATGTCCGAAGACGCGCGCCGCCAGTTCGGCACCCCGTGACCCGCGACCTGTGCGCCATCTGTGGGGAGAGGGTCGGGGACCGGCGCTGTCCCAGCCTCGATCGGAGCTTGTGCAGCGCCTGTTGTGGGGCGCACCGGGGGAGATCGGTGCGCTGCCCGCCTGACTGTGCCTATGGCCGGGTCGCCGAGGAGCGGCTGCGGGAGCGGCGCGCGCGGGAGCTCGAACGGGCGTGGGTCCTGTGGTACCGCGAGCTCGCCGCAGCCGGGGAGGAGGGGATCTGGCCCCACGTGGAGCTCCTCGCGGAGGCGTTGGCGGCGCTCGTTCACGACGGAGGGGGCACCGATGCCGAGGTCGAGGGCGCGCTGCGGCACCTCGACCGTGCCCTGTCGCCCGTGGTCCTCGTCCCCACACCGCCGCCGCCACTGGGGCGGGCCCTGGCGGAGGAGGGACTCCTCCCCCTTGTGCAGGAGGGAAAGCTCGATGGAGAGGGGCTGAGGAAGGCTGTCCAGGCCTTCGTGGCGTGGCTTACGGCCTATCAGGCCCCGGACGAGCCCCTCAAGTTCGTGCGCGGGTTGCTCGGCCTGTTCCCGCCCCTTCCCCCGGAACCTGCGGGGCTCATCGTCCGCCCACCAGGGACCGCGTGATCCCGAGGATCCAGATCAGGGCCGCGTAGAGGGCGACCCCGGCCGGGACCCCGACCCCCACCGCGACCCATGGTCCGTACGCGGAGAGGAACGGCCGGAGGAGGAGGAGCGCCCCGGTCATCCCCCCCACGGCAAGGGCCAGCCACCCGATCTTCCGGATGGGGACCCATCCTGGGTAGCGTCGCCACAGGAGGAGTCCGAGGAGGAGCGCATCCACCCACCCCGCCACGCCGGTGGCGAGCGCGAGCCCGAACGTGCCCCACACCCGCACCCACCACAGGTTGAGCCCAATGTTCACGACGAGGGCGATCGCCCCCGCGAGGACGGGGAGATGGGGCCGGCCGAGGGCGAACCACGCCCGCGAGAACAGGTACACGAGGGCGTAGGCCCACAGGCCGCTCAGGTAGCCGGCGAGCGCGGCGTAGGTGCGCGCCGTATCGGCAGCGGTGAACGAGCCCCGCTCGAACAGGACGGTGAGGATCGGGCTCCCGAGGACGAGGAGGCCGGCCAGGGCGGGGAGGATGAGGGCGGCGGTGGTGAGGAACCCCCGCTCGACGCTCTGCCGGAACCCTTCGTTGTCCGACCGCGCCGCGAGGCGGGACAGCCGCGGCAGGGCGGCGGTGGTGACGGATACAGCGAGGATCCCGAGCGGGAGCTGGAAGAGGCGCATCGCGTACTGCAGGGTGGCGATCGAGCCTGGGGCGAGGTAGGAGGCGAGCCGGTTGTCCACGAGCGTGTTCAGCTCCGCCACCATGAGGGCCCCGATCGCCGGGAGGAGCCGCCATGCCACCCCGCCCAACGCGGGATGGGGGGGCCAGAGCTTCCACGGGCCGCGCCCCAGAGGTCGGAGCGGGGGGAGGAGAAGGAGGACCATCCCTGCTCCCCCGATGAGCGAGCCCACGGCGAGGCCGAGGGCCGGCGGGTCCATCACGGGGGACAGGACGACCGCGCCGAGGATCATCCCCCCGTTGAGCATGGCCGGGGCGAGCGCCGGAAGGAAGAACCGGCCGTGGGCGTTCAGGATCCCCCCCGCGAGCGCGGAGAGCGAGATGAACCCGATCAGCGGGAACAGCCACCGCGCGAGCGCCACGCTCTGGGCCATCGTCTCCGGCGCGAACCCCGCCGCGAGCACGGGCACGTAGGACGGGGCAAACAGGGCGCCGAGGGCGCACAGGATGGGGAGGAGGAGGAGAAGGTAGACGAACGCCGACCGGGCGAGGGCATCGCCCTCCCCCCTCTCCCTCGCCTGGGCGTAGACGGGGAGGAACGCCGTGGCGATCCCCCCTTCCCCGAGGACCTGGCGCAGCGCCTGAGGGATGAACAGGGCGACGAGGAACGCATCGTAACCGGCGGAGGCGCCGAAGGCGTAGGCGATCGCGGCATCGCGGACCAGGCCAGCGAGCCGCGACACGATCGTCCCGCTCGCCCCGCGGAGGACGTCCCCCAGAAACGACCCCCTGCCGGCGTCGGCAGGGCTCACGGGGGGCGTCCCCTCGTCCACGGGCGCCGCGTCCGTCCCCCGAGAGTCCATGATGGTCGGAAGTTCGTCCGCGCCGGCCCGGCAGTCAAGACCTGCTGGGACACCGGGGGGTGAGCTCGGTGGCCCCGCTCGGCCCGTGACTCCTCGCGCTACTAGAAGTCATTTCACAACCATCCTCAAGCAGATGAGGATGCAGGCCACAGTGAAGAAAGCGGCATACATCGAGATCAGCCGCTCGTAGCGCACGAGGAGGCGGCGGAAGTTCCCCACCCAGGCGAAGGTCCGTTCGATATGCCACCGTTCCTTGTACTCCTCATCCCAGGTCTTGCGCCGCCCTGTGCGGTTCTTCCGTGTGGGATGCAGGGGA
>JALHJZ010000012.1 GCA_022838705.1 Candidatus Bipolaricaulota bacterium | reverse complement strand
GATAGAATACATTATTATTTTCTGATGCGGTTACTTTAGCACCCGTAAAAACGGAAATATCTTTTAAAACAGATGGACTAACATTTAGTTCATAATGGATACTAAAATATTTTTCTCCACACAGTGTTGAAATAGCAATAGCAATTAAGTCCGTTTGTGGAATGATAGGATCTGATAAATTAAAATAGAGACGATTTTCATCACTATCACCAGCATCAAAACTGTCATTAAAATGAAAACTTATTGATCCACTTGAAATCTCGAAATCCGAAAAAACTATACTTCTATTATCCATTTATTTACTCCATACAAATTCTCTGTTATTTTATTTCTAATCTGCTTAGATCCATTAATCAATGTGGGGCATGTATTTATTCCACACATATGTGGCCATAATCCCTCCACGACGGGGAATTGTAGACTTGTCAATTAACTGGAGGTATGGGTAATGTTTTTCCATATACTCATCATTAGCATCGGGTTGTAAATGCCTTTCATAGGGATTACCATAGGCTTCACCCTGTTTATACTCATAAGGAATTGAAACTATAACATTTCCACATTTTTTTTCCTTAATAAATCCTGACAATAACTTTTTGGCTGATTCTAACTCAATGTGCTCAAGAACATCACCCATTATTATTAAATCATAATAATCAAAATCAAAATCCAAGATATTTTTAATGTAGATGTTATCATAAATCTTATCTAAGCCCAGTTCTTTTATATTTTCTTCATAAACATCGGCCCCATCAATATTTTGATACAAGAAGGCCCTTAACAGTTTACCATAAACTCCGGAACCAAAGCCTACGTCTAGAATTTTCGCATTCTTTTCCACATTTTCTAAGATGTACTTTATTATAGCAGGTTTACCTGCATCTGTACTCATCCCTCTAAGACCCGTTTTTAGACTGTAACCTACCATATCGGATCTTTCGGACAATAATTTTTCATTAGCTCTTTCTGCCTTCAAAATTTGATCCTTCAAACTTTGATTTTCAACCTTCAGTCTGTTAATTTGATCCTTTAAACTTTGATTTTCAACCTTCAGATTGTTTATTTGATCTTTAATAAGAGCTGTTAACTCGGATCTTTCAGATAAAAATTTTTGGTTAACTTTTTGCGTCTTCTCCATCTGATCCTTTAAATGTTGATTCTCAGCCTGAACATCCGCAACCAAACCCTTCAAACCACCAATCTCAGCTTGGGCATCCGCAACCAAACCCTTCAAACCAACATTCTCAACCTGCAAACCCTCATTCTCAGTTTTTAAGGGATTAAATTCTGATTTAACAAAACTTAAAAATTCCTTTTTTATATCTGTTCTTTCTATTTTTAGGTTGGTGGTGATATTTTTTAATTTCCGATTTTCAGTTTTTAAATTATTTAACTCATTGATCAATTTTTTGTTTTGGCTTCTTAATTTTTGTTTATCTATTTCTAACTCCCGCACCATTCCTGTTTTTCTCATCTGTTTTTTAATTGGCTCTTTGAGAAATCTAATCATTTAACCACCAAGATTTTCATACCTATTTGCGTTAATTAAACTAACATGACATTATACATATTAAACCCAATCCAGAAGAATCTCCATCCTAAAAAATACTTGTATTAACTACTATTTGACTATATCTGGGAATATCAAAAAGATTTACAGGATTAAATAATTTATCTAAATACTATTAACAATTTTAAATTAGGGATTTCTTTTGTATAAATTTTGATTATTATGCTGATTCTTCTTAATCATTTGTAACTTATATGTGTTAAATTTAATAACAAATTAAATATGGTTTAATGTTAAGAACCAATATCATAAGGTATTTGTATAAACAACATTATATTAATTTAAAAAAGCACCGACCGGTGATAACCTTTAGTTTACCTAAGTTTATGAGTTTAGTTATAAATACCTGGTTGTATCAGAGTTGTCATGATTTAAATCAAGAGTTAAGATGTATTTGGAATAAAAAGCTGGTGTAAATTATGGCATAACTAGGAAAGAAATTTTGGGGCGCCAATATACATATCATCAGGGGGAACCAACATTAAAGATCAAAATTATGAATCTATTTTACTTGATGAAAAAAAGAAAACAGAAAAACTCCAAAACCTAAACAAAAAATATAAATCCCAATACCTATCCGAAAAAACCAAATGTGAATATTTAATCGAAAATAATGAAATCCTTGAGTCTAGCCTACTTCACAAAAGAAGAAAAATAGAAGAACTCCACAACCTAAACAAAAACCTAAACAAGAACTTGAAAAACAACGAAATTCTACAATCAAACCTGCTTCATGAAAAAGAGAAAACAAAAAAACTCCAAAACTTAAACAAAAACTTATACATAAACAATCAATATCTGGAAGGATTAGTAAAAGCATATAGAACACGAAAAATAGTTAAAACTGCCGATGTAATACAAAAAGTTTATCATTACTCCAAATCACGCTTGAAAAATATTTTTAACCCAAAAAAAGAACCAATAAAACCTGAACCCAACAAGACAACACCAAAAAAAGAACCAATAAAACCTGAACCCAACAAGATAACACCAAAAAAAGAACCAATAAAACCTGAAAAAAAACACGAATACAGTAAGATAAACTGTTCTATTTCTATTTATTATACTGTTAATAAAGAATCAGAAATTGAAGACATTCTAAAACATTATGAATCTATTAGCTATGAATCTAAAAAATTAGTACTACTCCTATCTGATCAATTTCCCAATCATTTAATTAAGAATATTTACCAGAGCTATGCAAATAATGAAGTATCAGTATATTCTTTGAATTATTTACTAAATCAAGATGGAGTTTTATCTAATAATACACCGTATTTTGTATTTTCTAATATTAAATTAATGCCTGATTTCATTGAGAGAGGGCTTCTATGTTATTCTTACATTGAAAAGAACGTGGGAATTACTTTAAAGAATTACACGTCTAAAAAAGTTAAAAGTATTGAAAATGTGTTGTTTTCTAATATCAATTTCAATAGTGCATTTAATAAAATATTTAAAGACACTTCCATCGAACTTCCAATTTATACAATTGAAAGTCCAGGAAGAGCCAAAAAACTGGTTATATCCTACTGTTTTCCACCATATGTTGATTCCAGTGGCAACGTAATGGCTAAACGTGTTAGAAAACAGGGTGAAGTAGTGGATG
>JALHJZ010000011.1 GCA_022838705.1 Candidatus Bipolaricaulota bacterium | reverse complement strand
TGCTGTGTCGGTGATGCTGCCGGTGGGTAGGGTGATGGTGTAGGTTTGTCTGTTTATGTAGTTTCCGTTGCGTGTTAGGGTTAGTGTTTTGCCGTTTATTACTTTGTATAGTGGTTTTACTTTTACTCCGTCGGGGTTGGTGACTTTGATACTGGTAAACGCGCTTCCGGCTTTGATGTTCTCACTGAAGGTGATCACTATGGCCTTATTAGCTACGTTGATTACCTTGTTGTTGGCTGGGTTAACCCGGGTTATGGTGGGTTTGGTGGTGTCCACTTTGAATTTGCTGGTGTAGGTGTTGATGGTGTTGCCTGCTGTGTCGGTGATGCTGCCGGTGGGTAGGGTGATGGTGTAGGTTAATCCATTTATATAGTTACCATTACGGGTTAGGGTTAGTGTTTTGCCGTTTATTACTTTGTATAGTGGTTTTACTTTTACTCCGTCGGGGTTGGTGACTTTGATACTAGTAAATGCGCTTCCTGCTTTGATGTTCTCACTGAAGGTGATTACCAATGCTTTATTGGCCACATTAATCACCTTATTGTTGGCTGGGTTAACACTGGTTATGGTGGGTTTTGCGAAGTCTACGGTGAATTTGCTGGTAAACGCTGTGATCGCATTGCCTGCTGTGTCGGTGATGCTGCCGGTGGGTAGGGTGATGGTGTAGGTTAGTCCGTTTATGTAGTTTCCGTTACGGGTTAAAGTAAGTGTTTTGCCGTTTATTACTTTGTATAATGGATTTACTCTTACTCCGTCAGGGTTAGTGACTTTAATACTGCTAAACGCACTTCCTTCCTTAATGTTCTCACTGAAAGTGATTACTATAGCCTTATTGGCCACGTTGATTACCTTGTTATTGGCCGGGTCGGTGCTGGTTATGGTAGGTACTACGGTGTCTATAGTGTAAGTTTCTGTCTGTACCGGTGAGGTGTTGCCGGATCCATCCACGGCAATGAATTTCAGGGTGGTTGCGTTTATTAGGATAGGTTCTGTGTATAAGGTGCTCGTGGCGGTGGGTGTGGTCCCGTCAAGGGTGTAGTAGATCTTAGGGTCGGCATCTTGGTCATCGGTTGCAGTAAGTGTCACGTTTAGTGGGGATTTATATAATCCCCCTGCTGGACTAGCACTTACGGTAGGTGCTGTGGTGTCAGTGAGAGTGGTTATCAGTATACTGCCCAGGGCTACCATGTTGTCCCCATTTCCACTTACCATGAAACTCTGCAGGTCTGCAGTGTTAAGGCCTTTTATTAGGGCGTTGGTTACGTCGTAGATGCTGAAACCAATCTGTGAAGTTGAGTTGTAAGCTCCTGAGAAGTCAGTGTACTCCTGGCCGTTGAAGAAGAACTTACTCTTACCTTTCTCATTGGCCGATGCCAGTATGGCAATTACCTGGGCATTTACCATACCACTGGTGTTTACATCGTTGAACTTGGCGTGTGCAGTTCCTTCTTCATCAGATACACTGCGAGTGGTTCCGCTGTAGAGCATGTCCGCTCCGTCGTTGATGTAAATCTTTTTATAGGTGGTGTTGGGGTCCTGGTAAACCACTATCAGGTAACTTCCGTACAGGGCGGTGGTAGCACCGGTGGTAGTTCCGTTGGTTAAAGTCAGGGTGTTACCTGCCTTGTTGAAGAAGCTGGTCACATCGTAGATGAGAAGCCCAGCTGGATAGTCGTAGGTACCATGTCCTTTGGTATCACTGTAGTGCGCCAGTGCAGTTATTACGTTACCATTGAAACTGGCCACGAAATCAGGTATTCCTCCCAGAGCGTTCCAGGTGTAACTCTGATACAGCCGTGCGCTAACTACAGTAGCACCGGCAGGTATGGGTAGATCTGTGCTGGTCCAGGAAGCAGTGTATGGGTTAGCCCAGGTAGAACCGCTACCTCGATAAGCAGCATCTCCATTGCTGTAGATCACATCGTATTTACCGTTGAAGGTCTGCTTGGTGTCTATGGAGTCGTGTTCATCATCATCGGTGTACTGTTTACCCTTGTAACCGTTGTTAGATACGGTTAAGTTGATACTTAAGCTGTTGTTGTTGGTGTTGGCCTCTGGTATGTTTCGGTCTGGATTTGCGTTAGCGTTAACCGGTACACTGCTGCCTCCAGTGTGATTGGCAGTGTCGGTCACGGTTACGGTGGTGCTGGCACCTGCATCCAGTGCAGGAACGTTTACAGAGTAGATGGTCCCGTTAACATCCACATCCACGGTGGTGGCCAGGGAAGCCAGGGTACCATTGTTTTTCACAGTCACCGAGATCACGTTGGGCTCATTGGCGAAGAAGAATTCACCAGCTCCCACGTTGGGGTTGATGGCAGTCACAATCAGGTCAGCCATTCCGTTAACGGTGATGTAACCAGTTTTAACCTCTTCATCACTACCAGCACTGTTGGACACTGTCAATTTAACAGTATAGGTGCCGGGTGTCTGGTAAGTCCACTCAGGGGTATGTTCTGTACTGTCAACTGTTCCGTCGTTGTTGAAGTCCCAGCTCCAACTAGTGGCGTTGGTGGACTGGTCGGTGAACTGCACGGTTAATGGAGCGTCACCGGATACTGGTGTTCCACTGAAATCAGCCACAGGTGGCTGGTCAGCGTATTCTATTACCAGGAACTGTTGTAGGGCGTCCATTCCTCCGCTGGTAGTTCCCTGTATACCTGCTTCGTTGTTGGTGGCGAGGTAGTTTAACACGTCAACTACCGCTGCTGAGGCGGTGCTGCTGTTTCCTTGCCAGATTAAGCTGGCTATGGTGTTACCGTTCCAGAGGATGTTTCCTTCGTCTGGTCCGCCGCTTCCTGCGAAGCTGTGCAGAGTGGCGGCACTCACGTTAGTGGTGTTGATGCCGTTGAAGACTGCGTATGCAGTGGCTTCTTCTGGTGTGGTTGCGTAGCTGGATAGGGATAGTCCCAGTTCGTCACATTCTTCGTTGATGTAGATCACCTTACGAGTCATGGTAGGGTCAGAGAAGATCACTGCCAGGGTGCTGGGGTACAGGGCGACTTTGTTATCAGCGCCTCCGTTACCGGGGTTTGTGATGAGTGTGTTTTCACCATTTTTGACAAATAAGCTGGTAACGTCTACTGCGGGGTAGAGTCCGTATTCATAGTCGGCGTAGGCGCCGAAGTTACTCCAGTCTCGGTAGGGTGTTCCCAGGTTTATGGTGTTTCCGTTGAATGTGGTTATCAGGTTGGGATATCCGCCATCGGTCTGGTCCCAGTTGTAGGAGAAGAAGAGTAATACTTTCTCCACTGTTGCACCGTCT
>JALHJZ010000045.1 GCA_022838705.1 Candidatus Bipolaricaulota bacterium | reverse complement strand
CTAGAAGCAGTTTCACAACTTAGGAGAGGGCTGCTATGGTGGAGGCATGTCGAGAAGAGAGCTTACGGATGCGCAGTGGACGAGGATCGAGCCGCTCTTACCGCCTCAGCCGCGCATCGGCTGTCCGCGGGTAGATGACCGCAAGGTCATCGAGGGGATCCTGTACGTGTTGCGCACCGGCTGCCGGTGGCAGGACATGCCCCGGGAGTACGGGGCGTACGTCACGGCGTGGCGGAGGCTCCGCCGGTGGGAGGACGAGGGGGTCTGGGAGCGGATCTGGCAGGCCCTGCTCGGAACCCTGGACGAAGAAGGGAAGATCGAGTGGACGCGGGCGTTCCTGGACGGAAGCTTCGTCCCCGCGAAAGGGGGGCATCGTGACCGATGGGGAGGGAATCCCGCTTGGTCTCGTTCTCTCGGAAGCGAACCGCGCCGAGATCAAGCTCGCGGTGGCCACGATGGAGCAAGTTCGTGTACCACGGCGGCAGGGGCGCCCTCGGAAGCGCCCCCGGCACCTGATCGCTGACAAGGCGTACGACTGCGATGACTTCCGGGCCTGGCTCCGGCGCAAGGGAGTGATTCCCCTGCATCCCACACGGAAGAACCGCACAGGGCGGCGCAAGACCTGGGATGAGGAGTACAAGGAACGGTGGCATATCGAACGGACCTTCGCCTGGGTAGGGAACTTCCGCCTTTCGTGCGCTACGAGCGGCTGATCTCGATGTATGCCGCTTTCTTCACTGTGGCCTGCATCCTCATCTGCTTGAGGATGGTTGTGAAATGACTTCTAGAGGAAGGGGAGGCAGGCCTTCAGGACAGGTCACAGCGTCCTCAAAGGTGCCCTCGGAAGACCCCACCCGAGGTGGAGGAAAGGGTGTTTTCCCTCAACCAGGAGCGAGGCTGGGGTAGAAGGCGCATTGCCTACGCCTTAGGGCTTCCTGAGGGGACGGTTAGACACATCCTCAGGCGCCATCTGGGGGAAGGCTCGAGGAAAAGGAAACGACGGAAGACGTTCTGCCCCGCCCACTGGGCTTGGGAAGAGGAGGAGCCATTTCGGCTGGCCCAGGTGGACACCAAGGACGTCCTGGACAAAGGGACGTTGGGTACAAAGCTCTGGGATCACCTGCGAAAACACCGGCTTCCCCGCTACCAGTGGACCTTCCTTGAGGGGAGGACGAGGCTTAGGTTTCTTGCCTACAGCTACGAGCTCTCGGTGGTGAATGGGTTATGTTTTGTCGCCTTGGTGATGAGTTGGCTTCGGG
>JALHJZ010000010.1 GCA_022838705.1 Candidatus Bipolaricaulota bacterium | reverse complement strand
TTTGCGAGCGGTTCAGTCAATGATGCTCCGGGATGGCTCATGGGAGAACCCCTACGGCGCCGGCACCGCTGGGAGCATGATCGCGACGACATGTGGGAAACTGCGTTCAAACGATTCCAGCTTGACCTCGGGCGTAAACATTGCATTTTAGGTGAAAAGATGAGAATACTCGTGCCGTCGATCATCGACCTGAAGAAGAGTGCACCAAACAGATTGCACCACTTACTTCAGTATTTATCAACGAAGCATGAAATTACTGCGGTCTGCGTAAATGACTGCTGGAAAGCAAAGAAAGTCGATACAACAAAGTCTTACCATGACTTCCATAGCATGCTTGATATGATTGAGGTCGAGTACATTACAAAACGGAACGTCAGTCCATTCTATCAGGAGTTCTTCTCCCGAAGTTTTCTGGGATCGAGAGTCCGTGGCGATTACGATGTCATCTTTAATTATAACACTCTCCTGTCGGGCAGCTCGGCGGCAAGAAATTGTAAAGTACCAATGGTCTACGATTTAGCAGACGATCTTCCTGAAATGGTTGCATCATCCCCCCAGATACCCGGGTTTCTGCGCAAACCCGAAAAAATGGTTGCCAGTAGGATGCTTGGAGATAATATTTCCCGCTCGACAAAGATTACCGGCATCTCAAAAACCATTCAGGCTGCCTACTCGATTCCGGATACAAAATTCGAGCTCATTAATAATGGTGTCAATACCAGCCTCTTCAGAAAGTTGCACACCGATATGAAGAGCGAACTGGATCTTGAGGACTACTTTGTGTTGGGATATGTTGATGTCCTCCGTGAATGGGTAGATTTCAAACCTATATACGAGGCCCTGAAAGGTTTCGAGGATGTCCGTCTATTGATTGTGGGTGAAGAGGGGTTGCTCAAAGAGAATATCGAGCTCGCTGAAGCATACGGCGTTGCTGAAAAGGTCATGTTTACCGGGACGGTACCCTATGAAAAAGTCCCTCACTACATCTCTGCAATGGACCGCTGTCTCATTCCGTTTAACCAGAGCAAAGTATCCCAGAACTCCGTCCCACTCAAACTCTTTGAGTACATGGCCTGTGAAAAGCCTGTTATCTCCACACGACTTCCCGGAGTGAAAGAAATTGCACGAGACCGTATCCTCTATGCAGATACCGTAAGCGAGTATAAGAATCAGATTAAAACGTTAATCTCTTCTGGCAATGGCTCAGAGCAATACAAGAAAAACAGAAAGTTTGTCGTTGACACATACGACTGGAATTCTATCAGCAAACATCTTGAGAAAGTTTTGGAGGAAACCATATGAGAATTTATTTGTTGAATGCCCCCTATAGAGCGAATTTTGTTCGATGTGGAAGATGGCAGGGTGCTGCAACTCAAGGTGGGGGACTTGCTGAGCAGACCCACGGAGACTATGTTGCCTTCAATGATGCAGATTGTATCCCCCAGAAAGGTTGGTTCGAAAACCAAGCCTGCAAGTTTGGCAATGGTATCATGGGCGTGAGAGGAGGGACCAGAAGTATCGGGATAGAATTCTTGAAGGAGGTTCTCGTACTCGCTCGCGACACACTCCTCAGACAGCTTGATGTAAATGGGATGTTCGTCGAAAATGATATCTTTATCGTCAAAAACTATCAAGTACCGGATTTTTCTGATGAGCATAAGCGCGAGAAGATAGATTCACCTCGGTCATGTGATACTCGATGGAATACATTAAGTTTTGAATCTGTGGATGCCATGGAAAAAGATGACTGTACAGACTCCAGTCCACAATATCTGCAAACTCTAGGTCTAGTTTCTCCCTTCTATCACAAAACTTTGGTTCGGGAACTTGAGGTGTGAGGTACATGAAAGTTGTCATGCTCCGTTCTAACCCAATCGATCCAGATGTCAGAATTGAAAAAGAAGCAAAAACGCTGGTGGACGCGGGTCATGATGTAACGTTGCTTGGATGGCTGAGATTTGGCGATGCACCAGCCCAAGAGAAGCGGTACCTTTATACCATTGAACGTTTGAAATTCAGAGCACCTTTAGGGAAAAAGGTAATTCTTCTTTATCTCCCTATCTGGTGGATTCTTGCATTCCTCTGGTTGCTAAGGGAAGATTGGGATATCGTCCATGCTGCAGATTTCGACACATACGTCCCTGCACTTCTTGCTGCAAAACTTAAGCGGAGGCGATTAATCTACGATATCTTTGATTTCTATGCCGAGATGGTGACGTTGCCTTCATTTGTCCGGAGCTTTGCGGCAGCGTTGGATACCTCTTTAATGAGATTTGCAGATGCAATTATTGTGGTGGATCCCAGCCGATTGAAGCAAATAGGGAAAGAAGGAGACTCCAGTATCCATATTATCTATAACTCACCTATGGATCCAACAACCTCGGTCATTGCAGGTATACCGAGAGAGCCGACACTATTCAAAATCTTCTACGCTGGAGGGCTGTCGGTGGATAGAGACTTCGAAACAGTCCTACAGGCAGCAAAGGAAATTGGAGGTGTTCTGGTCGAACTTGCTGGCTATGGATGCTATGCAGGGCATCTACGATCTATAAGTGAACAGGAGCCCCACGTCACGTTCATCGGAACGATCCCTTATGATGAGGTCATTCGGAGGACATTACAGTCGGATCTACTCTTTGCTCTCTATGATCCCAGCGTTCCCAATAACCACTATGCCAGCCCCAATAAATTATTTGAAGCGATGATGTGTGGGAAACCGATTTTGGTCAGTGATGAGACGACGATGGCCGAGATTGTGAGGAAAGAGGACTGTGGCATTGTTGTGCCGTATGGTGATGTTGATGCGACCAAGCGTGCAATCCTAACACTTAAAAACGATCCAGCCCTCTGCAGACGCCTTGGCGAGAATGGCCGCAGGGCCTATGAAACAAAGTACAGCTGGAAGATTATGGAAGAGCGTTTGCTTAAAATTTACAGGGAACTGGACCCTGCTCAGAGGCAGGCCGGTGTGACAGCCTTGTCTGAACCTCACACAGCCCGACACCGGTCATAGGAGGGGTCCCCTCACAGAAAGCCTGAATTAATTCGAATTACAAGCGAAACTGTTTCCTTACAAGGTAGATCACTATGATTGCAATTATCCTTGGCACCCGCCCAGAAATCATCAAGATGTCCCCGATCATCCGGGCCTGTGAAGCCCTGGGTGAGGACTACTTCACGCTCCACACCGGCCAGCACTACTCCTACGAGATGGACCGGGCATTCTTCGAGGACCTCGAGCTGCCCGAGCCGAGGTACAACCTCGATGTCGGCTCAGGCACCCATGCCGAGCAGACCGGGAGGATAATGGTCGGGATCGAAAAGATCCTGCTGGACGAGAAACCTAGTATCGTCCTTGTCCAGGGGGATACGAATACGGTCCTTGCAGGTGCCCTTGCCGCATCGAAGCTCCACATCAAGGTAGGTCATGTGGAAGCAGGTCTCCGGAGTTTTGACCGAACCATGCCGGAGGAGATCAACCGGGTTGTTGCGGATCACATATCTGATGTGCTCTTCCCACCGACTGAAACAGCAAAGAAGAATCTCATAGTTGAGGGGATCCCGGAAGAGAAGATCTTTGTCACCGGGAACACCATCGCGGACGCGGTGGAGCAGAACCTTGCAATAGCCCGGAGAAAAAACGATCTCCTGCAACGACTGGGCCTTACCTCAAAAGGTTTCTTCCTCGTCACCGCTCATCGGGCGGAAAATGTCGATAACAGGCAGCGATTAGAAGGGATCCTTCAGGGTCTCAAGGCTATCCGGAACGAGTTCTCTCTGCCCATTGTATTTCCAATGCATCCCCGGACGGCAAAGATGGTTCAGGCCTTTGGCCTCTCCCTGGATGGAATTTGCGTAACAAAACCGCTTGGCTACCTGGATTTCCTGCAGCTTGAGGCAAATGCGCGTCTCGTTCTGACCGATTCGGGAGGTCTGCAGGAGGAGTCCTGCATCCTTGGCGTGCCCTGTGTTACCCTGCGGGACAACACGGAACGACCTGAGACGGTCGAGGTCGGGGCAAACGTCCT
>JALHJZ010000009.1 GCA_022838705.1 Candidatus Bipolaricaulota bacterium | reverse complement strand
TTGTGCATTTCGGGCAGCGTGCTGATGCTGCTTGCCATGGGCGCGGGGGTTGCGTTGGTCTGGGTGGCGCCGCTCTTGCCGCATCTTCTAGGGCAGGGATTCGAAGCCTCTGCGGCGTTGCTGAGTACGCTGGCTTGGCTGCCAACCGTGCAAGTCTTGCGAAAACTCATCAATTATCCGCTCACCTTGCCCGGAAACAGTCACCTCCTCGGTTGGGTGTATGGGAGCGGCGCCGTGCTGAGCGTTGCCATGACCACCATCTTGATCGCCACTTTCGGCACGCAGGGTGCCATTATGGCAATGTATGCGGACGAGATTGTACTGGTTGCGCTGTTGCTGGTGGCCCATTGGCTTTGGAGACGACCATAAATGATCCACAACATGAATTGTTTACTCAGTATTCTCGATTTGGGACACCGGTTTATTAACCAGGCAATATGACTTACGATATAAGAGCTCTATCCGTTTTATTCATCAGATTTGATGATCATGGAAAAGATCGACAACCGCAAGCTGCCTCGTGAAGTGCTGGAGGAGAAACACCGTATGGCGATGCGGTTGCGCGAGGAGTTGAACCTGACGTGGCAAGAGATCACACGGCGGGTGCAAGTGCATCTGACGACGGTCCTGGCCGGGTCCAAGCGCTCTCAGCAGGCAGGAGAAGCGAGGCGGCAAGACCGACGTCGGGGGCAGACCCAGGGCGAGGGCAGGCGGCTGAGCTCGGAGCAAGAACGCGAGCTGCGGTGGCCCGATCGCACCTGCGACAAGCAGACGCTGCAAGAAAAAGCACACGCCTTCCTGCAGTAGGCGTAACGCACGCTGGAGCGGGTAAAAGGCTATTTCAAAGATAAAACTATAGAATACATCATTCAATCAGGTGTTTTGATTTCGAGTTAATAAGGAGGAAAAGTGAAATGGTGATAAGCATTGCCTCACGAAAAATGTATCATCCCCACTTGACCGAAGATGGAGTATTTCAAGGGGGAGAGCGTGATTATGAAGGACGTCTAAGAAAAATTGAACAGGTTATTGATTTTAATGGCGCTAGAGTGCTTGACCTTGGATGCTCAGGAGGGTTCTTTAGTTTTTCCTTGGCAAAAAAAGCTGCCTTTGTATGTGCCGTAGATGCTGATGAGGAACTTCAGAACCAGAACCGGATAACCAAGGAGCGACTCGGACTGAATAACATTGAATTCTTAACTGCAACCTTAACGCCATCCTTCTTGAAATCGCTGCCTCAATTTGACGTGGTTCTTTTTCTTTCTGTATTCCATCATTTTTTTGCAACCTCAGGAACATATGATTGGTGCGATTCGAATTCTTCCAGTGCATATGAGGTGCTTGAGGCGATCAAAGCGATTGGAAATGTACTAGTTTTTGAAACAGGTCATCCCGATGAGGGGTTTGAATGGTGCCAAGACATCCAACAAACGAGCGGGGAGCTTAGGGAATGGGTTCGGCAGACCGTCTTTGGTGACTCTTATGCACGAGTATTGACTCTACGTGGAACCGCGTACGATCACTCCCCTTTTAAAATCATGCCGTTTTTAAGGAGATTGATCCCTGCAAATAAATATGGTAGAAAAGCCATTAAAATGCTTGGCTTAGATGTGCGCGATTTTAGGGATATTCATATCGGCTTTCGCTTTTAGACCTATTTATCGGCGACGCTTCCCATATGAATATAAAAATTCAGAGATTATTTAAAAAAATTATGGCCCAGGTTGGAGTTCACGTACGCTCTTCCAAAGTCGCCAAGCCGCTTGATTTGACCGATCTTAGAGATATTAATCCGATATATGCGGTATACAGGGCTGCCGGCCGACCCGTGCTGTTGACGGTTCCCATGCGTCGCATTATAACATTTGGGCTTACGGCGTTCCCCGCGGACAGGGAAGGCTCTAATCCTTTTATTAAGACTTTAATAGCGTATGACCAAGGGAAGTGCTGCAGTTATGAGAGCTCCCCGTTACGGCAATTTTACTCGTCCTATAAGCCGGGATCGGCGCAGGCACTTCTTGGCCTGAAATCGCCGAGCTTTTCAGAATTTCATACTCTTCCTCCGTCTGCCGCTCCGCGGCCATGGTCTGACGACAGTCCGTTTGAATTGATCTTGCGTCGCGAGGAAGAGTTAAAAAAAGACAATAGAGAGCATAGCCTGCTTATTGCGAATTTAGTCGGAGATCCGTTTTTCGGCCCTGTGAGCGATGACAAAGGGGCTTTAGAATTCAAGAGATTGATTAAAGTTCATCACTCGATCCGACTGCACGGGTTCCGCACCGATTTTCATGGAATTGACAATATAACCGTCACTGCATTGATTTCAGAAGATGACTGGCGCGTCATGATCTCGCATTCAGGGCAGCATCGGATAGCGAGTCTATCAGCGTCTGGTCACGAGGAAGCTGTCGTGCAATTGAATCCTTCAGTAGGGCTTGGTGGCATTGTATTTAGACAGCATCATGGAGAGTGGCCAGCTGTTTTAAGTCGGTACTTCACCAATGAAGAGGCTGTGGAGGTTTTTGATCGAATTTTCCGAGGGCGCCAGACAGAAGCAGCCAAGCCGTGGAATCAGTTGGTATGTCGTGGATTTGAATAAAATATTCCGGCGCGCAATGACACGCTTGGAGCTCTCGAATTCTTGGCTGCTGATCAAGTTTGGCTGTAGAAATCGAGAACCACCAGATACAGGGGGCGTATAGGCAGAAAGACCATTCTCGGAGCTGTCCGGGATGCGCCAACATATAACGCGTCAGTTGCATGCAATACTGGCAGCAAGCAACCTACAAGGACGATATTCTCTAATTGTACTTCGTTTCATGGGGAAAATTTGCGATGAGATTGGCAGTAATTTTGCCGTCCCTGGCTGGTGGTGGGATGGAACTCGTGGGAGTACGCCTCATCAATGAGTGGGTGCGGCGCGGCATTGAAGTTGACTTGGTCGTAACCAGATTCACAGGGCCGCTATGCGACCAAATTCCAAAAAACGTACAGATATTTGAAATTGGTCGTCAGCATGCTTTTCTTTTTCCTTTCGGCTTGTGGCGCTATATAAAGGATCGCCGACCCAGCCATATTCTATCAGCTGCCAATGATGTCAACGCCTTGACGCTCGCCATTACTCGATGGTGTGGGAAAGGCATCTCGACGGTCGTAAGTGTTCACAGTCACTTGTCAAGCGAGATTGGTCTCGCCAAGGGAAGTAATCGCATCAAAGAAAGGCTGGTTGTTTGGCTTTTGCGACGCACGCTGCGATATAGCCACGGGATAGTGGCGGTGTCACGAGGTGTTGCAGAAGACTGGCTCAAGCATTTTCCTTCGTGTGCCAATAAGCTGCAAGTCATATACAATCCTGTGATCACGCAAGAATTTCTTGAGAGCAGCCAGCTCCCACTATTGGATTGTCCGGTACCGTTTAAAACGCCATGGATTCTTTATGTTGGCCGTTTCGTATACGCCAAAGGACTGGATGTACTGATTGATGCGTTCGCCTTGCTAGCCGGAAAGTCCGACGCTCATTTAGTGCTTATGGGCCAAGGTGACTGTGAGGAGGAAATAAAAAGAAGAATTGCTTATTATGAACTGGGAGATCGGATACACTTGGTTGGCTTTAAAAAGAATCCAGCGCCTTGGATGCGAGAGGCGGATGTATTGGTTTTGCCTTCTCGACACGAAGGATTGGGTAACGTGCTCATCGAGGCATTGGCGTGCGGTACGAAAGTTGTCGCCACAGATTGCCCTAGTGGCCCATCAGAAATTCTCGATGGTGGTACGTTTGGTCAGCTTGTACCGGTAGAAAGCCCGGAAGCGCTGGCTGCGGCGCTTTTGTCCAGCCTGGAAGGGCGCTTTCATGTGTCGACAGAAGCACTAAAGCAGAGGGCGATGGAGTTCACTGCTGAGCGTGCGGCGCTACTCTATGAAAAGGTATTGACAACACCACCCACTGGCGGTTGATTATGGCATTGCCCTCCAAAACCCCTGGTTGCTTCCAAGGCCCCCAGTGTCAGAATAGTTGGAACCTGAACTGTGTTTAGAATCCTCAACCACCAAGGGACAGAGAAGAGGTTCCGATGAAGTACGCTGAAGAACGTCGAGAAGCGATCCTGCGCAAGCTGTTGCCGCCTGAGAATCGGCCCGTGGCCGAGGTTGCCGCTGAGGAAGGCATCTCGGCACCGACCCTGTACGAGTGGCGCAAACAGGCCCGCGGGAAGGGGCGTCTGTTGCCCGACCACGGCCGGGAGCCGGAAGGCTGGACATCGCGTGACAAGTTCAGTGCG
>JALHJZ010000008.1 GCA_022838705.1 Candidatus Bipolaricaulota bacterium | reverse complement strand
TAAAGCAGAATATGACAAGTCAGAAGAGGACATTGTAAGTTCAGCCCGGGAGAGGATGAAAGAATCAGGAGCAAACTTCATGGTAGCTAATGATGTCTCTAAAGAGGGTGCTGGCTTTGATTCCGATAGTAATGAAGTTTTAATTATTGATGAAAGTGTTTTAAAAGTCCCTCTAACTTCTAAAAAGGAAATTGCCCGACAAATTCTCGATAAGATAAATAAAAATATTTAAATAATTATTCAATGAATTTTTAGGATTATTTTTCGTGCTATTCCGTGTTTTATTTTGGTCTTGATGGCTAAATTTTTTAGAGTTTCGTTTTCTTTGCTTAACATTCGTGTTTTGGGATAGGTGGGTTGTTCATTTTAATCTATTCAAGTAAAATTGATAATAAATCAATTAAAATGGAAATCTTTATATAGTTAATTTATAGATTAATTTTGTAGGAATAATCAAAATTCTAATCTTATTAACTGGTATCAAAATGAGGGCGTGTTAAAATGAGGAAAATAGTAATATTAAGTATTTTGTTGTTAGCTTTTCTGTTTATAGGCGCAACTAGTGCTGCACCAAGTCAAGATGTATATGTGGCTGTTAATGGTAGTGATAGTAACTCTGGGGATACGAATAATCCTTGTGCCACAATAAGTAAGGCTATCAATGTTTCTGATGAAATTAAGGATGTTACCATCCATTTAAGCGATGGGACATTCTCTGGAATTGGAAATGTCAATTCAACCATCAGTAAAAATCATACTTCTGGTGGGTCCATAACTCTTATTGGTGCCGGGATTAATCAAACGTTCATAGATGGTGGAAACGTAAATTGGTTATTGAATATTGGTAGTAATTCTAATGTAAATCTAATAAACATTACTTTTATTAATGGTGAAATTACCGGTAGTGGTGGAGCTATTTATAATAGAGGAATATTGAATATTGATAGCTGTTCTTTTGAAAATAACAATGCTACAAGTTCTGCTGGTGCGATTTATTCAGAATCTAACGATTTAATTATTTCAAACTCTTATTTCAACAATAACTACGCTACAAGAGATGGTGGGGCTATATATTCATATTCTGGAAATTCAGTTTTTAATATAACTAATTCAGTTTTTGAAAATAACGCCGGAAGATCTGGTGGTGCAGTCTACCTGAGTGGCAACTCAAATAACAATTCCCTTATCCAAAATTGTACATTCCTTAATTCCACTGCCACACAGAACGGCGGTTCACTGTATGTTTCATATGCCTCTGTTATTGACAACTATTTTGAAAATAGTCAAACTACAGGCACTGGTTCTTATGGTGGTGGGGCTATTTATGGAAACAACATTTATCTTGAAAACAATGACATGATTCTTTGCTCTGCTGCCAGTGGTAGTGGAAATTATATTAAAGTTAATGGATTTATTGATAATTCAATTTTAACTATTAACAGTAACAGTATTACAAGTCCTACATTTACAATAACTGGATCCGTTACTGATGATAAAGGAGTTCCTATTGACGGGGGTTCCATCAGTTTATACGCTAATTCAACACTTCTTGGAAGTGCCAGTGTAATTAACGGGGCATTCACATTAACAGCTAATGAACTTCTAAACAATGGTGTTTATATCCTAAATGGGTCTTCCAATTATTACCCGAATATAACCAATGGAACACTGAATGTGAATATTAATCTTGATCCTTCAACTTTTTATGTTTCACCTACTGGTGATGATGATGCGAATGATGGTTTAACACAGAGTAATCCGTTTAAAACCATACAAAAGGCTATTGACTCTGGATTTGGAAACGGTAGTGTTTTTGTTAATGTTTACCTTTTAGACGGCACATACTCAGGGTTAGGTAATGTAAACATCAGTGTTGCAGACTATCTTGGTACTTTGAATATAATTGGATTAAATTATGGGCAGGCGATCATAGATGGTAACGGTACAAACATGGCATTTGATTTCGGAACAAGCATACAAGCAAACTTAATGGATTTAACCGTAAGAAACTTTAATAATACAGTCGCTGGTTCACAAATAATATTATCAAGTGGCACTGGTTTAGGGGGTTCTAATCCGAAATATAAAAAGGTTACAATTTCAAACTGTATTTTTGAGGATAATATCGTTGGAAGGAATGGTGCTGTGGTGAGACTTATCAGTGGATCGGTTGAAAATTCATCATTCATCCATAATAACGGAACTGCGTTGTATATTACCACTGGATCTTTAACTGGTGATCTAGTTTTAGTTAGCAATTCCAAATTTATAGATAACTTCTATAATTCGACTAGTTCCTCATATGGTGTTGCATATTTAGGTAACAGTGTACTATTAGAAAATTCTACGTTCATGAACAATTCCTTTTATAGTAGTACTGGAGTGATATATTTAAACTCCGCCGACTCTGAAAGTAGAAATAATCAATTTGTTAATAACACCAATCTTTATAATGGTGGGTCTATTTTCAGGGCTGGTAATGAAGGTAATGGACATTCAAGTTTCAACAATACTTTTGAAGGAAACAATGCTGCATATATTGTAAGTGGTGGTGGAACATTCATCAACACTATATTCAAAGATAATCAATTACAGGGCAATGCAATTTTCTTAATATCTAACTCTCGTCAAGATCAATTGAACATCACCGACTGCACCTTCACCAATAATAACATCACCAGCATTATTTCAATCACAGGACAACAAGGGACTATTTTAAATAATGTAACTTTAATTTTTGAATCATTGAATTCAACTTCCCTTACAAATACTCTTAGGGCAATTTTGGATTTCCCTGGAATTACTGTTAATGGGGGAATTGTTAATTTCTACCTTGATGGAACATATTTAGGTTATGCTTCGTTTGTTAATAATGTTGCGGAGTTACAAGGTGTAGCAGGCTTTGGCAATGGTGTCCATCAAATAACAGGAGATAACCCCAACTTCATAAATGCAGCTATCCAAAATGGGACTTTGAATATCAATGCACAAGTACATGAATCTTTAACATACTATGTCGGGCAAAATGGCAGTGATACTGCTGGTGATGGATCAATAAACAATCCTTATGCGACCATTCAAAAATCAATTGATGAAGCTGTTTCAAAAACCCTAAATCTAATTATAAATATTCTACCGGGAACCTTGAGGGGTACTGGTAATGTAAACCTGACCTTACCCAATTATTTAAACATCACTATTACTGGAACTGGAAATCAAACCATCATCGATGGTGATGGCGTGAATTGGTTATTTAAGATAGACACCCAGTTTGAAGATGGGTTAATCACCATAGCTAATTTAACAGTGAAGAATGCAAAAGCTATGAGAATTTTCTCGGGAGCGGGTCAGGCATCTGGTGATGTAGGCATCATTGAGACAGCAGGTAATTTGAAAATGGAGAATTGTACCTTTGTAGATAATATTGGATACGTTATTTCCGCTACGGAAGGTGCATATTTAACTTTGAACAATTCAACTTTCAAAAACAATACTAATGCTGTTTACAGTTACTTCGGAAATTCTATTACAATCACCAATAGCACTTTTGAAGACAATAGTGCCATTAATGGTGCTACTTGGACTGGAGGTAAGTCAATTATCTTCATCAAGGATAGATATAGACCAAACAGCAGTTCTCCTGTATATGAAGTTTCTCAAGTTTTCATGGAAAATGTTACTATTCGTGGAAGCACCGGTGATAGTAATTCATATGGTATCTTTATTGACGGTTGTAATTCTACCATACTGAATTTAAACTTAGTAAATAACAATCTAACAGCTTTAGGTTTGAGTCAGAATGTTGGTTCGGGCAAAACGACACTGATTAATTGTTATTTCAATAACAACACATACGATATTAAAACTTTGTACGGCCCCGCAGCAGGTCCCCGCCCATATATAAATCTAATAAGCTGCGTTTTTAATGAAAGTGGAGCATTCACATATATCGATTCTAGATATCAAAATGCTGTTTGGACGGTTATTAACTCTACTTTCACTAATATGAAGAATAACATCACTTTCCAGGGCGGTGATGAATACAACGGCCTTGGTCGTGGTACTATAATTTCTGGATCCTTATTTAAAGGAAATCCTGGAGGTATTTTCATTGCCGGTGCCGCAAATATCACGAATTCGAGTATAATAGATACTACTCTTAGTGTTATTGCCGGTGCTGGAAGCGGATATTTAAACACAGGGACTATCAACTTGAATTACAACTGGTGGGGCTCTAATGATATGCCAGTAATTAGTAAAATTCCGACCGCTAATGTTATATTGGACTATTGGCTTGTTAAGGCACTTACTGCTAATAATACCCCTGGTTTGAGCCAGCTCATCAGTTTGGGTTATAAAGCCTTTGATGGAACAAATTACCAGGATTATGATGTAAGTTCTGTCCCGATCCCTGATGAAGAGTTTACTTTTGTCGTTGGTAATGGTACCATTACCCCTGCTTCAGGTAACTTGACTACTAATGGAGTAAACGCAGTTTATACTGTGGATGACTATGGGGTTGCAACTGTAATTGCTAACTTAGCCAATGGAAGTACTCTGTCTTTAGATGTTAATTTCCACTTGGATGCGACTAACACTACTGTGAGTTTGTCTAATCCTGTTGGTGAAAATGGAGATTATGTGGATGTTACTGTGGATGTAATCCGTGAAGATGGATCTCCTGTTAATGAAGGCGTTGTGGAATTCTTCTTAAATGGATCTTCATTAGGTACTGTGCAGGTGGTTAATGGTCAGGCTACCAAGAGTATTCAGGTCACGGGAGCTAGTGGTTACTATGAAATTTATGCCGAATATTCCGGAGCTGAAACTCTAGGTGGATCTAATGGTGTCCACCTTTATCAGTTGATTGATACCGTTGCCCCAAATGTCACTGTGGATCGTGTTGGTGGGTCTTATAA
>JALHJZ010000044.1 GCA_022838705.1 Candidatus Bipolaricaulota bacterium | reverse complement strand
GGGCAACTGAAGGACTCGATCGTGGCCACCCTGCAGGAAGAGGGGCTCACCGCCCGCGTTGACCTCCCGGGCTGGATCCCCCACGATGACCTCCCCGCCTACCTGAACCACCTCCGGCTCCTTGTCCTCCCCTCCTATACCGAAGGCCTCCCAAACATCATGCTCGAGGCCATGGCCTGCGGGACGCCGGTGCTCGCGACGCCGGTCGGCGCGATACCGGATGTTATAATAGACGGCAAGACCGGATTTATTATGGAGAATAATTCGCCCGAGTGCATCGCGGAGAATGTGGCAAGGGCGCTGGCTTCCCCGGACCTGGAAGAGATCGCGGAGAATGGAAGGCGATTTGTGGAGGAGAATTTTACGTTTGAGTCCGCAGTTGCCCGGTGGAAAGAAGTGCTTGACCACATCTAAATGCTGTCAAACAAGCTGAGAATTGTTAGCAAACGGTGAACTCATGGATACTGCTAATCATACAGATTTTTCACTTGTACGGGTTATTTCAGTACTCATAGCCATAGCCGATATATCCATATATTTGGATCTACCTATATATAGACAGATATTTGGCTTCCTTTAGTTACGTTTATCCCGGGTTTATTGATCACACACATTTTAAACCTGAAATTCGCAAGCCTTTCTAAAACAATTCTCTACTCTGTAGGGTTCAGCGTTACTCTCACAATGTTTCTCGGTTTCATTGTAAACCTCATTGGTCCACTGTTTGGTGTTTATAGACCTCTCTCGACCGTACCTCTGTTAGTAGCAGTAAATATCGTCCTTTTAGTGTTGCTTATCACATCCGTTATCGTAAATCCGCTAGATTATATATCCCTCTTCTCACTTTGCGAGACCTTGGCCCGACCTCCAGGATATTTTCCTCTTTCCCTTGCCGGATCCAGTGTCAACGTCGGAATGATTTTCCCCAATCGCGTCGGAATAAGGTTCCCCAATCGCGTCGGAATAAGGTTCCCCAGGCCGGTTCAAGTTAGTAACTTGTT
>JALHJZ010000043.1 GCA_022838705.1 Candidatus Bipolaricaulota bacterium | reverse complement strand
TCCTGACCTGGATGAACTACCCCTACCTCTCGGTGGAGACGGAGGTGTCCCCGGCAACTATCGGGATGAACGATACCGTCGATGTGACGATCAGGCTGACGGGCGATGGGTATGAGTTGCAGCCGGATCCGATAGATGTTGTGCTCTGCACCGACCGGTCGGGGAGTATGCTGTTCGACAATCCTGACAGGATGCACTCGGTTAGAGAGGCGGCGAAGACGTTCGTGGATCAGTTCGCGGAGAACCATGATCGCGCCGCTACCGTGTCGTTTGGGCGAAATGGCACCATATCACGTCCAGGAGAGAACTCCGGGATCGACACAGACGAGATCGATAATAATTACACCTATCCCAAAACCTATAGTGACTATGCAACGCTTGATATCGAGCTCACTTACGATCTCGAAGAGGTAAAGGAGGCGCTTGATGGTATCGTTCCAGATCACGGTACCCCGCTCCGGCAGGGGCTGAAGATCTCAATCGACCATCTGACTAGCAAGGCAAAAAATGGTTCGGTCAGAGCGGTGGTGCTCCTCTCCGATGGTGATTACAACTGGTACGGTGATCCTCTGGCCAGAGGGAGTAGTGGTTCAAATGATCCCACCTATTATTGGGATTATTGGGATCGTACCACAAAGTATTATAAGTTCACAGGTCTGTCTACGCAGGACCTTTCTGTCTATGCCATGAATAACAATATCACGATCTACTCGATCGGATACGCCGACACGATCTCTCAAGGTGGCAAAGATACTTTAAGGATACTTGCCGAGTCCACTGGCGGGAAATATTACGATGGCAATGCAGCCAACATTGAGGCCATTTATACAGAGATCGCCGGCGAACTCAAGACCGAGGCCGGCGTCAACACCACGATGACCGTCCTCGATAAGGTTGAGGTGAACAAAGCGCCCATAGACGCGTTCAAAGTGTTTGACTACAGGCACGAGAATGGAGTCTCCACCTACATACTTAACAAGAGCGGAAACGGCACCATCCTCTATGAAGGCACCATCGACCAGACCG
>JALHJZ010000042.1 GCA_022838705.1 Candidatus Bipolaricaulota bacterium | reverse complement strand
TTCAAGCAGCGTGCCTTTCGGTCTGATTATTCTTCGCTTTTCTGATCTCGATTCCGTCTTTAAAAGTTATCCCTTCCAGGACTTTCGGCACCAGATGTGGGGCATTCAGCCGGCGCCAGTGTCTTTGCGACCGGACTATCAATTGAAAGACCAGATACAAGCCCGACCGCGGGGATTTGATCCGCCGGGCGGCGTTGGTCCGTAACTTGACGGTGGCGAAGATCGACTCGATCGGATTGGTCGTCTTCAAACTTACCCAGTGTTCCTGCGGATAGTCAAAATATGTCAGCAAGGCCGCCTGGTCCTTCAGCAGACACTCGACGGCACGAGGATATTCGCGGTCATACCGGTCGGCGAACTGAACCATAAGGGTTTGGGTCTGGTTCCGGGTGTCAGCGTCATACATTTGCCGCAACCGCCGTTTGACCTCGCCGTGTAACCGTTTCGGGAAGTGCCCCAGGACATTGCGCATCTTGTGACACCAGCAGCGCTGGTGATCGGCCTTGGGATAGACCTCGTTAATGGCGCCCCACAACCCCAGGGCACCGTCGCCACAGAACAGCTTCGGATCACTCAGACCGCGGCTCTTGAGATCACGGAGCACCTCGGCCCAACTTGAGGTCGATTCCCGATAACCTTCCACAATCGCCAACGGTTCCTTTTGGCCATGCTCATTGACTCCCAGCACCACCAAAAAGGCCGTCTTATCACCCTGCAGACCGGCCTTCGGGTAAACCCCGTCGCACCACAGGTAAGCGTAACGATGATCGGCCAGCGACCGGGTCCGCCAGGCCTCATAATCGGCCTCCCACTGCGCCTTCAAACGAACCACCGTCGACGGCGACAGGGCCGCCCTCTCGCCCAGCAAGCCCTGCAGGGCCGGCTCAAAATCACCGGTCGCCAAACCCTGAACATACAACTCCGGAATTAACTCCTGAACCGCCCGCGATCGCCGCTGATACGACCGCAAAACCTGGGACCCGAACGGCTCCACTGTCGCCCGAACCCGCGGCGCACGCACACTGACCGTTCCCGTCCCCA
>JALHJZ010000041.1 GCA_022838705.1 Candidatus Bipolaricaulota bacterium | reverse complement strand
ACTGGTAGTGGGGAAGTTAGTAGAAGCCGTGTATCCTGTTATATAGACATTCCCTGAATTATCCAATACAATACCATATCCCCTGTCCTCACTTGCTCCTCCGAAGTATGTGCTGTAAACTAGGTTCCCATTGGAGTTAAACTTAGCTAAGACCATATCAATTACTCCAGCAATGTTGGGTTGATAGGCATCGCTGCTGGTGGGGAAGTCCAAAGACTGTGTACTTCCAACGATATAAATGTTCCCTATGTTATCAACAGCAACACTATATCCAGAATCAGCACTACTTCCTCCGAGGTAGGTCACATAGTTTTCTGGTATGACTGCGATGTAGTTGGTTTTGGTTTCAGTGTCTGTTCCGCCGGGTCCGGTTACGGTTAGGTTGACGGTGTAGGTTCCACCGCTGGTGTAGGTCCAGGTAGGGTTGGCGTCTGTGCTGTCGGTGATTCCGTCATTGTCGAAATCCCACGCCCATCCGGTCACTGTTCCGGTGGATGTGTCAGTGAACTGCACAGTTAAAGGTGATGCTCCGCTGGTAGTGTCTGCAGTGAAATCAGCCTCAGGCGCAACAGCAGCTGTCTCACGAACAGTTAAAGTGGCCAGCACCATCTTAAATGAACCACTCACAGCGGTGAAGCTTAGCGTACTGTCGTTGCCACGAGTCACCGCCGCAGTAACATCCCAAGTATGGGTTACGAAGTAGTTTATGGGTGCGACGGGGTTGGTTCCAGTGTGTGTTTCACCATTGAAGTTGTAGCTTCCATCTTTACTTGAGAGTGCTACGGTGTTTAGGGTGGCGTTTTTTTATATCAACATCAACTGTACTGGTGTTGAATGTTGTTTGGCTGGTATCACCACTCGTAATCCAATCCTGCCCATCATTCACCCAGTAATGCACTTTGTCCGTGTCTCCGTCATTGTAAGCTGCCACCAACGTGATCATCTTAAGGCGTCCGTCGAAGGTGTCGGTCCCTACTTTTTCGGTTTTTACGTAGATGGAGGGGTTGGTGCAGTTGATGAGTCCGGTTACATCATACCATAATTGGTAATC
>JALHJZ010000040.1 GCA_022838705.1 Candidatus Bipolaricaulota bacterium | reverse complement strand
GCGCATCCTCGTCAATGAAGCCGCCAAGATCGAACGATCCCAGTTCCTTGGAGCGGCGCCCTATGAACGTAGTGAGCGACGGCGTGACTACGCCAACGGGTACAAACCCAAGACGGTACTCACCCGCCTTGGTGAGCTGACCTTTCAGGTGCCCCAGGTGCGTTGCGGCGACTTCTACCCTTCTGCCCTCGAAAAAGGCACCCGCACCGATCAGGCGGTGCATCTGGCCCTGGCCGAGATGTACGTCCAGGGGGTCTCCACCCGCCGGGTGATCGAGGTACTGCAGCGCCTGCTGGGGCCGGAGATTTCGCTCTCCACCGCCCAGGTGAGCCGTGCCGCCGCCAGGCTCGACGAGGGGCTTGCGGCCTGGCGCGAGCGTCCTCTGGGCGAAGTGCCCTATCTCTTTCTGGATGCCCGTTACGAGAAAGTGCGGCTGGAAGGGCGAATCGTCGATTGTGCCGTCTTGATCGCCGTCGGCGTCGATGCGACGGGCAAACGGCGGGTGCTCGGTTGCACGGTGGCCACGTCGGAAGCCGAGATCAATTGGCGACGTTTCCTGGAATCCCTCCTGGCCAGAGGGTTGCACGGGATCAAGCTCATCATCGCGGATGATCATGCGGGCCTCAAAGCTGCCCGCAAAGCGGTGTTCCCTTCTGTTCCCTGGCAGCGTTGCCAGTTCCATCTGCAGCAAAACGCCGGCCAGTTCGTCACCCGACAGGAGGCGAAAAAGCACGTCGCCGCGACACTGCGCGCGATCTTCAATGCTCCGGACAAGGCAGAAGCCGAGCGGCTTTTGAAAGCCGCCCTGGACACCTGGCGCAAGGAGCATCCGAAACTGGCCGAGTGGGCCGAAACCGCGATTCCTGAATCCCTGACGGTGTTCGACTTCCCCGCTGCGCACCGTATCCGTTTGCGTACCACCAACGGGCTGGAACGCATCAACCGGGAACTGCGACGACGCACCCGGGTGGCCAGCATCTTCCCCAACATGGATTCCTGCCTGCGCCTGGTCTCGGCGCTGCTGGCCGAACTCGACGACGAGTGGATGACCGGCAAGGTCTATCTCAACCTCAACCCGTAACCCC
>JALHJZ010000039.1 GCA_022838705.1 Candidatus Bipolaricaulota bacterium | reverse complement strand
GGCCGGTGGGCGATCGAGAAGATGCTCAGGAAAGAGGGTGTCGTGACCGGCGGCGGGAGAGTCTACAGGCAGCAGCGCTGATGAACGGGCCTTTCAGGGTGCCGCCTCACCCCAGGCCACCACCACGAAGAGATCCCCCCGGCGCAGCGGAGGCTCTCCCGCCGTCCCGACGGCGATCCGTTCCGTCGGGTAACCCAGATCCTCGCAGATGGCGATCCGGGTTGCCGGCGGGAGGAGAGCCGCGAGCACCTCAACCTCGAAGCCGGGATCGGCGATGAGGAAGACGACCCGCCCCCTCTCTATCTCTTCCAGGGCGCTGGCGACAGCCCGGTCATGATCCTTCCCGTGCGCCGAGATGACCGCCGCCCTCGCGAGCGGAAGCCTGAGCCTGGCAAACGCAACCTGAAGCGATGAGATACCCGGGATGACCTCCCCCTCCAGGAGCGACCCGAGCCCCGCAAGCATCGGGTCGCCCGTCGAGAGGACGACCGCATGACCCGGGAGCGAGCGCAGGTTCCGGTAATCCGTGATCCCGTGCACCTCACACCCCGGCGGGATGGCGTCCCGGGCAAGCGCGATCGCCCTCGCTGACCCATAGACAAGCGTCGCATCCTCAAGAACCCTCACCGCATCCGCCGTCAGCATCCCCGGCCCGCAGCCAACACCGACTATCTTCATGGCGATTCACCGATAACCCGGCCACTGCGGTCGACGATCACGACCCTGACATTGGGGCAGCGCGACCGGAACGCCTCAAGTTCGCGGCGGAGCACCTCCCTCCCCCCGGAGGTCGCCATAAGTTCCTCCACCGTCGCACAGCCAGTCCCATCAAGGATGTGCGGGTTCATGAACCTCAGGATCAAACCCGGCAACCCGCAGATGATCGGATCGCCACCTGCGGCCACCTCGAGCGCTTCAGCGAGGTGGTTCCCCACCAGGATCACCTCACGTTCCGGGAATAAAAGCCGGGAGTATCGCAGCCCGAGCCTTCCGGTCGTCAGCACCACCGCATCGGCGTTTGCAACGCGCTCAAGAACCCCCTCCGTCACGTGGTCGTCCCAGGGTTCCACAAGCCCCGTCGTCCCGAG
>JALHJZ010000038.1 GCA_022838705.1 Candidatus Bipolaricaulota bacterium | reverse complement strand
TGCTTCTATGTCTTCTTCCTGTATGGTCGGTCCACAGGAGTCGTCCAGGCGTGATACTATATAGTTGCCTGTGAATTTTTCCAGTTCCCAGACCAGATTTGACATCCTCTCACTACAGGGTTCTATAGGACCTTTATCCTGGGCGAATTCATCCGATGTCACCCCTATAAGTACCAGTTCGCTCAGCTGGAAGGCTTTACTCAGGAGTTTCAGGTGTCCTTCGTGGAATCTGTCGAAGGTCCCCCCTACGGCTAACTTTCTATATTTTTTCTCGTGCATATTTTTTCCTGCCATTAGATATCTTGATTATGTTTCGAAGTTAAAATATAAGTTATGCTCCTGGAACATAACATGGTCATCAAGGATCCCCGCCGGGTGGATTTACGCTTCGCATCCTGCTACCCCAATCTCTACCGCAGCGCCATGTCCAGCCTGGGATTCCATATAATCTACGATTTTCTAAATTCACGGGAAGACGTGTACTGCGAAAGGGCCGTATATCCATATTCTAAGACCCTGGAATCAAGCTCTCCCCTAAAAGATTTTGATATAGTTGGTTTTTCACTCCAGTACGAACAGGACTACTTCCATGTCCTGGAGATGCTCCAGGAAGGGGGAGTACCCATCAAGAAGAGTGAAAGGACCAGTGAGGATCCCCTGGTAATTGCCGGCGGACCATGTGCAAGTTCCAACCCATCACCCATGACTGATTTTATAGATATCTTCCTGGTGGGGGAGGCAGAGGCCATGCTAGACCAGTTCATAGACACCTATCTCAAGCTGGACGACCCCCGGGAAGAGTTAGACGCCTTCCTGGATATCAAAGGGGTTTACGTGCCGGATAACCCGGTGAAAATGGTAGTAGTGGAGGATATGAGGGATGCCTGGCATCCCATCAAACAGGTTATACCTGAAACCGATGATAAGGATTTCATACCTGCCTTTGGCCGGGCATTTCTCTTAGGAGTGTCCCGGGGATGCACCAGGGGGTGCCGGTTCTGCATGGCCGGGTGTATGTACCGGCCCCGGAGGGAAGTACCATTAAAAGATCTGTTAGAGATTGCGGAGAAATGCAGGCAGGCCACCGGCCTGGACCGGGTGGCTTTG
>JALHJZ010000037.1 GCA_022838705.1 Candidatus Bipolaricaulota bacterium | reverse complement strand
AATTTACGGCCAAGGTCGGCGTGGTGGAGACCTCGCATCGTGTCTGGATAACAGCCCCAGAGGTTCTTCATGCTCAGTGTGACCGTTGTCATTACATGAACCTTTAGAACCGGTAGAGATACAAAGCAGTCGATGTCATCAGTAAGGATATTTGGAACCTGAACCTTCACCCTCTTTCCCTGTATCACATCTTCTACATATTGGGAAGGTAGGGTGGAGAGATTGACCCGCTCCACACCGATATCCCTGCAGATTTTATCCACGCCATGTCCTCTAAATGCATCATCAGCTGTAAATGAGCGGTTCCCGCCATCGGACTCTCCTATGACAACCTGATCACAACGATCCTTCAAAATACCACAGAGAGTTCTAAGAACCTCAGGATTCGTCGTGATACCCTCCTTGTAATAAGGATAGGTAAAATTTGGTTTGATGAAGACCCGGGAATCTGGTCGGACCACATCAGTCCAGCCGATGAATTCGAGACTTTCCCGGAGGTTCTGTTCTAAATCAGAAATCTTGGTAACATAGGCCGAGTAACCTATCATCTAAATAACTCCTCTAAATGCTTTCATTCATGTTGAACCCGTATAGGCGGCACAACAGGGCTCTGTCACCGGAGGAACTGCGGACATTCCAGAGGGAATTACCACCCATGGTGCCCGACCCCCGGCGCATCCTCGCTCCTCGAGGGAATCGGCCTCCTGGCGAGCCCCTCACCCTCGGCAAGGGTGCAGAAGATCTCTTCATACAGGGCGACGTTCTTCTCTGGGTACCGCCTGCCGTTGTTGCTCGCCGTCGTATCAGGGTTGGAGCGTCCTCTAAAGTAAGGAGATAGGATCCACCATCGGATATCAGGAACTTATCCTCGATACCCTCTAGATCTTTCAGATTTGTCTCCTGCATTTTTCACTCTTTAGTAATTAGCCAGTTACCAATTGCTAAAGCATTCAGACCGCTGTTCTCAAAGGTATAAAGCGCAACTTCTGGCGTACCAACCATTGGTGAACCGTGGAGGTTGAATGAAGTGTTCAACACACCCCCAACACTTGTCTGCTCTTGAAAAGTTTCTAACACCTTCTTATAGCCGGGGTTCCAATCATTGACAGTTTGCGGTCTACATGTCATATCCTTTGGATGTAGGCCTGCAATAAG
>JALHJZ010000036.1 GCA_022838705.1 Candidatus Bipolaricaulota bacterium | reverse complement strand
TTAAGTTAAAGGTTTCAACTACTCCGCTTCCAATTGTTCCAAATCCAATTAAACCTACATTTATCTCTTTATTTGCCATTTATGTCCATCCCAGTTTTTTGTTATAAGTGTGAATTATTTTTTTATATCCACTAATATTATTTGATATCCACTAAACTGTGATATTAAATCTCTAGATCCTTTAGTTTAATATATTCCCCTACAGATTCTCTGGTTGTACCTACAACCAATCGATTTATGGACTGGCCAGTACTTTTATCTGTAATCTTCTCCAGTTTTCCCTGGGCTAAAACTTTCTCCCCCTCCCTCACCTGTCCGGCGTAGGTATGGGTGAAGGATGCCAGTTCATCCACTGGAAGCTCTGGGCCTTCTAAAATTTTAACATCATCTACTTTATACACGGCTGGGTTGTCATATGAGGCCAGGGCATCGGTCACGATACACTCTACCTTTAAAACACCCAGGGATTGGCTGTCTGTCCCACCATAGGTTCCTTTAATTTCATCCCAATTTCTGGTGCATAGGATATCAAATAAAACCCCATTAATAACGCCCCGGTTGCTTTTCCGGTTCTCATACCATTTAAATTCCTCGATGCTTAAGGAAGAATCTTTAATTCGTTTATCATATAACCAGTCCCAGAATTCACTACTTATGCCTTTTAGGGGGGATTCTGGTTCATTCTTTAATCGGGAAAAGTTCTCCACTGCATTCCTATGATTTTCCAGTCCGAAGATTACGAAATCTATATCTGAAACCTGGGGGTCGTATAATCCTGGTAGGATGGATCCAGAAACGCCCATATATTTATAATCAATACCAGCTTCCTGGTGGAAGAAATCGGAAACTTTGACTACCTTTTCGAGTAATTCATTATCTGGGTTGGCTATTATTTCCTGAAGGCGATTTTCAGGCCGTAGGATTTCAGAGACTTTGTCCAGGGGGACGCCCATCATCTTCTCCCCGGTCACACCGGAGTCAAAGAGATATTCTGGATATTTTTCCTTAATAAATTGATAAGCCTGCTGGGTGTCTACTTTAGAATACCTGGAGCCATTTTTGCTTCGTTCTCCCTGGGAATCTGGAATATAACGTAGAAATGAGATTATTCTATCTTCCGGGTGGAGATAGCTGGTGGTTGCCAAGAAAAGATCATCTATGGTG
>JALHJZ010000007.1 GCA_022838705.1 Candidatus Bipolaricaulota bacterium | reverse complement strand
GCATTTCAATCCTAATTTAGTCTGATTTTAGCGTGCTACTGTGAATTTACCCCAATTCTGCTCACTACATTTCAATCCTAATTTAGTCTGATTTTAGCTGGAAGAATTTAAGATGGAGCTGCCAGACCCTATCCAATTTCAATCCTAATTTAGTCTGATTTTAGCAGTGAATCTGATAAATTAAAGGTTTGCACCCTTATAATTTCAATCCTAATTTAGTCTGATTTTAGCGAGACATACGAGAGAATGAGTTTACAGATGATGACACATTTCAATCCTAATTTAGTCTGATTTTAGCTCACCCTTCCCTATCCCTTTAATGCATAAATCCAGTGATTTCAATCCTAATTTAGTCTGATTTTAGCTTACGGTTGCGGTTTGTATTGCTTTCCTAGTTTCACATTTCAATCCTAATTTAGTCTGATTTTAGCGTATCTTGACTGTCACGGGTGTAATATATCCTTGTCCATTTCAATCCTAATTTAGTCTGATTTTAGCAGTATTGTTAATGGTGTGAGCACCACGTTAGCGGATATTTCAATCCTAATTTAGTCTGATTTTAGCGCTTTTAACCGCCGTTTCCATCCCATACCTTTCTATATTTCAATCCTAATTTAGTCTGATTTTAGCCCTATATCTGCCCAAGCATCATCCGCTAAAAGAAATATTTCAATCCTAATTTAGTCTGATTTTAGCTTTTATAGTGATTATAACATCCCTAACACGGGTAATATTTCAATCCTAATTTAGTCTGATTTTAGCTCTCCATATTCCCCAGGCAACCTTCCCTTACCATGCTCATTTCAATCCTAATTTAGTCTGATTTTAGCTCCTTCTAGTTTGTAGAGGTAATTAGCCCACCATCGTATTTCAATCCTAATTTAGTCTGATTTTAGCAAGAGGTGATAAATGATGTTACCATACCAAAGGGTAGTATTTCAATCCTAATTTAGTCTGATTTTAGCAAAACATGTTTAAGGATAGATTACTCGAAATTGAAAATTTCAATCCTAATTTAGTCTGATTTTAGCTTACACCATTTCCGACTAGTCTGTCAAATAGTAGGATTTCAATCCTAATTTAGTCTGATTTTAGCGGTTTTGGTAAAGGTAGTTGGTTTGATACTAGTAATATTTCAATCCTAATTTAGTCTGATTTTAGCTGGTTTTTTGCCGGGTTTTCTGATGGGGTGGTGGAAATTTCAATCCTAATTTAGTCTGATTTTAGCGAGCTGGTAAATGTGACATTAATCACAAAATAGAAAATTTCAATCCTAATTTAGTCTGATTTTAGCCTATTTGAAGTTCGCCTTTTTCGTTAAAGTAGAAGCCATTTCAATCCTAATTTAGTCTGATTTTAGCACCGAGAAAAAGAATGAGTTCTATAGTTACGAAGCCCATTTCAATCCTAATTTAGTCTGATTTTAGCAGAAGAATCCTAAACCTAAATTTATAAAAAAATAAAATTTCAATCCTAATTTAGTCTGATTTTAGCTAACAATCCACCTTCCGCATTCTCGGTTAGAAGATATTTCAATCCTAATTTAGTCTGATTTTAGCAAAAGTGGAAATTGTGTTTGGTTCGCATGGTGTTTTATTTCAATCCTAATTTAGTCTGATTTTAGCACAATCCAGAGAAGATTGTTTAATTTTTTGTAATAGATTTCAATCCTAATTTAGTCTGATTTTAGCCATTTAACCCTGCTTATTTCTATTTTCTGTGTTAATATTTCAATCCTAATTTAGTCTGATTTTAGCGTAATGATTCGGTACACTTGTTACCATGTAATCCGCATTTCAATCCTAATTTAGTCTGATTTTAGCAATAATTATATTACAATTAACCTACATTTTTCTACAATTTCAATCCTAATTTAGTCTGATTTTAGCGAAAAATTCTTACCTTTCGCTGAAGCGGCTATGAACATTTCAATCCTAATTTAGTCTGATTTTAGCTCGGGGGTTGGATCTTATCCCTACTTCGTTATATTGATTTCAATCCTAATTTAGTCTGATTTTAGCGGCATTCATAGCACCACTCCTACCATTCATAGCCATATTTCAATCCTAATTTAGTCTGATTTTAGCCCTTTTCACTATCTTTGATTCAGTGATTTTGATTCGATTTCAATCCTAATTTAGTCTGATTTTAGCCGCAACACCTGAACACTGTCCGCTCAAGGGCGAGGAGGGATTTCAATCCTAATTTAGTCTGATTTTAGCTTTACGTTCATTAAAAACATTACGGTTGTCTGTTCGATTTCAATCCTAATTTAGTCTGATTTTAGCGCAAAGCCAGCCAAAAAAGCAATCCGGCTATGAAAGTATTTCAATCCTAATTTAGTCTGATTTTAGCATGAACGCCACAGCCCTTACGCTGGGTGGGGGTTTTAATTTCAATCCTAATTTAGTCTGATTTTAGCGGATATGATGAAATTGATGACATAAATGAGGCAAATATTTCAATCCTAATTTAGTCTGATTTTAGCCAAAGGGAAACGGAGGAACGATAAAATGGTTGAATGATTTCAATCCTAATTTAGTCTGATTTTAGCACCATTTTTATATTTAATGAAGCAGAGATTATGATAATTTCAATCCTAATTTAGTCTGATTTTAGCTCCCTAATTCTAAAAAAACAACGAGTCTAAAAACCAATTTCAATCCTAATTTAGTCTGATTTTAGCTAAAAGTTTTGACTCAATTCAACAGTGAAAAAAAGAGATTTCAATCCTAATTTAGTCTGATTTTAGCTTAATATTGATCCTATTACCTGTGAACCCCCGTACCATTTCAATCCTAATTTAGTCTGATTTTAGCAAACTGCGTAGTGCTATTATGTATCCTTTCTTTGTTCATTTCAATCCTAATTTAGTCTGATTTTAGCGTCATAATCCCCGGCCTAGCAGGTGCAGGGATGCTGATTTCAATCCTAATTTAGTCTGATTTTAGCATGAATCGGTCATAAAATTTCTTATTACCCATATCAAATTTCAATCCTAATTTAGTCTGATTTTAGCCCAAGGACCAGTCCTTCTATTTCCTGTCCTTCCTTGAATTTCAATCCTAATTTAGTCTGATTTTAGCTTATTCGAGGGTGCGCCGCTAATATGGGCGCCTGAGCATTTCAATCCTAATTTAGTCTGATTTTAGCATCTTTCACGATGTTGTCTTTATCCAAGATTCAAGATTTCAATCCTAATTTAGTCTGATTTTAGCCAGTTAATTTCCCCTGAGCATATAATTCAGCTATTAAATTTCAATCCTAATTTAGTCTGATTTTAGCGTTTTGATGAAATCTTCGCAAACAAATACGGAAACAGATTTCAATCCTAATTTAGTCTGATTTTAGCAAGCCTAAACTTTTCTTTTACTATCATATCTTATTTTGATTTCAATCCTAATTTAGTCTGATTTTAGCTAGGACCGTTCAGGTTTTCAGCACCGGAATTAATATATTTCAATCCTAATTTAGTCTGATTTTAGCATAGCCCTTTTTCAATGTCATAGCAATATATGACACCATTTCAATCCTAATTTAGTCTGATTTTAGCGTTTTGAACAGGATGAATATGAGAAGTGCAGGTTTTAATTTCAATCCTAATTTAGTCTGATTTTAGCACATCCTCATCGGTTTCATATTCAATATCAGCGTACTGAATTTCAATCCTAATTTAGTCTGATTTTAGCTAAAACTTCAACAATTGCAAGGAAAAACATATTATAAATTTCAATCCTAATTTAGTCTGATTTTAGCAGGTTCAGGACACTGTGATCCTTGTTGTTGATCGGGCATTTCAATCCTAATTTAGTCTGATTTTAGCTATTCCATTATGGCTTAAATTTGTTATTCCTAATTATCATTTCAATCCTAATTTAGTCTGATTTTAGCCTGAACAACCATTTCCATGAAAACTTTAACAAGCTCAATTTCAATCCTAATTTAGTCTGATTTTAGCTGCGTTTGTTACAGCGTTATGGTTTTTTACTAGTTAATTTCAATCCTAATTTAGTCTGATTTTAGCTTGTTCCTACAGGTATTTCTATGTTATCTGCTGGTGCATTTCAATCCTAATTTAGTCTGATTTTAGCTCTTGTACGCTTCATTAGCAGCGGCCCCGTTCTGCAATTTCAATCCTAATTTAGTCTGATTTTAGCTTCCGGACATTGGCTATTTCCATCCCTGTATATCCAATTTCAATCCTAATTTAGTCTGATTTTAGCGATGATACACACTTCCTCGAATACGTCAACGGAAGCAATTTCAATCCTAATTTAGTCTGATTTTAGCCCGGATACGCTTGGCGGTGCTAATTCCTTTAATGGTTATTTCAATCCTAATTTAGTCTGATTTTAGCTACAACCATCAGCCCTTGCGATAGGAACATTAGTCTTATTTCAATCCTAATTTAGTCTGATTTTAGCGAACCGTATAAAGAGAGTGTTACTGTTTTTGTAGGTGGATTTCAATCCTAATTTAGTCTGATTTTAGCCTTCCACGCTCAGGACGTAATCGGTACGTCTTTTCTTATTTCAATCCTAATTTAGTCTGATTTTAGCCTGTACATGGAAATATTCAAGACACCAATACAAGCACATTTCAATCCTAATTTAGTCTGATTTTAGCCTCTGCATCGTTTATAACAGTCATAAGCCATGCTTTCATTTCAATCCTAATTTAGTCTGATTTTAGCATTACCGCAGGTGTAACCACTCAGAACATCACAGTAACATTTCAATCCTAATTTAGTCTGATTTTAGCTCGCCCCGGTCAAGTCCCTTAGCTCTTCTGATGTTTCATTTCAATCCTAATTTAGTCTGATTTTAGCAAAGAACCATCAGAGGATGATCTATCTAAATGTGGATATTTCAATCCTAATTTAGTCTGATTTTAGCACTGGTGACGCACAGAAACAAATGTCACCTTTAGATATTTCAATCCTAATTTAGTCTGATTTTAGCTTTATTCTACCTTCACGTATAATCTGTAACCGAAAATATTTCAATCCTAATTTAGTCTGATTTTAGCCTCTACCTAGCAATAGCGAATACGCCCTATTACGCGAATATTTCAATCCTAATTTAGTCTGATTTTAGCCCATAAGCTCATCTTCTCTGATGAATCTCAATGCCAATTTCAATCCTAATTTAGTCTGATTTTAGCGCCACGCATTCACAAATCTTAGTAACTCTTTTTTCACATTTCAATCCTAATTTAGTCTGATTTTAGCGTATTTTCTGTTTTGTTTCACCTGCAAACTGGCCAATTTCAATCCTAATTTAGTCTGATTTTAGCAGATACTCAAACAATAGATTGTGACATTGTGATGCAATTTCAATCCTAATTTAGTCTGATTTTAGCGTGTTGGCTTTATCATTGGTTTATATTGCTTATTTATTTCAATCCTAATTTAGTCTGATTTTAGCCTCTGCAGCGTTGTATAATGCACCATTCGGATTAAAATTTCAATCCTAATTTAGTCTGATTTTAGCTTTTAAAACTCCAGTTCCCACCTGTCATTCTTGCTGATTTCAATCCTAATTTAGTCTGATTTTAGCTCCTTCGTAACCACTAAGCGCACTGATAAGACTTTCATTTCAATCCTAATTTAGTCTGATTTTAGCCCTCACGATGCCTCAAATCTCAGGGCTTACCTGAAACATTTCAATCCTAATTTAGTCTGATTTTAGCAGTGCAGTACAATCCGTTTACAGAAGTGCTTGAAAATTTCAATCCTAATTTAGTCTGATTTTAGCG
>JALHJZ010000035.1 GCA_022838705.1 Candidatus Bipolaricaulota bacterium | reverse complement strand
CTAAATAGCCTTGCGTGATTCCCAGAGATGTCGGTTTAGGCGGCTGTCTTCTGGGAGTACTCACGCTGAAGCCTACGATTTCGCTTCTTAAGCCAGTAGTCCACTTCTTTCATGAGTTGGTTGATATTACGGCAGCGATGATTTCGGGTGACATTTGCGTGCAGGTCGCGCCAGACACGTTCGATGCGGTTGTGATCAGGGCAGTAGGGCGGCAGGAAATGCAGTACGACCCGCCCATTCAGCCGTGCCAGTGCGGCCTGCGTTTGAAAGCTACTGTGGATTCGATAGTTGTCAAGGATCAGATGGATACGTTTGGCTTGCGGATAATCTCGGCCGACCAACTGCCAGAGTTGGAGAATGAACAACTGGCTGTTCTTTTGATCCGCCTCCACCCAGGTCAGGCGGCCTGTCCGAGCGTTAAGCGCTCCGGCAAGATATCGCTTCTTGTTCTTGCCCGGTGTCAGGACAGTCTTCTGAGTACCCTGCAACATGTAATCGGGGCCGATCTTGGGATTGAGATGAATGTCCACTTCGTCGACGTAAAGGATCTCTTCATTCTTCGGCACACTTTCGAGCAAGTCCTCGATTTCCCGCAATCGCCGCTTTCTCCGCCGGGTTTTCCAGGGACAGCCGACAATCGGTTTCGGGCGGCCCAACCGAATGTGCAATCGTTTGAGCAGTCGGCTCATGGTGGTGCAACTGATACGAATGCCGGTCCGTTTGTAAAGCACCAAAATCAACAGTTCCTGGGTCCAGGTGGGTCTGCGATGACCATAGTCCTGCGGCGAGCCGGGCACAATCGCAAGCAATTCAGCCTCGTACTCTTCGGTAACTTTGGATTCCCCGTTGTCCTCCCGACGATCGGCCAGCCCCAGCAACCCTCGATCAATGAAACGGTGCATCACGTCGTAAACCAGGAACGACGAGGCCATGCGCGAATGGACTATCTTAGTCGGCGTGCTCCCCTGAACCAACGACAAGACGATCCTGCAACGCACTCGCATCCCCGCATCCGAAACCAACTTCGCACGCGAGCGAATAACGCTGCGTTCGCGTCTTGACAAATCCTGCCATGCCTGTTGTACTCGACTCCGAAGTTTCATCAGGGACTCCTTTCACTTCAATGATCGCCGAAACGACGTAAGTGATTGTGAGTCCCTGTTTTACATTCTCTCTTGGAATCGCGCAAGTCTATTTAG
>JALHJZ010000034.1 GCA_022838705.1 Candidatus Bipolaricaulota bacterium | reverse complement strand
TACCCACACTATAAAGTCCATGAACACTATTTCCAGTTATTACATTGAAATTGATATCGGCGGAGGAGGATGTGGTTTTAATTCCGTTTTCCTGATTATTTGCTATGTTATTTTGATATACTGTGCTGTTATTGGAATTGTTAAGTTCAATTCCGTTCATTAAATTATTTTGGATGGTGTTTGCCATTATTAAAGTGTTCTCTGAGTTGTAAAGATAGATTCCATTACCAGAATTACCATTTATGTTATTGGAGTATATTGTGTTATCGTCGGAGCTGTTAAGTCTAACTCCATCCATCAAATTGCTGGTCACATTATTGTTATAGATTATATTATTTGATGAGTTATTTAGGAATAGCCCATAGTAGTTGTTGGTTAAATTGTTGCTTAAGAAGGTGCAGTTACTGGCTAGGTTGAGATAGACGCCCGCAGATGATGTGCCACTCGCCCCGGTTATGGTGAATCCTATAATGGTAGATCCGCTTCCACTGAAGTTAATGGTAATAACTGGGATATTTGTATCGGCAGCTTGAATGATCACATTTCCATCAGAAAAAGGTTTCAGTGTAAGAATCTTATCAAGCACGATGTTCTCGATGTAAGTTCCCGGTTTAACCACTATTACATCACCATCAATGGTTAAAGGATCATCGATAGCGTTTTGTATGGTGGAATAGCCTTTACCAGTGTTGAGGTTTCCCACAGTAAGAAAGATATAATATCTAGTTATAACAGGGGATTGATTACCTGTAAAATCAACCGCCATAAATTTCAAGGTAGTGGTTGTACCGATACTAATTGGAACAGTGTAGATTGCACTTGAAATAGTGGGAATGCTACCATCAAGAGTATAATAAATGATAGGATTCGGGTCAAGGTTGTCAGATACAGTTAAATCTACCTGCTGGGTGGTATTATAAAGTCCACTGGCAAGGTTTGCACTTGCTGTTGGCACAACTTTATCAATTATAATACTTATCTGCACATTATGATTAGCGAGTGTAACTGTGATATTGGCTGTTCCCGAAGTGATTGTTCCTGAATTAAATGTTAAGATGGTTTTCGCAAGATCATATTCAACATTAGTGATTGAGCCGAGACTAGTGGAGAAATTCACCGGCAAACCATAACGTAGATATCCGTCCGATGAAATATCCTCACCATTGCTGTTATGAGTCAAATCAACGGTGATGGTGGAATTTTCCTT
>JALHJZ010000033.1 GCA_022838705.1 Candidatus Bipolaricaulota bacterium | reverse complement strand
CTCTGAGCCTGCAGAGATAGCAGGCGAAGATCTTCTCTCTGGAAAGGCGAACTTTTTCATCGGCAATGACTCTGCTGGGTGGGCGACCGATATTCCCACATACGGTGCAATAAGGTACAAAGATCTCTACCCTGGAGTGGACCTGGTATTCAAAGGCAGGGAAGGTTATCTGAAACATGAGCTGGTCGTGAGACCTGGGGCAGATCCAGCCCGGATCGTTATGACTTACAGCGGCCAGGATAATCTGAGCCTGACGGAGGACGGATCTGTGCAGTTGAGAACTGCTGCCGGGAATCTGACCGATTCTGCGCCTGTCTGCTATCAGGAGATCGATGGCAGCAGGGTTATAGTTGAAGGATATTATCGCATGATCGACGACCAGAGAATTGGATTTGAAATAGGAAGCTATGACCGCGGATCTCCTTTGGTGATCGACCCGGCATTGGTTTATTCCACATATCTGGGAGGGAGCGGCAGTGAGAATGGCATCGGCATCGCCGTTGATGGGAGCGGCAACGCTTATATCACCGGAGAGACGTTTTCCTCCAACTTCCCGACAAAAAATCCAATACAAGCATCCAATGCTGCTTCGAGTGATGTATTTGTTGCCAAAATCGATGCCGACGGAGCTGCATTGGTCTATTCCACATATCTGGGAGGGATTAGCCATGATTGTGGCAACGGCATCGCCCTTGACGGCAGCGGGAACGCTTATATCATCGGGATGACTCAGTCCGCCAACTTCCCGACAAAAGATCCAATACAAGTATCCAATGCTGGTTCGAGTGATGCATTTGTTGCCAAAATCAATGCAGCTGGGTCGGCATTGGTTTATTCCACATACCTAGGAGGGAGCTTCATTGATAATGGCATCGGCATCGCCGTTGATGACAGCAGGAGCGCTTATATCACCGGAGAGACACTTTCCGATAACTTCCCGACAAAAGATCCAATACAAGCATCTTATGCTGGCTATGACGATGCATTTGTTGCCAAAATCAATGAAGCTGGATCGGCATTAGTTTATTCCACGTATCTGGGAGGGAATGACTTTGATTATGGCAGTGGCATAGCCGTTGACGGCAGCGGGAATGCTTATATCACCGGCAATACAAACTCCGCCAACTTCCCGACAAAAAATCCAATACAAGCATCCAATGCTGGTTCGAGTGATGCATTTGTTGCCAAAATCAATGCAGCTGGATCGGCATTGGATTATTCCACATATCTGGGAGG
>JALHJZ010000032.1 GCA_022838705.1 Candidatus Bipolaricaulota bacterium | reverse complement strand
TGACCTGTCTTTGCAATAGCGGACACGGGGACTTCCCTAAGCGGCTGATTTGAAGAACAGTCGCTCGTAGTTTTCCGGTGCCTGATAGCCAACTGCCGAATGCCGACGGCGGCGGTTGTAAAAACCTTCGATATAACGGAAGATCCGGCTTTGTGCTTCACTTCGGGTTCTGAAGTGGCAATGGTGAACAAGTTCTCGCTTCAGGGTCCCAAAAAACGACTCGGTGATAGCGTTATCATAGCAGCAACCGGTTCCGCTCATACTTTGCAGACCACCGGCACCTTTGACCAAGGTTTGGAACTTTTTGCTGCAATACTGTGAGCCACGGTCTGAGTGAAAGATCAGCCCCACATTGGGACGTCGACGCACCAGGGCGTTTTTGAACGCAGTGACAACCAAGGTATCCGTCATCCTTTTGTCCATGCTCCAACCAACAATCCGGCGGGAGAAGACATCCAGGATAACTGCCAGATACAGCCAGCCTTCGGCAGTCCAGATGTAGGTGATATCCCCGGTCCAGAGCCGATCGGGCGCCGTGGCTGTAAAGTTACGTTTGACCAGGTTTGGTGCGACTGGCCGTTTGTGGTCTGAATTCGTCGTGACCTTGAACCGGCGCGTGGTCTTGACCCTCAGCCCGTGTTGTTTCATCAAGCGCCAGATGCGGTTCTTGCCCACTCGGGTGCCTTGAGCGCGAAGCTCGTGGCCAATGCGGCCCGCACCATAGGTCTGGTCGCTGTCGTCAAAGGCCGCCTTGATCTCAACCAGCAGCGCCCGATCCTCACGCTGCCGCTTGGTCGCTTCGGCCTTAAGCTGAGTGTAATACCGACTCCGAGACACTCCGAAAACTCGGCACATCTCCTTCACTCCGTACTGGGAGCGGTGCTCGGTTATGAACCCGAATATCGATGCGGGTCCGTCGAGAAGATGGCCACTGCTTTTTTTAGAATGTCGCGCTCCCGCTGGAGTCGTTCATTCTCTTTGCGCAGACGCTTCAGCTCAGCCTCCGGAGACTCCGCAGCAACACGCCCGACAAAAGCGGCGTCTTGATGGTCCCGATGTTTCTGAACCCAGCCTTTCAAGACTCCGTGAGTGATCCCGAGGCTGCGTTCAACCTCGCGAACACCCAAGCCATCTTCAACAACCATGCGGACGGCTTCGCGCTTGAAGTCTGAATCGTACCGTCGATTGCCCATGGACACACCTCCTGTTCCCGTTAGGGTAATTGATGTGTCCGCTAAAGTGAAGATAGCTCAAA
>JALHJZ010000031.1 GCA_022838705.1 Candidatus Bipolaricaulota bacterium | reverse complement strand
ATTATACACTTATATTCTCCTTTAATGTTCGTTTTCCATCTTTGATAGTTAATATATGGTTGATATATCATAAATGATTGATAGGTCATGAATATATCATAATGTATTTAATTTTAGACCATGAATTCCAATAATAAATCAATATTTCAATGAACTTCGAAGTATCTTAAATGGTTAATGTATCATGATTAATAATGGTAAACCCTGGATTGATTGTAAAAAAACTCTAATTTTTCATCTGCCGGATTATAGTTTTGGCCACGTTTTTGGCTATGGCGGTTATGGTCAGTATTGGTGGTCTGCCTGGCGCCCGTTCAATAACACTGGCATCGGCTACAAACAAACCTTCTATCTGGGTTTCCAGTGATCTATTTACCACCCGTCCTATGGCTGCAGTTCCACCGGGATGTGCTCCTCTTATGGGTGTGGAAACTATGCTCTCCTCATCAACTCCTGCCTCTACCAGTATCTGGGCTGATTTAAGGTACCCTTCCTTCAACAGCTCCACATCGTTACTGGTCAACTGTTTCTCTATGGTTCCACCCTCCAGGAGTCTTCCATTGGCATCATCGGCTATCTTGGTCATGATCCCCAGAACATCCTGGCCACGGGCCGGGAATCCCTTCTCCTTTAAAAGTGTCACCAGTTGATTGGAGTAATGGGGTGACAGGAAATAAGGACCGAATTCTGATTTGATTCCCATGGGTATCTCCTTGTTTAAGCCGGCGTCCTTTGAGTATCCGCCTACTGTTATGAATAGATCCACGAAGAGTCCTTCACCCACTCCCTGGGTTATTCCTGAATTACGGAGTATGTGGGGTGTGTTAAGGGAGCCCGCAGATAATACAACTTTTTTGGCCTTGAGTTGCCTTATCTGGCCATCACTCGATCTGCCTTCCACACCAGTCACCTTTCCCTGGTGGTGAAGTACACGGATAACTTCGAAATCTTCTATCAATGTAGCTCCGCTCTCTGTAGCCTGTTCTACAAAGTGTTTAGCATCCCATTTAGCACCTAGTGGGCAGCCATCTATGCACAGCCCGCAGTTGTTGCATTTATCGAAGTCTATGAATTTGGGCATGGGTTCCACGATGTATCCCAGTTTTTCAGCGGCTTTGGCTATTTTTATGGTGGCTGGTCCCATGAATTCCTTGGGAAGAGGGCTTACCTTCAGATCTCCACTGGCTTCTATTAGTTCTTCAAATAAATTGAGATCATGAGATTTTAATTGGGAGATGGCGGAGTTATGGTAGCAGGCA
>JALHJZ010000030.1 GCA_022838705.1 Candidatus Bipolaricaulota bacterium | reverse complement strand
CCACAACCAGAGTCAGGTGGAGATCCGCCCTTCTGCCCATTACCCGCGCCGCTGGGCGCAGATCTCGACCAACCGCGCGGCAAGGTCACGAACCGCCGCTCGCGCCGGACTCTCCTCCGGTATACCGACGATCGGCGTTCCCCCGAGGTCTGCCTCATCGACCGCCGGGTCCTCCGGGATCCTGGCGATAACCGGGAGACCGCTCTCGAGAACAGCGTCCCCATGGTCACGGTTGACGACAAGGAATACCTTCTCCCGCTCAAGACCGAGCGACTCTGCAAGGTCGCGGATGCGGTCGGCAGTCCGGATCCCCCGGGCACCAGGATCGCTTGCTATCAGCAGGATATCCGGTCTTCTGATCGTCCCACGGGCTATGTGTTCCATCCCGGCCTCGGAGTCCACGATGACATACCGGTAGTCGCGTTCGAGCGTCTCGATGCACTCGGTGAGGAGCGCGTTTGGGAAACAGTAGCATCCCAACCCCTCCGGTCGTCCCATGGCAAGGAGGTCGTAGCCCTCCGCCTCCGCAAGCGCCCGGCGAAACCGGTACCTGATGTAGCCTGTCCGGTCCATGCCGGGCGGGATGGAGCGGGTAAAGGCCTCCTCGCGCATGCTCCCGAGCGTCTCGTTGAGCGTGATCCCGAGAGCCTCGTGGAGGTTCGCGTTCGGATCGGCATCCACGGCAAGGATCGGACGCTCGCCTGCCCTGACCATTGCGTCGATCAGGAGCGCCGAGATCGTGGTCTTTCCCGTCCCGCCTTTCCCGGATATGACAACTGTGCACGGCCGGGTCATACCTCCTCACCCCTCAGGCGGCGGGAGAGCGCGGCGGTCGCCTCCATGATCGCAACAGCCTCACGCACACCCGTGGTCTTGATCCCGCAGGTCGGCGTGATCATCGACTGGTGGTCAAATAGGCCGGGATCGATGGTTCCGGTTGCACGGGCGCGGATCTCCTGAAACCTGGAGAAGAACGAGTCTGGACCCTCCGCGGCAAAGACGGTGTAATTGGCCGGGACGATCCCCCAGGCCACAACACCGCCATCCTCCATGTATGCCGCAATCTCATCGAGGTATAGCAGAAACTCGCGTGCGTAGGTCCAGGCGTCGATCGAGACCACGGCCGGGCGGAGACCCAGGACGAAACTCCAGTCGGTGTTTGCGCAGCAGTGGACGCCGAGCCCACCATCCAGGAGAGCGGCGATATCCTGGAACGCAGACTCTGCGACCCCTGCATCCACCGGCACGACCGATGATCCAAGCGAGGAGAGATAGGGATCGCTCAGCACCACCAGCGTCTCCCGGGCCCCCATC
>JALHJZ010000006.1 GCA_022838705.1 Candidatus Bipolaricaulota bacterium | reverse complement strand
AAATCACACCATAAAAACAATCAAAAACAAAAATCACTCCCAAATTACTTTGAAAAAAGATCATACCAAAAAAAGAAAATGAATTATGGGACAATCCCAACAAATATTTTTTTTGAAAAAAAACCAAAGTCACTTAAAAGAAAACAAAAAAGATTAAATCATTAACCAATATCAAAATTTGCGGGTTTAAGAGTTCAATAGTATTTTACATGATTAAAGTAATAGGCGGAGTTTATTTAACATATGAAAAAACTCAAAAATTCTAAATTTGATTTGAAACCGTCTAAGGTAGTCTACTAAGAGCCCATCTTTTTCCAAATGTCAATAATAATTCCTGTATACTCCCAAGCGGGTCAGAAAGCATATCAATAGGAGCAAACTCCTCACCATCTACACCACCAGGTCCAAACTGACTATAATCTTCTGATAGTTTGTATATCGTTATATATAAGTTATATCTTACATAATTATAAGGATCAAAATTCCGATATTGTTGGTAATCTTCATTAGTATACAATTGAATTAAAGTCAATGTAGTGGATCCTATCATTACTGGGTATATATTCGTGATAAGTACTGTGATGGTATTTGATCCCTCTTCTAAAATATATGTGATATCTATGTTTGGGCCTACATTCCATATATTATAATAAAATTCATTTATCGTACCATTAGGTCCGACTATAGTTAACTCATCATCAGCCGCTATTGAATTAGAAGAATTACCTATTAAAACTTGTCCGTAACCGTCCCACCAGAATTTAATTACAAAGACGCGTTCATCCGGGGGATCTGAGTATTCATAAAATTCTATGCAAATTGGAAGATACCTCTGAGCATCATTGTAAGCGCCGCAGAAATTATTCACTACATTGATGTCCCTTACAATACCGGTTTTAGCGTCCATTACAATAAAATAATCGTCATTATATATGGACTTTATAATAATAAATTCGTTTTGAGCAAATGTTTCGATAGATAGTTTGTTAAATAAGTAATCATAATATATATCAATTATTACAGAATTAAATACTCCATTGGAGGAGTAAGACTGAAAATTAGGATTATCACATACGCCATTCATTGTTGCGTATTCGATGGTCGAAATCATAGAAGAAGTTGCAAAATTAAAGTTTATTATATCCTCTAGTGCACCAACAACTGTCATACCCATACTATGATCACATTCTAATGTCATATAAGTTTCAAATGCATCCTGACATACTGAAATTACGACAGGACTTGTACGACTCCAGGTAACATTGTAATTGGATTTAATGCCATTTGCTACATTATCATGAGTATATGTAACTAATAAAGCCGTTAAGAAAGTATTGTAAGCAATATTCATAGCATCGGCAGTTTGATAATTAGAGTATTGATTAAACCAATAATTAAATAAATCGGTGGTAACATCTGTTGTAGCTATTGCAAAACTTTTCACACCTTCATAGGGTGAACCTGTGTAAACAATTTGGCTTGTTCTATTGATATTGTTTCCAGGGAAATTTAAATTAGTTATACTAGAATCATGTGGGTCGGTTACAGTGATATTAAACCCTGAAATTCCGGGATATGTTAAATTAAAAGTTAAGGTATCTTTATTTAAACCATTATTGTTATAAATGAATTTATCTAGAATTATATTTCCATTAACAATTATCTGCAGTTCATCAGCCAGTGCTGAGATACCAGGGATGGTTGTAGGGGTCCACACAATGCTTAACCAAGTTATAGGTTCATTTAGTGATATGTTATATGTGATGTTAAGTGGTTGGCCTGTGGAATTATCGATTGCTGTGCTAGTAATGTTTAATATAGCTTCTCCTATAATAACATATTGTATGGTAGTAACTGTTTGATTGTCTAGTGATGCTGAAACTGTAACGTTATGTGGTGTAGTATCATTTAAATTTAGGATAGTTGAAGCCTTACCTCTTATTGTACATGATTGATTAATTATAGTTCCTTCATCAGTTACGAAATTTATGGGTGTACCATCTGGAATATGACCTTGAGAAGATGTATCTTCATTTTGATTATTATTGGTTAAATCTGCTGTAACGCTAGTATTTCCACCAGAATTGGTTGATGAAACTTTTACATTTAAAATCAACCATGGATTATAACTGACAGTTCCACTTACAATGTATATATCACTTGGCCCGATTGAGACTACTGGAGTATTAGAACCCCACCAATTATTAATAGCATTTATTGTACCTATTTCATTTTTAATTCCATATGTATTCTGTGTTATTTTATTGAATTGAACAGTTCCTGTTGAGTTTAGGGCGTATATTCCACAGTAATTATTAATTATTGTATTACTTTCTATTGTATTATTTGAATTTTCAGAATAAATCCCATTTACACAACCATCTATTGTATTAAGATAAATTAGATTAGAACTTGAAATGCTTTGTATTCCATTGAATCCATTACTAATGATATTGTTATGTATTATTTTATTGTCTGTTGAATTGAAAATTATTATTCCAGAAGTTCCATTAGCAATAATAGTATTACTATAAACGGTACAATTATTAGCATATAAGTTAATATTACCTTGTATGGTCAATCCTTCAATTAAAGAACCATTTCCATCTGGATTTATAGATATTGAACCTATTATTGAAGGATTTGCACCATTTCCTGCGATTAAATTAATTTTTTTATTTATGATAATATTTTCATTGTAAGTTCCATTATCAATTATAATAGTATCTCCTGGAGAAGTTTCGGAATCGTTTATAGCTTCTTGTATATTGTCATATATTGTCTGAGTTGCTTGATTATATACTCCATAGACTATGCTTGAAGAAATATTCTGATTATCTAAAGCAACTATTATATTAGCTTCTCCATGTGTTGTACAATTAAGTGTTGATGTAGCTATTCCTCTGTTTGTGTAAGTGGTGGTTTCAATAGTTCCTAAAGTAGTAGTGAAATTAAGGGGTATATTATCTGGTATATTACCTGATGAAGATGTGTTATCTCCATTACTATTCTGGGTTAAACCAGCTGTTATAATATATTTCCCATTCGTACTTGAAGGGCTAATAATTACTTTTAAAATTAACCATGGATCATAAGTGGCGGTACCGTTTTCAATGTAAATATCACTACCGCTAGTTGATGAGATTACAGGATTATTGGTACCCCACCAGTTATTTTTAGCAGTTACTGTACCATTATTGAAAATACTTAGTCCATGTATAGCATTCCCAGATATTCTATTAAATTTAATGTTGGCGGAAGCATTATTTACATAAATACCATGGGGGTTGTCTGTTATGTCATTTTCAGTTATAGTTGTATAATTTGAAATATATAGTACGATTCCGGTATACCCATTATTTTTTATGGTGTTTCTTGTTATTGTGTTGTTATTACTTGAGTCACTTAAACAGATTCCAGCATAATTGATGGTGTTTGTTAATATATTGTCTTTGAATGTGTTGTTATTTGAGTTATAGAAATAAATTCCGTAATTTATGTTGTTTGTTGCATTATTATCTGTTATTATATTATTATTTGAATTCCAAGAGGCGATCCCAGCATCACCATTGTATGAAACGTTATTTCCGGTTATTGTGTTGTTATGAGATGTGGCTAAGTTTATTCCGGAATTGGTTGCACTGTTTGTTAATGTATTATTTTGTATAGTGTTATTATTCGAGAAGTAAGTGAAAATATTTGCGTCTGTATTGTTTGTTATAAGATTTTCAATTATATATATTATTGTAATCACAATGATAAGGGTATAGTCCAATTTCGCCGTTATAGGCTAATGTATTTTCAGATAAACTGTTATCGTTTGAGTATTCTAGGTAAATTCCGTTGATGTTATTATTTGTGACTTCATTGTTTGTTAATGTAGTATTATTTGAATATGTTCCGTATACTCCATTATCATTGTTTGTGATTGTATTTTCGATTATATTACAATTGTTGGTATGATCTATGTAAATTCCATATGAGTTTGTAGCTCCTCTTATAGTAAGTCCTTGTATTGTAGTTCCACTTCCATTTGAATTTATTATGATGATTGGATTTGAATTTGCTGGTTGAATAATTACATTGCCACCAGAGATAGATGCTAAAATAATTGGTTTGTTTATAACTATATTTTCTGTATATGTGGCTGACTTTAATTGGATAGTATGTCCACTCAAAGTTAATGAATCATTTATAGCACTTTGAATTGTTGTATAAGTTCTACCTGTGTTTATATTAGTTACAAGAGTTAGAATATAGTTCGTTGTTTGAACTGCTGCTTGATTACCTGAAGCATCTCTGGCCATGAACTTCAAAATCGTAGTTCCTGGAATATTTATATTTATAGGGTTCGTATATCTTGTGCTTGAGGTTGTTGGTGTAGTCCCATCGAGAGTGTAATAAATAGCCGGATTGGGGTCTCGATTATCAGTTGCTGTTAAGGTTACTACTTTAGTGGTGGTGTAAGTTCCGCCTACTGGATTCGCGTTTACTGTTGGTGGTGTACTATCTGGGGGTTGAATCACTAAACCTCCACTAATTCCTACTACGTTCACTACTGAAACAGTATTAGGTAATCGGCCGTTCGTTTTGTAAAAGTCCAATATCTTGGAATATGCATATATTAAGGATTCATAACGTATATTTCCCAGGGAACTACTTGCATAATTAGGTGCTCGACCATTTGAATTTATAAAATTTTTAACATTAGTTGCTACAGTTAAATACTCAGATTTGGATAAGGTACCTGTTGCTGAACCAGAAGGACCTGTAGGATTATTGACACTACTTATAGTAACAGGTGTAGTGATACCATTATTTAGTTGATTAGTCCATATGGTGATTGTTTTTAAGAAGGAGGGCGCAGTACTATTTTTATTTGAAACAACCACATAACCCGGTACATCTGTTGTGGATTCTGTATAGTTTTTAACTCCTGAGGCAGCTGATTCTGCTTCGGTAGCATTTAAAGTAGCTGCCGATACAACTCCGGCGAATATAAAAATTGAAAAAATCAAACCTATAACCAATAAAATTATTTTTAAATTATGTTTGTACATATACCCCACCATTAATATTAGTGTGGTTAATAACTAATATTTATGGTTACCGATTCATAAAAATATAGAAATTTTTAAATATTGTAAAAAAAGAAAATGAAATGTGCTGTAACTAGAGATTCTCCGTATTTAATCGAACTTTTTTAATTAAAAACTTATCCACCGGGCGCCCTCAAATCAACTAAACTTAATAAAATGGATTGAATTATTCTTTTTAATTCTAAAATAGCATGGCTATTCCTTTTCCCGTCCCGTAAATCAGGCTTACCACTATAATAGCAATTATGAGAGCGCTTAACGGATAGATTATTCGCCTTACGTTTTCTTCAGACATTCTGGAGCGCAATGATTCTTCAAACATTAGTCCGCCATCTAAAGGTTTCATGGGGAGCAGATTGAAGACTCCAACCAGGAAATTCAGGAGATATATCCAAAAGAAAAGATCTGATAACGTGAATATAATCCAAGGGAGGGTGTTACCCCATGATTTAGAAACATCTGAATTGACCACCTGATTCTCTTTAGTTCTAATCCCTATATAGGATTTACTGGCGTTATTTGGGCTTATCCCTGTTTTAAGTGTGTAAGTTCCTTTATCTGTTTGGAAAGTTAGCGTATCTCCAATTTTAGTACCATTAAGCACTTCTGTATATTCTAAGTGATTTCTTGTAGGCTTACCATTGATACTCATGATAACCATATCTGATTGTAAAACGCCTTCTGCAGGACTTTTAGTTGCTACACTATCTATCCGAACACCATCGGTATGGAAAGTAGGAAATACAGGGCCATTTATATTTAAATTAGCCGCCGGCACGCCAGGTATACCTAAAGAAATCGGACCAAAAAATAACAAGGTAATACATAAAAGAATCAAAAGGGAAACAGCAGCCAAAATCAGATTTGACATTGATCCAGCCACATAGATTCGTAATTTAGCCAGACGACTTGCCTTTTGTATTTCATCTTCATCAGGTTCAACAAAAGCTCCTGGAAGCACGGCAAGGAGCAACACACCGATGGATTTTATGCGTATACCTTCTACCCGGGCTAGGATTCCATGTCCAAATTCATGAACCACCAGAACTGTCGCCAACCCAATTAATCCATAAACCAGTGGAATAGTGATTGGCTGACCAGGTATATCTACTCCTGGTAGTATCAATGCCACTGAAGGGGCCTGTATAAGGGTTTGCAAGGAACTGATTAGCAGATAAAGCATCAGGGACATGAAGAAAAAGCCTATGGGTATTCCTATATTCATGGTCCATTTCCAGAATCGAGGTGATCGCTGGGCTATCCTATCAATAAATCCCCGTAATCTTTTCGTCTTCCTCATCAGTAGAGGACCTTCAATATCTATTTTTAACTGCTTTCTAAATAGAATGGCCACTATCCATATGATAATGAATCCAATGGCATAGTACCATAAAGCTTCGTTAGCCAAG
>JALHJZ010000029.1 GCA_022838705.1 Candidatus Bipolaricaulota bacterium | reverse complement strand
AATACAAGGATTACAAGAGTATTTAACACTACAAAAAGAAAAATGGGACAAATCCCACAAAATAATCAAAAACAACTAAAAAATGGACAAACACAAAAAAACTAGTTCAATTTTAATTATCTTATTAATCTTAAGTATTGTTGGTATAGCAGGATGCACTAGTTCTGACGATACTACTTATACATCGCCAGATAACTATACCGATTCAAATTCAACACCAGTAGAACCGACAAATACGAAGAACACCGATACCGAAGATGCACAAACGGATAAATCTTCATCCAGTTCTTCAAACAGTCAAACTTATGTTGGAAGTGTTAATTCAGATGTGTTTCATTATCCCAGCTGTTATCATGTTAAAAAAATAAAAACACATAATAAGATAACTTTTAGTTCTAGAGATAATGCTTTAAACTCTGGATATAGGCCTTGTAAAGATTGTAACCCGTAATATAGTATTAAAAAAACAAATTAATATTTTGTAACAAGATTATGACTAAAAGTAAATATCTAGTTTTAGATCTAATAATCATATTTCTAGTAGTTGTGGACTTAATAATAGTTGTTTATTACACTATTTATCCCTTAAAAATTCCATTTAACATTTTAATTTTTGATTTATTAGTTGTTTTAATATTAATTGTTGAGTTCATTTTCAGGTTTAAGCAAGCTAAAAATAAAAAAAAAGTTCATGAAAAGCAATGGTTTAGAACTTTTAGGTATGGTGCCACTTATAAGTGAATATATATCCCAGAAGTTGCCCTTTTTGGTTTATTTAGGTTTATTAGATTTACAAGACTATTACGATTACTAAGAGTAATAGGACTATTTAAAAAATCTCAAAGAATTTTTACAGAATTTTTTAAAAAAACCCACATGGATTATGCGATAGCTATTTTTATTTTAATCCTAGTAGCGAGTGCTTTCAGCTTATTTTTTATAGAAATTAATACTAATTCAGGCATCAATTCTCTAGATGATGCCTTCTGGTATGTTATAGTAACAATTACCACCGTTGGTTACGGAGATATATCTCCCCAGACAGAAATAGGAAGAATAATCGGAATTGTTACCATATTTACCGGAGTAGGATTTATGAGCTTACTTACAGCTTCTTTAGCAACTTTTTTTGTTAATAGATTTAAACAAAAAGAAGACATGTCTATTGAAGAAAAAATAGACAATTTAGAAGAACAAATGAACAAAAAATTCGATGATATGCAATCAGAGATAATTAGTCTAAAAGAAGAAGGCACTGTCAAAAACTTGGGGGTTTTTGAAATTTGTATATTTGATAAATAAATTTTTTTAATTCTGTTTAAACTTGTTATTTTCTGAAATAAAAATCTA
>JALHJZ010000028.1 GCA_022838705.1 Candidatus Bipolaricaulota bacterium | reverse complement strand
GTTCCTGTTGATGAATTCGAAAATCGGGCGATTTTGTGGCGCGGAGCGGTTTGGGGTTGTCAGAAAGAAACGCATCGTTATCCTAGTGGAAACACAGCTAACCAAGGAGGACAACGATGCGTTTGAAAGCCGAAGCGATACTCGATTTTGGATGGGGGGATGAGAAGGCGGATAACCAAACGGTACGCGATTACCGTCACGAATACAAGACACTCAGCGGGATTTTGGACGATCACCCAATGATCCTTGATCTGGTCCATGAGGACCTGGAGCAACTCAGCCAGGCGACCTCGCCCCGAGGTCGCAAGCCGATCTTCACCAGCGAGAATCTTTTCCGGGCAGTGTTCGTCATGCAACGGGAAGGATTGGACTACCGGCAAGCGTCCGTGCGAATCGCCGAAAGCGAAACGCTGCAACGGTTTTGCCGCCTGCTGAAGAAGCCGACCATGGACTTCACGCTGTTGAACAAGGCGTTCGGTGCGATCCAGCCGGAAACGTGGGAACGGGTAAATCACGTTTTGGGACTGGATGCCGCGCGCGCAGAGACCATAACGCTCGACCACGTGCGGGCCGACACGACGGTCACCGAGTGCAACATCCACTGGCCAACGGATTCGAGCCTGCTGTGGGACGTGTACCGAGTGGCCGCCCGCGAAATGGCCAGAGGCCGAGATCTCGATCCGCTGAGTTGTCCCTGGCGATTCCACCCGAAGAAGATCAAGAAACTCTATCTCAATGTCACGCGTTACTCGAACAGCAAGAACAAGAAGCGCCTTCGCAAGGTGCAGCAGGACCTGAAAACCCTGATCGTTCGAGTCGAAGAACTCCTGGAAAAGGCGGGACAATTCGTCGCCTGGGCGGCACGGTCGACGTGTGTTAGTCTGGCCGCGGTTGGCCAGTCGCTAGAAAATCGCCTGCCGGTGATGCGTCAGGTGGTGGGGGTGGCTCGGCGTCGCGTTTTCGAGGGCGAGAGAGTGCCGAACGCTGACAAAGTCTTCAGCATCTTTGAGGCCCACACGGAGTTGATCAAGCGTGGACGACGAGGCAAGCCGATCGAATTCGGGCACAAGATCCTCCTCACCCAGTCCCCAGAGAAGTTCATCACCGACTACGTTGTGTTGGAGGAGAATTGCACCGATGACCAACTCCTGCCACTGGTATTGGAACGTCACGAGGAGCGATTCGGTCGACCGCCCGAATCGATTGCCGCAGACAAAGGATTCTGCCCGGACGAGGCGACTACCTGGGCGTGCCTCGCCGGATGCAGGATTTTGGTGACTTGATGATGAGTATCTGGCAGCAATGGCGAGCCGGAATCGAGGGCAGCATCTCCTGCTTAAAACGAGTGTTTCGGTTGGCTCGCTGCTGTTTCCGCGGTTTTAAGAATTTTGCCTCGGCCGTCGGCAGCGCCGTCTTCTGCCACAACTTGACCATCCTGGCCAGAGCTTCGGGAGGCTAACATCAAAGGTAGCCATGCCACCCCAGATTTGCCCATGAAGGTAAGGCAAGGTATGCGCGCTGCAGGATCTTGATCACCAACCGAAGCCGAAAAGCAGCCGCCTTGAACTTATCACTACATTCTCCTCCGCTCGTCGTTGAACAATTCGGCCGATCAGGAGGCATTATCAACAGAAACTAATT
>JALHJZ010000027.1 GCA_022838705.1 Candidatus Bipolaricaulota bacterium | reverse complement strand
TGTTGTCAACAAATAGAACTGTCCGGTTTCGTAGCACATAAACTGTCCGCTTTTCCGGGCCGGGGAGGGAAGGCGTGAAGGGCGTAGCCCGGAGCGCCTTCCCTCCCCGGCAGGCGCCGCGGCGGACCTACGCGACAACCTGCAGTTCGGGGGTTTGCAGCTGACCGTCAGCCGTGTAGCGCGCGAGCCTTCTCGGGCCATGGAAGATCGCCAGCCGCCCGTCCAGGTAGCGATGCACCCGTACCTTGACCTTCACGTAGTGCATGCGATAGCGATCCGGCGGGATTTGCAACTTCAGCCCCTCGAAAGCGACACAATTGTCCTTGCCCACCACCCGCTCGTATTGCTCGCACAGGAAGTCGTCGAGCTCATCCCCGATCCAGGCCACGAAGGCCGATCCTTCCTCCTGTGCCGGCTGCATGAACTCGGCGTTGAACGCGGGCAGATAGACTTCCTTCAAGTAGCGATTGGCCGCCGCCATGTCGGTGATCCCGGCCGCTGCCAGCTCCTTGGGCAGCCGGTCCTGATGCGTGCGAAACATCCGCTCCGAGCGCCCTCGCGCCTCCGGAGAATAGGCCGGGATCATCTCGATGCCCAGTCGCGCCATGGCCTGCCCGAACTGGGTGAGATGAACCTTGTCCACCTTGCCGCCCGCCTGCGGCGTATGCCAGTAGTGACTGCCCCGATCGGTGTAGAGCGCAGAGAACAGGCCCCGCGCCTCGATCACTTCCTTGACACCGCGCAATGAGGAGGCCGTCCCCTCCTCCTCGACGAAGAACATCGAGTAGTGCTCGTTGGTGGCATCATCCATGGTGACGATCAAATCCCAATACTGTCCAGGCACCCATTCGTGCCGCGAGCCGTCCTGATGCAACAGCATCCCCGGCCAGGCGGCGCGCTCCCGCCGCTTGCGGTGCTTGCCCCGGCCCGGGGCCTTCTCGACCACCCCGGCCTCCTGTAACCGGTTCTTCACCCAGGTGTAGCTGCGCTTGCCGCCCTCGCGCTGGTACCAGGCGTGAAAGTGCTTGACGTTCCAGCCCATATGCCGACTACGGTAGCGCTCCACCAGCGCCATCACTTCATCGACCGGCGCCTTGCGGTGCGAGACCTGCCTCAGACGCCGGTCAACCAGGCCCTCCAACCCCTCCTCTTCGTAGCGGGCAATGTAGCGCCGAAATGTCCGGTCACACACCCCCAGGAGCCTGGCCGCCTCTTCCTGCGTCAGCCGACCCGACTGCCAGCCCTCGTACGCTTCCTCAAACCGCATCTTCCGTACCTCCTGTAGCAACTGCGTCCGTCTCATTAGGCACCTCCTTCCATACCTAATGAAAACCGGACAAACCTCGTGCTACAAGTCCGGACAGTTTATTTGTTCGCTACA
>JALHJZ010000026.1 GCA_022838705.1 Candidatus Bipolaricaulota bacterium | reverse complement strand
AAGGGAGGTAACAGGTTACGTTGTTTCCAGTGGTACAGACGGGCAAGTTCGTTGCGTTCGAGACGCTTCTGTCGGGCAGCGTCGACGATGGAGGGAATACCGCATCCACAGTGATTGTGGATGATCAGTGCGATACCCTCCTGAATCTGCTGAAGAGTGATTGCCGGTGTCCATTTTTTTTCCGCGACGGGTTTCCGTCACCAAGAACCAGGTGGCGATGAGGGATAGCGTTTGATGGTGATGCCAGCCGTTCCAGGTACGAACCTCGTAGTCGGCAAGGCCAGCTTTGCCTTTGGCTCGTTGGATGCATTCTTCGATGCGGTGTTCCGCTTTGGCTGCACGGGCGAACTGAGCCAACGCCGTGTCGCCACTTGCATTGGACAAGTAGTAGTCCGTTTTAACCACGCGTTGATCGTCGCGGTCCTTGTAGCGAATCGCAACAAAGACTTCTTCATGGCCTTCTTGTCGTTTGTCGGTGCGGCCCATGACACGTCGCTTGACCGCTTCAACGATGAGCGGGCCTTTCGAACCGTCACGCACATCGATTTTAGTCCAGTCGTGGTTCTGAAGTGTTGTGATCAACTGGTCGACACGGATCCAGGGGCGTTTCGGGTAGCGACCACGACCCGAGTAGGCAGGTGGGTCGACTTCAAGATCGCGGACGGTAGTATTGCAGGGAACTGCCAGCAGGTAACGTTCGTCAAGAACGTCGAGACGTCGGCGAAACCAGTATGGACGGCCCATCTCGTCGTCACCAGTGATCCATTGATGAGGCAACTGTTGCCCGTGCTCTGCGAGCATCTCCAGACACAACTCGTGTCGCGTGCGATATCGGATTTCTTTTGGGACGCCTGCCTTCTCTCTCCGCTTCCGGTCGTTCGTCCACTCTTTGGGAAGATACAATCGCATGTCGACCAAGGCGTGTTCGCGACTCGAAACGTATCCCATAAAAATGCCTACTTGGCAGTTGTCGACCTTGCCCAAGCGGCCGCACCATTGCCTAGCGACACCGACCGAATCGCAACCCGATTTCGGAAAGGCCGAGGGATCGAACACAATCACCCCATCTACCTCCCCCAACTGTTTGCCGACCTGGCTCACCAATTCGTCTCGCAAAGGTTTGTCGTCCCAGCAAGACACCCCGAGGAAGTGCTGCAACGGCATGCGTTCTTGCCCGAAAAGATAGGCAATCGACTCGGCGTTCTTGTGCTCCAAGTCCGAGAGCAGACCTCGCACAAACGTGCGTGCATGCTCGATCTGCTCCTTCCGAGCAAGCCTTCCAACAAACGGTACCATGAACCGCTCCAGTCGCGGCATCAGCCGGACAAACACCTCCGGCGTTATCGTACATTCCTCCATCAATTCCTGCTTCCGCGCTTCAAACTCACTCGCTTCCATCATCAGGCTCCTTCCGTGAAACCCGGTTCCGTCAT
>JALHJZ010000005.1 GCA_022838705.1 Candidatus Bipolaricaulota bacterium | reverse complement strand
TGAATTTCAATCCTAAAATAGTCTGATTTTAGCAAGATAACAGTGCCAAAAGGGGTACAGATTTAATAGATTTCAATCCTAAAATAGTCTGATTTTAGCAAGAAAAACAAGAGCAATATATGATCTATTTTGGTATTTCAATCCTAAAATAGTCTGATTTTAGCTCTAAGAAGCTTATAAATAAAACAGTAACCATCACAATTTCAATCCTAAAATAGTCTGATTTTAGCAACTTCCAAAGCTTTTCATAGATAAATATTTAGACAATTTCAATCCTAAAATAGTCTGATTTTAGCAAGGACTTTAAACTCCAAAACACGGACTTTAAAATCGATTTCAATCCTAAAATAGTCTGATTTTAGCAACAAACGTTTTAGGAGAAACTGTAACCCTACCAACATTTCAATCCTAAAATAGTCTGATTTTAGCACGAATAATAGGGCAGAGATGATTAAACTTGAAATAGATTTCAATCCTAAAATAGTCTGATTTTAGCTTCTAAGAAGCTTATAAATAAAACAGTAACCATCACAATTTCAATCCTAAAATAGTCTGATTTTAGCCAGTACAAGTTGTACGGCTCAAACGGTGTTAAAGTATATTTCAATCCTAAAATAGTCTGATTTTAGCCCATACTAGTGTTTAAAAACTCTTCCCTAACCTGTCATTTCAATCCTAAAATAGTCTGATTTTAGCATAATTCCATAGGAATAAAGACGTTTAATTCCTTTTATTTCAATCCTAAAATAGTCTGATTTTAGCATAAAGTTTAACGACATGATAATAAAGGATTATTGTAATTTCAATCCTAAAATAGTCTGATTTTAGCCTAAACAACCATTTCTATGAGAATTTTAATAAACTCAATTTCAATCCTAAAATAGTCTGATTTTAGCTTATTAAACGTTACTTAGAGATTGCAGAACTTAAACACATTTCAATCCTAAAATAGTCTGATTTTAGCAATTTGATGGAGATCCTGATATTTGTGCAGAGATAATATTTCAATCCTAAAATAGTCTGATTTTAGCACCAGCGGACGTCGTGCTTTAACTGGATAACCGCGCATTTCAATCCTAAAATAGTCTGATTTTAGCGGCTTAATAACAAAGTAGAATTAGGACTGAGTTTTGGATTTCAATCCTAAAATAGTCTGATTTTAGCGCAGTGTTGTTGAAAACGAGTAAGGATGAAGAGGTGATTTCAATCCTAAAATAGTCTGATTTTAGCAAGTTCGGTTTAGAGTTAAGAGAATTCGTTAAACAGATTTCAATCCTAAAATAGTCTGATTTTAGCCAGAAAGCAGAATTAGATATTGATATAGGAGGTTTAAAATTTCAATCCTAAAATAGTCTGATTTTAGCCAGAAACAAGATATAAGAAACTAGGAGATAAGAAAAATTTCAATCCTAAAATAGTCTGATTTTAGCACTTAGTGAATACATTTTAAAGATTTGATTTATTTTCATTTCAATCCTAAAATAGTCTGATTTATTTCAATCCTAAAATAGTCTGATTTTAGCTCGTGATTTTGTTGATTATATAATTAATAAAGATGCATTTCAATCCTAAAATAGTCTGATTTTAGCGAAAAATATCGCACAGAAGAGGAAAAGATTTGTGAAATTTCAATCCTAAAATAGTCTGATTTTAGCTGAAGTATAATCACCCGATGCATAAGCATTATATCATTTCAATCCTAAAATAGTCTGATTTTAGCTTAGCCTCCTCACGCCCAATATTCTCTAGTTTAGATATTTCAATCCTAAAATAGTCTGATTTTAGCGCCTGTCTAGAAACCAAAGCAAACGATATCGGAGGACATTTCAATCCTAAAATAGTCTGATTTTAGCATTTGCTACTGAGGCCCCGGATGCTGGTGATAATGCATTTCAATCCTAAAATAGTCTGATTTTAGCTAATCGCAGCGGCCGATTCGTCTACACAATCAAAGAAATTTCAATCCTAAAATAGTCTGATTTTAGCCTTTCTACTATGAAGCAGCGTCTGTTGAAGAATTTAGATTTCAATCCTAAAATAGTCTGATTTTAGCTTATGAAATAACCAGTTACCAAATAAGTGAAAGGTTATTTCAATCCTAAAATAGTCTGATTTTAGCTAAATGAACCATTTATGCCAAAGTGACGAAGTTTAAATTTCAATCCTAAAATAGTCTGATTTTAGCGTGTATCATGACCTACCAGGTACCACCCAAATTAGTATTTCAATCCTAAAATAGTCTGATTTTAGCACCCCCACTATAACTTTGAGAAATTAAAGAAATATAATTTCAATCCTAAAATAGTCTGATTTTAGCTAGAATCTCTGATATCATGAAGAATGAAATATTCTTATTTCAATCCTAAAATAGTCTGATTTTAGCCCACGAGAAGGTTAAGCAGATGATAACAGAAATTTTATTTCAATCCTAAAATAGTCTGATTTTAGCATATCACACCTTTAGTTTTGATTGATATATGCCGGTTATTTCAATCCTAAAATAGTCTGATTTTAGCTTTCACCTCTCTTTATTTCGTTATATCCACCCACGCCGATTTCAATCCTAAAATAGTCTGATTTTAGCTTCTATGACTTGTAATGGTTCAGTGTCGAATTTATTATTTCAATCCTAAAATAGTCTGATTTTAGCTTCTTCTGCTAATAAGGTGTCATTTTCGTATAATTTATTTCAATCCTAAAATAGTCTGATTTTAGCAACCACACCCCTGGCTTTTTCTGTTCTGGATCAAATATTTCAATCCTAAAATAGTCTGATTTTAGCAAATCTGGTCTTCTAATCCGGCTTTACACCATCCGCAATTTCAATCCTAAAATAGTCTGATTTTAGCTTGCGTCTTTGTACTCGGTAGGTGAAGCTGTCTTCGATTTCAATCCTAAAATAGTCTGATTTTAGCCTTCAAAATCAGATACTATGATCGTCGCTTCATCCCGATTTCAATCCTAAAATAGTCTGATTTTAGCACCAGTGCAAATTTAACCAAACAAGCCGAACTAGATATTTCAATCCTAAAATAGTCTGATTTTAGCTTGACTTAAAAAACTCATAGAAAATTTAACTCCTTTTATTTCAATCCTAAAATAGTCTGATTTTAGCTTAAGCTCTACGAGGCTGGTTCCACACCAAAATTATATTTCAATCCTAAAATAGTCTGATTTTAGCATATACCTGGAATGATTGAATCAGCTATAAAAAACAATTTCAATCCTAAAATAGTCTGATTTTAGCTAAATAATGCCATTTTATCATGTCTCCTTTATTTTGATTTCAATCCTAAAATAGTCTGATTTTAGCTAACTGGATGTGAAACTGGTAATATAACATTAACTGTATTTCAATCCTAAAATAGTCTGATTTTAGCAGAAAATCATCGAGCAAGCACCTCCACAGTATCAGGATTTCAATCCTAAAATAGTCTGATTTTAGCAGTATTAACAGCACCGCCTAATGTAATCTGTATTCCATTTCAATCCTAAAATAGTCTGATTTTAGCGACTCCCAGTGTAGCTATCATCAACCAGACCTGGAAATTTCAATCCTAAAATAGTCTGATTTTAGCGGTAAATACACAGGCCGGTCAAGTCCGTACACAAATATTTCAATCCTAAAATAGTCTGATTTTAGCTCCTGCTATGGTAAGCAATGAAGAAGTTGAAAAAATAATTTCAATCCTAAAATAGTCTGATTTTAGCCTTAGCGGCGTTGCTGCTATCAGTTTTATTCGTCACGTATTTCAATCCTAAAATAGTCTGATTTTAGCAAATGACCGGACCCATACCAGGTAAAAAGATGTTCTTATTTCAATCCTAAAATAGTCTGATTTTAGCTAAAAAAAGTGTTAAGAGGTGCGTTTATGTCGGTTCCATTTCAATCCTAAAATAGTCTGATTTTAGCATATCACACCTTTAGTTTTGATTGATATATGCCGGTTATTTCAATCCTAAAATAGTCTGATTTTAGCAAATTTTATTTTTCCTAACTGCTCCCCCTTAATGTCATTTCAATCCTAAAATAGTCTGATTTTAGCTTCTATGACTTGTAATGGTTCAGTGTCGAATTTATTATTTCAATCCTAAAATAGTCTGATTTTAGCGAGAGTGACACCAAGTCTCGTTGCTGTTTACGTAAAATTTCAATCCTAAAATAGTCTGATTTTAGCAGGGGCAGTAGTGGCCCCAGATCTGGTTTGATGATCAATTTCAATCCTAAAATAGTCTGATTTTAGCTAACTGGCCTAAAATACCCTCTCTTAACCTCAGTAATAATTTCAATCCTAAAATAGTCTGATTTTAGCTCCGTCACCGGTTTGTGAATAACCCGAAGGTGTGTCATTTCAATCCTAAAATAGTCTGATTTTAGCAGATAGAAAAAATTTATCGTCTTTTTTTTGATGATGAATTTCAATCCTAAAATAGTCTGATTTTAGCTATGCCAGCGGGTGTGTAAAATTAGAAACTTAGTCTTATTTCAATCCTAAAATAGTCTGATTTTAGCAAGTAGCCTGTACACCCTATTATGAAAACCCAGCCCAATTTCAATCCTAAAATAGTCTGATTTTAGCCCTTATTTCCTTCTCTGAACCATATGAACATCCCATCATTTCAATCCTAAAATAGTCTGATTTTAGCTTAATTCATTCTATTGCTAATTCTTTACAGCAACTAATTTCAATCCTAAAATAGTCTGATTTTAGCTTCTCCAGTTTTACCGCATTCTGAACATTTCCATGAATTTCAATCCTAAAATAGTCTGATTTTAGCATCTCCCCTTGCAACTCTTTAACAGCGCCGATCGCCGATTTCAATCCTAAAATAGTCTGATTTTAGCTCATCGATAGTAACGCTGAAATATCCCTTCTTTGACAGATTTCAATCCTAAAATAGTCTGATTTTAGCAGTTCTAACATATAACAACGTCTTTTTGTTTCTTGACATTTCAATCCTAAAATAGTCTGATTTTAGCCGTATGAAAGGGGATATTATTAATGCCCTTGGAGACCATTTCAATCCTAAAATAGTCTGATTTTAGCCGTAAAAACCGATAACGACCACTATGACATCAGCATCATTTCAATCCTAAAATAGTCTGATTTTAGCTTTAGGAGGGGCCTCTGAAGATGCATCTAGTTTTAACCATTTCAATCCTAAAATAGTCTGATTTTAGCCAGTTATTCCTGTTAGTAGTGGTTGGAATGCGTCTCCATTTCAATCCTAAAATAGTCTGATTTTAGCACAGACCGATATTTCAGCAGAATAGAGGCAATATAATTTCAATCCTAAAATAGTCTGATTTTAGCTTTGATTATGTTTAATCCCATTATTTTAATCTTAATAATTTCAATCCTAAAATAGTCTGATTTTAGCACTTATTAGAATCTAAAACCCATATGGGTGGTTCTTTATTTCAATCCTAAAATAGTCTGATTTTAGCGGGATTATGTTTCATTGTTTGATAAGAAAATGCCCATTTCAATCCTAAAATAGTCTGATTTTAGCTCAAATCAGTCATAATCCCACCGTTATCTGACTCTTATTTCAATCCTAAAATAGTCTGATTTTAGCTGTTATTTCTATGAAAAGCCATACTAAGAACCTTGATATTTCAATCCTAAAATAGTCTGATTTTAGCTGGTGATATTCTAGAAATGTTTGATGGCAGCAACTTCCATTTCAATCCTAAAATAGTCTGATTTTAGCGAAGACTGTCAATAATGGAGAGCTGATTAAAAATGTTATTTCAATCCTAAAATAGTCTGATTTTAGCTGAAAAGAAGGTTTTAGAAGAAGCGGGAAAAGCTCATTTCAATCCTAAAATAGTCTGATTTTAGCGTAATAGTGCTGGAATACAGTATAAAGAACCAGATAGATTTCAATCCTAAAATAGTCTGATTTTAGCTTAAAGCTCGTACATCCCCCTGCCTCATCCCACTACATTTCAATCCTAAAATAGTCTGATTTTAGCAACAGCATCCGGGGGAACCTCCGAGCGTTGATTATGCATTTCAATCCTAAAATAGTCTGATTTTAGCCACCAACAGAAGAAGAAACCAGCTAAAACATTACGAGATTTCAATCCTAAAATAGTCTGATTTTAGCTTCAGTGTTACGCTCCTCTGTTGCCTCGGCCCGGTTCAATTTCAATCCTAAAATAGTCTGATTTTAGCCCAAGTAAGGACGGGTGTATAAAACATTAATGACCCTATTTCAATCCTAAAATAGTCTGATTTTAGCTAGGATTATTGCTGCTATGATTAGGGGGATTAATTGATTTCAATCCTAAAATAGTCTGATTTTAGCTCTTTTATTCCTCCTTAACCGTGCAGTTCCCGAAAGATTTCAATCCTAAAATAGTCTGATTTTAGCAGGTCTACCATGTTTATTATTTCTCCATTTGTTTCTATTTCAATCCTAAAATAGTCTGATTTTAGCGCTTTTTGTCGTTGTACGTCACGGTGGTATATTGATATTTCAATCCTAAAATAGTCTGATTTTAGCAATCTGTCCTGAATGCAAACACCCTTTTGAAGCTAAATTTCAATCCTAAAATAGTCTGATTTTAGCGTTAAGGATGTTTATTAATAGGTCCTCTGCTGTGCCATTTCAATCCTAAAATAGTCTGATTTTAGCAAGTCTTGTAAAGTGGTACGTAGCAAGAATCTGTTTTATTTCAATCCTAAAATAGTCTGATTTTAGCTCCTTCGTCTTTGTATTCTACTTCTACTGATTCGAATTTCAATCCTAAAATAGTCTGATTTTAGCTTCTACGTGGTACTACTTGACCGTCAAAATCAATTCCATTTCAATCCTAAAATAGTCTGATTTTAGCATAAAAAATAAGATAGCAAACATGGCTATGAGTACACATTTCAATCCTAAAATAGTCTGATTTTAGCTAGATAGATTTAGCCGCTCATAAGAGGTGTAAAAGATGATTTCAATCCTAAAATAGTCTGATTTTAGCATGGGGAAAATTTCAGCCTAAGTAGATGTCTATGTCTATTTCAATCCTAAAATAGTCTGATTTTAGCATATTCCCAGAGGCAGGGGACTTACACCTAATTTTAAATTTCAATCCTAAAATAGTCTGATTTTAGCAAGGTATAGGCTCTGATAGTATCGTAGGGTTTATAGCATTTCAATCCTAAAATAGTCTGATTTTAGCCCCCCTATGAAAGCACCATATTAAATTGATACTAAAATTTCAATCCTAAAATAGTCTGATTTTAGCCCTTGTTTTAATTCAAGGTAATCCCTTATTTCTGAATTTCAATCCTAAAATAGTCTGATTTTAGCTAAAAGAATGCCTGAAATGTAGAAAGGAAACCTACATTTCAATCCTAAAATAGTCTGATTTTAGCTTGTGATGGCTGTGGCTGTGTTGTTGACCCGTTGGATTTATTTCAATCCTAAAATAGTCTGATTTTAGCAAATGGGCAACGACCCCCGATGGTTGTTGATGTGGCAATTTCAATCCTAAAATAGTCTGATTTTAGCACGTATCCAGCATTCAAGTAATGCCCTGGCCTTTTCGAGATTTCAATCCTAAAATAGTCTGATTTTAGCTTCAATGAAACAAGTGTAAACCAGCCCGATAAACCCTAATTTCAATCCTAAAATAGTCTGATTTTAGCTCAAACGAACGATGAAATCAATTAACACCCGTATAAGATTTCAATCCTAAAATAGTCTGATTTTAGCGTTCAGTAGCAAAAGTATAAACTATATCAGATCCGGATTTCAATCCTAAAATAGTCTGATTTTAGCATACTCCATTTTTTTTACCAGAAAAGACAGTTCAAATTTCAATCCTAAAATAGTCTGATTTTAGCTTTCCTTGCAATTGTTGAAGTTTTATCGTTATCCGTATTTCAATCCTAAAATAGTCTGATTTTAGCAAATAGTTTAGTATGGATAACCTCATCCGGTTCAAAAATTTCAATCCTAAAATAGTCTGATTTTAGCTCATTTGTGCACTATTCAGTCGGTCTACGACTCGGATTTCAATCCTAAAATAGTCTGATTTTAGCGTGAGGAGTTACAAGAGTTTGGTATGAATATGATAAATTTCAATCCTAAAATAGTCTGATTTTAGCATCTAATAAACGTACACTTGGTTCTTTGTAGAGTTTTATTTCAATCCTAAAATAGTCTGATTTTAGCCAACAATAACCAAACTGATTAGGCTGCTCCAGAGGGATTTCAATCCTAAAATAGTCTGATTTTAGCCTGGTCAAATAGTTTTTTAGCCCCGCATTCACAAATATTTCAATCCTAAAATAGTCTGATTTTAGCGAAGTTGAGCGTGTCTACTTGTATGTAACTATTAGATTTCAATCCTAAAATAGTCTGATTTTAGCCCACGTAAAATGTTTACCACAAAAAACTAGAAAAGCCAATTTCAATCCTAAAATAGTCTGATTTTAGCTGAATTACGCCTAGCAATCCATAATGCTAATTTCAAAATTTCAATCCTAAAATAGTCTGATTTTAGCACCATGTTGGAACTTTTCTTTAAGTTCTCTAATACTATTTCAATCCTAAAATAGTCTGATTTTAGCAGTATGAGCGTAATGTTTTTCTTTTTCGGCTTTAATTATTTCAATCCTAAAATAGTCTGATTTTAGCTTGTCTTCTGTGAATCTGTAATTCTCTAATACCTGTAATTTCAATCCTAAAATAGTCTGATTTTAGCGTAACTTTTGGTTTCTACTTTGCTGTTAAGTACTTCAATTTCAATCCTAAAATAGTCTGATTTTAGCAGCAGAGATTGAAGAGGAACGAGCGAGAGAGAAAGCAGATTTCAATCCTAAAATAGTCTGATTTTAGCAATGTACCTATTATTCCACCAACAATGGAGTCAGTTAATTTCAATCCTAAAATAGTCTGATTTTAGCGGATCAGACTCCATATACCTAATCAAATCCACAGCAGATTTCAATCCTAAAATAGTCTGATTTTAGCCATAGTATTGTGTGTATTTTTCACTACTACAACCCGATTTCAATCCTAAAATAGTCTGATTTTAGCAAGCATGACCCTTAAAACGGTTTACCCCCAAATCCACAAATTTCAATCCTAAAATAGTCTGATTTTAGCAGCACCGCCGGACTTGACAGGGGCCAGGGGGGTATATTTCAATCCTAAAATAGTCTGATTTTAGCTTATACTGCCACGATCACGGAATACTTGATTAGGATCATTTCAATCCTAAAATAGTCTGATTTTAGCGAATGTCCGGCCGTTGTAGGTGACAACGTGCTGTCTCATTTCAATCCTAAAATAGTCTGATTTTAGCCGTACTGGCAGCCCCCATCGGATGCTAAGATCGGCATTTCAATCCTAAAATAGTCTGATTTTAGCCTGACTTTCAAGCTGTCAGTATCTGCATCATTCAGTAATTTCAATCCTAAAATAGTCTGATTTTAGCAACCCCTCATCTATTCCTTCATCCCAGATTTGGGGTAATTTCAATCCTAAAATAGTCTGATTTTAGCCCAGAAGGCACCTACTAATTTATTCCAAGCATTTACAATTTCAATCCTAAAATAGTCTGATTTTAGCCTTTTTTTATAAAAGAATTCCGACGACTTATTTAAGTAATTTCAATCCTAAAATAGTCTGATTTTAGCTGCATCATGTAAATTTTGTAATCGTGTTTTACCTTTAATTTCAATCCTAAAATAGTCTGATTTTAGCTCTTCATCTTTTAGTTTATAGCTTGTTAGGTTCTTGTTATTTCAATCCTAAAATAGTCTGATTTTAGCAATCCCATTATTTCCTACCATTGCTGTGATATAACCATTTCAATCCTAAAATAGTCTGATTTTAGCTTATTAAGAGCGACCAGTCCCAAACAAGAAAAGGGACATTTCAATCCTAAAATAGTCTGATTTTAGCCCACTTATTGCGGATTTACTTATGCCTTTATTATTCATTTCAATCCTAAAATAGTCTGATTTTAGCAACTATCTGCACCTAATCAGAAGCTCCAGAGAAGACATTTCAATCCTAAAATAGTCTGATTTTAGCCCGGAATTTTAATAATGATTTCTTTGAAGCTAAGAATTTCAATCCTAAAATAGTCTGATTTTAGCTATCAATTAATTTTTCTATTTTGTCTAATTTCTTTATATTTCAATCCTAAAATAGTCTGATTTTAGCACCAGGAAGAAAACAAAATATAGGCAACGCAGGGTAATTTCAATCCTAAAATAGTCTGATTTTAGCACTTGTTATCCAATTCCAAATTTGTTGTCCTATCCCATTTCAATCCTAAAATAGTCTGATTTTAGCCTTAAAACTTGACGATTCAAGTAAGAGCATAGCAGATTTCAATCCTAAAATAGTCTGATTTTAGCAGCAGCATCAGCAGCTTCAAGTTTAGGAGATAATTTATTTCAATCCTAAAATAGTCTGATTTTAGCGTGTGGGGCTTCTTATGTGGTTTCACACGTTTTCCAAATTTCAATCCTAAAATAGTCTGATTTTAGCTCATTGTATGCATGATAGTCGAGTAATACATTGTCGGATTTCAATCCTAAAATAGTCTGATTTTAGCATAAACATGGGCAGCGGATGGGTGAACTATCCTTATGCAATTTCAATCCTAAAATAGTCTGATTTTAGCTCTGCAACGTGACTGTTCTTATTAAAACCACATCGTACATTTCAATCCTAAAATAGTCTGATTTTAGCCACGATCCCACATCGACTGAATATCCTGTAAAATCGATTTCAATCCTAAAATAGTCTGATTTTAGCCATATTCTGCTGTTGTACTTTCTTCTTTTATTACTATTTCAATCCTAAAATAGTCTGATTTTAGCTATACGAAAGGAGGATGGAGAACTCTTTAAAGTGTGGATTTCAATCCTAAAATAGTCTGATTTTAGCAAGGGGGTTGCTTTTGAAGATGCCGAATTACAAGAATATTTCAATCCTAAAATAGTCTGATTTTAGCTGAAAATGGAAAGATGGTTCCTTACTTATCTGGGAATTTCAATCCTAAAATAGTCTGATTTTAGCCCAATCAAGATCGTATCGGGTGTACTGATATAGTTTAATTTCAATCCTAAAATAGTCTGATTTTAGCAATTAGAGATCACCGACCAGATGATAATGGGATCACATTTCAATCCTAAAATAGTCTGATTTTAGCCTTCTGCTGATGGTAAATCCTTGTTTTCCTCATCCTCATTTCAATCCTAAAATAGTCTGATTTTAGCCATAGATCTGCACGCGAAGATCTAATTTTGTTCCTATTATTTCAATCCTAAAATAGTCTGATTTTAGCACCCATGACATGGCTTCTAATGCAGGGATAACAATATTTCAATCCTAAAATAGTCTGATTTTAGCACAGGTTGTACCCTGACATTTTCAGCCCGGTAGCCATATTTCAATCCTAAAATAGTCTGATTTTAGCCCAAAGAAGAAAACACAAGAAGATATAGATGAAAGAGATTTCAATCCTAAAATAGTCTGATTTTAGCTAAAAAAATCATGGAAATGTTTAAGAAAGTGTTAAGATTTCAATCCTAAAATAGTCTGATTTTAGCCTTAAACGGATTCAATACACCTTGTAACCAATCTAAATTTCAATCCTAAAATAGTCTGATTTTAGCAAACACTGATCATCAATCATATCAGGCTGACACTGATTTCAATCCTAAAATAGTCTGATTTTAGCAGGCGGGAAAATCCACCTATTTCCCCTAATTATTCCTACAATTTCTTCTTTCAGATACTTAAAATTG
>JALHJZ010000025.1 GCA_022838705.1 Candidatus Bipolaricaulota bacterium | reverse complement strand
GGAGAGCCATCTATGAAAACGTTCTTGTCAAGGCCAGTGGGTGAGTGTTTTCGTGACGTTGGTTCGTCGTCGAGTTTCTAACGTTGGCTCAACCATCTATTCGGGATCGCTCGGGATTGAGCGTCGCCATGAAATGTCGTTCAAGGAGCGCCGCCATTCAAGCTAACGTGGGTCGCCGTAAGGCGCCGGAGCACATGGCTCTCGCCGGGGTCGCTCTGGGGTCCAACGTCGCGAAAAGACTCGGAATGTTCTCCATTGGAATACATGGTTTCGGGGAGTGGGTGCCTTCGTCGGAGCCGGCCGTCGCTCGCTCGCCCTGTTCGAGCGAAGCGAGTTGGCGAGCGACGGACGAGCGACAGAGAAGGCATCCCACGGTGCCTTTGTTGGTGGGGTCGGAGCGAGCGTCAGGCGGCCTGGGCTGCCGGCCGATAGGCTTTCCCTTCCCGCAACATGGCGTACATCATACACATAATTCGCCGGGCCACGCCCACGATCGCCTTCTTCCTCGATCCGGTGTTCTTCTTCAACGTCTCAAAAATGTGCCTCCAACGGGCAAACTTGCGAACCAATCGCCAAGCCGTTTCGACCATCGCCCAACGCAGCAGCCGGGAGCCTTCTTTGGTGATGGACAGTTGTTTCCCCTTCCCGTCGCTCTCGCGGTAACCGGGGTCCAGGCCGGCGAACGAGACGACTTGCTTGGCACTGCGAAAACGTCGCCAGTCTCCCAGTTCGCTCAAAACGATATCAATCGTAACCGGTCCCACTTCAGGGATGGAATCCAGCACCGCCCGCGCCTCCCGTTCCGGGCCGGGTGCCGTTCTGGTGAACCGATTCAACTCCGCGTTCACCTCCTCAAACTGCTTCTGACAGAAATGCAGCAGTTCCAGCATTCTCTCGGTGTGGAAACGATCTGCTCTGCTCATGGCGATTTCCGCCAGGTGCTGTTCGCCTTTGAGGGTGAACAACTCCGCAATGTCTGCATTGTAATGAGCCGCCTTGTCACGCAATTTGCACTTGAGCGAGGTAATCCGTCCCTGCATCCAATGCCGGTGACGCACCAGAACCCGGTACTGGCGAATCCGCGGACTGGGCCGGTAGGCCTCAGGAATCATGTCCATGGCCAGGAACTCCGCCAGGATCTGGGCGTCGATCTTGTCCGACTTGTGCTTGCATTCGGCGATCACCCGCAGCTTCTTCGGGTGGGCCAGCACGCAACGGTCCGCCAGATCTTCCACCAGAAGCAGGAACCATTCGTAGTTGGCCGTTGCTTCCACAACCACCTGGAAAGCCTCCTGTTTCTCGAAAAAACTACGAATCGCACCCGTGTTCTGGCAGTCAAATCGCCTGCGGGATTCCACTTTCCGCTTCCCCGCAACTACTACAACCACGCACAAACTGATAGTCTTCTTGTGGAGATCGACGCCGATAAACTTCATGACTGGCTCCTTTTGTGGAAAACAGAGGTTGCTTGTCTACCACTGGTTTACCACGCGTTCAAAGGGCAGTCACGAACGGCGTGATCTCCGTTTTCATAGTTTCAAGCT
>JALHJZ010000024.1 GCA_022838705.1 Candidatus Bipolaricaulota bacterium | reverse complement strand
CCTGGAAATTCTGGAAGTATATGAGAAGACCTAAACTTTTATTTAACTGAAATCCCATATTTTTATTTTAAATCAACTTCTTAAGGTTTTTAATATGAAATCTAAATATTCACATGATATACCCCCTGATCACCCCCGTTATGACTCCCTGAAGCTCAGGGCGAAAGTAGTGGATGCTTATAAGGCCGGGATCCTTGCAGATTCAGGTTTAATAGCCCATGGGAGAGGGGAGGCTTTTGATTACCTATTAGGTGAAGAAACATCAACGGTTGCCAAGAAAGCCATAGAGACAGCGGCAGCCACCCTCTTACTGGCAGAACACCCGGTAATATCAGTTAACGGTAACACCGCCGCGCTGGTGTCAGAAGAAATAGTCGACCTGGCCGGTGCTTTAGATGCTAAAATAGAGATAAACCTATTCTACAGAACACCAGAAAGAGTACGTGCTGTAAAGAAGGTTTTAAGGGATGCCGGTGCTTTGGAAGTGCTGGGTAGCGAGGAAAACCCGGAGCATATAAAGGGACTGGACAGCCCCCGTTCAAGGGCCAGCCGGGAAGGGGTTTATAAAGCAGACGTGGTATTGGTACCTTTAGAGGATGGTGACCGGGCTGAAGCATTGGTTTCAAATGGGAAGAAGGTGGTAACTGTTGACCTTAACCCCCTTTCTAGGACAGCGAAAACAGCTACCGTGACGATAGTTGATAATCTGGTGAGGGTCATCCCCTCTCTTACCCGGGAAGTGGAAAGACTTCGAGGAATGGATAAATCTGCGCTTCAGGATATAACCCGTAACTTCGATAACCAGCAGAATCTGAAGGATTCATTGAAGCTGATGATAGGTTCGTACTCTCGCAAATAATTAGTGCTAACCTGATAAAAGATAAAATATCTCTAAACAAAAGAATGGTATAGATGGACATGAAGGTAATAGGAGTTACAGGAATGCCCGGTTCAGGGAAGGGAATAGTAGCTGGTGTGGCTAAAAATCTCGGTTACGAGATCATAAGGATGGGTGATGTTATCCGGGAAGAAGCCAGGAAAAGAAATGCCAAAATAGGAGAGATCGCTGTCCAGCTTCGCAAAGACTATGGTGAATTTGTGGTGGCCGAAAGATGCATCCAGAAAATTAAAGATATATCTAAAGATTCCAGTAATCACTCCAATCTCTTCATCATCGAAGGAATAAGAAGCCCCTTTGAAGTGGAGATGTTCCGGGAGAATTTCCCAGGTTTTAAGGTATTATCTGTTAATTCCTCCCCGGAGACCAGGTTTCGGAGGTTATTGAATAGGAAACGTGTGGACGATTCCCTTGATAAATCTGAGTTTGAAAACAGAGATAAGAGGGAGCTTAAATTTGGTATAGGGGAAGTAATTGCCAGGGCAGACTACATGGTGCCCAATGAAGGCTCTATAAAACGGTTTAAAAATACTATAAGGAGCATACTCACCAATGAAATGTGAATTTACGGCTGAAACCCCCATCAACCCCACCGAAGATGCAGATAAAGTTATCAAAACACTCTCCAACATGTTCGACTATGACGAGCTGGAGATAGGTGCAGATCACATCTCCGTGAGTGGGGGGAAGGATTCCCTTATAAAGCTGAGGGAAG
>JALHJZ010000003.1 GCA_022838705.1 Candidatus Bipolaricaulota bacterium | reverse complement strand
CCGATCGCGAGCTTGGCGCCAGGGGCGACGAACACGACGACGTTCACTGGCAGCTACGTTCTCACGCAGGCGGACATCAACGCGGGGACGTTCACGAACACGGCAACGGTGACCGGTTACCACAACGGGGCTGGGGTGAGCGACAGCGACGGTGACAGCCAGACGCTGGTGGCGCAGCCGGCGGTTGCGGTGGTGAAGAGCGCGAGTCCGGAGGCGTACAGCGCGGTTGGGCAAGGGATCACGTACACATTCACGGTGACGAACACGGGGAACGTGACGCTCACGAACGTGAAGATCGACGATGCGCGGCTGGGGGTAGCGAACCTGGCCGTGACGCCGGCGACGCTGGGGCCAGGCGAGCAGGGGACGGCGCAGGCCACCTACGCGATCAGCCAGTCCGATCTGGACGCGGGGAGCGTGTACAACGTTGCAACGGGTACGGGGACGCCGCCGACGGGTCCGAACGTAACGGGGCAGGGCGAGGAGACGATCACGGCCACGCAGGCGCCGGGGCTCTCCCTCGAGAAGAAGACGAACGGGCACGACGCTGATAGTGCGCCGGGTCCGGTGGTGGCGGTGGGGTCGACGGTGACGTGGACGTACGAGGTGAAGAACACGGGGAACGTGACGGTCACGAACATCCTCACTGGCGCCGGGGGCGAGCGCGACGCTGACGAAGGTGGGGGCGGCCCAAGCGGGGCAGTACGCGAACGTGGGGACCGCGCAGACGACGTACAACGGTCAGACGGTGAGCGACACGGATCCGAGCCACTACGTAGGGGTAGATGGCTACATCGCCATCACGCCGGGGCAGGCGACAAACGCAGTGGGCGACCCGCACACGTTTGCGATCACCGCGTACGCGGAAGGAGCGGTGCCCAGTTCGTGGGCCCTCAGCCACACCGTGGCGCCGACGCCGGGGAGCCAGAGCTTGAGCGGACCCACGGTGGCCCCGAACGGGATGAGCGCAACATGGAACCTGATGATCAACAGCACTGCGCCAGGGGTGTTCCTGGCAACCCCGACGGTGACGATGACGTTCCCCGGCGGGACGCAAGTCGTGCGGACGACGGACGGCCTAGGTGGGAGCACCGTGCCTGCGCAGAAGACCTACGTGCAGGGACGGATCAGCCTGAGTCCGCTTTCTGCCACGAATGAAGTGGGGGATCCGCACACGCTGGTCGCGCTGGTTGAGACGACAACCGACGGGTTCGCGTGGCTTCCAGCGCCTGGCGTGGGAGTCACGTTCTCCATCGTTGGCGGGACCGCGATCTTCGTCGGCGGGGTCAACACCTCGGTCACGAACAGCGCGGGTCAGGCGACAGCGCAGATCGTTTCCTCAACGCCGGAAACGGTCTTGATTCAGGCGGCAGCGGACCTATTCGGCAACGGGGCGTTTGTCCGTGTGACGGGCACGCCCGGGAATGGTGGCAACGCCGCGAAAACCTACGTGGATGCGCGGATTAGCGTGACCCCGTTGAGCTCGGTCAATCCAGTGGGCACAGACCACACCGTGACCGCGCTGGTGGAGGTCAACGCCGGCGCTGGCTGGGTGCCGGCCTCAAATGGCACGCCGGTCGTGTTCACGCTTCTCAGCAACACGGCTGGGGCTACGTTCGTCACGCCGTCAGCGGTGACGACGAGCAGCGGGCAGGCTTTCGTGACTCTGTTCTCGTCGAACCTGGGTGGCGTCACCATCCGAGCGACGGCGGACGTTACGGTAGCTGGGCTGGTTCTGCGGCGGGCAACCGGATCGGGCGGTCTGAACGGGCCTGATGCCCTGAAGAACTGGGTGCGGAACAACGAGCCCCCCATCGCAGAGAGCCTGCCCCTCGTCACGTGTCAGAACGTCCCGCTCGCCTTCTCCTTGCGTGGCAGCGACCCGGACGTGAACCCTGGGGACCCGGCGTCTCATCCGCTGACGTTCGCGATCATGGGGGCACCGACCTACGGTGCCCTTAGCGGGAACCTGAGCGCGGTCACGTACAGCGCGCCGCACAGCGCGTCGGTGGATGTGGTGTACGTGCCGCAGCTTGGCTTTCTCGGCACGGACTTCATCGCCTACACCGTCACCGATCCCACCGGCGCGTTTGCGGTGGGAACGGTCCGGATTACGGTTGAGGACTGCGGGGAGGAGATCGCCGGCGGAGGAGGTGCCCTCGGACCGAGGATCGTGATCAACGAGATCGCTTGGGGCGGCACGGCAGCGAACCAAAACCACGAGTGGGTCGAGCTCTACAGCTCGGCTGACGAGCCGCTGGACCTCACGGGGTGGACGCTTCGCTGGCGGCGGAAGCAGCCAGTGACGATGGTTGAGAGGTACGTGAAGGTCGTGGAGCTCGCCGGGACGATCGACCCGGACGGGTTCTACCTCCTGGAGCGCCGCACCGACGAGGTGGTGAGCGACATCGAGGCCGATCTCATCTACGACGATGTGGGGCCGGTTGTGATCAGCGAGATCGCCTGGGGTGGGACGCCAGCGAGCGAGAACGACCAGTGGATCGAGCTCACCAATGTGACCGAGGCTCCAATAGACCTCACCGGATGGGTCCTCCGCTGGCGCCTGGCCCGGCCGGCCACGGCCGGGGAGCGGGAGTGGAAGATGGTCGAACTCCGCGGGACGATTGCCCCGTATGCAACGTACCTCCTCGAGCGGGGGAGTGACGACGTGGTTCGCGGCATCCCGGCTGACCTCATCTACAACGTGCCCCTCGATCCGCAGGGTGGTGTGCTGGAGCTCCTCGACCCGACCGGAGAGGTGGTCGACACCGCGAACGCGCACCGGATCGGCCAGATGGGCTGGGCGGCCGGCTACGGCTTGGGGGGCGCTCACCCGTATGCCACGATGGAGCGGGTGAGCCCGTTCGCGCGGGACACGGAACAGAACTGGCGCGCCAACGAAGGCATCCTCACGCATGGCGCCGACCGGAACGGAAACCCGCTCGTCGGTACCGCGCAGGCGGTGAACGAACAATTCTTCCTCTGGGCCTATCCTGACGTGGATCCAACCGAGTTTCCATCGGAGCTCGTGTTCCTTCCATTCGTCCTCGATCTCGCCGACCGGGGGGAGATCCTGGAGCTCGTCGATCCGGCCGGGAACGTTGTGGACACCGCCAACGCCGACGACCCCCACCGCGACGGGTGGGCGGCGGGCTACGGTGTGCACGGGGCGGAGCAGTACGCGACGATGGAACGGGTGGATCCCTCGCTCCCCGATCTGGATACGAGCTGGGACGGCAACCAGTACATCGTGATCAACGGGCTCGACGCTGCCGAGGTGTGCTTGGCGGCCACGGCCCGCACGACGAACGAGCCGGTCCTGATCCGGTTTGCCGGCGAGCAGGCGCCGCAGGTGGTGCGCCGGGGGGAGATGATCACGGTGGCGGTGGTCGCCCCGGCCGCGTGCGGTACGGTCCCGTGCCTCCCTCATGCCGTCCTCACGTCGGCGGATGAGTTGGCGGGCGGTGCTGGGGCAGTGGTCGCGCCGGATCTTGAAAAGAGGGTGGTGGCGGGGAAGCGGATCGAACCCACGGACAACTACCAGTTCCAGTTCGCTACCGCTGATCTCGCGCTCGGAACCTATCGGTTGTGGATCTCTCTTGGGAGCACGGTGATCCGCGTTGTCGTGTTCCAGATCGTGGAGGCCCCCGGCGTGTGAGGGAGTGATCCTTGGACAACGGGTACACAAGGTGTGAACCCGGGAGCTTCGGCTCCCGGGTTTTCTATTGCCCGCTCCGTATCCTGTGGGCGGGTGTTTTCTCCGTGGTGGACAGCACTGCCATCCTGACGCATCGCCCGGCCGAGGTTGCGGGGGGGACACTTCCAAGAGAAGATCGGGCCCTTGGGGTGTCCCGCGCGCCGGAGGGAAACGAGCGGCGCGGGGCAAGGAGGGATTGTAGATGATGTGGGAGTTCATTGCGGCGGGAGTCGGTCTTGTTTCTATCCTGTTCGCTCTCTATTTGTATCGCCAGGTCACGCGTCGCGCGGGCGGCACGGACCGGATGCTGGACGTGGCGAAGGCGATTCAGGACGGGGCGAGCGCCTACCTCCGGCGTCAGAACGTGACCCTGCTCGCATTCCTCGGGATCGTGGCCCCCGTGATCGGGATCCTGGTGGGGGTCACCCAGGGAGCTGAACACGGAGTGGCGGTAGCCGTGGCGTACCTGCTCGGCGCAGGCTGCTCGACAATTGCCGCATCGCTGGGGATGACGGCTGCGGTGCGGGCCAATGTGCGCACGGCCAATGCGGCACGGGAGGGGCTGTCGGCGGCGTTCCCCGTCGCCTACTACGGGGGAGCGGTGATGGGCCTCGCGATCGTGGGCCTCTCCCTATTTGGGATCAGCCTCATCTACTACCTGGGCCGGACCGCCCTGGGGTGGACCGAGATGGACGCGGCTCAGGTCACGCTCGGGTTCAGCTTCGGAGCGAGCGCGTTCGCCCTGTTTGCAAAGGCCGGCGGCGGCATCTACACGAAGACGGCGGACATCAGTGCGGACCTCGTGGGTAAGGTGGAGCTCGGGATCCCCGAGGACGACCCGCGGAACCCGGCCGTTGTCGCCGATAACGTTGGCGACAACGTGGGCGATGTGGCGGGGATGGGCGCCGATCTTGTGGACTCCTACATCGCAGCGATCGTGGCGGCGATGATTCTCGGCGCGGAGCTCGGGGGAGGGGTCCTCACCCTGCTCCCATTGATGATCGCCGCGGTAGGGCTGGTTGCCTCGATCGCGGGAGTGTTCATGGTGCGCTTCCTCATGCGCGGCAACCCAGGGGCGGCCTTAAACGGCGGCCTCTTTGCGACATCCGGCTTGTTCCTCGTGCTCCTGTTCGCGGTTACCTACACCGCGGGCCTCCCGGGGCAGGAATGGCTGGGCGTGTTCCTCCCCACCCTGGCCGGGTTGGGGGCGGGGATCGTGATCGGGATGACGACGGACTACTTCACCTCGATCGACCGCCGTCCTACGTTGAGCACGGCCGAGGCGGCGACGAAGGGCGCCGCGATCAACATCATGACCGGGTTCTCGTATGGCCTGCTCAGCATCGTCCCCTCCATTCTTGGGATCTGCATCGCCACGTTTGCCTCTTGGACGCTGGCGGAGATGTTCGGGGTTAACCCGTTCTACGGGATCGCGGTATCCGCGGTGGGGATGCTGTCCATCGTGGCCACGATCATCTCTTCCGATGCGTTCGGCCCGATCTCGGATAACGCCCGCGGGATCGCGGAGCAGGGTGACCTCGGCCCGGATGCGCTCGCCGTGGCAGACGCCCTCGATGCGCAGGGCAACACGTCGAAGGCGGTCACGAAGGGGTTCGCGATTGGGGCGGCGGCCCTCACCGTGCTCGCCATGTTCGCCGCGTACACCCACCTGGTGGACATCGACCTCACCCAGGGGATCAACCTCATCAGCTACCCCGTGATCATCGGCCTGTTCCTGGGGGCGATGATGCCCCCGCTCTTCTCGGCCCTCCTCATCCTCGCTGTGGGTCGGAACGCGGGGCGGATGGTGGAGGAGGTGCGCCGGCAGTTCCGGGAGATCCCCGGGCTAATCGAGGGGAAAGCGAAACCTGACTACAAGACGTGCGTGGACATCGCGACCCGGGGCGCGCTCCGTGAGCTTCTGTTCCCGTGCTCGCTCGCGATCCTCGTGCCTGTGGTGGTGATGCTGCTTTTGGGGAAGGAGGCGTTGGCGGGGTTCCTGGCGGGGAGCATCCTCACCGGGATCATCTTCGCCCTGTTCATGGCCAATGCCGGTGGGGCGTGGGATAACGCCAAGAAGTACGTGGAGACCGGGGCGTATGGCGGGAAAGGATCGGAGGCCCATAAGGCGGCGGTCACGGGGGACACGGTGGGCGACCCGTTCAAGGACACCGCGGGTCCATCCCTGAACACGATGATCACCGTAATGTCGCTCGTCGCCGAGGTGTTCGCCCCGGTGATCCTCCTCCTCTGGGCGTAGTGGGGGGAGATGACGGTGGAAACGAAGAAGACGTGGCACGCTCTCTCGGTTGGTGACGTCGCGGCCGCCCTCGAGGTGGACCCCGGGACGGGGCTCACCTCGGCGGAGGCGCGGGAGCGGCTCGCCCGCTACGGCCCGAATGCCCTCCCTGAGACCCCACCCACGCCGTTCTGGAAGCGGCTTGTTGCGCAGCTGCGTGGATTCGTGGTGTGGATCCTCCTCGCGGCGGCGCTCGTTTCGCTGGTCGTACAGGTGATCGACCCTGAGCCGCTGGGATGGCTTGATTCGGTCATCATCCTCGCGATCGTTGTCCTCAACGCGTTCGTGGGCGCGACGCAGGAGAGTCAGGCCGAGAAGGCGCTGCAGAGCCTCAAGGAAATGGCGGCGCCCGAGGCCCATGTCGTGCGCGATGGGGAGAGGACGACCGTCCGGGCACGGGACCTCGTCCCCGGCGATGTGGTCCTCCTCGAGGCGGGCACGATCGTGCCCGCTGACCTGCGTCTGATCGAGGCGGCGCAGATGCGGGTGGATGAGTCGTCCCTCACCGGGGAGTCCGTCCCGGTGGAGAAGAAGGCGGAACCGGTTCTTGCCGCAGAGACGCCGATCGCCGATCGCACCAATTCCGCGTTCATGGGGACGACCGTCGTCTACGGGCGGGGCCGGGGGATCGTGGTGGGGACCGGCACGGAGACCCAACTCGGCGCGATCGCGGAGATGATCGAGGAGACGGCCGAGGAGACCCCGCTTCAGAAGAAGCTCGAGGTGTTCGGGAAGGTCCTCGGGACGGCCATCCTCGTGGTCTGCGTGCTGGTGTTCGTGCTGTCCCTCCTCCGCCAGACCGAGATCAGCCTCCTGTGGGCGGAGGGGTTGCGCGTCTACCTCGACCACGCCCAGCACGCCCTGATCGGGTTCTTCATGGTCGCGGTGAGCTTGGCGGTGGCCGCTGTCCCTGAAGGGCTGCCGGCGATCGTCACGATGTGCCTCGCCCTGGGGACGCGGGAGATGCTGCGTCGCCACACGCTCGTGCGGCGCCTGCCCTCGGTGGAGACCCTTGGCTCGGCGACCGTCATCTGCACAGATAAAACAGGGACGCTTACCCAGAACCAGATGACGGTGACGCAGGTCTGGGCAGGGGGGAAGACCTTTGCCGTCTCCGGCCAGGGGTTCGAGCCGGTGGGAGGGTTCCGGTGCGATGGGCGCGAGGTTCGGGTCGAGGAACACCCTGTGCTGCACGCGACCCTGTGGGCCGGGCTCCTCTGCAACGACGCCGAGCTCCGCCAGGGCGCGAAGGGGTACCGGATCATCGGCGACCCCACGGAGGGCGCCCTCGTGGTGGCTGCGGCCAAGGCGGGGATGGACAAGGCCACCGTGGCGGCGTTCCCCCGGTTGGCGGAGGTCCCGTTTGACTCTGAGCGGAAGAGGATGGCGACCCTGCATGCGCTGGACAGTTCCGCCCCGCTGGTGGTCCCAGGCGGACGTTACGTGTCCATCGTCAAGGGCGCTCCGGATGTCATCCTCTCCTTGTGCACGATGATTCAAGACGCGACCGGCCCTGCGCCGCTCTCCGACGGCCTGCGGGCGGAGATCAACCGCACGAACGAGGGGATGGCATCCCAGGGCCTGCGCGTGCTTGCCGTGGCCTACAAGCCGTTGGGGGAACTGCCGACGGAGGTCACCCCGGGGACCGCGGAGACGGACCTCGTGTTCCTAGGGCTCGTTGGGATGCAGGACCCACCGCGGCCGGAGGTGGCGGAGGCGATCGCCCTGGCCCGCCAGGCCGGGCTGCGCACGATCATGATCACTGGCGACCACGTCGCGACAGCGGAGGCGATCGCCCGCGAGATCGGCCTCCTCCAGCCCGGGCGGCGCGTCGCGTCGGGGGCTGACCTCGACCGGATGGTAGAGGGAGAGCTCGCGCTGCAGATCGAGGAGATCGACGTCTTCGCCCGTGTCTCTCCCTACCACAAGGTCCAGATCGTGGATGCGCTACGGGCGCGGGGGGAGATCGTGGCCATGACCGGGGATGGGGTCAACGATGCCCCCGCCCTGCGGCGGGCGGATATCGGGATCGCGATGGGCATCGCGGGCACGGACGTAGCCAAGAACACGGCGGACATGGTCCTCACCGACGACAACTACGCGTCGATCGTGGCGGCGGTGGAACAGGGGCGCATCATCTACTCCAACATCCGCAAGACGGTGAACTTCCTCCTCTCCTGCAACTTCGCGGAGATCGCGGTCATCTTCGGGGCGATCCTCATCGGGTGGCCGGCCCCGCTCACGGCGATCCAGCTCCTGTGGCTCAACCTCCTCACCGACGGTGCCCCGGCACTGGCGCTGGGGGTGGAGAAGGGTGAGCCGGGGATCATGAACCGGCCGCCGCGCTCGCCGCGGGAGCCGATCATCAACCGCGAGATGGCGGTCGGGATCGCGTTCCAGGCCGGGGCCCTCACCGCCGCGGTCCTCGGCGTGTATGCCCTCGGGCACCTCGGCCACGGGATCCTCCACGAGGAGGCGATGACGCTCGCCTTCACGACGCTGGTGTTGGCCGAGCTCGCGCGGGCGTACACCGCCCGTTCCGAGCGCGTACCTCTCCACCAGATTGGGTTCCTGACCAACCGCTGGATGCAGTGGGCGGTGCTCGCCTCCCTGGGCCTGACGATGCTTGTGCTGTACGTGCCTGGTCTGCAGCAGGCGTTTGACACGCGGCCGCTGCGGGCTCAGGATTGGCTCATCGTGCTGCCCCTCGTGCTCCTGCCCGCGCTCCTTGTTGAGGTGCGCAAGCTGTGGTTCAGCTGGAGGGAGAAGCGGGCGGGGTGAGAAGACGCTCCATGCGCAGGGCGGCTCCGCGGTCCTCGTAGTAGTGGGCGAGCCGCCGGGTTACGCGGAACCCGTGTCGCTCGTAGAACCGCAGCCCGGCCTCGTTCCCGACCCGCACCTCGAGCTGGAGACGGGAGATGTGTTCCCGGAGAGCAGCCTGCGTCAGGGCGGCGAGGAGCGCGCTCCCCACACCGCGGCGTCGGTGAGGGGGGTCCACGGCGAGGTCGTGGATGTGGAGGGTCCGGCCGCCGCGGGGCGGGGACTCGACCCGGGCGATGAGGAACCCCAGGGGCTCCTCCTCCTCGGCCAGGAGGATCAGGGCCTGGCGATCGTCGAAGTAGCCAGCGAGGAGGGCCTCCGGCCAGGGGTCGGGGAAGCTGCGCACCTCGATCGCGGCGATGGCGGGGAGGTCGGTGGGACGGGCCGGGCGGACCTGCACGGTGGCTCCGGGGACCTCAGCTCCGCTTCCAGAACTGCCAGAACTTGCGGGGGGTGAGGGTCGCGCGCACGGTACCGTTGCGGAGGTCGAGGCGGAAGTCCATCACCCGCGTCCGTCCGGTGCGGAGGTCGGTGAGGGCGCACGTTGCGCTCATCCGCCCTGTGATCTCCCCGGAATCGAGCCGGACCTCGACCGAATCCACCCGCACATCCCGAACCACAAGCACGGCATCCGCTTTGTCAGCGTCCGTAACGATCCGAACATCCTTTGCCCCCAGGGACACGGTGAGCCCATCCATGAACGGCGCCCGCAGCACCAGATCCGTCCGCTCCCAGTCCGGGGGGAGGATGGCCACCGTCTCCACATTGGCCAGCGGGTCCGGCGTCGGCCAGAGGACGATCACGAGCAGGGCGGTCACGACGATGACGACGGCTACCCCGATCCACGTTCTCGCTCGCATGTATCCTCCTTGTCGCCCCACACTTGCCGGGCGGGAGCTAGTGTACCGGGCAGGGGCCGGCGGGACAGGGGGCCGCGCCCGGGGAGCAGTTTTCCCCAAGACTTGGTATCCTCTCCCGAGCGGCTTCCTCCCCGAGCGGGGCAGGAGGGCCGAGCCGAGGAGGTGCGCGATGAGGGGCGTCGGGGCAGTGGTCGGGTGCGTGGTTATGGGGTGGGCAGCGGCTGCCGGGCCGATGGTGGAGGCGCTTCAGCCGAACGTCACCCTGACCATGGATGCGGTGGGAAGCGTTCGTGTGCGGTGCGGGGTGACCCCGGTCGGTCCGGCAGGGTACACCGGCCCGGCCGAGCTTCGCGGGTCGCTCGGGCCGGAGGTCGGATCGTGGCGCATCGTGGCCACACATGCCGTTCCCCTGTCCCTGGACGCGGGTGAGGCGCGTACCTTCGTGGACTGGCGGATCCACCTCCCGGCGGGGACGTACACCCTCACGTGGGGCGACCCCTGCGAGGGGATGACGGAGGTGACCTTCTCCGTGGCGGCCGATGAGGCCGGGAGACTGGTCCTCATTGTACCGGAGAGGTTCATCTCCCCGCTCACCCCGTACACGATTCCCGTAGCCGATCACCCCTCCTGGCAGGCGGACTCGGATGCGCGGCGAGCGGTGGCCTGGGCGCGGGCTGCCCTCGCGGAGGACCTGGCGTTGTGCGCGCGGAAGCTCGAGGTGGTCGCGGTCCTCGCCCGCGAGTTCCCCGACGCAAGCCTTGGGGTGCGTGTGCCGGGGACGATGTACGCCCAAGTCATCGCCCCTGGCTACGTGATCCGCCTGGCGAGCGAGGGCCGGGAGTTCGAGTGCCGGGTAGCCGGGGAAGGTCTGGTGCGGGCGCCGGACCTGCCCGCCGGGAGGATCCCCGACGAGGTGTGGGCCATCCAGGTGTTCGCCTACCACCCAGCGGTGGACCTCCTCCTCCACGGGTACCTCGCGTGCAGTGCGGACGCGGTGCTGCCCCTGGCGCGGTGGGTGCCGCTCGATGCTTCGCCGCTGGTGGCCGCCCTGACCCTCCTCCTGGACGAGGGGCTCGCGCCCTGGGAGGGTGAGGCCGGCTACACATCCGAGTTCCCCCTGCCGGGGGTATCCCTGGCCGAGGTGTACGCTGAGGATGGGGTGCTGACCGTGGTCCTCGCCGACCCGGAGCATAGGACGTCGGGGGGAGCGTGTCGGACGGGGATCCTGCGGGCGCAGATCGAGAAGACCGCCCTCCAGTTCCCCGGCGTGGCGGAGGTCCGCATCCTCCCCCCGGAGGCCCTCCAGCCGTAGGGCAGTGGGTACCCAAGGAGATGGTTGACCGTGAAGCGGATGCTGGTCTTGGTTCTCGTGGTTCTCGTGGGTGGGTCGGCGTGGGCCGCGCAGCCGGAGGATGCGATCCTCCCCGAATTCCTCGTCGGCACGCTCGGTGGCTACGCGGGAGCTTTTATCGGCGCGCAGACCCTGGCGTGGGCGTTCTCTCGGGGGGCCACAGGCTGGGATGCCCTCGCCCGGACGATTTTCGGGGCGTTCCTCGGGTTCGCGGGGGGCACGATCGTGGGATCGGGGGTGGGGGTGATCGTGGTCGGCTCGGCCCTGGGGGTGGAGGGGAACGTTGGCCTGTGCTTCCTCGGCGCGGTGGGGGGGACGGGGGCTGCGTTCGGAATCGGGTTCGCGTTCGACATCTCCGAGACAGCGATCCCGTTTGCGCCTCCCCTCGCGGCCGCGCTGGCCACCGCCGGGTTCAACGTCGGCGCGCTGGCGAGGGGAACCCCCACCATGGGCGCTAGGTGAGGTCGTCGAACAGCGTCCGCGGGCTGGCCATCTCCTCGGCGGCGAGGTCCACCTCGTTGCGGCCAGGGATTTCGGCGACGTCCTCGCTACAGAACGGAACGTAGGGGCAGTACCGACACTGGTCGAACTCCCAATCCCTCTTCTCCTCCTGGCCAGGGAGGGGGGGCAGCTGGCCCGCGACGAAGATCGTGTGCTGCAGCCGTTCGAAGGTCCGGATGACCCGCCCCATCTCCTCCTTGTCGAGGGGGACCACGAATTCCCGCAGCTCCTGGGTGGCCTTGTTCTCGGCGAGGATGATCCCCTGCGGGATTCCGAAGTAGTGAAGGTAGAGCTGGAGCTGCAGGTAGTGGTCGCGGCGGGGGGCAGAGGCCATCTGGTCGAAGGTGTACGGGTGGGCGGTCTTCACCTCCACCACGTAGTTCTTGCCGTCGAGGGACACGATCAGATCACACCGGCCATGGAACAGGTTCCCCGGCGGGATCGGGACCTCGGCAGCGACGACGACCCCCATCCCGAACAGGGCTTGGGCGAGCCGCTTGTGGGCTTCGTCCCCCACGGCCAGCTTGCGGGCGGTGAGGCCATCGAGCGGCGGGCGGGGGAATCCCTTGATTGCGTAGTAGATCTGGCGGGGGCACTTGCCGACCTCGCTCACGTAGAAGTAGTCCCGCGGCCGGGTTCTCTCCTCGCGCTGGAAGTACTGGTCGAGCTTCTCAACGAGCATGGCCCGTCAGTCTACCCGGGGGGGAAGAGGCGAGCAACGACCTGCCTCACGGCGGCACACGAAGGGCGCATCCCCTTGATGGCCCGGAGCGGGTATCCTTCCCCGCGAGACCTACTAAGGAGGCGTGGTTCGATGGAAGACAAGGTGCGGGATGCACTGGAGGGGATCCGAACGTACCTCCAGGCCGACGGCGGCGACGTGGAGCTCGTGGAAGTCACGGACGAGGGCGTGGTACGGGTGAGGCTCGTCGGGGCCTGTCACGGGTGTCCGATGGCGATGATGACGCTCCAGAACACGATTGAGCGGATGCTGAAGGAGGAAGTGCCCGAGGTGGTGGCGGTCGAGGCCGCCTGAGCCGACCGGAAAGGGGGAATGCGATGGAGAAGATCGTTGAGGAGGGTCTGAACGCACTGGAGGCGCTCGGCGTGGACTATGGAGAGGTGCGCGCTGAGCACCGCACCGAGGAGGACGTGCACACGAGAAACCATGAGGTGGACTCCCTCTCCCGCCGCGAGTCGCGCGGGATCGGGATCCGCGTCCTTCACAACGGGGCATGGGGGTTCGCCGCGACCGGGGATACGGGCAAGGACGCGATCGCCCGCACGGCGCAGTCCGCCCTCGCCATCGCCCGCGCCACGGCCGCTGTGCAGCGGGAGCGCGTCGAGCTCGCGCCCGAGCCCGCCCACCGCGCTACGTTCACCGGTCCGTGCGAGCGGGACCCGCTCGCTGTCCCCCTCAGCGAGAAGCTCGAACTCCTGTTCGCTTGTGCTGAGCGGATCCTCGCCGTCCCCGGGGTGGCGATGGCCAAGGGGGCCATCTCCTCCTGGCGGGTGGAGAAGGTCTTCGGAAACACCACGGGCAGCCTCATCCGCCAGAGCCTCACCAGCTGCGGCGCAGGGATCGAGGCCTACGCGGCCGGGGCAGGGGAGTTCCAGCGCCGCTCCTACCCCTGCTCGTTCGGCGGAAACTTCGCGAGCGCCGGTTACGAGTTCGTCGCTGGGCTCGACCTCCTCGGCCACGCATCGCGGATCGCCGACGAGGCGGTGGCCCTCCTCTCGGCTCCGGCCTGTCCCACCGGCGTGTTCGACATCATCCTCGAGGGATCACAGCTCGCGCTTCAGGTCCACGAGTCGGTGGGCCATCCCACGGAGCTCGACCGGGTGCTGGGGACGGAGCTCTCCTACGCCGGGGGGAGCTTCCTCACCCTGGACAAGAGGGGGAAGTTCCGCTACGGCTCAAACCTCGTGAACATCGTAGCCGATGCCACAGTCCCCACCGGCCTCGGCACGTTCGGGTACGACGATGAGGGCGTCCCCGCCCAGCGGGTGGACCTCGTGAAGGAGGGCCTGTTCGTGGGCTACCTTACGTCGCGGGAGACGGCTCCCAAGGTCGGGGCCCGCCGCAGCGGAGGGGCGGCCCGCGCGTCGAGTTGGGCCCGGATCCCGCTCATCCGGATGACGAACATCAACCTCCTCCCCGGGGAGGGGACGTGCGACGACCTCATCCGGGACACGAAGCATGGGATCTACTTCGAGACGAACAAATCGTGGTCCATTGACGATCGGCGGGTGAACTTCCAGTTCGGGACGGAGATCGCGTGGGAGATCCAGGACGGACGAAAGACCCGCATCCTGAAAAACCCGCTCTACACCGGGATCACCCCCCAGTTCTGGGGGTCATGCGTGGCGATCGCGGGGCCGGAGGAGTGGCAGATGTGGGGCGTGCCGAACTGTGGGAAGGGGGAGCCGGGGCAGGTGATGCAGGTCGGGCATGGCACTGCACCGGCCAAGTTCGCCCGGGTCCAGGTGCGGGGAGCCGCGTGAGCGGGATCAGATGAGGCCGATGATGAAGTGCATGTAGAAGTAGTACACGGGGACAGCGGCGAGCAGGCCGTCGATCCGGTCGAGCATTCCCCCGTGCCCGGGGAGGAGCCGGCCGGCATCCTTCACCCCAGCGGCCCGCTTCACGAGGGACTCGAACAGGTCGCCCATCTGGCAAAACGCTCCCTCGAGTGCACCGAGGGCGACGATGTGGGGCAGCCAGCGCAGGATGTCGCCCCAGAAATCGGGCAGGATCGCGGCGGCCACGATGGCCAGCGCGATCCCCCCCGCCACCCCCTCCCACGTCTTGGCGAGTGAGATCTGGGGGAGGAGTTGGTGTCGGCCGAATAGGCTGCCGGCGAAGTACGCTCCGGAGTCGTAGCCCCACACCATGAGCAGGAAGTGGACGATGTAGGGGAACCCCGCTTGGTGTACGAGGTAGATGAAGCTGATTGTGACCGCGAGGTAGAGGAACCCGAAGATCCCGGCGAGTGAGGAAAAGAACCCCTCCCGTGCCCCGCGGCGGGAGAAGCTGTAGAACACGATCAGGTATACCACCCCCCCCGCGAGCACGATCGCGTACTGCCCTCCCCACGGGACGAGGAGCATGAGGTACGCCGGGATCGCGAACATGATGAGCTCCCGCGGCAGCGGGATCCCCAGGTTCGCCACGAGGTGGAGGTACTCCCAGCCCGCGATCATCGTCACGATGGACAGGAATAAGCACACCCCCCAGTCCACGTGGTAGCGGTCGCAGGCCCAGAACACGGCGAGGACAAGGGGAATGGCGAGGGCCGCGGTGAGCAGGCGCTTGGCGAGCGAGGTCATTGCGCCACCCCCCCGAACCGCCGCCGGCGGCCCTGGAAATCCTGGATTGCGAGGAGGAGCGCCGTCTCGTCGAAGTCCGGCCACAGGGTCGGGGTGAAGTAGAGCTCGGAATACGCTGCCTCCCAGAGGTAGAAGTTGGAGATCCGCTTCTCCTCCCCCGTTCGCACGATGAGATCCGGCTCGGGGAGGCCCGCCGTGGGGAGGAGGCGGGAGAACGCGGCGTTGTCGAGCTCATCGGGGGTGAGGTCGCCGTTCCGGGCGAGGGCCATCGCCTGCCGAACTCCTTCGAGGATGCTCCACCGCCCCCCGAAGTTGATCCCCACGACGAGGTGGAGGGCTTCCCCGCCCCGCGTCCGCTCCTCGATCTCCGCGATCGCCCGGCGGAGGGATGCGGGCAGGGCGTCGATCGCCCCCAACACCTCCAGACGAGCGCCCCGTTCCACGAACTCGTCCCCCCGGGCGCGGATGAACTGCTCAAGGAGGGTGAAGAGCGACTCCACCTCCTCCGGCGGGCGGTTCCAGTTCTCGGTGGAGAACGCGAACAAGCTCAGGCAGGGGAACAGCCGCTCCTCGGCCACGAACCGCACCACCCGCTCGGCGGCGGCGACCCCCCGGCGGTGGCCCTCCAGGCGCGGCAGGCCGCGCGCCTGGGCCCACCGGCCGTTGCCGTCCATGATCAGGGCCACGTGCCCGGGGAGGGACCGTGCCCGCACCGCTTCGAGGAGGTCCCCGTCCCTCGCGGGGCCCTGGCCGTCCCCCCTCGCCGCGTCCACCCCGCTCGGGATCATCGCCACCCCATCTTCTGCGCGGATGCCCATCCCGCCAAGCCCAGCTGCCCCCTCACTCCGTGAGGTACCGCTCCAAGCGCGACCGGCGGGTCCGCAGGGCCTCCGCCTCCGCCTCCGCCTTGGCCACGATCTCCGCGGCCGCCCGCTCCCGGAACTGGGGGTTCGCCAGCCGTCCCTCCAGCTTCCCAAGCTCGGCCTCCGTTCTCTCCAGGTCGCGGCGGATCCGATCCTGGACCGCTTCCCAGTCCACGAGGCCGCCCAAGGGGAGGAAGAAGGCGATCTCGCCCGCCACCCCGCGGGCCGCGGCCGCGGGCGGGCGGGCCCCCGGCGCGTAGCGGACCTCCCGCGCTCGGGCGAGGCGCTGGATCGCGGGGGCAAACGTGTCCGCGAGATCCCGGGCCCCATCCCCTGAGACGAGGACGACCTCCACCTCCGTCCCCGCCGGCACGCCGACCTCCGCGCGCACCGCCCGCACCTCGCGGATGAGGTCCATCACCCGGTTCAGTCGCTTCTCTACTTCCTCGTCCCGCCACTCCGGGCGCAGCGCGGGGTACTCGGCGCGGGCGAGCGCCCCCTCCCGCCCCATGTGCCCCCAGATCTCCTCGGTGATGAACGGCATGAACGGGTGGAGGAGCCGGACCACGATGTCCAGTGCCTCACGGAGGACGAGTTGGCACGTGGCCCGGGCCTCGCCGTCCTCCCCTCCCAGCCGCAGCTTGGCCAGTTCCAGGTACCAGTCGCACAGCTCGTGCCAGACGAAGTGGTACAGGGCATCGCTCGCGAGGTGGAAGTTGTAGCGATCGAGTTCTGTGCGGACCTTGTCCACAAGCCAGCTCAGCCGGGACCGGATCCAGCGGTCCTCGGGAGCGAGCGATCGCCCCGCGAGCGTGGCCGTCGGGGGGAGATCCTCCGTGTTCATCAGGATGAAGCGAGCCATGTTCCACAGCTTATTCTCGAAGTTGCGTGCCTCATCGAGCTGGCGCAGCGAGACCCGTATCTCGCGCCCCTTGGTCGAGCTCTGGGCCATCGTGAACCGGAGGGCGTCCATGCCGTGGCTCTCCTTCACCTCGAGGGCGTCGATCATGTTCCCCCGGGAGCGGCTCATCTTCTGGCCGTGCTCGTCCACGATAAACGGGGTGATGAGGACCTCGCGGAACGGGACCTCGCCCATGAAGTGGAGGCCCATCATCACCATCCGCGCCACCCAGAAGAAGAGGATGTCGAACGCGGTCACGAGGACCGACGTCGGATAGAACACCGCGAGCTCGGCCGTCTTCTCCGGCCACCCCATGACCGAGAACGGCCACAGGGCTGACGAAAACCAGGTGTCGAGGACATCCTCGTCCTGGCGGAGGGACACGTCGCGACCGTAGTGTTGCGCCGCGAGGCGGCGTGCCCCGGCCTCGTCGAGGGCGATGAACGTCTCCCCATCCGGACCGTACCAGGCGGGGATGCGGTGCCCCCACCACAGTTGGCGGGAGATGCACCAATCGCGGATCCCCTCCAGCCAATCGAAGTACACCTTCGCCCACCGGTCGGGGATGAACTGGATCCTCCCCGCCCGCACTGCCTCCAGCGCCGGCTCGGCGAGGGGCTTCATGCGCACGAACCACTGGGTGGAGATCCGCGGCTCGACCTGGCTCCGGCAGCGCTGGCAGTGTCCGACGGCGTGACGGTACGGGATGACCTTCTCCAGGAGCCCTTCCGCCTTGAGCCGGGTGACGATCTCCTCCCGCGCCGCGAACCGGTCCAACCCCGCGAACGGGCCGCCATGTTCGTTGATCGTCCCATCGGGGTTGAGGATGTCGATCGTGGGAAGCCCGTGGCGCTTGCCGATCTCCCGGTCCACGGGATCGTGCCCCGGGGTGATCTTGAGGACGCCGGTCCCGAACGTGGGATCCACCTCATCGGCCCCTACGAGGGGTAGCTTCCGTCCGAGGAGGGGGAGGAGCGCCGTCTTTCCGATGAGGCCGCGGTACCGCTCGTCGCGGGGGTTCACGGCGACCCCTGTGTCCCCGAGCATCGTCTCCGGGCGCGTCGTGGCCACGGTGACGGATCCCCCACCCGCCAGCGGATAGCGGATGAAGTAGAGGTGACCGTCCACCTCCTCGTGCTCGACCTCGATGTCGGAGAGGGCCGTTCCGCAACGGGGGCACCAGTGGACCATGTAATCCCCGCGGTAGATGAGCCCTTCCTCGTGGAGGCGAACGAACGCCAGTGCTACCGCCCGGGACAGGCCCGCATCGAGGGTGAACCTCTGCCGTGACCAGTCGCAGGAGCAACCGAGGACCTTCAGCTGATCCACGATCTCGTTCCCGTAGCGGCCCTTCCACTCCCACACCCGGCGCACGAACTCCTCCCGGCCGAGGGCCTGGCGGGTGAGCCCTTCCTTGGCGAGGGCCCTCTCCACCACGTTCTGGGTGGCGATCCCGGCGTGATCGGTCCCTGGGAACCAGCACGCCTCGAACCCCGCCATCCGCTTGTAGCGGATGAGGAGGTCCTGGAGGGTGTACACGAGGTTGTGCCCGAGGTGGAGGCGGCCCGTGATGTTGGGGGGCGGGATGACGATCGAGAACGGGGGCTTCCCGCTGCGGGGGTCGCAGCGCCACAGGTTCGCCTTCTCCCACGACGCGAGGATGCGCGGCTCGACCTCGGTCGGATCGTAGCGGGGAGGGAGCACCTTACCCTCCAAGCCAGGCCGCGTCGGCCATGGAGTAGGTCAGGATCTCCTCGGGAGAGAAGAAGAGCGGGATCTCCCGCGCCGCCGCGGCCGGGGAGTCCGAGCCGTGGACGAGGTTCATCCCCACCGAGAGCCCGAAGTCGCCGCGGATCGTGCCCGGGGCAGCGTCGAACGGGTTCGTCTTCCCCATCAAGGCCCGCACGGCTGCGATCGCCTGCGGCCCCTCGACCACGAGGGCGATCACCGGGGCCGAGGTGATGAACGAAACGAGCTCCTCGTAGAACGGCTTCCCGACGTGTTCGGCGTAGTGGCGCGCGGCGAGGTCGCGGGGCACCTGGAGGAGCTTCATCCCCACGATGGTGAGGCCCTTCGCCTCGAACCGGGCGATGATCGGGCCCACCAGCCGCCGCTGGAGCGCATCCGGTTTCAGCAGTACAAGCGTCCGTTCCATCGTTCCTCCTGGGAATCCCCTCATACAGACAACGGCCCGAGTGTACCGCACCGGCGCATCCTGCTGCAGCCCGCGGTCGTGGGGTGGAACGTGGGGGGCGCGAGGGATGGAATCCGATCCGCGCGCCGCTGAGGTTCCCTGGGGGGAAGGCCAGGACGGCCGCCCCAGGCCACCGGATCTGTCCCCACTTGCCTACACGCTAGGGGATCTCCTGGCCTAAGGCCTGGACCAGCGCATCGAGGTCCTGGGATGTGGTGTAGCCCTGCACGGAGACGCGGAGGAGGGACCGGCCGTTCCAGGGGATGACCGGGACCTCGATCCGCCAGCGGTCAAGGAGGCGCGTCTGGAGCGCCCGGGCATCGCCGGGGGGGAGGGAGAACGCCCGCATTTGGAGCGACTCCGACTCCGACCCCACGCCCACCGGCTGGAGCCCGAGCCCTGCGGCCCGCTCGCCGAAGGCGCGGAGGAGCTCTCGGCACTGGCCTCGGACGGCATCCCCGCAGTGTTCCTCCAGGAAGCGGATCGCCGCCGGCACGGCGAGGAACGGCGCGATGTCCCGCGTCCCCTGCCACTCGTGATCATCGAGGAACGGGGATGGCCCTGGCCCTGTGCTCCGTTCCCCTCCCCACGACACGATGAGGGGCTGGAGGAGGGGCTGTCGTTCCCGGCGCGCGTAGAGGAACCCGGATCCCTTGGGGGCCATCATCCACTTATGGCAGTTCCCGGCGTAGAAGTCCGCCCCCAAGGCGCCCAGGTCGAGGGGGATCTGGCCGGGAGCGTGGGCGCCGTCGACCACCGTGAGGATTCCCCGCTCGCGCGCCCGCCCCACGAGTTCCCCGACCGGGAGCTCCACTGCGGTGGGCGAGGTGATGTGGGACAGGGAGAGGACCCGCGTGCGGGACGTCACCCGTTCCCAGATCCGTTCCACGACCTCATCCCGTGACGGGAGTGGGATTGGGAGTTCGGCCCGTACGTAGCGTGCTCCCCTCGCGGCGCAGACGAGCCGCCACATCCGGTCCATCGCCCCGTACTCGTGGTCGGTGGACAGGACCTCCTCCCCCGCCGCGAGGGGCAGCGACCGGGCGACGATGTTCATCGCCGTGGTCGCGTTGGGGACAAAGACAATATCCGATGGGTCAGCTGACAGGAACCGGCCTAACGCGCCCCGCGCGTCAGCCATCAGGGCATCGAACCTCCGACCGAGGAACTCTACCGGCTCCGCCTCGAGCTCCCGTTGCCAGCGCTGGTAGGCCGCAAACACGGGCCGCGGGCAGGCGCCGAACGAACCGTGATTGAGGAAGATGACGTCCTTTCGGAGGAGGAACAGGTCGCGCAGGCTTGGCGGGGTGAGCATGGCGCTAGCTCCCGATCCCCAGGCGGTTGAGCACATCCTCCGTGTGCTCGCCGAGCCGCGGTGGGGGGAGCGGGCTTGGCGGCCAGGCCACGGACATCGGGCAGCCGATGCTCGTGTACCGGCCCACCGTGGGGTGGTTCACCTCGACCAGGAGCCGCCCCACGAGCCCTGGATCGCCGAATAGATCGCTCAGGGTGTTCACCGGGCCCGCGGGGACGCCGGCCCCCTTGAGAACGGTTGCCCATTCCGCCCGTGATCGGGATTGGAAGGCCTTCGTTAGGAGCTCGACCAGCTCGTCACGGTTCCTCACGCGGTCGGGGTTTGTGGCAAACCGCGGGTCGGCGGCGAGGTCGGGCCGCCGAAGCGCGGAGCAGAGGGCTCGGAACTGGGCGTCCGTGCCCACGGCGACCATGAGGAGGCCATCTTGGGTGGGGAACGCCTGGTAGGGGACGATGTGGGGGTGCGCGGTCCCCTGCCGTTCCGGCGCCACTCCGGTGAGGAGGAATGCCTGGGAGACATTGGCCAGCCCCGCGGCCGAGCACTCGATGAGCGTCGTCTCGACAGCCTGCCCGCGCCCGGTCTTCGTCCGGGAAAGGAGGGCCGCGAGGGTCCCGGCGAGCGCCGCCCAGGCAGCGAGGACGTCCACGATCGCCACGCCCACCTTGACCGGCCGGCTCCCGTCGCCGGTGATCGCCATCAGCCCGCCCAGCGCCTGGATGAGGGCGTCGAACCCCGGCTCATGGCGGTACGGGCCCGGTGGGAACCCCGCCACGGCGGTGTACACAAGGCGCGGGTTCAACTCCTGCACGTCGGGGTAGGCGAGGCTGAGCGTGGCCAGTGTCTTGGGGAGGAAGTTGTGGACGAGGACATCGCTCGTCCGGACGAGCGCCTCCAGGGCCTCCCGGTCTCGCCCGAGGTCGAGGGAGATCCCGAGCTTCCCTCGGTTCACGGCGAGGAAGTACGCCGACTCCCTGCCCACGAACGGCGGGCCCCAGCGCCGCGTCTCGTCGCCGGTCCCCGGGCGCTCGACCTTGATCACCTCTGCCCCGAGGTCGGCCATCCACATCGTCGCGAGCGGGCCGGCGAGGATCCGGGACAGGTCGAGGACGCGGATCCCGTGGAGGGGCTTTGGGTCAGGGGAAGAGGGGTGATTCATGGGGTCCCTCCTTGAGCGGGATGCGGATCTCCCCGTACTGCCCGTCGTAGCCGGGCCGGATCTCGAGGTCCCCGGCTCGGGCCTTGGCGATCGCCTCCACCACCCGCGGGGGAGCTCCCTGCCCGAGCTCGGGCAGGGGGAGGTCGAGGAGGATCGCGAGCTCGCTTTGGAATCGGCCCACCAGGAGGTCGTAGGCGGCGGTCACGCCCTTCGTGTCCGCCCCCTGCCCCAGTGCTTGGCCGAGGACCTCGGCGAGGGGGACGAGCGATCGGTACGGGATCGCGTCAGGGGGACGGTATCCCCAGGGTCGGTCGGCGAGGTCCTCCACCCGGTGCATCACCCCCACCGTGACCGGACGGCCGCACACGGGACAGAGGCCGCGGTGGGAGGACGTCTCGGCGGGGGAGAGGACGACCCCGCACGCGCGGTGCCCGTCGTAGTGGTACTTCCCCTCCTCCGGGTAGAACTCGAGCGTGGCCAGGAACCGCTGGGGATCACGCGCCCGCAGGGCGGCGACGAGAGCGGGGTAGGAGGGCTCAGGGAGATCGAACACGCACGCCTCGCGGCCGAGCCGGGAGGGGGAATGGGCATCTGAAAACGATACCAGGGCCAGATGGTCGAGGGCGGAGACGCGCCAGTTCATGGGCGGGTTCGAGGAGAGGCCGGTCTCGATCGCGCACACGTGTTCGGCAGCTCCCCCGAGCGCGTCGTCGAGGGAATCGAACCCGGACTGGGATCCGAAGATCGAGTACCAGGGCGTCCAGGCGTGGGCCGGGATCAGGGCGGCGGTGGGGCACGCCCCGAGCACGGTTGCGGCGAGCGCTTCCCCGCTTGTGCCGAGCATGGGCCGGCCATCGGCAGCGAGGTTTCCGATCCTCCCTAGCTCCCGGTTGATGCGGGCGGCACCGTCCGCGCTGGGGGCGAGGATCAGGAAGTGCACCCGCCGCACATGGCCGGCATGGGTCCAGGTGGCGGCGACCTCGGTCGTGAACATGAACCGGACCCCCCCATACGTGTACACGCCCTCCCCTACGGGGAGGAGGTGATGGGAGAGGTTGCTGAACCACTCGGGATGGGTGAAGTCCCCTGTGCCGAGGAGGTCAATGCCTTTCCGCTTCGCCCAGTGCGCGAGGCCGGGGAGGTCCATGTCCGGGCTGGTGGCCCGCGAGTGGTGGGAGTGGAGGTGGAGGTCGGCGACGAGCCGCATCCCCTGCTCCCCTAGACCGCGGCCCGCAGCGCCTCGACCCGGTCCGGCTCCTCCCAGGTCGGGGAGAGGTCGAGCCGGCCGAAGTGGCCGTAGCAGGACAGGGGCTCGTAGATCGGCCGCCGCAGGTCGAGGGCGTCGATGATCGCCGCCGGTCGGAAATCGAACACCTGCCGCACCGCACGGTCGAGGGCGGCCGCGGACACCGTTGGCCGCTCGGCCGTGACGCTCAGGGCGAGGGGCTGGGCGCGGCCGATCGCATACGCCACCTGCACCTCGCACGCCGCGGCAAGCCCAGCCGCGACGACGTTCACCGCGGCGTAGCGGGCCATGTATGCCCCCGACCGGTCCACCTTTGTCGGGTCCTTGCCCGAGAACGCCCCCCCGCCGTGGGAGCCGTACCCGCCGTACGTGTCCGCGATGATCTTCCGCCCCGTCATTCCCGTGTCCGACGCCGGGCCGCCGACCACGAACCGCCCCGATGTGTTCACGAACACGTCCGTTCTCTCGTCCATCCACCCATCGAGCACCGGTTCCACGACGAGCGTGCGGAGGTCCGCGCGCAGCTCGTCGAGGAGGGTCTCCGGTGCGTGTTGGGCCGCGAGGAGCACTGTGTGCACGCGGATCGGGCGCTGCCCTTCGTATTCCACCGTGACCTGCGTCTTTCCGTCCGGGCGCAGGTAGAGGAGGGATCCCTCCTTGCGCACCGCCGCCAGGCGGCGGGCCAGCTTGTGGGCGAGCATGATCGGGAGCGGCATCCGCTCCGGGGTCTCGTTCGTGGCGTACCCGAACATGATCCCCTGGTCGCCGGCCCCGATCCGGTCGTAGGGGTCGTCGGCCCCGTTCCGCTGTACGGCTTGGGCGATGTCCGGGGACTGCTGGCGGATGAGGGTCGCCACAGCGCAGGCGTCGAACGATAGGCCGTACTCGGGCTTGACGTATCCGGCGTCGCGGACCACCCGCCGGGCGAGGATTGCCGGCTCGATGTGCGCGGTGGAGGCGATCTCGCCGCCCACGATGACGAGGCCTTCCGTGACGAAGGTCTCGCAGGCCACCCTCCCCTGAGGGTCCTGGGCGAGCACGGCATCGAGGATTGCGTCCGAGACCCGATCCGCAAGTTTGTCGGGGTGCCCCTCAGCCACGGACTCCGCAGTGATCAATCTATTCATGGCGTATCGCTCCTTAGCCCGCCCTAGCAGCGGGAAGCCTATCCGGCAGGGGGGCTATCGGCCAGGGGGGTTGCTTCCTCCGCGGGGTGATCGGAAGCGCGCCGGCGGGTCCCCGAGCGTTCGCTCTATTACAGGACGATGAGGCTTGCCCCGACGGTGATCAGGAGGGCGACCAGGCTTGGGCCGATGAGCCGCTGCCACGCTGCCCGGAGGGGAACGCCGGCGTGCTCCGCCGACACTGTGAGGCAGGGATGGAGCGGGGAGAGGAGGTACCCGAGGTACGAGGCGAAGTAGGTCACGGCAAATGCCCACGGGGCCATCGCACCTTGGGCCCCCGTGTAGATCGGGATCACGATGGACAAGGCCGCCTGCTGGCGACCGGTGGCGAACCCGAGGAGCCATCCTGCCCCCACGCAGAGCGCCGCGGGGGGAAGGGCGAGCCCGGCGATCCGCGCCGGCAGCCCGGAGCGTTGGAATACGGCGAGGTAGGTGAACACCCCGATCACGATCAGCCCGAACCGCCACGGCCTCTCCCGGCGGACGATCGCGACGAGGTCTGACCAGGAGACCGTGCCCACTGTGGCGAGGATTAGGCTCGCTGTGACCCCGAGGACCGTGGCGAGTTCGGGGACGGGGATCGGGGCCACCCGCTTCAGCACGAGATCGAGAACGGGGGCCGCGAGGAGGATCCCCAGGGGGACGACCACGTTCCGCCGCGACCGGGGCCCGTCGAGCTCGACCGGGCCTGACACCCGGCGCAGGAACGCCGCGTACCCGAGGGCGACGAGGACGAGCACCGCCGGGAGCTGGTAGGGGATCACGCCCCACACGTCGAGGCCCGCCAGGGCCGCCCCGGTGATGAGGGCGGGGGACAGGGGGTAAATCGAGTGCAAGGTGTGGCGAAACCACACGTTCGCGGCGGCACGGACGTCGGGCGGGGCTCCGCCGGCCCGCTCGACGAGCGGTGCCGAAAGAAGCGCCCCGCCGGGCATGGGGAGCATCCCCAGGATTGCGGGGCCGAGGGCATAGGCGGTCCGCCGGCCCCCGGGCATCCCGGCGAGGAGGCGGTCCATGCGCTTGCTCGCGACCAGTGCCCCGCCGATGAGGGGGATCAGCGTCATCGCCAGCGCCAGGAGGAGCACGCTCGGACTGACCCATACCGAGGCGAAGGCGATCCCCACCTCGCCCACCGGGAGGGTCAGCCCACCCAGGATGAGCGCCCCCACCATCATCGCCCCCCATAAGCTCCACCGGGCGAGGAGGAGGAGAATGGCTAGCGATAGGCCAAACGCGACCCACGCCATCCCGTCACCCCCGTCTTACCGGCGGCCCGCCTGGCGGTCAGGCCCGGGGGCCGCCTCCGTTTCCCGAGCGTGATGAACGCCCCTGATCCGGCGCTTCGTGCGGGACCTTACCGGTAGGCCTCCGGGGTGAAGGTGGGTAGCGCCGCCGGGGTGAAGATCTCCGCCGGCAGTGTGGCCCGCTCCTTTTCCAGCACCTCGATCGTCGTGCAGGTCTTGTCCTTTTGGTTGCACGCCTTGAGTAGGGTCGGCACCAGATTGTCCTCAAACGTCTCCAACCTCAGGATCTCCAGCACGATCTCGAGCCGGCCGGTTTTGTCGTAGAACTCGGACCGCACCGGGGTCAGCTCCTCCACATCCACCCACAGCTTCCCCTTGGGGTAGTCCACCGTGGCCCCCGGCTTGGCGGAGATCTCGAGCACGTACACCGGCCGCTCGCTTGAGGCCCCGTCCACGGTCACGGAGACGGTCGAATCGGCGAGGCGGGTGGCCGTGTAGTCCGCGGAGTAGTCAACCGCGCCACCGATCTGCTCGTAGGTGAGGGCGGTCCCGGCGAAGGACTGGCCCTGTTCGGACTCCGAGATGAGCTCCTTGACCAAACCCAACGCCGGGAGGTACAGCCACATCCGGGCATCCCCCTCCGGCGGGATCACCGACAGGAAGATCGTCCCGGCGATGTCCTCCGGGGCCAGGTAGTAGATCAGGAGGCGATCGGGCTCCCCCGTGGCCTCGTCGCCCTCGGAGATGAAGATCTTGAACTCGTTCTGTCCCAGCGTGCCATCGGCGAACACGAGGTCAAACCGGGCCTGGAAGATGAGGTCCCCCCCCTGCAAGAACAGGACCCCCTTCTCCCGCATCTGGTCCAAGATATCGTTGCCCGTGAGCTCCCCCTGGGCGATGGCCATCGCCCCGAGGAGAGCGCACGCCCCGAACACTGCTGCTCCACGCACAAGCTTTCTCATCGTCTACCTCCTTTTTTCTTTGTCTTTTTTCTTTTGGTCCGAACGCTTTGGACCGCCCTCGCCCCTTAGGACGGCCTGCGGCCGCAGGGTCGCCAACAGAGCTGGGATGACGGTGAGGGCAGCGAGGGCGGACAACCCCATCGCCGTGGCGATGAGCGACCCAAAGATGGCCGTCCCCTTCAGCGTGGAGAAGACGAGCACGGCGAACCCGAGGCCGACGGTGACAGCGTTGTACACGATCCCCCGGCCGGAGGTGCGCATCGTCTGCTCGATGCTCTGTGCGGGATTGGGGTTCCTGGCCCGGGCGTACTCGAGCCGGAACCTGGACTGGAAGTGAATGGCGTAGTCGATCCCGACCCCGATCACGATGGACCCGATCATCATCGTCGCGATGTCCAGTGGCCGGCTGGTGTAGGCCATGAACCCGAAATTCAGCGCCACCGTGATCACAAGTGGGATCAGGCTGATCAGCCCCGCCAAAAGCGACCTCATCAACAGGGCGACGATCGCCCACACGGCGACCATGCTCGTCCCGAGGCTCGTGGCCTGGCTCGCCACCAGGCGGTTGAGGAGGGAGATGGAGACCTGGGCGATGCCGACCTCCTGCGCCCGAATGCCGTGGGCGTTGAAGTTACCATCCAGATAGGCCTGCACCCTCTTCATGAGCTCCTCGATCTCCTGCGTGGAGTCGATGCCCTTGACCCGGGCGAACACCTCTCCGGCGGAGAAATCCCCGAGGGCCATGCTCCCCAAGGATCCGCCCTGGAACGTGAACAGGAACAAAAGCTGGGACACCAGCCGCCCGTCCTCGGGGATCACGTAGTAGGCGGGGTCGTCCCCGTGGAACTTCTGGTTCATCTCCCGCACCATGTCCGCGATGGAGCTCGTGGTGCTGATCGCAGGCTCCTCCTCCAGATACTCCTGAAGCGCGACGATTTTGGCGAGCACCTCCGGGTCCTTCAGCCCATCGCGCCGGCCGGTGTCGATCTCGATGGCGAGCTGCATCGCTCCCCCGAACCGGTCATCCATCACCTCCATCGTCTGGGCAATGGGGCTGTCCTCGCCGATGTACTGGGATAGCTCGGTCTCCAGCCGCAGCCGGGGCACCCCGACCAGGGAGATGGCTACCAGTACGACCGCGATGGCGAGCACCCACGCCCGATGGCGGACGACCCCGCTCCCCAACCGGGCGAGTCCCCGGGCAAGCAACCCCTGTTCCAGTTGCTGTTCCTTCGTTTTCGTCGCCGGGAGGCGAAGCAAGGACAGGAGGGCCGGGACCAAGGTCAACGATAGGAGCAACAACGCGCCCATCCCCACGGCGGTGAACACGCCGAACTGCCGCTGCGGAACGAGGAACGATGCCAGGAGCGACAGGAACCCGGCGATGGTGGTGAGGGAGGTCATCACCACCGGAGAGGTCATCTCGTCCATGGTGGCAACCACGACTTCCCGCTTGGGGCGCCCCCGGGCTGCCACCTCGTAGTAGCGGTTCACGATGTGGATCCCATCCGCCGTCCCCATGGCGAGGAGGATCACGGGGATGATGATGGAGATCACGGTGAACGGGATGCCGGCCACGGCCATCGCCCCCACCGTCCAGATCACCCCCAGGCACACCACCAAGAGGGGGATCACCACCCCCCGCAGGCTGCGGAAGCTGAGGTAGAGGACCACCGCCACCATCACGATGGCAATGGGCAGCAGGACCTGGAGGTCGCGCATCATCATCCGCTGCGCCTCCAGGGCCTCGAACATCCCCCCGGCGAGGTAGATCTTCTCCGGTCCCTCGTACTCCCGGGCCATGGCCTCCACCTTGCGGGCGATCTCCTCCGTCTCCACGGTGGAGAGCCGGGGGTCGAGTTTGAACATGATCGCCGCCGCTCGGCCGTCCTCGGACACGAACATCCCCCTGAGCTGGCGGCTCCCCATGACCCGATCGCGATAGGCCGCAAGATCCTCCGGGGACTCCGGGACCCGTCCGCCCGGGGCGGCCGGGCCCACCGTGATGGCCGCCTCGGTCCCGGTGATGATCTGCGCGGTGAGCGGGCTCTGCACTTCCTCCACCCCCGGGATCTCGGCGATCCGATCCTCGAGGTCCTTGATCTTCTCAAGGGTGGAGGCCTTGAACACCGTGTCGTCGGCCTCGAAGGCGATGATGGAAAAGATCTGGGCGCCGTAGCGCTCCTCCGCCTGCTCCAGCGCCCGAACGGCGGGATCGTCCTCAGGTAGGTATTCCCGGAAGTCCTGTTCGGTCTTGATCCCGGGGATGAACGCCGCGAACAGGAGGGTGATCGCCCCAACCAGGACGATGACCCACCACGGGTGGTCTACGATCCAGCCCATCAGCCTTCTCATCGCGTGGCCCCATCAAGAACCCCAATCCGCGCGAAGAAGCTGGAGAGGAGAAGAGGATAGAGGTCATCGGCAGGAGTGCGGACCTCCCGCGTCCCACCGAACGCGAGCTCAAGGACGTCCGGCAGGGAAGGGAGCCCGGCCGGGGGCTGAACCGGTGCCCTAAGCGGCGCACACAGCCACACAAACCGGCTCCGTGCCGGGATCACGAGAACCAGGTCGAACTCGCCTCCGTCCCAGGGGGCGGTCGGCATCGTTTGGGTCGCCCGGACGACGAACGCGCCGGTGGCCACGAGCCTCCGGGCGAGGACCTCGATGCGCATGGATTCCTCGATCGTCTCCGTCTCGTCCACGATGAGGAGCCGCACCTGGCCCAGCGCCAGCATCCCCCCCACCACCGTCAACGCGAATACCAAGAGAAGTTTCTTCATCACTGGGCTCCTTTCGCGCACAGGACCTGCCAGGCTAGGTTCGCCAGCTCGTCCGGGCCTTGAGCGAAGGGCCGCTTCGCTAGCGCACCCGCCCCCCCCTTGCCTACGGCCTCGTGCTCCATCCCAATCCCTTCTACGGCTACCCGCTGGTGCGGTGGGGCAGCGGGGCGGCGAGCTCTTCCGCCCGGCATGCGGGCTCCCCGCCCAACCCAGCGGCGGGCGCTCCTTCCTCCGGGTGCCGGGGAACGCCCCCTAGCTCCGAACGAGCGTTCGTTCGCACGTTTCCCATTCTACAGCTTCGGCTCAGGGGGGCAAGTTGGCGGCCGGGGCCCTGCCGCGCCAGGGGACCTCGCGGGGGAGGGAGCCCCGGGCAAGGGCAGAACGAAGTGGTGCGCGCCCGGGAGGACTTGAACCCCCAACCCTCGGCTCCGAAGGCCGATGCTCTGGTCCGTTGAGCTACGGGCGCGATCTGCTGCCCCAAGCCTGTCCGGCGGCTTGACCTGGGAGGAGCGACGGGACTTGAACCCGCGACCGCCGCGGCCACAGCGCGGTGCTCTGCCAACTGAGCTACGCTCCCCATCGAGGCGGTTCAGCTTGGGACTTGCTTACGGCTGTCCGTGTGGCGCGCCCGGGAGGAATCGAACCCCCGGCCTGCGGCTTAGAAGGCCGCCGCTCTGGTCCAACTGAGCTACGGGCGCACGAATACAGCCTTTGACGACTGTCTTCTGAGCGGGTAGCGGGAATCGAACCCGCATTTCTGGCTTGGAAGGCCAGGGCTCTACCATTGAGCTATACCCGCCTGCCGACCCGGAAAGGATTCTATGGTCGGCTTCCGGCATCGTCAACGACGCCTCGCCGAGCGCGAGGTCTACGCCGCAAACAGGAGGAACCGCAGCACGTCAAGGAAATCGCTCGCGGCGAACCTGACAGACCGCGGTTCGGTGAGCGATGCCCCCGGGTAGAACGACGCCCGGTACGCCCGAGGATGGTCCCGGTACGTCATCTCCACTGAGAACTTCTTTGGGAGGGGAATCCGGCACCGCGTGGGATCTCCGGTGAGGGCGGCGGCTACCCCGGTGCGGATCCCTTCCACAGCCCGGCCCGCGTCCAGGCTCACCGTCGCCCCGCCCACGCCTCGCTTGACGGCGGTGGTGACGATGTGCGGGTTCAGGCGCTGAGCCTCGGCGCAGGTCTCCGCGTCTCCGGACACGAACAGGAGGGGGACGCCGACGTAGGCCGCACTGTAGGCGACGAGGAGGAGCTCCGCGGCGGGATGGTCGTTGATCGTTAGAGCGTGGAGTTGGGGGGACAGGGTGTGCGCGAGCGGGCTTCCCGCAGAGCCGGCGGGGGCGTGGTATCCCACAAGGATGAGGCCAGCGAACGAGGGATCCAATCCCTCGACCATCGCGAGCGGATGGGAGCCCCACCCCCGGTGGAGCTCTGTCCCCGGAGGCAGGTCCGCCGGAGTGAGGTTGCGGCCCGTATCGTGGGCGTCCTTGACGAGGATCTCCCGCGCCCCGGCCTCCGCCGCGCCCTCGCACGCCGCCCACACCTCGGCGGCGAGCTGCCGGCGGGCCGCCTCGTACCCCACCTTCCCGATCTCCGTCTCGTCCCAGTGGGTGACACCGGCGATCCCTTCGATGTCAGCGCTCACGTAGACCTTCATCGGCCCTCCCCACCCAACACAGCGGGGCCGCAGGGGCCCCGTGTGGTCGGAGAGGGCGGATTTGAACCGCCGACCTCATGGTCCCGAACCATGCGCGCTGACCAACCTGCGCTACTCTCCGCCACCCCTATGTTACCCTATGGCGTCTAGCGCAGGAAGACGAACCGCGTGCGGTCGCCGCTCACCACGGTGAGGAGGACCTCATCGCGATCGCCGATTCCGGCCACAATCCTGTCCCAGTCGCTGATTGACTCCACAGGCTCGCGGTTGACCTCCACGATCACGTCCCCTACCTCGATCCCCGCCCAGTACGCCCGCGAGCTGGAGGCCACCTTGGTCACGACCACGCCCGTCGTCCGGCGGAGGCTATACTGGGCGGCGAGCTCGGGCGTGATCGCCTGCACGGTGAGCCCGAACTTCTCCCGCCCCTGCTCCGGCGCGGCGGCTGGGGAGGAAGAGACTACCTCCTCCGGGCGTTCGCCGAGGACGACGTCCACCGCGATCGGCACCCCGTCCCGGAGGATGGACACGGTCACCTTCTCCCCGACCGCGCGGTACATGACCTCCAGTTGCAGGTCGTTGGTCGTGCCCACCGCCCGGCCCGCGATGGCAGTGATCACGTCGCCCGCCTTGATGCCCGCCTGGGCGGCCGGGCCGCCGGGGACGACGTCCGACACGAGCACGCCCTGGCCTGCGCTCACGCCGAATCGCGTCTCCATCCCCGCGGGGATGTCCTGGATGTACACGCCGAGCCAGGCCCGAACGACCCTCCCCTGCGCGGCGATCTGGGAAAGTGCCTGTACGATCTCGTTGATTGGGACGGCGAAGTTGATCCCCTCCACCGCCACCCCGCCGTCCGTGCTGCGGGCGATGATCGTGTTCATCCCCACCACCTGGCCGAACGCGTTCACGAGGGGCCCGCCGGAATTGCCGGGGTTGATCGCGGCATCGGTCTGGATCATCCGCCGGTAGTACCCGCTCCCGTCCGGCCGGGGGACGTCACGTCCGAGGGCGGACACGATCCCCAGGGTCACGGTGTGGGAGAGCCCGAGTGGGTTTCCAATCGCGATCACCCAGTCCCCGATCTCGAGGAGGTCGGAGTCCCCCAGGCTCACCGCCGGGATGTCCAACGAGTCCTCGATCGCGAGCACGGCGAGGTCGAGGAGGGCGTCCGTGCCCACCACCTTGGCCGGGAGCTCCCGCCCCGTCTTTGCGGTGACGCGGATCGAGACCGCACCCTCCACCACGTGGGCATTGGTGAGCACGTACCTTACGCCGCCGTACTCGACGACGAACCCCGACCCGACCGAGGTCACCTCCTGCTCTTCAAGCGGCGAGAGGTCGAAGAACCGGCGCAGGAAGGGATCCTGCAGGAAGCTATCCCACAGACTGGCCGACTTCTTCACCACCTCGACCTTGACCACGCCCGGGGCGACCGCGTTGATCGCCGCCTTGACCGCGGCCTGTCCCGCTGCCGCGATCTCTTCCTGTACAGTCTGGGCGTGGACGAGGGGGGCGAGCTGGGCGGTCGCCACCCCGGCGTCCCCGCCCCCTAGGATGAACTGGACCGACGGTACCACCACCGCTAGCCCGATCAGGAGGGCCAGCGCCGACACGCGCCACGGTTTCTTCATATGCATCCACCTCCAGCCTGAACTTACCCGCACCGTATTGTACGACCGATGTACCGCGTGTGGAGATCCCGTGGAGGGGAGGCGGCTCCTCCACCTATGATAGGCCCATGGCCAAGGTGGCGGTCGCCCTCCTGTCGGGGGGGCTCGATTCGGCGTTGGCGTGCGCACTCACCCTCCGCCTCGGGTTCGACGTGGTGGGGGTCAACCTCGCCACCGGGTTCTGTGTCGGGGAGGGGCGGTGCGACACGGCCCTCGCCCTTGCCCAGCGGCTGGGGATCCCCCTCCGGCTCCTCGATGTGGGGGAGGAGTTCCTTGCCGTCGTCCGGGATCCGAAGTTCGGATATGGATCGGGGATGAACCCGTGCCTGGACTGCCGGATCCTCATGGTGCGCACGGCGGGGAGGGTGATGGAGGAGGAGGGAGCGGACTTCGTGGTCACGGGGGAGGTCCTCGGGCAGCGCCCGATGTCCCAGCACCGGCGGGCGCTCGATCTCGTGGCCCGCGAATCGGGCCTCGGGGACAGGCTCGTCCGCCCCCTGTCCGGTCGCCTCCTCCCCGCCACCCATCCCGAGCGGGAGGGGTGGGTGCGACGGGAGGACTGGCTCGACATCCAAGGCCGGTCCCGCCGGAGGCAGCTCGCGCTCGCCCGCGACTGGGGGCTCACCGAGTTCGCCCAGCCGTCGGGGGGGTGTTGCCTCCTCCTCACCCGCACGTACGCCCTCCGCCTGCGGGACGCGTTCGCCGCCCGCGGCCGCGATAACCTGACGCGCGAGGAGTTCGCCCTCCTCCGGTTCGGCCGCCACTTCCGGGTCTCCCCCACCGTCAAGGTGATCGTGGGGAGGAACGAACGGGAGAACGCGGTGCTCGCTGGGTTTGCCCCCGGGCGGTGGGTCCTCTCCTTCCCGGGCGTCCCCGGGCCCATCGCCCTCGTGGAGGGGGAACCCACCGCCGCTGAGCTGGAGCTCGCGGCCCGCCTCGCCGCCCGGTACAGCGACGCCCGCCCCGACGAGCCCGTGGCCATTCGGGCGTCCCGGGGCGATGAAGTCCGCGAGCTATCTCTCGTCCCCCTCGCCGCGGACGACCCGCGCATCGCCCTCTGGAAGCTCGGCGAGTGACCCGGCAGATCTCGGGTTCCCTGCTGTGGCTCCCCGCGGTCTACGCGATCGGTTCGAACCGGGCCACGAAGTGGCGCAGCGGGCCTTCCCCCTCCACCAGCCGCAGGCCCGGGATCGTACGTGCCCTGTCCCGGACGCGGCCCAGCGCCTCCACCACCGCTTCGAGGTGTTCCTGGGTATAGGTGCGGCGGGGGATCGCCAACCGCACGAGCTCCAGCCGCGCCTCGGGGCCCATCATCACTGATCCCACCTCGACCGCGCGCACCCCTCCCTCGACATAGATGGCGCCCACCAAGGCCTGGCCGGGGAACGCATCCCGGGGGATGTGGGGGAGGAGCCGCTCCGCGTTCACGTACACAGCGTGCCCGCCCGGCGGCCAGTACACGGGGATCCCTTCCTCCCGCAGGCGCTCCCCCAGCCACCGCACCTGGCCGATCCGATCCCGGAGGTAGCCGAGGTCGAGGGCCTCGTCGAGGCCGACGGCGATCGCGGCGAGGTCGCGGCCGGCGAGGCCGCCGTAGGTGGAGAACCCCTCGACGAGGATCAGCTTCTCCCGGCACCGTCCGTAGAGGAGGAGGTCCCGCATCGCGAGGAACCCCCCGATGTTCCCCAGGCCGTCCTTCTTCGCCGACATCGTGCACCCATCGGCGAGGGAGAAGAGCTCCGCCGCGATCTCCCGTGGCTCGGCGCTCCCGTAGCCTCGCTCCCGCTCCCGCACGAAAAAGCAGTTCTCCGCGTAGCGGCACGCATCGAGGAACAGAGGGACCCCGTACGCCCGGGCGAGGGCGGACACGGCGCGGACGTTCTGCAGGGACACCGGCTGCCCAGCGCTCGTGTTGTTGGTGACGGTGAGCATCACCACCGGGACCCGCCCCGGCGGGTTGCGGAGCAGCGCCTCCAGCGCTGCGAGGTCGATGTCCCCCTTGAACGGCCGGTCGAGGTCGGGATCGAGGGCGTCCGGGATCGGGAGGTCCACCGGCGTGCCCCCGTTGGCGAGGATGTGCGCCCGCGTCGTGTCGAAGTGGGCGTTCGAGGGCACCATGTCCCCGGGCTGGAGGAGGGTGGAGAAGAGCACGTGCTCTGCCCCCCGTCCCTGGTGGGTGGGCAGGACGTAGGGGAAGCCCGTGATGCCCTGGACCGCCTCCTGGAACTGGGCGAACGAGCGGCTCCCGGCGTAGGACTCATCCCCCTCCATGAGGGCCGCCCACTGGGCCTGGGACATCGCCCCCGTGCCGGAGTCGGTGAGGAGGTCCACATACACATCGTCGCTTGCGAGGTTGAACACGTTGTACCCCGCCTTGCGGAGGAGCTTCTCCCGCTCCTCCCGCTCCGGGAGGCGGATCGGCTCGACAACCTTGATTCGGTAGGCTTTCGGCCACGGTGTGTTGGTCACAGCTACGATCCTACCCCATCCGCGGGCGAAGGCGCACCGGGGGGTCGCCCGACGCCCCGCGGTAGCCGATTTGACGGGATGTGGATCCCGTTGCTATGCTCCTCCCATGACGCACGAGCAGGTCCTGGAGGCGTGGCGACGAGGGGGGGCATCACGTGATCGTGTTCTGGTGGAGCTTTCCCAGGAGGACGTGTTCGAGTGGGTTGCCCGGCTCGTCCCCGGCTCTGTGGAGGGCCGGCGGCTTGCGGCAACGCTCCTCGGCCGCTCCCCCCACCCCGCGGACGCCCTCCTCCGATTGCGGGAGCTCGTCGCCGATGAGGACCGCTACACCCGCGACGCGGCCGTTCAGGCCGCGGGGGAGATCCTCCACCGGCACTTCGATGAAGCGTATCCCCTCCTCGGTGCCTGGCGAACGGATGCGAATCCCCTCGTGCGCCGGGCGGCGGTCCTCGTGTCCGGCATGGCGGTCCATCCTCTGGGGATGGACCGGGTCGAGCCCCTCCTCCGCCTCCTCGACCCCCTCCTCCCCGACCGGACCCCCGAGGTGCGCAGCGCGGTCGAAGGGGTCCTCGCCCGAGCGTTCTTCCCCTCCTACCCTGATGACCTGTTCGAGCAGTTGACCCTGTGGTCCACCTCCCACGACGAACAGGTGCTGTGGCACGTGGCCACCGTGCTTGGGCAGGCTCCCCAGACCGTTGCCCGGAAGGCGCTCATCGTGCTGCGGCGGGTGGCCCTCGATGGGCGGCGCTATGTGCGCGCGGCGGTGGCGCGCGCCCTCGTGCGGCTGGCCGCGACGTGCCCGGATGCGGTGGGGACCGAACTGAGGCGGTGGCTGGACGATCCCGAGCGGGCGCCGCTCGCCCGGGAGGCATTGGGCCGCATCGGCGACGAGCTCACCTCGTCCGGGCGCGCTCCCGCGCGGTCGCGGCCCGCGGGCTGACCACCGGCTTCGCGTCCGAGCGACCCACACCGTCCAGACGTAGTCGGCCCGAACCCGGCCCGGTATGATCGAGCGTGAAGTGGAGGGTGGACCGCTACCTCGCCCGGGAGATCGTGCCGCCGTTCTGCGTGGCGATCCTCGCCTTTCTCGTCTTCATTGGGCTCCAACTCGTGATCTCCCTCTCCGATACCGTGTTCGCCCACGGCGCCGGGGCCGCGGAGCTCCTCCGGCTGGTGTCGTTCAAGCTACCGACCCTGTTCACCTATGCCATCCCCGCTGCGGCGCTCCTCGCCACGTTCCTCGCCCTGGGGCGCCTCGCCGCGGATCGCGAGCTCCTCGCGTTCCAGGCCCTCGGGTACTCCCTGCGCCGCCTCACGGTGCCGTTCCTCGCGTTCGGGGCCGTTGCCAGCGCGGTCTCGTTCTCCCTCGGGGAGTTCGCCGTTCCCCCGGCGGAGGCGGCCTACCGCCAAGAGCTCCTCTCCCTCCTCTACCGGGGGGCGGTCCCCCAGGTAAAGGAGGCTGTGTTCTTCCGCGGGCTGTACGGGGAGACGTACTACGTGGAGCGGAGCGAGGGCGAGCGGCTCACGGGGATCCTCATCTACGACATCACTGGGCGGATCTACCCTGTGGAAGGGCGGTTCCCTACGGTGATCACCGCCCAGGAAGGCCGGTTTGAGGGGGGGACGCTCGAGCTCACCGCGGGGCGGGTGCTGCGGTTCGCCCCCGATGGGGGTCTCACCGAGCTCGTGCGGTTCGAGCGGTTGACCCTCGAGGTGGAGGAGGACCTGCGGCGGGCGGTGCTTGGGGGGAAGACCGCGGCCGAGATGTCGCTGCGCGAGCTTGCGGAGCGGATTGACCTCCTCCGTCGGTCGGGGCTCGACCCGCGGTCGTTCGTGGTGGAGTACCACTCGAAGATCGCGGTGGCGGTGGCCGCATTCGTATTCGTGCTGTTCGGGGCGCCGCTTGGGCTGTTGCTCGGCCGCCGCGGGCGGGCGGCGGGGGCGATCGCGGGGTTTCTCCTCGCCGCGGCGGCGCAGGGCATGTTCGTGTGGGCCCGGACCCTCGCCCAACGGGGCGTCGTCCCCGCCTCCCTTGGGGCGTGGATCCCCCACCTCGTGTTCGGCCTGCTGGGGCTCCTCCTGTTGGTGACCTCCGACCGCCTGCGGCTGCGCGGGCTCCTTCCGTTCCTCTTCTTGCTCCTGGTGGGCGACCTCTCGGGAGCGGCGGGGCCACCGTTCTCGTCCCTGCGCGCGGACGAGCTCATCGTGGCCGACGGGGCGACCGCGCTGGAGGGACGTGGGGTTCGCGCCGAGTTCGGTGCGTATGTCCTGGAGGCGGAAGCCCTCCGCGCCTGCGAGGAGGCGGAGGGCTGGTCCGTCGTGGCCGAGGGCGCCGTCCTCCTCACCCCCGATGGCGACCTGCGCGCGTCCCACCTCGCGGCCCAGCTCAGCCCTGCGGGTGAGCTGTCCTCCGTCACGGCGAGCGGGTTCAGCGGCGCCTCGTCGTTCCGCGGCCCGGAGAAGGAGGAGACGCTTCTCTTCTTCGGGGAGCAGGGCGAGGCCCAATTCGCCTCGGGCGAGCTCGTCCGGGTGGAGGCCCACGGCGTCCGGTTCACAACCTGCCCCTGCCTCTCCGCTGCCCCCTACACCGTGGAGGCATCCCAGTTCGAGCTCGTGCCTGACGAGTGGCTGTATGCACGGTCCATCGTCGTGACCTCGTTCGGGATCCCAGTGGGGTGGCTCCCGTTCTACGCTGCTCGCCTGGGCGAGGAGGGATTCCCCCTGTTCCCGGAGATCGGGTGGACGGGGGGGGATCTCTTCCTGCGGTGGGCGATCCCGTGGGCGTTTGGGGAGGGATGGGTCGGCGCGGTCGGCATCACCTGGTACCCCGGGACGGGCCGGGCTGATCCGTCGCTCCGGGCGCTGTGGGAGAACGGGTCGCTCGCCCTCACCCCGTCCTCCCTCCATCTCGATCTGTCAGGAGGGGGAGCTGACGCCCCGTGGACGGGCGCGCTCCACCTCACTTCGACCACCCGCCGGGCGGGCCTCTCCGGGAGCGGGCAAGGGTGGGAGTGGGCCGTGACGTGGGGGTGGGTAGAGGGGGAGGGCATCCGCTACGAACGCGCCCCCGAGATCACCGTCGCGCGGACAGAGAGGGATTGGCTCGGGGGGGACCTCTCCCTTCACTTCTCCGGCGGCGTGTTCCGCGAGGAGGAGACCTCCGGGTGGCGGCAGGCCCTCCGCCTCTCTTGGACGGGGAAGCGAGAGGTCGGCCCCATCTCCGTCTCCCTGCCGTGGCAGGCATCGTTCGCCCATTACGCGACCGGGGAACGCGTGACGGGGGCGATCGGCCCCGGCCTCTCCTGGGGACCGTTCTCCCTTTCCTATTTCGGGCGGGGCGTGATCGGCCAGTCACCGTTTGCGTTCGACGCTGAGCCGCCGGTGAGCCAGCTCTCGGTCGGGTTCTCGGCCCAGCTCCGAGGGTGGCAGGAACGGCTGACGTGGGGGTGGGACCTCGCCGCGGCCGCCCCGCTCCCCCTCAGGTGGACCGTGGCTGGAGCGGGGTTCTCGTCCGACCTCTCCTTCTCCTTTCCCCTCGCCTTAGCCCGGGCGAGGTGGTCATTTACGGTGCAGAACGGGCCGGCCCGCCTCACGGTGACGGGCGGGACGAAGGGCGACGGTGCGTGGGAGGACACGGTGGCGAGGGCGTCGTGGTCCGATGGGTCCATCTCCCTATTCGCGGCGGCCCGTGTGGGGATGGCCCCGCTGGCCCTCGGCCGGGCGGCGGCGGGCGTGGAGTGGGCGCTCACCCCGGACTGGTCCGTTTCCGGGGCAATCGAGTACGACTTCCGCACCGGGAACCTCGTGCAGCTCGAGGGGGGGATCGTTCGTTCGATCGCGGGCTGCCTGCGCCTCGGCTTGGCCGCCCAGCGGGGGGGGATCCGCCTCTCGCTCGAGGTGCCGGCGTTCGCCCAGGCCAAGGTCCGTTTCTCCCCCCTCGATGAAGGGTTGCGCCTCGGGGAGTAGGATCCCAAGCATCCGCCCCGCGCGGAACGATGGGTTATACTTGTGAGGGTGGTATGGCCAAAAAGAAGTGGATCCCGGATTGGCTGACGGCGACGCGTGCGCTGGCGGCAGTGGCGATCCTCGGCCTCGTGCCCGTCGGGCCATCCGCCTTGCGGACGGTGGCCTTCCTCCTCCTCCTCGGGTGGACAACGGACATGGCCGACGGGCGGCTCGCCCGCCGCTGGGAGAAGGACCCGACGTGGATCGGCGAGCACGAGTTCCACATCGACATGCTGATGGTCCTCTCCTCGGCCATCTACCTCATCCTGACGGGCTTCGTCCCCCCGCTCCCGGCGGTGCTGTACCTCCTCGTGGGGACTGCGATCTCGCTTGCGGTCCTCAAGTGGTCGGGGGAGTTCCCCCGCTTCAAGTCCGTGACGATGATCCTCGCCTGCCCGTGGGTGTTCCTGCCGTTCGTCGTCGGTCTGTGGCACGACCCGGTCGTTGTCTATGCTGGCCTCATCTGGACCGGTGTGGCGTTGATCCTTGACTGGCGCCGGTTCGTCGGGGTGGTGGGGGAGTTCCTCTCCGGAGCGCGGGCGTTCCTCCGCCGGCCCTAGAGGAGACGGGTCGGCGTCCGCCCGAGGTGGGCGTAGGCCCGCTCGCTCGCCACCCGCCCCTGGGGGGTGCGGCGGATGAACCCGAGTGCGATCAGGAACGGCTCGTACAGGTCAGCAATCGTGTCCGGATCTTCCCCCAGCGCGGCGGCGAGTGTGTCCAACCCCACCGGTCCCCCATCGAAGCGGTCCACGAGGATGGTGAGGATCCGACGGTCCAATGCGTCGAGCCCCATCTCGTCGATCCCGAGCATGGCCAGGGTCTCCCGGGCTGCGGCAGCGGTGATCCGCCTCGTGCCGGCCACCTGGGCCACATCGCGCGCCCGGCGGAGGAGCCGGATCGCGATCCGCGGCGTCCCCCGCGCCCGCAGCGCCAGCTCCCCGGCCGCATCGCGGTCCACCTCGCACCCGATGCGGGGCGCAGCACGGGTGAGGATCTCCGCCAGCTCCTCCGGGGCGTAGAAGTCGAGGCGGAACACGACCTCGAACCGGTCCCGTAGCGGAGTGGTGAGGAGGCCCTCCCGCGTCGTGGCCCCCACCAACGTGAACGGCGCCAGGTCGAGCCGGATCGAGCGGGCGTGGGGGCCCTCTCCGACCACGATGTCGAGCTTGTAGTCCTCCATCGCCGGGTAGAGGACCTCCTCCACGGGGGGCCGCAGGCGGTGGATCTCGTCCAAGAACAGCACATCCCCTGGCGCGAGGTGGGTGAGGATCGCGGCGAGGTCGCCCGGCCGTTCGATCGCCGGCCCGGAGGAGACCTTGATCTCGCTCCCCATCTCCCAGGCGATGATATGGGCGAGCGTTGTCTTGCCCAGCCCCGGCGGCGAGAGGAGGAGGACGTGGTCGAGCGGCTCCCCCCGTGCCCGGGCCGCCTGGATGTACACCTGTAGCCGCTCCCGGATCGCGTTCTGCCCCACGAACTCGGCCAGGGATTGGGGCCGCAGGGTGCGACCGGTGGGGTCGCCCTCCTGGCGATCGGGGGCGGTGATGCGGTTGACCATTGTCGTGCGCATTGTAGTCGCGCTCCGGGCCCGATGGCAACGGGGCCCTCTGCGCGGGACCAACCGGAGCGGTCAGGTCCGTCCGGCGCGCCCTTCAACCTTGACGCCGCAGAGGGGGCCGGTACAATGCCAGAGGTTAGCAGCCGTACCCCAGGAGTGCTAAACTCACACCAAGGAGGTGCCGATGAAGGTAAAGCCTTTGGGGAATCGGATCCTCGTCAAGAAGATCGAGGAGGAAGAGCGCCGTACGGCGGGGGGGATCGTCCTTCCCGAATCGGTGAAGGATGAGAAGGCGGTCAAGGGCGAAGTGGTCGCCCTCGGGACCGGCGAGAAGTTCGAGATGAAGGTCGGGGACACGGTACTGATCTCCGCGTACTCCGGCACGGAGATCCGCATCGGCGAGGAGAAGCACTTGCTCGTCAAGACCACGGACGTCCTCGCGATCGTGGAGGGCTAGGAGGGAGCCATGGCAGCCAAAGAAGTCGTGTTCGGAGAAGAAGCGCGTCGCAAGTTGCTCTCGGGGGTCGAAAAGCTCGCGAGCGTGGTGCGCGTCACCCTCGGTCCCCGCGGGCGCCACGTCGGGATCGAGAAAAAGTTCGGGTCCCCCGACATCGTGGACGATGGCGTTACGATCGCTGAGGAACAGGAGTACCAGGATCCGTTCGAGAACATGGGGGCCCAGCTCGTGAAGGAGGTCGCCTCCAAGACGAACGACGTCGCCGGCGACGGGACGACCACCGCCACAGTCCTCGCCCATGCCCTCCTCAAGGAGGGGTTCAAGATGGTCGCCGCGGGCGCGAACCCGATGGCCCTCAAGCGGGGGATGGAGAAGGGGGTGAAGGTGGTGGTGGAGGAGCTGACGAAGATGTCGCGCAAGCTCTCCACCAAGGCGGAGACGGCCCAGGTCGCCTCGATCACCGCCCACGACCCGGAGATCGGCCGCGTCATCGCCGACGCGATGGAGGAGGTCGGCGAGGCCGGGGTCATCACCGTCGAGGACTCGGACACGATCGAGACCTACTATGAGGTCGTGGAGGGGATGCAGTTCGACCGGGAGTACATCTCCCCCTACTTCGTCACCAACCCCAAGAAGATGGAGGTCGAGCTCGAGAACCCCTACATCCTCGTCACGGACCGGGAACTCAAGAACGCGATGGAGATGATCCCCCTGTTGGAGAAGGTGGCCCAGACGGGGAAACCCCTCCTCATCATCGCCAAGGACGTGACGGGCGAGGCGCTATCCACCCTCGTCCTCAACAAGCTCAAGGGCACGCTCCTCTCCTGCGCGGTGAAGGCCCCCGGATTCGGGGACCGGCGGAAGGCGATGCTTGAAGACATCGCGATCCTCACCGGCGGCGTCGTGGTGGCCGAGGACGCGGGGATGGAGATCAAGAACACCACCCTCGACATGCTCGGCCGGGCGGAGCGGGTCCGCGTGGACCACGAGGACACGACGATCATCGGGGGCAAGGGGAACCCGGAGGCGATCAAGGCCCGCATCGAGCAGATCGAAGAGCAGATCAAGGGCACCGACTCCGATTACGACCGGGAGAAGCTCGAGGAGCGGAAGGCCAAGCTCGCGGGCGGGGTGGCGGTGATCAAGGTCGGGGCGGCCACGGAGACCGAGCTCGAGGAGAAGAAGCACCGCATGGAGGACGCCCTCGAGGCGACGAAGGCCGCGGTGGACGAGGGGATCCTCCCCGGCGGTGGGGTGGCCCTCCTGCGGACCCTGAAGGCGCTCGAGAAGCTGGAGAAGGAGCTGGAGGGCGATGAGAAGGTCGGCGTCCAGCTGTTGAGGAAGGCGGTCGAGCTCCCCGCCCGGCAACTGGCGGAGAACGCCGGGTTCGAGGGAGCGGTGATCGTCGAACAGTTGAAGAAGGAGAAGAGCGCGATCGGGTTCGATGTCGAGACCGAGGAGTTCCGCGACATGTTCGAGGCAGGGATCATCGATCCGACGAAGGTCACGCGGACTGCCCTCCAGAACGCGGCTTCGATCGCGGGGATGCTCCTCACGACGGAGGCCTTGGTGGCGGAGATCAAGGAGGAGAAGAAGGAAGCGATGCCCACGCCTCCGCCCGAATACTAGGTCAACGGGCAACCGATGCTGAGCCCCGGCCTCGTGGCCGGGGCTCAGCTCTTCAGTCCCTTGCGCCCCGCGACCTTCCCCCTGATAATGCGCGCCTGAAACCATGCCCAAGGATGTCGTGATCGTCGAGTCACCGACGAAGGCCCGCACCCTCGCCTCCTACCTCGGCAACGAATTCGTCGTCCTCTCCTCCAAGGGACACGTCCGCGATCTCCCCGAGGATGAGCTCGGCGTTGAACTGAACGACGATTTCACCCCAAAATGGGTCGTGCGGGACCGCAAGCTCCTCGCCGAGCTGCGCAAGAAGACCGAGGACGCGTCCCGGGTCTACCTCGCCACCGACCCCGATCGGGAGGGCGAAGCGATCGCCTACGACCTGATGGAGCTCCTCGGCGATGGGGACAGGTACGTGCGGGTCCTCCTGCACGAGATCACCCCCCAGGCGGTGCAGGAGGCCCTCCGCCACCCCGGGCCGATCGACCTCGCCAAGGTGGAGGCCCAACGAGCGCGCCGGATCCTGGACCGACTCGTCGGGTACCAGATCAGCCCCTTGCTGTCGCGGGTGCTGGCGGGCCGGCGGTTCGAAGGCCTGTCGGCGGGCCGCGTGCAGTCCGTCGCCCTGCGGTTCATCTGCGATCGGGAGCTGGAGATCCAGAGTTTCGTCCCGGAGCCGTACTGGGAAGTGGCTGCCCTGTTCCCGTCAGAGCCCCCGTTCACGGCGCGCCTCGACGGCCGGCTCACCGCCCCGGACGAGGTCGCGGCCCTGACCCAGGATCTCGCCCGGGCGCGGTTCACGGTGGAGGCGGTTGAGGAGGAGGAGGTCCTCCGGCGGCCGTCGCCGCCATTCATCACCTCCACCCTTCAGCAGGCGGCGTCGAGCGAGCTTGGGTTCTCCCCCAAACGCACGATGCAGATCGCCCAGAGCCTGTACGAGGGGGTGGCGATCGGTGGGGAGATGGTGGGCCTCATCACCTACATGCGCACGGATTCCGTGCGCGTGGCGGACTCGGCCATCGCCGCCGCGCGGGCATTCGTGAGATCCGAGTTCGGGGCCAAGGCGCTGTCCCCGAAGCCGCGGCACTTCCGGAACAAGAGGCGGGCCCAGGATGCCCATGAGGCGATCCGCCCCACCCAGGTCACCCACACGCCGGACGAGGTGGCGCCCCACCTCACCCCGGACCAGCGCAAGCTCTACGGCCTCATCTGGCGGCGGTTCGTTGCGAGCCAGATGGCGGACGGGGTCTGGGTTCGCCGGAAGGTCACGATCCGTGCCGGAGACCGGACGTTCCGCGCCTCCTCGTCGCGGATGCTCTCCCCGGGGTTCACCTCCGTGCTCCCCGTGGCCCCGCTCGAGGACGAGGAGGCCTCCCTCCCCGATGGGCTCGCGCCTGGCCTGGAGCTCCCGCGCCCGAAGATCAAGGTCGAGGAGCACACGACCGAGCCCCCGAAGCGGTTCACCGAGGCAGGGATCGTGCGCAAGCTTGAACAGGAGGGGATCGGACGCCCCAGCACCTACGCCCAGATCGTGTCCGTGATCCAGGACCGTGGGTACGTGGTGCGCGAGGGGAGCTCGCTTCGGCCGACCCTCCTCGGGCACCTCGTGACCGATCTTCTGCGCCTGTACTTCCCGGAGACGGTGGAGGAAGCGTTCACCGCCCGGATGGAGTCCGATCTCGATCGAATCCAGGAGGGCGACCTTGGGCGGGGCGAGCTCCTCCGCTCGTTCTACCGCTGGTTTTCACCCCGGCTGCACACGGTGGAGGAGGCGCTCTCGCAGGGAGGGAAACCGTTCCGCGCCCTGAGCGACGTGGCTTGTCCATCCTGCGGGGCGCCGATGGAGGTCCGCGTGTGGCGGGGGAACCTGTACCTCGGGTGCTCCCGGTACCCGGAGTGCCGGACCACGAAGGCCCTCCCCCCCCACGTCCCCTTCCGCTATACGCCGGATCGCGTGGAACTCGCGGCGGGCCTGGCCGCGGCCGAGTCCGCTCCCGCCACCCCCTGTCCGAAGTGTGGGACGCCGATGGCCGTCCGGCACGGCCGCTACGGGCGGTACCTCTCCTGCCCGAGCTGCCGGACCACGTCCCCCGTCCCGACCGGGGTCGCCTGCCCCCGCTGTGGAGAGGGGGAGCTCGTGGAGCGGTTCGGGAAGCGCTACGGCACCTTCTACGCCTGCTCCCGCTACCCGGACTGCCGGTTCCTCGTTCCCGGGCGTCCGATCGGGGCCTGCCCGACGTGCGGGGAAGGCGCGATCTATGAGGATCCGCGGCGGGGCGTGCGCTGCTCGAACGCTCTTTGCCCGACCCACGAGGAGCCCACCCCGGCCGCGAAAAAGCCGAAACAGGGCTCGGCGAAGAAGAAGCGGAAGAGCTAGCTCTCCTCGAGGATCTGCCTGAACTGTTCGAGCTTCCGCAGCACCGAGGAGTCCCGCAGTTTCTCCAGGCCTTCCTTCTGGATCTGGCGGACCCGCTCGCGGGAGATCCCGAAGATATCCCCCACGTCGTCGAGGGTCTTGGGCGGGTTCCCATCGAGCCCATAGCGGAGCTCGATCACCCGCCGCTCGCGGGGGGTCAGGCGCTCCTTGAGGGCCTTCTGAAGCTCGTGCTGGAGGAGCTCCTTGAACGTCTCGCGGGTCGGGGAGACCGCGCCCTCATCCTCGATAAAGTCGCCCAGGACAGCTCCTTCGTCGTCGTACCCGATCGGGGTATCGAGCGACGCCGTGTACTGGGAGGTCTTCTTCGCCTTGACGATGTTGTCCACCGTCGTATCCAGTCCCTCGGCGAGCTCCTCCAGGCTTGGCCCGATCCCGTGCTCCTTGAGGTGGTCCCGCTCTGCCTGGTGGATCTTGCGGATCAGCTCGTTGATGTGCGTCGGGACGCGGATCGTACGCGAGCGGTTCGTGATCGCGCGCAGGATCGCTTGACGGATCCACCACGTGGCGTAGGTGGAGAACTTGTATCCCTTGCGCCAGTCGAACTTCTCGACCGCCTTCATGAGGCCGAGGTTCCCCTCCTGGATCAGATCCAAGAACGGGAGCCCACACCCGCGGTACTTCTTGGCGATCGACACCACCAGGCGCAGGTTGGCCTCGGCGAGCTTCTCTTTGGCTTCCTTATCCCCCGCCTCGACGCGCTGGGCGAGGGCCACCTCCTCCTCTTTCGTGAGGAGGGGGACGCGCGAGATCTCATCGAAGTAGGTCCGAATCGGGTTCTCCGGGCTACGCCGGCTTTCCCGTTCGGTGTCCCACCACGTAACTTCCTCTTCGGCGCCATTCTGGTCTTCGGTCACTTCGCTGCCAAACCTCACCACTTCCATTTCCATCGGGTCACTCCTTGAGCCTCCATTGTGCACAAATGTGCGTACGAAAACGGGGGGATGAGACAATCCTCTCACGTCTACAAGAGACTATAGCACGAAATGGCCTCGCTGTGAAGGGGAGGGGAGTCTTGTCTCAATGGATGTTTTGGCCCGTTTTGGCGATCGGAACGGAGGTGGCGCGTCCCAGGGCGGCGCCCCCCGATGGGGCGATGCGGGTCATAATCAGGGATCAATGCCGGGAAGGTGAACGATGGTAAACATGATCCGTGCGAAGCAGCCCCTGGGCCCGAACGTCGTGGAGCTCGTGGTGGAGGCCCCGCGCATCGCCGCCCGGGCCCGGGCGGGCCAGTTCGTGGTGGTGCGCCTTCATGAGCGGGGGGAGCGGATCCCCCTCACGCTGGCGGACTGGGACCCCGGGCGGGGGACGATCACCCTGGTGGTGCAGATGGTGGGGAAGAGCACGCGGGAGCTCGGGGAGAGGTTCGGCATCGGGGACACGATCCGCGACGTGGTGGGCCCGCTCGGATCTCCCTCCGCGATCCGGCGCTACGGGACCGTGGTCTGCGTGGGTGGAGGCGTGGGGATCGCCCCCATCTATCCCATCGCCCGGGCGCTCCGCGAGGAGGGGAACGAGGTGATCGCGGTCGTGGGGGCGCGGACGAAGGACCTCTTGCTGTGGCTGGACCGCATCGCCGCGGTCTCCTCCGAGCTCCACATCGCCACCGACGACGGGACCCAGGGGGTGAAGGGGGTGGTTACGATCCCCCTCCAGGAGGTGCTCACGGCGCGCAAGGTCGCGCACGTATGGGCGATCGGCCCCGCGATCATGATGAAGTTCTGCGCCAGGACCTGCCAGGAGTTCGGGGTGCCCGTGACCGTCTCCCTCAACGCGATCATGCTCGATGGCACGGGGATGTGCGGGGCCTGTCGGGTCGAGGTCGGAGGGGAGACGCGGTTTTCGTGCGTGGACGGCCCGGAGTTCCCGGGGGACCTTGTGAACTGGGACCTCCTCCTCTCTCGGCTGGGGACGTTCACGGATGAGGAGAGGTACGCCCTGGAGCGCTACGTCGCGGCGCAGGGGGGGCGCTTGTGATCCGCCCAACCCAGGTCCCGATGCGCGAGCGGGACCCGCGGGCCCGCACCAACACGTTCGATGAAGTCCCCTTCGGGTACACCTCCGACGAGGCACGGGAGGAGGCAGCACGCTGCCTGCAGTGCCGGGATGCGCCGTGTATGAACGGGTGCCCCGTCAACATCCACATCCCCAAGTTCATCCGCGAGATCCGGGAGGGGGACTTTGAGGCCGCGATCGCCACGATCAAGCAGACGAACAACCTCCCCGCGGTGTGCGGCCGGGTGTGCCCCCAGGAGGTGCAGTGCCAGGCCCCCTGCACGCTCGGGCGGAGGTTCGAGCCCGTAGCGATCGGCCGCCTGGAGCGGTTCGCCGCGGACTGGGAATCCCAGCACGGGGTGCGCGTCCCGGAAGTGGCGCCCCCAACTGGGTTTCGGATCGCGGTGGTCGGGTCGGGCCCGGCTGGCCTCACCTGCGCGGCCGACCTGCAGCGCGAGGGGCACGCCGTGACCGTGTTCGAGGCACTGCACGAGCCGGGGGGCGTGCTGATGTACGGGATCCCCGAATTTCGCCTTCCCAAGCGCATCGTACAGGGGGAGATCGCGAACCTGCGGAAGATGGGGGTGGCGATCGAGGTGAACGCCGTGATCGGTCGGACCTTCACGGTGGATGATCTGTTCACGGAGGGCTACGAGGCAGTGTTCATCGGCACGGGGGCTGGCCTCCCCCAGTTCCTGGGCATCCCTGGGGAGAACTTCGTTGGGATCTACTCCGCAAACGAGTTCCTCACCCGCGTCAACCTCATGCGCGCTTACCTGTTCCCGGACTACGACACCCCGGTCAAGGTCGGGACGACGGTCGCCGTCGTCGGGGGGGGGAATGTGGCGATGGACGCCGCCCGCACCGCGCTCCGCCTTGGGGCCAAGCGGGTGATGATCCTCTACCGCCGGACCGAGGCGGAGATGCCGGCCCGGGTCGAGGAGGTCCACCACGCCAAGGAGGAGGGGGTTGAGCTCCACGTCCTCGTGAACCCGGTGCGGTTCCGGGGGGAAGGAGGTCGGGTCGTGGAGGTGGAGTGCCTGCGGATGGAGCTTGGGGAACCGGATGGGTCTGGTCGCCGCCGGCCGGTGCCCGTGCCCGGGTCGAACTTCGTCCTCCCCGTGGCCACGGTGATCGTCGCCATCGGGAACCAACCCCATCCCCTTGTCCCCCGGACGACGCCCGGCCTGCGCGTGGCGGGGGGAGGAACGATCTGGACCGACGAGGAGGGGGCCACCAGCCGGGAGGGCGTGTTCGCGGGGGGGGACATCGCGACGGGCGCGGCGACCGTCATCTCCGCGATGGGGGCGGGCAAACGGTCCGCGGCCGCCATCCATCGCTCTCTCACGCGTTCCCGCGGGAGGGCGTGAGGAGCCGGGATCCTGGGCCGCCGGTCCCCCGCTGAGCGTCGCCCGTCCCCGTTGCTACAATCGTCCCATGCTTCTCGCGGTCGAGGTCAACAACAGCACGATCGCCCTCGGGGTGCACGATGGTGAGGGCTGGCGGGCCCGGTGGCGCCTGCAGACCGTGGTCGGGCGGACGGGGGACGAGTACGCATTCCTGGTCGGGAAGATGCTGCGGGAGCTCCGGTTGGGGGCGGAGCCCCGGCGCGCGGTGCTCTCCAGCGTCGTCCCGGCGCTTACCGAGGTGTTCGGCGACGTGGTGGAGCGCCTGTGCCGCTCCCGGCCGCTCGTCCTCGGGCCGGGGGTGAAGACAGGGCTCGACCTGCGCGTGGACCACCCGAGCGAGGTCGGGGCGGACCTCGTGGCGGGGGCGGTCGCGGCCCATGCCATGGCGAGGGGAGCATGCGTGGTCGTGGGGTTCGGGGCCGCGACCACGTTCACTGCGGTCTCCGCCCAGGGCGCGCTCGTTGGAGTCGCGATCGCCCCGGGCTTGGGCACGGGGGCGGAGGCCCTCGCCGAGAGGACGGCCGGACTCCCGCGTGCCTCCCTCCTCCCCCCGTCGTCCGTCCTCGGCAAGAACACCGTCCATGCCATGCAGGCGGGGATCGTCCTTGGGCACGTGGGTCTGGTCCGGCACCTGGTGGGGAGGATCGGGGATGAACTGGGGACGGGGGCGGTGGGGGTGGCGACGGGGGAGCTGGCCCCGCTCCTCGCTCCCCTCATCCCCGAGATCGCGGTCAGCGATCCCTGGCTGACCCTGGACGGGCTGCGCCTCATCTCTGACCGCAACCCCCGTTGACGGGGCCCTGCCCGTCCGGTAGTCTTCCCCGCGGAGGTGACACTCCAATCTTTCGGGAGGTGACACTCCGTGTCAAAGGTGATGTTCGCTTTTCTGATGTTGGCCATGGTGGCCGCCGCCCCGGCGGCCGAACTCGTGATCTCCGTGTCCACCGAGCCCCCTGGCCTGGACCCCACGACGAACTCGGCGGGTGTGATCAAGCTCCTCCTCCACCATAACCTGTACGAGAACCTCGTGCAGGTGGATGAGACGGGGGATCTCCACGGGCAGCTCGCCGCAGCGTGGGAAATCTCCCCCGATGGCCTCGTGTACACGTTCCACCTCCGGGAGGGGATCATGTTCCATGACGGGACCCCCTGCGATGCGGACGCTGTGCGGCAGAGTTTCCTGCGGGCGATGGATCCCCAGACCGGGCACCCCCATCGCGAGTACTTCGCAGGGGTGGACACGATCGAATCCCCCGACGGGCGGACGGTGCGCTTCCAGCTCCGGGCCCCCGATGCTTCGTTCCTCACCGTGCTCGCCCTCGGGGACTCGGTGATCGTCCCTCCGGGGAGGGAGGATCTGGCCGGGAACCCGGTCGGGACTGGGCCATTCCGGTTCGAAGAGTGGAGGCCGGGGTACAGCCTGCGCCTCGTGCGCTGGAGCGGCTACTACCTCCCCGGGCTCCCCGTCCTCGAGGCCCTGACGTTCCGGTTCATCGCCGATCCGGCGGCCCAGCTCGCCGCGCTCCGGGCGGGGGATGTGGACCTCGTGGCGGAGGTCGTCCCCGAGATCGCGGCCACCCTGACCCGGGACCCGCAGCTGCGGGTGGTGTCCCAGCCTCAGGACCTCGTGCAGATCCTCGCCACGAACACTGCCCGCGCCCCGTTCTCCGACGTCCGCGTGCGCCAGGCGCTTGCCCACGTCGTGGATCGGGAGCAGCTAATCTCCCTCGTCTACTACGGGTTCGCCTCGCCGGTGGGGAGCCACCTCGCCCCCTCGGTCCCCTACTACGCGGACATGACGTGGGTCCATCCCTACGACCCGGCCCGGGCGCGGGACCTCCTCGCCGCGGCCGGGTACCCCCACGGGTTTTCGGCGACCCTGACCCTCCCCGGCAACTACCCGCAGCACGTCCGCACGGGCGAGCTCCTCGCCGCCCAGCTTGAGCAGGTGGGGATCCGGCTGGAGCTGCAGATCGTGGACTGGGGGACGTGGCTCGACCGCGTGTACGGACAGGCCGACTACGATCTCACCGTGGTCGCCCAGATCGGTCGGCTTGACCCGGCGCCGATCCTGAGGGCGTACGGCCCGGACCGGCCGGACTACTACTTCCGCCGCGGGTGGAGCTCACCGGAGCTCGACGAGCTTCTCCAGAGGGGGATTGCGGTGGCAGACCCCGACGAGCGGCAGCGTATCTACGCCGCGGCCCAGTACATCCTCGCCGCGGAGGCGGTGAACGTGTTCCTCGTCGCCCCCCACCAAATCCTCGTCCACCGGGCCGGAGTGACGGGGGTCAAGATCCTGCCCCACTACGTGCTCGACTTCACGACCGCCGCCAAGGGATGAGGCGGCGGGTGAGGGGGTCGGCGAGGTCGCGCAGCCCGTCGCCGAGGAGGTTTAGCCCGAGCACGGTGAGGCCGAGGATGAGGCCGGGGAACACGGCTGGCCACGGGGAGTGGCCCACGTAGGTCTGCGCTTCCCGCAGCATGCGGCCCCACGCCGGGTCTGGCGGCTGGATCCCCAGCCCCAAGTAGGACAGGGCTGCCTCGGCGAGGAAGGCGCTCCCGAGGCTCACCGACGCCTGGACGAGGAGGGGGGAGGAGAGGTTGGGGAGGATGTGGCGGAGGACGATCCTCCCCGCCGAGCACCCCGCCGCCCGCGCCGCGACGACGAACTCTTCCTCGCGCAGGGCGAGGACGCTGGAGTGCGTGAGCCGGGCGAAGTAGGGGAGAGTGAATAGGGCGATGGCGAGCGTCACCCCGAGGAGCCCTGGCCCGAGCACGGTGGCGAGGAGGAGAGCCACGAGGACCGCCGGGAACGCGAGCAGGAGGTCAGGAACGCGCATCAGGGCCTCGCCGACGATGCCGCCTGTGTGTCCGGCGACCGCCCCGAGGAGGATCCCCACGGTTCCACCTACGCCCACCGCGATCGCAGCCACGGCCCAGCTCACCCGTCCCCCCACCATCACTCGGCTCAGGGTGTCGCGGCCGAACCAGTCGGTCCCGAGCGGATGGCGCAGCGAGGGGGGGGAGAACCGCACCGGGCCGAGGGCGGTGGGAGGGGCCGGGAGCCAAATCAACCCGAGGAGGACGAGCCCCAGCCCGAGCCCGACGAGGATCGCCCCCAGGCGCAGGGAGGTCATCGGTAGCGGATCCGCGGGTTGAGGAAAGCGTAGACGAGATCAGCGCCTGCGCTCACCAGGCCCACCAGCGCCGCCGCGGTGACGGCGATCCCAAGGAGAAGGTAGAGGTCGCGCCCATCTGCGGCTCGCACCGCGTACCAGCCCAACCCCGGCAGGGAGAACACGTTTTCGATCACGAGCGTCCCCGCCATGAGCCGGGCGAAGGTGAGGCCGAATGCCGCCGCCACCGGGACGAGCGCCCCGCGCAGGGCGTGGACGAGGATCACCCGCCGCTCGGGGAGCCCCTTCGCCCGTGCGGTGCGGATCGCGTCGCTGGAGAGCACGTCCGCCACCGCTGCCCGCACCATCCGCGCCAGGTACGCCCCCCGGGGGAGGGCGAGGGCGAGGGCGGGGAGGACGAGGTACGCCACCGCCCCTGGCTCCCCCCACCCCGGGAACCCGCCCGCCGGGAGGATGCGCCACCCCACCGCGAACCAGCCCATGAGGAGGATCCCCACCCAGAACTCGGGGACAGCGAGCCCGATCTGGGCGAGGGCCATCAGCCCGAGGTCGGCGGCCCGGCCGAGGTGGGAGGAAGCGAGGAGCCCCACGCTGAGGCCGAGGATGCTGGCGACGGCGATCGCGAGCAGGGCGAGGGGGAGGGTGATGCCGAGGGCGCGGACGAGGAGCTCGCCGACTGGCCAGGGGTAGACCCACGACATCCCGAGGTCCCCCCGTAGCGCCCGGCCGAGCCAGTCCCCGAACCGGGCCGGCCACGGCCGGTCGAGGCCGAGGGCCTCCCGGGCCGCGCGGTAGGCCTCGGGCGTGGCCTCCGGCCCCACCACGAGCCGGGCTGCATCCCCGGGGATCACCGTGAGGAGGAGGAACACCGCCAGCGCGGCGAACAGCACCGTGCCGAGGAGCGCCACCGCCCGCCCGAGCACGAAGCGGAGCATGGCGAGGGCGCTACTTCCCTTCCTCCTCGGCGCCGGCCAGGGCGGCGTGGGCGGCAGCGAGGCGGGCGATCGGGACGCGGAACGGGGAACAGCTTACGTAGTCCATCCCGACGCGATGGCAGAACATGACGCTCTCGGGATCCCCCCCGTGTTCGCCGCAGATCCCGACCTCCAGCTCGGGACGGGCCGCCCGCCCGCGGGAAATCCCGAGGGCAATGAGCTCCCCCACCCCGTCCTGGTCAATTGTCTGGAACGGATCGGCGGGCAGGATCCCGCTCCGCAGGTAGTCGGGGAGGAACCCTCCGATGTCATCGCGGCTGAACCCGAACGTCATCTGGGTGAGGTCGTTCGTGCCGAAGCTGAAGAACTCGGCCGTGGCCGCGATGTCCCCCCCCCGCAGCGCGGCGCGGGGGATCTCGATCATCGTCCCGAACAGGCACGGAAGCTCAGCTAGCCCAAGCTGGGACCGCACCTCGTCGCGCACCCGCTCGAAGATGGCCTTCTGGTGGTCGAGCTCGCGGGCGGTGGAGGTGACGGGGATCATCACCTCCGGGATCGGGTTTTTCCCGGACGCAAGGAGCTCGCCCGCGGCCTCGAGGATCGCCCGGATCTGCATCTCCGTGATCTCGGGATACGTGATCCCCAGCCGCACGCCGCGGTGCCCGAGCATCGGGTTCGTCTCCCGCAGCGCCTCCACCCGCTTGCGGAGCTTCGGCATCGTGATCCCCAGCTCCGCGGCGAGGCGAGCGAGCTTCGCCCGATCGTGGGGGACGAACTCATGGAGCGGGGGATCGAGGAGCCGAATCGTGACCGGACGCCCATCCATCACCGCGAGGGTCGCCTTCACATCAGCCTTGACGTAGGGGAAGAGCTCATCCAGGGCCCGGCGGCGCTCCTCCTCGGTTGAGCTCATGATCATCTTGCGGAGGAGGAACAAGGGTTCCTCGCTCCCCTCACCGTAGAACATGTGCTCGGTGCGGAAGAGGCCGATCCCTTCCGCCCCAAACGCGATCGCCTGGGCCGCATCCTTGGGGGTATCGGCGTTCGTGCGCACGCGGAGCTTGCGGAACCCGTCGGCGAGCTTCATCAGGCGGACGTAGAACGGGTTCCCCCCCGGGTCGGCCGGCACGAGGGGGAGCTGCCCCACGTACACGCGGCCTGAGGTTCCGTTGAGGCTGATCCAATCCCCTTCCTTGATGACTTGGCCCCCACGGGCACGGAACGAGCGGCCATCGCGGCCGATCTCGATGTCCCCGCACCCGACGATGCAGCACTTGCCCCACCCGCGGGCGACGAGGGCGGCGTGGGAGGTCATCCCGCCCTTGGACGTGAGCACGGCCTGAGCCTTGTGCATCCCATCCACATCCTCGGGGGAGGTCTCCTCCCGCACGAGGATCACCTTCTCCCCCCGGGAGGCCCACTCCACGGCGTCGTGCGCCGTGAACACGGCCCGCCCGACGGCCCCCCCCGGCCCAGCGGGGAGCCCTGTTGCGATCGGCGTGGCCTTGCTCTCCGCCTGCGGGTCGAGCCGCGGGAGGAGGAGCTCGACGAGCTGGAGCGGGGCCACGCGCCGCACGGCGGTCCGGGCATCGATCAGCCCCTCGTCGAGCATGTCCACCGCCATCCGCACCGCGGCCACGCCCGTGCGCTTCCCGGTGCGGCACTGGAGCATGTAGAGCTTCCTGCGTTCGATCGTGAACTCGATGTCCTGCATGTCACGGTAGTGGCGCTCGAGCTTGTCCCGGATCCCCACGAGTTCCCGGTACGCAGCGGGCATCACCTCCTCCAGGGTTGGGAGGTGGCGGCTCTGCTCGTTCCGGGAGTGAGCGTTCAGAGGAGCCGGGGTGCGGATCCCGGCGACGACGTCTTCCCCTTGCGCGTTGATGAGGTACTCGCCATAGAACGCGTTCTCACCCGTGGCAGGGTTGCGGGTGAACGCGACGCCGGTGGCGGAGTCATCGCCCATGTTCCCGAACACCATCGCCTGGACGTTGACCGCGGTGCCCCAGTCGTCGGGGATCCGCTCGATCTGGCGGTACTCGACCGCGCGCTTGCCCATCCAGCTCGCGAACACGGCCCCGATCGCTCCCCACAGTTGGTCCCACGGATCCTCGGGGAACGGCTGCCCCAGCCGCTCCCGGACCGTCTTCTTGAACCGAGCCACGAGGGCCTTGAGGTCGGATGCGGTCAGCTCCACATCGGACCCGTACCCGCGCCGCGCCTTGAAGGCGGCCAGACGGGCATCGAGGATCCGGCGGATCCCCTTCCCCTCCACCGGCTCGATCCCTGCCCCCTTCTCCATCACCACGTCGGAGTACATCATCACCAAGCGGCGGTAGGCGTCGTAGGCGAACCGCTCGTTCCCCGTCTGGGCGATGAGGCCGCGGAGGGTTTGCTCGGTGAGGCCGACGTTGAGGACGGTCTCCATCATCCCCGGCATCGAGCGCCGCGCGCCGGAGCGAATGGAGATGAGGAGCGGATTCTCGGGATCCCCGAACCGCCGGCCGGTCGCCTTCTCCACCACCCTAAGGGCTGCCTCGACTTGGGAGGCGAGCTCAGGGGGGTACTGCCGCCCATGAGCGTAATAGTAGGCGCACACCTCGGTCGTAATCGTGAACCCCGGGGGAACCGGGATCCCCAGCCGCGCCATGTCGGCGAGGTTTGCCCCCTTGCCGCCCAACAGATCCCGCATCTCCGCCGACCCTTCGGTCGCATCGGCGCCGAACACGTACACGTACTTCGCCATCGTCTACCCCCGTACGAGCGCCCGAACGAAATCGTCGGTTCGGAACGGCTCAAGTTCGTCCAGTCCTTCCCCCAGCCCGATCCAGAGGATGGGGAGGCCAAGCGCCCGCGAGATCGGGATCACTGCCCCCCCGCGGGCCGTCCCATCCAGCTTGGTCACCACCAGGCCGGTGAGACCCACCGCCTCGTGGAAGAGCTCCGCCTGGGAGATCGCGTTTTGCCCTACAGTGGCGTCCACAACGAGGAGCCGCTCATCGGGGGGGCGCCCCTGGAGGCGTTCCACCACGCGGCGCACCTTCCCGAGCTCCTCCATCAGGGGCCGCTTCGTCTGGAGGCGTCCAGCGGTGTCAACCAAGACGGCATCATACCCGGCAGTGCGGGCGTGCTCCAGCGCGTCGTGGACCACAGCGCCGGGATCGGCCCCCGGGCGATGGGCGACCACCTCGACCCCGCTCTCGCGGGCGAGGTTGACGAGCTGGTCAATGGCGGCAGCGCGGAACGTGTCCGCTGCCACGAGGAGCGGCCGTACCCCGTCCTGAGAGAGGCGGTGGGCCACCTTGGCCACGGTCGTCGTCTTCCCCGACCCGTTCACGCCGACGAATAGGAGCACCGCCGGCCGCACGGGGGGGAGGGCGAACCCCCGCTCCGCGCCCGCGAGCGCGCCCCGCAGGGCGGCCTCGAGCGCCCCTTCCACCGCCGGCCAGTCCGCCCGTCCCGTGGCGAGGGTTGCCTCCACCTGGGCGATGATGGTCGCGGTCTCCTCCGGGCCCACATCGGCGGAGAGGAGCACCTCCTCCAGCCGGGCGAGGATGTCAGGCCCAGCGGAGTCCTTCGTCCCCTGAAGCGGGCCGAGGAGGCCACTCCGGGTGCGGGCCAATCCCCGTCGCAGGCGGTCCCAGATCGTGCGGGAGCCATCATCCGCCGGCCGGTTCTCGTTCATCGGTCGCCTACATCGCTTCCGGGGCGGAGACGCCGAGGATCCCCAGGCCGCGCCCGAGAACGAGCTGGATCCCGCCGAGGAGGGCGAGCCGGGCGGAGGTGGCCGGGCCCTGCCCGAGGATCCTCACGTGGGCGTAGTAGGGGTGGAGGAGCCCGCTCAGCCCCTCCAGGTACTCGCACAGGAGGTGGGGAGCGAACTCGTGGGCCGCGACCATCACCACGTCCGGGAAGCGGTCGAGCTCCCTGATCAAGGCGAGCTCGCGATCGTCGGTGAGGGGGGATAGGTCCACGGTGCGGAGATCGGGCGGCCTCTCGCCCGCCCGCTCGGCCTCCCGGAACAGGGATGCGATGCGGGTATAGCCGTACTGCACGTAGTAGACTGGGTTCTCGAGGCTCGTGTCCCGGGCGAGGGCGTAGTCGAACACGAGGTGGCTTCCGGGCTTGCGCATGACCATGAAGTAGCGGGCCACGTCCCGGCCGACGTCGGCCACGAGGTCCTTCAGGCGCAGAAATCGCCCGGCGCGGGTGGACATGCGCTGGATCCCCTCCTCCCCCTTGAGGGTCACGAACTGGTGGAGGCAGTACCGAACGAACCCGTCAGGGAGCCCGAGGAGTTTCAGGGCGAGCAGGACCTGGCGCTGTTCGTCCACGTGGTCGGCCCCCTGAACGTTGATGACGAGGTCGAACCCGCGGCGGGCCTTGTCCAGGTGGTAGGCGATGTCCACCAGCGTGTAGGTTGGGGTCCCGTCGGAGCGGAGGAGCACGGGGTCGCGGTCCAGCCCATGGCGGGTGCTGGCGAGCCAGAGCGCCCCATCCTTCTCGTACACCGCCCCCCGCCGCACGAGCTGAGCGAGCGTCTCCTGGACGAGGCCCCGCCGGTGGAGGTCACCCTCCTTCGTCCACACGTCGAACCGGACCCCAATCGCGTCGAGGTCCTCGTGGATCATCGCCATCATCCGGCCGACGGCTTCGCTCCGGAACGCGGCGCGCGCCGCCTCATCCCATCTGGGGTGGGCGTCTCCCCATGTCCGGGCGAGCTCCGCTCCGATCTCGGCGAGGTACGCCCCCTGATACCCCCCTTCCGGGATCGGCTGGTCGTCGCCCAACGCCTGGCGGTAGCGGGCCCACAGGGACTGGGCGAGGAGGTCCATCTGCCTCCCCTCATCGTTCAGGTAGTACTCGCGGACGGCCCGCCAGCCGAGCTGGGCATAGAGCTCGGCCACCACGTCCCCCAGTGCGGCCTGGCGGAGGTGGCCGATGGTGAGGGGGCCGGTGGGATTCGAGGACACGAACTCGACCTGCACCGTCCTCCCTTCTCCCTCCTCCCCCCGCCCGTAGCGCTCGCCGGAGGCAAGGATCTGCCGCAGGACAGCGTGGACGGTCGTGGGGTGAAGGGTGAAGTTGACGAACCCGTTCGCGGGTTGGACCTTGAGGAAGGACGGATGGGCGGCGAGTCGAGCGGCGAGCTCGGCTGCGATCGTGGCTGGCGGTGCCCCGAGCTCCCGGGCGAGGAGGAACGCAACCCGCGTCGCCAGGTCCCCATGCTCCGGCCGCGTCGTCCGCTCGACGGGGACCTCCGCGGGAACGGGCTTCCCCCCCGCCGCGAGCGCCTCCGCCACTGCGGCCCGTACCAGGGCTTCGAGCTGCATTACCGCTCGATCACGAACCGCATGCCCGTCTTGACCTCGCCGCCGATCTCGACGTCGATGAACCCGGGGATGACCTTGATCTCCGGCTCGCCCTCCCGCTCCACGAGCCGACGGGCAATGGCGATCGCCTTGATGGCTTGGTTCACGGCTCCCGCCCCGATGGCGTGCGCCTCGACGAGCCCCGCCGATTCCAGTGCCCCGGCGATGGCCCCCGCGACCGCGTTGGGATTGGACGTAGCTGCGACCTTGAGGATCTCCATGTTTGCCTCCTCGTTCACCCGTGCTCTGGGACGACCATGGGGACGTGGTGTGTGCGCTAGATTCTAGCGGTGTCTTCGCGGCGGGGCAACGGTGCGCCCTCCGCCTCGGGTCCCGAAACCGGCTACGATTGGCGCATGGCGCGGTGGATCCTCCACGTGGACATGGACGCGTTCTTCGCTGCCGTGGAGCAGCTTGACCAACCTGCGCTGCGCGGCCAGCCGGTGGTCGTGGGCGGCCTGGGACCGCGGGGCGTAGTTGCCACGGCATCGTACGAGGCGCGGGCGTTTGGAGTCCACTCCGCGATGCCGATCGCCAAAGCGCGTATGCTGTGCCCCCATGCCACGTTCGTGCCGCCCCGCTTCGCGCGGTACGAGCAGGTGGCCGGGCAGGTACGGGAGATCCTCGCCTCGTACAGTCCCCTGGTCGAGCCCCTGTCCCTTGACGAGGCGTTCGTGGACCTCACGGGGACGGAGCGCCTGCACGGGCCGGCGGAGGAGACGGCCCACGGCCTCCACCAGCGGATCCGGGCCGAGACCGGCCTGGCGTGTTCGGTGGGCCTCGCCGGGAACAAGCTCCTCGCCAAGCTGGCGTCGGAGGCAGCCAAACCAGGTGGGATCCATGTCGTTCACGAACAGGACGTGGAGGGCTTCCTCTCCCCTCTGCCCGTCGGGCGGTTGTGGGGGATCGGGCCGCACACCGCGAAGGTCCTCGCCGAGCGGGGGGTCCACACTGTGGGAGATCTGCGCGATGTGGATGCGAGCCTCCTCTGCTCCTGGTTCGGACCGCGGGGCGGCGCCCACCTGTGGCGGCTGGCCCGCGGCCTGGACGACTCCCCGGTCGTCCCGGCGCGGGAGGCGAAGTCCATCTCCCAGGAGGTGACCTACCCCGAGGACCTGGTCCAGGAGGAGGTCATCGCGGGCGAGGTGCGGCAGCTCGCCGTCGCCCTGGCGGCCCGGTTGGTCGAGGAGCGGCTGCTCGCAACCACGGTGCGGGTCAAGATCCGGTGGGCGGACTTCACCACCCGCACCCGGCAGGTTCAACTCCCGGAACCGACGGATCATCCCGTGCTCATCGCCGACGAGGCGGTGGCGCTCCTCGACCGGGGTGGGCTCCACGCCGAGAGCGGGATCCGCCTCCTCGGGGTTGGGCTGGCCGGGCTCGTCCCGGCGACGTTTCGCCCCGAGCACCTGTTCGCTCCCTCGGCACTCACGGACGCCCTGCACGAGGTCCGCTCCCGCCACGGGCCGGAGCGCCTCACCCTCGGGTTCCCCGGCGGGGACCGCCGGCTGAGCTAGGGTATACTGCGGTCGTGGCGCGGGGAGGGAGATGATGAAGCGGATCTTGGGGATTGCGGCAGCGATCGGGGTCGCCGTGAATGGGTTCGGGGTTGGGCTCTGCGACTACCGGACCCCGACCACGGAGTTCCTCCAGGGGAAGGTGTCGTTCTTCTACCAACATACGGATGACCCCACCACCCCCCGCGTGGACCTCAGCTCGGGCTGGCTATCGTTCGATGCCCGACGGCAGTACGACAGCATGACGGAGGGGTTCACCCTCGCGGGAAGCGGCCAGGTGGGGTTCGCGGAGCTGAGCCTGACGCAGGCGGAGGTCAGCGCGAGCGGCGCAGTGCGGCAGTACCTGGAGAGCTTCCTCCCCCTGTTCACCTTTGGGGGCTTCGCGGCGACCCTGGATACCGCCTTCCCCCAGCCGCGGGTGGAGGCCCAGGCCGGGCTGGGGTACGGCCGGTTTTACGACGTGACCCCGCTCGCCAAGGCGCTCCAGATCGAGGGGCAGCTGCTGACGCGGGGCATCCTGCCAGTGCCCCTGAGCGATGCGAACCTCCTCGCCGTGGCCAAGTCCATCGGGCAGCGGGTGGAGGGGGAGGTGGTGGCGGAGCGGGTGGCCGCGGTGGTAGGGCTCATCGAAGCGGAGGCCGGGCGGGAGCTCGATCCGGCCACGGTCCTCCTGATCGAGGAGGCCCTCACGGCCACGGGCCGGGAGAGGTACTGCGGATGGACGGTGCAGGCGGGCTTCGCCCATGAGCTCATGGATCCCAACGGGGCGACCCGCGACTTCCTCCTCTCCCTGGCCCTCGACGCCGCCCTCGCCCCCGAACCGAACTCCCAGCTCCTCTTCAGGGCCCGGGTCTCAGGCCCGTACTGGATCACCGAGCAGTACACCCTCACCCTGGACGTGACGTTCGACGTCCAGCTCGACAGCGCGATCAGCTTCTCCACCCGCTACAGCCTATTCCAGGACAAGCCGCTCGGGCAGTTCCCCGCCGGCCGGCAGACGGCCTTGTTCCAGCTCGAGATCAGCCAGCGCTGGGTGGGCATGACCTTGCAGATGGAGTTCGTGAAGCTGGCGGAGGCCCCGGCGTGGAAGCAGAGCATCGTCATCACCGCCACCGCGCACCTGTGGTGAGGTGGGTGCGGGGGGCGCTCATCCTCCCGCTCGTCGTCTACCAGCGGGTCGTGTCCCCCTTCCTCCCCCGGCGCTGTCGGTTCGTCCCCTCGTGCTCGGAGTACGCCCGACAGGCCATCCTCCGGTACGGCCCTCTCCGCGGGGGCTGGCTCGCCCTGCGGCGGCTCGTTCGCTGCGGGCCATGGCACCCCGGCGGCTACGATCCCGTTCCCTGACCCTCGCTGAACTCGCGCGTCACGTCCGCCATCAGGGCGGGGTTCGTCCACAGGTCGAGGCACACCGCGGCGAGGGCTTTGGCGGCGGCGATCATCGCCGCTCGCGCTGGCTCCGCTCGGGCTGCCTCGCAGAACGCGCGGGAGTGCCCGGGCACAGTGCCGTCCGCGATGCGGATGTAGGGGTGGATCGCGGGGACCTCCCACGACACGTCCCCCATGTCCGTGGACCCCACGCCTCCCGTGGGCTCCTCTGCGGGGAATCCAAGGGCCGCGAGGTGCTCGGCGAACGCGTGGGCGAGGGCCCGGTTGGGGCGGATCGCCTTGTAGGCATGGCCCACGAGGCGGAACTCGAGCCGAGCCCCCGTGGCCAGAGCTGCCCCCTCTGCGCACCGCCGCAGCTTCTCCACCAGCTCGTCCCGGTACCCATTGTCGGATGCGCGGACGTAGAACCGGGCCGCGGCGTACTCCGGGACGATGTTCGGCTTGAGGCCCCCGTGGGTGATGACCCCGTGGATGCGCGCCCCGTCGCGGATGTGCTGGCGGAGGGCGTTCAGGCCGACGAACGTCTGGATCACCGCATCGAGGGCGTTGACCCCCTTGTCCGGCTCGGACGAGGCATGGGCGGCCACCCCGTGGAACTCGATCCCGACCTCGGTGATGGCGAGCGAGCCCCGGTCCACGACGGTCTGGTCTGAGGGGTGGACCATCATCGCCGCGTCCAGGTCCCGGAACAGGCCAGCCTCGATGAGCTTGATCTTGCCGCCGCCTCCCTCCTCGGCGGGGGTGCCGAGGACGAGGAGCGTCCCGGGGAGGTCCTTCTTGACCGGGGCGAGGCCAAGCGCGGCCCCCACCGCGATCGCGGCGATCAGGTTGTGGCCGCAGGCGTGCCCGAGCTCGGGCAGGGCGTCGTACTCCGCGAGGAGCGCCACCCGCGGCCCCGGCTTGGCGGCGGGGTGGATAGCGCGGAACGCGGTCGGGATCCCACCCGCTCCCCGTTCCACGCGGAACCCACCCCCTTCCAGGGCCTCCGCCAACCACGCCGCGGCCTGGTGCTCCTCGAACCCGAGCTCAGGGTGGGCGTGGATGCGCAGGGCGAGGTCCCAGAGCTGAGGCTCAAGCTCATCGATCCTCTTCCAAACCCGATCTTTCATCGTCCTTCTCCCACCGGGACGCGGGCCCCGTCTCGGATCCAGGCGAGAGCGGCCTCGAGCTCGGGATCCCCTTCCTCTCCCTCGACCCGTGCGACGAGGATCTCCGGGGTCAGGCCGACATCGTGGACGCTCCGTCCGAGGGGGGTGAAGTACTCACCGGTGGTGAGCTTGATCGCTCCCCCGTCGGGGAAGCGCATCACGATCTCCTGGACGAGCCCTTTGCCGAACGTGGGTCGGCCGACGAGGATGCCCACGCCGTGATCTTGGATCGCTCCGGCCATGATCTCCGCTGCGGACGCAGTCCCCTCGTTGACCAGGATCGCCACGGGGATGTTGGGGACGCTGTTTCCGCGCGAACTGTAGGTGCGCTCCCCGAACGAGGGGCCCTGGATGCGGACGATGGGCCCGCGGTCCACGAAGTAGCTCGCTGACTCCACCGCTGCGGACAGGATCCCTCCCGGGTTGTTGCGGAGGTCGATCACGATGCCGGCCAGGTTTTGGAGCGGGAACGAGAACAGCGCCTGCCCGAGGAGCCCCGGGGTATCGAAGTCGAACCTCAAGATCTGAACGTAGCCGACCTTCTCCTCCGCCCGGTACTCGGAGCGCACGGACTCGATCTGGATCTTCTGCCGGACGAGGGGGATCTCCTCGACGGTGCCGTCGTCGTGCTGGACCGTGAGGACGACCACCGTCCCCTCCGGGCCGCGGATGTGCGACGACGCCTTCTCCAGGGTCCAGCCCTCGGTCAGTTCCCCGTCCACGGCCTGGATCCAATCCCCAGGGCGAATCCCCCCCGCTTCGGCCGGGGTCCCAGGGAACGGCGCCACCACCGTGATGCGACCGTTGCGGAGGGTGATCTCGATCCCCACCCCGGAGTACTCCCCGGACAGGGACTCCTCCCAGCTCTGGTACTCGTCGGGGGTGAAGAAGGTGGAGTATGGGTCGCCCAAAGCGCCCACCACCCCCCTGATCGCCCCATGGAGGAGGGTCGAGTCGGAGATCTCATCGGCTCGGTAGTAGTAATCGTGGATGAGCTGGTAGACCTGCCCGAGCGGGGAGAACAGGGTATCGCCGGGGGCGGCGCCGACTGCAAGCACGCCGACGAGCAACAACGCGACGAACGACTTCCGCACCATCTCGCTCACCTCACTCCAATGTTTCGGGCCAGTTCGAGGTACTCCCTGGGCACCGGCTTCGGGCACCCGGCGAGGGCCTCGGCCAGGGGAACCGGTACCACGTCTGTGCCATGGATGCCGACCATCGCATCGTACTGCCCGGCGCAGGCGAGCTCCACCGCAGCGACCCCCAACCGGGTCGCGAGGAGGCGATCGAACGGGGTGGCGACGCCGCCCCGCTGCAGGTAGGAGAGGACGGTCACCCGCGGGGTCAACGGGAGGCCCGTCTTCTCCAGCTCCGCGGCGAGCCAGTACCCCACGCCGCCCAGTTGGGCGTGGCCGAACGCGTCCGTCCTCGCCTCCTCGGCCACCGGGCGGCCCCCGAGCTCGAGCGGCCGGGCGCCCTCGGCGACGACGATGATCGAGAACCGCCGCCCGGCATCGAGCCGCCACTGGAGCGCTTCCTTCACCTGGGGGACCGAGAACGGTTCCTCGGGGGCGAGGATCACGTCCGCCCCGCCGGCCAGCCCGCCGAGGACCGCGATCCACCCCGCGTCACGCCCCATGACCTCCACGATCAGCACCCGGTGATGAGCATGGGCCGTGGTGTGCAGCCGGTCGAGGGCCTCCGTGACCACGGCGAGCGCCGAGTGGAAACCGATCGCGTAGTCCGTGCCGCCGATGTCGTTGTCGATCGTCTGGGGGATCCCCACCGCCCGCACGCCGTGGCTCGCCAGCCGGTGCGCTACGCCGAGGGTGTCATCCCCCCCGATGGCGAGCACCGCATCCACCCTCCGTCGGTTCAGGGTGTCCAGGATCCGGCCCACCTTCGGGGTGGGGTTCCACGTTCCGGTCGCTGGATCCTTCTCGTACGGGTTCGTGCGCGAGGTGCCGAGGATCGTGCCCCCGATGTGGAGGATCCCCGCGACCTCGCTCCGGCCGAGCGGCACGAGGTCGTCCTCCACCGCTCCCCGCCATCCGTCGCGGAACCCGACCACCGCGAGGCCGGCCGGCTCAGCGCGCCGCACGATGGCCCGGATCGCCGCGTTGATCCCCGGGGAGTCACCACCCCCCGTTAGGACCCCGATCCTCTTCACGCTAGGCACAGAGAGATCTCCCTCCTGAACCGACCTGGGCGATCATGTCCGTCGCGACGGAGCGGATCGCCTCCTGGATCTCCTTCCCCACCACCCGGGGGTCGAACAGTTTCTTGTCGGGGCGCCACGGGCTGCCTCCGGCATCGAACGTAATCGGATCGAACGCGACCCCGTGAGGAGGGAGGATCTGTTCGCGGTGGTCGGCGAAGAACCCCGCCGCGGTGCGGGCGTACACGTACTGGTAGGTGGTGTCCTTGTTTACTTTGCACACGCCCGCCGCGACGAGGGCCCCGACCTGAGAAGCGGACAGCCCCGATGCCCCATGGAGGACGAGCGGGCGCGGCCGGCGGCCCGCCCGCAGCCGGTCCGAGATCGCGCGCGCGAGGTCCACGCGCAAGGTGAGCTCCCGCCCTGCCGCTACCCCGTGCTCGGTCCCCACCGAAACCGCGAGGAGATCGACCTCGGTCTCCGCGACGAACTGGAGGGCCTGTTCCGGGTCAGTGTAGAACGCGGCGTCGGAGACGATCTCGTCCTCCGCGCCCCTGATCACCCCGAGCTCCCCTTCCACGAGGACCCCGTAGGGCCGGGCGAGCTCGACCACGGCCCGCGTCGCGCGCACGTTGTCCGCAAACGGGAGGGCCGAGGCGTCCACCATCACCGATGAGCAGAGGCCTTCGGCGAGGGCGGGGCGGATGAACCCATCGCTCTGGTCGGGCGTGACGTGATCGAGGTTCACGAATACCCCGATCTTCGCGTCCGCGGCCACGGCCTGGACGTAGCGGACGAGGGCCCGCAGCCCAGCGAGGGGTCGCCCTCCCCCGGCGAACCTCGCGGCCCCGACCGATACTTGGACCAATAGGTCGCTTTCCGCTTGCTCGTAGGCGGCGAGGAGCCCGAGGAGGACATTCGGCTCCGCGAAGTTGTTCGCGATGAGGGCAAAGCGCTCCTCGTGGGCGCGACGGTACACCTGTGCCAGTTCTCTTCCTCCCAAGTAGGGCATAGGACGACCTCCTTCCTCCCGTGATGATACCGCTAGAAGCGAGCTTCCTTGGGGAGGACAACGATTCCGGCCTCGGTGACGGTGAACCGGGCTCGATCCGCTTCGAGATCGTACCCGATCTTCTCCCCGGGCGGGATGCGCACCCCCTTGTCCACGACCGCGCGGCGGATCTTCGCCCCCCGCCCCACGTCCACCCCCGCCAACAGGACCGAGTCCTCGATGGTGGCGTAGCTGTTCACGCGGACCCCCGGCGAGAGGACCGACCGCACCACGTGCGACCCGGACACGATGGAGCCTGGGGAGAGAAGTGAGTTCACCGCGGTTCCGGTGCGGTCCGGCTCATCGTGGACCGTCTTCGCGGGGGGCCAAGGCTCATGGTAGGTGTGGATCGGCCACTCCCTGTCATAGAGGTTGAACTTGGGGGTGATGGCGACGAGGTCCATGTGGGCCTCCCAGTACGCATCCAGGGTCCCCACATCCCTCCAGTAGGGGAGGGGGTTCTTGTTCGCACGCTCGAATGGGAATGCGAACACCCGATCCTCGCCCACCATGCGGTTGATGATGTCCCGGCCGAAGTCATGTGAGGAGTCCGCGATCTGGGCGTCCTCTTCGAGCCGCCGGGCGAGGACCTCAGGCCGGAACACGTAGATCCCCATCGAGGCCAGGCACACCGCCGGATCGCCGGGGGACGGGGCGGGCTGGGCTGGCTTTTCCTGGAACTGGAGCACGCCGCCCTCGCCATTGACGACGAGGACCCCGAGCTTCTCGGCGGCTTCCGCGAGGGGCACCGCCACCACCCCCACCGTGAGATCGGCCTCCCGTTCCTGGTGGAACCGCACCATGGGCCGGTAGTCCATCTTGTATACGTGGTCCCCGGCGAGGATGAGGATCGCCTCGGGCGCCCCTCGCTCCATGGTGAACCGCTCGACCGAGTACAAGTTCTGATAGATTGCATCAGCAGTTCCGAGGTACCAGCGCTCGGCCGTGCGCTGCTGGGGGGGGACGGTGATGAGGAACTCCCCCAGCGCAGGGCTGAAGATGCTCCACCCGATTTGGATGTGCCGCTCCAGGGACAGGGACTTGTACTGGGTGAGGACGAGAATGTGGCGGAGCCCGGAGTGGAGGCAGTTGGTGAGGGTGAAGTCGATGATTCGGTACAGGCCAGCGAAGGGGACCGCCGGTTTGGCCCGATCGCGGGTCAAGGGATAGAGCCTCTGCCCGCGGCCGCCCGCCAGCACGAACGCCAGTACGCCGCTCACCGCGCCCTCCCTGGGCGAGGAACCCAGGCTGCGTTCCCGCACCGCTCGTACTTTACCGGGCGTGGTCCCCGGCCGCACGGGGCCGCGCTCCCCGGCTCAACCGAGGTCGGGAGGGATCGGGAGACCGATCTCGCGGTAGGCAGCGGCGACATGTTCTCGAAACACGCGGTCGAACACGGGCTCGTGGGCGGCAGTGTGGTGCGGGCCATACCACCAGAACCAGTCGCTTCCCTCCGCGACGAGGAGATGGTCGCGGGCACGCGCCCGCGCCGCGGGATCCGGGCAAGACTGGACCGCATCGCGCGCCCGCGCGAGGCGGATCCAGGCCGCGTTCTGGGCCGGGTAGCCGATCCACGTCCGGAAGTCGGCGTCGATCCACGATCCGGGCCACAGATCGGGCAGGGCCCTCGGGGCAGAGGACTGCTGATCGAGGTACCCCGACACCGTGGTCGGCACGAGGTCGGGGGAGGAGCGGACGAGGCGGTACAGGGCCTCCAAGAAGGGCTGGCCATTCCGCTCGTAGAAGTCCCACGCGTTCTCGCCGTCCATGGCGATGAGGACGAGCGGGGGCGCGTCCTCGTGCCACTCCTTGCCGATCTCCCGCAGCCGCCGGACGAGGTCGCTGGCCGCGTCGGCCGCCGGCCAGCGGTGGTAGTCGAACCCGATGAGGTTTGAGAGGTACGTATCGCGGGACAGGATCGTCAGTTCACCGCTGCCGGTCGCGAAGCGCCACGGTCGGTACAGGTCCTCGCGGTGGGGAGGCCGGCCGAGCGAGCGGGCGAGGATCGCCCCGTCGGTTGCGATCCAGCGCACCCCGGCGTGGGCGAACACCGCGGCCGCCTCCGCGCTCACCGCCCCCTCCGCCGGCCACATCCCGGCGGGCCGTCCCCCGAACGTCGCCTCGTGGTGGGCGAGGGCCCGGCGGACCTGGTCGCGGGCGTCGTCCGGGGCGGAGAAGGGCGGGATCGGGTCGCTCGGCTGTGCCCGGCGGGCGACCTGGGAGTCGAGGAGGAGGGGGAGGATCGGATGGTAGAACGGCGTCGCCGTGAGCTCGACCATCCCCTCCGCCGCGAGGGCTCGGTACCGGGGAAGGACCTCGCCCACGAGCCGGCGATGGACGTCGGATAGGCGCTCCAGGTCATCGGGCCCGAACCGGCCGCGCTGCGCCAGATCCCGAAGCGAGGGATCCCCATCGAGGACGGTCTGGCCGATCCACGCGAGGAGGAACCATCCCCACAACGCCCGCTCCCCCTCCGGCGTGACGGCGGCCGCCCGCAGGCGATCGAGATCTGGGACCGGAAGCCCCCGCCGCGCCACCGGGAGCGGGATCGCGCCGGAGAGGAGGTCGCGCAGTGCCCCCTCCCCCGCCGTGGCGGGGAAGTAGCCATCGCTCAGGGAACCCGCGGCGTACCGGGTCAGCTGCTCCGTCAGGCAGGGGGTGAAGTTCACCGTCACCGGGACCTCGCCCCGCGCGATGAACGCCGCCATGTCCGTGTAGTCCTTCGTCGCCCGGAGGCGGGTCCACGGGAGGAGGTTCTCTACGCTCCCCGGGAGGGCGTACCACGGCTGGTGCATGTGCCACAGGAACGCGACGTGGACCTGGGATCCCATCGGCGGGCGATGGTACCCGAGGTGGGCCTTCCGGCCAACCGAATCTAGCGAAAGGTCAGCTCCGCTAGCGATTCCGTGACCCCATCCCACCTCTTTGGGTGAGCCGGGCGCGTGGCTCTACAATCTGGGGACGCAGGGGGGGCGATGGGGAAGGGGATCAAGGACCTCCCGGAGGTGGATCGGCCGCGGGAGAAGCTCCGCGCCCGCGGCCCCCAAGCGTTGTCGGACGCCGAACTCCTCGCCGTCCTCATCCGCACCGGGACGAAGGGGAAGAGCGCGGTCGAGCTGGCCCAAGCGATCCTGGAGGAGGCCGGTCCGCAGCTTGCGCGGTGGGGCGTGGAGGACTTCGCCCGCATTGCGGGGATCGGCGAGGCGAAGGCGTGTCAGATCCTGGCCGCCCTCGAATTCGCCCGCCGCCACTTCCAGCGTGGGCCGGGGCGGATCGAGAGGCCGGAGGATGCCCTCCCCTACCTCGCCCCGATCCGCGATCGGAAGCAGGAGCACTTCCTCTCCCTTACCCTCAACGGCGCGCACGAGGTCATCGCGTCCCGGGTGGTGACGGTGGGCCTCCTCACCTCGAGCCAGGTCCATCCCCGCGAGGTGTTCGCCGATGCGATTGCGGATCGAGCGGCGGCGGTGGTCCTCGCCCACAACCACCCGTCGGGGAACCCCGAGCCGAGCGGGGACGACCTCGCCCTCACCCGCCAGCTCGTCGAGGCGGGGAAGATCCTGGGGATCGAGGTCCTCGACCACCTCATCGTGACGAAGACGGACTACACGTCGCTGCGCGAGCAGGGCTACATCCCGTGACCGGCCGGCGCTGGTCCGAACGAGGGATGGACGGAGAACAGCCAACACGCGTTGCGCCACGTGACCTCCGCGAGTTCGGCCACTGGGATCCCCCGCAGCGCGGCGAGTCGTTCCACGACCAGGCGCACCTTCCCCGGATCGTTGCGCTGGCCGCGGAACGGCTCGGGCGGGAGGTAAGGCGAGTCGGTCTCGACCAGGATCCGCTCAAGAGGGATCGCAGCGGCGGCCCGGCGGAGGGCATCGTTCCGGCGGTAGGTGAGGGGGCCCCCGATCCCGAGGTGGAGCCCGAGGCTCACGATCTCCTGGGCCCGGGATTCATCCCCCCCGAACCCGTGCACCACCCCGCGGGGCGGCTGCTCCGCGCGGAGAAGCAAGAGGAACGGATCCCACGCCGCCCGCTCGTGGAGGATCACCGGGAGGTCGAGCTGCCTGGCGAGCCGGAGCTGGGACCGGAACGCCTCGATCTGGGCCTCGTGCGGGGAGAGGTTTCGGTAGAAGTCGAGCCCACACTCGCCGACGGCCACCGCACCCTGGCGGAGGAGGCCCGTCAAGCGCGCTTCTAGCTCGGGGGTGAACGCCTTCGCGTCATGGGGGTGGAGCCCAGCGGAGGCGAACACGTGTCCGTGCTTGCGGGCGAGCTCGAGGGCTGCCTCCGACGATCGGAGGTCCACCCCCACATTGAGGACCGCTACTCCCTCCACCCGCAACGCGGTGAGGAGCTCCCCGCGGTCGCGATCGAACGGGGGGAAGTCGAGGTGGGCGTGGGTATCGAACAGGTTCATGGATTCCGGTGAGGCTCGGGCTCGATCGAGGCGAACGCCCACGGGAGGGACCCCACCACGTCGCGGGGGAGGACGGCCCGCTCCGAGGCGCCGGCGGTGGCGAGCTCGGCGGCGAGGCCATGGACGTAGGCCCCCACAACCGCTGCGGCGAGGGGCGTTACTCCCCCCGCCCAGAGGCCCCCGATCACCCCGGCGAGGACATCGCCCGAACCGCCGTGGGCGAGGGCCGTGTTCCCAGTCGTGGTGAGGTACACGTCCTCGCTGTCGGCGACGGCCGTGGGTGGCCCCTTGAAGACCACCGTGGCGCGCGAGCTCCCGGCCATCTTCCGTGCCCACCGGATCTTGTCCGACACGGCTTCGTCCGGATCCACGGTCGCGAGGCGGGCGAACTCGCCGGCGTGGGGGGTGAGGATGACCTCCCCGTGCTCCCCCCGGAGGAGCGCTGGGTCCTGGGCGAGGGCGAACAGGGCATCGGCATCGAGGACGAGCGGAACCCCGGACGCAACGAGCGCGTGCACCACTTCGTTGGGGCCGGGACCCCGCCCGAGACCGGGGCCGACCACGACGAGGTCCATCTCCTGGGCCCACCGCACCGCTTCCGCGGCCGCCTCATGGGAGAGCAGGCCGTCCGCGGCCCGACCGGGGTGGACGAGCGCTTCCGGCAGGATGGCCGCCACGATCGGGAACACGGGCTCCGGACACAGGACGTGGACGAGGCCCGCACCGGCGCGGAGCGCCCCCTCGGCGCAGAGGGCGGCCGCGCCGGCCATCCCCACCGAGCCCGCCACCACGAGGACCTTCCCGAACGTCCCCTTGTGGCCGAACCGCGGCCGGCGAGGGAGGAGGGAACCGCAGAACGGCGCGTCCACGACGTGCGCCACGGGGCCCACCTCGTCCCACGCCGACGGGGGGTAGGCGACATCCACCACCCGCACCTCGCCGCACAGCCCCGCCGCAGGGGGGAGGAGGTGGCACGGCTTGAGCGCGCCCATGGCGAGCGTGAGCTCGGCCCGCACCGCCGGTCCGGGGATGGCGCCGCAGTCGGCGACCAGCCCCGATGGGAGGTCGAGCGCCACCAGCGGGGCGCCGGAGGCAACGACGATCTCGATCGCCTCCCGGGCCAGGCCGCGCGCCCCCTGAGCAAGCCCGATCCCGAGGATCCCGTCCAGCACGAGATCCGCCTCCGCGATCCTGGTGCGAAGAACGTCGAGCTCAGCCGCGCTGCGGATGGGGAGGAGTCGGTCCGGGAACGATGCGCGGAACGCACGTTCCTGTTCAGCGGCGGGACCGCGGGGGGTGCCGAGGACGACCGCCTGCACGTCGGCCCCGGCGAGCCCGAGCCACCGCGCCGCGGCCAGGGCGTCGCCGCCGTTCCCGCCCTTCCCGCACACGGCGAGGACGCGACCGGTGGCGAGGACATGGTTCCAGGCGCTGATCTCGGCGGCGGCCCCCCGTCCGGCCGACTCCATGAGGAGGAGCGGGGCCACCCCGTGCTCGGCAGCGCGGCGGTCGAGCGTCCGGATCGCTTCCGCAGTGAAGACCTTCCGCACGGGCCTCATTCTAGGCCCGACTCCGCAGCCTGCCAATGGGCGATGATCTCCGTTGCGACCTCAGGTGGCGTGCGGCCGGTCACGTCCAGCCAGTGGACGCGCGGCTCGGCGCGGAAGAACGCGAGCTGGCGCCGCGCGTAGGCCTTCGTGCTCCGCACGATCCGCCGCTTGGCCTCGGCGAGGTCGTACTCCCCGGCGAAGTAGGGGAAGAGCTCCCGGTACCCGATCGTGCGCCCGGCCGGGGCTTCCGGGGGGAGGTTACGGTCCCACAGCCCCCGCGCCTCCTCGACCAGCCCTTCCGCGAACATCCGCGCCACGCGGGCCTCGATCCTCCGCCCGAGCTCCGAGCGTTCGACCGCGAGCCCGACCCGGACGAGCGGCCACGGGAACGCCTTCTCGCTCCCCCACGCTGCGGTGAGCGGCTGGCCGGTGAGGCGGTGCACCTCCAGCGCCCGGATGAGGCGCACCCGATCTGCAGGGTGGATCCGGGCGGCGGACGCTGGATCCACGCGTTCAAGCTCTTCCCGAAGTTCCGCGGTCGGGTGCTGGGCGAGCTCCGCCCGGAGCTCCGGATCGGCCGCCGGCCCGGGGGAGAGCCCGCGGGTGAGCGCCCGCACGTAGAGCGTGCTCCCGCCGGCGATGATCGCCCGGTGGCCGCGGCCCTGGATCTCGGCCACGAGCCGCTCGCAGTCCGCACGGAACCGGGCCGCATCGTAGCGCTCCAAGGGGTCGAGGATGCCGACGAGGTGGTGCGGGACCCGCGCGAGGATCTCCCGGGGGGGCCGGTCCGTGCCGATCTCCAGCCCCCGGTAGATGGCCCGGGCATCGGCGGAGATGATCTCCCCTCCCACCGCCTCCGCCACTGCGACCGCGACCTCCGACTTCCCAACCGCGGTCGGCCCGATGAGGAGGAGGACCGTCATGCCTCCTCGGAGAGGAGAAGCTCCCGCAGGGAACGGAGCAACTGGTGCCGCGCTGGGTACTTCAACTTCTCCAGCGCCTTCAGCTCGAGTTGCCGCACCCGCTCCCGGGTGATCTCGAACTGGCTTGCCACCTCCTTCAGCGTGCGGGGATGGCCATCGAGGAGGCCGTAGCGCAGCTCGAGGATCTCCCTCTCTCGCGGGTCGAGCTCGGCCAGCGCCTCCCGCAACTCGTCCCGCAGCCGGGCCCGGATCGCTTCCTGGGCCGGGTCTTGCGCCGTCTCATCGGCGATGAAGTCCCCCAAGGTGTCATCATCTTCATCGGACAGCGGCCGCTCGAGCGAGGTGGTGAACGCGGCAGCCTGCTCGATCTTCTTCACCCGATCCACGCTCGTCCCGAGGAACTCGGCGAGCTGCTCGTAGCTCGGCGGCCCCCCGTGCTCGCGGATGTACTCCCGCCGCAGCCGGCTCAGCTCCTGCACCGCTTCCATCGTATGGACGGGGACGCGGATCGTGCGCGCCTGATCCCCGATCGCGCGCGTGATCGCCTGGCGGATCCACCACGTGGCGTAGGTGGAGAACTTGTACCCCTTGCGCCAGTCGAACTTCTCCACCGCCCGCATGAGCCCGATGTTCCCCTCCTGGATGAGGTCGAGGAACGATAGTCCGCGGTGCATGTAGCGCTTGGCGATCGAGACCACGAGCCGCAGGTTGGACACGGCGAGCCTTTCCCGCGCTGCCTCTCCCTCGTGGAGGATCCGCTCGAGCTCCCGTTTTCGCTCCGGATCCGCGACCCCCTGGGCGAGCTCCTCCAACGCGGCCGTGCCCGCCTCGATCTTCTGGGCGAGCTCCACCTCCTCCTCCCGGGTGAGCAAGGGGACGCGGCCGATCTCGCGGAGGTACGTGCGCACCGGGTCGCGGCCCCGCTCCGTCGGCTCCTCCTCCGGCTCGGAGTCGGCGAGCTCAGCGATGAGGGGGATGAGGTCGGTGAGTTCCTCCTCCTCCGTCGTCCCCGATTCAGGTAGTTCGGGGGGAACGATCTCCTGGTCCTCGGGCATCCTCACCTCCTTCGCATCAACCGGAGGCGCTCCTGGCACAGCGCCTGCAACGCGGCGTTGAGCTTCTGCACCTCGTCCGCATCACCAGCCGTCTCGGCCTCGACGAGGCGCCGGCGGGCTTCGTCCAACCGTCGGTTCACACGCGGAAGGTGGAGGAAGCGGGTCTCCGCATCGGCGATGGCCTGCGCCTCGTTCGAGAACGGGAGGTCGAGGAGGGCGACTTGGGTCAGGACCGGCACCGAGTCGGGGGGGAGCTCGCTCGCCAGTCGGCTCGCGGTTGGCCGTTCACCCCCGTGCCAGAGCTCCACCCACTTCGCCACGATCGGGCGATGTTCGGGGCGGAATTCGGCGAGGGAGAGGTCCTCCAGCACCCGCTCCGGTAGTTTCCCCGCGATGAGAAAATGGAGGAAGATCTCCTCGGGCCCGATCCGGGGCCGTTCTTCGGTCGGCACGGCCAAGCGGGCCCCGCCGCGGAGGTAGCCCCACACCTCCTCTTCGCGCAGGGAAAGGAGGGCGGCGAGCTCGCGGGCGAGCTCGTGCTGGAGGGGGACGCTGCGGATCTCGGGCCAGAACGCCTTCGCCTCGACGAGGACCTGCTCCTTGCCCTCCACCGTGGCCACGTCGTGCCGACTGGCGAGGGCCTCGACGAAGAAGCGATGGAACGGGAGCGCCCGGGCGAGGACCTCCCGCGCCGCATCGGCCCCCTGGCCGCGGACGAGGGAATCCGGGTCTTCGTCCGGTGGGAGCACCGCCACCGCCACCCTGAGCCCGGCCGCGCGGAGGATGACGAGCCCGCGCAGGGCCGAGGCCTCCCCGGCCGCATCGCGGTCGTAGGCGATCACGACCTGGTCCGTGTGCCGAGCGATGAGGCGGGCCTGGGCGTCGGTGAGGGCGGTGCCCATCGAGCCGACCGCCTCCCCGATCCCCGCCGTCTGGAGGCTGATCACGTCCGTGTACCCCTCGACGAGGACGGCGCGGCCGGCGGAGCGGATCGCGTCCCGGGCGAGGTCGAGTCCGTACAGGAGCGTCCCCTTCGTGAAGAGGGACGTATTGGGGATGTTCACGTACTTGGGATCGCCGGCGAAGCTCCGGCCGGCAAACGCCACCGGGCGGCCCTGATCATCGCCGATCGTGAACATGACCCGGTCCCGGAACCGGTCGTAGTAGCCCCTCTCGCCGGCCACGACCAGCCCCAGATCGCGGAGCGTGTCCACCCCCACCTGACCGAGGGCGCGGAGGAGCCCATCCCAACCCTCCGGCGCGTAGCCAAGCTTGTACCGCTCCCATTCTTTTTCCCCCAGCCCCCGGCCGAGGAGGTAGTCGCGGGCCTTCTTCCCGGACGGGCGCCGTAGCTCGCGGGCAAAGTACTGGACCGCCTGTTCGTTCGCCTGGAGGAGCTTCGCCCTGCCCTCCCCCCCCGTGGTGCGGATCTCGATCCCCAGCTCGCGGGCCAGGCGGGACAGGGCCTCGGGAAACGACAACCGCTCGATCTTCATCAGGAACCCAATCGCATCGCCGCCGGCGTGGCAACCGAAGCAATGCCAGAGCCCTTTATCCGGGGAGACGATGAGCGACGGAGTGTCGTCGGGGTGGAACGGGCAGCGGCCCTTGAACCTCTGGCCGGAGGGTTTGAGGGCGATGTACCGCCCGATGAGCTCGACGATGTTGAGCCGCGCCTTCACCTCTTCGACGTCAACGCTCGGCATCGCCAAGCCCCTCGAGGTACGGGTTCTGCTGCCGCTCCCGGCCGATGGTGGTGGCGAGGCCGTGGCCGGGCAGGATCTGCCACGGGTCGTCCAGGCTGAGCAGCCGGCGGAGCGACTTCGACAGCGCCTCCCACGAGCCGCCGGGCAGGTCGGACCGCCCCACCGACCGGGCGAACAGGACATCGCCCACGATCGCCACCTTCCCCTTCTCCCACAGGTAGGCGACCGATCCCGGGGAGTGGCCGGGGAGGTGCCACACGACGAGCTCCTCCCGCCCAAGCGGGAGGCGGTCGCCGTCGGCCAGGGGGCGCGCGAGGGGGGGAGGCTGACGGCCCGTTAGCCAGAACGAGCTCACTTCGGCGGGGTGGTAGAGGATGGGGGCGCTGGTGCGGGCGCGGATTGCCTCGGCCCCGTCGGCGTGGTCGAAGTGCCCATGGGTGAGGAGGATGTACCGCACCGGATGGCCATCCCACGCTGTGGCGAGGTCCGGCGCAGCATCGCCTGGATCCACGACCGCGGCCTCGCCGTCCGTCACCAGGACGTACGCGTTCGTGCGCAGTGGTCCCACCACGAGCCGTTTGAACTCCACTATTCCTCCCTCCCGGGCACAGCCTGGGCACAGGCCAGGACGCCGACTTCCCCGAACCCCGCCTCCCCGAAGGCTCGCGCTGCCTCGGAGGCGGTGGCGCCGGTCGTGATCACGTCGTCCACCACGAGGACGGCTTCCCCCTCGCCGCGGGCGCGGGCGGAGAAGAGGCCGGTCATCGCCTTCTCCCGCTCGGCACGGGGGCGTCCCACCTGGGGCGGGGTCGAACGTCGCTTCGCGAGGAGGGGGCGGAACCGCACCCCCAACGTCGCCGCCACCTCCCGCGCCAGGAGCTCCGCGGGGTGGTACCCCCGTTCTCGTAGGCGGCGCGGGTCCGGCGGGATGCAGGTGACGGTGGGCATCCCTGCGGACGGGACATCGCCCAGCGCGGCTACGAGGAGCCGCCCGAGGGGTCGGGCGAGGGCGCGTTCCCCCTCGTACTTCAGGGCTTGGACCACCCTTCGCAACGACCCCTCGTAGGGCCCGATCGTGCGGGCCCAGGCGTAGCTCCGCCCCGCGACGGCACACGCCCGGCACAGGTCCAACCCCTCCTCGATCCCCGTCCCGCACACGAGGCAGATCGCCCCCTCCCAGCGGGGGAGTGCGTCCGTACACGCCTCACACAGCGGGGCGAGATCCGGCACCGGCTCCTCGCACAGGAAACAGACCGGCCGGAACAGGAGCCCCACCGCCCCTGCCGCGGCCCGCGCCGGTCTAGGAGGCGACGAACCTCGCCACATCGAGGAGACGCGCCGCATAGCCCCACTCGTTGTCGTAGAACGCGAGCACCTTCACGACGTCCAGCCGGTCGGAGAGGACCATCGTGTAGCTCGTGGCCACGACCGACGAATGGTTCCGGCCGATGACGTCGCTCGACACGATCGGGTCGTCCTCGACGGCCATCACCTCCCCGAGGGGCGTCTGCGCCGCGGTGTGGAACGCCTTGTTCACGAGCGCCGCCGCCTCCTTGGCGCCCTTCCCCGGGAGGGGCTTCCGCAGCTTCGCCACGAAGTCCGACACCGATCCCGCGGGGACGGGGACGCGCATCGCGATCCCATCGAGCTTGCCCGCGAGATCGGGGAAGATGGCGGGGATGGACCGCGCCGCCCCGGTGGAGGTGGGGATGATGTTCGCCGCCGCGGCCCGCGCCCGCGCGAGGTCCTTGTGGGGCGCGTCCACGAGGCGCTGATCCGCGGTGTAGCCGTGGACGGTAGTTAGGAACCCATACTCGATCCCGAACGCCTCGTGGAGGACCTTCACTACCGGCCCGAGCGAATTCGTGGTGCAGGAGGCAGCGGACACGATCGTCGGCTTCCCCCGCTCCGCGAACTGCCCCTCGTTCACCCGCCACAGGATCTGCAGCACCTCGCCCTTGCGCGGCCCGCTGGGGGGGGCGGAGAGGACGATCCGCTTCGCGCCCGCCTTGAGGTGGGCCTCCGCCTTGTCGGGATCAGTGAACACCCCGCTCGACTCGATGACCACATCCACCCTGTGCTTCGCCCACGGGAGGTTCCCCGGTTCCTTCTCCGCGAGGAACGGGATCTTCCGTCCATCCACGACGAGCGCTTCGCCCTCGACGTGGACCGGGAACGGAGCCCGCCGGTACACCGTGTCGTAGCGGAGGAGGTGGGCTGCCGTCTCGGCCGGGAGGAACGGGTCGTTGATTGCCACCACGTCCACCGGCCACCCGCCCGCGGCGATGATGCGGAGGGTGATCCGTCCGATTCGTCCAAATCCGTTGATCGCTACGCGTGCTGCCATCGTCTCTCCTTTCGGCACATCTGGATGAACACGTCGTGCACCCGCGCATCGCCGGTGAGCTCGGGATGGAAGCTCGCGGCGAGGAGGTGGCCTTCCTGCACCAGGACTGGGACATCGCCCAGCCAGGCCAGCGCCTTGACGGTCGGGCCCATCTGCCGCACGAGGGGCGCGCGGATGAACACGGCCGGGATTTCCCCGAGCCCGTTGGCGGAGACGCGGGCCTCGAACGAGTCCGCCTGGCGTCCGGTGGCGTTCCGCTCCACCGCGACGTCGAGGACCCCGAGGAACGTCTCCCCCCAGTTCGTGATCCGGCGGGCGAGGAGGATCATCCCCGCGCAGGTCCCGAACGCGGGGAGCCCCCCCGCAAGCGCCTCCCGGAGCGGGGCCGCTAGTCCGGTCTGCGTCATGAGCCGCCACATCGCGGTCGACTCCCCCCCGGGCAAGATGATCCCCGCGAGCCCTGCCAACTGCTCCGGCCGGAGCACGGGGCATCCCGCCACCCCGAGGCGGGCCAGGGTCCGCAGGTGCTCGCGCACATCCCCCTGGACCGCGAGGACCCCGACCGTCATCGGTGTTGCATCAGCTCCTTCTCGGGGATCGCCTCGATCGCGACCCCGGGCATTGCTTCCCCGAGGCCCAGCGAGACCTGTGCCAGGACCTCGGGATCGTCGTAGTTCGTGCAGGCGAGGACGATCGCCTTCGCCCTCTTCTCCGGGTCCGCGCTCTTGAAGATCCCCGACCCCACGAACACCCCGTCGCAGCCGAGCAGCCGCATCAGGGCCGCATCGGCCGGGGTGGCGATCCCCCCCGCGGCGAAGTTGACCACCGGGAGCCGCCCGTGTTCCTGGATGAGCTCGAGGATCTCCGCTGGGGCCCCGATCTCCTTCCCGTAGGAGACGAGCTCGGCCCGGCTCATCCCCGTGAGGCGCTTGATCTGGTCGTTGAGGAGGCGCATGTGGCGGACGGCCTCGATCACGTTCCCCGTTCCCGCCTCGCCCTTGGTGCGGATCATCGCCGCCCCCTCCGCGATCCGCCGCGCCGCCTCGCCGAGGTCCCGGCACCCGCACACGAACGGGACCCGAAACTGCCACTTGTCGATGTGGTGGAACGGATCGGCAGGGGTGAGGACCTCGCTTTCATCAACGAAGTCCACCCCGAGGGCCTCCAGGATCCGCGCCTCGGCGATGTGGCCGATCCGCGCCTTGGCCATGACCGGGATCGAGACCGCGGCCTGGATCTCCTTGATCTTCTGCGGATCCGCCATCCGGGCCACGCCGCCCTGGGCGCGGATGTCCGCCGGGACCCGCTCCAGGGCCATCACCGCCACTGCCCCTGCCTCCTCGGCGATCCGGGCCTGGTCAGCGGTGGTGACGTCCATGATCACCCCGCCCTTGAACATCTCCGCGAACCCCGTCTTCACCCGATACGTGCCCTTCTCCATCGCTCTCACCCCGGAGGTACGAGTCAACAAGCCCGGAGCCTCAAGCCTTCGCCCGCGGACTTGAGACTGCCTTCCTGAGCCGGCGGGAGGAATCGAACCCCCGACCCGCCGCTTACGAAGCGGCTGCTCTGCCTGCTGAGCTACGCCGGCCGGTGAGAGTAGCTTACCGAAAGCAAGAGGGGCCGCAAGGAACAGTGGCCCGCGGCGTGCGCCACGGGCCACCGTTCGAAGGGACTGACTTCAGGAGGATTGAACTACCGCTGGACCCTCCACGTCCCAATTCGGTATCCCCCAATAAGCCAATCTCCAGACAACTCGTTTGCGTAGGGGTTGTACGTTCCGTCGAGTGTGACCAACGTGGTGGTGCGCGGCCACTGGAACTGGAGCATGAAGCGCCCAGCGGCGTACGATCCCGATCCCGGCGCAGTTGCGAAATCCACAGTTACGGTTGCTGTGATGCTCGTCCCGACATGGGTGATCTGCAACGCGAACGGAATGTTCGCTCCCGTATTGTCGTAGATGGTCCCGTTCCACATCCCGCTCAGGTTGCCCCCGCCGCCGGAGCCCTCGGAGACGTTGACGGTCCACATGGCGCTCGCCTGCTTCCCGCAGTTATCCGTGACCGTGACCCCGATCGTCTGCTGCCCTGCCGAGGTGAACGTGTAACTAACGGTCGCCCCGGAGCCGCCGAAGCTCCACTGGTAGGTATAGGTCCCGCCGCCACCGGTGGCGGTGGCCGTGAACGTCACTGGTGTGCCCACCGTCGCGGTCGAGGGTCCCATGATCGAGACTGTGGGGGCTCCGCTGAAGAGACAGCACCCCGTGAGGAGCCCTGCCCCGACCGCCACAAGTACCGCTGCCGCTATCCTCTTCCCGCCCATCCTCTCCTCCCGGGCGCTCTGTCGCCCCAAGCGCGATGAGCCGAGCCCTTCTCTAGAGCTGTCAGCCTCGGATCCCCCTTGGAGAGGGCCGACAGCCTCGGTTAGCGTGGCAGTATAGCACGGAGGGAAGACGGAGGGAAGGAGGCCCGGCGGGCAGCTCACCCCCCTCCTTCCGGGGGCGTTCCCGCCGCGAGCGAGGAATGGCGACCTGGCCGAAAGAGCGTACACTGGCGCCATGACCGACCCAAGCGCGCGGGCCATTGCGATGACGGTAGAGGTGAAGGAACTTCCGGAACTCCATGTGGCCTGTATCCGTCACGTGGGGTCGTACAACAGAATCGGCAGCGCGTTCGAGAAACTGATGCACTGGGCCGGGCCCCGCGGGCTCCTCCGGTTCCCGGAGACGAAGGTCCTCGCCGTGTACCACGACGACCCGGACGTGGTCGAGGAGGCCAACCTCACGTCGAGCGCCTGCATCACGGTGCCCACGGGCACAAGCGTCGGGGGCGACGTGGAGGCGATGACGGTCCCCGGCGGGCTGTTCGCGGTGGCCCACGTGGAGATCGCCGCGGATCAGTTCGGGGCAGCGTGGAACGCGCTCATGGAGTGGCTCGCCACGAGTGGCTACCGGCCCGACGACCGGATGTGCTACGAGGTCTACCTGAACGACCACGAGACCCATCCGGAGCGGAAGTTCATCCTCGACATCTGCGAGCCGATCCGCCCATTGTAGACACTTTCACCGCCGAGGCGCAGAGGGAATCTGTTTCGGAATCGAATCCGGTTTCCAGACGAATCGAACCTTCATCCCAAGACTTCCTCTGCTGACTCCGCCTGCCTGGCGCCTGTCTGCTGCAGGCAGGGCAGACCGGCGTCTCAGCGGTGGATTTGAGGTGCGCTAGAGATGGACCGTGGAGGCTGGATGCCCGGAGGGTGCCGGAGGTGGTTTAGGGATGCTACTGCACGTGACTCCGGCGATCGTCACGCACACCTCGAACCTGACAAGCGGGCCGTCGGCTTAGTAGGAGTATCCCGTCGCGCACTGCGACCATCCCACCAGCGCCCATACAACCACTAGCCCGATGCTCAACCATAGGTTCCGCATGATCCCACCTCCTCTCCGCTCGTGTTCCGCAAGTCGCGGTCTTTCGTCCGCGGAGTCTGCCGTCATTCACGCGTCGAGATCACCGAGGGCAAGCCCCGAGAGCCTGGAAGACAGGGCCACAGCCCGGCACCTGCCCCCGTACCGTAGCGGTCATCCCGCGCTGGGCTCACCCGATCCCCCCGGCTTCCCTGGCTCCGGCGGTTCCTCCTCGAGGGTCTTCACCTCAACCTGCTTCCACTCGCCCAGCGACCGCCACTGGCCCGGCTTGGTGGGGTCCGGCTGCCACCAGTGGTACATGTACTCCTTGCCGCCCGCGCCCCGGACGAGGAAGTGCTCGCAGTGCTGGGCCGATGCCGGCAGGCTCGATACCCTCTGGAACACGATCTTCTCCTTCTCCACCCACACCGTCCCGTCGCTGTGGTAGTAGGTCTGGATCACCCGGCCCCGCTCCACCTTCTCCACAACGACCCATCTGCACGCACTCGGGACTTCTCGGGGAAGCTCGGAGACCTTCTTCGCCGACCGGAGACCCCCGATCGGCTCAAACTCGTACCACATCTCAGCGGTGCACGTCCCCTCGGTGAAGAGGACGTACTCGCCGGTCTCCCCGTGGAGCTTGATCCCAGAGGTGATGTCCTGGCAGCGGATGCTCACCTTCGGGGTGACGACGACCGAGCCCAGCTCGATCGAGGCCCCTGACCTCGTCCACTCGATGGTGTACCGTGGAACTCTCTCCCAATCGAAGCCGTCGGCGCTCACCCACAGCGCGCCGACGTTCCCGATCCCGAGGATCTGCAGGATCTCAGGGCGGCTCTCGAAGAGGAGCCGCACGGGCAAAGCGGCGAGATCCCCCAGGGCCTCGCTCAGCGAACCCGTGACCTTCGTGATGCTCGCGAAGTCCACCGTGCACGTGAACTTCCCCGCGTCGTCCGTCGTCCCGGCAAAGAACTTCCCCGCGTCGTCGCTAATCGCGAGGGTGAACCTCGCGTCGTCGTCGGACTGGGCGAACCCAACAACACCAAGAAGGGCTACCACGACCAACACTATGCCGATCTGCCTTATCCGCATCATGCCACCTCCTCTCTTCACCTGTGATCCGTAATCCGTGGACCGTAGTCCGTTGTCTGTGAACCGTCGTCCGGGGTTCATTGACACTGACCGACAGACTTCGTGTTCCCAGCTACCACCCCCTTCGGCGGGGGCAGCGGGATCGGGGGAAGAGAGCGGAGGCGCGCAACGGGTTCTGATGAGGCGAGAGGCGATGTGTGGGACGACCCTCTGCCTGCGCCGCGTCTAGTCGAAGTATTATACAGTTCGGTCAAGGGAGAAGTTTCAATCTCTATCGTGTTCTGTCCTGATCGCCACTCCCGGCAGTTGGTCGCGATGTGGAAAGGGCTGGGCAACGACTCCAATTCCCTGGTCGACCTGGCGGCGGGCGCTGCTCTTTCTGTACCCCGTGACGCGTGATGGGTAACAGGTGATCGGCCGCGAACACTCATCTTGGTGGTCAGATCTTGCTTTCGTATTGGCGCCGAAACATGCACGGAACAAGATCTGACCCCCACGGCCGGAGTGCCCTTTGGCCACGGCTTTCTCGTCCACCCTTTCCGCTCCTTTTGGACTGTACCCGAATGAACTCGTCAGGAACAAACGACTGCCAGAGTTCTTGCGTGTAGGGGACGGCCAGCAATGCGGATGCGGACCATGACCTCGGATCCGTGATGGGGGGCGTGACTCTGGAGTGGCCTGGAGGCTACGGGAAGCCAGGATTGCTTGACAGGTAGATCCATTGCACGAGCTAAAGCTCCAGCGAATGGCCAGGTGGGTAAAATCGCAGTATGGAGGGGATCGAGCTCCGCAAGGCACTGGAGGAGGCGCGGGCCCTCGAGGGAGCACGCCTGGCGAAGGTCCACCAGGTGGGGGACGTCTTCTTCCTCCGGTTCTACCGGCCGCGCGGGGCGCTCGCCCTCGATCCCGGGGGCAAGGCGTTCCACCGCACCTCGCTCCGCCCGCCCGCGCCCCCCTCGCCTCCCCCGTTCTGCATGCTCCTCCGCTCGCTCGCCGGGCAACCCCTCCTCGCCCTCGACCAGGCGGGGCTGGACCGGGTGGTGTGCCTCCGGTTCCCGGCGGCGGACCTCGTCCTCGACCTCCGCCCGCGCCAAGGGGACGTGTTCTTCCTTGCCCGCGATGGGCGGGTGGCCTCGTTCCGCGGGGGGGAGCTACGGCCCGTGGATTTCGCGGCCGCCGATGCTCCCGCAACCGGCCTGGGGCCCCTCCTCCGCCGCGCCGCCGCCGCCCGCCTGGGCCACCCCCCGACAGCGGAGGAGCTGGCTGCGTTCGCGGCGGACCTCCTCGCGCAACCGCCGGCGGGGTACCTGTACCGGACGGCGAGCGGGAGCTTGGCGAGCTTCTTCCCCCGACCCGACCTCGGGGAGCCGGAGGCGACCTTCCCCTCGTTCAGCGAGGCCCTGGACCGTCTCCTCGAGCAGCGCCTGGGGGTGGGGCTCGCCCGGGACCAGCTCGACCAGGTCGAGCGGGCCCTGCGGAGGAGGGAACGGGCCCTCGCCGCGCTCGCCGTAGCGGAGGCCGAGGCGCAGAATTGGCAACAGTTCCAGGCCCAGGCCGACCTCATCCTCACCCGGATCGCGGACATCCCGCGGGGGGCCGCGGTGGCGGTCGTGGAGGGGTTCGATGGGCGACCGGTCGAGCTTGAGCTCAACCCCCCCCTCCCTCCAGCGGCCCAGGCCCGCGTGCTCTACGCGAAGGCGAAGAAGCTCCGGCGGAGGCTCGCGGGGATCCCGGTTCGCCGAGAGGAGCTCGCGGAGGAGATCCGGCGGCTGCGGGACCTGCGGGACCTCCTCACCCAGGAGCCGCACCTCGCCCCGTACGTCGCGGGGGAGACCGCTGCCCTCGTCCCATCTTCCCCCCGTGAGAAGCCCGCCCCGGCTGCGCGCCCCCGTGAGCTCGTCGTGGAGGGGTTCCCGATCCTCATCGGCCGATCGGGGGAGGAGAACGACCGCCTCGTCCGGGGTGCCCGCCCCCATGACCTGTGGCTGCACGCCCGCGGCGTTCCCGGGGCGCACGTCATCATCCGCACGGAGGGGCGACCCGTGCCCCGCGAGGTCCTGGAGAGGGCCGCGGAACTTGCGGCTTGGCATTCGCGGGCGCGGGGTGAGCGTAAGGTCCCGATCAGCTACACTGAAGCCCGCTATGTGCGCAAGCGCAAGGGGGCACCGCCAGGCATGGTGACGCTCCTCACGGAGGAGGTCCTCGTCGTGCCGGGGGACAAGGGGCCATGATCGAGCTCATCTACGGGCTGCTCGCCCTCGCCGCGCTCTTCTTGTGCGTGATCCCCCATGAGGTGGCCCACGGCTACGTGGCGTGGAGGCTCGGCGATCCCACGGCCAAGGCAGCGGGGCGGCTCACCCTGAACCCGATTAAGCACCTCGACCCGATGGGTTCCGTGATCCTCCCGCTGGGGCTTCTGCTCCTTCAGCAGTTCATCGGCGGGCGCCTGGTCGTGTTCGGGTGGGCGAAGCCGGTCCCGATCAACCCGTACTACTTCCGCGACACGTGGAAGGGGACGCTCTACGTGAGCCTGGCGGGGCCGGGGGCGAACTTCGCGATGGCCCTCGTCGCGGCGGGGCTCGGCCGCGGCCTCGTCGCCCTCGGGGTGAGGAACGCTTACGTGCTCGCGTTCGTCGCCCTGATCGTCCTCCTCTCCCTCGTGCTGGGGCTGTTCAACCTCCTCCCCGTCCCCCCTCTCGATGGCTCGAAGGTCCTCGCCTACTTCCTCCCCGTGCGGTGGCGGCTCGCGCTTCTGCGCTGGGAGCAGTTTGGGTTGGTGATCGTGGTGGCCCTCCTCTTCCTCGGGGTCCTGCAGGTCGTGTTCACCGGTGCGGAAGCGATCGCGTTCCGCCTGATCGGGCTTCGGTGGGCCCTCCTCTCCGGGTTGTGGGGGTAGGCGGCTATAATCTCGTGCTGTGACCGAGGGAGGGTTTACCGTCGAACGTGAGGGGAGCGAGGTCGTGCTCTCCATCGAGGTGCCAGCGGAGGAGATCCGGAAGAAGGAACAGGACCTCCTCGCCGCGGCCCGGGCTCAGCTCACCGTGCCCGGGTTCCGCCCCGGCAAGGCCCCCGAGGACCTCATCCTCCGCCAGTACGGCCCGGACGAGTTCGCCCGCGACCTCAAGGAAGATCTGATCCGGGAGTGGCTCTCCCGGGCGCTGGGGGAGTTGGACCTGCATCCGGTCACCACGCCGGCCGTGGAGACGACCGCGTTTACGCCGGGCGAGCGCCTTGCGTTCCGGGTCAGGTTCGCTGTCCTCCCCGAAGTGGTGATCCCCGATGACCTGGCGGTGGAGGTCCCGGAGCCCCCGCCAGCGGAGGTCACGGACGACGAAGTCCAGGCTGTGCTCGCCGACCTGCGCCGCGAGGCAGCGGTGCTCGAACCGAAGGACGGGCCGGCCACGGAGGGCGACGTGGTCCGCCTTGAACGGGCCGGCCGGGATTGGGAGGGCGAGGCCACCGCGTCCCGCCCCATCGGGCGCCAGCTTCTGGGGGTGAGGGCCGGGGAACGGGTCACCCTCACCGAGGAGGGCGGCCGGTCGGAGGTGTTCTCCGTGACCGGGGTGTACCGGCTCCTCCTCCCCACCCAGGAGGAGGCAGCCGGGAGCTACGGGCACCCCTCGTGGGAGGCGTTCGAGCAGGCGGTGCGCGAGGAGCTCGGGCGGGTCGCGGAGGCACGGCGGTTGCAGGCGCGCCGGCTGGCGGCGCTCGATGCGGCGGCCGATGCCCTCGGGATCGAGGTCCCCCCCACCCTCCTCGCCGAGGCCGTCGCTGCGGAGCTGAAGGAGCTGCGGCTCCATGCCGACCAGAGGCCGCGGTTGGAGGAGGCAGTGCGGCGCAAGCTGCGGCGGGAGATCGTCGCCCAGCGGGTGGCGGAGGCAAAGGGCCTCCGACCGGACGAGGACGAAGTGAAGCGGCGGGCTGAGGAGCAGGGCCGCGAGGAGAGCGCGGTGTGGGTCGCGCTCGTCCTGGAGAAGGCCGCGGACTGGGTCATCTCCCAAGCGAGGAGGCACGAATGAAGATGCAGAGGTTCACTGAGCAGGAACGCCTGATGTCCTACTACGACCAGGTCCTGGCGCGGCTGTTCGCCGACCGGATCATCTTCCTGTCCGGGACGATCGTCACCGGGGCGCCGGGACGGGTCATGCAGTACGTGGGGGCGGAGTGGATCGTGTCCCAGATCTTGAGCCTCGAGGCCGAGGACCCGGAGAAGGACATCCAGCTCTACATTAACAGCCCGGGGGGCGACGTGTCGGCGGCGCTCGCGATCTACGACACGATGCAGACCACGAAGTGCCCGGTGCGCACGATCTGCGTCGGGGTGGCCGCCTCGGCCGCGGCGATCATCCTCGCCGGCGGGGCCAAGGGGAAGAGGTTCTCGCTCCCCAACTCGAAGATCCTCATCCACCAGCCGTGGGTGTCCGGCGTCGGCGGCCAGGCGATTGATGTCAAGATCTACGCTGACGAGATCATGAAGACCCGCGATCGGGTGAACGAGATCTTGGCCAAGCACACCGGCCAACCCAAGGAGAAGATCGAGAAGGACACGGACCGCGACTTCTGGATGAGCGCCGAGGAAGCGAAGGCGTACGGGATCGTGGACGAGATCATCCCACCCCGCCGCTAGCAGCTCCTCACCACCCGTGGGCCGGGAGGAGCGAACCGAGGTCGGGCCGCGACCGAGCGCGCTTTTGGGCCTCCGCCCACCGGGTCGAAAGGTCGAGGTGGTCAAGGTCGCTTTCCACCCGAACGTAAGCCGGGATAGCGTAGAGCGGGGCCTCGACCGCGACGGTCCGCGGCCCCACCCACTCCTCCCCCGTCCATAGGTCGCGCCACTCCCCAGGTGGGATGTGGACCGTGACCGATGTTGCCCCGGGTTCCCACACCGGGCGCACGAGGAGGTCGGGCCCATAGAGGTACGTCTCCCAGAGGTCCACGTATTCCGGCCGGTCGGGATGGACGAACACGAGCGGCCGCACGATCGGCGTGCCCCGCTCGTGGGCGGCCACCGCCTGGGCATAGGTGTAGGCGCGGAGATCGTCGTGGAGCCGGGCGTAAAGGATCCAGATCGCGACGAGCTCCTCGTCGTAGGTCGGGGTGAACTTGTACCCCTGGGCACCCACCCGCGCCGAGACGCCATCGGGGGGAAAGCTCCACGGGGCGAGGTTCGCCATTGGCCCGACCTCCATCAGGGGGCAGAACGCGGAGAAAGCGAGCCAGCGCGCGAGGACCTCCCGCGACGGCCGGCCCGTGTACCCGCCCGTGTCCGAGCCCCAGATCGGGAAGTTGATCGCCGCCGCCCGCTGGAGGGCGAGGACCGAGTTCCGCAGGCCCCACTCGTTCGACGCCGGATCCCCACCCCACGCGATCGCGTAGGTCGAGGTCCCGATCCAACCGGCGCGGACGAAGAGGAGGGAGTCGGCGGGGTTGGGAAGAGCCCCGGCGGCGGCCCGGGCAAACCATAAGGGGTAGGCGTTGTGCCCCTCGCGGTAGCTCGTCCCATCGGCGTAGGAGCCGGAGAAGAGGAGACCGTCGGGGACATCCTCGTCGCCCCGGTCGAGCTTGAACCCGGCGATTCCGAGGTCGAGGAGCGGGGCGAGGAGCCCCTGCCACCACGCGATCGCGTCGCGGGAGGTGAAGTCAAGGAGCGCCGCGCGTGGGGGATACGGGATCCGCTTTCGCACGTGGTATCCCTGCGCCACCGCCTCCGCCCGCAGCGCATCGAGGACCCACGGCCCGAGCCACAGGATCGGCCGGGCGCCGCGGCCCTTCATCCAGGCGAGCATCGCTTCTGCGTTCGGGAACCGTTCAGGATCGAACTTAAGATCCCCGTAGCCCATCGTTCCTCCGGCCCACGGCCGATCGAGGACGTAGACGGAGCAGGGGATCCCCAGTGCCTCCATCAGCAGGAGGTCCTCGACGACCATCGAGTTGAACGGGCTCGTGTTCGGCGTCCCGTCGTAGAAGGTGGGGAGGTCCCACACCTCGTCTCGCCACCGCCACGGGCCGAACGCCCACTCCGGGGGGAGCACGGTTGTCCCCACGGTGCGGCTGTACTTCTCCACCACCTCAAGCGGCGTTGCCCCGCCGAAGAGGCGGACCACGAGCTCCGGGCCCTCGTATTCGATCGTGACCTGGGTGGGGGTGGACCGTCCCCGTCCATCCCGCCCGAACCGGTAGATCCCCGGCCACGAGCTCTCCACGTACAGGCCCCATCCCCGGGAGGAGACGAAGAACGAGCTATAGAGGGCGTGGGTGGGGAGGACGTACAGCCAGACCTCTTGACCGCGGAGGTTGAACCCCGCGTCGCGGGGCGGGAAGGACTCGTGGAGGATCCCCTGGACGGGCCGTTCCAGGAGCCCGTAGAACCCCTCGCCCTCCGACACGCGGAGCGTGATCCCGAGCCGCTCCCAGCGCGCCTTCCCCGCGACGGAGAACCGCACCTGGATCGCCCCCTCCTCAACCGGCCGGAGCGCGACGCGCGCCGTGCGACCATCGGAGGTGCGGTACGTGAGCGTGGTTTCGTCCCCATCCTCGACCACGCGGGGCGGGCCGATGAGGGACACCCGGCCGGCCCACCCGTTCACGTAGAGCGCCGATCGGCTCACGTCCCCAACCTCGACGACCGGTTCCCCACCGTAGCTTAGGGCGGCCGCGAACGGGGTATCGCGAATGGCCACGTCGAGCGCCTGGCCGGCCGCGACGACGCTGAGGCCGATGACGAGGAACACCCCGAGTCCGCTCCGTGAGCTCATCCGGATCGGCCCGGAGCGTCGCTCGTGGGAGGCTACCTGTCAACCTCCCGGCCGGAAGGGCGTTACCCCACCGCGTCGGCTACAATCCGTTCTCTCAAGGAGCGACGGGGCCATGACGCGGCGGAGTGGAGGGGAGAGCGATCCGATCGTGGGTACACCTGTCCCCCGCCTCGATGCCGAGGCTAAGGTGCGCGGCGAGGCCCGCTACGCGGATGATCTCGCGTTCGCGGGGATGGTCCACGTGAAGACGATCCGCTCCGAGCGCCCCCACGCCCGGATCGTGCGCCTCGACCTGTCGGGGGTGGAGTCCGCCCCCGGCGTGGTGGGGATCGCCACTGTGGCGGACATCCCCGGGGAGAACATCGTCCCCATCATCTACCGCGACATGCCGCTCCTCGCCGCGGGCGTGGTCCGCTATGTGGGGGAACCGCTCGCCCTCGTGGCGGCGGAGACGCGGGATGCCGCTCGGGAAGCGGCCGCACGGGCGCGGGTCGCGTACGAAGATCTTCCGGCGGTGTTCGATCCCCGGGATGCCCTTGCCCATGGCGCCCCCCCGATCGCCCGCCCGGATGCGGCGGACGAGGGGAACGCGTTCAACCACATGGTCATCCGGAAGGGCGACGTCGCTCAAGGGTTCGCCCAGGCCGACGTGATCGTGGAGGGGGAGTACGAGGTCGGGTACCAGGAACATGCGTACCTCGAGCCCCAAGGGGTGGTCGCCGTCCCGGAGGACGGGGGGATGACGGTGTACGGGACCCTTCAGTGCCCGTTCTACGTGCAGAACGCGGTGGCGAACGTCCTCGGCCTGCCCCTGGCTCGGGTCCGCATCGTCCAGACCTGCACCGGCGGCGGGTTCGGGGGCAAGGAGGACGTACCGAGCCACCTCGCGGCGCTGGCGGCCGTCGTCGCCTGGAAGCTTCGCCGGCCGGCGAAGCTCGTCCTGGATCGGTCTGAGGATATCGCCACCACCTCCAAGCGCCATCCGGGGAGCATCCGCTACCGCACCGGGGCCAGGCGCGACGGGACCCTTACCGCGGTCGAGGTTGAGTTCTACTACAACGCGGGGGCATACCAGACCCTGTCGAGCGCCGTCCTGTGGCGAGGGTTGGTCCACGCCCCGGGTCCGTACCGGATCCCCAACGTCAAGGTGGACGCCTACTCCGTGGCCACGAACACCGTGCCCTGCGGGGCGTTCCGCGGGTTCGGCTCCCCCCAGGTCATCTTCGCCCACGAGTCGCAGATGGACGAGCTTGCCCGTCGGCTGGGGATGGACCCGCTTGAGCTGCGCGCCAAGAATGCCCTGCGGGTGGGGGACGAGACGGCCACGGGCCAGGTCCTTACCGAGTCGGTGGGACTTGGGGCGTGCCTCGCGAAGGCGCGGGAGATCTCCCGCTGGGAGGAGGTGCAGGCGGAGGTCGCGGCGTTCAACCGCCGGGAGCGGTTCAAGCGCCGCGGCGTCGGGGTCTCGACGGTGATGTACGGGGTGGGGATGGGGGCGAAGGCGCCGCTCCTCGACAAGGCGGGGGCCTACCTCAAGCTGGAGGCGGACGGGTCGGTCACCCTCGCCGTGGGGACGACGGAGATGGGGCAAGGGGCGGAGACGGTGCTCGTCCAGATCGCCGCCGACGGCCTCGGGGTCCCGGTGGGGATGGTCCGGGTTGCGCCGGTGGACACGTCGCGCGTTCCCGACTCCGGTCCCACCGTGGCCTCGCGCACGACGACCGTCCAGGGGATGGCCGTCCTCGACGCGGCGCGGCGGCTGCGGCTGCGGATCGAGGATGCTGTCCGCGCGATCCTGGGGTGCCCCACGTTCACCGTCGCGGGTCATCGGTTCTGCCACCCGCAGGACCCCGCTCGGTCCGTGTCGTTCGCCGAGGTCGCGCGCTGGATGTGGACCCGCAACTGGGACATGGGGGTCACGGGGTGGGCAGAAGGAAAGCCCGTGGACTGGGATCCCGCCACGGGCCACGGCAACGCCTACTTCGTGTACTCCTACGCGTGCCACATCGCCCTCGTCGAGGTGGACCTCCTCACCGGGGAGACGCGCGTGAACCGGTTTTGGGCCGTGCACGACTCGGGGAGGATCGTGAACCCAGCGACCGCCCGCGGGCAGGTCATCGGCGGGATCGCGCAGGGGATCGGGTACGCCCTCATGGAGGAGCTCCCGTCCCGCGATGGCCGGATCCTTGCCCCCTCGTTCACTTCCTACCACATTCCGACGGCGCGCGACGTGCCGGCGGGGATCGCGGTCGCGTTCGTTGAGGCCCCCTACTCGGGCGGACCGTTCGGGGCGAAAGGCCTCGGCGAGGTCCCGCTCATGGCGTCCCACGCGGCGGTGGCGAACGCGGTCTCGTCGGCCACCGGGGGCCGCCTGCGGGCGTACCCGGCGATCCCGGAGCGGGTGCTGGACCTGGTGGCGAAGGGCGCGTGATCCAAGAAGAACCCGCGCCGCGCCGCCGCCCCACGTGGCCCCTCGCCCTCGGCCACGGGCTCAACGACGGGTACGGCGCGTTCCTGGCGGCCCTGCTCCCCCTTCTCATCAGCCGGTTCGGGATCTCCCTCGCTGCCGCCGGGGTGCTGTCGTCGTTCCGTTCGAGCGTGTCAGCGTTCGGCCAGCTCCCGCTCGGGGCGCTCGCCGACCGAGGGTGGGCGCGGTGGCTCGTCATCCTCGGTCCGGCCCTCACCTGCACAGCGATGGGCCTCCTCGGGATCCTCCCCACGTACTGGGCGGTCGCGGCGGCCCTCATCGCGGCGGGGATCGGGACAGCGGCGTTCCACCCCGCCGGGGCGTCCCTCGTGTCGGGAACGGATGGCCGGCGGGGGATCTCGATGGCCCTCTTCTCCGCCGGGGGCACCCTCGGATCGGCGTGCGGACCCCTCCTCATCGCGGGGGTGGTGGGGAACTTGGGCCTGGCGTTCACCCCGCTCCTCCTCCTCCCCGCGGCGGGCGTCGTGGCCCTCCTCGTGCGGGTCCTGCCCCGCGAGGTGCGGCCGGTGCGGGAAAGGCAGCCCCGGCTCCGCGACCACCGCGCCACGGGCCAGCTCGCCCGGTTGTGGGGCATTGCCGCCCTGCGGGAGTTCGTGAGCGCATCCTACCTCACGTTCCTCGCTGTCCTGTGGACCGAGCGCGGGGCCTCCCTGGCAATGGCCAGCCTCTCCCTCACGGTGTACTCCCTGGCTGGGGCGGTGGGGGATCTCGTCGGGGGGCGGCTCTCCGACCGGTTCGGCCGGAAGCGGGTCATTGTGGGGTCGGTGGGAGGGGCGATCCCCCTCCTCTACCTGTTCCTCCTCACCGATGGGGGACTGTCGTTTGCGTTCCTCGCCCTGGCGGGCGCCGTGCTCGTCGGCTCGATCCCCGTGTCGGTCGTGCTCGGGCAGGAGCTCGTCCCCGAGCAGAAGGGCCTCGTCTCCGGCGTGCTGATGGGGCTCGCCTGGGGGGTGGGGGCCCTCCTCATCGGTGTGGTCGGCTACCTCGGCGACCTCCTGGGGCTTGAGGTCGCGCTCGGCCTCCTCACGTTCTGCCTCGTCCCCGCGACCCTCCTCGCCGTCGGGTTGAGGGAGCCATCGCGCGAGGCGGGATCCGCGACCTGAGCGGTGCTTGGATGCGCTACCCCGCTGCGGGCGACAGGGTCCCCGGCTTCCCGTTAGGATGAGGGGCATGCGGATCGCGGACGTGGGGGAGTTCCCGCTCATCGCGCGGCTGGCGCGGATCGTGGCCTCCGCCCGACCGGACGTGGTCGTGGGGATCGGCGACGATGCGGCCGCCCTCGACCTCGGGGGGGACCGCCTCGTCCTCCTCACCATGGATAGCCAGGTGGAGGGGATCCATTTCGTGTTCGACCGCATCTCCCCCCACCTCCTTGGCCGGCGCCTCCTCGCTGTGAACGCAAGCGACATCGCGGCGATGGGCGGCCGGCCCACCCACGCCCTCGTCTCCCTCATCCTCCCGCCGGACCTGGCGCTGGCGTGGGTGGAGGAGCTCTACCGCGGCCTCGGGGAGGAGGCGGAGCGGTGCGGGGTGGCGGTGGTGGGGGGGAACGTCGCCCGGTCCCCGAGCGGGATCGTCCTCGACCTCGCGCTTGCGGGAGGGGTGCCCCGGGCGCACCTCCTCACCCGCGCCGGGGCCCAGCCGGGGGACCTCGTCCTGGTGACGGGCTCCCTGGGGGAGGCGGCGGCCGGGCTCATCGTAAGCGAGCGCGCCGACCTCCCCGTTCCCGCCGCGGAGAGGGAGGCCCTCGTCGCCCGCCACCTCGTCCCGATCCCGCGGGTGAGGGAAGGCCCTCTCATCGCCGCGTCCGGGCTCGCCACGGCGATGGTTGACGTCTCCGACGGCCTGGGAAGCGACGTCTGCCACCTGTGCGACCGGAGCCGGGTCGGAGTGCGGATCCACGCGGAGAGGCTCCCCGTGCCCCCGGCCGTGGCGCGGGTGGCGGAGCTCGCCGGGGAAGCGCCGTGGGACCTTGCCCTGTTCCACGGAGAGGACTTCGAGCTCGTGTTCACCTGCCCGTCCGAGGCAGCACGCACCCTCTCCGAGCGGATCTCCGGCGAGACGGGCACACCCGTGTCCGTGGTGGGGGAGGTCTTGCCCGTTCACGCGGGCCGCTGGCTCGTCCTCCCCACGGGGGAGGAAGTCCCCCTCGCGCCGCGGGGGTTCCGGCACTTCTCGGGACCAGCCGCATAAGCCCGCTCCCTGGGGGGAGAGGGACCCCGGGTGGCACGGGGAGCCACGTCTCCTATAATCGCTCCGGGGTAACTGGGGGAGCCCGTACGGGGCTGAGAGGAGGTTCCACGCCTCGACCCCAGAACCTGATCTGGGTCATGCCAGCGGAGGAAAGGTTACCCATGAGAACGAGGCTCACCGCGGTCCAGGCACCCGCCGGGACCCCGCGTTTTCATCGGTGCGCCCCGTGGGGCGATCCGATCCCCAGTCCCCAAGGAGGCGTCCCATGAAGAAGCTCGTCGGGTTTATCGTGGCCCTGGCCGTGGTCAGCACCGCGGTCGGGGCGGAGCAGTTCGTGGTGTACACGTACCGGTCGTTCGTGCGCTACGGGCCAGCCGCCGCGATCGAAGAGGTGTTCGAGGCCGCCCATCCTGGGGTGGACCTCGTGTGGGTTGCCCCGGGCGGCGGGGCGGAGATGCTGTCCCGCCTCTTGGCCGAGCTCGCCGTTGGGGAAACTGACGCCGACCTGTTCCTCGGCGTGTCGGCGATGGACCTCCCGCGGGCCCTCGCGGCGGAGGCCTTCCAACCCTACGATCCAGCCCTCATCCCCAACCTCGCCCACATCCCGGAGGACCTCCACTTCGACAGTACGGGACGGGTTCTCCCGTTCGATCATGGCTACGTCGCGTTTGTGGCGAGCGATGCCCTGCCCGCCGATCTCCTCCCGCGGACGTTCGCTGACCTCCTCCGGCCCGAGCTCCGGGGGAAGATCATCCTCCAGGACCCACGGACCTCCACCACCGGGCTCGCGTTCCTCCTGTGGACGGTGGCCCACTTTGGGGACGACTGGCCCGCGTTTTGGAAGGCGCTCCTCCCCAACACGCTCACCATCACCAAGGGGTGGAGCGAGGCGTTCGCGATGTTCGAGGCGGGCGAGGCGCCGATCGTCCTTTCCTACTCTACCGATGCGGCCTACTCCTACCTCACGGGGGGCGCGGCGGCCTACCACGTGCTCACCCCCGACGGGGAGGGGTACCGTCTCATCGAGGGGATGGGGATCGTGCGGACCTCAGCGAAGCTTGATCTTGCGCATTCGTTCCTGGATATCGTCCTCTCGCCGGAGATCCAGGAGTTGATCCCTATGTCCCAGTGGATGTTCCCCGTCCACGATGAGGTCGCGCTTCCGCCGGACTTCGCCCGTTACGCCGTGCTTCCCCCGCACCCGGTGTTCATCCCTCCCACCGACGTCGCCGACCATCTCGAGGAGTGGATCACCACGTGGCAGCAGATCCTGGGCGGGCCGTAGGCTTCCGCACCGGGGCAGGATGGGCGCTCGCCCTCCTGCCCCTCCTCTTCCTGGGGGTCACGTTCTTCTGGCCCCTGGGGGACGTCCTCCGCCTCGGCTTCCAGGTCGAGGGGCGGTGGAGTGGGGAGCGGATCCTCGCTGCCCTTTCCGACCCCTACGTGCAGCGGCTGATCCTGTTCACCCTGGAGCAGGCCGCCCTGTCCGCCCTCCTCTCGCTCGCCCTCGGGTTCCCCCTCGGCTGGTTCCTCACCCGGTACCGGTTCCCTGGGCGGGGGCTCCTCCGGGCGTTTACGATCGTCCCATTCGTCCTCCCCTCGATCACGGTCGCGCTCGGGTTCATCCTCTTCTTCGGCCGCTCCGGGCACCTCAACCGGTTCCTGATGAGTCTGTTTGGGCTCGGCGAGCCGCCGATTCGGGTCCTGTACACCCTGTGGGCGGTCGTCCTCGCCCATGCGTTCTACAACGCGCCGGTGGTGGCGCGGTTCGTGAATGCGGCGTGGGAGGGGGCGGACCCAGATCTGGTTGAGGCGGCGCGGACCCTCGGGGCACGGCCGGCCCACGCGTTCGCGACGGTGACGCTTCCCCTGCTCCTCCCTTCTCTCCTCTCCTCCCTCGCCCTCGTATTCATGCTCTGCACCCTCTCGTTCTCGATCCCGCTCGCCCTGGGGGGAGCACGCTACGCCACGATCGAGGTTGGGGTGTACCTCTACGCCCGCGGCGTGCTGATGGACTTGCCCCGCGCGGCGGCGCTGGCCACGATCACCCTCGGCCTGTCCCTCGTCCTCACCTACCTCCACCTGTGGGGAGGGGGCGCGTTCTCCACCCGCCAGGACGGAGGCCGGCCCGCCCCAACGGTCCCCCTCTTCTCCCGGGACCGGCCCGTCCGGGCGTTGTGGCTCCTCTACCTCCTCCCGGCGGCGGTCGTCTTCCTCGGCCCGATCGGGGCGGTGATCGCCGACTCGTTCCTCCACCCCGCTCCCGGTGGCGTGTCCCCCACCCTTTACTGGTACCGGATGATCGCCTCCCCGGACTGGAACCCCTTCATCGAGTCCTCCCCGCGGGGCGCGGTACGGATGAGCCTCCTGGTCGGCTTCGGGGCGACGGGCCTGGCCCTCGTCCTCGGGATCAGCGTGAGCGCCGTCCTGCGCCGGGTGAGGTCGCGGATCCTGGAGACGCTCCTCATGGCCCCGTTGGCCGTGTCGTCGGTCGTCCTGGGGCTCGCGCTCCTCCTCGCGTTCCGTCGGCCGCCCCTCTCCGCGCTCGGGGGGGGATGGGCGATCGTCCTCGCCCACACACTGATTGTGTACCCGTTCGTGGTGCGGGCGATCCGCCCGCTGTGGGATTCGCTGGATCCCACCCTAACTGAGGCGGCGCGGACCCTCGGGGCGGGCCCGTTCGCCGCGTTCCGCACCGTGACTCTGCCGTTGCTGGGGACCGGGGTCCTCGCCGCGGGCGCCTTCGCGTTCGCCCTTTCCTTGGGGGAGATGACCGCGGTTGCGATGCTGTCTGGACCGGGCGTGATGACGATGCCGATGGCGATCTACCACTTCTTGGGGAGCCGCGACTTCGGGGCGGCGTCGGCGATGGCGACCGTGCTCATGGTCACCACCGCCCTCGCCGCGTGGGCGTGGGACCGCGCCGGCTCCCGCTGGCTGGGGGGATCCCGTGCTTGAGGTCCGCCGGCTCACCAAGCGGTTCGGGGCGGTGACCGCGGTCGCGGACTTCTCCCTCGCTGTGGCCGACGGGGAGACCGTTGCCCTCCTCGGCCCGTCCGGGTGCGGGAAGACAACCGTCCTGCGGATCGCCGCGGGCCTGGAGCGGCCCGATGCCGGCCAGGTTCTCCTCGCCGGCCGCGACGCCACCGACTGGCCACCGGAGAGGCGGGGAGTGGGGCTCGTGTTCCAGAGCTATGCCCTGTTCCCCCACCTCTCCGTCAGGTCGAACGTCGCGTACGGCCTCCGGTTCCGGCGAGGGGTGGATCGGGTGGCGCGGGTAGAGGAGCTCCTTGCGCTCGTCGGCCTTTCTGGGTACGAACGGAGGAAGCCGCACCAGCTTTCCGCCGGGCAGCAACAGCGGGTGGCCCTGGCCCGGGCCCTCGCCCCCGAGCCGGGGATCCTCCTCCTCGACGAGCCCCTGTCCGCGCTCGACGCCGCGCTGCGGAAGGACCTCCGCGCCGAGCTGCGCGCGCTCCTTAGGAAGCTCGGGATGACCGCGCTCTACGTGACCCATGACCAGGAGGAGGCGCTCGCCCTCGCCGACCGGGTGGCGGTGATGCGGGAGGGGAGGCTTGAGCAGGTCGCCCCGCCGGCGGAGCTCTACGCGCGGCCGCGGACCCCGTTCGTGGCTGCCTTCCTCGGCCGGGCCAACCTCTGGCCGGGCCGCGTCGTGTCCGTGGACGGCGACCGTGCGCTCGTCGAGGTCGCCGGAGCGCGGTTCCCCGCCGCGCGCGGGGAGGCGGGGGAAGGGGACAAGGTGTTCCTCTTCTTCCGGCCGGAGTGGGTGCACCTGGGCGAGGGGCCGTTCGTGGCCGAGGTCGAGGGCGCCGAGTACTTGGGCGACCGCTGGGAACTCCGTGCCCGTTTTCGCGACCTCCCCCTCGTCCTCGTTGTCTCCAGAGATCTCCGATCGAATAGGGAACTCCCGTTCGCACTCTCGAACGCTCAGGCAATCCCCCGTTAGTAGCCGAGCCTCGCTGGAGGACGAAGGTCGCGAGTCGATCCACAAGCGAGTTGCGCTTGGGAGGAGCGGGGGCAATGGAAGTGAACCGCTCTGGGATTGCCGGGAAGATCGGCGGCATACCGGAGACGCTGCGCTCGTGGGTCATTGACCCCTTTGGTAACCCGAATTCTGACGAACCGATACCCCGCCCGGTAACACCTTCACTGAGGCAACTCGGCTACTCCGCGGCGAACGAGGCCCTTAGTCGCTGATGTGCCGTTCGTGGCCGGTGTGGGCGCAGGGACGGATCGCGCAGTGGACCACGTTGAGCTCTCGCAGCTTCTCCTCGAGCTCGCCGACAATCCGATCGGCCTCCTGAACCGTGGTGTCAGGTGCGAGTTCGAGATCGAGATCGAGGTGAATCGCGTCGGGGCCGATGAACTCGGCGATCATGTCGTGCACCCCCGCCACTCCGGCCACGCTCTGGGCGACCGACTTCACCCTCTCATAGAACTTCGCACTGGGCGAGAGGCCGAGGAGGACGTACGTGTTCTCGCGGATCAGTTTTCCCGCCATGACCCCGATCAGTCCAGCAACGAACATCGCCGCAATGGGGTCCGCGAGGGGGAACCCCCGTTGGGCCGCGACGACGCCGATCACCGACGCGAGGATCGTGATCTCGTCGTTGATGTTGTCGTAGAGCGCGGTCTTGACCGTGATGTCGCGCCTCTGGCCGACGAGCATGAGCCCAAGAGGGATCAGGTTGACCACGAACGAGAAGGCGAGCACGTAGAGCGCGATCTCCGGGTGCTCAAGCGGCACTGGGGAGATGAGCCGCGCGATCGCTTCCCGGAGGATCTGCAGCCCGGTGACGGTGATGAACGCAACGGACACGATGAGGGAAACGATGTACCGGAACCGCATGTGGCCGAATGGATGCTCGCGGTCGGCGGCGCGGCGCCCCATCCGTTGGCTGAGGAGGAGGGACGAGGTGACGACGATGTCCACGAGGTTGTTCAGGGCCTCGCTGAGCATGATGAGGAACCCGGTGTAGGCAAACGCACCGAGCTTCACCGCGAGGAGGAGGACTCGGGTGCCGAGGTTGACCCGGAGCTTCCACGCGCCGTCGGAGCGGGTGCGCGTCGTCGGTTCGGTCATGGATACAAGCTCCCTCCTTGGATGCGCGTCCTCAATGGGAACGTCACGCGGGGGGAAGTGTACTCTACAGCCGGCGGGTACCGCATCGAGGTTGGCAGGCCTCACCGTTTCGCTCCCGATGTGGGTGAAAGCGCCTCCACACCGTAGCCACAACCCCGCCACGATGCACTGACCCGTCGGGACTACCCTCCGGGGGCCTTGGAGGTACGAGACCATGCACCGATCGAAGTGGACGGTTGGCCTGATCGCTCTCACATTGGGGGCTGCGGTCCTGGCATTGGGGGACGGCTTCACAACCGCGTTGGCCGCAACCGCAACGAGCCCCACCGGGACCGAGATCGTCCTCGCCGGGAGCGCGATCCAGGTGACGGGGACCGGCGCCGTTGCCCACGGGACCCGGCTCCTCATCACGGCCGGCGGGACGTACCACATCCGCGGCACCCTGGAGGACGGCCAGATCGTTGTCTCTTCTGCAGACGAGAGTCCTGTGAACCTGATCCTCGACGGGGCGCAGATCACGTGCTCGACGAGCTCTCCAATCTACATCGCCCAGGCCAAGGACGTCGTGATCAGCCTGGCTGCGGGCACGGAGAACGTCCTTGCGGACGGGAGCTCTTACCTGTACGAGGTTGCGGGGGCCGATGAGCCGAACGCGGCCTTGTTCAGCGCGGACGACCTCGTGATCACCGGAACCGGATCCCTCACCGTGAACGGAAACTACCGTAACGGGATCCAGAGCAAGGACGACCTCGCGCTCAGCGGGGCGACGATCACGGTGACGGCGGTCAACGATGGGATCAAGGGTCGGGACTCGATCACCGTAAGCGAGGCGACGATCACGATCCGCGCCGGCGCCGACGGGATGCAATCGAATAACGACGAGGATCCGGAGCGCGGCACGGTCACGATCGAGAGCGGAACGATCCGCATCACATCCGGGGAGGATGGGATCCAGGCCGAGACGCGCCTCGTCGTGCGGGGAGGGACGATTGAAGTCCTGTCAGGGGGCGGGAGTTCCAATAACGCTGGACAGAACCCGGTCGGCGGGGTGGGGTTCCCCGGGCGGCCTCCGTCGGCGGCAACGAGCCTCCCGAGCATGAAGGGGCTCAAAGCCGGTGTGGACCTAACGATCACCGGTGGCATGATCCTCGTTGACTCCGCCGATGATGCGCTTCACTCGAATGGAACGATCACGATTGACGGCGGGACCCTCACCCTCGTCTCGGGCGACGACGCGATCCACGCCGACGAGGCAGTGACCATCAATGGGGGGCAGATCCAGGTCAAGACGTCGTACGAGGGGGTGGAAGGCAACACGATCACGGTCAACTCCGGCGAGATCCGCATTACCTCCACCGACGACGGGCTCAACGCCACCTCCGGCGGAGCGGCGGCGATGCCGATGGGCCGTCCCGGGATGGCCTCGTCCTCCAGCACTTGGCTGGTCGTGAATGGGGGACGGATCGTCATCAGCTCCGGTGGAGACGGGCTTGACGTCAACGGTTCGATCGCGATGACGGGGGGGACTGTGCTCATTCACGGCCCGACGCGGAGCGACAACGGTGCGCTCGACTACTACGGCACGTTCAAGGTCACGGGCGGACTCCTCGTTGCTGCCGGCAGCGCGGGGATGGCGCAAGCCCCGAGCACCTCCTCGACCGTGAACTCGGTGCTGATGACGTTCACCACGCCGCAGCCGGCGGGGACCCTGTTCCACATCGCCGCGGCAAGCGGTGGGGACGTGCTGACCTTTGCCCCGGCCAAGGTGTACCAGTCCGTGGTCGTTGCCTCTCCGCTCCTTGAGAACGGCTCCACCTACGCCATCTACGTCGGGGGGCGCTCCACCGGCACCGTGACAGATGGCCTCTACTCGGGAGGGAGCTACACCCCCGGGACCGAGATCGCCCGGTTCACGGTGGCTGGGAGCGTCACCTACGCTGGGGCGTCCCGGGTCCGGCCGCCGGGATGGTAGGTGGGACCTGGCGAGGGTCAGGGGGCATCATGGGACTGATGAGGGGGACAGAGTTTCAGCTCGCGGACGGCGGAGGGGTATCTCGCCTCGGTGGATCGGCGGGGGGTGACCCGGGTGGCCTCCCTCGCGCCTCGTCCGGAACGGTGAAGCCCCCCTCCCATCGTTATGGCCTATTCCGGCGCGATGTCGGAAGCGGGGCGGGCTCTGCGGGTCTCGGCCTTGACGCCGTAGCCGAGGTCTGGCGCGAGAGCGGGAACGGCGGCCACGGGCCGGGGACGACGGGCCGGCTTGAGCTCAAGTACCTCCTTTCGCCCGCGGAGGCACGGCAGGTCTCCCGGTTCCTCGCCGCCCGTCTCGAGGTGGATCCCCATGCCCGAGGGAGGCCCGGGAACGCCTACACGGTCCGCAGCGTGTACTTCGACTCCCCCGGCCTCATCTGTTACCACGCCAAGCAGAACGGCGCACCGGTCCGGGAGAAGTACCGCGTCCGTACCTACAACGAGTCGGGATCGGCCCCCATCTTCCTCGAACGTAAAGCCCGTCAGGGGCAGCTCTACCGCAAGGAGAAGGCGTGGCTGGGCGATGCCTGGCTGGGATGCCTTGCCGCACGGGATGGATTGGGCTCCCCCGCCGCGGCGGGCTGTCCGAGCGTCGTGCAACGCCTCCTCTACCGCATGGACCGCCAGGCGTTCGTCCCCACAGTGCTCATCGTCTACGAGCGCGAGGCGTACGTGGAATGGGCGGACCAGGACACGGTGAGGATCACCCTTGATCGGAACCTCCGGGCCCAGGCGGCTCCCCGCCTCGAGGAGATCCACGATGAGGAGGACCTTCGTCCGCTCCTCACCCACGGGGCGATCCTCGAGGTCAAGTTCAGCGATGTGGTCCCGTGGACCCTGCGCGAGCTCACGCGGCGGTTTCCCCTCCTGCGACGGGCGTGTTCCAAGTACGCCGCGAGCATCGAACATGTCGTTCTTCAGCCACAACGAAGGGGGTAGGGGTCCATGCTCAGCTCCTCTGAACCGCTTCTTGGCAACCTGCTGACGGTGCTCGCGGTGGTCGGGGTCAGCCTTGGCCTTGGCCTGTACGTGGCCCTCGTCTACCGCCTCGCTACACCGGGGGCCGCGTTCTCGATCACGATCCAACACACGCTTCTCTACCTCGCGCTCATCGTGTCGCTCGTCATGGTCATCATCTCCAATCAGGTCGCGCGGGCGTTCACCCTCGTCGGGGCGCTGGCCGTGGTCCGGTTCCGCACACCGGTAAAGGACACCCGGGATGCGGCGTTCATCTTCCTCGGCCTGGTGGCAGGGATGGGGGCAGGGGTGGGGATGTACGCCGAGACGGCGGTGGGCGTGGGGCTCATCGGGCTGTGCATGATCGCTGTCCGGTTCCTCCGCCTGGGGAAGCGCCCCCATGGTGAGACGGTGGTTAAATTCACCATCCCCAGCGGAGGAGGCGAGCCTGCCTACCCGCGCGACGCCTTCGACCGCCATTTCCAGTCCGTTCGCCTCATCGGCACCCGCTCCGTTCGCGACGGGGAACGTGTGGAGTTGACCTACCTCGTGAAGCCGCGGCGGGATGCGGATCTTGTCGCGTTCGCGCGCGCCCTGTCCGCCTACCCCCTTGTCGAGAAGGCGACCGTCATCGCCTGCGACGACGAGGGGCTGGCGGAGAACGTGTTCTAGCAGTGGGCGGAACAAACGGCGCCGCGGGGCGGATGGGCCCCGCGGCGCCGGTGGGGAGGTTAGGACTCACTGCGGGGGGCCGGGAACCCCTCCCTGCTGCGCGAGGAACGGGGCCGGGCACGGGATGCTCTCGTTCCCGAGAGGGATTCTCTCGCCCGCTACCGAGGAGGGCCCCCAGGGGACAGGAGCGCAGACCAGCGGCCAACCCGCGCTCCTCCACGCCCAGCGGAGCAGGGCGACGGACATGCCCGACGTGAACACTGCAAGCCCTGTCAGGAGAACCGCGTTCCATTCGGTCATCGTCGTTCCTCCTTTCCTCCTTGGGAGGAGGCGCAACGAGGATGCCCCGCTGGGATGGAGATGGTGAAGCGACCGTGCGGCAGTTCCGTGGAGATGTGCTAGGGCGGGAGGATTCGAACCTCCGAATGGCGGCTCCAAAGGCCGCTGCCTTGCCACTTGGCTACGCCCTAGTGCCAAAGGAGGATAGCCCGTTCCCTTCCGCGGGACAAGGTTTCCCTGTTGGCGTGGGATCGCGTAGACTCCGGCGATGGCCGATCGGGCAGGGGATCACCGATCCGGGGGGTGGGGATGACGGTCCTCCTCTTCGTTCTCCTCGGCTTCGGACTGGGATCGCTCCCGTTCGCAGTCTGGGTGGGGAAAGTTTGGGCCAAGACTGATGTCCGCGCCCGGGGGGACGGGAACCCGGGAGCGGTCAACGCATGGCGGGCGGGGGGATGGCGGGTTGGGCTCCTCGCCCTCGTCCTCGACGTGACCAAGGGCGCCCTCCCCGTCGCGCTCGCCCGCTCGCTTGGGGGCCTCGGAGGGTGGGCCCTTCTCCCGGTGGCGCTGGCCCCCCTCCTCGGCCACGCGTTCTCTCCCTGGCTCGCCTTCCAGGGCGGGAAGGCCGTGGCATCCACATTCGGGGCGTGGTCCGCCCTCACGTACTGGGAGGTCCCGACCGTGCTCGGGCTCTCGTTCGCCCTCATCCGGACTGTGCAGGCGGTGGACGGGTGGACGGTGATCCTCTCCTTCCCCGTTGTCGCCGTGTACCTCATCCTGCGTCGGGCCGAGCCGTGGCTCCTTGCGACCCTGGGAGCGAACTTCGCCCTGCTCGTCTGGACCCACCGCCGTGAGCTCCGCTCCCCGCCGCGGTGGCGTCCGCGAGGGGGATCCACGTGAGTTTTTTTGTCTCCCACGAATGGAGCCTGGCCGTGTTCATGGCTGTGCTGGCGGGCATTTCCCTCACGAACCTCGTGGCAATGCGGCGGCTCGGCCGGCACCCCGCTCTGTCCAAGTACCCCGCGGTCTCGATCCTCGTCCCTGCCCGCGATGAGGAGAGGAACATCGCCCTCTGTGTGGAGTCCCTCCTCCACCAGGACTATCCCGAGTTCGAGGTGATCGTCCTCGACGACGACTCCCGCGATGGGACGCGGGCGTTGCTCCAGGAGATCGCGGCGCGGTCCGGGGGGCGGGTGCAGATCCTCGCCGGGGAACCGGTCCCCGCCGGCTGGCTTGGGAAGCACTGGGCGTGCCACCAGCTCGCCCGCGTTGCCCAGAACGAGATCCTCCTGTTCACGGACGCCGACACGGTCCACCATCCGTTGGCGCTGCGCGACGCGGTGGGGGCTCTTCACGCTGAGGGGGCGGGTGCGCTGAGCGTCCTCCCCCGTCAGGCGGTGGGTAGCTGGGGCGAGAGGCTCGTGGTCCCGATCCTGGCATGGGTCATCCACACGTTCGTCCCGTTCATCCTCCCCTGGCGGACTCCTACTGCGGTGGGGCAGTTCATGCTCTTCCGGCGGGGAACGTACGAGGCGGTCGGGGGCCACGCCGCGATCCGGTCCGAGGTAGTGGACGACCTCGCCCTGGCCCGCAACGTGCACCGGGCCGGCGTTGGCTGGGCGTTCCTCGACGGATCCGGGCGGGTCACGACGCGGATGTACCGGGGGTGGAACGAGACGGCGCGGGGCCTGGCGAAGAACCTATTCCCCGTGTTCCGGTACAACGTCCCCGTATACCTGTTCGTGTGGACGTGGCTCCTGTGGCTCGCGTGGCAGCCCCCGCTTGTCCTCCTCTTGAATGCCGTGGGCGGCAGGGGGACTGAGGGGATGGTCGTCCCCGCCGCCGCGACGATCGGACTGTCCCTCGTCACGTGGGTCCTCTCCGCAGTGCGGTTCCGGCTCCCCTTCGTTCAGGTCCTCCTCTACCCGGTGACGATCCTCCTCGTCTTCGGGATCGCCCTGCGATCGCTCCTCTGGCACCTGCGGGGCCGCGGCACGTGGAAGGGGCGGGGGATCCACGTCGAGCACGATCCGCGCTAGCGATCGAACAGGGTCCGCCAGTTCGTCGTGAGATCCGCGCAGGTCGTCCCCGTTGGGACGCGGATCGCCACGAAGTAGCTTCGCTCCCGCACCGGGTCGACCTGGGCCTCCCCGCCCGCGGTGAGGAATGGGTTGCTCGCCCCGAGCGTCACCTGCTCGTTCGTCCACGTGAGGAACCCGCGGATGAGGTCGGGTGCCACCACCTCCCCGTCGAGGAGCTTCCACAGCCGCTGCACAACGTACACCTCACCGGAGATGAGGCCGAGGACCCTCACCCGCACCGTGATCCCGGGTTGCCCGTCCCCGTCTTGGTCGACCACGCGTGGATCATCGGCTGTCGTCGGGAGGGGGTCGTTCACGGGATCGGCGAGTCGGGCCCCGTGGACCTCGGTCGGCCAGGGTTCGACGAACCGCCACCCGTCCGCTGTGGCCTCGAGGGTAGCCGTTCGTTCGACGACGCCCAACGAGCGCAGAAACGCCTCGGGGATCTCCGTCGAGACCATGGTCGTCCCGTCGTTGGTGTCCACGAGGCAGTGGGTCTCCGACACCGTGACGATGCTCCCAGTCTGCCTCATCTCGACGTGCAGGATGAGGGTCGTGGTGCGGATGCGCTGGCCCACGAACGGATAGGCGACGATGTCCGAGGTCACCTGCATCACTCCCCACGTTCCGGTGAGGTCGAACGGGGGTACCTCCCCACTCCCGAAGGCGGGGAGCCCAATTCCCAGGACCACCAACAGGCAGGCAACGGTTTCCCTCATATCCCTCTCCTTGGCCGGGCAGGGGGCACGGACCCGAGCTCGGCTCATCGTACCCGGTTGCCGGCGATGTGGCCCCATGGGGCGCCCCGCGACCTCGACAGAAGAAGGGGGACCAGCTATATATCCCCGTTGTGAAGAAGGTACGGATCTACACCGATGGCGCGTGCATCGGGAACCCCGGCCCCGGTGGATGGGGGGCGGTGCTCCTCTCCGGCCCTCATCGCAAGGAGCTCTCCGGGGGCGAGGAGCGGACGACGAACAACCGGATGGAACTCCGGGCGGCGATCGAGGCCCTCCGCGCCCTGCGCGAGCCAGCGGAGGTGGACCTGTTCACGGACTCCGTCTACCTCAAGCGGGGGATCACGGAATGGCTCCCCCGTTGGAAGGAGCAGGACTGGCAGCGACGGGAAGGGAAGCGGCTCCGTCCGGTGGCGAATGAGGACCTGTGGCGGGAGCTCGATCAGCTGACGGGGATCCACCGGGTGCGGTTCCACTGGCTCGCTGGCCACGCCGGAGATGAGGAGAACGAGCGCGCCGACCGCCTCGCCCGCCGTGCCGCCGCGGGTCGCCAGTAGGCCCCGAGGGATCGCCCGCAGCCCCTGCGACTGGCAGATCTGACCATAGCGCGTATACTCCGTACAAGAGAATCCAAACCGATGCATCGCATACCCCAATCGCGGGGTTGCCAACCGAGACCCTGAGCTGAGAGTGCGACTTGGCTCACGAAGGCCAAGGAGGCTTTCAGTGGATTTTGGAAGTTTCGCGTTTCACCCCCGGATCCTGTCCGGGATCGAGGCCGCTGGCTACACCCACCCTACTCCGATCCAACAGCAGGCGATCCCCGTCATCCTGGCGGGGCAGGACATGATCGGCGTCGCCCAGACCGGCACCGGGAAGACGGCGGCGTTCATGCTCCCCATCCTCAACCGCCTCGCAGAGCGGCCAGGGGACCACGTGCGGGCGGTCGTGCTCGCCCCGACGCGGGAGCTCGCCGAGCAGATCCACCAGGCGACCTGCCTGCTCGGGAGGGACATCTCCATTCGCAGTGTCGCCCTCTACGGTGGGGTGAAGAAGCGGCCCCAGGCGGCTGCGCTCCGGCGGGGCGTGGACGTCGTGATCGCGTGCCCCGGACGGTTCCTCGATCTCAATGGGGATCGGGCGCTTGACCTCTCTCATGTCGAGGTGCTCGTCCTCGACGAGGCCGACCGGATGTGCGACATGGGGTTCCTCCCCGACATCCGGCGCATCCTCGCCCTCCTGCCCAAGGATCGGCAGACCCTGTTTTTCTCGGCGACGATGCCCCCCGAGATCCGCCGCCTGGCCCAAGGGATCCTCCACGATCCGGTTACGGTGCAGGTGGACGCAGGTGTCCCGGCGAAGACGGTGTCCCACGCGTTCTACCCGATCACCGAGGGGCGAAAGCGGGACCTCCTCCTCGCCCTCCTCCGCGGCCCGGCCACGGGGCGGGTGCTCGTGTTCACGCGCACCAAGAGCCGCGCCCAGAGCCTTGCCTCGTTCCTGTCCGGCGCGGGGCTCAATGTGGCGGCGATCGAGGGCGACATGTCGCAACGGGACCGACAGGGAGCGCTCGATGGGTTCCGGTCCGGAGAGTACGAGATCCTCGTGGCCACCGATGTCGCGGCGCGGGGGATTGACGTGGAGGACATCACGCACGTCATCAACTTCGACCTGCCCGACAGCGTGGACGCCTACACCCACCGTGTGGGCCGCACGGGGCGGCTCGCCAAGACCGGCCACGCCCTCAGCTTGTCTGCGCCGGCGGACCGCCTGTTGCGGAGCTGGGTGGAGAAGGCGGTCGGAGAGCCGATCGAGTCGCGACGGCTTCCCGGGTTCGACTACGGCGGGGTGGTGGCCGGTGAGGCGCATCCTGGCTCATCCCGGTTCGCCCGCCGGGCGCGCCTTCGCCGGTAGGGCCGTCCACGCCGGCTGCTGGCCCTTGACCCAGGGGGGCGACGCGCTAGGGGATTACGCCGAGGGCGAACCGCACCCGCTCCGGCGTGAACGGAGCGCGGACCATCCGCGCCCCCACCGCGTCGTAGATCGCGTTCGAGATCGCGGGGAGGGGGCCGTTGATCCCGACCTCGGAGATGGACTTCGCCCCCCACGGCCCGGTCGGCTCCTCGCTCGGGACGAGGATCGCCTCGATCGCGGGCGCATCGAGGGATGACGGGATCTTGTAATCGAAGAACCCCGCGTTCAGGCAGCGGCCCCGTGGGGAGAAGAGCATCTCCTCGCACAGGGCATGGCCGATCCCCTGGAGGACCGCCCCCTCGAGCTGCCCCTCCGCCGCCTGGGGGTGGATCGCAACCCCGCAGTCGGCGGCGACCACAAACCGCTCCACCCGCACCACGCCCGTCTCCCGGTCCACCGCGACCTCGCAGAAGAACGCGGCGAACGGGGGCGGGGACTCGGGACAGGCGAAGGATGCGGTGGCCGCGATCTGGCGCTGATCGGTCACGTAGGTCGCGCGGTGGCCGATCTCGCTCAGGGTGAGGGACTTCCCCGATTTGCGGCTGCGCACCACGCCAGCGGCGAGTTCGAGGGCGGAGGCGCGCTCCCCCAGGGCCGCGGCCGCTACGTCCAGGATCTGGGCCCGCACGTCAGACGCGGCCCGGAGGACGGCGTTCCCTGACACGTAGGTCGTGCTGGAGGCGTAGGCCCCGGTGTCGAACGGGGTGAAGTCGGTGTCCGAGGAGTAGACGAGGACCCGGTCCACCGGCACCCCGAGCTCCTGAGCGGCGATCTGGGCGAGGATCGTGTCCGACCCTGTCCCGAGGTCGGTGGCCCCCACGAGGAGCCGGAAGCTCCCGTCGTCCTGCATGACGAGCGTCGCCGCCGCCATGTCCACGCCCGTGATCCCCGACCCCTGCATCGCACATGCCATCCCCAGGCCGTGGACCCACGGTCCTTCCTCACGCCGCTGGCCCCGCTTTTCGCGCCACCCGATCCGCTCCGCCCCGATCCTGAGGCACTCCTCGAGGGCGCACGACCTCACGATCTGCGCCGTCCCCTCGCGGCCCTCCCCGATCTTCTCGAAGATGGGCGACGTCTCCCCGACCCGGATGTAGTTCCTCCTCCGGAGCTCCACCGGGTCAAGGCCCAGCTTCTCGGCGAGCTTGTCCATCGCCACCTCGAGGGCGAAATACCCCTGCGTCGCCCCGTACCCGCGGTAGGCACCGGCCACGGGGAGGTTCGTGTACACCGCCCTCCCGTGGAAGTGGACGTGCGGGGCCTTGTTGTACAAGGGGAGCGTCTTCGATCCCACGTTGGAGAGCACGGTCAGGGCGTGGGCCCCGTAGGCGCCGGTGTTGGAGAGGACGTCCATCTCCAGGGCGTGGAGGGCTCCATCCTTGGTGGCCCCCAACCTCACCGTGACTTTCATCGGATGCCGGGTCCGGCTCGCCACGAACACCTCCTGGCGGGTGTAGGCCATCCGCACCGGCCGGCCCGTCCGCAGGGCCAGCAGCGCCGCCACCGGTTCGAGGAGGACCTCCTGCTTGGACCCAAAGCCTCCGCCGATGCGGGGCTTGACGACCCGAATCCGGGCCGGGTCGAGCCCGACGACCCGCGCCACGATCCGCCGGACGTGGAACGGGACCTGGGTCGAGGTGCGCACGACGAGCCGCCCCGCATCGTCGAAGTAGGCGATCACGCAGTGGGGCTCGATCGTCGCGTGCTGGGAGTACGGGATCTCGCACGTCGCCTCGGCCGTCACCGGGGCGGCGGCGAGGGCCGCCGCCGCGTCCCCGATCGGGATGTCCACTGCCGCGGCGATGTTGTGGGAAGCATCGTAGATCCCCTCCGCATCGGGCTCGTCGTGGATGATCGGGGCCCCGGGGGCGAGGGCCTCCTCAGGGGAGAGGATGGGGGGAAGGAGTTCGTACTCCACGCGGATCCTAGCTAGCGCCTCCGCTGCCGCGTCCTCCGTCTCCGCGGCCACCGCCGCCACCCGGTCCCCGACGAAGCGGACCTTCGTATCGAACAGGACCGTATCGTAGGGAGAGGGCTCCGGCCACCCCTGCCCGGCGGTGGTGTACGGGACGCGGGGCACGTTCCCGTGGTGGAGGATCGCCCGCACCCCCGGGACCTGTTCCGCCGCGGACGTATCCACACTGACGATCCGGGCGTGGGCATGAGGGGAGGGGAGGATCGCCCCGACGAGGGATCCCGGGATGTCGAGATCGAGGGTGAACAGGGGCTTCCCCGCGACGAGGGATGGCCCGTCCACCTTGCGCACGCTCTGGCCCACTGCCCCTCCCTGCTGCGTCTCTACCGCCATCTTCCCTCCCGCTTCCACTCCGCAGCGCGGAGGACCGCATCCACGATCTTCACGTACCCCGTGCACCGGCACAGGTTCCCCGCGATTGCGTTCCGCACGTCGTCGGGCGTGGGATCGCTGGTACGGGTGAGGAGTTCGTAGGCGACGAGGATCATCCCCGGCGTGCAGAACCCACACTGCACGGCCCCACATTCGAGGAACGCCTCCTGGAGAGGGTGGGGATCGTTCACCGTGCCCAGCCCGTCGAGGGTCATGACCCGCTTCCCCTGGACCTGGGGGGCAACCATGAGGCACGACCGCACCGCTCGCCCATCCAGAAGCACTGTGCACGCCCCGCAGTCCCCTGTCCCGCATCCCTCCTTCACCGATTTCATCCCCAACCGCCGGAGGAGGGAGAGGAGCGGCTCGCCCGGCTCGACATCCAGGTAGTGCTCGATTCCGTTTAGTTCAAAGGAGAGCTTCATCCTATCTCCACCCTGGTCCTGCTGAACAGGGATCGTCACGTCTCCCCCCGTTGGGCAGCACGGGCGAGGGCCCGGCGGACGAGGACCCCCGCGGTACGGCGGCGCCAGGCGGCCCCGGCCCGGCGGTCGTCTCCCACCTCGACCCGGCTCTCCACCAGCCTCTGAACCTCGTTCCACAGCTCCCCTCCGGGCTTACGGCCGATCAAGGCCTCCTCGGCCCAGGGGAGCCTCTCCCCTCGGTTCGGCCGTGCTCCGACGGCGACCCGTGCCCACCGGATCTCCTCGCCGTCGAGCCCTAGGCCGCAGCATGCGTTGAGGAGGGCGATATCGTACCGGGTGCGGGAGATCTTCTCGTGGGCGAAGGCTCCCTCCCACGGTGGGAGGACCACCTCCAGCGCCACGGCGCGGCGGAACAACCCGCGGAACGCGGTCCCGTACAGCTCCTCCACCGGCGCCTTCCCCACCTTCTCCCCCTGCCAGCGGACCTCCGCTCCGAGGGCAACAAGGACGGTCGGGATGTCGGCCCACGGATGGGCCGACACGAGGGCCCCCCCGAGCGTGGCCATGTTCCGAAGCGGAGGGGCCGCCACCTGGCTCAGGGCGGAGGCGAGCAGGCCCCCGGCGTACGCGGGGGCCGCAGCGGAGGCGAGGATCTCGGTGAGGGTCGTCGTGGCCCCGATCGCGAGGCCGCCGCGGGACTCGCGAACGTAGGAGAGGCCGATCCGCGTGATGTCAATGACCCCCTCGATGTCGCCCCGCGGGGAGCGCAGGAGGTCAACCCCGCCCGCGAGGAGGGCCGCGCCGCCATCGTAGGCGGCGAGGAGGGAGAGGGCTTCCTCCGCATCCCGGGCGAAGTGGAACCGGCGAATCCCCGTCAGGCGCACCTCAGCTCACCGGGTGCAGTATACCGGCCGCCCAACCTGTCAGGCAACTTGACCATCGGAACGGGGGGTCGCTATACTCACCCCTCATGATGGCCGCCCCGGGCGCTGGCGATCTGGGTGGAAACCAGAACTCCCCGCCTCTGGTCCTCCTCGAGGGGGTCACCAAGTCGTTCCCGGGGGTCGTGGCCAATGACCGGGTAACCCTCGACGTCCGCCCCGGCGAGGTCCACGCCCTCCTCGGGGAGAACGGTGCCGGGAAGACCACCTTGATGAACATCCTCTACGGCCTCTACCGCCCCGACGCGGGGGAGATCTACGTCAAGGGCCGGAAGGTGGTGATCCGCTCCCCCCGCGATGCCATCGCGTGCGGGATCGGCATGGTCCACCAGCACTTCAAGCTCGTCTATCCCCATACGGTGGCGGAGAACGTGGCGTTGGGCCTTCAGGGGACCCCGTTCTTCGGCCCGGCCCGGGTCGTGGAGCGGGGCCTCCGCGAGCTCGGCGAGCGCTACAACCTCCCCGTCGACCCCAAGGCCCGGGTGTGGCAGCTCTCCGCCGGCGAGCAGCAACGGGTGGAGATCCTGAAAGCCCTGTACCGCGGGGCGGATGTCCTGATCCTGGACGAGCCCACCAGCGTCCTCACCCCCCAGGAGACGGGGGAGCTATTCAAAGTCCTGGCGCGCATGAAGGAGGAAGGGCACGCGGTCGTCTTCATCACCCACAAGCTGGACGAGGTGATGGAGGCCGCGGACCGGGTGACGGTGATGCGCCGGGGCAAGGTGATCGACACCCTGCCCGTGGCGGAGACGGACAAGGCTTCCTTGGCGAGGATGATGGTGGGTCGGGACGTGGTGTTCCGCATCTCCAAGGCGGAGTGTACGCCGGGGAAGGAGGCCCTCGTCCTCCGGGATCTTCGGGCCGTGAACGATCGGGGGCTGCCCGCCCTCAGGGGCATCTCCCTCACCGTGTGCCGGGGGGAGATCGTGGGGATCGCCGGGGTGGCGGGAAACGGGCAGCGGGAGCTCGTGGAGGTGATCTGCGGCCTCCGGCGGGCTCAAGGGGGAGAGGTGGTGGTGTTGGGGCGACCCCTCACCAACAGGTCGCCGCGAACGGTGGCCGATGCTGGGGTGGCCCACATCCCCGAGGAGCGCCTCCGGATGGGGATCGTCCCAGGGATGACCGTGGAGGAGAACCTCATCCTGAAGAAGCACCACCGGCCTCCGTTCTCCAGTGGGCCGCTCTTGCGGCTGGCGGAGGTGAGGCGGTTTGCCGAGCAGGCGATCGAGGAGTACGAGATCATAACGCCCTCCCCCAAGACCCCGGCCAAGCTCCTCTCGGGGGGGAACATCCAGAAGCTCATCCTCGCCCGCGAGCTCTCCGGGGAGCCAGGGCTGGTGGTGGCCGCGCATCCCACCTATGGCCTCGACGTGGGGGCCACCGAACTCATCCGGCAGCTCCTCCTCCGGCAGCGGGACGCCGGGGCCGGGGTGCTCCTCGTGTCGGAGGACCTGGAGGAGATCGTGTCCCTGGCCGACCGGATCGCCGTGATGTTCCGCGGGGAGATCATGGGGATAGTTGAAGCTTCTGCGGCAGAGCTTGGGGAGATCGGGCTCATGATGGCCGGTACAAGGTCCGGGATGGGTGATCCGCGGTGAAGAGGGTCGGGCCGTTCGTATTGGAGAGGCGCCTTGCCCCGTCGCGGGGGGCGGTGCTCGGGATCTCTCTGCTCGCGGTGGTGCTGGCGCTGCTCGTAGCGGCGGTGATCTTCTGGGGCTACGGGGTGAACCCCTGGCACGCCTATCGTGTCATCTTTCAGGGGACGCTCGCCAGCCCCCAGGGGTGGGCGGAGGTGGTGCGGCGGGCGATCCCCCTCATCCTGTGCGGGGTGGGGCTGGTGGTGGCCTTCCGCGCCCAGTTCTGGAACATCGGTGCTGAAGGGCAGATCCTCGCCGGGGCGGTGGCGGCCACCGGGGTGGCTTTGTTCTCCGGCCTCCCGGATCCGTGGCTCCTTCCGGCCATGTTCCTGGCCGGGTTCCTCGCCGGCGCCGTGTGGGGGATGATCCCCGCCCTGCTCAAGGTGAAGCTCCGAGTGAACGACGTCATCTCCACCCTGATGCTGAACTACGTCATGATGTACATCGTGGAGTGGCTGGTCCATGGCCCCTGGAAGGGGCCTACCGCCCGTGGGTTTGCCTACAGCGACCTCTTCCCCCGAGCGGCGCGCCTGCCCCTGATCCCCGGCACCCGCGTCCATTGGATCACCCTGGTGGTGGGGGTGGCCATGGCGATCGCCTGCGCGTTCCTCCTCTCCCGGACGAAGCTGGGATACGAGACCCGGGTGGTGGGGCAGTCCCAGGACGCCGCCCGCTACGCCGGGATCGATTTCCTCAAAGTGACGCTCTGGGTGATGCTCATTTCGGGGGGACTGGCGGGGTTGGCCGGGGCGGGGGAGATGGCGGGGGTGCACTACCGGCTGCGCAGCCCGGCCCACATCTCCATGGGCTATGGCTACACCGCGATCATCGTCGCCTGGCTGGCCAGGGGGAGCCCCCTCGCCGCCGTGGTGACCGCGCTCCTGTTTGGGCTGATCTTCGCCGCCGGGGATGTGATCAAGGTGGCGCTGGCGATGCCGTTCCAGGTCACGGATGTGTTCAACGGGCTGATCCTGTTCTTTTTGATCGGAAGTGAGCTCCTCATGTACTGGCATATCCGGTGGGCACCTAAGAGGGCCGCGAGCGAGGGGTGAGAGATGGGTTGGGAAGAGTGGCTCATCAGCACGATCGCGCGGGCGCTCGCCTACGGGACCCCGCTCCTTTGGGGAACCCTGGGGGAGGTGTACGCGGAGCGGTCCGGGGTGGTGAACCTGGGGGTGGAGGGGATGATGGCCATCGGGGCGTTCTCCGCGTTCGCCGTGGCCCAATCCACCGGGAACCCCGGGCTGGGGATCCTGGTGGCAGCGGTGGCCGGGGGCGGGGCCGCCCTGATCCACGCCTTCCTCACCGTGACCCTGCGGGCCAACCAGTACGTCTCCGGCCTCGCCCTCACCATGTTCGGCCTGGGGCTTTCGGGCCTGCTCGGCCGGGGGTGGGAGGGCGTCCCGCTCAAGCACCCCCTGCCCGCCATCACCGTGCCCTACCTGGCGGACATCCCCATCTTGGGGCCGATGCTGTTTCAGAACCAGAGCATCATCACTTACCTGGGCCTGGTCCTGGCCGTGGTGCTGTGGGTGCTCCTGTACCGTACTCGGTGGGGGATCACGCTGCGGTCGGTGGGGGAGTCCCCAGCCACCGCCGATGCCCTCGGGGTGAACGTGTACCTGGTGCGGTACCTGGCGGTCATCCTCGGGGGGGTCCTCGCCGGGGTGGCCGGGGGGTACCTGTCCGTGGAGTACCGCCCCTCCTGGACGGAGGGGATGACCGGGGGGATGGGTTGGATCGTGATCGCCCTCACCATCTTCGTGGCCTGGGATCCCGTCCAGGCGATCGGGGGGGCGGTCCTGTTCGGCGCCTTGTATCACCTGTCCTATCGGCTGCAACCCTGGGTGGCTCCGGAGCTCCTCAAGCTCATGCCCTACGCCGCCGCTATAATTGTTCTGGCCTTTGTCGGGCTCGGGGGCGCCCAGCGCCGCCGGGGAGCACCGGGGGCCCTCGGCGTCCCGTATGCCCGGGGGGAAAAGTGAAAGGGGGTGAGAACCGAGGGCATGAATCCAGCGATCGGCGTTCGGCAAGCGGTGATGAGTCAGAGCACAAAAGGAGGTTAAAGTGCGAAGGAGTCTAAAGATAGCGGCGATCGTGGCAGCGGTGGCCGGTCTTTGCACCCTTGGCCTGGCCGCGGAGACCGTGAAGGTGGGGTTCATCTACGTCGGGCCCATCGGGGACTACGGCTGGTCCCACGCCCACAACGTGGCCCGCGAAATCTGCGAACAGAACTTCCCCTGGCTGGAGACGGTGTACGTGGAGTCGGTGCCCGAGGGCGAGGTGGAGACCTACATCGATCAGCTGGTCCGCCAGGGCTGTAACATCGTGTTCACCACGAGCTTCGGGTTCATGGACGGGACCTACGCCGCCGCCCTGCGGTACCCAAAGGTGATCCTCGCCCACTGCTCCGGGTTCATGCGGGCCCCGAACCTCGCCACCTACATGGCCGACTTCTACCAGGTCTACTACCTGAACGGCCTCATGGCCGGAGCGCTCACCAAGACGGGCAAGGTGGCCTACGTGGGCGCGTTCCCCATCCCCGAAGTGAAGCGGCACCTCAACGCCTTCGCCATCGGGGTTAGGGAGGTCAACCCCAACGCCGAAGTCCACGTGCGCTGGATCTACGAGTGGTTCAACCCGGCGGCGGCCAAGGAGGCCACTGAGGCCCTGGTGGCCGAGGGGTGTGACGTGTTCGCGTTCACCGAGGACTCCCCCACCGTGGTCCAGGTGGCGGCGGAGCGGGGGTTCCCATCCTTTGCCCACTATTCCCCGATGTACGATTTCGCCCCTGACTACGTGGTGTCGGGGCAGCTCGTCCACTGGGAGGCCATCTACCTGGACTTCCTCCAGAAGGTCCACGACGGGGTCTACACCAACGAGAACCTGGAGCATGTGGACTACTGGTGGCTCCTCTCCCAGAAGGCGGTGGAGGTCGGGGCCAAGCCGGGGATGATGATCAACCCCGTGTTCGAGGACGACCTCAAGGCCTACATCGTCGACCATCCCGTCTTCGGCGAGATCTCCGCCTACGACCTCGTGATGGTGCGCTACAACCAGATGGCCGATCCGGGCGTGACCTTCGACCCGTTCCAGGGCCCGATCTACGACCGGCGGGGGGTCCTGCGCGTGCCCGAGGGCATGTGGATGTCCGTGGATTCCCTCATCACCATGGAGTGGGCGGTGGAGGGCGTGGTCGGCCCCTGGCCGGGTGAACCGTAAGGGGCGTGACGCGGGTGCGGGGGGCGGCCGAGGTGGCCGCCCCTCTTTTCCCAGTATGAACAGCTCCCGAAGGCCTCTCCATGAACTGACGCGGGACCTCGTGGCGGTGGCGATGGGGCGTCGCCCGGCGGACCTCGTGGTCCGCGACGGCCGGTGGGTGAACGTGCATTCCGGCGAGGTCCTTGACCACACGGATCTCGCCGTGGTCGAGGGCCGTATCGCCTACTGCGGACCGGACGCGACGGCGATGATCGGCCCGTCGACGCGGGTCATCCTCGCCCGGGGCCGGTACCTCGTGCCCGGCCTCCTCGATGCGCATGTCCACATCGAGAGCTCGATGCTCACCGTGCCCGAGTTCGCCCGGGCCGTTCTCCCCCACGGGACGACGGGCGTGTTCGCTGATCCTCACGAGATCGCGAACGTCCTCGGGATCCGCGGGGTGCGGCTCATCCTCGACGGGGCGCAGGGGACCCCGCTCCGGGTCTACGGCCAGGTCCCGTCGTGCGTCCCTGCCGCGCCGGGGTTGGAGACGGCCGGGGCTGCTCTCGGCCCGGGTGAGGTGGCGGAGGCGCTCCGCTGGCCTGAGGTCGTCGGCCTGGGGGAGGTGATGAACTACCCCGGGGTGGTCGCGGGGGACGAGGTGGTCCACGCGAAGATCGCCTCCGCCCTGGCGGCGGGGAAGGTCGTGGGCGGCCATTACGCATCGCCCGACCTGGGACCGACGTTCCACGCCTACGCTGCCGGGGGGCCGGCGGACTGCCACGAGGGGACGCGGCCTGAAGATGCCCTGGCCCGGGTTCGGCAGGGAATGCGGGCCATCCTCCGCCAAGGTTCAGCCTGGCAGGATCTCCTGGCGGGGGTGTGCGGGGTGCGCGAGGCGGGGATTGATCTCCGCCACGTCCTCCTTTGCACCGATGACCGTCATGCGGAGACGATCCTCTCCCAGGGCCACATGGACGAGGTGCTGCGCCTGACGATCGAGGCGGGGATCCCCCCGGTGGTGGCGATCCAGATGGCCACGCTGAACACAGCTGAGCACTTCGGGGTGGCGCGGGATGTGGGCTCGATCGCGCCGGGGCGCTGGGCCGATATCCTCCTTGTGCCCGACCTCGGCCAGTTCGCCGTTGACATGGTGATCGTGGGGGGGGAGGTTGTGTGCGAGAGAGGGGAGGTCGTTCTCCCCTTCGCCTCTCCTCCTCAGCCGGCGTGGGCGAGGGACACGGTGCGGCTCGCCCGTCCCCTCATCGCGGCCGACTTCGCCGTGGAGGCTCCCGGCGAGGAGGTCGAGGTATGGACGATCGAGGTCATCGAGAACCAGGCCCCGACCCGCGCTGTGACGATGAGCCTCCCCGTGTGCGAGGGGACGGTCGAACTCGTCTCCGATGTGGCCTACGCCGCGGTGGTCGAGCGGCACCAGCGGAGCGGCCGGATCGGGCGGGGGTTCGTGCGGGGGTTGGGTCTGGGTGCGGGGTGCGCCCTGGCGACCACGGTCGCCCATGACAGCCACAACCTCCTCATCGTCGGCACCGATCGGGAGGCGATGGCCCGTGCGGGGAACCAGGTGGCGGACGGAGGCGGGGGGGTGTGCCTCGTCCGTGGCGAGGAAGTGCTGGTGTGGATCCCCCTTCCCATTGCCGGGCTCCTCTCCATCGGGCCGGCCGAGGAGGTAGCCCAGGGGATGGATGGCCTCCACGAAGGCCTCCGCGGATGTGGATGTACACTCGCCAATGCGTTCATGACCCTCTCCCTCCTCGCGCTGCCCGTGATCCCCGCCCTCCGCCTCACGGATCAGGGGCTCGTGGACGTGGAGTCCGGTTCCACGATCCCCCTGTTCCGGGCGGGGTGAGGCCGTTGGTCCCGGCAAGGGGAGCCGGTACACTTGTGGCATGGCCTTGATCATCGACCGGGCGCGGATTGCCGACCTGGGGGGGACGTGCCACCCGTCCGGGTACGTCCAGATCGAGGGTGATAGGATCGCGGCAGCAGGGCCTGGCCCGGCGCCGGAGGTCGCAGGGGCTGAGCGGATCGATGCGGGGGGCCGCCTCGTCACCCCCGGTCTCGTCAACGCCCATGCTCACCTCTACTCGTCCCTCGCCCGGGGGATGCCCCTCCCTCACTTCTCCCCTCGTTCATTCCGGGAGATCTTGGACCAGCTGTGGTGGAAGCTCGACCGGGCCCTCGACCTGGACACGGTCTACCAGTCGGCGCTCGTGGGGGCGGTGGGCCATCTCCGGTGCGGGGTGACGGCCCTGTTCGACCACCACGCGTCCCCGGCCGCGATCACGGGGTCGCTCTCCCAGATCAAACGGGCCATAGCCCAGGTCGGGCTGCGGGCTGATCTCTGCTACGAGGTCACGGACCGCGGCGGGGAGAGGGAGCGCGAGGAGGGGATCGCGGAGAACGTCCGGTTCGCCCGAGAGGAGAGGGAGGAAGGGCGCTTCGCTGCCCACATGGGGCTCCACGCCTCGTTCACCCTCTCCGATGAGGCCCTCGCCCGTGCGGGGGAGGCGGCTGCTCCCCTCGCCCTTCCGTTCCACATCCACCTCGCCGAGGGGAAGGAGGACCCGCTGGACGCCCTCCACCAGCACGGCGTTCGCACCGCGGAGAGGCTGGACCGGTTCGGGATCCTTACCGAGGGGACGCTTCTCATCCACGGGATCCACCTCGCGGGGGCCGAGCTCGCTCTCCTCGCCGAGCGGCCGGCGAGTTTGATCCACAACCCGCGCTCGAACATGAACAACGCGGTGGGGGCGGCCCAGGTGGGGACGATGCTTGCCCGCGGGGTCCGGGTTGGGATCGGAACGGACGGGTTCGGATGCGACATCGTCGGGGAGCTCCTCGCGGCGCGGTTGCTCGCCCACCACGTCACGGGCGATCCGACAGCGCTGGGGGATCCCGCCCTCCTCTCCCTCGTCCACCACAACTACGCCCTCGCCGAACGCGCGTTTGGGGTCCCGTTGGGGAAGCTCGCCCCCGGCTATGGGGCCGACCTCGTGGTGTGGGACTACGACCCGCCGACCCCCCTTGACGCGGGGAACCTCCTGTCCCACCTCCTGTTCGGCTCGATCAACGAGGGGCTGCGGCCGTGGGCGGTGATCGTGGGTGGGGAGGTGCGCCTCCGGGAGGGGCAGATCCTGGGGCTGGACGAAGCGGCGGCCCTCGGTTGTGCCCGGAGCGCCGCGGAGCGGCTGTGGGCGCGCGTGTAGGGGCGAGCCATGTCTGATCGGATGCGGGTCCAGCCGTTTGCGGTCCTCCTCCGGTGGGCGCTTGCTGAACGCGAGGCGAGCGGTTCGATCTTCGGGATCCCGTGGCCTCTCGTTCACGTCCCCCCGGCCGCGGCCCCGTACCGTGGGGAGTTCGCCGGCCATCCCCTGGCGACGCCGATCGGCCCCGCCGCCGGGCCCCACACCCAGCTCGCCCAGAACATCGTCGCTGCCTGGCTCTGTGGGGGGAGGTTCATCGAGCTGAAGACGGTGCAAGCCAACGATGCGCTCCAGATCCCCCGCCCGTGCATCGACATGGCGGACGAGGGGTACAACGTGGAGTGGTCCCAGGAGCTCAAGCTCGACCAGTCCGCGGGCGAGTACGTGAAGGCATGGGTTCTCATCCACGTCCTCCACCACGCCCTCGGGTTCCCTGGCCCGGTGGGGACGGTGTTCAACATGAGCGTGGGCTATGACCTCGCGGGGATCCGGAGCCCGCGCATGACCGCGTTCATGGACCGCCTGACCGATGCGTCGCCGGAGATCGCGAAGCTACGCCGGACCCTGCGGAGGGAGTTCCCTCGTTTCGCCGAGGTCGAGATCCCATCCCGGATCACGGACAACGTGACCCTGTCCACGATGCACGGCTGCCCGCCTGACGAGATCGAGAAGATCGGGCGCTACCTCCTCGCGGAGCGGGGCCTCCACACGTTCGTCAAGCTGAATCCGACCCTCCTCGGCAAGAAAGAAGTGCTCGGGATCCTCCATGATCGCCTTGGGTTCCGGGAGATCACGATCCCGGACCGCGTGTTCGACCATGACCTCCCGTACGACCGGGCGGTGGAGCTCATCACGGCCCTCGACGAAGTGGCCGGCCGGGAGGGGTTGACCTTCGGGGTCAAGCTCTCCAACACCCTCGCCATGGCCAACCACAAGCAAACCCTTCCCGGGGACGAGGTCTACATGTCCGGGCGGGCCCTGTACCCGATCACGATGGCCCTCTTCCGGTGCCTCGCCCGAGAGTTCGGGGGCGACCTCGCCGTGTCCTACGCTGGAGGGGCCGATAGCGTGAACGTCCCAACGATCCTCGCCTGTGGGGCCCACACCGTCACCGCGGCGTCCGACCTCCTCAAGCCCGGGGGGTACGCCCGCCTCGGCGGGTGGCTGGAGAGTCTGGAGGAGGCGATGGGGGTCCGGGGAGCGCGGAACCTGGACGAGTTGGCCCAAGATAAGCTCGCGACCCTCGATCGGGCGGCGGAGGACGCCCTCGCCGAACCGCGGTACAAGAAGGGTTACTTCCCCTCCGGCCTCCCCAAGGTCAAGTCGGGGCTGGAGCTCTTCGATTGCATCACCGCCCCGTGCACGGAGGCATGCCCGATCGGCCAGGACGTCCCGAGCTACGCGTGCCGCATCGCCCGTGGCGCAGCCGGGGAGGCCCTGGCGGGGATTCTGAGCCAGAACCCCCTCCCTGGCGTGACGGGCTACGTCTGCCCCCACCCCTGCGAGGGCTGCTGTACGCGGAATACCTACGAGCAGGCGGTAGGGATCCGCGCCCTGAAGCGGTTCGCGGTCGAACGGGGGGATTCCCCCGCCCCCCCTCCGCCAGTGCCCGTCACCGGCCTCAAGGTGGCGATTGTGGGGAGCGGCCCATCCGGGCTCTCGGCGGCGTACTTCCTTTCCCTGAGCGGGGTCCGCGTCACGGTGTTCGAGAAAGAGGACGAACCAGGGGGGATGCTCCGCCTCGCCCCGGCGTTTCGGCTCCCGCAATCGGTGGTGGGAGCGGACATTCAACGGATCCGGGACCTCGGGGTGGAGATCGTCCTCGGCCACCCGATCGCGGGTCCCCCGGAGGAGCTTCTCGAAGACGGATTCGCCGCGGTGTATGTGGGGTGCGGGTTCCAAGGGGAGGCGAAGCTTGGGATCGCAGGCGAGGAGGGGGAAGGGGTGTGGGGAGCCCTCTCCTTCCTCCGTGCGGTGGCTGCAGGGAGGGAACCCGCGCTCGGTTCCCCCGTCGTTGTCATCGGGGGGGGGAACACGGCGATGGATGCGGCGCGGACCGCCCACCGCCTGACTGGGCAGCCGGTGACCGTCCTCTACCGCCGCAGCCGGGCGGAAATGCCGGCCGACCGGGAGGAGGTGGCGGACCTCCTCGCCGAGGGGAACACCCTGCTCGAGCTCGTTTCCCCCGAGCGCATCGTGCGCCGCTCCGGCCGGGTGGTGGGGGTGGCCTGTGTGAAGACGGCCCTCGGCGCGCCCGGGCCGGACGGACGGCGGAGCCCGATCCCCGTTCCGGGGAGCGGATTCGAGGTCCCGGCGAGGACGGTCCTCGTCGCCGTGGGCCAACGCCCGGAGATGGGGTTCCTCGCTGGGAGCCGGATCCAAATCGGGAAAGACGGGCGGATCGTCGCCGATCCGGAGACGGGGGCCGCCGGACCGGCCCGCGTGTACGCGGGAGGGGATGCGGTGCGGGGCCCAGCGACGATCGTCGCGGCCTGCGCCGACGGTCGGCGGGCGGCGGCCGCGATCTGCCGGGAGCTTGGGATCCCGTTCCGGTCATGGCCGGCCCCCGAACTGACCCTCTCTGCGGACGAGCTGGGGCGGGCCAAACGGGCGCGGGCGCGGATCCTCCCCCGCCGCAGTCCGGCCGCGCTCCCGCGGGAACGGCGCACGGGGTTCGACCTCGTCGAGGCGACCCTCGGGGAGGACGAAGCGCGGGCTGAGGCGAGCCGCTGCGTTCAGTGCGCGACGTTCTGCGACAAGTGCGTCGAGGTGTGCCCGAACCGGAGTAACCTCGCCTATCCGGTGACCCCCCTGCAGTGGGCGCTCCCCGTCCTCGCCTGTCGCCACGGTGCGCTCGTGACCGTGAGGGAGGAGGTGTTCGCGGTCCGGCAGGGGCGGCAGATCGTCCACCTGGACGACCTGTGCAACGAGTGCGGGAACTGCGCCACGTTCTGCGTCCACGACGGGAAGCCGTACCGCGATAAGCCCCGCCTGTTCCTGGACGAGGCGGAGTTCACCCGCGACGAGGGCCCCGCCTTTTTCATCCGCCCCGGGTCGGTCCGCCAGCGGGGGAACGGGGTCGAGTCCGCCCTCGTGGTCGGGGAGGGGCAAGTGACGTTCGAAGATCCCTTCGTGGCCGCGGTCTTCACGCCGGACCTCCGCGTGCGGGAGCAGACCCTGAAGCGGCCGTTCTCCGGGGAGAGGTCGCTACGGCCGGCTGCGGAGATGCTCGTCCTCCTCCGTGGGGTGACGGGCTCGCTTTCGTTCCTGATCCGAGGGGGGGCCGATGGGTGAACCGATCGCCTTCCGCTGCCTGACCTGCGGGCGGGAGTACGCGCCGTGGACCGTGGATCACGTCTGTCCCCGCTGCGGGGCGGTGGCGGGCGCGCTCGACGTCATCTACGATTACCGCTCCCTCCGTCGGCGCCTCGATCCGAAGGCATTCGCCGCGGGGCGACGGTTCTCCCTGTGGCGGTACGAGCCCCTCCTTCCCGTGGCCGCGGAGTACGCCGTGCCGTTGCGGGCGGGGTGGACGCCGCTCTACGCCTGTCCCACCCTCGCTGCGGAGCTCGGCCTCGGTTCCCTAGGGGTGAAGGACGATACGGCCAACCCCACCGCCTCGTGCAAGGATCGGGGCACTGCGGTCACGATCGCCGCGGCGCGGATGCTCGGGCGGGGGGCGCTCGTGTGCGCCTCCACCGGGAACGCGGCCACGTCCACCGCCGGGTTCTGCGCCGCGGCGGGGATCCCGTGCTCCATCTTCGTCCCCCAGGCTGCCCCCCGGGCCAAGCTCGCCCAGCTCCTCGCGTTCGGGGCGACCGTGTTCCCGGTGGAGGGAACGTACGACGAGGCCTACAGCCTTGCAGTCCAGGCGGCGGACCGGTTCCGGTGGTACAACCGTTCCGACGGGCAGAACCCGATGGTGGTCGAAGGGAACAAGACGGGGGCCCTCGAGGTGGGGGAGGAGCTGCACTACGACCTGCCCGACTTCGCCCTTGTCGCGGCAGGCGACGGGGCGGTGGTGGCGGGGGTCGCCAAGGGGTTCCAGGAATTGGTGAAGGTGGGGCTTGCCGAGCGGGCGCCCCGGGTGTACGGGGTCCAGGCGGCCGGCGCGGCGGCGATCGCCCACGCCTTCGCCCGCTACCGGGAGGGGAAGCCGGTCCTCCCAGCTGCGGGGGGAGCGGAGACGATCGCCGACTCGATCCGCGTCGGGAAGCCCCAGGACGCGCTGCGCGCCGTGCTCTCCGTCGCGGAGACGGACGGCGGGTTCGTGGCCGTGACCGACGAGGAGATCGTGGCCGCGGGGCGGGAGTTGGCCCGCCGGACGGGGGTGTTCGCGGAACCCTCTGGGGCCGCCCCCTACGCCGGGCTCCTCCGCCTCCTGCGGGAGGGGACGATCCCCCCCGGCTCCCGCGTCGTCCTGTTCGTGACCGGCTCCGGCCTCAAGGATCCCGAGGGGGCCCTGCGGGGGGTGGAGATGCCGCGGGCCATCCCGCCCACGCTCGCCGCGGTGGCGGAGGTGGTGGAGGGATGACCCTCTCGTTCCGCGTGAACGGCCGCCCGGTCACGGTGGACGTGCCGCCGGGGCGGCGGCTCCTTGACCTCCTCCGTGAGGACCTCGGCCTGACGGGGACGAAGGAGGGGTGCGGAGAAGGGGAATGCGGGGCGTGCACGGTGCTTGTGGATGGGAAGCCCCGCTTGGCCTGCCTCACCGCGGCGATCCAGGTGGAGGGGAGGGATGTCCTCACCATCGAGGGGCTCGCCGCTTCCGGGCAGCTCCACCCGTTGCAGGAAGCGTTCCTCGCCACCGCGGGAGTTCAGTGCGGGTTCTGCACGCCGGGGTTGATCCTGGCCGCCCACGCCCTCCTCGCGGAGAACCCCTCCCCGACTGCCGACGAGGTCCGGGAGTACCTGTCCGGGAACCTGTGCCGGTGCACGGGGTACGAGCAGGTGGTGGAAGCGGTGCTCCGAGCGGCGGAGCGGAGGCGATGACCGGGGTCGTGCTCGCCGCGGGGGAGGGACGACGGATGGGGCGCCCCAAGCTCCTCCTTCCCGTGGCGGGGAGGCCGGTCCTTTCGTGGGTCGTGGATCTCGTGGAGCGGCTTCCTGTGGACGAACGCCTGATCGTCCTCGGCGCGGAGGGAACCGCCATCCGGGAAGCGCTCTTCCCGTCCTGGGGAGAGGGGGCTCATCTCCCCTGGCGTCTGATCGTGAACGAGGCTTGGCGCGAAGGGATGGGGAGCTCCCTCCGCCGGGCGGCGGAAGCGGTGGCGGGCGGGATGCTTGTGTTCCTGGGGGATATGCCGTGGGTCCCTGAGGCCGCAGCGCGGGCTGTCCTCGGCCGGGCGGGCGACCGTCCGGTTGCGCCCTCCTACCGCGGACGGCGGGGGTTCCCCGTCTACCTCCCCCCCTCCCTGCGGCCCGCCCTCCTCCAGCTCTCCGGGGACCGCGGGGCACGCGACCTCGTGGGGGCCTGCGAGATCATCCCGTGGGACGATCCGGGCGTGGTCCGGGACGTGGACGCTCCGGAGGACCTCCCGGGGGGGTGAGGGATCGTGGACCTGCCTGAGATCGTCCGGCCGCGGGACCTTGCGGACGCCGTCCGCCTCACCGGCGAGGGGGGCAAGCCCCTCGTTGGCGGAACGGACCTCTTCGTTCGCCTGCGGAAGGGCGCCGAACGCCCACCGTTCCTCGTCTACGTGGGAGAGCTCCCCGAGCTCCGCGGGATCCACGAAACGGAGGGTGGGGTCGAGATCGGGGCCGCCGCGACCCATGTCGAGATCCTCTCGGCCCCCGCTACGGCCCAGCTCCCGATCCTCAGGCTCGCCCTCGCCACGATTGGCTCCCCCGCCCTTCGCCACATGGGGACCCTGGGGGGGAATGTCGTCAACGCCTCTCCGGCGGGGGATGGGCTCGTCCCCCTGTACCTCCTTGGGGCGCAGGTGAACGTGGTGGGACCCGCTCGGGAGCGGTCGTTGCCCGTGGAGGAGTTCGTCCTCGGTCCAGGGAGGACCGCCCTTCAACCGGGGGAGCTCATCCGCTCCCTCACGATCCCCCTGCCGCGGGACGGGGCCCACCCCTACTTCCGCAAGGTGGGGAGGAGGCAGGCCCTCCTCATTGCGGTGGCCTCGCTGGGGGCCCTCGTGTGGGTGGAGGATGGGGCGGTTCGCGAGGCGCGTCTGGCCCTCGGGTCGGTGGCGCCCACCGTGCTCCGGCCGCGGGAGGTGGAGCGGGCGCTCGTGGGACGCCCGCTCACGGTGGAGGCGCTGGCCGAGCTCCGCGATGCCCTCTCGTCCGCGGTGCGGCCGATCTCCGATCTCCGGGCCTCGGCCGACTACCGGCGTCGCGTTTCCGGGAACCTCCTCCTCGACCTCTCGTCCCTCGCGAGCGGTTGACGGGTGGAGCGCGGCCGCGGTAAGCTGGGTCCCTCTCCGTCCAGAGGCTGGCGGGGAGGGTGTTCCTCGGGAGGGCACGTGGAGACAGCGTGGATGGACAAGATCGAACGGGTGGTGATCTCGGCGGACGAGATCGCGCGGAGGGTGCGGGACCTCGGGCAGGAGATCGCCGCCGACTACCGGGGCGGCGTGGGACGGGATCCCCGCCGCCGGCCGCTCCTCGTGGTGGGGATCCTGAAGGGGGCGATGCCGTTCATGGCTGATCTCATCCGCGCGGTTGACCTCGCGATCGAGTACGACTTCATGGCCGTGTCGAGCTACGGCAACGGCACGAGCCCCGGCGAGGTGCGGATCCTCAAGGACCTCGACTGTGCGATCGGCGGCCGCGATGTGCTCCTCGTGGAGGACATCGTGGATACGGGCCACACCCTGCACCACCTCCTCGCTGGCCTGTCCGCCCGTGGACCGGCCACCCTCCGCGTGTGCACCCTCCTCGACAAGCCGCACCGCCGGGAGGTCGCGGTGACGGTGGACTACGTGGGGTTCGTCCTCCCGGAGAACCTGTTCGTCGTGGGATATGGACTCGACTATGCGGAGGTGTACCGCAACCTCCCGTTCGTGGCCATCCTCAAGCCGGAATGCATCCGTGACGGGTAACAAGCGTTCGCGGACTGTGGGGACTGTTCCCGGATCACCGATCCCCCGACCATGATCGTCCTCGGTATCGAGACCTCCTGTGACGAGACAGCGGTGGCGGTCCTCCGGGGAGGCGACGAGATCCTGGCGAACCTCGTCTACTCCCAGACCGACCTCCACGCCCGCTATGGGGGGGTGATGCCGGAGGCGGCGTCGCGGGACCACCTGCGGAAGCTGCCGTCCCTCGTTGCGGAAGCCCTCGCCACGGCGGGGATCGGCTGGGATGGGATCGAACTGGTCGGGGTGACCTACGGCCCGGGCCTCGTCGGCCCCCTCCTCGTGGGGATGTCCCATGCCGCGGGGATCGCCGTGGCGCGGGATGTGCCCCTGATCGGGGTGAACCACCTCGCTGCCCACCTCTTCGCCCAGCGCCTGAGCGAGCCGGCCGCGGGGCCACCGTTCCTGGGGCTTGTCGCCTCCGGGGGGCACACCCTCCTCGTCCGGGTGCGGCAGTGGGGGGACTACAAGGTCGTCGGTGGGACGCGGGACGACGCAGCGGGGGAGGCGCTCGACAAGGTGGGACGCCTCGTGGGCCTGGGGTACCCCGCCGGGCCGCGGATGGACGAACTGGCCCGCCAGGGTGATCCCACCGCGGTCGCGTTCCCCCGACCGATGATCGGGTCGGGCCTCGACATGAGCTTCGCCGGCCTCAAGACCGCGGCCGTGTACTGGCTGCGGGATCACCCGTCCACGCCCGTCCCCGACCTGTGCGCAAGCTACCTCGAGGCGGTGGTGGACGTCCTTGCGGAGAAGGCGATCCAGGCGGCGCGGCGGCTGGAGCTCCCGCGGATCGTGGTCGTGGGGGGCGTCGCCGCCAACCGTCGGTTGCGGGAGGTCCTGCCCCTGCGCGCCGGCGAGCGCGGGATTGAAGTCATGTTCCCTCCTCCGGCGCTGTGCACGGACAACGCGGCGATCGTCGCCGCCTGCGCCCACCACCGGTTCACCGCGCTCGGCTGCCCCGGCTCCCTCACCCTGGTGCCGGATCCGAACCTGTCCCTTGATGGTTGGGTTTAGCCTGGCTGACCATCCGCCGGGCGAGGAGCACGGCCAGTCCCAGGCCCAGGACGACGTCCCCGATGCTGAACGCTGAGGCGAGAGGAACCCCCGCCGGGAGGTAGAGGAAGTCTCCGAGGAAGTTGAGGCGGGTCCCCTCGCCCATGAGGATCGTGTTCCCCGACTGACCTCCTTCCCGGAGGGCGGCTGCCACGTCGGACAGCCCGGCCCGGTCGAGGGCCGTCGCCGAGGCCGGCATGTATCCCCCGTTGGCGGCGATCACGATCAGGTTAAGGACTAGCCCCACCCCCATGATGAGGAACTCCGGGTAGCGGCGGTTCAGCCCGATGAATGCCGCGAGGGAGGCATAGGAGACGAGGTGAAGGTAGGCTGCGCCCACGGGGATGAGGGGGCCCCTGCTCCCCATGGGGAAGATGAGGACCTGGATGACGAGGGCGATGAGGATCAACCATGGGGCGCGCAGCCTGAGCTGGCCGAGGTTCGCCAGGCTCCCTCGGCGGATGAGCCCGGCCACGATCCCGATCCCGACGGCCCAGAGGAGCGGCATCCCCTCACCCCGCGGTCCCCGCCGCGGCCTCCTCTCTTCGGGCTCGGGAGCAGCGCCCCTCGTGGGCAATGGCGTCTGAGCTGACGGGCCGTTCCACTAGACCGTCGTTGGGGACGAGGCGTGCTGGTCGGGACTCCCCAGGGCGAGGCGTGCGACGCATCTCAGCTTACGACCGTGAGGAAGAGGTCCACGAGCTTCGGATCGAGCTCCTTCCCCGCCATGGCCTTGAGGATCGTGCGCGCCTCGTCCGCAGTGTAGGCTGGGCGGTAAGGGCGGTCGGTGGTGAGGGCGCTCCACACATCAGCCACGGCGAGGATCCGCGACCCCAAGGGAATGTTCTCCCCGCTCAGTCCATCGGGGTACCCCCCGCCATCCCAGTGCTCGTGCTCGTGCCGCACGACGTGCGCGATCCCCTCGTAGATCTCCAGCCCCTCGAGGAGGTCCGCCCCGACGGCGGGGTGGCGCTTCACCACCGCCCACTCCTCCGCGGTGAGCTTTCCTGGCTTGAGAAGGATGCTGTCCGGGATCGCGATCTTGCCCAGGTCGTGGACGCGGGCTGCGGCCTCGACCTGTTCCACCACTTCATCCGGCAGCCGCAGCTTCCGGGTCAGTTTCACGGCGAGCTCGGCCACGTTCGCAGAGTGGGTCCCGGTGTAGAAGTCACGTTCCCCAACGATGCGGGTGATCCTTTCGAACGCCTCCTTGGCCTGCTGGCGCAGCCGTGCGTAGCTGCGGATGGAAATCTGGACGACCATGAGCGGACTTCCCACGAGGAGCACGTACCATGGGGAGAGGGGGTACACGATCGCCATCAGGATCGCCAGTACTCCCAAAGTTAGGAGCTGAACGTGGAGATGGCGAAGGTCGAACCGGAGAAGGTAGGTGAAGCGCACTCCCTCCGTGAGGTGGATAATCATCGCCACGAGCGAGGTATTGACAATGACGTAGGTGAGGAACGCCACCACCAGAGGGATGAAGTCCGCCCATGAGGCGTAGGGCGGAGGAGCTCCACCCGTAGCTTCGAAGACGAGCCCCGCTGCCGTGACCGAGATCACGAGTTGGCCGAGGTTGAAGCCTACATAGGTGAAGAATTTCCCCGGTCCCTGGGCCAGTTTCTTCCACCGCAGAAGGACCTCGGCTGCCAGTGACCCGACGCATAACGTCGCGATCCCTAGTGGCGCTCCGCCAATGAAAACGGCGGCGGCGCCAGCTGCTACAGCCACTGACGTCCTTCTCTCCGGGATCAACTCTACCTCGTAGATCTCGGCAAGGAAGTCGACGACCACAAGCAAGATCCAGGTCAGGACAAACTCGGAAGTAAGACGGATTCGACTCAGGTAGAAGACGCAGCATGCCAACCCTGCCGCCACAACCAGGCCCCAATATACGCGAGCTTTCCGAGGCAAAGCTGTCACCCTGGAAGCCTAAAAAAAGAGCAAGGGGGGTCGCCACCCCCCCTGGCATCAGCCTGGGTTACCTTTGACCTTGTAGGCTACCTATCCCCACTTGTGGTGAGCCCCGCTCAGGATGGCGAGGAGCGTGATGGCAAGAACAACGTACAACCCACGAACACCAAGTCTCTTCGTAACCTTCTCTCCCCACTTCATCGTTTCCTCCTCTAGGATCGCGTTGTACGCCTGCACTTGAACGATCTCCGGACGCTGCGAACCCTCACAAGCTGATGGTTTCTACTCTCAACCCCCTTTTTGTGACTTTCGTTATCCTTGATTTTGATCATACAGCGGGCGATGCCGGATCGTCAAATGGACGAGTTGCCTTGACCCCGACTTCGCAGCTGGGTGTGGGGTGGACGTAGGCCAGAAGATCTGTACCTACACGAGAAGTTTGCGCAGTGCGAGGTCGAGGAGGAGAGAACACGCCGCCGCCCAGAGGAGGGCCCGGCCGATCGGGGTCCACGCTCGCCCTGCCCCCGGCGAAGGGGGGAGGAGCTCGTCGCGCACGAACTCGCCTCCTGACAGGCGCGCGATCGTGCTCAGGGCGTCGAGGTCGGGACCGAACGCGACGAGCTCAGCCGGGTAGGGGAGGACGACCGGGAACGAGCCCCCGTAGCGGCCAGAGGGCTCGCTCACCGTGAGGAGGTACGCCCCGGACCCAGGGGTAGCGACGGAGGCCTCGTACCGCCCCGGTGCAGTCTGGTCGAAGGAGAGCGGCCACGATCCGCGGGGACCGACGAGCTCGCCCGCGAACTCGAGGCGGTTCGCCCACCGCCCGCCCTCGGTCGCCTCCACCCCCAGGCGCAGGGTCGGCCCGACGACCTCCCAGTCCACGCGCACGCGCTGCCGCTCGCCCCACAGCTGCCCGAGGAGGAGGCCCCACAGCTCACCGAGCTGGGGGGAGCGGAGCCAGTCCTTCGTCCAGATCCCGGACAGGTCGGCGTTGAGCACCGCCACCTGCCCGAGGCCGATCCGCCAGCGGGCGAGGAGGGGATCGCCGGCGGGCGAGAGGAACGCGACGTCGGCGGTGGGCTTGGGGAAGGTGAGGGTGTAGCCGGCAAGGGGAGGGAGCTCCCCCGATAGAGGGAACGCGGCGGCCCCCGGTCCGGGGAGGACGGCCGTCTCCCGCTCCAGGAACCGGGGGCGGGACACACGCTCCGTCTCCTGCACCAGCACTGGCCGGAGATCGGTCATCGCCGCCAGCTCGTAGGACCGTCCCCCACTCACCTCGGCCAGCGTGCGGAGGACCTCGAGATCGGGATCGGTCCCGATGGCGATCGTCGTCACGCCGACCCCCGTCTCGCCCACCTCGGCGAGGAGCGCGCTCAGAGCAGCCTCGTCGCGGATCGTCTTTCCGTCGGAGATCACGATCGCGTGGCGGACACGGGCCTCGAGCGGGAGGAGGGCCTTCACCGCCTGGTCGAGGGCGGTGAACAGGTACGTTCCCCCGTCTGCGGTCAGCCTGCGCAGCCCCTCAAACAGCTCCTCGCGGACCTCGGACACGGGGCCCGGGTGCACGATCCACTGCGGATACCGATCGAATGCGACCGCCCCGACGATGTCCTCCTCCGGCATCGCCTCCACCGCGGCCGCGGCGGCCTCCTTGAGGAGGTCGATCTTCGTCGTGTTTCCGGCCTGGGCGGACATTGAGCTGGACCGGTCGAGGACGAACACCACCGCTGCCGTTGCCTCCTGGACCCGCTCGGGGACGGTGTAGGTCACGGGAAGCAGTTCCTCGACGGGGCCGAGGTAGCCGGACACGGCCTGGCGGCCCTGGATGACGAGGAGCCCGCCCCCCCCGGCGACGTACGACCGAAGCGCGTCGAGGGTGCGGGTGCCGAGGAGCGCGAGGGGGTAGTCGTCGAGGATCACCAGCCCCGCTCCGGCCAGATCCTCCACCGCGAGGGCCTCCCGCCGCCGGAACGCGACCCCCGCCGCGGCGAGGAGCTCGTCGGTGGCGGTCGAACCCAACCCGACGACGAGGATCTCCGGCGGCTCGCCCACGGCTACCCCCCACGAGAGGGCGTTGTTCTCGGGGATCCGATCGCCATTTGCCCTCACCTCCATCCGGTAGCTCCAGAACCCGGCCGCGGGGGGCACATCGGTCAGGGACAGGCGCGTCCGCCCGGCGGGGAGGTCGAGGGGGATCGCCCGGATCTCCTCACTACCCCGATAGAGATGGGCCGTGGCCGCGGTCGGCTGCAACGCCTCAACTGTGGCGTCGAGGGTGATCGTCCCAAGCGGCGCCTCGCGGGGACCCGTGAACTCAGCCAACCGGACGAGGTCAGCCTGGCCGACGGGGTAGACGTGGATCGGAACCCGTTGGCTGCGGGCCCGGGCCGCGGCGGCGAGGAGGTCCCCCCCTGTCGCGCGGCCGTCGGAGAGGAGCACGATCTGCGCCCCAGCGGGGGCTAGGGCGAGCGCGAGGTCCACCGCCGCCCCGATGTCGGTCCCGAACGACGAGAACGCTCCCCCGCTTGGGATCGCGCCCACTCCCGGCCACTGCGAAACCTGGGACCCGTCGGCGAACGAGATCACCCCGACCTCCCCGCCGCGGGCGAGGACGGAGGAGGTGAGCTCGGGGAGAGCGTTCGCCGCCACCTCACCCACGCTCGCCGATCGGTCGACGAGGAAGAGGACCGTCTCCCCGGTCTGGCGAACGGCGACCTCCGGGCCGGCGAGGGCAAGGGAGAGGAGGGCGAGCGTCACGGCCCGTCCGAGGAGGGTCCGTCGGCGCAGGGAGAGGAGGAGCACGGCTCCGGCCGGCACAAGCCCGGCAAGGGCCCACGGGGTGAGGAAGCGCATCAGACCCCCCTCCGCCGGGCTAGGCCCCACTCGGCAGCGAGGACGAGGAAGGCCGCCGCCCCGACCCACGGCCAGGCGGTGAGGTCAGCCAGGGCCTTGGACAGGGGGACCGCAGTGGGAACCGCAACCCGGCCGGGAATGGACTCTTCGTACGGCACGTTCACGGCGATCACCTCCTGCCGCGTCCCGCGGAGCTCGTACAGCCCAGGCCGGTCGGGGATCCATACCCCGCTCACTGGGCCGGCGGGGGTGCTCACCTCCGTCCCCGGCGGCAGTTCGACCGCTTCCCCCACAACGAGGGTCGGCCGCGGCCGGTAGGGGAGAAGCCAGGTCACGATGTTCCGGAGGAGGATCGGGAAGTCCACTGTCAGGGGGAGGTTGGACCGGGCGAGGTCCAGGGCGAGGAGGACCCGGCGCCCGCCGTCGCGTTCCCAGTGGATGAGGGCCGGGGCATCCCCCGCCCACAGGTCCACGGTCGCGTCGGGGGGGAGGGTCAGCGGATGCACGGCGCTGGCGCGGAGCTCCTCGGGGATGACGTGGCGGAGGAGGGGCGACGCCTCGCCTCGGATCGGCCCGGCCGGCTCGGGTTCGCCGAGGGAGGCCTCGGGAGAGCTTGCCCCGACGAGGAGGAGGGGCCCGGCCGGGGGAACGGGCAACTCGGTCCGCACGACCACGGTGAGATCCCAATCCCCGGAGCCCACCCGTTCTACGGGGATCGCCGCCTGCAGGGCGGCCTCCAGGTAGCGGTCCTCCTCGCCCACCCACCGCACGCGGACCGTGGATCCTCCCTCGAGGGCGGCGTAGCGCACGTTATCCCATGGGAACCCATCCTCGGGGGAAAGTTCGGCGCGGAGCGAAGTCTGGACGAACCCGATCTGGAACACGAACTGATCCTCGGACCCCGGGGGGAGGAGCCGCGACCCGAGGTACGTCCCCGCACCGGTGTGGACGGCCACCTGGACATCCTGGTACCGGTTCGTGTCGTTGCGGACCCGCACCAGGGCCTCATACCCCGACCCGTCGGGGGTCGGGCGGGCCGCGAAGGCGACGATCGCCAGGTTGTCCGGGGCGGGGAGGGCGACGATCTCGACCCCGGGATCGGGGGGCGGGTCGTCGGTGACGACGACGGTGCGGCCGAACCCGGTGGGGAGGAGGGCAAGGGCCTCGCCGAGGGGCGGTCGGCCGCCGAGGGTGGGGCGGTACGCGCCGAGGAAGGCGAGGACCTCCTCGCGGTTCGCGGTGTGCGGGACGAGGACCCGCGGCGGGTCGGCCCACACCACGACCGACCACGGGCCGGAGGAATCCCCGATCAGCCGCCGGGCCTCCGCCAATGCCGCGTCGGCGTGGCCCGTCGCGGCCATCGAGGCTGAGCCATCGAGGATGATCGCCGTCGCCCCGGCGGGGCGGGGGACACGGACGATGGGCTGGGCGAGGCCGACCGCGAACAGGATCACCGCGAGGAGCTGGAGGAGGAGCAGGAGGTCGAACCGGGCGCGCAGCCGCGCCATGCGGCTCGTCCGGTCAGGGGGGATCCTCTCCCACAGGAACAGGGCGGACACGGGCTCCTCCCGCTCCCGCCGCCGGAGGAGGTACAGGGCGACCACGACCAGCCCGGAGGCGAGCCAGGCCCATCCCCACGGAAGGAGGAACCTCACCGGCCCCACCCCGCGAGGATGGTGAGCGCGGCCTCGACCGGCGCGGCATCGCTCCGGAACAGGAAGTAGGTCATGCGTAGCTCCCGGCATGCCGCGGCCAGCCCCTCGTTCCACTCCCGTAGTGCCTCACGGTAGGCGCGGACTGCGCCTGCCCCGAGGACGAGGGACCTCCCGCGGCGGGTCTCCACGTCGAGGAGCCGTACCTCCCCCCACCGGGGCGGATCGAGGTCGGCCTCGGACAGGACTTGCACTGTAGCCACGGCATGTCGGCCGTGGCGGAGGGCGAGGAGCCCGTCCCGGTACCCACCCGGGCACAGGAAATCGGAGATGAGGACGCACAGGCCCGGCTCAGGCCCTGGCTCAGCCCATGCGGCGAGGGACCGCGAGAGGTCGGTCTCGCCCGCGGGGGGGAGCTCCATGAGGGACTGGAACGCGGTGGAGAGGGCAGTCCTCCCCCGGCGCGGTGCCGGGGTAGCTATGAGCGTGTCGCGGAATGGGTAGATCGCGAACCGGTCCTGGCTACGGTAGGCGACGAACGCGAGGGCCGCGGCGAGGCGCCGTGCGAACAAGGCCTTGTTGCCTTCCCCCATCGAGCGGCTCGCGTCGAGGAACAGGTACAGCGGCGCCTCCACCTCGTGGGCGAAGGTCTTCGTCACCAACCGCCGGTGACGGGCGTACACGGCCCAGTCGATGAGCCGGAAGTCGTCCCCTGGCTGGTAGGGGCGGTGGTCGGCGAACTCCACGGACGTCCCCTTCCGCCGTGCGAGGTGGCCGCCGGGGAGGGCCCCTCCCGGCCGGCGGAGGGTGATCCGGGCCCGCGCCAGGGCCCGCAGCTCGGCCGGGGAGAGGGGGCCATCGGTCATGGCCTGCGGACTGCCCGCGCCGCCTCATCCACGAGCTGGCCCGCGGCGACGCCGTCCGCGTCGGCGCGGAAGTTGGGGATGATCCGGTGGACAAGTGCCGGCCGCAGCGCAGCCTGGATGTCCTCTACCCCCACGTGGTGCCGGCCGGCGAGGAACGCCCGTCCCTTGGCCCCCAGGATGAGGGCGAGGCTCCCCCGGGGGCTCGCCCCGTACTGGACGTAGCGCCGCACCGCCTCCGGTGCAGTGGGGCTCTCGGGATGGGTGGCGAGGACGAGGGCCGCCGCGTACTCCAGGAGCGGCCGCGGCACGGGGTACTCCGCCACCACGGCCTGGGCGCGCCGCACGGCGTCCGCGGAGAGGACCGGCTCGGGGAGGCGGATCCCCGCGCCCTCTGTGTTCCGACGCACGATCTCCACGAGCTCCCCCTCGTTGGGGAACCCCACCTCGGCCTTGAACAGGAACCGGTCCACTTGGGCCTCGGGCAGGGGATAGGTCCCCTCCATCTCGATCGGGTTCTGGGTGGCGAGCACGGTGAACGGGTCCGGCAAGGGATGGGTCTCCGTGCCGATCGTGGCCTGTCCCTCCTGCATCGCCTCTAGCAGGGCGGATTGGGTCTTCGGCGTCGCTCGGTTCACCTCGTCGGCGAGCACGACGTGGGCGAACACAGGCCCGGGCAGGAACCGGAATCCGTCCCCGGAGAACACGTTCGTGCCCAAGATGTCGGCCGGCATGAGGTCCGGGGTGAACTGGATACGGGAGAAGGACAGGCCAAGCGCGCGGGCGAGGGCCCGCACGAGGAGGGTCTTCCCCAGCCCCGGCACCCCCTCAAGGAGGACATGCCCCCGGGCGAGGAGCGCCCACAGCGCGATCTCGACGACCTCTTCCTGACCCACGATGACGCCGGCAATCCTCTCCCGGAGAAGGCGGAATGCCTCCCGGGCCTCGATCAGGTCTCGTTCTGTGATCACGGGTTCCCTCCGATGAGTTCGAAGTAGCGACGGACGAGGCTCCGCAGCTCGGGCGGGATCCCCCGCGTCCGGAGGACCACCTCCACTTCCTGCGGTGCGAGCGTGGTGGGGGTGCCCCCGGCACTGGGGGAAGGCTCCCCGGGGATCCCAGGGACGATATACGCCCGCATCTCCCCCTCCCCTCCCACCACCACGTTCGGCTCCTCTTCACCCGGGGTAGGGGTCCAGTCCCCGGTCGGGCCAGACTCAACCGGTCCCCCGCCGACCGTCCCCGGGAAATCCGCTCCCTCCTCCCCCCCCGCGAACGGATCGCTCCCATCTAGCTCCGCGTCGCGTGGGGCGAGCGGACCTTCCACTGTTCCCTCTCCCTCCGCCGAGCCCTCCGCTGTCGTGCCCGAGCCAGCTCCGGCGACCGGGGCGCCGCCCAGCGCCCCCGTGGGTTCGTGCTCCCCATCCGCCCTCGCCCGGTCCGCAGCGGAGAGAACCGCGGCCACAGCCTCCTCGGCCTCGCGGGCCGGCGCCTCCCCCTCCTGGTCGAGGAGCTCGGTCAGCCGCTCGCGGAGGTCGGGCCGCGCTACCTGGCGGGCCAGGGGCGCGAGCTCCGATCGCTCGGAGGGGGATAGCCCGCCCGGCGTGGCCGCGGCGATCCGCTCCGCGAGCTGGCGGAGGAGGCCCTCCTCCTGAGCAAGCCGCGCTGCCACCTCGTCCCCGGACAACCCGCCCGTCAGGGCGTCCGCGAGCCCGAGGATCGAGGCGAGGAGGTCCTGGTACGGGGAGTACTCGGGGATCTCCGCCTGAGCTGGGTAGGCGCCGGGGGATTCCACGGCAAGGGGCGCGGCCTCGTCCGCGGCCTCGTCCGGAGGGGGGGCGGTCTCAACCACTTTCGCAGTGGGCGCCGCCGCTTGCGGTGGGGATCCCGACGAGCCGAGGGGGGAGGCGAACCCCACCGCGACCGCGAGGGCCACGACGAGCGCGGAGGCTCCGTACTCCACTGGCCCGGCGAGGAGCCGCCATCCCCGGGGACGGGCTGCGACGATCTCCGCGCAGAGCGGGCCCATCAGGGGAGAAGCACCGCGCGCGATCACGACGTCGAGCGCGGCGAGACGTTCCCCAACCCCGAGCTTGCGCCCCGCCCGGAGGAGGAGCCGATCCCAGGATAGGGGCCAACCCCACCCCACCACCGCCAGGGCCGGGACGGCGAACCACACCGCGGGAGGCAGGGACCGGCCGAGGAGGCGGCCGATGAGGGTCGCCCCAAGGACGAGCGCCACTGCCGCCAAGCCGGCCCGGAGCCCGTTGCGGGCCCGGGCCCATCGTCTCACGCGCCGGAGGATCGCCCGTTCGTCCATAACCATGTTCCCAGCGCCCCGGCATCGAGCACCGCGTACAGGGCGAGACCCCACCATCCGGCCCCCGTGTCCGCCCACAGCCCGCCGATTGCGGGGATGGGACTGATGGGGAGACCGGCGCCGGCCGGGAGGATGATGACAGCGAGGAGGCCCCCGTACTCGAGCACGAACCGAAGCCCATCCCAGTGTACAACCGCCACGGCACCGTGGCCAGCCAGCGCCCAGGCCAGCCCGTAGGCGTACAGGAAGCCAAGGATCGCCGCGAACTGCGGCCAGGGGAGCCCTGTCTCCACCCGATGGACGAGGAGGAATGGCAGGACGAGCACCAACCCGAACCCGACCAGCCCCCCCAGGCGCGCGGCCCGCCTCGGGGCTCGGTACACGCCGTACCCCCGCTCCGCCTCCCCGATCTCCAGGGAGAGGAACCCGATGAGGAACGCCACCGCATGGGGGAGGAACGGTCCCCGCATCAGCGGGCCGAGGGTCGCGGGAGCAGACTCCGGCCAGAGGATCGCCGCGGCGAACGCGCTCCCGACGAGGATGGCGAACGCATGGTACGGGTTGATGAGGTTCTCGGACAGGCTAGCCATCGGGCTCCCACCGCAGCCGGTACTCGTACCGCGCAACGCCCCCCTGGCGCTCCGCGATCCGCTCCGTGTACACCAGGTCTCCCTCGCGGGCGACCGGTCCCACCGCGGCGAGGAGCGGAGCGAACCCTGCGTCGACCGCCACACTCCCCACCACGTGCCGGGTCCCGCCGGTGGTCCATGCCCGCCCATATCTCCATAGGACCAAGGTTTTGCCCGGATTCGTCGCAACGAGGGTCCGTGGCCCCTCAGCCCCCCACACCCACTCGATATCCATCCCTGACCGTTCAGCCCCCGGAGAAACCCGCTCCACCCACCACCCCGAAACCTCCTGGATCCCACTCCGGACGGGGACGACGATGAGCGTATCCGCAGAAAAGCGTGCGACATCGCGCGAGGAAAGCGAGTACAGAATTAGAGTTGTTGTTTGTGGCGATCCGAAGAAAACTGGGTAAAACATGGCGAACGTGAGGGCGGCGGAGATGAGGGCGGCGATCCCCCACGGCCGGCCGCGGCGGGAAAGGGGAGGGAGCGCCAGCCCGAGCGCGATCAGGTAGAGCACGGTTCCCCCGATGAGGAGGCCCCGCGGGGGGGGACGGGGGCCATGGCGTGCCACGGCGTCGTCCAGGTCCATCGCTGATAGCGACGGGATCACAGTCGGGGTTTCCCCGTTGCGGACCAGGCCACCACCGAACGCGACCCACGCCGCGAGCGCTTCCGCCACGGGGGCGGACACCACGGCTCCTCGGGTTAGGCGAACTTCCGAAAACGGGCTAAAAAGGAACGGATCTTCAGGGAGGTCCTCCGGGGCGAGGGCGATCGTCGGCCCCCCGTCGGGGTACGCCGCCACGGACCCCACGGTCGCGATCGGCTTCTCTACCATCAACCGGAGAGGGAGCGTGGCCCGTGCCAGCTCCGTGCCATCGGCCTCGACGACCACTGCCGGGGCGGAGCCCGCCTCAACCGGCCACGGGAACGCGAACCGCGCCCGCCCCCCCGGGGCGAGGAGGAGCGGGGCCTGCAGCCGCTGCATCCCCTCACCTCGCCATCCTGATCCCACCCGCTGCTCAACGCGGAGCGTGGCGGAGAGGACGGAGCTCGTGCCGTTGGTCACCGTGATCGTGAGCGGGTTCACCGCGCCCAGCACCGCCTGCCCCTGCCATCCCAGTTCGCCCCCCACCCACACCTCCGCCCAGCCCGGCTGTGCCGCGGCCACCACGCAGAGAACGGCCCAGCCAACCCACGTCATTGTGGGAGGCCGTTCACCGCTTCCAGCGCGTCGGAGGACAGGACATCGGCGTAGACCTGGGTCGTGCGGATCGAGGCGTGACCGAGCTGCTTCTGGACGAGGCGGAGGTTGAACCGGGATGCCCGGTAGAGCATCGAGGCGTAGGTGTGGCGGCACGAGTGGATCGTGAACCGCGGCGGGAGGTCCACGGCGCGGGCCAGCCGCTTGAACATGAGGTAGACCGCCTGCCGGGTGAGGGGACCTCCGCGCGGGGAGAGGAAGAGGAGGTCCTCCGGTCCCGCCGGTTCCCCCGCCGTCCGCTTCCACGCAATGTACTCGCGAAGGTGGTCGCGCAGGGCCTGGCCGATGTCCACCCCCCGCTCCTTGCCGCCCTTGCCGCGGCGGACGATGATCGCGGAGTGCCCCGGTTCGAGGAGGAGATCCCCGATCCGCAGGGCGACGATCTCCGACACGCGCAGCCCGGCATCGAGGGCCACGTGGAGGATCGCCCAGTCCCGTACCGGTCCCTTGTGCCCGTTGCGGCGGGCTGCGTCGGCCTCCCGCCGGGCATGGGCCTTCAGCCGCCGGACCTGGTCCGGGGTGAGGAAATCCTCCTGCGTCAGCTCAAGTGGCATCGGCGCCCCCCCTTGAGACTTTACATTTGGAACGTTTCACTTTACATAAGGGCGACCGACCTGTCAAATCGTGCCCCGAACGTCGTCCTGGGGTGGGGTGACTTGACAAAAGGGACCTTTTGTCAAGTGCCCCGCCCAGAGGCCCCCAGCGGCCGTCCCGCGGCCGGCGAGGGGCTTCCCCGTCCCCCGGTCCGCGGAGGCCAGTTACGGCCCCCTCAGTCGAGGGTGTACCGGTCGATGATCTTCTTCTCCTCGCCCTCGATCTCCGCCGACACCTCGATGTACTCGCGCAGCCCCGAGGTCATGAGCTTCTCCTTGAGGAGGCTGTCGAGCTGGAAGATCCCCGCGGAGTTCGTCATCCGCACGTGGATGTGGACCGGCTTCTCCCTCCCCGGCTTGATCTCCACCTTCTCGATGGCGAGGGCGGACACGCTGTGGATCGTGGGCTCGCCGACCCGGAACGGGATCCGGGCGCGCCCCTTCTCCATGTCGAGGGCATCTGCGACCTTGAGGACGCCCCCCTCCACGGTGAGGGGACGCACGGCAGCGCGGTGGGCCCAGATGGCGTGCATCGTCTCGGCAAGGAGCACCGTCCGCACTGGCTCGTCGTAGATCCCGGTGAGGAGCTCATCGAGGAGGGTCGGAGCGAGGATCATCGAGAACAGCTCGTGGTCGGCGCGGTGGATGGCGTGGCCCACGTCGTGGAGTGCGGCCCCGAGGAGGACCACCACCTGCGCTTCCTCGTACCCGAGCCCGTGGTCCGTCACCCCCAGCCTGACCCCCGCCCCGTGGAGGAGCTCCAGGATCCGCAGCGCGATCCGGGTCACGATCCGGACGTGGGTCGGCCCGTGGTCGTTGATCTTGAGGCGGTCGATCGCGGTGATGTTCGAGCACGCGGACAGGGTCCGCAGTCGCTGCGACCGGGCGATCGCCTCCTTCACCTGCGCAAGTTTCGTCTCGTTGGTCATGGGAGCATTGTCCCTACCGCCACCGTTCCCACCAGGCCGGGGGCGGACCACTGCGGTGGGATGCGGCCTCCAGGGCAGCAACCCGCTGCGCGAGCTCGCGCACCTCAGCCGCGAGGTGTTCCACCAGCACCGCCCACCCTGCCTCCTCCGTTTTGTTCTGTTTTGCCTCGCCGTGGACCAATGTCGGTGAACCGCCAGAGAACTTATCTTCGTCCCGTTGCATCTTATAGCGTAAGAGGTTGGCCGCTTCGGTCAGTGTATGCCCGGTTTCGCACAACGCCTGGAGGTCACGGAGGAGACGAAGGCCCTCCTCCGTGACGAGGATCTGGTTGTTAGGGCCCCGCCGGAGCGAGCCCAGGAGGAGGTCCCGGATCGCCTCGATCCTGTTCCGGACTTGGTTCTCGGTCGAAAGCCCCACCAACGTGACCAGCTCAGGCACGGTATACATCGGATTTGCCTCCTTTTGTCCTGTCTTGGGCGAGGGTAGCGCCGCGAAGCGGCCGTGGCAACTGGGGACTGTGGGGGGTAGCCTTGCCCCGCAATGCCGATTCGGCGGCTGGAGGAGGCGGTGATCCGCAAGATCGCGGCCGGGGAAGTGGTGGACCGTCCGGCCTCGGTGGCGAAGGAGCTTGTGGAGAACGCCCTCGATGCCCGCGCGGGGCAGATCGCGGTGGAGTTCGCGGGTGGGGGGATTGACCTCCTCCGCGTGGACGACAATGGCGTGGGGATGGCCCTTGACGAGATGCGGATCTCGATCGAGCGCCATACCACGAGCAAGCTCACCACCGAGGAGGACCTCCGCCACATCCGGACCCTTGGGTTCCGCGGCGAGGCGTTGGCCGCGATCTGCGCTGTCGGCCGGGTGACGCTCATGTCGCGCCCGGCCGGGGGGGAGGAGGGGCATGAGATCCGGGTCGAGGGGGGGCTCATCACGGGGGCGCGGCCCGCGGCGCGGCCGGTGGGGACGACGGTCGAGGTACGGGATCTGTTCTGGAACGTGCCCGCGCGGCGCCAGTTCCTCGATTCCCCGCCGGCCGAGGCGCGGCGCCTCCTCTCCACCCTGCGCCGGATCGTGCTCGCCCAGCCCGAGGTCGGGTTCACTGTACGCTCCGCGGGCCGGTCCCTCCTCGACGTGCCCCCGGCGCGGGATCCGTCCGTGCGCATCGGGCACGTGTATGGGGAGGCGTTCGCCTCCCAGCTCGTCCCCGTGGAGATGGACGAGCCGGGGTTGCGGCTGCGGGCGTGGTTTGGCCCGCCGGAGCTCGCCCGTCCGACGCGGGTGGATCAGCACCTGTTCCTCTCTGGACGCGCCATCCGCCCCGGCGCCCTCGCCCTCGGGGTCGCGCAGGCCTACGCGCGCTACCTCCCCCGGGGCCAGCACGCGGCGTTCTTCCTCTACCTCGAGGTGGACCCCGAGCTGGTGGACGTGAACGTGCACCCCCGGAAGGAGGAAGTGCGGTTCCGATCAGAGCGGGCGGTGATGGATCTCCTCCGACGGGCTGCCCTGCGCTCCCTCAGCGGGCGGGGGATGCTGGAGCAGTCAGGTACGGGGCCAAGCAGCGGGGTCGTGGTCCCCGCGCGGACCGGCCCCGCGGTCCCCCTCCTCGCCCCGCCCGTCGGCCCGGCCGGTCAACCGTGGCGGGTGGTGGGGCAGGCCCAGGCGAGCTACATCGTCGTCGAGGGAGCGGACGGCCTGGAGATCGTGGACCAACACGCGGCCCACGAGCGCGTCCTGTTCGAGCGAACCGACACCGAGTCCACCGTCCCGGCCCAGGAGTTCCTCGTCCCGGTGCAGATCGAGGTCCCATTCGATCGGGCGGAGGCGCTGCGCCGGGCGCTCCCGGCCCTCCGTCGCCTGGGGATCCACCTGGAGGCCTTTGGGGAGCGGGCGTTCCTCCTGCGCGGCTGGCCGGCACCGCTTGCCGAGCGGCAATCGCGGCTTGGCTTCCAGGAGCCGATTGGGGCAGTGGCCGAGCGGCTGCTGGAGGGGGAGCCGCCCCTCGTTGAGCTATGGCGGGAAGTGGCGTGCGCGGCGGCGATCCGGGCCGGGGAGCCGCTGCCCGTCGCGGAGCAGGAAGCGCTCATCCGCGACTGGAAGGCGACCGAGGAGCCGGCGCGGTGCCCGCACGGCCGCCCGGTGGCGGTACGGTTGGAATGGACCGACCTCGCCCATCGGCTCGGCCGCTAGCGGACCAGTTAGCGGATCCCGAGGGAGAGGGTGTAGGGGAAGCGGGGACCCGCCCCTAGGCAGGCGATGACGATCTGCCAGGCCCCGGTCACGTGGGCACGGTATTCCAGCCCGAGCCACGAACTCCCCTCGATCTCCCCCACCTTCCGCCCGGTTGGATCGAGGAGGTGGAGCGCACAGGGGGACCCCGTCTCGATGCGCACGGTGATGACCTCGCCCGCTCGCAGGTTGACCCTGTACACGCCCTTCCCGTTCAGCGTCTCGTACGGCCCCGCCCACCCCAACGACCCACGGTAGGTCCCGGGGGCGAGGAACGGCGCCGAGTCGGCGGCGCTGGAATCGGGCAGGGTTCGGGTGGGCGCGGCCTCCGCTGCCATCCCGGCGGCCACCACCTCGTCCTGTCCTCCCCCCTGTCCGTTGGGGGTCGCGGCGGCGAGGACGGGGGCGAGGTCCCCTCCTGGACCCACCGAGACCCGGACCGAGGTCGGATGGACCCCCAACGGGATCCCTGCCTGGGAACCGCCCAGCCGCACCGTGAGGCGCGATCCGAGCCCGATCTCCCGCCGGGGAAGGAACAGCTGGCCGAAGTACAGCGCGTGGCCCCCTTCCCACTGGATCCGCTGGAGGCGGGCCACCCACAGCCGACCCTTCTCCGCTGCGGTCCCGATCTCGAACCGAACCTCGATCTCCGCGGGCGCGCTCCCGTTCGGGAGGGAGAGGCAGAGGAATGCCTCGACCGCGATGTGGGAGTCGCCACCGGCAGGGAGACTGAGGAAGTCCCACCGGGCTTCGCACTGCGGATTGAGCCAATACCAATCCGCATACCCCTCTCCACTGGTCCAGAACCCCTCCGCGGGGAGGACCATCCCAGAGCCCATCGCCCCCGCTACCCCGAGCAGCCCACCCAGCACCACGAGCTTCCACATCCGCGTAGAGATCCCCACCATGGCCTCGCCAGTGTCGGGTTCCGGGCCGGGGCGGCCAACGCCCGACGTACTCTGGGGGGTGGATGTAGGTTACCTCGCCGCGGTCTCCCGTCCGCGCCCCGTGCGGTCACGGGTCCAACCGTGGGTGGTCAATCATCCCATCGCGAGCGCCACCCCTCCCAGGACCGCGCAGTAGAGGGCGAACGGCCACAGCACTCCGGACCGGACGATGCGCAGGAAGGCGCGGATCGTGACCAGCCCGCTCCCCAACGCACAGCCCATGGCCACAGCGAGGCCGATCCAATCCAGGTCGGGTTCGGCCATCGCCCCGCGGAGGGCGAACAGGCTCGCGCCGGCGACTGCCGGGATCGCGAGGAGGAACGAGAACCGCGCCGCCACGGTCGGCCGGAGGCCGAGCCCGATCCCCATCGTCAGCGTGGACCCAGACCGGGAGACTCCGGGGAGGAGGGCCACCGCCTGGGCCACCCCCACGGCGAGGGCATCGCGCAGCCGCACCCGCTCCCGCGCAGCTCGTCCCGCGCACCGGTCGCCGAGGAGGAGGGCGAGCGCCGTCACGAGGAGCATCCCCCCCACGAGCGCTGGGGAGGCGAACGCCCGCTCGATCGGTTCGCGGGCAAGGAAGCCCACCACGGCCACCGGCAGCGTGCCGAGGGCGAGGTACCCGATGTACCGGCGTTCCTCCCCCCGCTGGCTCGCCCGGACCACGAGGTGGGTGAGGTCGCGGCGGAAGTGGAGGAGGAGAGCGAGGAGGGTCCCGAGGTGGACGGCCGCTTCGAGGGCCGCCCCCGGCGCGTCTACCCCCAGGGCCACCTGGGCGAGGACGAGGTGCCCGGAGCTACTGACGGGGAGGAACTCCGTCAGCCCTTGGAGGAGACCCAGCAGAGCGTAGCGGATCACGGCCCCTCGCCCCCGGTAAGGAGAACCCGATGGAGAGCGCCGTGGTTGGGCACGACCCCACGCACTCCCCGCACTTGATGCAGTCCGCGGAGTTGATCTTCCGGTGGGGCTCGATCCCCATCGGACAGGAGCGGGCGCACAGGCCGCACTCCGTGCACCGCTCGCCGCGGAGCCGCAGGCCAAAGAAGCTCACCCGATTGAACAACGAGAGGAGCCCCCCCATCGGACAGAGGTAGCGACACCAGAACCGGGAGATGAGGACCATCCCCCCCACCACCGCGGCCAGGGTCGCCAGGTGGAGGAGGAACGGCGCGTTCACCTCGGCCACGCCGAGCCCGAGGTAGGGGAGGGAGGCGGTGAGTGATCCCACCGGGCACAGCTTGCAGAACCACGTATCGGCGAGGCGCCACGCGGCCACGCCCGTCCCCACCAGGACGAGGAGTTTCAGGGGCGACAGGGCCCGCACGAAGCGGACCTTGCGGAACGAGAGGAGGTCGTTCACCGTCCCGAACGGACAGAACCAGCCGCACCAGCCGCGGCCGAGGAGGAGCCCATAGGCAGCGACCGTCCCCAGGAAGTAGAACGGGACCGTCCCGGAGATGATGAGGTGTTGCATGAGCCCGATCGGGCACACGGTGATCGCGAGTGGACACGCGTAACAGTGGAGTCCGGGGAAGATAAGATGCGTCATCCCGATCCCGGTGGCGCCGAGCACGCCGAGGAGGATCCCCAGGGACTGGGTCCCCCGGCGGAACGCGCGCAGGGTCACCGGATCTCCCCGAGGGCCGCGAGGATTCGCGCCGAAAGGTCACTTGTCCCGACCAGGATTCGTCCCGTTTCCGCGACGAGGATCGCCGGGACGACGACCTTCCCGGCTGCAGCGATCCCGGCCGCCAGAGCGCGCTCCCTGTCCTGATCAGCGTCCACAAGCTCGTAGCTGATCCGCGGGTTGGCCCGTGCCACCTCGGCGACGAGGGCTTGGGCATAGGGACACGATCGGCACCACGGGGTGTGGAACACGACGAGGTGCGCGGATCCCCGGAACGCGGCGAACGCCTCCCGCTCCGCGGGGGAGAGGGTCGGCGCCTCGGTGCGGACCTCCTCGATCCCCACGCACGCCGTGCAGAGGACGCTTCCGATCCGCTCCGCTTGGGTTGCCTGCCCGCGGAGGATCCCCACGGCGAGGCTTGCCCCGGCCACGCCGACCAACCATAGCGCGATGATGAAGAGCCCGCGGCCCCGCAGCACCACCGCCAGGACCAACCCCACCCCGAGGGCGATGAGGATCCACCCCACGGGGATCCCGGACGGCTGCCGCGCGGGCTCCCCGAGCGCGAACGCGACCTCCACCGCGTCCTCGATTTGGAAGCATGAATCGCCGATGCAGTAGTGGTACACGACCTCCACCGAGCCGGACTGCGGCGCGGCGGGGGGCGCGACCGAAAGCTCGGCCACCCGCGCCCCGAACGCGGGGATCGTCCCCACCTCCAGTTCGACCTGGATCGGGAGCCCCTGGACGGAGACCTTCACGTCCTCCGCGTCGTAAGGGGCGGTGTTGATGAGTTTCACGGCGAGGACCTGCGGCTCACCCGCGGCGAGGCTGACCTCGGGCGGGACCACGATCTCCAGGATCGGGACGGGCAGGCCAAACGCAACCGGGGCGGGCGCCATCTCCGGCTCGGGCGTAGCCGCGGCGAGGAGTTCAGCTAGCTTCTCCGCGAGCTCCTCTCCGTGGAGGTCGCGGTAGCGGATGATCCCGTCCCGGTCGAGGAGGTAGGATGTGGGGATTTGGTAGACCCGATACAGCTGGGCGAGCGAGTTATCCCAGCTGCGGCCCTCAAACGCCACCGGCCACGGGATCCCCTCAGTATCGAGCACGGTGCGGAGCTCCCGCTCGCTCGTGTCCAGGCTGAGCCCGATGATCTCGAACCCTGCGTCGTGGTGCGCCGCGTACAGCTCGCGGAGATGGGGGAGTTCGGCCATGCACGGCCCGCACCACGTGGCCCAGAAGTCCACGAGGACGATTTTCCCCCGCAAGTCAGACAGGGCCACCGGATCCCCATCGGGGAACGCGGTGAAGCGAACCTCGGGGGCGGGGAAACCGGGGATGAGGGGCGGCTTGGGCGGGACATAGCCGGTTGGGGTGAGCGTCACCGATGCCCCGCCGGGGTGGATCCGGGAGAGGCGGTAGCTCTCCCTCCCCACAGTGAACGCCTCGGTGAGGGCGAACCGCTCGTGGCCGTCGGGGTCGCCGTGGATGATTCCGTCCCCGTCCACGTCCACCGCATAGAAGTCCCCCTTCGTCCCGTATGTCCCGTCGAGGTCGCCGTCTACGAGCACGAACGCGACGCGGGCCCCGTCCACTTCGAGCTCGCCGTGACGGGGTGCTCCGCCGAGGAGGTAGACGTACCCGCGCCCCACGGGCCAGAGGACGGTGAGCGGGTAGGGGAACGCCTCCCCCCCGGCGGGGGTGGCCTGAAGCTCGAGTTCCCATACCACGTACTCGGGGGCGCGGGCGCCGGCGACGAGCTCGTCACCGGAGAGCACCTGATCCCGGTTCCTGTCCACCCACAGGTCGGCCTGACCATCGGCCCGCACCCCGAGGAGGAACGGGTAGTGCGCGGTGCCCAGCGTGACCTCTCCCCACTGCGAGAGGGCGAGGGGGGGACCATCGAACCGCACCGCCTGGGCTGGCGTGGCCTTCAGGCGCAGAGGGACGAGCGGTTGTGCCCAGTCGCCCGCGATCCCCTCCGGGGCCGGGGCGAGGCGCACCTCCTCCCCTAGGGCGAGGCCCCAGGCGCTCCACAACACAAGAGCGGCCAGAAGAACTCTCACGATCGGTCCTCCTTCGCGGCGGCCTCCACCCGCGCCGCGACGATCTCCGGACCCGCCACCGACAGCACGTCGAACAGCCCCGGTCCGACCCGCGACCCCGTCACTGCGACCCGGACCGCAGGGGCGAGGGTCTTCAGCGGGAGGCCTCGCTCGTCCGCCACCCGTCGCAGGGCGGTCTCGAACCCGTGGGCCGTCGGGTCGTCCAGCTCCCCCACCCGCACCGCCAGGATGCGCAACGCGGCCCTCACGTCGGGAGTGAACAGGTCCCGAGCGTCGTCGGGGAGGGCGATCGGGCCCGGGAGGTACGGCCGGGCGCGATCCGCCATCTCCACGAGGGTCTTCCCCCGTTCGCGGAGGAGCACCGCGGCCCGGGCGAGCTTGTCCCTCCCCGCTGCCTCGACCGTGGCCCGGTCCGCCACCCCCCGCCCCACGATCCGGTCCGCGAGGAGGTCCCCCAGCCGGTGGGGATCGAGGCGCCGCAGCCACTCATGGTTGAGCCAGAGGAGCTTCTCCTCGTCGAACACCGCCGCCGACGTGTTGACCCCGGGGAGGTCGAACAGGGCCACGAGCTCGTCGCGCGTGAACACCTCCTGGTCCCCATGGGACCATCCCAGGCGGGCGAGGAAGTTCACGAGCGCCTCGGGGAGGATTCCCCGTTGGTCGTAGTCGAGGACCGACCCCGCCCCGTGGCGCTTGGAGAGCTTCGTCCGATCCGGGCCGAGGATGAGTGGGACGTGGGCGAACGCCGGTGGGGTCCACCCCAGCGCCTCGTAGATGAGGATCTGTTTGGGGGTGTTGTTGAGGTGCTCCGCCCCCCGGATGACATGGGTGATCCCCATGTCGTGGTCATCCACCACGCACGCGAAGTTGTAGGTGGGGGTGGCATCGGAGCGGAGGATGACGAGGTCCTTGAGCTCCGTGTGCTGCACCGTCACATCGCCGGCAAGGAGGTCAGGGACGGTCGTCGCCCCGTCCCGGGGGATCCTAAACCACAGCGCGCCGTCCTTCTCGTAGGCCGCCCCCCGGCGCGTGAGCTCGACGGCGACCTCGCGGTGTCGATCGAAGCGGTCCGTCTGGCGGTACACTTCGTCCCAATCCAATCCCAGCCAGCGCAGGGAGGCGAAGATCTGCTCGATCGCCTCGTCGGTGGAGCGGGTGCGGTCCGTGTCCTCGATGCGGAGGATGAACGTCCCCTTGTGGTGCCGAGCATAGAGCCAGTTGAACAGGGCGGTCCGTCCCCCCCCCACGTGGAGGTATCCGGTGGGGCTGGGAGCGAACCGCACGCGCACGGAATTCATGGGCCGCATTCTACCGCCCGCCTCCGGGGGTCCCAAGGACCTTTGCCTCCTCTGCCGCGGCCGGCTACCATCTGGACCGACAAGAAGGGGGTCATTAATGGCAGTTTCAGCATACGTCCTCGTCCGCTGTCGCGGGGCGACAGAGGGGAAGATCGCGGAGATCCTCCGCACCAAGCCGCATGTGAAGCGGGTGGATACCGTGTTCGGCGACTACGACATCATCGCCTACCTCGAGTTTGCGGAGCTCCCCGCGAGTTTCTCCGTGGCGGAGCTCCACAACATCGTGACCGAGGAGATCCGCAAGGTGGAAGGCGTGTCCTCGACGAGCACCCACATCGTGACGAAGAAGTTCACCGACTAGCATGCGATCCGTATACAAAGGATGTGAACGGGCATGAAGATCCTCGTCTTCGGGGGAACAGGGAAGATCGGAGCGGCGGTGGCCTGGGATCTGGTGCGGGAGGACAGTGTAGAGGCGGTGGGCCTCGTCTCCCGGTCGCCGGATGCCCTCCAGCGGACGAAACAGTGGATCGGGAGCGAGAAGGTCGTGCTCCATCCCGGCGATGTGGTGGATGGTGGCGTGAGGAAGGTCCTCGCTGACTACGACGTGGTGGTGAATGCCCTCCCCGATCGCCGCACGAGCTACCGGGCGGCCCACCAGGCCATCGAACACGGGGTGCACGTTGTGGACATGCTCGAGGAGTACCATCGCCGGCCGGACCCCTACGAGACGGAGGGGCTCGAACTCCCCCCCGGCATGACGGCCGAGGAGTACGGGGAGTGGCTCCACGAGCAGGCCCTCCGCAACGAGGTCACGTTCTTGGACGGGATCGGGTTCGCGCCCGGCATCTCCAACATCACCGTCGGGGAGGGGATCCGCAAGCTGGACCGGGCCGTGTCGGCGGTGGCACGGGTGGGGGGGATCCCGGAGAAGGCAGCCGCGGCCCGCCATCCCCTGCGGTACATGGTGACGTGGGCGTTCGATCACGTGCTGCGCGAGTACATGATCAAGGTCCAGGTGAAGAAGAACGGGCGGGTGGTGGAGGTCGACGCCCTCACCGACCGGGAGACCTTCCCGTTCCGCCAATTCGGAGTGGACGAGACCCTGGAATGCGCGATCACCCCCGGGATGCCCTCGTTCATCTACACCCGGCCGGAGCTCGGGGACTTCGCGGAGAAGACGATCCGCTGGCCAGGCCACTACGCGGCGGTGGACGTGCTGCGGGAGTGCGGACTGCTCGACCTCGACCCGGTCCGACTCGATGGGAATTTGATCGTCCCGCGGGAGTTCCTGGCGCGGCTCCTCACCCCGCGGCTCCAACCGGGACCAGGCGAGAGGGACGTGTGCGTGATGTGGAACACGGTCCTGGGGACGAAGGCCGGCCGGCAGGCCCGGGTGGACTACTACCTGTGGGACGAGGCGGACCCCGTGACGGGGATCTCGTCCATGGCCCGCGTCACCGGGTTCGCGGCCGCGATCGGGGCCCGGTTCGTGGGGGCAGGGAAGATCCGCGGGCGGGGGATCGTGCCCCCGGAGGACGCGATCACGAGCGAGCTCTACCCGGAGTTCATCGCCGAACTCGCCCGGCGGGGGATCGCCGTGCGGGAAGTGGAGTCGTCCAAGTGAGGGGGTAGGCCGTGAACCGGCATTTCCTGTGCATCGCTGACTGGTCGGCTCCGGAACTGCGGGAAGCCCTCGATCTCGCGTTGCACCTCAAGCGGGAACATCGGGCGGGGATCTCGCACCGCGACGTGCTCCCAGGGAAGACCCTCGCCATGGTCTTTCAAAAACCATCGTTGCGAACGCGCGTCTCGTTCGAGGTCGGGATGACCCACCTCGGCGGACACGCCCTCTACCTCGGGCCCGACGACATCAAGCTCGGGAAGAGGGAGACGACGGAGGACATCGCCCTCAACCTCTCCCGGTACGCCGATGGGATCATGGCGCGGGTGTTCGGCCACGACATCGTGACGGAGCTCGCGCGCTACGCCACGGTCCCCGTGATCAACGGACTGTCCGACCTCCATCACCCGTGCCAAGCCCTGGGGGACATGCTCACCATCCGCGAGAAGGTGGGGACGCTGCCGGGCCTGACCCTGGCGTTCATCGGCGACGGGAATAACGTTGCCCACTCGCTCCTCGAGGCATCGGCCGCGTTTGGGCTGCAGTTCCGGATCGCCTGTCCCGTGGGACATGAGCCCAACGCGGACATCGTCCAGGCTGCGCGGAGCGGTGGGGCGACGGTGGACATCGTCCACGACCCGCGGGAAGCGGCGCGGGGCGCGGACATCCTGTACACCGACGTCTGGGCGAGCATGGGCCAGGAGGACGAAGCCGAGGCCCGCCGGAGGATGTTCCGCGGGTTCACGATCGACCTCGACCTCCTGGCGCTGGCGAACCGGGGCTGCCTCGTCATGCACTGCCTCCCGGCCCACTATGGGGAGGAGATCACCTACGAGGCCTCCCGGAGCGAGAATTCAGTCCTGTTCGATCAGGCCGAGAACCGCCTCCACGCCCAGAAGGCGATCCTGGCCCTCCTCCTCTCCTGACGGCCTCACCCGCGACGGAGCGGAGGGGCGACGCGTGGGCCCTGGCAGCGCGGGCAGTAGTTGGTCCGCTCGTCCTCGAACAGGATCTCCGCGATCGGGGTCCCGCACTCCCGACACGGGTCGCCCTTCTTCCCGTGTACGAAGAGGAAGTCGCGCACTTCACGATCGAACAGTGCGTCCCCCACCCGCGCCCGGATCTCCCGGATCGCCCAGCGCAGCGTCTCCTCGATCGCGTGCCATAGGCGGTCGAGCTCGTCCTCCGTCAGGGTGTGGGTATAGCGGATTGGGGATAGCCGGGCCCGGAACAGGATCTCGTCCGCGTAGGCGTTCCCGATCCCGGCGATCAACGACTGGTCCGTGAGGAACCGCTTCAGGGGCCGCCGCTTCCCCGCGATGAGGTGGCGCAGGACCTCCGGGGTGAACTCGGCGGACAGGGGCTCCACGCCGAGGTCCCGCAACGGCTGAGCTGCCTTCGGATCGGGGACCACCCACGCCGCTGCCAGGTACGGCGACCGCGCCTCGATGAGGCGGAGGTCGGACCCATCGTCGAACATCAGCCGGAGCTGGGTCGCCGTGGTCGGCGTGTACCCATGCGGACCGTGCCACAACCACCCCCAACGCATGAGGTGAACGAGGAGGTGGACCTCCGGCCCGAACGAGAAGAGGAGGTACTTCCCTCGCCGTCCGATCGCGTGGAGTTTCTTCCCTACGAGGAGGGACGCACTCCCCTCCCCGGTGCGGAGGAGATTGGGACGGTTGACCTCCACCCCCCGGACCGCCTGCCCCACGATCCGGGGGGAGAGGATGTCCCGCACGACCTCCAGATCCGGGAGCTCCGGCAACTCACTTCCCGATGCCGAGGAAGAGCAGGAACGGGAAGCAGCCGCACGGGCCGCAACACGGATCGCCACACGGGGTGCAGGTCGGGGCCCGCGATACCTTGAGGTACGGATCGCACAGGGAGACCCCGCACGGCCGAGAGAGCGGCGTGCAGAGGAAGAAGCAGCAATCGCGCTTCTTCTCGTCGATCTTCACGTGGGTCTGCACCACCTTGTCCGTGGTTGTGACCGTGATCGTGTAGAACCCCGGTGCGACCTGGACCCCGGCGAGATCCACCTGGGCCCACACGATCTCCGTGTCCGCGCCCACCGGAGTGGGGTAGGTGTACTGGTACACGACCCCGCCGCCGAATGCCTCCACCGACCACCCCGTGATCAGCGTCGTCGTCCCACAGCAAGAGCAGCAGAACAGGCCCCACGGGATGACCAACTCCACCAGAATCGGCTCCCCGACCCAGAACGTGGTGTAACAGGAGGGTTCTGGGGGGGGAGGGGGACAGCACGGGGGCGGCGGGCAGCACGCCTGCCCTAGCGCCAGACCTCCCCCGAGCAGCACGATCGCCAATGTCGAGAGCATTGCCCGCTTCATCATGCTACCACCTCCGCCGCATTCTACACCGTCGGGGCACCCGCGGTTTCATCCCGCGGTGGGGGACCCGGGCCGAGGGCCGGATCGGGGATGGGAATCCACCATCGCGCCGGACACGAGGGACTGCGGATCCAGGCGAACGCGGGTACAATCCCCACCTGGTCCGCCGGGGGGAGGCCCCTGACGTTTCCGTGAGGAGGGGTGGTGAAGGGACTGGCCTGGGTCTTCCAGTACGCAAAGCGGTACCGGCTTCCGCTTGTGCTGACCGTGGCGAGCATGCTCGTCCTGGTCGGGGTCCAGCTCGTTGCCCCGTGGATCGTGCGGACGATGGTCGCCGCGGTCACGGATCCGGGGGCGGGTCCGGAGGCGCTCACCCTCGTGGCAAGGCTCGCCCTGCTCGCCCTCGCCGTGTACGTCCTGCGCGCCCTGATGCAGTTTACGCGCTCCTACGCTGCCCACGTCGCTGGCTGGCACGTGGTTGCCGACGTGCGCAACGACGTGTACCGCCACCTCCAGCGCCTGTCGCTCCGCTTCTACGAGGACAAGCAGACTGGCCAGCTCATGTCGCGGATGGTCAACGACTCCGACCTGTTAGAGCAGCTCGTCGCCCACGCCATCCCCGATGTGTTCGTCAACGTGCTCATGCTCGCCGGCGTCACGGCTGTCCTCATGAGCATGAGCTGGCAGCTCGCGCTCCTTTCGATGATCCCCATCCCGTTCATCGTGCTCGCGATGCGCGGGTTTGCCCGCTACGTGCGGCCCGCGTTCCGCCAGCGCCAGGTCGCACTGGGGGAACTGAACGCCGCCCTCAACGACAACCTGTCGGGGATCCGCGAGATCCAGGCCTTCACCCGGGAGGAGGCGGAGGCGGACCGCGTGTGGACCCGGATCGTCCGCTATCGAGACTCGCTCCTGCACGCGTTGCGCCTGATGGCCGTGTTCCACCCCGCGGTCGAGCTCGCCGCGTCGCTCGGGACAATCGTCCTCATCTACTTCGGCGGAAGGCTCGTCCTGAACCAAACGCTTCCCATCGCGGATCTCGTCGCATACTTCCTCTACCTGGAGCTCCTCTACCAGCCGGTGCGGGCACTGAGCAACGTGTGGGAGAGCATCCAGCAGTCGGTCGCTGGCGCGGAGCGGGTGGCCGACCTCCTCGAGCAGGAGCCCGACGTGGCCGAGCGTCCGGGCGCGATCGAGTTCCCCGGCCGGGCGAAGGGCGCGATCCGGTTCGAGGGGGTGAGCTTCCGCTACAGCGTGGGGGAGATGGTGCTCGAGGACATCAACCTCGACATTGCCCCCGGGTCGGTGGTGGCCCTCGTCGGCCCGACCGGGGTGGGGAAGACGACCCTCGTCATGCTCATCCCCCGCTTCTACGACCCGTGTCAGGGGAGGATCACCCTCGACGGCTACGACCTCCGCGACCTCACGCTCGCCAGCCTGCGCCGTCAGGTGAGCCTCGTCCTCCAGGAGGTGTTCCTGTTCCACGGGACGGTGCGGGAGAACATCCTCTTCGGCCGGCCCGACGCCACGGAGGAGGAGATGATCGCAGCGGCCCGCATCGCCAACGCCCACGACTTCATCGCCGAGCTGCCCCAGGGGTACGACACGATGATCGGCGAGCGGGGGGTGAAGCTATCGGGGGGACAACGGCAGCGACTCGCGATTGCCCGCGCCGTCCTGAAGGATGCGCCGATCCTCATCCTCGACGAGGCGACCTCGGCGGTGGACACGGAGACGGAGCTCCTCATCCAGGAGGCGTTGGAACGGCTCATGGTGGGGAGGACGACGATCGTCATCGCCCACCGCCTGTCCACCGTGCGCCGCGCGGACGAGATCGTCGTGTTGCGGGACGGGCGGATCGTGGAGCGAGGGACCCACGTCGAGCTCATGGCCCACGATGGCCTGTACCGGCGCCTGAACCTCGTCCAGGTCCAGGACGAGATCTCCCAGGCTGCGCTCCGAGAGGGGACGAACTAGCGAGGCGGGTTGCGGGTCCTCGCCGAGCGCGTGGACGGAGATCTCCGCGTCCCCCGGCGCGGGTCACGGTTTCCCGGCTACGAGGAAAAACACCGACGTCTTACCCACGGGAACGGCGGTATAGAGGTGACCGAAGGCGTGGGTGATCCCGTCCATGTGCGGGGCGAGCTCAGCCAGGAGGCCGTGGCGGTGAGCGGGGCCGAAGAAGTCCCGCGCGAGCCAGGTGATGTTCCCGTACGCCCGGACCCCCTCGAAACCTGCCGCGGCGACGAGGGCGATCGTCTCCGCGGGGGAGCGGTGGCGGAGCTCGAAGGACCGCGCCGCGATGAGCTCGCCGCACGATGCCGCGAGGAGGGGGATCCCGAGGACGGGGTCGTCGGGGACCACCGGCCTCAGCCCCGGTCCGGCCTGGGCAGCGCGGAACGTGGGCACGGGCCGCACCTCCTCCGCAGCGGAACGCAGGTCGGGGGTCACCCGGAACCGGAGTTCGTACTCCGCCTCGCGGAGGGGGTCAAGCGAGCGGTGGACGAGCCGGTACACCGCTTGCCCCCCGTCGCTGTACAGCTCAGCCGTCTCCTCGATCGGGCTCCGCAACTCGGCGGACAGGTCCTCGAACGTGGCGGCGAACCGCCCCCCAGATCGGAGGACTCGGAACGCCTCCCGAAGTGCCCGCGCTGGATCGGTGCTCTGTTCAATTGCGCACGCGGCGACGGCGCCGTCGAACGAGCCGTCCGGGAACGGGAGCTCCTCAGCGGGGGAGCACGCGACCTCCACATTTCTGAGCCCGAGGCGGACCGCGTTGTCCTGGGCCTGGGCGGCCCGGCGGGGGGAGGGATCGAGGGCCACCACCTCCGGCACCCGCCGCGCGAGGGGGAGCGCGGGCCACCCGTCCCCGGTGCCGATGTCGAGCACGCGACGGGCTGTGCCGAGGGCGGCAAGGAACGCCCCGATCCCTGCCTCCTCCACCCAATCGAACGGTTGAGCGGGGTCGGCCGGGCGGTGGACCCACGGCAGAGGCTCTGCCGCCTGCCGAATCATCCGCTCGTAGCGGAGCGCGGCCGAGGTGCTCGCCTCCAGGGGAACGTGGCCCCGGATCCAATCCTCGATCGTCACGGTGCGGCGAGGATCTCGCTTGCGTCCCAGATGTGAACGAGCCCGTTGTCGGACGCGGTCACGATGAGGGACCCATCGGGGGAGAACCCGACCGCTTGCACGACCGCCCCGTGCCCATCCAACACGGCCAGGCACGCCCCCGTCTCCGCATCCCACACCCGGGCCGTCTCGTCGAGCGACCCTGAGAGGAGGAGCCGCCCATCGGGGGACACGGCGACCGTGATCGCGCAGCTTTCGTGCCCCCACAGCTCGTTGTGGTAGAGGAGGCCCACCGCGGTGTCCCACACCCGGAGGATCTTCCCCCACCCCACGACGAGGAAGTACCCGTCGGGCGTGAACGCGACATCCCATGCCTTGCCGGGGAGGGAACGCAGTTCGGTCCAGGTCGCTGTATCCCACAGGATCGCCCGGTCGTGGCCCGCGGAGGCCATGAGCGTCCCATCGCGCGAGCACGCGATCTCGCGTACCTGAACCGTGTGCGGGGTCTTGACCCACATCGCCTCCCCCCGGGCGAGGTCCCACAATCTGAGCGACCCATCGCTCCCCCCGATGAGGAGGGTCCCTTCCGGGCCGAACGCCATCCCGAGGACGCGCCCGAACGGCCCGTTGACCGTGGCGAGGAGATCCCCTGTGGGAACCTCCCATACCCGGACCTCGTTCAGCGCCCCGGCCGCGAGGCGTGCCCCGTCCGGGGAAAAGGCAAGGGCGGACACGCTCATCTCCGGGAACGGAAGCCGCATGACCTCCTTCCACTCCCCCGGTTCATAGAGGACGACGGCGTAGTGGGTCCCCACCGCAAGGTACCCGCCGGTGGGGGAGAACTCGGCTGAGGAGAGCCAGCGGAGGGTACACGTTGCCACAGGATCGGCGGGCGCGCCGAGCGCCACCGACCCCACTGCGAGCGCGATCCAGATGGTCCTCTTCATCCCTCACCCCTTGATGCACACGAGCGGCCGGACCTTGGCCACGAGCGCGTTGAGCCCCGCCCCCACCGCCGCTTCCACCACGAGATCCACGTCCTTGTACGCGCCGGGCGCCTCCTCCGCTGCCCCCGCAGCGGAGTGAGCGCGGACGGTGATCCCCTGGTTGGCCAGGTCCTGGATGAGCTCCTGGCCCCGCCACCGCTTCTTGGCCTTGGCGCGGGACATCGCCCGCCCTGCCCCATGGACCCCGGACCCGAATGCCTTCTCCATCCCCACTTCCGTCCCCCGGAGGATGTAGGAGGCGGTGCCCATCGTCCCTCCCACGAAGATCGGGTGACCTACGGCCCGGTACCGGTCCGGGTTCTCGGGGCGGCCGGGGCCGAAGGCGCGCGTGGAGCCCTTGCGGTGGACGAGGAGCATCTTCTCCTCCCCGTCCACCCGGTGGCGCTCGAACTTGACGTTGTTGTGCCCCACGTCGTACAGGGTGCGGATCGCTCCCGGGGGGAGCGAGAACAGGGGGGCGAAGACCTCCCGCACGAGGTGGGCGATGACCTGGCGGTTGGCAAACGCACAGTTGATCCCGGCGAACACCGCCGCGAGGTACTTCTCCCCCTCGGGGGAGCGGATTGGCGCGCACACGAGCTCCCGCTCCCGGATCGGGATCCCGTACTTGCGGCTCGCCCGCTCCAGCTCGGGGAGCGCGTCCTGTCCGATCTGATGCCCGAGGCCGCGCGAGCCGCAGTGGATCGCGACGAGGATCTGATCCTTCTCTAGGCCATAGGCGCGGGCCGCCACGTGGTCGGCGATCTCCTCCACGTACTGGACCTCGAGGTAGTGGTTCCCCGAGCCCAACGTCCCGATCTGGCGGAACTCCCGCTCCTTGGCTCTTGCGGATACGGCACCGGGATCGGCGCCGTCCATCCGCCCGTTCTCCTCGAGGTACGTGAGATCCTCGGGGAGCCCGTACCCGCGGTCGAGGGCGAAGGCAGCCCCCTTCTTGAGCACCTCGTCCACCCCGTCCAGGGTGAGGCGGATCTTCCCCTCCGACCCCAGGCCGGCGGGGACGTGGGCGAACAGGGAATCGGCCAATTCCTCCTTCCGTCCCTCGACGTCGGATCGGGAGAGGGGGGTTGTCAAAACCCGTACCCCGCAGTTGATGTCGAACCCGACCCCGCCCATCGCCACCACCCCCCGATCGGGGTCGAACGCGCCGACCCCCCCAATGGGGAACCCGTAGCCGGGGTGGATGTCGGGCATGGCGATCGAGGCCGTCACGATCCCGGGAAGGCAGGCCACGTTCCTCACCTGAACGAGCGCGTTCCACTCATGCCCGCCCCCCTCGTCCTCCCCTCCCTCCGTTCCGGAGAGGAGGGGCCGGAGGAGCTGCTCTGAGACGAAGATCCATCCCGGGACCCGCATCTCCCCGACCCGGGGAAGCTCCCATGCGAAGTCGCCGATCTTCTTCAGCTCCATATCTCCTCCTTCACAGGTCCACGATGCACTGGGCGATGTAGCCATCCCCCTTCTTCGCGACGCGCACGCCAGCGTAGGTCGCCGCCTTCACCTCGACCCCTAGCTTGTGCCGCCCGGGGTCCATCCTCTCCCCCCACGCCCGGCCGATAAGGCGCCAGCGGCCGTCCTCCCCCGCGATGTGCACCGCAAACCGGGAGAAGAGTAACCCCCGCACGTCCCGCTCCCGCAGGAGCTCCCCCAGCCACGCCACGAGGAGCCCTTCCAGGGTATCGCCGTGGGCCTCGATCTCCACCTCCCTCTCCGCGCGGACCTGGGCGAGGTCCGCCATGAGGGAGAACATCCCCCGCGCCGCCTCGGCGAACGCCTCGTCGAGGGTCGCCCCGATCCCCCGCACCCCGGCATCGGCCTCATGATCGAGGATCTCGTACGGCATCATCCCCCCACGGTCCACCGCGCAAGCGGGGTGTAGAGGGGGCCTTGGGGTCGGAGCTCAGACCCCATCAGGGTGAGACCATCCACGACCGTGGCCAAGTCAGGGGGAGGGGCCCCTGCGAGTACGGGGGCGAGGTCCTGCGGGACCCGCAGCCGGGCCAGGGTCACGTGGGGATGGGCTGGTTTCCTCTCCGGCGGGAACCCGAGCGCCTGCACCCCTTCCTCGATCCGCTGGGCGAGGGCCGCGAAGGGGGCACTGTCCACCGCCGGCCCGATCCACAGCACGCGGGCCCGGGCCGGGCTCGGGAATGCCCCGAACCGGTCGAGGCGTAGCTCGAACGGCGTAAGCTGGGAAGAGGCCTCCGCGCCCAGCTTTGCCAAGGGCGGGACGAGCTCCTCCCCCACCTCCCCCAGGAACCGGAGCGTGATGTGAAGGCTCCCCGGCGCAACCCACGTCCCACCCCGGATCCTGGCCTGGAGCGAGCGGGCGCTCCGGGCAACGCTCGCCCGCACATCATCCCCGAGCTCCATACAGTAGAACAGGCGCACGCTGGCGATTATAGCCATCCCGGTGGCCGACCCAGCGAGGTCACGCTACCATTCGTCGGGTGAACCGCGGATACCGATGACGCCGAAGGAAGAACAAGTTGAACTGAAGCTGAAGGTGGCCGAGGCCCACCAACCGGACGTGGGACGGGGGATCGCCCGCCTCACCGCTGAACACATCGCGGCCCTCGGGATCTCGCCGGGCGAGCCGATCGAGGTCGAGGGGGCGCGCGTCACGGGGGCCATCGCCGCTGTCGCCTACCAGGCCGATGCGGGGCTCGACATCGTCCGCATCGATGGCCTCATCCGGGCCAACGCCGGGGTCGGTGTGGGGGAGACGGTCCAGGTGCGCAAGGCGAAGTGGAAGCCTGCCACCCAGGTGACCCTCGCCCCAGCGCGGAAGGGGCTCCACCTCGTGGCCCCCCCGGACAGCTTACGGGCCGTCCTCGTCGGCCGCGTTGTGCGCACGGGGGACGTCGTGTCCACCGCGGCCCGGCCTGAGGGGAGTCCGTTCGGGGGCGACCTCCTGTTCGAGCGCATCTTCCGGGAGTTCACACAGCAAATGGGGCCAGCCTTCGGCCTCGGGGAGATCCATCTCAAGGTGGTCAGCACCCAGCCGGGCGGCCTCGTGCGCATCACCCCCGACACGGGGATTGAGCTTCTCCCGGAGCACGTCGAGGTGGCGGAGCGCGGCCGGGACGTCCCGGAAGTGGCCTATGAGGACATCGGTGGCCTGCGCGACGTGATCCAGAAGATCCGGGAGATGGTGGAGCTACCCCTCAAGAAGCCCGAGCTGTTCGATCGGCTGGGGATCGAGCCACCGCGGGGGGTCCTCCTCCACGGCCCGCCGGGGACGGGGAAGACGCTGCTCGCCAAGGCGGTGGCCACGGAGACCGATGCCCACTTCATCGCCATCTCCGGGCCAGAGATCATGTCCCGCTTCTACGGGGAGTCGGAGGGGCGGCTGCGGGAGATCTTCGAGCAGGCGGAGAAGAACGCCCCCGCGATCATCTTCATCGATGAGCTGGACTCGATTGCCCCACGGCGGGCCGAGGTGACGGGCGAGGTCGAGCGGCGGGTGGTGGCCCAGCTCCTCACCCTCATGGATGGGCTCCGGCAGCGGCGGAACGTGATCGTGATCGCGGCCACGAACCGCGTGGAGGCGATCGACCCCGCGTTGCGCCGTCCGGGGAGGTTTGACCGCGAGATCGAGGTCCGGGTCCCGGATCGGGACGGCCGCAAGGAGATCCTGATGGTCCACACGCGGGGGATGCCCCTCGCTCCCGATGTGGATCTGGACAGACTCGCCGGTCTCACCCACGGCTTCGTGGGCTCCGACATCGCGGCGCTCGCCCGCGAGGCCGCGATGAACGTGCTGAGGAAGCTCCTCCCCAAGATCAACCTCGACGAGGCGGGGATCCCCCCCGAGGTGGCCGACGAGCTCGTGGTGCGGTGGGAGGACTTCGATCGCGCCCTGAAGGAGGTCCGCCCCTCGGCGATGCGGGAGGTGATGGTGGAGGTGCCGACCGTGACGTGGGCTGACATCGGGGGGCTGGAGGAGGTCCAGCAGCTCCTGCGGGAGGCGGTGGAGCTCCCCCTCACCACCCCCGAGGCGTTCCGGCGGCTGGGGATCACGCCGCCGAAAGGGATCCTCCTCTACGGTCCGCCGGGGACGGGGAAGACAATCCTCGCCAAGGCGGTGGCCAGCGAGTCCCAGGCCAACTTCATCACCGCCAAGGGTTCCGAGCTCCTCTCCAAGTGGTATGGGGAGAGCGAGCAGAGGATCGCCGAGGTGTTCCGCCGCGCCCGGCAGGTCGCGCCAGCGGTGGTGTTCCTCGACGAACTGGATGCCCTCGTCCCCCGCCGGGGGTCCGTCCTCGGCGAGCCCCACGCCACGGAGCGGATCGTGAACCAGATGCTCGCTGAGATGGACGGGCTGGAGGAGCTGCGGGGGGTGGTGGTGATCGGGGCCACGAACCGGCCCGACCTCGTGGACCCCGCCCTGCTCCGTCCAGGGAGGTTCGACGAGCTCATCTACGTCCCTGTCCCCGATCAGGAAGCGCGGCTCGCGATCTTTCGCATCCACACGCGGACGATGCCGCTCGGCCCCGACGTTGACCTGGAGAAGCTTGCCGCGGCCACCGCCGGCTACACGGGGGCCGACATCGCCGAGGTGTGCCGCAAGGCGGGTCGGATCGCCCTCCGCGAGGCCCTCACCGCGCGCGAGGTCACGATGCTCCACTTCGAGCAGGCGCTCGCGAAGACGCCGCGCTCGGTGACCCCGGACCTGGAGGAGCAGTACAAGCGGCTGGCCAAGAACCTGCGCGGGGCAGTGCGCCGGATCGGGCTCATCCCGGAGAGCGAGGAGGCGGGGGCGTGACGTGCCCCGGCATCCCTAGGGGGATCGTGCGGGAGCCGGTTTCAGAAACAGCGTCGCCAGCGGAGGGAGCGTCAACGGGAGCGAGTGCGGGAACCCGTGGCTGGGGATCGGCTCCGCGTCCAGTCCACCCAAGTTTCCCTGCCCGCTTCCGCCGTAGATCGTCGCGTCCCCGTTGAGGAGCTCCACCCACCGGCCTGGGTACGGGACCCCAACGCGGTAGCCGGAGCGCACCACCGGCGTGAAGTTCCCCACCACGAGGACCACGTCGCGGTCCTCGCGTCCCCACCGCAGGAACGCGACCACGCTCGCGGAAGCGTCGTTCGCCTCCACCCACTGGAACCCAAGGTCCCCGCAATCCCTGGTGTGCAACGCGGGCTCCGTCCGGTAGAGACGGTTCAGGTCCGCCACCCAGCGCTGGACGCCGCGGTGGGGGGCGTGGTCGAGGAGGGCCCACTCGACCGCCCGTTCATGATCCCACTCCCGCCACGATCCGATCTCCCCCCCCATGAAGAGGAGTTTTTTCCCCGCGCTGGCGTACATGTAGCCCAACAGGAGCCGGAGGTTCGCGAACTTCTGCCACTCGTCCCCCGGCATCTTCCCGAGGAGCGATCCCTTTCCGTGGACCACCTCGTCGTGGGAGAGGGGGAGGACGAAGTTCTCATGGGCGGCGTAGAGCATGCGGAACGTGAGCTTGTCGTGGTGGTGCTTGCGGTGGATGGGGTCCTTGGCCATGTAGTGGAGCGTGTCGTGCATCCACCCCATGTCCCACTTCAGCCCGAACCCGAGCCCCCCGAGCGAGGTGGGACGGGACACCATCGGCCAGGCGGTGGATTCCTCGGCGATCGTCTGCACGTCAGGGAACTGGCGGTACACCTCCTCGTTCAGTTTGCGCAGGAACGCGATTGCGGCGAGGTCTTCCCGCCCCCCCTGTTCGTTGGGGATCCACTCCCCCGTCGCGCGGGAGTAGTCGAGGTAGAGCATCGAGGCAACCGCATCCAGCCGTAGCCCATCCGCGTGGTACCGTTCGAGCCAAAACAGGGCGCTGGAGAGGAGGAAGCTCCGCACCTCGTGACGGTTGTAATTGAAGGTGAAGCTTCCCCAGTCGGGATGGATCCCGCGGCGAGGGTCGGCGTGCTCGTAGAGGTGCGACCCATCGAACTGCCCGAGCCCATGGCCATCCGTGGCGAAGTGGGACGGGACCCAGTCGAGGATCACCCCGATCCCCTTCTGGTGAAGGTAATCAACGAGGTACATGAAGTCCTGGGGCGTCCCGTAGCGCGAGGTGGGGGCGAAGTAGCCCGTGATCTGGTACCCCCATGACCCATAAAACGGGTGCTCCATCACCGGGAGGAACTCGACGTGGGTGAACCCGAGCTCCTCGAGGTAGTCCGCCAGCCGCGGCGCGAGTTCGCGGTACGTGAGGTAGCGCCCATCCTCCGTGCGCTGCCACGAGCCGAGATGGAGCTCGTAGATCGAGATCGGGGCGCCCAGGGCGTTGCGCTCGCCACGCTCCTGGAGCCAGGCGGAGTCCCTCCACCGGTAACCGAGGTCCCACACCACCGACGCTGACCGGGGGGGGACCTCGGAATGGAACGCGAACGGATCGGCCTTGAGGAGGCGCGGGCCATGGCGCGAGGTGAGGTGGTACTTGTAGAGGGCGCCCGGGCCGACGCCGGGGACGAAGCACTCCCAGATCCCCGACTGACGATGGGGCCGCATCCGGTGGCGCTCCGGGTCCCACCGGTTGAAGTCGCCGACCACGGACACTGCCTCCGCATCGGGGGCCCACACCGCGAACAGGGTCCCCGCCGTCCCATCCACGGTGATCGGGTGGGCGCCGAGGGCCTCGTACAGCCGGGTGTGGGTCCCCTCGGCGAACAGCCACAGGTCTTGCTCTGTGAGCAAGGTCGGCTCCCCGTCCGCGCTGCGCACCTCGCGCTCCCCCATCGTCCGTTCTCCCGTCGGTCCGTCATGATAGGGTGCAGTTCCTACGAACACAACTCTCGGTGTGGGGATCCCCTACGGGCGGGGCTACAATCTAGCTCACGATGAAGAACGACCTAATCCCAAACTTGCCGACACGCATCGGCGGCCTGGCCGATCTCGCCTACAACCTGTGGTGGAGCTGGCACCCCGAGGCGAGGGAGCTCTGGCGGGCCCTTGACCTCCAGGCGTACCGCGAGAGCGGGCACAACCCCGTGCGAATCCTGAACATGATCTCCCGAGAGGCGATCGAGAGGGCCGCCGGCGATGCGGCGTTCCTTTCCCTCTACGACCGGGTGATGGAGCAGTTCCGCCGCGAGACCGAGGCCCCGCCACGCGGGTTCCCCGGCCACCCCGAGGCATCCTCGGGGCCGGTGGCCTACTTCTCCGCGGAATTCGGGGTCCACGTCTCCCTCCCCGTCTACGCAGGCGGGCTGGGGATCCTCGCCGGGGACACCCTCAAGGAGGCGAGCGATCTGGGGCTCCCGCTGGTCGGGGTGGGCCTCATCTACTCCCACGGCTACGTCCGCCAGTGGCTCCGCGATGATGGGTGGCAGGAGGAGATCCGTGAGCCCCTCGACACCTCCGTCTCCCCGCTCCGTCGTGCCACCGACCGGGAGGGGAACGTGCTCCTCGTCCCCATCCCCCTCTTCGATCCTCCGATTTACGTTGGGGTATGGCGGACGCTGGTCGGGCGGATCCCCCTCTACCTCCTCACCACCGATCTTGAGCAGAACCAGCCGTGGGATCGGGCGATCTCCCACGACATGTACACCGCCGACATCGAGCAGCGGCTCCGCCAGGAGATCGTGCTCGGAATCGGAGGGATGCAGGCCCTGCGTGCGTTGGGGGCGACCCCGGCGGCCGTGCACCTGAACGAGGGGCATCCCGCGTTCGCCGCCCTGGAGCGGTTGGCAGCCCACACCGCGGGAGGGATGAGCTGGGCGGAGGCCGTCTCTACGGTGCGGGGGACAACGGTGTTCACCACCCACACTCCCCTCCGGGCGGGGACCGACCTCTTCCCGTTCCCGCTGGTCGAGAAGTACCTCCTGCCGTACTGCGAGCGGTCCGGGATTCCCCGCGATGGTTTCCTTGCCCTCGGGCTCGACCCGGCGGATCCTGGAGCGGGGTTCAACATGACCGCGTTCGCGATGCGGTTGAGCCGTACCACGAATGCCGTCAGCCGGCGTCATGCTGCGGTGGCGAGTGGGATGTGGTCGGGCGTGCGATGGGACGACACGGCTGTGCCGATCCAGGCCATCACGAACGGAGTCCACCTCGCGACGTGGATTGAGCCACTGCGCGTCCAAGCCCTGTTCGATCGTTACCTCGGCCCGGCGTGGCGGGAGCGGCCCGACGACCCCGCCGCCTGGGAGGGGGTGGAGGGGATCCCGGACGAGGAACTGTGGCGGGTCCACGAGGAGCGGAAGAACGCGCTCATCGCGGAGATCGACGCCCGGGCCCGGCGCCGCTGGCAGAGTGGGACGACGAGCGCAGCAAGCCTCATCGCCGCCGGCACCCTCCTCGATCCGCACGTCCTCACCGTCGGATTCGCCCGCCGGTTCACCGCGTACAAGCGGCCGACCCTTATCCTCCACGACCTCGACCGGTTGCAGCGGCTCCTCGCCGATCCCCTCCGACCCGTGCAGCTCGTTTTCTCCGGCAAGGCCCACCCCGCTGACCTCGATGGGAAGCGCCTCATTCAGCAGGTGTACCGCCTGGCCCTCGACCCCCAGTTCGCCGGCCGGATCGCGTTCGTGGCGGAGTACGACCAACACCTCGCCAAGTATCTCGTGGCGGGGGTGGACGTGTGGCTCAACACCCCCCTCCCCCCGCTCGAGGCGAGCGGGACGAGCGGGATGAAGTCGTCCGTGAACGGAGTCCCCGTCCTGTCCGTCCTCGATGGGTGGTGGCCAGAGGGGTACACCGGGGCGAACGGGTGGGCGTTCGGGGGGGGCGAAACCCCCGGCGACCGCACCCCCGCCGATGCCGACGCCCTGTACCAGCTACTGGAGCGGGAGGTGGTTCCGCTCTACTACGACCGCGGCCCGGACGAGATCCCCCATCGTTTCGTGCGGGTGATGAAGGAGGCGATCAGGACCGTCGGCCCCCGCTTCTCTGCACGGCGGATGGTGGGGGAGTACTGCGAGCTCTACCGCGCCGCGCTCGGGCTCAACCAGCCGGGCTGATCGACGCCTCCGTCTACCGGCAGTCCCGATCCATCCGCCGGTCCCTCATCCGCCAGGGCCCACGGTCCGGCTGCCCGCGGAGGAGGGCCAGCTGATCGCGGGTGATCTTCCCGTCCTCGATCGCCTCGGTGAGCACCACGCGCAGCGCCTGACGGGCTTCGATCCGCTCCTTCATCACCTGGGCTTGCTCCGCGGTGATCTCCCCGGCAGCCACGGCCTCGTCGATCATCTCCAGGCGGGCGGCCGTGAACGCCGCTACGAGATCGTCCACGCTCACCCCCAGGTTCGCTGCCACCTTTGCGAGGAGCCCCTTCGGCTCAGGGGCCGCTGCGCCGGAATCGGTCTGGGCGAAGACCGCAAACGCCACCAGCGCCACCGCCACCAGGGTCACCACGCCCACTGCTACTCTCTTCGTCTGGTTCCTCATCGTGCCTCCTTCCTTGGTCAGGGTACGAGCTTGCCCGGCCCGCGTGGAACACTGCGTTCACGATTGTGGCAAATCCGTGGAGGCCGCGGGGGGGCGTCCCGTGGATGAGTTCGGGCCGTGGGTTACTTCAGAACCCGAGGAGGAGCTTCAGGTCGTCCTCGGCGGGGACCCCGGCCTGGGCGAGCTCCTCCACCGGCCCGGCGAGGTCGGCCGCACCGAGGAGGATCGCGCCGGCGATCTCCCCATCCTCACCGAGGACGAACTTCACGTACCGACCCGCCGCCGGATCGGCATGACGCATCTCGCGGAGCGGCCCGCCCTGGGGCTGGGTGTTGCCCAGACAGAGGAGGTCCACCCCCGCCACCTTAAGCTTGTTCGCGGGGGGAGTTCCCGGGTACTGAACCGAGCGCGGTTGGACCATGTTCCGCGCCGCCACCTCGCCTTGGTCCCGCGCGGCAGGGACGATCCCGTATACGTGGCCTCGCCATTCCGCGACATCGCCCGCCGCGAAGACGTCGGGGTCGGATGTGGCAAGGTAATCGTCCACGATCACCCCCCGGCCGGTGGCTAGCCCTGCTTCCGCCGCGAGCGCGATCCGAGGTCGAACCCCGGCCGCGGTGACCACAAGCCCGGCCCGAACCTCCTCCCCGTCCGCGAGGAGGATCCCGGTCACCTCCGTCGTCCCCAGCACTGCCGCGCACATCGCCCGCACGCGGACCTCGATCCCCAGGTCGGCGAGGATTCCCGTCAGGATCAAGGCCGCACCCTCGTCGAGCTGCCGGTTGAGGAGCCACGGCCCTCGCTCAAGGAGCGTCACCGCGAGGCCGAGGTCGTGCAGGGCACGGGCGACCTCGATCCCCAGCCAGCCGCCCCCGATGACGGCTGCAGCCGCGACCGCCTCGGCCCTCGTCCGGATCCGCTCCGCGTCCGCCGCCGAACGGAGGGTGAACACGCCCTCGAGGTGCACGCCCGGCACCTCCGGCTGAACCGCCTCCGCCCCACAGGCGAGGAGGAGCCGATCGTAGGCGAGCTTTTCGCCCGAGGAGAGGCACAGCCGGTGCGCCCGCGGGTCGAGGCGAACCGCGGCCACCCCCGACCGGAAGGCGATCCGCCGGTGCTCAAACCACGCCCGCGGAAACGGGGTGATCTCCGCAAGGGTCTTCCGCCCCGCGAGGACCTCGATCAACCCAGGGCGCAGGTAGTACGGGGCCGGTTCGGCCTCGACGACCGCGATCTCCGCCCCCGGCTCAAGCGACCGCACCGTCCGGGCCGCGGTGAACCCGGCCAGCCCCCCGCCCACTACGACGAACGCCATTAGCCCACGAGCTCGAACATGTCCTTCGGGGCACCACACTCCGGGCACAGCCAGTCCTCGGGGAGATCCTCAAACGCCGTCCCGGCCGAAATGCCCTGGCTCGGATCGCCCTTGGCTGGGTCGTAGATCCACCCACATACGGTGCATTCCCACTTCTCCATCGTGCACCTCCTCGTCGAGTTGGGCCATTATAGCGGCCCGTACCTGCCAGCGCGGGTGGCCCGTGTCCCCCACCTCCACCGTGCCCCTCGTTCCCGGAGGGCGTACAATCCCGCGGCGATTGAGGTTGGGGAAGGACGCGGGGCGGTGCCATTTCCCCTGGTGCGGCCCTGGGGAGGCCCTCCGGGCCGGGCGTGGAAGCGGGAGGTAGGTGAGATGCGTCCCACTCAAGAAGCGAGCGCGGGAACGGAGGATCGGTCCGATGCCCTCGTTCGGGTGCGGCCCGCGGGTCGCCTCACGGTCTCCGTGCGGACGAGGACCGGCCCCATGTACGAGGAACACATTGCATCGTTGGTCCGCCAGGCCCTCCGCGGGTACGGGGTAGATGGAGCCCACGTGGAGGTCGGGGAGGAGGGGGCGTACGACCACGTCATCCTCGCCCGGCTGGAGGCAGCGCTCGCCCGGTCGCTGGGGAGCGAGGAACTGTTCCGGTCTGCCCTCCCGGTCGTGGACCGCACGCCCACATCCCGCTCCCGGCTCCGGCGGAGCCGCCTCTACGTGCCCGGCGGGGGAGCGCGGCTGCTCGCGTTTGCGGACTCATTCGGGCCGGATTGCCTCCTCCTCGACCTGGAGGACGCGGTGGCCCTCCCTGAGAAGGACAGCGCCCGGTTCCTCGTGCGGCGGGTCCTCGCCACGATGGACTTCGGGCGAACGGAGCTGTGGGTCCGCATCAACCCCCTCGACGCGGGAGGAGCGGATGACCTCGCCCTCGTCGTGGGGAGTCGCCCTCACGGGATCTGCCTCCCCAAGGCCGAGGACCCAGCCCAGGTGCTCGCGCTCGCCGACCTCCTCGCCTCGCTCGAGGAGGCGTACTCCGTCCCCTGGCCGTTGTGGATCATGCCCATCATCGAGTCGCCGCGGGGGGTGCTCGCCGCCGCGGACATCGCCCGGGCTGCGGAGCGGGTGGCCTGCCTCGCGTTCGGCGCCGAGGACTACACGCGCGAGGTGGGGGCGCGGCGGTCGTGGGAAACCCTCCTCTGGGCGCGATCCCAGCTCGTCGCTTCCGCCAAGGCATCCGGGGTCCAGGCATCGGACACCGTGTATCCGAACGTGGAGGACGAGGAGGGGCTCCGCGACGAGGCGCAACGGGCGCGGGACCTTGGGTTCGACGGGAAGGGGGTCATCCATCCCCTCCAGATCGGGATCGTCCACGGGGCATTCGCCCCCAGCGCCGAGGAGGTGGCGTGGGCACGCGGGGCGGTGGAAGCAGCGGTGGCTGCCGCGAAGGAGGGGCGCGGGGTGATCGCCTACCAGGGGCGGATGATCGATCGCCCGGTGCTCGAACGGGCGAAGAGGATCCTCGCCCAGGTTGGGGAGGGGAGCGATGCCGACTAACGCGCTCGGACGGGAGATCCCGGAGGAGGTGGCCGGGCGGACGCTCCGGCCGTATCAAGGGGCATTCGTCACCATCCCCGCGGGCCGGCGGGCCGGGGGACCGCTGAAGACGATCCGCCCCGGGGCGGACAAGGTCGCCTCGTCCCTCGAGGAGGCCATCCGCCGCTCCGGCCTCCGCGATGGGATGACGATCTCCTTCCATCATTCGTTCCGCGATGGGGACCGGCTCGTCCTCCCGGTCGTCGATGCCTGCGCTCGGCTGGGGATCGGGGACCTGAGGTTGTTCGCCACCGCCCTCTTCCCCTGCCACGAGCCCCTCGTCCGCTACATCCAGGAGGGGGTCCTCACCCGGATCGAGGGCTCACTGAACGGCCCGATCGGAGCGTTCGTCTCGCAGGGAGGGAAGCTCAAGGAGCCCCCGATCCTCCGTTCCCACGGTGGCCGCTGGCGGGCGGTAGCGTGCGGAGAGGTGGGGATCGACGTCGCGTTCATCGCCGCCTCCGAGGCCGACCCCTACGGAAATGCAAATGGGATCAACGGTCCCCACGCCTGCGGCCCGATCTCGTTCTCGGTCATCGATTCCTGGTGCGCCGATCACGTGGTGGTCGTCACCGATAACCTCGTACCGTACCCGGCAGTGCCCCCCACGATCGAACAGGGGTACGTGGATCAGGTGGTGGTGGTGGATCAGGTGGGCGACCCGGCGGGGATCGTCACCGGCACCCTCCGCGTCACCCGCTCCCCCACCCAGCTCAAGATCGCTGACCTCGCGGTGCGGGCGGTGGAAGCGGCAGGACTGGTGCGGAACGGGATGGGGTTCCAGGCCGGCGCGGGGGGGATCTCGCTTGCTGCCCAGGAGATCCTCGCCCGCCGGATGAAGGCGACCGGAGTCCGGGCCGCGTTCGCGATCGGCGGGACGACGCGTTACCTCGTGGCGATGCTCAACGAGGGCCTTGTGGGGACGATCCTCGATGGGCAAGCGTTCGACGAGGAGGCGATCGTTTCCCACCGCACGAACCCCCGCCATCAGCCGATGACCCCTGGGTTCTACGCGGACTACAACTCGCTCGGGTGTGCCACCTACCTGCTCGACTTCGCGTTCCTGGGGGGGACCGAGGTGGACCTCGAGTTCAACGTGAACGTGAACACCCATTCCGATGGGCAGCTCCTCCACGGGATCGGGGGGCACCAGGACGTGGCGAGCGGGGCCGGGGTGACGGTGATCACCCTCCCCACCCTGCGGGGCCGGGTGCCGATGATCCGGGACCAGGTGACCACCGTCACCACCCCAGGGGAGGTGATCGACCTCGTGGTCACGGAGCGCGGGATCGCCGTGAACCCCCGTCGGGCCGACCTCGCTGCCGACCTTCGCCGGGCAGGGCTCCCCGTGCGGACCCTCGCCGAGATGAAGGAGGAAGCGGAGCGGCTCGTAGGGGCGGGGAAGAAGCCCCTGTTCGGGGACGAGATCGTGGGCGTGATCCAGTGGCGGGATGGAACGGTGATCGACGTCGTGCGAAAGGTGGAGGGATGGCAATGACCGATGAACTGAAGAGGCTCCTGCCGGAGGTGGAGTGGATCGAGGATCGAGCCCTGCGGGAGGGGGTGCTCGCCACCTACACCCGTGCCCTCGCCGAGGGGGGCTGGGAGCCGGAAGACATGGCGCGGATCCCGTTCACCCTCCTCAAGGCGTCGGGGGTGAGCTACGTTGAGCACGTGCGCGCCGTGACGCGGATCGCCCGCGCCGCTTGCGACACGTTCCAGGATGTGTTTGGGGGCCGCGTGCCCCTGAACCGGGATGTCCTCCTCGCGGGGGCCCTCCTCCACGACGTGGGGAAGCTCGTCGAGGTGGAGGAGGTGGGGGGAGTGTTCCGGAAGTCCCGGTCGGGGAAGGCCCTCCGCCATCCGTTCTCCGGCGCAGCCCTCGCCTACGCGGCGGGGCTCCCCCCGGAGGTGGTGCACATCATCGCGGTCCACTCCAAGGAAGGGGACCCCTACCCCCGTTCCCCCGAGGGGGCGGTGGTCCATCACGCGGATTTCATCACGTTCGACGCGATTCCGTAAAGGAGGCACGGTGGGAAAGACGTTCGCCGAGAAGATCCTCGCCCAGAAGGCGGGCCTCGCTGCGGTGGAGCCGGGGCAGATCGTGACCGTGCGGCCGGACCTAGGGATGTCCCACGACAACACGGCCGCGATCGCCAAGCTGTTCGGGAAGATCGGCCGGAAGCGGGTCAAGGAGCCGGAGAAGTTCGTGGTCATCCTCGATCACGTCGTGCCCGCCGCGAGCGTGGAGTACGCCGAGAACCACAAGGAGATCCGCGAGTTCGTGCGTGAGCAGGGGATCCGGTTCTACGACGTTGGGCGCGGGGTGTGCCACCAGGTGGTGGTGGAGGAGGGGTTGGCCGGGCCGGGGGACCTCGTGCTGGGCGCAGACTCCCATACCCCGACCTACGGCGCAGTGGGGGCGTTCTCCGCCGGGATCGGCCGCTCGGAGATGGCCGCCCTCTGGGCAACCGGAGAGCTGTGGCTCAGGGTCCCGACGAGCCTCTGCATCGAGCTCGCGGGAGCCCTTCCCGAGCTCGTGACCGCCAAGGACGTGATCCTCCATGTGATCGGAAAGCTCGGCGCCGACGGAGCCCTCTACCAATCCGTAGAGTTCACGGGCTCACTCGTCGCGCGGATGGCGGTCCCCGACCGGATGGTGATCACAAACATGGCCGCGGAGATGGGGGCTAAGAACGCGTTCTTCGCCCCGGACGAGATCACGTTTGGCTACCTTGCGGCGCGCACCGACCGTACCTTCACCCCTGTCTACCCCGATCCCGACGCCCGTTACCAGGACACGATCCGGTTCGACGTGAGCCGGCTTGAGCCCCAGGTGGCGTGCCCGCCGGACGTGGATCATGTGGTACCGATCTCGCAGGTTGCGGGGAAGAGGGTGGACCAGGTGGTGGTCGGCACGTGCACGAACGGTCGGATTGAGGACCTGCGCCTGGCGGCGGAGGTGATGGCCGACCAGCCGGTGGCGGAGGGGGTGCGGATGCTCATTGTGCCCGCGTCCCGCGAGGTGTGGATCCAGGCCGCCGAGGAGGGCTTGCTCTCCCTGTTCGCCGAGGCAGGGGCCCTCGTCCTCAACCCCGGCTGTGGACCGTGCCTCGGGGCCCACGAGGGCGTCCTCGCCCCCGGAGAGGTCGGCCTGGCCACCTCGAATCGGAACTTCAAGGGACGGATGGGGTCACCGGACGCTGAGCTGTACCTCGGCTCCCCGGCGGTGGCCGCGGCGGCGGCCGTGACCGGGAGGATCACCGACCCCCGGCGGCTTCTGGAGGAGGAGCGATGATCGCTGGACGCGCCTGGAAGTACGGGGACAACGTGAATACGGACGTCATCTTCCCCGGGCGGTACACCTACGCGCGGATGGAGCCCGCGGAGATGGCGAAGCACGCCCTGGAGGACCTTGACCCCTCGTTTGCGCGGGAGGTGAAGCCGGGGGACGTGATCGTGGGCGGCCGCAACTTCGGGTGCGGCTCGTCCCGGGAGCAGGCGGCGACGTGCCTCGTCGCGGCTGGGGTGGGAGCCGTGGTGGCGAAGGGGTTCGCGCGGATCTTCTTCCGCAACGCGATCAACTCCGGCCTCCTCGTTCTAGAGATCCCGGACGCGGTGGATGCGATCCAGTCTGGAGACAGGGTGGAGATCGACACCGAGCGGGGGGTGCTCATCCACCACGGGAAGAAGTACCCGTTCCCGCCCCTCCCCGGTGTGGTGCAGGAGATCCTCGCCGCCGGCGGACTCATCCCCTACCTGAGGGGCCAACTCGCCAAGGAGGCATGAATGGCCAAGTTCCGAATCGCGTACCTTCCTGGGGACGGCATTGGGCCCGAAGTGCTCGGGGCGGCCCGCCTCGTCCTCGATGCGGTGGGGTTCGATGCTGAGTACATCCCCGGCGACGTGGGGTGGCGGTTCTGGTGCGAGGAAGGGGATCCTTTCCCGCAGCGAACGATCGACCTCCTCCACACGGTGGACGCCGCCCTGTTCGGGGCGATCACGTCCAAGCCCGCCGCGGAGGCGGAGGCGGAGCTCTCCCCAGCCCTGCGCGGCAAGGGCCTCACCTACCGATCGCCTATCGTGCGCATGCGCCAACTGTTTGACCTCTACGTGTGCCTGAGGCCGTGCAAGGCGTACCCCGGAAGCCCCCTCAACTACCGGGAGGGGATCGACCTCGTCGTGTTCCGGGAGAACACGGAGGACCTCTACGCGGGGGTCGAGTTCCGCCCCGTTCCGACTGAGCTCGCCCAGACCCTCAACAGGCTGGCGAAGCCGTTCGCCCCGTTCCGGGACCTCCCGCCCGACGCGTACGCGATCTCCTGCAAGATCAACACCCGTCGCGGATCGGAGAGGATTGCTCGTGCCGCGTTCGAGTTCGCCCGGGCGCACGGGCGGAAGAAGGTCACCGCGGTTCACAAGGCGAACGTGGTGCGGGCCACGGATGGCCTGTTCCTCGAGGTGACGCGGGCGGTAGCGGCCGACTACCCCACGATCGCGTTCGATCACGCCAACATCGATGCCCTGTGCATGTGGCTTCTCAAGAACCCGTTCAACTACGACGTCCTCGTCGCTCCAAACCTGTACGGGGACATCATCTCCGACCTGTGCGCCCAGATGGTAGGCGGGCTCGGGTTCGGCTGTTCGGGGAACATCGGGGACGAGCTCGGCGTGTTCGAGCCGACCCACGGTTCGGCCCCCAAGTACACGGGGCAGCACAAGGTGAACCCGATCGCCTCCATCCTCGCCGGGAAGATGATGCTGGACTGGCTGGGAGAGGGGGAGCGGGCGGCGAGGATCGAGCGGGCCGTGGCGCGGGTCATCGCCGAGGGGAAGGTGCGCACCTACGACATGGGCGGGACGTCCTCTACCGATGAGATGGCCGAGGCGATCGCCCGCGCGGCTGAGTAGGAGGGATCATGGAAACGATCAGCCGCCAGCTAGCCCAGTTCGCGCGCGAGCTCCGCTACGGGGACATCCCCGCCGCGGCGCGCACGGAGGCAAAGCGGTTCCTCCTCGATTCGATCGGGTGCGCGCTCGCCGCCCACGGCCTCCCGGACACGGAGGCCGCCCATCGCTACGTGCGAAAGCTCGGGGGGGCGGACCAGGCGACCGTGCTTGGCTACGGGACCCGGACCAACCTCCCCCTCGCGGCGCTCATGAACTCCCTCCTCATCCGGGCCCTCGATTACAACGACATCTACTGGAAGCAGGACCCGTCCCACCCCTCTGACCTCATCCCCGCTGCGCTGGCCCCGGCTGAGGCGCGCGGCCTCACCGGGGAGGACCTCCTCGTGGGGATCGTCCTCGCCTACGAGCTCGAGATGCGGCTCTGCCTCGCTGCCCACCCCGGGATCCGCGAGGTGGGGTGGCACCACGCCAGCCTGACCCAGTTCGCCAGCCCGCTTGTTGCGGGGAGGATGCTCGGGCTCTCCCGGGACGAGCTCGTGGCCGCGGTGGGGATCTCCGGGTCGAGCCACTTCACCCTCGGGGGGGTCGTGGCGGGCAAGCTCACGAACATGAAGAACGCGGCGGACCCGCTGGCCGTGGAGGCTGGGGTGCGGGCAGCTCTGTTGGCCGCGGAGGGGTACACCGGTCCCGGGGAGGTGTTCGAGGGGAAGGAGGGTCTGTTCCAGGTCCTTCACAATGTCAACTGGGACCCGGAGGCGCTCGTTTCCGGCCTCGGGCAGAAGTTCCTCATCACCGAGTGCGCCTACAAGGCGTTCCCCACCGAGGCCCTGACCCACCAGCCGATCACCGCCGTGTTAGCCCTGCGCGCCGAACACGCCATCGAACCACGCGCGGTGGCCTCCGTGCTCGTGGAGACAACAACCCGCGGGGCGGACATCCTCTCCGACCCGGAGAAGTACCATCCCACGACGAAGGAGACGGCGGATCATTCTCTCCCCTACTGCATCGCCGTCGCCCTGGCCACGGGGAACGTCCTCCCCAGTGACTTCACGGACGAGGCGCTGCGCGACCCCCTCGTGGGGGAGCTCCTCCCAAAGATCAAGGTCGTGAAGAACCCCGAGATCGACGCCCTGTTCCCGAAGGTGAAGCGGGCGATCGTGACGATCACCCTCGCCGACGGGCGGAGTTTCCGCCGGGTGGAGGATTTCGCCAAGGGGGAGCCGGAGCGACCCCTCTCCGACGCCGAACTCCTCGCCAAGTTCCGGGCCAACGTGGGGGACGCGCTCCCCGAGCGAGAGCGCGAGGAGCTGATCGCGGCGACCCTCGCTGTGGAGGAGTTCGCCTCCGTCCGCGATTACACCCGGCTCGCCGTCCGCCGCTTCGGCTGAGGCGGGGCCGACATGGCGAGGGCGGGCCTCCTCATCCGGGGGGCGCGGCTCGTTTTCCCGTCCGGAGTCCGTGACGGGGACTGCCTCGTCCGCGAGGGGAGGATCGCCGCCCTGGGCGAGGTGAGGGCACCGGAGACCCGCGTGCTCGACGCCGCCGGCCGGTACCTCGCCCCGGGGTTCCTCGATCTCCACGTCCACGGTGGGGCGGGAGCCGATTTCGCGGATGGGGACCCGGAGGCTGCGCAGGCGATCGTGCGGTTCCACGCTGAACACGGGACGACGGGGCTCCTCGCCACAATCGCGTCGGGCCCCGTGGAGCGGATGCGGACGGCGATCGCGGCCCTCGCCGGCGTGCCGGGGATCCTGGGGGTCCATCTCGAGGGGCCGTTCCTCAACCCAGAGAAAGCGGGCGCCCTCGATCCGCAGGGGTTCCTCCCGCCGAGCCGGGAGGCGTTCCGTGAGCTTGTGGCTGGGTTCGAGAGCGAGATCAAGGTCGTCACGTTCGCCCCCGAGCTCCCCGGGGCGCTCGACCTCATCGCAGAGATCCAAGGGATCGGGGCCGTCCCTGCGATCGGCCACACCGCCGCCACGTACGAACAGGCGTCCACCGCTCTCCGGCATGGGGCACATCACGTCACCCACCTCGGGAACGCGATGGGCGGGCTTCATCACCGGGGTCCGGGGTGCGTGGGGGCAGCGCTCCTCTCCTCGGCCTCGCTTGAGCTCATCTGCGACGGGGTCCACGTCCATCCGGCGTTCGTCCACCTCGTGGTCGAGTTCCTCCGCGGACGGGGGGACCTCCACCGACTGTGTCTGGTGACCGACGCCACATCCGCCGCGGGGATGCCGGATGGGGGCTGGCGCTTCGCGAACCGGAAAGTCCAGCTGCACCACGGGGAGGTCCGGCTCGCCGATGGGACCCTTGCCGGCTCGGCCCTCACGCTCGACCGGGCCGTGCGGAACGCGATCCGGTTCGCGAACCTCCCCCTTGAGGACGCCCTCCCCCTCGTCACCGCGAACCCAGCGCATGTCCTCGGGATCGGTGGCGAGCGAGGGACCCTTGCCGTGGGGGCGATGGCCGACCTCGTCCTCCTGGACCCGGACCTCACCGTCGGGGCCACGCTCCGCGCTGGCGAGATCCTCTTCTCATGAGCCCTGCTGACGGGCCCCCGTCATGACTTCACCCTAGCGAGGCCGTGGACGGGATCCCGTGGCGGTGCCGTTCACCGAGGCGAGTGGGGCTGAGCCATCTCCCGCCCTGTAGCGGGCAACAAGGTGGTTACTCCCTTTTTCCCCATGTTCTTCCCGAACCGGGTTTCCAGAGTCGGGCCAGATGCAGGCCCCCCCTGGAGGACCCGGGGCGGTTCAGGCCGGCTGTGCTTTCGAGCTTGGTTGAGAATCAGTCCCTTCCTCTGCCCCCTACTTGATGCTCACGTCTTCTACCCATATCCATGCTCCTGCATGGACATCAGCTATATCACTGAACAAGAGGAGCGATCGAACTTGACCGGGAGCAAGTCCCTCGAGAGCGACATGGAAACGGCCACCCTCAGTTTCGCCCATGCGGGCAAGGTTCTCTCCATACGTCACTTCCCATTCCCAAACGCGGAGAACAACGTCGAACTCGGCCCGGTTAATTTTCTCCTGGCCGCTGTTTCTGACCGTGATCGTGATGGAGGTTATGTAGCGATCGCCCGACGAGAAGGCAGGTGGGCTAAAGGTCAGCTCTCTGTTACCAACCTTGACCACCTGACAAAGATCGCTCGACGTTGGGGAGCTGGTTGCAGTCACTGCAGTTGTGCTGGTGCAGCCTGAGATTGCGCTGATCAGCCCCAGCGCCAAAACTGGCAGCGCCACCACCCTCGCGGTTCGCATCATCACATCTCTCCGGTTCATCTTGCCCCCTCCTTGGTCGTGAGTTGAGGATCAGTCGGAGAGGTTCCCGACCTTTCCGGTGCCGTTACAGTACTTGCAGCGGACCACGACTGACACGTCGGGCATGTCTTCTTGGCCATTCCTCACCTCCTGCCCTTGATTCGCGGGCAATCTCCGGTTTCTGTCTTACCTTCGTTGCAGGTAAGCGTGCTTGGTACAAGTCTCGGTGATCGACTGGTCCCAGCTGTTGGTCACGTAGCCGCTCTTGGAGACGGTGAACGACCAGGTCCCCGG
>JALHJZ010000023.1 GCA_022838705.1 Candidatus Bipolaricaulota bacterium | reverse complement strand
CAACGTTCCGCTTAATTGCTTGATTCTGCTCTGGCGTCGATCCAGGATTGTACCGACAATCCTTTCCCGCAAGTCGGAAAGGAGGCCGGTATGTCGCGGTTGCCCACGGATCGATCGAGGGTGCGAGAAGTGGTTTTGGTTCGTCAAGATCGAAGTTGCCCGGCGTGCGGCGCAAAGATGCGTGTACAGTGCGGGCGTACGCGCATCATCCATACGCTTCAAGGTCCGGTACGCTTGATCGTCAAGCTGCTTCAATGCGGCAACGATGAATGCGATTCTACAAGAACCCTCGGTGCGGAGCAGGAAGCCGAGTATGCTATGCCGCGTTGGGGGATTGGCTGGGACGTTTTCTGTTGGATGGGCCAGCGGCGGTTCGCACGACATTGGTCCGAGTGCCAAATTCGGCACGAACTGGCCGACAGTTACGACATTCCGTTGTCGGACGACGCGATCGAGGACCATCTCGCTTCGTACCAGAACATGGTTGCCGCCCGGCATCAGGACTTGGAGGAAATGAAACGGGCCTATCGTGCCAGGAGCCAGGTTGTTCTCACGATTGACGGCTTGCAGCCGGAGAAGGGGCATGAGACGCTCTACGTCGTCCGCGAGGTGACCCGCAACCGCGTCTGGTTTGCCGAACCCCTGCTGTCGGGCACGACAGCCGAGATCAGGAAACTGTTTATCCGCGCCAAACACTTGGCCCGAACGCTGCGTCTGAACGTCGTGCTTTGGATTTCGGACAAGCAGGATGCCTTCCTCAAGTGCGTTGCCACGGAATTCCCCGGGGTACCGCACCGTTATTGCGAGAACCACTTCTTCCGTGACTTGGCCAAACCGGTTCTCGACCTGGACAGCACGGCGAAGACGAAAATGCGTGCGAAAATCCGCGGTTTGAGGGCCCTGGAGCGTGAAATCCTCGACGCGAGGCAACCGGCCGCGCGACCGTCGTCGGCAAGTCGGAAGCGGACGTTGTCGCTGGCTGGGGCGAGCGGCGACGTGGTGCTCGACTATTGCAGTGCGGTGCGTGGCATCCTGAACGACAATCACGGTGGTCCGGCTCATCCGGCCGGATTGCGAATGCTCGAAGCGCTTGGCGACGTGCAGAAGTCGCTCAGACGCGTCGCATCGTCCAGGAAAGTCGGCCCAGCGATCGATCTGCTGGCCCGCTTGAACGGATTCATTGATCGTGGCGTGGCGGATCAGCGGGAGCCCTTCACACGCGTGCGGCAATACACGCGACAGGTGCGTCAGGTCATGAAGTTGCTGACCGGGGAAGACGGCTTGCCGCTGGCGAAACGCAAGTCGCGATTTGCCGCCAAGCTCGACGAATTTCAACGGCGTGAGGATGATGGGGTCTATCAGCATTTCGCGAAAGTGCTGGCATCGTTTCGCCCCGGCCTGTTCGTACGTGGCAAGGCCGCGTATCCTCGCGACAACCTGGACCTGGAGCGATGGTTTCGTTGTCCGAAGTCGCATGAACGTCGAATTCACGGTCATCGCCATGCAGGGGTTCGTATCGTGCGGGATGGCCCAACGCTAATACCGACTCTCGATGCCCACGCGAGCCATCCCCAAGTTTTCAGCCGTGAGGATCTCTTTCCGTTCCGGTTCGCTTCCCCTCCACCAAGTCAAGTCGCCGCACAACACCGACACGTCATCATGCGGCAGAGTCGCTCGAAAAAAAACGACGCCTCTTACTCAGAGAACTAGAACACCGAATTTTGAAAAATAGAAAATCAAGTAATTAAGCGGAACGTTG
>JALHJZ010000022.1 GCA_022838705.1 Candidatus Bipolaricaulota bacterium | reverse complement strand
TCTCGGGTGCCCGCAAGGCAGACTACTGATGTCGGCGCTGGGTGGTGCTGCCCCCATTTGCCTTACACGAACGCTGGTGCAGGAAGCATCCCACGATCTGGGGACTAGGCCGCATCAGGCAAGGAGCGGGCTCTCACGTCCCAGTGACTCTTCCATGTCTTGTTGTACCGCATCACGAGGAATGGGAGTAGGGCCGCGGCCCCCTTCGTTCGTGTAAGGCAAATGGGGGCAGCACCACCCAGCGCCGACATCAGTAGTCTGCCTTGCGGGCACCCGAGATGTCACGCAGCACTCTCGTGAAGCCCACCCCGGTGTTGTGGGAGACGATCCGTGCGGTGCGGGCGGGGTGCGCTCCCTTCTGGGTGCGAGCGGCCTCTTTCGGGGTGAGCGGGCGCGGCACGTCCGGCCTGGCAGGAGGCTCCCACGCCCCGAGCGGCAGAGGGCGCGCCATGCGGGAAGCGGCGAGCACACGGGCCATCGCGTCGGCGCCCCGCGGCGACCAGCGCTGCCCCTTCTTCTTGAAGCGGGCGGCGAGCACCTTGTCGATGTGACCCTCGATGGCGCCCAGGCCGGGATCCGCGCGCCACAGCCCGTCTGCGTTGGCGCGCAGGTAGCGCGACGCGCGCTCGAGGGCCTCTGCGCGCTCGGGATGGTCCTCTGCCATACGCCCGAGCGAGACGAGGGCTTGAGGCAGGCCGTGCGCGTAGAGCTCGGAGAAGACGCGCCGGGAGGTCTGGGGCGAGCCGGTGGCGGCCACGAGCGCACGGCCGACGTGGAACGGGTCCAAGATGAACCGCGCGTGCGGCAACACGTCCAGACCGCCTCTCACCCACCGGGCGCCGTCGCCTGAGACGATGGTGGTGCGTGGTGACGTGAGGTCGTAGACGCCGCCTGCCACCGCAGAGGCCTCCCGCCAGAAGCGCTTCGAGGGGCAGAAGGCGGCGTGGACGGCCTGTGCGCCATCTGCCTTCTGGTCGTAGAAGACGGCGAGCTTGACCTCAGCTCGGCGCGTCTTGGCGTGCTGGAGCGCGATCACCGTGCCGTCGGCCTCGCAGCAGATCGGGTCCGCCTCCCGCGTGCCGTCAGGCGTGACCCCGAGATCGTGGAGCGATGCGGCAGCGGTCTCGGCCTGTCCGGCAAGACGTGTCCCCGCGCGACCGATCGCATCGTGGGCGGTCGCGTGGCTCACATGGGCGGCGGTGAGGCAGGAGACGATGTCTGCCGCCTCACGGAACGACACTGCCGTCGACAAGCGCACGAGGGAGCGCTCGAGTGAGGCGCTCACGCGCCTTCGTGGCTCCAGACGCAGACGCTCGTCGAGCAGATAGCGGTGGGCCCCTGACGGGTCCACGTAGCGACGACGCAGAACCTCCACCTCGCCGAAGCGTGTGAGCACCCGCTTCACGCGACGGTCCTTGACACGCAGCCCTGACGAGGCGCTTCTTGCGAGCTCATCGTCGAGCTCGCGGAGCATGCGGGACGCCTCGGCGCGCCCGATCGCACAGATGCGATCGAACACCGCGCTCTCGAAGACCTCGAAGTCATCGAGCTCGGATGCATACAGGGCCACAGACAGGGTACTCTCGTTCATGGAGACCTCCTTCGTTCACTGGCTAGGTGATACGAATGAGGTCTCCATCTATTCGGAGTCTCTAACCCCCCAAAACCTTACACGTCCGTCAGGCGCCAAGGGGCCGGCGATGCCGGGATATCACTCCGTAGGCCCGTGGTGCCTCCCTGCGAGTTTCGGGCAGACCGTAACCCGGGCGTCCGTCGCGCGTTTCACGAAGAGTCGAGCCCTCGGGCCACGGCATCAGGACCACAGGGAACCAGATCGCCGCTGCCACGGTGCA
>JALHJZ010000021.1 GCA_022838705.1 Candidatus Bipolaricaulota bacterium | reverse complement strand
AACGGAATTAAAACCACATCCTCCTCCGCCGATATCAATTTCAATGTAATAACTGGAAATAGTGTTCATGGACTTTATAGTGTGGGTAATGGAATAATCGATGCAGAAAATAACTGGTGGGGTAAAAATAATCCCATAGTTTCTTCAGACAGTGGAAGTGATATTTACATTGCTGGTGGAACAGTGACATATGATCCTTGGCTTGTGCTCGGTTTAACTGGTTCCACCATCACAGTGACACAGAATAGTACATCTGATTCTGAGATAACGGCGGATTTAACCCATAACAATCAGGGGGATGATACTTCTTCATCTGGAACGATACCTGATGGTTTACCTATAGATTTCACCACCACCCTGGGCACTATCACCAGTACAGGAACCACTAGAAATGGTAGATCAACGGTAAAATTAACTTCTAACTCATCAGATGGTGCAACATCAGTCACTGCTAATTTAAACAACCAAGAGGTTTCTAAATCATTCCATCAATCCTTTAACAGTATCCAGGCAGCGGTTAATAGTCCTTTGACTGTTGATGGTGACATTATCTTTGTCACCAATGGAACATATGTTGAAAATATCGAGATAAATAAGAATATAATCCTGATCTCTGAGGGTAACGTGACAATTCAGGCTTTAAATCCATCAATCCCTACTGTTACGATTAGTAATTGTAGTGATGTAATTGTTTCTGGATTTACAATCACTGGATCAGGATATTTTTCTGTGGTTTATTTAATTAGTGTTAATAATTGTTACATCTTAGATAATGTTATTACAGGAGGTGGCAGTGACTCTGCAGTTGCTATCTCCACGGATTCAGCCACTAACTGTACTTTTGCTGGTAATACAATATTTAACAGTATATTTGGTATCGGCTTGAGAAGTTCAAATGACAACACTATCTCTGGAAACAATCTGACTAACAACAAATTTGGGGTTATGCTGTCTAGATCAAATAACATCTTAATATCTTCAAACACCATAACAGAAAACAGTATAACAGGAATTAATATAAACACTTGCAACAGTGTTGTTATCAATGGAAATACTATCGAAAATAACTCACGCGGTATCTTACTCTACTATTCTTCTTCAATAGATGTTCATTTTAACCGGATAACTGGAAATGGCGGAGGACTCTCTAATAGTGATACATTTTGTAATGCTACCAATAACTGGTGGGGCACCAACAATCCGGTGGTAGCGGAGGATACACCAAGCGATATTTGTATATATGGTGGAACTGTACTTTATGATCCATGGCTGGTTCTCACAGTCATCCCCACTTCCTACAAGGTTTCGGATGGTAAAGTTTATGAGGCCACCATCACCGCAGACTTCAACTACAACAGTAACGGTGAATATCCATTAACTTTAGTTCATGTTCCTGATGGTATACCAGTCAATTTCACCACAGATAATGGCACCATCACAGGTATGGGTTACACAATTGATGGTGCGGCTTCATCTACTCTTGTACTTGATCCCAATCTCCAGTCTGGCTTGACTAATATAACAGCCATTGCAGACGGGCAAAGCATATCCATCACAGTTGATCGTAGCGCTAATGCCATAATATATATAAATAGTACCGCTATTGATTTATCTACTGGCTTACCGCTTGAACTGGTGTATGTGTTGCCCTTGGATGAGCCGGTTAGCTGGGTTAGTGTCTTATGGAAGTCAACCAGCACTAACTTTGGGACATTCCAAAATGAAGTGAGTTTAATCGTAAATGGAGAAGTGGTTTTAAGTAGGGTGGTGACGAATCCCTTTTATGACATGCTTAAGGATTCCTATTCAGCGGAGGTTTTCTATTATATAAATTATTTAAACTGGTTGTTTTCTGATTCAACATATTCAAAAAGGGCTTTAGATC
>JALHJZ010000020.1 GCA_022838705.1 Candidatus Bipolaricaulota bacterium | reverse complement strand
ACTTCAGGTTCAGAATACTTTTAAAGAATTATTTTAAAATCCTTGAGGAACCAACCCCAGATCATTAATACGTGTATTAATGTACTCAAGTTTTTCATGAATTAATAAAACCTGTTCATAATCCCAATATTTTAATTTGTCTCGAAGGTCTTTAACATCTTTCACATGTTCTTTTATTTTTTCAAGCTGTCTTTTATCAGAAACAGCCACAATTCCCTGTACCGCGGGATTATTAAGAGATTTTAATAGGTTAATAATCAGGCTGTCTATACTCCCTTTCGTTTGAACTTCAAATATGTAAATAACTCTACCCATATTGCCGATGGTTGCTTCCCAGATAGTGTCAACTTTAGATCCTTGTGACACTTTTCGTTCAATTTCAGAATTGAAACCCAGCCATTGGCCTATATCCCTCAGTTTATCTCTGATATCATCATGTATAAATTCAGATTCGACAATATCCTCGACTTGAACGGTTGCTTCCGATTTAGGAGTACCTATCTTGCTCAGATTCTCTTCAACCTGCAACTTTTCCCAAATGAAGTAATCTACTACAAGAAGTGATGGATTGACCAATCCGGCCCTCATTAATTCTAAGGAGATTTCGTTGCCAACACTGCATAAATAATCATAGACCTTCCCATTTAATTGATAATCGTACCTGGGCAAATTCGGCACACAGACATGGTCCGGGTTGTTTGGACAGTTTGGCGGCTTGGTTAAGGTGGATTCGGTTTTTGTCATCAGGCCGCCTTGGTCTTAAGATATGTTTCAATAGGTGTCATGTCAAGCAGGGATGAATGCGGTCGCTCGGTGTTGTAGTAATTCAGCCAGATGCCGATCTCACGGTGGGCATCGTGGCCCGTCGCGAATTCCCGCAAATAAACACACTCGTACTTCAACGATCGCCACAATCGTTCGATAAAGACATTGTCCATCCAGCGACCCTTGCCGTCCATCGAAATACGAATACCGGCCTCGGAAAGCACTCCGGTGAAATCCTCACTGGTAAACTGACTCCCCTGGTCGGTGTTGAAGATATCCGGTGTTCCATAGCGTGCCAGGGCTTCCTGCAAGGCCTCGACACAAAACCCGCTGTCCATAGTGTTCGACAGCCGCCACGATAACACCGCCCGGCTGTGCCAGTCCATCACCGCCACCAAATACAGAAAGCCCCGTGACATCGGGATATACGTGATATCGGCGCACCAAACCTGATTGGGACGATCGACGACCAGGTCGCGAAGCAGGTATGGATAGATTTTGTGTTCTTGGTTCGGCAGACTCGTGCGCGGCTTCTGATAGATAGCCTGAAGCCCTAACAGCCGCATCAGACGACGAACCCGCGTCCGACCGACCGAGACCCCCTCACGGCGTAAATGACGAACCATCTGGCGAGAGCCATACCACGGCGTCTTCAGATACTGACCGTCGATCCGACGCATGAGATTTAGGGTGAAATCGCTCTCACCCCGGGCGGTGTAATAGTGCGAGGAGCGCGATATCCCCACCAACTCACACTGACGCGCGACACTGAGCCGATCATATTCCCCCGATACCAGCGCCTGTCTCCGGTCGCGGCTCATCGACCGAACGCTCTGGATAAAAAATCCTTCTCCACGATCAACTGACCGATCTTGGCATGAAGTTCCTTGATCTCGGCCGCCTTGCCATCTTCACCAGATGAACTCTTGCGCGAAAATAGCTCCGGCAAACCCTCCTGAACCCGACGCTTCCACTGTGCGATCATGTTGGGATGAACCCCATGTTTGGCCGACAATTCAGCCATCGTCTCCGCTCCCGTCAAAGCCTCCAGCGCCACCCGCGCCTTGAACTCGGCGGAATAATTACGTCGCTTCGCCATGAATCTGATCCTCCTTTAAAGGCCTCAAATCCACCTTAAGCAACTGTCCGAATTTCCGCAACCACTTCT
>JALHJZ010000001.1:168688-765005 GCA_022838705.1 Candidatus Bipolaricaulota bacterium | reverse complement strand
GTTCGTCACCGCAAACGTGTAGCTGATCGTGTCCCCCGCATCCGCTCGCCCGTTACTCCCTACGTTCAACGTCCCCGTCTTCACAAGATCGATCGACGGAACGGCAGCGACGACCAAGCGACCTACTAGGTAGGCAAGATTCTCCTGCCTTTCTTCAGTGATGAACTCCGATACCGTTGGCCCGGTGGGCGAACCCACTCTGAACCCTAGGATCTCTAGTGTATACGGTATACCACCAATTAGGTATGTCTCCTGGGCTGTGGCACTCTGAAACCTCACCCTATCAGGACACACTGTGGATCCGGGATAGGCACACGGCCTCTCGTTCGGAGTCTCCTCATGGAGCACGCGGAATGTGAAGACCGGGTCTGGAGATATTGGCGGGGTGGAGAACTGGAGCCTAACCTGCAAGTCCGCGCGAGTGATGGTTGCACCCGTGACTGGGAAGTTGAGGTGGTTGAACGTCCCGATGACGAAAACCTCTCCCGATCCGAAGCTCACGTTGCTGCTGCCGAGGAATCTATACCCACTCTTCTGTGATTGCCCAGAAGGTATACCCCAACGCAACTCGTTGGTCCCCAGTCCCGTCGGAGAGTCATCCGCGCTGATCCATGTTCCGTACACAGTGGAGAGCGTGAACTGCCCGTAGGCCGAGATGCCCGGCGCCGCGGTCACCAACAGGATGACCAGGCAAGCCGCAGCAGCAAGACCACCTGTGGCCTTCCCAGCTGCCCCTGGCCTGCGCTGCGAGTGGCAACCGAAGCCTGCTCTGAACTTTTCGCGGAGACCCCCTCCCCGAACAACACTACCACTACCAAACCGGACTTGGGGATCGTCTCCAATTCTCTTCCTCTTCACCATGGTTCCCTCCCAGCTTGCGCTTCGGCAGCCTGGCGGCCTTCGGGAGGTCCATGGCTTTGCGCCCCCGGATCGCTCCGGGTTTACCTTTTCGGCAGACGTGACTACGCTTCGATCATGCTCCTACACTAGCTTCGGTTGAACCGGCCCTGGACGACCAGGGCGCGCTTCACGACCTCGTCGCGGACCAAACCCTTCTCGACAAGGATCTCCCCAATCCTCCGCGGCCCGTTGCCCGCCTTCTGCTCGGCGAGGGCCTCGGCCACATCCTCGGGGGTGACGGCCCTCATATCCACGAGGATTTCCCCCAGACGTTTCCCACGCTCAAAGTGTCCCTCGAGGATGGACATGATCACGGCAGACCGGGACTTGCGCTCCCGTTCAGCCAGCTCGTCCACCAGCTCCAGGAGGTACTGGTCCTCCTCGTTGTAGTACAAGGTTACCTGCACGTCACCGCCCTCCTTCTGTGTTGCCCCGCCCAACAAAAAACGGGCGCCAGGTGGTTCGCCCTCCTGGCAGCCCGACTACCCGTCCTGGGTTCGTAGCTTTGCGCCCCCACGTTCCCGTGGGTTTGCCCTTTTCAGGGTTTGTTTATGTTGGTTTGCACTATAAGCCGGCCAGCCTCCCCTGTCAAGCGGACATTCGTCCGCGGCCTACCGGCCCGCAGCCGACGCGGCCGCCACCGCCGTACCCGCGTCCACCAGGCCGGCGCCGAACCGCGGATCGCCCCCCGCGGCAAGAGGGGTGGAGCTCTCAAGGAGGAGATCCACCGCCTCGGACGCCGTGAGCGAAGGATCGGCGGAGAGGATAAGGGCAAGGGTTCCGGCGACGTGGGGCGCAGCGAACGAAGTTCCCGAGTTCTGAGCGGCGCGACCTCCGGGGAGAAGGGAGGCCACTTCGTGCCCCGGTGCGGCCACCGCTACCTCCGGTCCCCACGAGCTGAACGGAGCCAGCCCGTCCGTCGCGTCGGTGGCCGATACCGCAAGCACGGTCGGGTATTTGCCCGGATACAGGACTTCAGGGTTCGCCTCGTTCCCAGCGATCCCCACCACGACCACGCCCTGGGCGGCAGCGTAGGAGAGGGCCCGTTCGACGACCGCGGGGGGAGTACCCTTAGCATACAGGCTGAGGTTGATGATCCGAGCGCCGTTATCCACCGCATACCGAATGGCCTCCGCCAGCCGGTCCCAGTCCCTCGTCAAGAAAAGCCCTCGCGAGTCGAGGAACCGCACGTCCATGACCCGCACGGTGGGGGCCACGCCCGCCGCCCCCTCCACCCCCGCCCGGGCAGCGATGATCCCGGCGACGAAGGTTCCATGCCAGTAGAGCGGCGTGCGCCGCCGATCCGCCGGCACCCCATCGCGGAAATCCCATCCGAAGACATCATCCACATACCCGTTCCCATCGTCGTCTTTCCCGTTCGCAGGGATCTCACAAGGGTTCGTCCACCGCACCGCGGCGAGCTCGGGAATCGTCCAGTCGATGCCGCTATCGACCACGGCGACGACGATCTCCGGGCTCCCCCTTGTGACCTGCCACGCTGCGGGAACACGGATTCGCTCCAGGCCCCATGGCAGGTTCGCCGTCACCGGGCCCGGGGAACCCACCGCCCCTGCCCCGCCAGCGATGGTGGGGTCCGGAGCGATCGCTCCCTGCACGAGAAGGAGGCTCAGCCCGCATAGGCTGATCCCGGCCCACAACCGCTGCCCGCGTCCTCTGCGTTCCATTCGGCAACCCGGCTGTCCCCGTGGGACCCGTGGCTTTGCGTCCCCCCCTCGCGAGGGGTTTGCCCTTGTCGTGGCCCGCTGTGGGCGGTGCCACTGGTTTGTAGTGGAATATAAGAGGTTCTAGGACACCCGTCAAGCCCACCTCAAAACAGTTGATCCAAACCGGATTCCAGGGTACATCGTGGGACGGTCGCGTCGTGAGGGGCGAGACCCTGGCTAACCCGCGGCGGCCTCCCCGATGAAAGAGCTTTGGGCCAAAGCGAGGTCCCACGTATGTGGGGCCCGGTGAGCCCATCCGCAACACGGTGGAAAGAGAAGGTAGGGACTACAGACAGGACGGTGCTACCAACTGGAGCCGACGGGAGTCGAACCCGTGGCCTCTAGCATGCCATGCTAGCGCTCTCCCAACTGAGCTACGGCCCCACCCGATTCTCCCCGTCGGGGCCCGCGATGCAACTGCTAGATGTCCAACGCCACCACCCGATGCGCGTTCTCGCGGATGAAGTCCCGCCGCCGTGGGACATCGGTGCCCATGAGGGTGGTGAACACCTCGTCCGCCTCCAACGCGTCGCGGATCGTGACCTGGCGCAGGATGCGGGTCTCCGGGTTCATCGTCGTCTCCCACAGCTCCTCGGGGTTCATCTCCCCAAGGCCCTTGAACCGACGCACGGTGAACTTGCCGCCCTCCTCGGCCTGATAGGCCTGCAGCTCCTCATCGGAGTACAGGTACCTCCGCACCTGGCCCCGCTGGGCGAGGTAGAGGGGGGCCTTGGCGATGTACACGTGGCCGCGCTCGATCAATGGGCGGAGGTTGCGGAAGAAGAACGTGAGGAGGAGCGTGCGGATGTGGGACCCGTCCACATCGGCGTCGGCCATGATGATCACCTTGTGGTAGCGCAGCCCGTCGAGGTTGAACTCATCGCGAATCCCGGTCCCGAGGGCGGTGATGATCGCTCGCAGCTCCTGGTTGTCGAGGAGCTTCCCCAACCGGGCCTTCTCCACGTTGAGGACCTTCCCCCGGAGGGGAAGGATCGCCTGGAAGTTCCGGTCCCGACCCTGCTTGGCCGACCCGCCGGCCGAGTCGCCCTCGACGATGAACAGCTCTGACTCCTCCGGGGAGCCGCTCGTACAGTCAGCGAGCTTTCCGGGGAGGCCGCCCCCGAACAGGGCCTCCTTCCTCCGCACGAGCTTCCGCGCCTTCGCCGCCGCCAGCCGCGCCCGGTGGGCGGAGAGCGAGTTCTCGATGATCGCCCGCGCGACGCCGGGGTTCTTCGCCAGGTACTGGCCGAACTGCTCGCGGACCACCTCCTCCACGAACGCGCGGATCCCCGGGCTCCCCAGTTTGGCCTTCGTCTGCCCCTCGAACTCCGGCTGCTGGAGTTTCACGGACACGATCGCCACCAGCCCCTCGCGGATCGCCTCCCCGGGGAGGGCTTCGTCCTCCTGGCGCAGGATGCGCTTCTCGCGGGCGTAGTCGTTGAGGACCTTCGTCAGCGCGGCGCGGAACCCCGTGAGGTGGGTGCCCCCCTCGCGGGTGTTGATGTTGTTGGCGAAGGTGAACACCTCCTCCTCCATCGCGTCCGTGAACAGCATCGCCACTTCCACGGATTGGCTCCCGCGGCTCTCGGCGAGGTAGATCGGCCCCTCGTGGAGAGGCTCCTTCCCCGTCGCAAGCTCCTGCACGAACGCGGCGATACCGCCCTCGGCATGAAAGGTCCGCTTCACACCGGTGAGGCGGTTGTCGAAATGGATCATGAGCCCAGCGTTGAGGTAGGCGAGCTCCTGTAGCCGGTGGGAGAGCTTGGAGAAGTTGTAGTGGATCTCGCCGAAGATCTCCCGATCGGGGAGGAACGTGATCGTGGTGCCTGTCTCGTTGGCCTCGCCCACCACCTCAAGCTCGGTCGTCTTCCGCCCCCGGCAGAACTCCTGGCGGTAGACCTTCCCATCCCGCCACCGCACCTCGACCGCGAAGTGTTCGGACAGGGCGTTCACGGCCGATACACCCACCCCGTGGAGCCCCCCCGACACCTTGTACCCTCCCTCGTCGAACTTGCCGCCGGCGTGAAGGGTGGTGAGCACGAGCTCGACCGTGCTCACCCCGGCCTCGGGGTGGATCCCGACCGGGATCCCCCGCCCGTCATCGCGGACGGTGACCCGCTTATCCTCGTGGATCACGATCTCGATCGTCGTACAGAAGCCAGCAAGGGCTTCGTCCACCGAGTTGTCGACGACCTCGTAGATCATCTGAAGGAGGCCATCGGGGCCGGTGGAGCCGATGTACATCCCCGGCCGCTTGCGGACCGCGTCGATGTCCTCCAGCACCTGGATTTTGTCTACGTCGTAGCTTGAATCGTGGTTCGCAGGCATCACCTTCAAGTGTACCCCAAACAGGGAAAAACCGCGAGCGAACGGCATTTGGCCCCCAAGAACCGGCCGCATGTCTCTGGCCCCACCCGCAGCCGGCGGGTAACCTTCCAGCAAAAGGAGGCACGGGTGCGGCTTCTGGAGTGGCAGGGGCGAGCAATCTTAGAGAAGGAGGGGATCCCCGTCCCCGCCGGCGGACGGGCAGCAACACGCGATGCCGCGCGGGAGGCAGCTTCCGCTGCAGGAGGACCGGTTGTGCTCAAGGCCCAGGTGCCGGTGGGCGGACGGGGGAAGGCGGGCGGCATCCGCCTGGCCCGCGACCCGGATGAGGCGGCGCGGATCGCGGGAGAGATGCTGGGATCGGAGCTCAAGGGCCTCCCGATCCACGAACTCCTCGTGGTGGAAGCAGTCGCTCCCCAGTCCGAGCACTACCTTTCTGTCACCCTCGACCGCCGCCGGCGAGCTCCGGTGATGATCTACTCCCCCCGCGGTGGGGTGGACATCGAGGAGGTCGCGCGCACGGATCCGGGCGCGATCCGCCAGGTGCCCATCCCCCCCTTGGAGGGTCCCCTCCCGTTCCGCCTCCGGCAGCTCGTGTCCCTTGCTCCACCCGAACTCAGGAAGCCCCTCGCCGCGATCGCCGGGAAGCTCTACCACGTGTTCACGCGCTACGAGGCAAGCCTCGCCGAGATCAACCCCCTCGCCGAGACGGAGCGGGGCCTGGTTGCCCTCGATGCGAAGCTCATCCTGGACGATGACCACCGCCCCGGAGACCAGTTCGCCGGATTGGCGGACGCCATCGTGGACCCGCTCGAAGCCGATGCCCGCGCGGTGGGGATGAGCTACGTCCGCCTCGAGGGGAATATCGGCGTCCTCGGAAACGGTGCCGGGTTGGTCATGGCCACGCTCGACCTGGTGGCCCAGGCCGGGGGGCGGCCGGCGAACTTCCTCGATATCGGGGGAGGGGCACGGGCGGAACGCGTGCGCAAGGGGGTCGAGCTCATCCTGCGCGACGGGAAGGCGAAGGTCCTGTTCGTGAACGTGTTCGGCGGCATCACGCGCTGCGACGAGGTCGCCCAGGGCGTGGTCGAGGCCACGGCGCAGAGCGGGCTACCGATGGTGATCCGGCTCACGGGGACGAACGAGGCGGAGGGGAGGGCGGTCCTCTCCCAGGCTGGACTTGTCCCCGTGCGCACGATGGAAGAGGGAGCCGCCCGGGCCGTAGCGTTGGCCAAGGAGGCACAGCCGTGAAGAGGGTCGGGTTGGTCGCGGTGGCGTTCGTCGGCCTGGCCGCATTGGCTGCAGACACGATTCCCTTGTCTGAGATCGAGCCCGGGATGACGGGGTACGGCCTGACCGTGGTCGCGGGGACGGAGATCTCCCGGTTCGAGGTCGAGGTGGTGGCGGTCCTCGACGAGCCGGGGGAGCGGGATGATTTCATCATCGTCCGCGCGTTCGGACCTGCGATCGCCCGTTCCGGAGGCGTCGCCCAGGGGATGTCGGGGAGCCCGATCTACCTCGACGGGCGGCTGGCGGGGGCCCTGTCCCGGGCCGCGGCGTGGTCGGCAGACCGCGAGCGGCCACTGGCGTTGGTGACCCCGATCGAGGCCATGCTCAAGGTCCTCGATGAGATCGCCCCCCCGAAGACGCAGCCCATCCCCTACGATGGACCGCGGGCCGCGGCGAACGAGCCGGTGGAGGGAAGCGCGGTCCTCTCCGCTCCGGTGATGGCAAGCGGGCTCTCCGCCCGCGCGCTGGAGGCCCTCAACCAGGGGGTTGACCTCCGGGCGCGATGGCATCCCCTCGCTGATCTCCTCCCCACCTGGCGGAACGGGATCCCCGGCCTGCGGAGCCTCGGCGTGTCGCGCGTGGTCGCAGCGCCCGCTGCGCCCGGGGACGTGTCACCCCTTGGCCTCGAGCCGGGAGCTCCGGTCGGGGTCGGGCTGGCCACGGGCGACATCGCAATCGGGGCCCTGGGGACCGTGACCCTGGTGGAAGGGAAGGCCGTCCTCGCATTCGGACATCCGTTCCTCTTCACCGGCCCTGCCCGCTACTTCCTCACCCAAGCGCACGTGTTCGACACCGTGGCCGCGCTTGACTTCTCCTACAAGCTGGGCACGGTGGGGGAGGTGGTAGGGGGGGTGTTCGCCGACCGCTCGGCAGGAGTAGGCGGCGTCATCGGGCGGATCCCGAGCGGCCTCTCCGCCAGCTTCCGCATCCGCGACCTCGGTCGGGCCAGGGACGAGGTCCTCACGGTTGAGCTCGTGGATGAGCCGCAGCTCTCGGCCCTCCTCCTCTACGTCGCCGGCCTCGAGGCAGCGGACCGAGCCCTGGATCGGATCGGACCGGGCACGGTGACCCTGAACTACACGCTCACCGGCCGGGGCCTGCCGCGGCCCCTCTCCCGTGAGAACGTCTTCCTGTCGACCGAGGACATCGCCCCCTACGTATCCTGGGAGATGGCCCTCATCGCGGATGCGCTCGCCTATAACGAGTTCGCTGATCCGGGGCTCCTCACCGCCACCCTGGAGGCGACGGTCCGCCCCGAGCTCTCCGCCACCGAGATCGTTGCCCTAGAGACGGATCGGGACGCCTATGCACCGGGCGACCGGGTTCAGTTCGTCGTCACCCTCCGCGGGTGGCGGGGCCAGGTCGAGGAGTGGGAGGGGTGGGTGGAGATCCCCCCCGACGCGGCGCCCCCTTACGTCGAGCTCCGCGCCTACGGCGGGCCCCGCCCGCGGGAGAAGGGGGAGCCAGCACCCGCGCTCGCATCGCTGGGGGACCTCCTCGACTACATCGAGGGAATCCCAACCTACGACACGCTGACCATCGAACTGTTCGCGCTCGATCCGATCTCGAACGTGATCGGGGAGGCCTGGCTGTATGGGGTCGATGGGGCAGCTGACCGCATCCCCGGTTCGGTCGTGTACGGCACGGTGTCGGTCATCCTCCCGCTCCAACCGGCTGAGGGGGAATAGATGTGGGACCTTCGCGAGGCAGCGGAAGCGCTCGAGGCGCGGCTCATCCGGCCCACAGCGCCGTTCTCCGTCTCCGGGGCCGCCTGCGACTCGCGACGGGTCCAACCGGGGGATGTGTTCATTGCCCTCCCCGGACACCGGGCCAACGGGCACGACTTCCTCAGCGAGGCGTTCGCCCGCGGGGCGATGGGCGCCGTCGTGTCCCGGGATCCCGGGTTCGGGACCAATCTCTTCCTGGTACCCGATGTCCCAACCGCCCTCCGCGAGCTCGCCGCCTGGCGCCGGGCGGCGATCGAAGCGCCGATCGTGGCGGTCACGGGTTCGTTTGGGAAGACGACGACGAAGGAGCTCGTCGCCGCTGCCCTCTCCGCCCGCTACCGTACCTACCGCGCCCCTGAGAACTACAACACCGAGATCGGCGTCCCTCTCGCGATTCTCTCCATTCCCGACGATGTGGAGGCGGCGGTGTTCGAGCTGGGGATGACGGCGCGGGGGGAGATCCGCGAGCTGGGCGAACTCCTCCAGCCGTGGGCGGGGATCATCACCTCGGTCGGGCCGGCCCACCTCGGGAGCCTCGGTTCGCTGGAGGCGATCGCGGAGGCGAAGTGGGAGCTCGCCGAGGCCCTGCCCGAGGAGGGAATCCTCGCCCTGGGCTGGGACTCCCCCGAGCTCCGGTCACGGGCCGACCGCTGCCCTGGCCTCTGCCTGCGGTTCGGGAGCACGCCCGACGCCGACTTCCACCCCCTGGATCCCGTCACCGACCGACCGGAGGGGGTAACGTTCCGCGCGGTGACGCCGGCGGGGGACCTCCCCGTCCAGCTGAAGCTCCTTGGGGAGCACGTGCCCGTGCTCGCCTGTGGCGCGATCGCCCTCGCCTGGGGGATGGGGGTGCCGGAGAAGAGCGCTGCCCAGGCCCTCGCCCACGTGGAACCGATCCCACACCGGCTGCAGCTCCGGCCAGCCCCGTTCGGGTGGCTGCTCGACGACTGCTACAACGCGAACCCTCTGTCGGTGAAGACGGCGTTGCGCACGCTCTCCACGCTCAAGCTCGCGGTAGCGCGGCGGGCCATCCTGTTCGGGGACATGCTCGACCTCGGCCCGGACGAGGACCGGTTCCACGCCCAGGCGATCCGCGACGCCAAGGATCAAGGCGTGGACGTCATGTTCTGCTACGGACCCCGCGCGGCGGCGGCGTTCCGTTTCTGGAACGGTCCCGGTGCGGCGGAAGCGGAGGACCTCGATGCCCTCCTCACCGAGGTCCGCAAGGAGGTGTGGTCCGCTCCCACCCTCCTCCTCGTGAAGGGATCGCGGGCGATGGCCCTCGAACGGGCGATCGAGGCCCTCGTCAACCACGTCACCGCCAGCGGCGCGCCCGGCTGAACCCGGCCGCGGACCGAGCCACCCGCGGGACGACCTCCGCTGGGCCCCTCAGGCAAAGCCCTTACAGGACCGAGACGACCCACGCCAGAAGCGGCGCCAGGACCAAGGCCGGGAGGAGGTCAGCCACCTTGAACTCCCGGAGCCGCAGGAGGGTGATCCCGAGCGCGAGGACCACCGCCCCCCCCGCGGCGGATAGCTCTACCGCGGCGGGCGCATCGGGCGAGAACCCGGCGAGGTGTGAGGAGAGGAGCGAGGCCGCCACGGTCAGCCCTCCCTGGTAGACGAGGATCACAACGAGCGAGAGGAGGACCCCCGGCCCCAGCGCCGCGGCAAGGGTCAGGGACGAGATCCCGTCCAAGATGGACTTCGCCGCCAAGAGGGACCAGTCCCCGTACAGCCCGTCCTGGATCGCCCCGAGGAGGGCCATCGGCCCCACACAGAACAGCAAGCTCGCGGCGAGGAAGCCCTCCCCCAGCGGACGCCCTCGAAACAGGCGCCCCACGCGCTGCGTCCCGCGCTCGATACGCTCGCCGAGGCGGATCGCCGCTCCCACCGCGCCCCCAAGGATCACCGATACCATCAGGACGAGCACGTTCCCCGTCCCCAGCGCCAACCGCAGCCCGAGGACGACCGTCGCCAGGCCCACCCCGATCGTCGCTCCCTCCCGCACCCGGGACGGGACACGGGCCCCGAGGGCCCACCCGAGGCTCCCCCCCACGAGCACGGTCGCCATGTTGACCCACGTCCCGATCACAACGTACATGGTAGCCCGCCACGGGGTCGGGCCCAACGGTTGTCAGGGCGGAGCCCCTCGCGCTACAGTGCGCGGACAAGGAGGCGATCGTCGTGTGGCAGGAGTTCAAGGCGTTCATCGTGAAGGGCAACCTCGTCCAGATCGCCGTGGCGTTCATCATGGGCGTGGCGTTCAGTTCGGTCGTGAGCTCGTTTGTGAACGACCTCATCATGCCGATCATCGGGAAGCTCGTGGGCAACGTGGACTTCGCGAACCTGTACCTCAACCTGTCGGGAGAAGTGTACGCGTCCGCCGCAGCCGCCCGGGCCGCAGGGGCAGCGGCGATCTACTACGGCGCGTTCATCAACGCGCTCGTGAACTTCCTGATCATCGCGCTGGTGGTGTTCATGATCGTCAAAGCCTACCAGAAGCTCGAACGGCCGAAGGTCGCTCCCGCTCCGACCACGAAGGAGTGCCCGTTCTGTAGGACCCAGATCCCCCTCGCTGCCCGGCGCTGCCCGCACTGCACCTCCGAACTAGGGGAGGAGGGGTAGACAGCGAGACTGGGCCGGACCTGCCTTCTTAGGCTAGCCGGTGCGGGCGAACAGCGGCACCGCGATCATCGCCGCCAGGGCGAGAATCCCGGCGATGCCCACCAACGCTCGATCACGCTTGGACAACTTCATCTCCTCCATTTGATCCCAGGTGACTTTGCCCCCCGTCTGTGGACGGGGCATGGAACGGCGGTGGATCTTCCCAAGATCGCAGACGGGGATCCGCGCCAGATGTCCTCCCCCCCTCGGACACCCGCGGTCCAAGGGGGGCCGCGGGGACCTACTTCTCGCGGAGGAGGGTCACCGCCTTCGCGTTGTTCGTGCAGGAGAAGACGACAAGGGAGCTGTGGCCAGCCTCGAACGCGCTCGCGTAGAGGTAGCGGATGTCGAGGTCCTGGCGCGCCAGGACCTCGGTGATCCGCCGCAGGAATCCCGCGCGGTGGGGGAGTTCCACGAGGACGATGTTCCGTTCCTCGACCTCGAATTCAGCCTTCCGCAGCGCCTCCAGCGCGTAGCTCGGGGAGTCCGGGACCAGATGAAGCTCCGCCTCCTCCCCTTCGGCGAACACCGCCACCGCGAGGATGTTGATCCCCTGGTCGGCGAGGACGCGGGCGATGTTCGCGAGCACGCCCACCCGGTTGCCCGTGATGATCACCAGTTCTTTCCCCACTGTCGCTTCGCGCATCGCTACCTCCGGCAGGGGTAGTGTACCCTGGCGGCCCCCCGCCGTCCTTTCGATCCGGACCGAGCCCGCTATAATCGGCCCCTCGCGGAGGATACGTGGACGCCAACATCAAGCGGATCCTGGTGTGCAGCGCGTGGCCCTACGGTTCGGGCTTGCCCCATCTTGGCAACCTCATCGGGTGCCTCCTGTCCGGAGACGCGTTCACCCGCTTCTACCGGCTCCGCGGGTACGAGGCGCTCCACGTGTCGGGGACCGATGCCCACGGGACGAAGGTCGAGTACGAGGCAGCACGGCTCGGGATCTCGCCGCGGGAGCTCGCCGAGCGGGTTCACCAGGCCATCACCTCTGTCCTCGCCCAGTTCGAGATCGCAATCGACAACTACACCACCACCGAGTCCCCCGTCCACTACGAGTTCGTGACCGAGATCTACCGGCAGATGGAGAAGAACGGGTACATCATCTCCCAGGAGGAAGGCCGGGCGTTCTGTCAGGGATGCAACCGGTTCCTGGCCGATCGGTTCATCGTCGGGACCTGCCCCCACTGCGGGTACCTCCACGCCCAGGGGAACCAATGTGATGCCTGCGGGGCGTTGCTCGAACCGGAGAACCTCCGCCACCCCCACTGCGCGTTCTGCGGTTCGTCGTCGGTCGTCACGCGCGCCACCCGACATTGGTACCTCGACCTCGCGAAGCTGACCCCGCAGCTCCTCGCCTACGTGACCCGCCGCGGGTTCCGCGGGAACGTGAAGCTGTTCACGGAGCGCCTCATCCAGGAGGGGCTCCGCCCGCGGGCGGTGACGCGCGACATCGCGTGGGGGATCCCCGCTCCGTTCCCCGGCGCCGCGGGGAAGGTCATCTACGTGTGGGCGGAGGCCGCGTTGGGCTATGTGTCCGCAACGATCGAGCACTTCCGCCGGCGGGGGGAAGAGGAGCGGTGGCGGGAGTTCTGGTTCGGGGACGAGGTGTGGCAGGTGTACACCCAAGCCAAGGACAACATCCCGTTCCACACGATCATCTTCCCCGGCCAGCTCCTCGCCTCGGGCCAGGGGTACCATCTGCCGGATCAGATCGCAGCCACGGAGTACCTGAACTGGATCGGAGGGGAGCAGTTCTCGAAGACCCGTCGGATCGGGATCTTCGCCGACGAGGCCCTCGCGCTCCTGCCGCCCGTGTACTGGCGGTTCTACCTCTTCTACAACCGCCCCGAATCCAAGGACGTCGAGTTCTCGTGGGAGGAGTTCGATAAGGCGGTCAACCACGTGCTGGTGGACAACATCGCGAACTTCGTGCATCGGGTCCTTTCCTACATCGGGTCCAAGCACGGAGGGACGGTCCCCACCGAGCCGACTGACCCCGAGATCGTGCAGGCGATTGACCGGACCTGTGCCGAAGTGGTGGACACGATCGAGGGGGGATCCCTCGCCCCGGCCTTGCGGGCGATCGCCCTCCTCGCGGGGACGGGGAACGAGTACTTCCAGCGCAAGGCGCCGTGGCGGAGCGGCGATGGGGGAGCCGTGGCCTCGGCTGCTCACCTCGTGAAGGCGGTAGCGATCCTGCTCGAACCGTTCATTCCCATGTTCTCGCGGGAGGTCTACGCAACGCTCGGCATCGCACCGCCCACCCTAGCGGCCGTCCACTCCGGACTCGCCGGCCACGCGCTCGCCCGTGAGCCGCGGCCGCTCCTTGAGCACGTGGACATCGCGGAGTTGAAGGGGAGGTATCAGACGATGAAGGAAGAAGGGCTCATCTCGATCGAGGAGTTCCAGAAGCTCGACCTGCGGGTGGGGCGGATCCTCGCCGCGGAGGAAGTGGCCGGGGCGGACAAGCTCCTCGCCCTCCAGGTGGACCTCGGGGATCGCCAGGCGCCAGCCGTGGCCGGGATCCGCAAGCACTATCAGCCGGCGGACCTCGTGGGGAAGCTCGTGGCAGTGGTCGCGAACCTGAAGCCGGCCACGATCCGCGGGCTCCGGTCAGAATGCATGCTCCTCGCCGCCTCCGATGGCACCCTGTGCCTCCTCACGCCGGAACGTGAGGTGGAGCCGGGCACCCGGATTCGCTAGAATTGCCGTTGCGCATCGTTTCCACTACGATGACCGAGGTGGCTATGTACGCTGTCGTGGAGATCGGAGGCAAACAGTACCGCGTCGAGGCCGAGGCCGAGATCGTGCACGAGCTCCTTCCCACGGTGAACGTGGGGGACAAGGTGACGTTCGATCGCGTGCTCCTCGTGCGCAACGGCGCGGGGGTGGAGGTCGGCCGCCCCTACCTGACTGATGTCAAGGTCGTGGGGGAGGTCCTGGAGAGCGGGCGCGGGCCGAAGGTGATCATCCAGCGGTTCGCCCCCAAGAAGGGGTACCGGCGGAAGAAGGGGCATCGTCAGCCCTACATGCGCACGCGGATCCTGGCGATCGAAAAGGGGTAGCCGGGCATGGTGGAAGTGCTGATCGAGCGGGACGAGGAGGGCCGGGTCCAGGCCGTGACCCTGCACGGCGACGAGTCCGCGGAAGGGCTCGCCGCCGCGGCGCTCGTGGAGGCGCCGGTCCTCGGCCTGCGGGACTACCTCCACCTCGATCCCGCGGTCACCAAGGAGGGGCATCTCCTGCGGTTCCAGGTGGACCGGTCGGCGTTCTTCCTCGACCGCGAGGTCGACGCCATCGTGGAGACGATGGTCTTGGGATTGCGCGCTCTCTCCCGCAACCGCCCGGGGCGGATCGCGGTGCACGAGGTCGGGGAGAGCGTCGCGGTGTGAGAGGACAGGATGGCACATAAGACAAGTGGCGGTTCAACCCAAAACGTCCATGATTCCCCCGGCCAGCGGCTGGGGATCAAGCGGTACGGCGGCGAGCTCGTGCAGCCGGGGTGCATCATCGTCCGTCAGAGGGGAACCCGGTTCTACCCAGGTTCCGGCGTCGGCATGGGCCGGGACTTCACGATCTTCGCCACGACCACGGGCACGGTCCGGTTCGCCGGGCACAACCGCGTGTACGTGAACGTGGACCCGCTCCACGAGGAGGGGTAGCCCCCCGAATGTGGGTCGATGAGGCGAAGATCCATGTCGCCTCGGGACGGGGGGGGAACGGACTCACTAGCTTCCACAGGACCCGCACCAATCCCCGCGGCACCCCCGACGGCGGGAGCGGCGGTCGGGGGGGAGATGTCGTCCTGCGTGCCACCCGTTCCGTGGGGACCCTCCTCCAGTTCCAAAACCAGATCCACTTCCGCGCCGGCCATGGCGGCCATGGTGGCCCGAACTGCCGCCAGGGGAAGGACGGCACCGACCTCGTGATCCACGTTCCAGTGGGCACCATAGTCCGCGATGCCGAGACGGGGGAGATCCTCGCCGACCTCGCAACCGACGGGGCGGAGGCCCGCATCGCCCGGGGGGGACGCGGCGGGCGCGGGAACAAGGCGTTCACCAATTCCGCCCGCCAGGCCCCGCGGATCCGCGAGTTCGGGGAAGAGGGAGAGGAGCGGTGGATCAAGCTCGAGCTTCGCGTGTTGGCCGACGTCGGGATCATCGGGTTCCCCAACGTGGGGAAATCGTCGCTCCTCGCGCGGGTGTCGCGGCGGAAGGTGAAGGTCGCCCCCTACCCGTTCACCACCCTCGCCCCGAACCTCGGCCTGGCAGAGATCGGGGACGGCACCTCGCTCGTGCTCGCGGACCTGCCGGGCCTGATCGAGGGCGCCCACGAGGGGAAGGGCCTCGGGGACCGGTTCCTCCGCCACGCGACCCGGGCGAGGGTCCTCCTCCACGTCGTGGATCTGGCCGGGGTGGAGGGACGTGATCCCCTGGCCGACCACCGGCTGCTCCGCCGCGAGATCGAAGCATGGGAAGAGCTGAGGACGAAGCCGGAGGTCGTGGCGGGGAACAAGGCCGACCTCCTCCCCCCGGAGCGCGTGTCCGCCGAGGTGCACCGGTTCCGCGAAGCGGGGATCGAGCTCCACCCCATCTCGGCCGTGACCGGACGGGGGATCCGGGAGCTCCTGCTCCTCCTCGGGCGCAAGCTCCAGGAGAACCCCCTGCCGCTGCCGGCGACCGAGGCCCCTGCGCGACGGGCCTGGCAGCTCACCCCGGACCGGGTCCCGTTCGAGGTGGTCGAAGAAGAGGGTCAACTCGTCGTGCGCGGGCCGGCGGTGGAGCGCCTGGTGCGACGCCTCGATCTGTCGACCCGCGACGCCCAGGAGTATTTCGAGATGAGGTTGGAACGCCTTGGGGTGCTCGCGGCGCTCAAGCGGCGCGGCCTCCGTCCCGGGTCCACCGTACGCATCGGAGGACAGGAGTTTGAGCTTACAGGGTAGGACAGGGTTGTTCGGCGGCACGTTCAACCCGATCCACATCGGCCACCTGCGCGTGGCCGAGGAAGCCTGGCGCCAGTTCGGGCTGCGAAAGGTCGTGTTCATCCCCACCGGCCACCCTCCCCACCGCGCGGTGGATGAGGGGACACCCGCCGAGGCCCGGTACACAATGGTCCGCCTCGCCGTGGAGGGGCACCCCCAGTTCTCCGTGTCCCGGATCGAGGTGGACCGCCCCGGTCCCTGCTACACGGTGGACACGGTGGCGGCGATGAAGGAGCTCCACCCCGAGGGCGTGGCCTACATCGTGGGGGCGGACATCTTCGCCCGGATCGAGACCTGGCACGACTGGCCGCGGCTCCTGGCAAGCTGCCCGTTCATCGTTGCCCCCCGGCCGGGGACGCCTCCGACCGTCTTCCACCGGCCTCCGTTCGACCGTGCCGAGATCCACTTCCTGGAGATGCCCCTCATCTCGATGTCCTCATCCGAGATCCGTCGCCGCTACCGGTGCGGCCTCCCCACGGAGGGCCTCGTCCCCCCTGCGGTGGACCAGTGGATCCGCGCCCATGGTTTGTACGGCGTGGCCACCCCCCGCCCGGGCGGCTAGAATACATGCTATGAGGAGGAACCCATTCGACGGGAGTTCCGAGTAAACGAGCAGATCCGAGCGAGAGAGGTTCTCCTGATCGGCCCCGAAGGACGCAGCCTGGGCGTGCTCCCTGTGGACCGGGCGCTGGCCATGGCGCGTGAGAAGGGGCTCGATCTTGTGGAGGTGGCTCCCGAGGCGAACCCGGTGGTGTGCAAGATCGTGGACTACGGGAAGTACCGGTACCAACTGGAGAAGCGGGAGAAGAAACAGCAGAAGGCCACCCGCCTCAAAGAGGTGAAGTTCACGATCCAGACTGGGGAACACGATTTCCAGACGAAGCTCGCGCGGATCCGCGAGTTCCTCAGTGATGGCCACATGGTGCGCGTGTCGGTGTTCTTCAAGGGCCGGCAGATCATCCATCTCAGCAAGGGGCAGGAAATCCTGGCCCGGGTGGCGGCGGCGACGAAGGACATGGCGAAGGTGGATCAAGATATGACGAGCAAGGGAAGGACGCTGCAGATGCTGCTCGTTCCCGCCAAAGGAGGGCGCGTTGAAGACAAAAACGCACAGAGCGTCAGCGAAGAGATTTAAGGTCTCGGGGACGGGGAGGATCTTCCACCAGCACGCCAACCGCAAGCACAAGCTGTCGAAGATGCGACCCCAGTACCGCCGCGAAGCAGGGCGACCCGTCGAGGTGCGCGGTGCCGACCGCAAGCGGTTGCGGCGGATCCTGAATATCTAGAGGAGGAAGGACAATGCGAGTTCCAGGAGGGGTGAAACACGGCCGGCGGCGGCGGAAGGTCCTCCAGCGGACCAAGGGGTTCCAGGGGAAGCGGCGCTCCTGCTACCGGATCGCCAAGCAGTCCGTGTTCAAGGCGCAGCGGCACATGTACGTGTCGCGCAAACTGGAGAAGCGGACGATGCGCAGGCTGTGGATGGTCCGGATCGGAGCGGCAGCGAAGGGCCACGGGCTCTCCTACTCCGCGTTCATGGGGAGCCTGCACAAGGCCGGCGTGGGGCTGAACCGGAAGATGCTCGCCGACATCGCTCAGCGCGATCCGCAGGCATTTTCCCAGGTGGTGACCGTCGCCCGGGAGATGCGGCGTGCCTAAGGCCCCCGGGCCCGCGCCGCGCTGACGGTGGAGATCGTACGCTCAAGGGCAATCACATCCTGATCACGGTCGAGCGAATGCCCTCCGGACCCCGGAGGCGGGTGGCGATCGTTGAGGACGGCGAGCTCGTCGAGGTCCACTTCGATGCTCCGGCGCGTCGGGCCCTGGTGGGCAACATCTACCAGGGGAAGGTGGAGACAGTCCTCCCCGGGATGGGGGCCGCCTTCGTGAACGTTGGGGAGAGGAAAGCCCTTTTCCTCTCCGAGCACGAGATCAGCGATGCCCTCCTCGTCGCCAAGGGGTTCGAGCCGTGGAAGGAGAACGTGCCCATCCAGAAAGTGCTCCGCCCAGGGGATACCGTGCTGATCCAGGTGCGGCGGGAAGGGATGGGGAAGAAGAACCCCCAGGGGACGACGAAGATCAGCCTCCCCGGGCGGTACTGGGTGTTCCTGCCAACCGAGGATCGGGTCGGAATTTCCCGGCGGGTGGGGGACCCCGAGGATGCGAAGCGCCTCCGCCGGATTGCGCACGAGCTCAAGGGCGAGGGGCAGGGCCTCATCGCCCGCACCGCCGCGTTCCACGCAGACGAGGAGGAGCTCGCCGTTGACTTCCGCCGCCTCCAGGAGCTCTGGGGCGGGATCGAGCGGGCAGCCGCGGAGGCTACCCCCCCGCAGCTCCTCCACGAACCCCTCGACCTCGTGCGGACCCTCGTCCGCGACCGCTTTCTCGAGACCGTGAACTCCGTCATCGTGGACGACGCTATAGAGCAGAAGAGAATCCAGGAGTTCCTCGACGAACTGCGCCTTCCCCACCTCCGCCGCCGCGTCCGGCTATACCGGGGGCAGGTCCCCTTGTTCGTGCGCTACGACATCGAGCGCCGGCTGCGCGAGGCCCTGCAGCGCAAGATCCCCCTCCAGGCGGGCGGGTTCCTCGTGGTGGACGAGACGGAGGCCCTCACCGCAATCGATGTCAACACGGGCTCCGACACCCGGCACCGCACGCAGGACTCGGCGATCCTCAGCACCAACCTCGAGGCAGCGAAGGAGATCCCGCGCATCCTCCGGCTGCGGAAGATCTCGGGGATCATCATCGTGGACCTGGTGGACATGGAGAGCGAAGCCGATGAGCAGAAGGTGATCGCCCGCCTCGAGGCTGAGCTGAAAAAGGACCGCGTGCCGGCGGACCTCATCGGGATCACCAAGTTGGGGCTGGTCGAGATCACCCGGCGCCGGGAAGGGGAGTCCTTGATCGCGATGATCGAGGACAACGGCGAGATCTAGTCCCAGCTTGCGCGCGCAAAACGGGCCGGCTACCATCGCCACGCAGGGCGGATAGCTCAGTTGGTAGAGCGCTCCCTTCACGGGGGAGAAGTCGGGGGTTCAAGTCCTCCTCCGCCCAGTTCCCCCATGCACATCTCAGTCGAAGGTCTGCCCGCGCTGGGAAAGAGCGAGGTCCTGTCCATTCTTCGCTTGTACTACCCCGATCAGGTGGTGGTCCTCCCCGAGCTGGTCAAGGAGGCCGCCGAGCAAGAGGGGATCGATCTCTTCCGCAAGAGGGCCCGACTGAGCGAGGCGATCTGGGCTCACCTCCCCGAGCGTGAGCGCGCGATCCGCGACGCGCTCTCCGCCGGGAGGACCGTGATCGAGGAGTCGCACCTCGCCGTCCACGCTGCCTACGCCGCCGCGATGGGCGATACCGCGTTCCTCGCCCAGTTCCGGGAGCGGGAACCGAACATCGTTTGGCCGAACCGGTTCCTGCGGCTCGTCGCCCCCATCGCCGTGTCCCGCGCCCGCCAGGGGGCTCGGGCCGATCCCCGTTACGCCGTGTCGGAGGAGATCCTGACGAGGATGCTCCCCTGGCTCGACGCTTGGCACGCGAGGCAGGGGAGCGATCTCTGGCTCGTCGAGGCCGACCGCCCTCCGGGTGAAGTCCTCGAGGACGTCGCTTCCGCCGCCGGGCTCACCTACCGCGGGCAGACCCCGGCAGAGGTCCTCCCGTACCTGTTCCTCCTCGGCCGACCTGCGGCGGGGAAGTCCGAGCTGATCCAGTTCCTCCGTCACCTATCCCCGGACGAGCGGGCGGCCGTCTACCACCTCGGCCGGCTGCGGGTGGCGGACGACTTCCCCCTCCTGTGGGAGCTGTTCGTGGCGGATGACCTCTGGGAGAAGGCCGGGCGGGGCCGGCTTCATTCCCGCCGGGCCGGGGAGAACTACGCGGTGGTCGATGACGGGGTGTGGCCGTTCCTCATCCTAAAGCTCCAGGAAGAACTGGCCCGCCATCCCGTCGCCCCTGGGGAGACGGTGATCGTCGAGTTCGCCCGCGGTGGACCGACCGCGTATCGGGATGCCCTCCATCTGTGGTCGCCGACGTTCCTACAGAAGGCGGCGCTCCTCTACCTCGACGTCACGTTCGCGGAATCGTGGCGTCGGAACATCGCCCGCTACGATCGCGACCGCCGGGCGGGGATCCTCACCCACTCCGTCCCGCGCGAGGAGATGGAGCGCACCTACGCCCGCGACGACTGGGCCACCCTCGTCCCCCACGGCCAGGGGTACCTCCCGCTCGGGGGGATCCGGGTTCCGTACGAAACCGTCCCCAACACGCCCGAGCCGACGAGCGCGGACGCGTTCGCCCATCGCTTCCAGCCCGCCCTCGCCACCCTGTGGGAGCTCCACCGCAATCGCTGACGAATTCTACAGGTAGCCCAGGAGGACCCCAACGATCATCCCGACCCCGAGGAGGACCATCACCAGCCCCGCCGCGAAGTGGAGCGTCCCCAGTTTCGCCGTCCGCCACCGCTCCGCCCGGGCGGTGGTGGTGAACCCAAAGTGGACCATGAGCGTGATCGCGATCATGGGGAGGATGAAGATGAAGTTATAGAGGAGGAGCCACAGCGCCCCTTGGACCCGGGTCGTGGTCTGGGAGAGGAGGGTGAGGATCACGATGTAGGGGCCCGACGTGCACGGGGCGAGGAACAGGGAGTCCATGAGCCCGATCACGAACGCGCCGGGGACCGAGACCACCGACGCCGTGATCCTCTTCACCGACGGCTTCCACCTCTCGGGGACCTCGATCGAGAACCACTTCCCGTACCAGAGGAGGTCCTTCATCTCCCACAGGCCGACGAGGATGGCGAGCGAGGACACGGCGAGGATGAACGGCACGCGAAACGCCCGCGACCCGACCGTGATCCCGAGCACAGCGTACAAGCCGAACCCGATCGCGAAGTAGGCCACGAAGATCCCCGCCGCGAAGGCGAGGCCGGCCCAGATCACCTTGACCCTCTTCCCCACGACGAGCAGGGTCCCGAGGAGGAGGACCAGAACAGCGAAGTCACAGGGGTTAATCGAGTCAAGGGCTGCCCCGACGACCACTGCTCCCAAGGTGAGCTGTTCCCGCAACCGCAGCCGGTCGAGGGGGGAGGCCGCCTTGGCCTCCACCGCCTTCGCCACCGCCTCGCGGAGCGCGGCCTCCCCGGCCGGGCTCGACAGAGGAACAGGATCGCGCCGCGGGAGGTACACATTCCCCCCCACCACCGCCGCATCGCCCACGAACAGGGCGGGCGGATCCCCGCGTACCCCATACAGCCGCAGGAGCTTCTCGAACGTGGACGATGCATTCGGATCCGTGACCGCCAGCCGGCGGATCCCGAGGGCGGGGTACGCCTCCCCAAGCTGGGTCAGGTGGAGGTCGAGGAGGACACAACCCGAGTCCAAGCAAGGATCGGAGGGGACGATGACCACCGCCTCCGTCGCCACCGGAGGAAGGAGGGTGAGCGGGGAGGGAGCGGTCGCAGCCACGGCCGCCCGCACCGCCTCCTCCAGCACGAGGTCGTAAGCAGCTCCCGTGTACACGATCGGCTCAGGGCCAAGCCCGTAAAACGTGTTCCCCACCACCGCGACCTCGCCCACGAACACCATCGGGACAGAACCGATGTCAGCGTGGTAGGCGCCGAGGAGCCGGAGGAGGAGGTTCCATCCTTCTGGGGTGTGGATCTCGTAGCGTTCGATCGTGAACTCCAGGCCAGCCCGCTGGAGATCCGTCAGGAACGACTCGACCTGCTTACAGTGCGTGCAGCTCTCGTCGTAGAAGAACAGGAGTTCAGTCGCTCCGCCCGCGAGGCCCACCCCCCCCACGAGGCCCCAGACAGCGAGCACCAGAATCCATCGTCTCCAGTCCATTACCGCGCGCATCCGCCCTCCTTCACGGGCAACCCCGGTCCCAGCGCTTCGCGCGGGGAAGCCAGCACGTTCATCCTCCACCGCCCACGAGCCAGATCAAAAGCACCCCCACCGCCAGGAGCACCGCGATCTCGAGTGGGCTCAGCACAGGGCGGAGCTTCTGGGGGAGGCGAGTCAGGGGGGAAGGGCAGCCGGCCCCGAGGCAGCGCTCCACCTCTTCCCGGATCTGCAGCTCCACCGCCCGGCCGATCCCGGCCACGGCCAGGTCCCCCACGAACACCGTGGGCGTGGTCTCCTTCTTCAGGCCGTACGCCTGGGCGAGGGTGGCCATGAGGCGCCAGTTGTCGGGGGTGAACGTGACCTCGTGCTCAACGATTGCGAGGTCGGGGTACTCCTGGGAGAGCTCGCCCAGGAACGCCTTCATCACCTGACAGTCCGGGCAGGTTGCGGACCAGAAGTAGTGGAGCTCGACCGGGGCCCCAGCCGCACTGAAGCTCGCCAGCACCAGAAGAACAGCAAGATCACGCCACTTCATTGCACCACCTCGTTGGCCTGTCGCGCCCCGCTCTCGAACCACCCTTGGGTCCGCAGGCAGACCCGAACCAGCATCAGCATCACGGGGACCTCGATCAAAACCCCAACCACCGTCGCCAGAGCAGCCCCTGACGAGAGACCGTACAGCATCGTTGCCGTGGCAATTGCGACCTCAAAATGATTCGACGCCCCGATGATCGCCGATGGCGCGGCGTCAGCATAGCGGAACCGCAACAGGCGGGCCAGCCCATACGTGAGCCCGAAGATAAGCCACGTCTGAAGGAAGAGCGGGATCGCGATCCACAGAATGGTGAGCGGGTTCTCCACGATCGTCTCTCCCTTGAAGGTGAACAGGAGAACCAGCGTCAGGAGGAGAGCGATCAGCGATACCGGCGTCAGCCACGGGACAAACCGCTCGCGGAACCAAGCCTCCCCCTTACGCCTCACAGCCCACCGGCGGGTGACGTATCCGGCGACCAACGGAAGCGCAACATAGATTGCGATCGAGAGAAGAAGGGCCTGCCAGGGAACGGGCATCTGATTGATCCCAAGAAGGAGTTTCCCCAAAGGCCCGTACAGCACAAGCATGGTGAGCGAGTTGATCGCCACCATGACCAAGGTGTGACCCGGGTTCCCCCGCGCGAGGAAGCCCCACACGAGGACCATCGCTGTGCAGGGAGCGATTCCGAGGAGAATCGCTCCCGAGATGTAGGATCGGAAGAGCTCGACCTGGGTTCCGTCCTTCACGATCTCCACCCCCGGCACGAGCCCACGGAACAGGACCCCCAGGAACAGAGTGGCGACCCCGAACATCGTGAACGGCTTGATCCCCCAGTTCACGACCAGGGTCAGGAGCACCGGCTTGGCATTCTTCCCCGCCCGCACCACCTCGCCGAAGTCGATCTTGACCATGATCGGATACATCATGAAGAACAAAGCGATCGCAATGGGGATCGAGACTACAGGCGCCCCTCCCACGTAGATCGCTAGTGAATCAAGAGCCTGCGCCGCTTCCGGCGCGACCTTCCCGAGGAGAATCCCAGCCCCAATACAAAGAAGGACCCACAGGGTCAGGTAGCGTTCGAAGGCCCCCAGGCCCGGCTCACGCCGGACCTCAGTACCCCCAGAACCCATGCCCTCGCCCTCTAGAGAGAGGGGAACAGGAGCTCGTCCCCGAACTGGGCCCGCCAGGCCGCGATCCCCCCGAACAGGCACCGCGCCTGGGTGAACCCGATCCCCTGCAGGTATTGGGCCACGTCGCACGCCCGGGAACCATCCTCGTCCACGATCCAAATCGAAAGAGACGTCCCGGGGATGGGGCGCGGGAGGCGGGCCGCCCACGCCACAAGCTCATCCCGGGTGGCGAGCACCACGTTCTCCGCCCCCGGGAAGTGGCCCGCGGCGTAGGCCGGCGGGGAGCGGAGGTCCACCACGTACTGGTACTTCCTCGCGAGCTGGGACGGCTGGGCCACCGCCCACGTGCTGTAGTACGGCGTCCCCGTCGGCGGGGTCCGCACCGCATCGGGGGCCCACACGAAGAACAGGTCCCCATACGCCTGCCACCACCCGAGGAGTCCGCCCGAGAGGACGCGGGCGAGGGTGAACGCGTTCTGCTGGAGGAGCTGGGCGGCCTGGGTGGCCTCGATCCCCGTTGCATCGTAGAGGTAGATGATCTTCGACTTCGGGAGCTGCCCGAGATGTGCGGAGAGTTCGGCGAACGGGATGTTCACCGCGCCGAGGAGGTGCCCCCGGGCGTAGTCCTCGGCCGACCGCAGGTCAACGAGCAGGTAGAAATCCTGTTCCAACAGGGACGCTGTGCCCTCGTGGGGGGCGAGGGTGCGGACGACGCCGCGCACCACGATCCGCAGCTCGGGCCGGGCCGGGTCGTTCGAGCGGATGGTCACCGCCTGAGAGACGGGCTGAGCATGGCTGCTGTAACCCTGCGTCTTGAACGTGACCGTCATCGTCGTCGACTCGCCCGGGTTGAGGGTCCGCACGGCCAGGGAATAGCCCGTGCAGGAACAGTTGTAGCTCACATTGCTGATGTAGAGGGTGCTGTCGCCGCTGTTCTTCAGGGTAACGACGAACTGGATGACCGTCCCATCCATCGCCGTCCCGAAGTCGTAGACCTCCGGGTCCACCACCAGCCGGGGGGCAGCCGCGGCCACCCCCGCGACCACACCCAACGCCAGGACCAAGTACGCCATCCGCTTCATCTGTTCCTCCTTGTCGGCGCCCGTGGGCGCCGTGTTCCTTCGGGTACCGCTCGATCTCTCCGTCCACGACGGGGAGATTGCACGGTGGGCGATGATCGCCGAACGGGCGACCACTTGCACGACCAGGGCGCGAGGCCGCGGGCGGCCACCGCGCCGCGTCCTCCGGCGCTCCGCCCACCTCCGGCCCACCACCTCGACCGTGGGCATCTACACCGCCCTCACACCCCCGGTTTCGCGTGCCGCGAGCGGGGGGCTAGAGTCGGTCGAGGGGTGCCCCCCGGCAGGGGGCCAGCTGGCGCATCACGAGATCAGGCGCAGGGACTGCGGCCAGAGCGCGATCTCGATCTCCCGGACCAGTTCCGGAAGAAGCTCCCCATCCATGTGTACCGGGAGGGGCCGGTCGCTGCGGATCGAAACCCGCTGGGCTTTCTTGGCGTGCACGCGCGCCAAGTTGAGGTAGGTCCCGTCGCGCGTCTTGGGGAGGACCACGCACCGCACCACCCGCGGGTAGTCGCCGATGATCCCCACATCGAGCGCCCCGTCATCGAGGCGGGCCTGCGGGGCGAGGCAATACCCTCCCCCGGCGTAGGGGCCGTTCATCACCGACACGGCCAACGCCTTTCCCGTGAACGTCCACCCATCGCCCACGACCTCCGCCCGGAACGCGCGGAAGCGGATCACCTCGAGCACCGTCGCCGTGAGGTACCCAAGTTCCCCCTTCAGGGCCCGCATGCGGAGGTAGTCCGCGGCGATCTGGCCGTCAATGCCCATCCCCACCGAGTTGAGGGAGAACTGTCCGTTGACGTTCGCCACATCCACGATCCGCGCCTCGCCGCGGGCGAGGATTGCCGCGGCGCCGGGGAGGTCCCGCGGGATCCCCAGCACCCGGATGTAGTCGTTCCCTGACCCCATGGGGAGGATCCCCAGGGCGACCTCCGTCCCCACCAGGGCTTGGCCGACCTCGTGGATCGTCCCATCGCCCCCCGCTGCCGCGACGACCGTCGCCCCCGCGCGCACCGCATCCCGGGCGAGCTCGATCGCATGTCCCGGCCGCTCGGTGAGGACGACGTGGGCCGCGATTCCCGCTGCCTCAAGTACCTGGCTCAGCTCCTCCCGCCGCTCCCCGGCCCGGCCGCGATCCGCCGCCGGGTTGAGGACCACCTGCACCTGTCCCATGGCTTCATTCTACCTCGGTTGGTGGGCAAGGATGAACGGTCTACCTGTCTCGGCTGGCCGCCGCGGACGGGTACGCCCGGGAGGACTCGAACCTCCGGCCTGCGGTTTAGGAAACCGCTGCTCTGTCCAGCTGAGCTACGGGCGCTTCGCCCGTCATCATAGTCGGCGCCGCCCCACCGGTGCAACCGGTCGTGCGCCGTCACCTCTTGTGAATGCGGCGCCGCTTCATCCCATAGAGGACCTCGTCCGCGCGGCGGAGGAGGGCCTCGACCGTGGTCGGGCCATCCCGGACCGGGTTCCACACCACGTGGCCCACGCTCAGGCTCACCGAAAGGCCGGGCACGTCAGGGAGGGAGATCCCCCGCACCGCCTGCCGCAGCCGGGGGAGGACGCCTTCCCCGTCTCCCGTCTCGGGGAGGACGAGCACGAACTCCTCCCCCCCGTAGCGGAACACGTAATCCTCTGCCCGCACGCTCCCGCGGAGGACCTCCGCCACGCGGCGCAGCAAGGCGTCCCCCACCAGATGGCCATGCCGATCGTTTACGCTCTTGAAGTCGTCGATATCTGCCATGACAAGGGTCAGGGGGTGTTCGTAGCGCTTCGCCCGCTCGATCTCCCGCTCCAGGACCCCCCCCAGCGTCCTCCGGTTGTACAGGCCGGTCAGGGGATCGCGGATCGCCTGCTCGCGTAGTTGTTCCTCGATGCGGATCCGCCGGATCTCTTCTCGGAGGTGCCCGGCGAGGATCTCGGCCACGAGCACATCTTCAGGGGAGAACGCATCGCGCGCCGTGGACGCCACCTGGAACACGCCGAAGTCCCCGATCGGAACGGACAGGACGCTCCGCAAATCGGGCCGGACCGGCCGCGCTTGCGGCAGGTCCTCGAGGTTGCCCGAGATCGTTCGGCCATGCTCAAGCGTCTGCCAGGCGACCCCCTCCCCCCGCCGCAGAGGGCGGCCCTCGATCCCTACCGAGGCCTTGGGGACGAGCCAATCCCCCTCGACCAGACTCACGGTGTAGGTGGTGAACCCGAGGATCCGCACCGCCTCGTGGGCGGCCACCTCACACACCTCCTCCACTGTCGCGCAGCGCGAAAGCCGCATCACCAGCCTGTGGAGGCCAGCCAGCCGCTCGTTCACAGCCTCCACCTGCTCCAGCCGCTCCAACCCAGCCAGAGCCACAGCGAGCTCGGAGGCAACGATGTTGAGGAGATCCCGGTCCTCGACGGGGATCCCGCTTGCCACCGCAGTTTGGACATCCAGAATCCCGAACACCCTGTCCCCGAGGACGATGGGGACGGCGAGCTCGCTACGCGTGTTGGGATCCCCGGTGACGTAGCGCTCGTCGCGCGACACGTCCGCCGCGTACTCCGGTTCCCGCGACCGGAGCGCGGCGGTGGTGATCCCCTTCCCGTTCCTGCCGAATCGCATCCCCTGGGCCCACGCGAGCTCGTCGTGCCCCGCCACCACCGTCAGCTCCTCTCCACAGGGCTCGAGGATCACGCACGGCCGATAGCCCAATACGGACCCGGTCAGTTCGAGGACGATGCTGTACAGCTCCTCCTTATCGCGGGCGAGCTTCATCCGGCGCGAGTACGCCTCCACCCTCCGCAGCTTCTCTTCGAGGGCCGCCAGTCCAGCGTAGGTGCGCGCGTTGTGAATCACCGTAGCCACCGGGGCGGAGATCGTCTCCAGGAGGCGGAGGTCCTTCTCCCCGTAAGCGCCCGGAGCGAAGCTTTGGACCGAGAGGACGCCCAGCACCTCATCCTGAAAGAGGAGAGGGACGCCAAGCCAACTCCGCACATCCTTGCCCACCCGCTGCGACGCCGCCGGGAGCTGATCGCCCTCGGCCTCGAAGTCGCGGACGAGGAGGGAACGCTTGGTGGCCACGATCCAGCCCGTCAGGCTCTGCTCAGGATCGAGGGGGTGCACGACCTCGGGAAGACGCTCCCCTTCCTCCACTGCGTACGCAAGCCGGAACTCACGGCGGGCGGCGTCCACCAGTGCGAGGATGAACGCATCACAGGGGATGAGCTGAGCGATCTCCTCGTACACCCGGGCGAACACGCTGCCCAGGTCGAGGCTCGCCCCCAGGGCAACCGACACCTCGTACAGCCCTCGCAGGTCGGCGTTCAGGACCTGGAGGTCCTCCTCGACCTTCGCCCGCTCGATCGCCGCGCCGAGCGTCCGCGCTGCCATCCGGAGGGCCTCGACCTCGATCTCCGACCATTCCCGCTCCCGAACGCAGTCGTCGAGCCCGAGGAACCCCCACCGCTCGTTGGCCACGAAGATCGGCACGGCGAGGAGGGAGAGGATCCCCTGAGGCCGAAGGACGGACTGCTCCGCGGGGGGGAACTCCCGCACCGGGCCCGCGATCGGCTCCCCGTGGGAGAACGCCTCCTCCCACCGGGAGAACCCACCCTCCAGGTACGGAAGAGCCTGGAGCTTGGGGTTATCGAGCTGGGAAGAGGTGCCAGGCGCCACCCATTCGAACCTCTGGCTGGCCAGCCGTCGCCCGTCTGCGTCGTGGTGGTCCTGGAAGAGGTAGACCCGGCTCACCCCGATCGCCTCCCCCAGGCGAGCCAGGGCCTCCGGGATCTCCTCATCGAGGGACTGGGCCCGCAAGAACCGCTCCGCAGCGAACGCCACGGCGCCGAGCACCGCATCGCGGCGGGCGGTCGCCTCCTCGGCCGCCACCCGCTCCGTGAGATCGACGAGGGACACGAGAACGCGGTCGTAGGTCCCTTCGTGGCCGGGGAAAACCCGCCACTTGAGCTGAACGTGAACGGCCCTCCCCTGGACGTCGGGGTCGACGACGAGGGAGGTCGCCTCCGTCTTCCCCTGCCAGATGGCGAGGAGCTGTTGGACGAACGGGGTGCCCGGTTCCGTGAGGATCTTGCCCCGAAGATGGGCGACCTGCTGAGCCTGGTCCCGCGCGCCGTAGAGGGCGAGGGCAGCGCGGTTGGCATGGACGAGGCGCATCGCTTCCGCACACGCCCGGATGAAGTCAGGGTTCTCCGTGAGGTAAGCTCCGAGGTCGCTCACCCCCTGCCCGCGAAGGGCATCGAGCATCGCCTTGACCGCCGAGAAGTCCTCCACGTGGATCCCCACCGGCGATTCCTCAAATAGGATCCTCCACTGAGCCTCGCTCTCCCTGAGCGTGGCGTAGAGGGAGGCGTTCTCCAGCGCCACCGCGACTTGGCGGGCCAGTGAGGTCAGGAACTCGACCTGTCCAGTGAAGGCCCTTCTCTCGTAGCTGTGGACGTAGAGGATCCCTATCACCCGCCCCTCGCCGCGGATGGGGATCCCCGCCAGGGACCGGATGCCTCCCTCGATGAGGACGGGGCTCGCCTGGAGGGGGGCCTGGCGACGGCCCGGCCACCGGATCGGGGGATCGATGGTCCCATCGTCCCGGATCTCCTCGATCACCACCGGCTGCCCCGTCTCCCGGATCCAGGCCGAAAACCCGCGCTCGCGGATCTGGAGGGGGATCGGCGGCGCGCCGTGGGGCTCGAGGGTGCGGAGGGGCCGTCCCTCCTCATCGAACAGGAGTACGTTGGCGAAATCGGCCCCCGTGGCATCCCGCACCAGGGTAACCACGTCCTGGATAAGCTTGTCTCGGTTGAGCGCGGTGAGGAGGGTGGACGCGCGGTAGAGGGCCTGAAGCTGTACCAGCTTGGACTCCAAGAGCTGTTCGAGGCCTTTGCGGTCCGTGATGTCCCGGTTCACCGAAAGGGTGGCCGGCTTACCCTTGTACTCGAACAGTGTAACGGAGCAGTAAGTGATAAAGACTATTCCATCCTTGCGGCGTTTTTTCTCCTCAAAATGGACGATCTCCCCGCGGGCGAGCCGCTCGTTGGCCGTCTCATAGGTGATGGCCGGCTCCTCCGCGGCCAGATCGCGCATGATGTTCATCCCGAGGAGCTCGGAGCGGGAATAGCCGGTCTGCTTCTCCGCCGCTGGGTTCGCCTCGAGGATGGTCCCGTCGAGGGAGGTGATGTAGACGGCATCGGCCAGCCGCTCAAACAGGAGCCGGAACCGCCTCTCCGAATCAGCGAGCTCCGCTCGCTCCCGGGCCCTGCGCACGGCGAGGGTGATCTCCTCCCACACCCCCTGCAGACGGTCGAGATCAGCCGGGGAGAAGGCATCGGGGTCGTCCCGGCTGTTCACGTTGAAGTAGGCAATCACCTTGCCCTCGACGAGGATAGGAAACGTGATGAACGCGGCAACGGGGAACGCATCGAGCTCGCGCGCAATGGGGGGAGGGAGGAGGTCGCGGTAGAGCCGCTGCGGATCGCGGATGATGGCCGGGCTCGTGAGGCCCAACTGGTGCTGGATGGTGCGGTCCTGGGGGAGCTTGAGCCGGGATAGCTCCCCCAGGTCATAGCCCACCGCGGCCTGGTACTCGAATACCCCCTCTTCATCGTTCAGGGAGAGGAAGGTCGCGGACTGGGCTTGGGGGAGGATCTCCAGGGCATGCTCAAGGATCGTGCGCGCGACAGCCGGGAGAGCGGGGTCGCGGTTCAGCGCCCGCAGGAACTCCACGAGATGTACCTCATGTCCGTGGTCCATCAGCGCGGCACCTCCCTCCGGACGGGCGGCATTATCCGAAGCTTACCGGTCCCGGTCCAGGCGCGGGGCACCCGCCGCGAACGCGGATCGGGCCGCCCTTGCTAGCAGATGCGGGGAACGGGGTCGCCGAGGGGCATCTCGAGGAACCGCCGCCCTCCGATCCCCGTATCGAGGATCACCCGACCGGGGTAGGTGGGGATGACCTCCCCAATGATCTGGCTGTCTTGCCCGAGCGGGTGGTCGCGGAGGAGGGACAGGACTGCGTCGGCTCGGTCTGAGGCAACCGAGAGGACAGCCCGGCCCTCACATGCCACCTCAAGGGGGCTGATCCCGAGGAGCTCGGATAGCGCCCTCACCTCGGGTCGGAGCGGGATCGCCTCCTCGTGGATCTCGATCCCGACCCCTGCCTTCCGCGCCATCTCGTTGAGGGCCGCGGCGAGCCCGCCCCGGGTGGGGTCCTTCATCGCCGTGATCCCCCCCGAAGCGAGGGCGGGCGCGAGGAGCGGCCACAGGGGGGCGACGTCGCTCGCGAGCCCGGTCGCGAGGTGGAACCCCTCGCGGGCAGCGAGGAGGGCCATCCCGTGGTCCCCGACCGTCCCCGTGACGAGGATCGCGTCCCCCACGCGGAGCCCCGCATCGGAGATGACCCACTCCGCAACGCCAATCCCCGTCGTATTGATCGCGATCCGATCGAGCTCCCCCCTCCCCATGACCTTCGTGTCGCCGGCGACGAGGGGCACGCCGAGTTCAGCGAGGACCCCCGCCGCGGAGCGGAGGACCCGCTCCAGATCCGAGAACGGGAAACCTTCCTCGAGGATGAGCCCCAGCGTGAGGGCCACCGGACGGGCCCCCATCACGGCGAGGTCGTTCACCGTCCCGCACACGGCGAGCTTCCCGATGTCCCCGCCGGGGAAGAGGAATGGTTTCACCACGTGGTTGTCGGTGGTGACGACGAGGTGGCCGGGGGGAAGGTCCACCACCGCCCCATCGTCCAGCTGATCGAGCCCGATCGGTCCCGCCGACCGCAACCGGAACAGGGGCAGGATCCGCTCGGCGAGGAACTTCCCCATCAGCTCGCCGCCGGCACCGTGGAGGGCCGTCACCCCCTCGTCCGACAGGCGGCCCGTCACAGGTCGGGCCTCCCCCCATACCGGTACCACACGTTGCACGCCCCCTCTGATCCCACCATGCACGGCCCCACCGGAGAGAGGGGCGTGCACCCGTTACGGAAGAGGGGGCACTCCGCGGGCACGGCCCGCGCGAGGAGGACCTCCGAGCACAGGCAGCCAGGAGGCTTCTCCTCCCCCGGCTCGGCCGGAACCGGGAACTCCCGTTCCGCATCGAGATGGGCGAGCTCTTCGCGGATCCGCAAGCCCGAGCTGGAGATCAGCCCGATCCCCCGCCACACAGCGTCACAGGGCACAAACGCCCGCGCGAGGAGCGCCTGGGCGTGGAGGTTCCCGTCCTCGCTCACCGCCCGCGGGTACGCGTTCTCCACCTCCGCCCGGCCCTCGCGAAGCTGGCGCAGGAGGAGGGCGATCGCGTACAGGATGTCCAGGGGTTCGAACCCAGCGACCACGACCGGGACGTGATACCGCTCAGCGACGAACCGGTACGCCCGCGCCCCGATGATCGTGGACACGTGCCCCGGCGCGAGGAACCCCGCGATCGGCGCCGGCGGGCCGGACAGGAGCGCCCCCAGCGCGGGGGGGATGAGGCGGTGGGACGAGAGGACGTAGAAGTTGGGCGGGGGGGAGTCGAGGAGCACGGCGGCCGTGCCGGGGGCGGTCGTCTCGAACCCCACGGCGAAGAACACCACGTCGCGGTCGGGAAGGGACCGCGCCACGTCCACCGCATCCGCCGCGGACAGGACCACCCGCACGTCGGCGCCCTGGGCCCGCGCCTCGGCGAGCGTCACGCGGGTCCCCGGCACACGCGTCATGTCCCCGAACGTACACAGGACCGCCCCGGCCGCGGCCAGTTTCGCCGCCCGATCGAGGTCCACGGTCGGGGTCACGCACACCGGGCACCCTGGCCCCTCGAGGACCTCCACCCCTCCCGGGAGGAGGGAGCGCAGCCCGTGCTGGGCGATCGCCATCTCGTGGGTTCCGCAGACGTGAACGATCCGCACCGGGTACGGTGGGGCATAGCGGCGGATGAGGTCACCCAGCGCCCGCGCCCGGTCCGGGTCGCGCAGGTGGAAGGTCGGGCCCGAGGGCGGCGTCAGGACGCCGGCGGACATTGCCCCTCTTCCCCCGTCGCAGGGGCACGGTTAAACCCTCGTTCAGGCGGGACGCGAGCCATGCCGTGGTCCATCAGGATCCGGCCCCCTCCGGAGGGGGGGCACCCTGGGGATCGAGGGCGAACAGCTCATCGAACAGGGCCAACGTCTCCGCGGCATCCTGGGGATCGAGGCGGCGGATGGCGAACCCAGCGTGGACGAGGAGGTAGTCCCCGATCCGAACCTCCTCCCCGAGGGCATCGAGCCGCACCCGGGCCTGGACGCCCTGCACGTCCACCGTGGCCACGTTCCCGTCCAGCGTGAGCACCTTCGTCGGGATGGCGAGACACATACGCGATCGAAACCCATTCTAGCGGCCCCCCTCCCCCCCCACAACGGGCGAGGGTAAGAGCTGGGCCTCACGCCGGGAGCGCGTATCATCGGGCTCATGCGCGCGTGGAATGGGGGCCTCCGGCGAGCGGGGGCGGTAGCCCTCGTGGCCGCCCTGGGCGCCGTGGGGAGCGGGGCCTCCCCTCAGGAAAAGGTCGCCGTCGCCGAGGCGCTCTATAACCGGTGGGATGGGGCGTTTGAGTTCACGGCGTACGAGGCCCGCCTCCGGGGGGCGATCTCTCTGTGGGAGGAGGCGGTGGCAGCCACGGAGCTGACGGTGGATGAGCGAGAGGCAGTGCTTGGTTGCCTATCCCGGGTCTACTTCGAGCTCGCCGAGGCGTACCTCCCCGACGGGGAGCGCCGCGCGGCGTACGCGGCGGGTGAGGCGGCGGGCCTTGCCGCGCTGCGCCTCGATCCGGAGTTCACCCGCGTGGAGGAACGCCACGGGTTCCGCGCCGCCCTCGGGGCGGCCGCGGAGGTCGGGGCCATCTTCTGGTACGGGAACAACCTCGGCCGGAGCCTGAACTACGATTACGGCCGGGCGCTGTTCGGGGGGACGCGGGACGTGCTCGCCGCGTTCACCCGGGCGGTGGAGCTCGATGAGGCGTACTGGGGCGGGGGGCCCCACCGCGCGCTCGCGAACTTCCTCGCCCAGACCCCGGGGTTCCTCGGTGGCGATCAGGCCCAGGCGGGCCCCCACTTCGCCCGCGCCGTCGAGCTCGATCCGGCCTTCGTCCAAAACTATGTGGATTGGGCCGAGTTCTATTCAAAGCCGCGCCAGGAGTGGGACGCGTTCTGCCGGCTCCTTCAGTTGGCCCTCGCCGTCGAGGACGACCCCGCCCAGCGGGAGCGGTGGCCCCTCTACAACCACCTCACCCTCACCCGGGCCAGGGCCCTCCGCGCGGCAACCCCGGAACGCTGTCCCTGAGGCTCACGCCCGCGAACGTGGTGGATGCACTTGTCGGTTGACCTAACTTGTATATAATGGGATCACTTACTCACCCCCATCTGGGGAGGGGAGGTGGCACCGGGCAACTGACCTCGACCGTCCGATAAGGGCAAACCCACGGCAACGTGGGGACGCAAAGCCGACAGATCCCTCAGGGATGGCTGGGTTGCCGAAGCATGGTCAGGAAGATGGTTGTGCTGGTGATGATCGGCCTCGCGGCGGGGAACGTCCTGACATGGGGGAGCGAAAAGACTGCGGGGGCTCAAGTTGCCCTGACGATCCCCTTCCTCTCCCGCCTGTCCGTTGCGGGGACGCCCGCTACGGGGCGAGAGGTCTCGGTTTCCGTGGAGATCCCTCCCTCGGCGGCCCCGACCGGAGAGTGCATTGAGCTCGCGAGGGCGGTTGTCCTCGTGGTGCGCAGCAATGGGCCGTGGATGCTCGTCGTGCGGCCGGCCGACCTCCTGACGGAGGGGGCCGTGGAGGCGCGCGTCGGGCGTGACGACTACCGGCCGGTCCGGCCGGAAGGGCTGGTCCTCGCCAAGGGAGCGCCCGGGGTGCACGAGATCGTGCTCGACTGCCGGGTGAACCCGAGCGCCGGGACCGGGTGGAGCGGTGGGCATGCGCTCACCCTGGTCTACACGATCGAGGGATAGGCGGGCCCATGCTCGGGGACGGATGCGCCATGGGGCGATGGACGCTGGCCGCTGGCTGGCGGGGAGCCCGTGTACGATCCGTAGAGACGGAGGTGGAAGCCGAAGCAAGGCCACTACAGAAAGGGACAACGGCATCTGGACACAACGAGGTGACCGAACAGGCAAACCCGGGGCGACCCGGGGACGCAAAGCCACAGGTCTCCCGAGGGGAGATGGCTGGGTTGCCGAAACGCCTCCAAGAGAAAGGCAATTCAAACTTCCTTGGAGGTGCAGTGATGAAGGTTCGTATGGTAACGGTTGGCATGTTGGCATTGGGGCTGCTGGTGGGCGTGACGGGGATGGCGCAGGTGACACAGGGCTCGACGGCTCAGTTCACGGTGCCAACGTTGATCCGGCTCTCCCTTTCGACGAGCACGGTCAACTTCGGTGCCCTGACCGAAGACGACTACGATCTAGGGTTCAAGGATCTCTATACTGCACAGGGAATCCAGATCTGGAGCAACAAGAACTGGACCCTGACCGTGGCCGCAGACACTGCGACGTGGACCGGTCCGTGGGCGAAGCCCTCCACCGATCTTATGTGGCGGGCCGTGACCACGGATGGACGCGTCGCCTCATCCGTCAACACGTTCACTGGGCTGACGAGCGGAGCGACCCAGGTTGCCGCTGGCACGAGGGGCGGGAACATCCAGCTCTCGATGGACTTCCGGGTCCTCGTGAGCTGGGAGAACGACCCGGCCGGCGACTATAGCGTGGGGTTCACCTACACGCTCACCGCCCCGTAATGAGGGCACAACCATGGGCAGCCCGGGTTCACGCGGAATCCGGGCTGCCCCTGTTTCCGTGGGAAGACAGGGGAACATGGCGATGAACCGCGCGGGGCAGCTACTCGGCGTGGTCCTCTTGTTCATGGGGCTGACGGGACTGGCCGAGGAGACAGGGTGGAGGGACCCGTCCGCGGACTGGGGGCAGTTCACGAATGGCCCCCGTGCCTACCACCGCGACGGGCGCTACGCGGTCGCTTCTCACGGGCAAGAGCACATCTACGAAGGCTACGGGATCGCCCTTCCAGGGGGGAGCGAGGTGGTGGGGATCGAGGTCCTCTTCACGGCCCGCAAGGGTGGCTCCTCAAATTCATCGCTCACGGTGGAGCTGTCCTGGGATGGCGGGGTGAGTTGGACCGCCACGGGCTACGGAGTGGGGCCGATGCCGGCTAGCTGGAGGGATTACGTCGCGGGGGGGAGTTCCGACACGTGGGGGCGGACGTGGGCACCCAATGAGCTCGGCGATGGAGCGTTCCAGGTGCGGATCCGAGCGATCCACGGTTCGCGTTTGGACTGGGTAGCGGTGCGGGTCCATTACCGGGAGGCGATCGCCCAGACCCTGATTGTGACCCCGCCGCTCGTGGACCTCGGGACCTTGACCCTCGCCCACTACGACGCGGGCTACAAGGAGGTCTCCCCCGCACAGAGGGTCACCGTGTCGAGCCCCACCGCCTGGTCCCTCGTTGTGGCCGCGGACGCCGCAACATGGACCTACACCGGGTTGGAGGCTCCACCGGGGAAACCCTCCTCTCATCTTGAGTGGCGGGTCAGCGCGTCGGGCCCGGGGATCACCGACTCCCAGACGAACTACACCGGCCTGACCACGACGCCCCACACGGTGGCCCGCGGGATGGCCGGTAGCGACCTGTGGCTGGAGGTCAGCTTGCGGGTGCAGCTGGATTACGACACCACAGTCCCCGGTACGTACGAGCTCCGCTTCACCTACACGCTGACCGCACCGTAGACGACGGGGCGTATACTTCTGCCATGAGAAAGCTCCTCTGGATCCCGATCCTTCTCGTCAGCTTCTCGGGGGTAGGCCTCGAGGTGAACCTCCTCGAGGTGGACCTCGCCGTGGCCCCAGGTCAAGCGTACACGTTCTCGTTCATCGCCCGCAACGAGACGGAGGCCCCGGAGACCTTCTCCGTCTACGCCGGTGACTGGGACCGCAATGAGATGGGCGAGAACAGGTTCTACCCGCCGGGGACGCTCCCCCGGTCGCTTTGTCCCTGGCTCACCGTAACCCCTGGCTCCTTCACATTGGGCCCGGGGGAGACCCGCGAGATCGTGGGAACGCTCTACGTGCCCATCTCTGCCGCGCCGGGGACCCACTGGGGGATCGTGTTCGTCCACGGCGAGCCGCGGCCGGTGGAGCACCAGGGGACGACGGTGATGGTCGCCAAACGGATTGGGATCAAGGTCTACGCCACGGTGGGATCGGCCCCGGCTAAAGGGGAAGTGCGGGGGGTGGAGTTCCGTGGCCTCAATCCCCTCTGGCTCGGGGTGGAGTTCACCAACGCCGGGCTCACCAACCTCCGCGAGGTCAGGGTGGAGGTTCAGATCTACGACGCCATGGGGGAGCGTCTGGCCGAGGTCGAGCCAGCGCCCGTTCCCTGTCTCCCCGGAGCGAGCCGGTGGGTGATCGTGGAGACAAACCTGCGCCCCACTCCCGGGACGTACCTCGTGGTAGCGCGGGTGGACATCGGCGGGGAGGAGATCCTCGCCGCCCAGGCCTACCTACGGGTGCGCCCCCTGTCCCTCGTCCCCCTCTCCGGGAGCGCCCTGCCGGCCGACCTCGATCGCGACGGCCTGTACGAGGACGTGGACGGGGACGGCGCGTTCACTGAAGAGGATATCGCCCTGTTCCGGACCCATGTCACGAGCGCGCCGGTGCAGGGCAATGCCCGGGCGTTCGACTTCAACAACGACGGCCGCGTGGACGAGGCGGACGTGGAGGCCCTGACGGCGCTCCTCGCTGCCGCCCCCCACCGCGAGCCCATGCCGTAGGCAGCACTTCCCCTCGCCCCCGCACCTCCTTCCTCGCCTCCCCCCCCTCGCGCCCCCTACAGTCACAAAGATGGGAACATGGCGGGTGTGCCTGCGCATCGGGCTTGGGCTTGCGTTCCTCGTTTGGGCGGGGTCCGCAGCCGGGGCGGGGATCGCGGTGGATCTCCTTTCCCCCCCGCGCACCGTCGCCCCGGGCGAGGTGGCAATCCACGTCTTTTCGGTCTCCAACCCAACCTCGTCCCCCCTGGCGGTCGAGCTGAGCGCGGACGTCCCGTCGGGGTGGGGGAAGCTCGATCTCCCTCCCACCGTGTCCCTTGCCCCGGGAGAGGAGGAGGCGGTGTTTGTAACAGTTGTCGTGCCCCGCACCGCCGTGGCCGGCGCGCACCTCGTGCGCCTGAAGGCGGTCTGGGACGGAAACGAGACGGTAGCCGAGGCGATGGTGCACGTCCTCGCCATGGCCGCAGTCGGACTCGTCCCCCCACCTGCCGGCGAAGGGGAACCCGGAGCGACCGTGGCCTACACCCTGACGATCCTCAATCGGGGCAACGGGCTCGACCGTTTCCTCGTCGCCGCCTCCTCCGCCCATGGTTGGCCCGTGAAGATTGAGCCCCAGGAGCTCGCCCTGCGCCCCGGGGAGAAGGGGACCATCGAGCTCCACCTCTCCCTCCCCAGCTCGGCCGAACCAGGGCGCGACCTCCTCACCGTGACCGTCCGCTCGACCGAGGGGGCGGAGGCCCGGGCCGCGTGGTTCACGACGATCCTCCCCCCAGGGCCGGAGGCAATCGTGGGCACCGTGTTCTCCGCGCTCGAGATGCGCCTGGGCGGAAGGCTCGGGTACGACCCCCTCTCCGGGCGCCGGCTGTCGCTCCTGACCCTGTCCGGGGATGGGGAGGTCCTGGGAGGGGAACTGGGCCTTCACCTCCAGCTCACTGGGCCCTGGGGGCCGGATCCGTACAGCCTATCAAGGTTTTCACTTCGCTACCTCCAGGACTGGGCCTGGGTCGAGGCGGGGGAGGTCGGCCTCGATCTCTCCTCCCTCCTCCTCTCGCTCGGGGGAAGCGGGATGTGCGCCGGGGTCTCCACCAACAGGGGGGAGGCGGCCCTCCTCACCGGCTGGCAGGGGGACGAGGGAAGGTTTGGGGTCCGCGGGGCATGGCATGGGGGATGGGGGGAGCTCGGGGTGGCAGCGCGGGAAACGCGGGGGACGGACTCCACCCACGCCGGCTCCCTCTGGGTCGCCGGGCATCTCGGGGAGGACCTCATCCTACGCGGGGAAGGGGGGATCGCACTCTCGGGCCCTCATCGGGATGCGGGGGTCCTCGTCGGCCTCACCGCCGGGACAGGGGCGACCTTCTCCTTTCAGGCCGATGCGTACGCAGTGGGGCCGCGGCTCCCCAGCCCGCGCGCGGATCGGGCAGGGATCAGCCTCGCGGGGCAGCTCGCGGCGGACGGGGTGGCGCTGCGGTTCACGACGCGTTGGGAGAGGGACAATGTCCTCGGGATCGCCCTTGTCCCGACCGTGGTCCGGTCGGACCTCACCACCGCGGTGGATTGGTCCCCATCGGGGTCGCGTCTGGCGCTGTTCGCGACGACCACCGCCCGCCGCAGCCAGGGGTTCGGCCCTGGCCCCACCCTCGACCAGCGGAACCGCATCCTCGACCTGGCACTGGTCGTCACCGACCCTTCGTTCGCGTTCCGGCTGGGCGGGAGGTGGAGGTGGGAGGAGGACCTCGCGGCCTCGTCCTGGCAGCGGACCGACGAGTATGCCCAACGGTTCACCCTCGCCCTCGGGCAGACCAAGGCGACCCTAAGCCTGACCGAGGTCGCCTCCATCGGTGACGGAGGCGCGGCCCCTGTGGTGAGCCAGGCGAGCGTGGACGTCCTCACCCCGGCGGGGCTGGCCCTCGGAGTTCGCCACGCCTCCGATGGGGGAAGGGTGGGGATTGAGATCCCATTTGCCCTCTCCCCCGCAAGCTTGATCACCGCCCGCCTCGAGGTGCGGTGGAATCCTGCCGGTGAGGCGAGCTCCCTCTACGCGGAACTCAGGTTCGAGCACGCGTTCATCGCGACCCCCCCCTTCCTCCCCGCCCGGGGGTGGATCGAAGGCTTGGTGTTCGTGGATGATGATGGGAACGGGCGTCTTGACCCTGGGGAGATGGGGATCGTCGGGGCGGTGCTCGAGATGGACGGGACCCGCGTCGCAACCGGGGCCAACGGGCGCTTCCTGTTCCCTCCCCTCGCTCCGGGGACGTACAGCCTCGCCATCGGGCGCCTCCCCACGGGGTTCCGGGCCCAGGTGGAGCTCCCTCTCCGGGTCGAGGTCGCGCTCGCCGGGCGGACGGTCGTGCACATCCCGTGCGCTCGGTTGGGGGAGATCGCGGGCGTGGCGTACGACGACCAGGACAAGAGCGGATCCCGCGACGAGGGGGAACCTGGGTTGGGGCGGGTGCGCGTGGTCCTTGCCCAGGACGGGGTGGACGTAGGGGAGGCCCTCTCCGATCCAACGGGGGCGTTCTCGTTCCCCGACCTCCCGGGGGGCGAGTACTGGGTGAGGGTGGATGCGACCTCTCTTCCCGAGCGGTACGAGCTCACCACGCCCGTCGCGGTGGTGGTGAAGTTGGGGGCGGGGGAGAGCAAGGAAGTGCTGTTCGGGGCCTGGCAGAAGCCGCGGCCGGTGGTGGTCGTGTACCGGCCCCCGGTAGCGGACTTCACGTGGGAGCCGGCTTCCCCCCACGCGGGGCAGCCGATCACGTTCGACGGCGGGGCCTCGCTCGGGGAGATCGTGAACTACCGCTGGGACTTCACCGCTGACGGGACCTTCGATGCCGAGGGCATCCGCGTGGCGTGGACGTTCCCCGAACCCGGGTTCTACCTCGTAACCCTCGTCGTAACCGACGACAAGGACCTGACGGGCAAAACCGAGCTCCTCATCCCGGTGATTCCCTGAGATCGGCGGCCGGAGGGCCGTAGCCGCCCCCGCCGGGGGTGCGGATGCTCAGCGTCTCCCCGGGGTGGAGGTCGAATTCCGTCTTCCCCGGGAGGCGGATCTCCTCCCCATCGCGGAGGAGGATGTTCTCCCCCCGTTCCCCCGGTTCCCCACCCCAAAGCCCGTAAGGACGCCCGATTCGGCGGTCGGTGAGGAGGGAGACGTGGGCGGTGTGCCCGCGGGGGGTGAGGTCGCGGCGGATCCCGCACCCGCCGCACAACCGGCCGCGCCCGCCCGTCCCGAGGCGGAGTTCGTACCTCTCCACGCGCAGGGGATAGGCAAGTTCAAGCGCCTCCACGGGCGTGTTGAGGGTGTTCGTCATGTGGCTGTGAACCCCGTCCACCCCGTCCCCGTTCGGCCGGGCCCCGCTCCCTCCCCCGATCGTCTCGTAGAACGCGTACGGCCGGCCGGTGCGGGGATCCGTTCCCCCGATCGCGACGTTGTTCATCGTCCCCTGGCTCGCCGCGGGAACCCGCTCCGGGATGAGCTCGGCAAGGGCCCCGAGGACGACGTCCACGATCCGCTGCGATGTCTCGAGGTTCCCCCCCACCACCGGGGCCGGGGGGCGCGGGTTCACGATCGTTCCCTCCGGAGCGAGAATCTCGATCGGCCGGTAACCACCCGCGTTGGGGGGAATCGTGGGGTCCGTCACGGCGCGCAGGGCGTAGTACACCGCAGACGCGGTCACGGCGAACACGGCGTTCAGCGGCCCCCGCACCTGGGGCGCCGACCCGGCGAAGTCCACCCGCATCGTGTCCGCGCGGATCTCGATCCGGACCCGGATCGGAATTGGGCCGCTTCCCGCGCCATCGTCGTCGAGGGCATCCGCGAACTCGGCCGCTCCCTGGGGGAGGCGCCTGATCTCCGCCCGCATCCGCCGCTCGCTGTAGTCGAGCACGCCGGCCATCCCGTCCTGGAGGAGCTCGACCCCGTAGCGGGCGATGAGGTCGCGGATCCGCCCGATCCCGGTCCGGCATGCGGCGTGCTGGGCGCGGAGGTCGCCCCACCGCTCGTCAGGGGTGCGCACGTTCTGGAGGAGGAGCCGGAGGAGGTCCTCGTCGAGTTCCCCCCTCTTCCACAACCGCACCGGCGGGATGCGCAGCCCCTCCCCGTAGACCTCGGTTGCCGTGGGAGCGAGGCTTCCCGGCGCGGGGCCGCCGATGTCGGCGTGGTGGGCGCGGCAGGCGACGAACGCCACGAGCCCCGACCCCGCGAACACGGGGGCGACGAACGTGATGTCGGGGAGGTGCGCCCCCCCGAGGTACGGATCATTGAGGATAACGACATCGCCCTCTCCCCACTCCGCCACCCTCCCCAGCGCCGCCCGCACCGAGAACGGCATCGCCCCGAGGTGGACGGGGATGGATTCCGCCTGAGCGACGAGTTCCCCACGGGGATCAAACAGGGCCGATGAGCAGTCCCGCCGCTCCTTGATGTTCGGGCTGTAGGCGGACCGGATGAGGTTCGCGTTCATCTCCTCCGCCACCGACGCGAGGGCGTGGCGGAGGACCTCGAGCGTGATCGGATCAAGCCCCTTTCTCATCCGACCTCCACGATGAGCGTGCCGTGCTCGTCCACCGCCCCCTCGCTCCCCGGCGGGAGGAGGGCCGTCGCGTCAGGCCCGAGGACGATCGCGGGCCCCACGATCCCCGCCCCGGGTCCGAGGTCCGCGCGGGAGACGAGCCGGGCGGCGACGGGGCCGCTCCGGTCGAACCACGCCCCGCCCGTGGCGGGGAGTTCGGGGGCGGGAGGGAACGTGGGACGGAGGTTTGCTGCAGGCGCGGGGACGCTCGCCCGGACGCGGACGGCGACGAGCTCGATCTCCTCCCCCGGCGCAGCGTGGCCGTACCGCTGCTCGTGGGCCTCGTGGAACGCCTCCTCTAGCTCCGCAACCCACTGCGGTCCCATCCCCCCTTCGGGAACGGGGATGTCGAGCTCATGGGCCTGGCCCGCGTAGCGGAGTGCGGCCACGGTCGCAAACCGCAGGCCCTCCTCGGGACCACCGTGGCCGATGAGTTCCCCCTCCGCCCGCTCGCGAAGGCGCGCGAGGAGCTCGGCCAGTTCTGCCATCGAAAGCGAGCGGAGCGGGCGGACGAGGCCCTGGCTCGCCTCGTGCCCAACCTCGGCGAGGAGGAGCCCCAGCGCGGACAGGACCCCGGCCGTGGGCGGGATGAGGACCCGCGGGATCCCGAGCCGGCGGGCGAGGGGGACGGCGTGGAGGGGGCCTGCTCCCCCGAACGCGACGAGCGCGAACCCCCGCGGGTCATGCCCCCGTTCGACCGAGATCACGCGGATCGCCCGCTCCATCGCCGCGTCGGCGACCGCGAGGATCCCGAGGGCGGCCTCCTCCACCGTGAGACCGAGTGGATCAGCGATCCGGCGCACCGCGGTCCGCGCGGCCTCGAGGTCGAGCGCGGGGAGACCGCCCAACGGGAACTGCGGGAGGAGGTGCCCGAGGACGAGGTGGGCGTCCGTGACCGTGGGCTCCCCTCCCCCGCGGCCGTAGCAGGCCGGACCGGGATCAGCCCCCGCGCTCTCCGGCCCCACAGCGAGCGCTCCGCCCGAATCGAGGCGGGCGAGGCTCCCCCCGCCAGCGCCGATCGTGTGGATGTCCACCATCGGGAGGGCGACCGGGTGACCCCCGACCGCGCCCCCCACCGTGCGGCCGACGGTCCCCCGTTGGACGAGGGCCACGTCACAGCTCGTCCCCCCCATGTCGAGGGTGATGAGGTCAGAGAACCCCGACCGGAGCCCGATCTGGCGCGCCCCCTCCACCCCGGCTGCCGGCCCCGAGAGGAGGATCCGCGCTGGCTCCCTCTGGGCCGTCGCGGCGTGGGAGATCGCCCCGCTCGACTGCATCACCTGCCACGAGGGGGGGAGCCCGAGGCCGGCTGACCCCTCCTCGACCGCCGCGAGGTAGCTCCCCACCACCGGCCGCAGCGCGGCGTTGACGACCGTGGTCGAGGTCCGCTCGTACTCCCGAAACTCGGGGAGGAGGTCACAGGACAGGGTCAGGGGCACCCCGAGCCCAGCGAGGACCTCCCCCGCCTCCCGCTCGTGGTCCGGGAAGAGGAACGAGAACAGGAAACAGACCGCCACCGCCTCAACCCCGAGGCGGCGGAGCTCGGGGAGGAGCTGGGCGACGGCCGCCCGGTCGAGCGGGCGGATCACATTCCCCTGAGCGTCCACCCGCTCCGGGACCTCGAACCGGAGCTCGCGGGGCACGATCGGCTGCACCCGCTCGAAAAAGAGATCGTACAGGGCCGGTCGGTTCTGGCGGCCGATCTCAAGCACGTCGCGGAACCCGGTCGTAGTGACGAGCGCCGTTTTCCCAAGCTTCCCCTCGAGGAGGGCGTTCGTCGCCACCGTCGAGCCGTGGGCGATCCTGGTCACGGAGCCCGGCCGGATCTCCCCCCGCGCGATGAGCTCCTCAAGGGCGGCGAGGACACCGCGGGCCGGGTCGTCCGGGGTGGAGGGGAACTTGTAGAGGCGTGGCCCGCCCTCCCCCAGGACAACGATGTCCGTGAACGTCCCCCCGATATCCACCCCCATCGCCACAGCCACAACACGGGAGTATAGGCTAGCTCAACTCTTTCCACAACTGCCCGCCCCGGAAACGAAACGATGGAGAGCGGCCGTCACCGCCACTCGCAGCCGAGCAGAGGGCGGGGGCAACTACGGGTGGGGTAAGAAGGACGACCGTGCTTCCCCCTCGTCGGGGCGTCCGCGACCGAGTATCGTTCGGGCGATGAAGGCGTGCATCCTGACCTGGGGCTGCCAACAGAACGAGCACCATAGCGAGGAGATCGCGGGCGTGCTGCGGGAGGCTGGCTACGTCCTCGTGGACGACCCGGAGGAGGCAGACGTGGTCCTCCTCAATACGTGCATGGTCCGCGGGCGGGCGGAGGAGAAGGTGATCGGGCGGGTGGGGGAGCTCCAGCGTCTGCGCCGGACACGCCCCCGCCTGATCGGGGTCGGGGGGTGCATGGCCCAGGGTCGGGGGGAGAGGATCCTCGACCTCCTCCCCGGGGCGGACTTCGCGTTCGGCACGAGCGGGCTCGCTGACCTGCCCGCCCTCATCTCCCGCGCCCAGGCCGGGGAACGGTTCGCCTCCCTCCCCCGCCCCAACGGGCTCGACCGCCTGCCCATCGCGCGGCGGAGCCCGTTCCAGGCTTATGTGACGATCGCCGAGGGCTGCTCGCACGCCTGCGCCTACTGCGTCGTCCCCCGGGTGCGGGGCCCGCTCCGCTCCCGGCCGATGGGGGAGGTCGTCGCTGAGCTCGCGGGCCTCGCCCGCGCCGGGTACCAAGAGGTGACGCTCCTCGGCCAGAATGTGGATGCGTACGGGACCGACCTCGGCGACGGGACGGACTTCGCCGCGCTCCTCCGCGCCGTAACCCGGATCCCGATCCCCCGCATCCGCTTCACGTCCTCCCACCCCGCGTACATGTCCGATGATGTCATCTCGGCCCTCGCCCAAGGGGGAAACCTCTGCCCCCACGTCCACCTCGCTCTCCAGTCGGGGAGCGACCGCGTGCTTCAGGCGATGGGGCGTGGTTACACCCAGGAGGGGTTCCTCTCCCTCGTTCGACGCCTGCGGGACGCGATCTCGGAGGTGAACGTGACCACGGACGTGATCGTCGGGTTCCCCGGGGAGACGGAGGAGGACTTCGCCCTCACCCTGTCCCTCATCGAGGAGGCGAGGTTCGGGACCGTGTACGCCGCCTCCTACTCGCCCCGGCCAGGGACACGGGCGGCGGCGCTTCCCGATTCCGTCCCGCCCCCGGTGAAGGCGCGCCGCCTGGCCAGGGTCCTCGACGCGTCCCGCCGGGTGGCCCTCTCCCTCCACCGGTCCCGGGTCGGGACGACGGTTGAGGTCCTGGTGGAGGCGTTCGTCCCCGCGAAGGAGCTCCTCGTCGGCAAGACCCCGGACTTCCGGACCGTGCTCTTCCCCGGGGATCGGGCTATGATCGGAGGGCTCGCGATGGTGACGATCGAGGGGGCCACAGCAGGGGCGCTTCACGGGCGGAGGGCGGAGGCACGATGATCCTCACCGTCACCCTCAACCCAACCCTCGACAAGTTCTACTGGGTGGACGAGCTCCCCCTTTCCCTCGATCAGCCGGAGGAAGCGATCCTCATCCGATCAGAGAAATCACAGATGTTCGCTGGGGGGAAGGGGATCAACGTGTCCGCGTTCCTCGCCTGTGAAGGGGTGGAGACGGTGGCGCTGGGGTTCCTCGCCGGCCATACAGGGCAGATCATCCTCCAGGACCTCCTCTCCCGCGGGGTGACGGTGAACTTCGTGTGGATGCCCGGCGAGAGTCGGACCAACGTCACGGTGATCACCAAGGGGCGGGAGTACCACCCCCTCCTCATCCACGAAGAGGGCCCGCCCGTGCCGGAGGAGGCGATGAGGATCTTCCTCCGCAAGTATGAGTGGATGGTGCGCCGGGCGGAGTACGTCGTCCTCGGGGGAGCCCTTCCCCCCGGCTGCCCCCCCCGACTGCTACCGCACGCTCGTCCAGCTCGCGCACCGGGCGGGGGCACGGGTGATCGTCCACGCCGGCGGCGAGCCGTTGCGCCGGACGATCGAGGAGGGCCCATTCCTCGTGAAGCCCGATGTCCGCACGGAACTCGAACTGCAGGGGATGCCGGTGCGCTCGGCCGAGGAGATCGTCCGCGCCGGGAAGAAGGTCATCGAGCAGGGGGTCGAGGCGTGCCTCATCTCCCACCAGATCACGGGCGATATCCTCGTCACCCGGGATGAGGTGTGGGAGTTCGAGGCCCGGGTCCCGCTGGCCACGTTCAAGAACCTCGTCGGTGCCGATGATGCCCTCGTGGGAGGGCTTCTCGCGGCGCTCCTCCGCGGTGCGACGTTGGTGGAGGCGACCCGGTACGGGATGGCCGCGGCCGTGGCGTCGGCGGGGGTCGAGGAGAAGCTGTGCCTGGACCCGGGTGCGATTCGCCGCGAGCTCGATCACGTCGGGGTCCACCGAAGGGGAAACGGATGAAGGCCCACGAGGTCATGCGCCGTGACCTGACGTCGGTGGACCTCGACACCACGGTGTCCCACGTCATCTACCTCCTGTACCAGTCCGGCCTGTCGTCGCTCCCGGTCGTGGATGAGGACGGCCGGGTGGTGGGCGTGATCTCTGAGCGGGACCTGATCCGGGCTGTCCTCCCGGGGTACGTGGACATGCTCCAGTCGGCAGCGTTCCTGCCGAGCCTCGATCAGTTGAGCCGCCGGCTGCGCGAGATCGGGGGGAAGCCGGTGGCGGAGTTCATGGTGCGCGACGTCATCGCCGCGCGGCCCGACGACACCGACCTCCACCTCGCCGACCTCATGATCCGCAAGGGCTTGAAGCAGATCCCGGTGCTGGATAAGGAGAGGCGGCTGGTGGGGGTGGTGCGCAGGATTGACCTCCTCCACCACCTGCAGCGGTGACCCCGGAGTTCGTCGCCCTCGCCGTGGCGGGGGATAGCGTGGGGGCAGTCCAGTTCCGGAACGGTGAGCCAATCGCGCGGGCCTCGTTCCCCCTGACGAGCGACGGCCTCCCCGAAGGGGCTCTCGCCCGGTTCGCGGGGTTGCCCCGCGTGGGCCACGACCTTGCCCCCCTGCGGGCGCGCCTCGGTGGGGCGGACACGGTCGGGGCACCCTGGGTGGACACGCGGACCCTGGCGTGGGCGGTGTGGCCGGAGGACCCGGATCCCTCCCTCCCTGGCCTCGCCCGGCGCCTCGGCCTCCCGCTCCCGGACGATGCCGTGGGCCGGGCGGAGGTCACCGGCGCCCTCCTCCTCTCCCTCCTCGTAGCGGCAGGGGCGTTCCCCCCCCACGCCCGCTCCCTCGTCGCCGACCTCCTCCCGGACCCCAACTGGATCGGTCCCCCCCCCGCTCCCCCGGCACGGGGGAGGACCCCGGCGCCGCCGCGGACGGTGGACGAGGCGTTCGCGGGCCTCACCCGGGCCGGCCTCCTCGCCCGGCGGGAAGGACAGCTCGCCTACGCCCAGGCCGCAGCGGAGGCGTTCGCGGGGGGAGGGATCCAGCTCCTTGAGGCCGGCCCCGGGACGGGGAAGACGATCGGGTACCTCGTCCCGCTCCTCCTCTCCCTCGCCGACGGGCCGGGGCGGGCGGTGGTGGCGACCCGCACCCGCGCCCTCCAGGAACAGCTCTGGCGCCGCGACCTCCCGTTCCTCCTCGAACGGCTCGCCCTCGACCCCGCGTGCGCGCTCCTCAAGGGACGCGAGAACTACCTGTGCCTGCGGCGGCTCGAGGAGGTTCGGCACCAGCTCGTCGCCCGGGAGGTGCTCGTGCCGCTCCTCTCCTGGGCGGCGCGGACGGAGACGGGCGACCTCGACGAGGTAGCGGGGTTGCGGACGGATCCGGTCGGGCGCGAAATCCTCCGCCAGCTACCGGACCTCCCCTTCCGGTGCGGGGGGCGGTGGTGCCCGTTCTGGGACCGGTGCCCATCGCGCCGGGCCCGGGACCGGGCCCGTGCCGCCCGCCTCGTGGTCGTCAACCACGCCCTCCTCGGCGCGGACCTCGCGAGCGGGGGGGCGATCCTCGGCCCGTACGATCTCCTCGTCGTGGACGAGGCCCACGCCCTGCCGCAAGCGATGCGCGACGGGCTGAGCGCCGCCCTCTCCCCGCCGGTCATCCCACGCCTCCTGGGGGAGCTGCGGCGGGGCTCGGGGGGCTTGCTTGCGGCGTGGGGGATGGACGAGGCGGTCGCGGCTTGGGAGAAGGCGGTGGCGGCCCACCGCCAGTTCTGGGCCACGGCCGGGACAGTCCTTCCCCGGGAAATCGGGCGCTACCAGGCAGCCGACATCGCCCCCCTCCTCCCCGCCGGTGCGCTTCTGATCGAGGCGCTCGACGACCTCGCCGCCACGATCGGGGATGTGGCACGGGACCTCGCCGAGGAGGATGGCGCACAGGCCCGCGGCCTGGCAAGCGAGATCCGCCGTGCGGCGGGGCTGGTGGGGCACCTCCTCCGCCCCGACCGCGACGATGCCGTGTTCTGGTACGCCCGAGAGGCTCACGGGCTCACCCTCACCGCATCGCCAGTGGACATCGGGGACCACCTCGGCGCGGCCCTGTGGCCGAACCTGCGGGGCGGGATCCTCACCTCCGCCACCCTGTCCGTGGGGGACGAGGGGAGGACGCTCGCCCGCGAGCTCGGGCTCGACCCGCCGCCCCCGTTTTGGGCGTGGCCCTCCCCGTTCCCCTACGATCGGGTGGGGGCGTTCGTCCTCCGCTACCTCCCCCACCCCGACGATCCCGCGTTCCCGGAGGAACTCGCCGCCACCCTGCGCCAGGTCCTGGCCGCGGTGCCGCGGCGGGCGCTCGCCCTGTTCACCTCCCGCCGCCTCCTCGACGCCACTGCCGCCCACCTCGCAGGAACGCCCCACCTCGTCCAGCGCCGGGACGGGGAACGGGACCAGCTCCTCACCCGGTTCCGCCACCACCCCCCGCCGGTGGTCCTCCTCGGGCTGGACACGCTGTGGGAGGGGATCGACCTCCCGGGGGAGGAGCTCGAGATCCTCCTCGTGGTGCGCCTGCCGTTCCCCGTCCCGACGGACCCGTTGACCGCGGCCCAGTCGGAACGGATCCTCGCCCGAGGGGGGAGCCCGTTTCAGGAGCTGTTCCTTCCCCGGGCGGTGCTCCGCCTGCGCCAAGGGGTGGGGCGGCTCGTGCGCACGCCGACCGACCGCGGAGCCCTCCTCCTCGCCGACCCCCGCCTCGCCACCCAGTCGTATGGGGACGCGTTTCTCCGCGCCCTCCCCGTTCCGGGGCGCTGGCTGGACGATCCAGACCAGCTGGTCGTTGCCCTGGCCGACCTTTTCCGCTAACCTCAGGCCCATCATGGCGTATGTCCGTTGGAGCCACTATTTCCTCCCCACGTGGAAGGAGGAGCCCGCCGAGGCCGACCTCCCCAGCCACCGGTTGATGCTCCGCGCTGGGCTGATCCGCCCCCTGGCGGCGGGGATCTACACCTACCTCCCCTGCGGGTGGCGCGCCCTGCGCCGGGTGGAGGCGGTCGTGCGCGAGGAGATGGACGCTATCGGCGGCGCGGAGCTCCACATGCCGGTCGTCCACCCCGCTGAGCTGTGGGCGAGGACAGGGCGGCTGGACGACTTCGGCCCGAGCCTCGTTCGGTTCGAGGACCGGGCGGGGCGGGAAATGCTCCTCGGGCCAACCCATGAGGAGGTCGTGACCGACCTCGCCCGACGGGAGATCCAATCCTGGCGCCAGCTCCCCCTCATGCTGTACCAGATCCAGACCAAGTTCCGCGACGAGCCGCGCTCGCGAGGCGGGCTGATCCGGGCTCGGGAATTCACGATGAAGGACGGGTACAGCTTCCATGAGGACGCCCCCGACCTCGATCGGTACTACCCCGAGGTGTACCGCGCCTACGAGAGGATCTTCCGCCGCTGCGGGCTCTCCCCGGTGCCGGTGGAGGCCGATCCGGGGCTGATGGGCGGATCGGGGTCGCACGAGTTCATGCTCGCCCATGACCAAGGCGAGGACACGTTCGTCCGCTGCGCGGGGTGCGGGTACGCCGCCAATCGCGAAGGGGCAGTGGCGGTGAAGGAACCGGACCCCGACGAGCCCTTGCTCCCTCAGGAGGAAGTGGCCACCCCCAACTGCTACACGATCGAGGCCGTGGCGGCCTTCCTCGGCATCCCCACCCGCAAGACGGCAAAGGCCGTGTTCTACCGGGCGGGGAAGGAGCTCGTGTTCGTCGTGATCCGCGGCGACCTCGAGGTGAACGAGGCGAAGCTCGCCCGCGTCCTCGGGACAACGGAGCTCTCCCCGGCTACGGAGGAGGACATCGTGGCCGTAGGGGCTGTGCCAGGCTACGCGTCCCCGATCGGCATCTCCGGCGATGAGGTCGTGGTCGTGGTGGATGACTCGATCCCCTCAGCCCGAAACCTCGTGGCGGGGGCGAACAAGGAAGGGTTCCACCTCCGGAACGTGAACTTCCCGCGCGACTTCCCGGCCCAGCTCGTCACAGATGTTGCCCTCGCCCGCGACGGGGATCCCTGCCCGCGCTGTGGGGGGATGCTCCGCGTCCAGCATGGGATCGAGCTCGGACACATCTTCAAGCTGGGGACGAAGTATTCCCAGTCCCTGGGGGCGACGTTCCTCGACCGGGACGGCCAGGCGCGGCCCCTCGTCATGGGCTGCTACGGGATCGGGATCGGCCGCCTGTTGGCGGCGGTGATCGAATCCCATCACGATGAGGAGGGGATCGTGTGGCCGACCGAGGTGGCCCCGTTCCAGGTCCTGGTGACGGTCCTCAACCCAAAAGATGGGGACCAGATCGCGCTCGCGACCTCGGTCGCCACGCACCTCGCCCAGGCAGGCTTGGAGGTCCTCCTCGACGACCGGGAGCGGAGCCCGGGGGAGAAGTTCCACGATGCGAAGCTCGTCGGGATCCCGGTCCTCGCCGTGATCGGCCCCCGCAGCCTGCGCACGGGGGAGGTGGACCTCGAACGCCGCCGCGACGGGGTGCGGAACCCTACCCCCGCCTCGCCGGATTCGATCGAGCGCGCGGTGCAGGACCTCCTCCGCACCGGGTAGCCCCTAGCGGGCGAGCGCGGGCGGGACCGGCAGGGGTTCCGGCTCAGAGCTCGATCCCCACCGGCTTGACCTCGTCGCCGACGAACGTCCCCTCCCCGAGCGCGGCGTACTCCTCCGCTGTGTAGCCGAGGGCCTGAACGGGCTCCATGATCCGGGCGGCGGCCATCCCCAAGAGCTCCAGCCGCTCCCGCAGGTTCAGACGGGAAAAGACCGGCGAGATGACCACCAGATCAATGTCGCTATCCTCCTCGATGATCCCCTTGGCGCGGGACCCGTAGAGGATGATCCGCTCCGGCTCGATCCCGAGCCGGCGCAGCTCGTCCTTGTACCGCTTCACGGCCTCAACTGTCCCGCGATCCAATCCACCGCCTCCTCCGCCCACCGCAGGTGCTCCTCGGCGACCTCGCGCGGGTAGCTGCGCACCACTTCGTCCAGGTCCGCTGGGTAGCGGGTGGCCGTGCTGGCCCCCGCCATCTTGCCGAGGAAATCCCGCAGATCCGGAGGGGGATCGAGCTTTGCCCGCTTCAGGAGGACGATGAGGTCGTGGACCCGCGGCGGGGTCTTCCCCGTCTCCTCCTGGACCTTGGCCTTGAGCGCCTTCTCCACCGCGAGGTGAGAGAAGAAGATCGTGTACACGAACCGGCCTGCGGCCAGCATGTCCCGCGCTGCAGCGAGGTCGTAGCGCGCCGAGTTCAGCCAGTTCTCAACCCTGGGGTCCATTTTCCTTCTCACTCCCCCGATCAGGCCCGTCGGGGCCCCATCGCCCCTCGGGTGTTCCCTCCCGGGTTAGGATATACTGCCGCCGCGTCGCCAAGCAACTTCTGAGGTGATCGGGATGAGACAAGCCCACAGCGTATGCTTCGTTGGCCACTCCGGGTCGGGGAAGACCGCGCTCGCGGAGGCGATGCTCCGCGCTGCGGGGACCACCGGAGAGGTCGCCCTCGACCGCACGCCGGAGGAAAAGAGCCGCAAGCAGTCCATTGACCTCTCCATCGGCTCCTGCACCTGGCATGGGAAGCGAATGGACCTCCTCGTGACCCCCGGCCTGGGGGAGTTCATCGAGGAGATCTACAAGGGCGTGGACGCGGCGGACATCGTCGTGCTCGTCGTGAACGCAGAGAAACCGGTGGAAGTGGTGACGGAGCAGGCATGGGAGATCCGCCGCGCTGCCCGCCGCCCGGCGATCGTGTTCGTGAACATGCTCGATAAGCCCCTTGCCGATCCCGACGCCGCGCTCGCCACCGTCCGCAGCTCCCTCGACGGGGCGTTCGTCCCCCTCGAGCTCGCGGTCCGGGAGGGCGACACGTTCGTGGGCGTGGTGGACGTCCTCACCGGCGCTCCCACCTCAGGCAAGTTCGCCGTCACGGAGGAGATCAAGGCCCGCGCGGAGGAACTGCGCGCCGAGCTCGTCGAGGAAGCAGCAACGTGCGACGATGCCCTGTTGGAGAAGGTGCTCGCCGACGAGACGCCAGCGCGGGAGGAGATCCTGGCGGCGGTGCGGTCGGGGATGCTCTCCGGCCGCCTCGTCCCCGTGCTGTTCGGGTCAGTCCCGAGCGGGCACGGCGTGCCAGAGCTCCTCGATGCCCTCCATCTCGTGGCCCCCGACGGAGCGGAGAGTGCCGGGACGCGGCTCCGCGTGTTCTCCCTCGCCCTCGATCCGTACCTCGGCCGGCTCGCCTATGTAAAGGTGATGAGCGGCGAGGTCCGCGACGGGGACACGCTGTTTGACCTCGCGACGAAGGACAAGGTCCAGGTCCGCGACGTGTACGCCTTCAGCGGGGCGAAGCTGGAGAAGGCTGGCCACGCGGTCGAGGGGAGCATCGCCGCCCTCGGGAAGCTGGAGGGCATCGAGCTCGGGGCCACCCTCGCCGCGGATGCAACTGCCGCGTTGGAACCCCCGATCCCGTTCCCGAAGCCAGTGTTCATCCGGGCGATCGCCGCCAAGTCGCAGGCCGAGGAAGAAAAGGTGAGCTCAGCCCTCCGCGACCTCGTGACCACCAAGGCCACCCTCACCTTCCAGCGCGACCCGGTGACGAAGGAAGGGCTCGTCTCGGGGATGGGCGACGTCCAGCTCGACGTCCTGGCCGAGCGGCTGCGCAACAAGTACGGGGTGGAGGTCCACTACAAGGTCCCCAAGGTCCCGTACCGGGAGACGATCCGCAAGACGGCGAGCGCCATGTACCGCCACAAGAAGCAGACCGGGGGGCATGGGCAGTTCGGGGAGGTTCACCTTCGCATCGAGCCCCTACCGCGGGGGGCGGGATTCGAGTTCGTTGACGAGATCAAGGGTGGGGTGATCCCGCAGCAGTTCATCCCGGGGGTGGAGAAGGGCGTGCGCGAGGCCCTCGAGGAGGGAGTCCTCGCCGGGTTCCCGGTGGTGGACGTGCGGGCCGCCGTCTATTACGGGACCTACCATGAGGTGGACTCCTCCGAGCTCTCGTTCAAGATCGCGGCGCGCACGGCGTTCAAGTTGGCGGCCGAGAACGCTGACCCGACGCTTCTCGAGCCGATCATGGCCCTCACCGTGACCGCCCCCGACACGTTCACCGGGGACATCATCTCCGACATCACGTCCCGCCGGGGACGGATCCTCGGGATGGAGGCCGGGGGAGGTCGGACGACGATCCGGGTGGAGGTCCCGATGGCAGAAACGCTCTCCTACGCGCTCGACTTGAAGGCCCTCACCCAGGGCCGGGCCACGTTCCAAATGGCGTTCGCTCGCTACGATTTCGTGCCCGCACAACTCCAGGAGCGGCTGCTTTCGCAGCTGCGGGCGGCGGCCCATGAAGGTTAGTGATTTCATGATGCGGGACCCGCCCGTGGCCCGGGCGGACGCCCCGGTGGGCCAGGCGCAGAAGCTCGCCGCCGAGGTGGGGGTCGCGGTGCTGTTCGTCGTGGATGGTGAGGGGCACCTCGTTGGTTTCCTCACGCGCAAGGCGCTCTCCGCCGCCCCGGACGCAACCCTCCCCGCGGGGAAGCTCGCCTCGTCCCCCACGGTCACGATGAGCCCCGACGATCCCCTCGAGCGGGCGGTGGTCCTCCTCTCCGAGCGCTACCTCCTCCTCCCGGTGGTGGATGGGGAGAAGCGCCTCGTAGGCGTCCTCACGAGCGTGGGCCTCCTGCGGGGGCTCGCCCAGATGGCGGGGCTGGGGGAGGAAGGGACGCGCATCCTGATCCAGCCCTCGTCCCCCGCGGATGCCTACCGGGCGCTTGGTGCCCTCGGGGCACGGGGATTGCCCCTCGTGGCCGTCCTCCGCGGCCACGGCGGGGAGCTCATCATCCACGTCCAGGGGGTGGAGGACCCGGCGCAGCTCCTTGCTGAGCTAGAGGGGACCCTGCGGTGACGCACGCGAGGATCCCCGTCCGCACCCGGGGCCGCGAAGAGGTCCTCGACATCACGGGGCCCGTCGCCGACGCGCTCCCTGCCCTCGGCGTGACCGAGGGCGCGGTCCTCCTCTTCTGTCCCCACACTACGGCCGCCCTCACCGTGAACGAGGTTGCCGACCCCGACGTGCGGACCGACGTGGGGGCCGCGCTGTCAGCCCTCGTGCCGCACCTCCCGTTTCGCCACACGGAGGGCAACTCCCCCGCCCACGTTCGCTCCGCCCTCCTCGGGCCGTCGCTCGTCCTCCCCGTCGTCGCAGGCAAGCTTCGGCTTGGGACCTGGCAAGGGGTCTACTTCTGTGAGTTCGACGGCCCGCGCGAGCGCGAGGTGTGGGCGTTCCCCTTGCGCTGAACCGTGGGCCTTGCCCCGTTCCGCGCCTCCCGGTATATTCGTGCTCGGTTCCCCCGGGAGTACGGTTCCTTCGGCGGCGCAGCCAGTGTAGCTCAATTGGCAGAGCATCCGCCTTGTAAGCGGAAGGTTGCCCGTTCGATTCGGGCCACTGGCTCAAATCGGTGCCTCAGCTAGGGGCCCGGAGCCGCGCCACCGATACCCGGAGAACCGGTTGCCCGGAGGGGTAGCAAAGCGGTCAAACGCACCGGGCTGTAAACCCGGCGGCCTGAGGCCTTCGGGGGTTCGAATCCCTCCCCCTCCACCATGACTTGCGCGCCATGGGCGCGGTAGGGTAGACTGTGCCTCCTCGCCCGTGTAGCTCAGTCGGCAGAGCACTTCCTTGGTAAGGAAGAGGCCGTCGGTTCGATTCCGACCGCGGGCTCTCGGACAGGAGCGGGCGGCGAGCGGCCCGGCGATCCGGATCCGAGCTGGGGAGGAAAACGAGGAGGATGGAGGATGGCAAAGGAACAATTCGTACGAACGAAGCCGCACGTCAACATCGGCACGATCGGGCACATCGACCACGGTAAGACGACCCTGACCGCGGCGATCACGAAGGTGCTCGGGCTCAAGGGGCTGGCCAAGCAGCGGTCCTACGACGAAGTCGCGAAGGCCGATGCGAAGCTATTCCGTCGTGATGCGACGAAGATCCTCACCGTGAACGTGGCCCACGTCGAGTACGAAACGGATACTCGCCACTACGCGCACATCGATTGCCCGGGCCACCAAGACTACATCAAGAACATGATCACCGGCGCCGCGCAGATGGACGGGGCGATCCTCGTCGTCTCGGCCGCCGATGGACCAATGCCGCAGACCCGTGAGCACGTGGTGCTCGCCCGCCAGGTGAACGTCCCGGCGATCGTCGTCTTCCTGAACAAGGTGGACCTCGTTGATGACCCTGACCTGGTGGACCTCGTCGAGATCGAGATCCGTGATCTCCTCTCCAAGTACGAGTTCCCCGGCGACAAGACGCCCATCATCCGCGGGTCAGCATCGAAGGCGCTCGCGGTGGAGTCGGTGGATGACCCCGCTGCCAAGCCGATCCTCGACCTGATGGACGCCGTGGACAGCTTCATCCCCCTCCCGAAGCGCGAGGAGGATAAGCCTTTCCTGATGCCGATCGAGGACATCTTCTCCATCAAGGGCCGCGGCACGGTCGTCACCGGCCGTGTGGAGCGGGGCCGGATCACCCCCGGGGCGGAAGTGGAGATCGTCGGGCTCACGGACGAGATCCGCAAGACCGTCGCCACGAGCCTCGAGATGTTCAACAAGACCCTCGACGAGGCGATCGCGGGGGACAACGTGGGGATCCTCCTCCGCGGCATCGAAAAGGACGAGGTGGAGCGCGGACAGGTGCTCGCCGCACCCGGCTCGATTACCCCCCATACGGAGTTCGAGGCTCAGGTGTACGTCCTGTCCAAGGATGAAGGAGGGCGACACAGCCCGTTCTTCAACGGCTACAAGCCGCAGTTCTACTTCACGACCACCGACGTGACCGGTGAGGTCCAGCTCCCACCGGGGGTGGAGATGGTCATGCCCGGCGACAACGTGGATAAGCTGCGGTGCAAGCTCATGAAGCACATCGCGATGTCGGAGGGCCTGCGGTTCGCGATCCGTGAGGGCGGGCGCACCGTCGGCGCGGGCGTGGTGACGAAGATCATCAAGTGACATGGCGAAAAAAGATACGGTCCAGCTTGTGACGCTGGCTTGTTCCGGATGCGGACGGCACAACTACCACACCCGCCGCAACCGGAACAACACGCGGCAGAAGCTCGCCCTGAGTAAGTACTGTCGTTGGTGCGGAAAGCACACCGAACATAAGGAAGCCTAGCCCCTCGATGGAGGGGAGCGGTATCCCCGCCGGCCTATCGGGCGGCGGGGTTCGAGGCCCGTAGCTCAAGTGGCAGAGCGGCGGACTCCAAATCCGCAGGCTGGGGGTTCAAGTCCTCCCGGGCCTGCCAGCGAGGGAAGAGGATGAACGCGATGCAGAGGGTCCGGAACTACCTGACGTCCGTCCGGACGGAGATCGCTCGGGTGAGTTGGCCGTCACGCAAGGAAGTGGTGAGCCTGACCGTGCTCATCATCATCCTGTCCGTGGTGCTAGGGGTCTACCTCGGGCTCGCCGACCTGATCATCACGCAGATCCTCCGCCTCCTCCTCAGCTAAGGTATCCACGATGCAACGGAAGCGATGGTACGCTATCCAGACGTACGCGGGCTCGGAATTGCGCCTCAAGCACCAGCTCGAGGAGCGGGTCCGCAACCTGGGTTGGGAGCGGCAGTTCGAGCCCTTGCGCACCGGGGAGGAGGAGGAGTTCTTCTTCGTCCCGGTGGAGGAGGTGGTCACATCCCGTTCGGGGAGGGGCCGCGCGAGCGAGTACCGGATCCCCTACGACTATGACCTGCTGGTGGCGAACAATGAGCGCGTCCAGCGGGGCGATGTGATCGCCCGCCGTCCTCCCACCCACCTTGCCCGCCCCGCGGAAGTGGTGGCGGTGGAGCCCTTGTGGCGGGTGGTGGTGGAGACCCCGACCCACGCTGAGATCGAATACCTGATCCCTCAGGAGAAGGGATTGCGCCGCGACGTGCGGGTTGGGGAGCGGACCCGGCCGGGCCTGCCGCTCACGGTGGACTCCGACGACCGCTACACCGCCGACGAGCGCGGGGAGATCGTGGCCCGGGAGAGGGTGAAGCGCGTCACGCTGCGCTACGAGGACGGGACAGAGGAAACGCGGATCATCCCCGAGGCCTACCTCCATCCCCAGGTCCGCGGGGGGGCGACCCTGGAAGAGGGGGCAGAGATCGAGCGGGAACACAAGATCCAGGCCCGTGCCTCGGGCCTCGTCAAGGTCAAGGAGTACAAGGACAAGCGCGAGGTATCCGTGCAACGGATCGAGAAACGGCGGTTGATCCCGGGGTACGTGTTCACCAAGATGGGCCTCGACGAGGAGGAGATGTTCGAGCTCCTCCGGGGCCTGGAGCGGTCGGCGCGGTTCGTGGGGAGCAAGACCCGCCCTGTGCCGATCGAGGGCCCGGAGATTCTCCTCGTGCAGCGCAAGGCGGGCCTCGTGGAGACCCCCCAGGCCGCGGAGGCGGCGAAGGCGCCGCGGGTCGAGGTCGAGTTCGAGGTGGGGGAGGTCATCCAGATCGTGGAGGGACCGTTCGCCGACTTCACGGGCGAGATCCGCGAGATCGACAAGGAAGCCGAGGAAACGGTGGTCATGGTGAAGATCTTCGGGCGGGAGACGCCGGTCCGCATTTCGTTCGACGGAATCGAGAAGGTGTAAGGAGACGACGGTGGCGAAACAACAGGTGGCGAAGATCAAGCTCCAGATCCCGGCCGGGCAGGCCAACCCCGCCCCCCCGGTGGGACCGGCGCTCGGGGAGCACAAGGTCAACATCATGGACTTCTGCAAGAAGTTCAACGAGGCGACGAAGGCGGAGGAGCCCGGCCTCATCATCCCCGTGGAGATCACCGTGTACACGGACCGCTCATTCGACCTCACGTTGAAGCAGCCGCCGGTGGCGGTCCTCCTCCGCAAGGCAGCGGGGGTGGACAAGGGTTCACCGACCGCGAAGAGGTTGCGGGTGGGACGGGTGAGCATGGAACAGGTGCGCCGGATCGCGGAGCGGAAGCTCCCCGATCTCAACACAGATGACCTCGCGGCGGCGATCCGGATGGTGGTGGGCACGGCGGAGAACATGGGGCTCGAGGTGGTACCATGAAGCGCAGCCGGAGTTACGAGGCGAAGGTCGCCCTTCTGGAGCGGGAGAAGGCCTACCCCGTCCACGAGGCGATCGAGCTCCTCAAGAAGACGAGCACGGCGAAGTTCCCGGAGACGGCGGAGGCCGCGATCATGCTCGGGATCAACCCCTCGCAACACCAGGTCCGGGGGACCTGTGCCCTCCCTCACGGGACGGGCAAGGCGGTGCGGGTGCTCGTGTTCGCCCGCGGGGAGAAGGTCCGCGAGGCGGAGGCAGCGGGGGCCGACTACGCGGGGGGGGAGGAGCTCGCCGAGAAGATCCAGAAGGAAGGGTGGCTTGAGTTCGAGCGGGTGGTCGCCACCCCGGACATGATGTCGGTCGTGGGGAAGCTGGGGAAGATCCTCGGCCCCCGCGGCCTCATGCCCTCCCCGAAGACCAACACTGTGACGATGGACGTCGCGGCGGCGGTGCGGGAACTGAAGGCGGGGATGATCGAGTTCCGCGCGGATCGGGCGGGGATCGTCCACGCCATCTTCGGCAAGACGGATTTCGCGGCCGAGGCGCTCCAGGAGAACCTGATCGCCCTCATCCGCGCCGTGCTCGAACGGAAGCCGGAGGGAGTGCGGGGACGGTACATCCAGCGTGTGTTCATCTCCGCGACGATGGGACCGGGGATCCGCGTGGACGAGGCGGACCTCCTCGCCGCCGCGCAGAAGAAGGGGTGAGGGAGATGCCGCGACAGGAGAAGGTAGCGGCGGTGGAGGACCTGCGGGAGAGGCTGTCCCGCGCGCGGGCCGTGGTGATCGTGGACTACCGCGGGCTCTCCGGCCCAGACGTAACGTCCCTGCGCCGGTTCGTCCGCAAGCAGGGGGTGGAGCTGCGGGTCGTCAAGAACACCCTGACCCGCATCGCGGCGAGCGAGGCCGGGATCAAGGGCTTCCCCACGAACCTCACCGGCACGAACGCCCTCCTCATGGGGGAAGGGGATCCCGCCCTCCCATTTCGCGTGGCGCGGGAATGCGCCCGGCGCTACCCCCAGCTCAAGGTGAAGGCAGGGGTGTTCGATGACCTGCCGGTCTCGGCGGAAGAGGCTGATTGGTACGCGACCCTTCCCACACGGGAGGAACTCCTCGGGCGGTTGGCGGGGGCCCTCGCTGGCCCCATCCGGGGGCTCGCGGTCGCGCTGTCCGGGGTCACGCGCAAGTTCGCGGTGGCGCTCTCGGAAGTCCAGAAGAAGAAAGGAGCGGAGGGATAGACGATGACAAAGGAAGAGTTTCTCCAAGCGATCGAACAGATGACGGTGAAGGACCTCGCCGAGCTCGTGTCGGCGATCGAGGAGCGGTTCGGCGTGTCGGCGCAGGTGGCGGCCCCGGTGGCCGTGGCGACCGTAGCCCCGGCCGCGGACGCCGCTGCCCAGGCGAAGTCCACGGTGGATGTCGTGCTTACGAACGCGGGTCAGCAGAAGATCCAGCTCATCAAGGTCGTGAAAGACATCACCGGGAAGGGCCTCAAGGAGTGCAAGGATCTCGTGGACAAGCTCCCGGCGGTGATCAAGGCCGGGGTGAGCCCGGAGGAAGCCGACGACATCCAGAAGAAGCTCGTCGCCGCCGGCGCCGAAGTCGAGCTCCGCTAGAGAAGGACGGGCAAACCTCTTGGCCCAGCCTAGTCACGCTCGACGCGGATACGGACGAGCCCGGCGGTGGAGCGAACCGCCGGCCCTCATCTCCGATCAGGTTGCGTCCTATGAGCAGTTCCTGCGCCAGGGCATCGCCGCTGCCTTTGCCGCGGTGAGCCCGATTCGCGCTCCCAATCGGGATCGCCTCTACATCGAGCTCGTCGACCCCCTGTTGGGGGAGCCGCGCTACGATGAGTGGGAGTGCCGGGACAAGGACCTCTCCCTCGCCGTGCCCCTCAAGGCCACCGGCCGCCTGTGGGAGGAGGGGCAGCTGCGGCAGGAGGCGGAGCTGTACCTGGCGGAGATCCCGCTCATGACGCCGCGGGGGACGTTCGTGATCAACGGCACGGAGAACGTCCTCGTCAACGAGCTCGTCCGTTCGCCGGGGGTGTACATCACCCAGGAGGAGCCCCACGTCTACCGCGCTCACTTCCTTCCCGAGTCGGGGGCGTGGCTCGAACTCGACCTGGACACGAAACGGTGGACGCTGCGCGCCAACCTCGACCGGCGAGGAAAGGTGCCCGTGACGACCCTCCTCCGCGCGGTCGGCCTCGCCGAACAGGAGATCCTCACCCAGTACGCCGTGACGGTGCCGGTGGAGGACCTCCCGGAGCGCCTCGCCCTGTGGAAGCGAGCCACGCTCGCCGAGGCCATCGCCGCTGGTGATGTTGAATGGAAGCCGGGCGAGGAGATCACGCCCGAACGGGCGGCGGCCCTCGTGCGCCTGGGGAAGCCCCGGGTCCGCCTCGTCCATCCGGCGATCGCCAAGTCGCTTGACGAAGAGCATGAGAAGCGGATCACGACCCAGGAGGAGGCGGCCCGCTACATCTACCTCCGGTTCCGCTCCGGGGAGAGGGTGACCTCCACCCAGGCATTCGAGTACCTGCACAACCTGTACTTCAACCCGGAAACGTACCGGCTGACCCATGTCGGCCGGTTCAAGGTCAACCGCAAGCTCGGCCTAACGGGCGAGGAAACCTGCCTCACCCCCCCGGACCTGTTCGGAGCGCTCACGCTCCTCCTCCGCACGCCCGAGGATCCATCCTCCGTTGACGAGACGGACCACTTGGCCAACAAACGGGTCCGCCTCCCCGGGGAGCAGGCCCAGATGGCGTTGCGGGAGGGCCTGACCCGCATGGCGCGCATCGCCCAGGACAAGCTGTCCCACTACGACCCGGAGGATAAGGACGCCCTGCGCCGCATCGTCTCCGCCCGGACGATCCAGGCTTCGCTGAACTACCTCTTCTACACGGGGCGCCTGTCCCAGTTCCTCGAGCAGACAAACCCGCTCTCCGAGCTCACCCACAAGCGCCGGTTGTCGGCCCTGGGAAGCCTCACCGCGCGGCGGGCGAAGATCGAGATCCGCGACGTCCACGCCTCCCACTACGCCCGGATCTGCCCCATCGAGACCCCGGAGGGCCAGAACATCGGGCTCATCACGTCGCTCGCCCTCCACGCCCGGGTCAACGACTACGGGTTCCTCGAGGCGCCGTACGTGGTGGTGAAGGGCGGGCGGGTCACGGGAGAGATCCGGTACCTCATGGCCGATGACGAGCGGCAGTACAGGATCGCCCCCGCCACGATCACCATCGGAAAGGACGGGCGGATCGGGGGCACGCGCGTCCAGGTGCGTACCGGAAACGAGGAGGTCCACTTCGTATCTCCGGAGGAGGTGGACTTCGTCGAGGTGGCCCCGGACATCATCGTCGGGGCATCGGCAGCCCTGATCCCGTTCCTCGAGCACGACGATGCCAACCGGGCCCTGATGGGCGCGAACATGCAACGGCAGGCGGTGCCCCTCCTCCGCCCGGAGAGCCCCCTCGTCGGGACGGGCCTCGAGGGCGTGGCCGCGCGTGACTCAGGGGCGACCCTCCTCGCGGAGGAGGACGGGACCGTGACCTACGTCGACGCCCAGCGGATCGAGGTCAAGGGGAAGAAGGAGACGAAGGCCTACCGCCTCCTCAACTACGAGCGCTCAAACCAGGATACGATCCTGCACCAGTACCCCGCGGTCCGGATCGGGGCCAAGGTGAAGCGGGGGGACGTGCTCGCCGACAGCCAATCCTCCGTGAACGGGGAGCTCGCCCTGGGGACGAACCTCCTCGTCGGGTTCCTCCCGTTCGAGGGGTACAACTACGAGGACGCGATCGTCCTCTCCGAGAAGCTGGTGCGGGAGAACCGCCTCGACTCGATCCACATCCAGGAGTTCGAGGTCCGCGCCGAGGAGACGAAGCTCGGGCCGGAGGAGATCACGGCCGACATCCCCAACATCTCGCGGGAGGCGCTCCGCAACCTGGACGAGCACGGGATCGTGCGTGCGGGGACCGAGGTCCAGACGGGGGACGTCCTCGTGGGGAAGATTACCCCCCGTGGGGAGGCCGAGCCGACGCCGGAGGAGCGGATCTTCCGGTCCATCTTCGGAGAGCGGATGCGCAACTTCAAGAACACGTCGCTCAGGATGCCTCCCATCTCCGGCACGGCGACCGTGATCCGCGTCAAGCGGATGTCCCGCGCCGCGGGGGACGAGCTCGAGGCCGGGGTCAACGAGCTCGTCAAGGTCTACGTCGCCCAGCGACGGCGGATCGCAGTGGGGGACAAACTCGCCGGCCGCCACGGGAACAAGGGCGTGATCTCCGCGATCCTCCCCGACGAGGACATGCCGTTCCTGCCGGATGGAACACACCTCGACGTGGTGCTGAACCCGCTTGGGGTCCCGTCGCGCATGAACCTGGGCCAGATCTTCGAGGCCAACCTGGGGTGGCTCGCCGCCCTGCGGGGGGAAACGGTCGCCTCCCCGGTGTTCGACGGCGCGCGGGAGGAGGAGATCCTGACCGATCTCACCCAAGCCCTCGTCGAGCATGGCCTTGCCGATGGGAGCCGGTTCGATGGGAAGGTCCTATTGCGGGATGGCCGCACTGGGGAACCGTTCCAGGCACCGATCACGGTCGGCGTGCTCTACCTCCTCAAGCTCGAACACATCGCCGCGGAGAAGATCCATGCCCGCTCCACTGGCCCGTACGCCCTCATCACCCAGCAGCCGTTGGGGGGCAAGGCCCAGTTCGGAGGCCAGCGGCTGGGGGAGATGGAGGTGTGGGCTCTCGAGGCCTACGGCGCGTCCGCCCTCCTTCAGGAAATGCTGACCATCAAGTCGGATGACGTGAAGGGGCGTGTTCAGCTGTACAAGGCGATCCTGCGCGGGGAGGACTTCCCCCGACCTGGCATCCCCGAGTCGTTCCGCGTCCTGTGGCAGGAGCTGCGGTGCCTCGGGCTATCCGCCAAGGCCTACGACGAGGCCGACCGGGAACTGGAGATCGTGTGATCCCATGCCGGACGAACGCGCGTCCGGGGTGATCCTGTTCCGCACCACGCCGACGGGGCGCCATTACCTCATCATCAAGAACAGGATCGGCGGGCATTGGGGGTTCCCCAAGGGGCGCCTTGAACCGGGGGAGGACGAGCTCCAGGCCGCGCTGCGGGAGGTGAGGGAGGAGGTCCGGATCACCCGCCTCAACTTGCTGCCGGAGTTCAGGGAGCGCCTCGCGTACCGGTTCGTCCGCGACCGGGAGGCCGTGAACAAGGAGGTCACCCTGTTCCTCGCCGCGACGGATGAGGACGGGATCGCCGAGGGAAGCGAGATCGAGGCCCTGGAATGGCTCCCCCTGCCACAAGCGCTGGCGCGGCTGACCTATCCTGAGCAGCGGGCCGCCCTCCGCCGTGCCGACGACTTCCTCCAAGCGCTCCCCCGCGCGGAGGGGTGATCGAACGTGGGCTGGCCCGTCCTCGCCTCGGCACTCGCCATCTTCGCCGCTTCGTACGCCCTCATCTTCTCCGGGTACGTCCACCGCACGCTGGCTGCCCTCGTCGGCGCGGTGGCGATGATCGTGGCCGGAAGCGCCCTCGGGTTCTACCCTTACCACGCGGCGGTGGCGAGCATCGACATGGACACGTTGTGGCTCCTGTTCGGGATGATGGCCATCGTCGGGCTGCTCCGGGAGACTGGGTTCTTCCAGTACATCGCGATCCGGGCGGCAAAGATCGCGCACGGCAACCTGACCATCCTCTTCCTGTCGCTGGGGGCCGCTACCGCGATCGCCTCGATGTTCCTCGACAACGTAACCACCCTCCTCACCGTGGTCCCGGTGACGATTTCCGTGGCCGAGGTGCTGGCCATCCCTGCGGGGCCCCTCCTCTTCATGGAGGCGATGGTCTCCAACATCGGGGGGACCGCGACCCTCATCGGCGATCCGCCGAACATCCTCATCGGGTCAGCGGCGGGGTTCTCGTTCAACGCGTTCCTCACCCACACCCTGCCCGTGGCCCTCGTCGTTTTCGCGGCCGCGATGGCATTCCTCCTCGCCCGGTTCCGGCGGCTGGCTACCCCCCACGCCGCGGACGTGGAGGCGGTGATGGCGATGGATGAGCGCCGGGCGCTCACTCATCCCCAGGCGATGGGGAAGCTGGTGGCCGTGCTGGGCCTCGTGTTCGCCCTGTTCGCTTCCCACAGCGCCCTCGGCCTCACCCCAGGCGTGGTCGCCCTCATCGGGGCTGCCCTGTGCGCCCTCATCGTCCGGCCAAACGTGGAGGCGTTCCTGCACGGCGTAGAGTGGGACCTCCTCATCTTCCTTGCCTCCCTCCTCGTGCTCACGGGCGGGCTCGAGGCGAGCGGGGCCCTGGCCGTGGTCGGCCGATGGACGGTGGGCCTCGCCGGCGGGTCCACGCTCCTCCTGGCCCTGATCCTCCTCTGGGTTGGGGCTGGCCTGAGCTGGGTCCTGAGCGCGATTCCGACCACGGTCACCCTCGCCGCCGTCGTGCGGAGCCTGGCGGGGACGGGGATCCCCCTCACCCCCCTGTGGTGGGCCCTCTCCCTCGGGATCGGACTGGGAGCGAACGGGACCCCACTAGGCTCAGCGGCGAACATGGTTCTCATCTCCATCGCTGACCGAACCCACCAGGGAGTGAAGGCCCGGGCCTGGCTCCGCGACGGGATCCCGGTGGCCCTCCTTTCCTGCCTGATCGCCAGCGCCTTCCTCTGGCTGGGGATCGCCACGGGGTGGTTCCTGTGACGGCCCTCCCGCTCACCGAGGTCCACCCCGAGGTGTGGCTCCTCGATGTGGACCAGTTCGGCGCCCCCCGCCAAGGCGGCGTCTACATCCTCCCCGGAGAACCGGCGGCCCTCGTCGAGGCGGGGACCTCGCTCGCCCGCGACCGGATCCTCGCCGCGCTGGCCCACCTCGGGATCGCCCGCGATGACGTGGGGTGGATCTTCCTCACCCACATCCATCTCGACCACGCCGGGGGGGCAGGGGGGCTCCTCCAGGAGCTGCCGAAGGCGCGCGCCGTCGTGCATGCGCGGGGGGCACGCCATCTCGTGGACCCAGCGCGGCTCGTCGCCTCGGTGAGGGAGGCGGTCCGCGATCGGTTCCCCCTGTACGGGACGATGGACCCGGTCCCCGAGGGGCGCCTCCACGTGGCCCAGGATGGGGAGGCATTCCTCGGGGGGCGGTTCCGCCTCCGGGCCGTGGATGCGCCGGGACACGCCCCCCACCACTTGTGCTACTTCGCTGACGGGGAAAACCTTCTTTTCACCGGGGACGCCGTCGGGCTGTACCTGGAGGGGGTGCTCCTTCCATCCACCGTCCCCCCGAGCTTCGACCTCGAGGCGTCGCTCGCTACACTGCGCCGCCTCGCGGACCTTGACCCGAGGCTGCTCCTCTTCACCCACTTCGGGCCCGGGTCCCCCGATCTCCTCTCCCAGTACGCCCGCCTCCTCCCGGCGTGGGTGGAGCGGGTGAGGCGGCTGTGGCGGAGCCAGGTCGCGGAGGAGGAGCTCGCGGCGAGCGTCGTGGCTGACGCAGCCAGGGAGGGCCTGATCCCGCCGGGCCCTGCCCGCGGCGACCTCGCGATGGCTGTCCGCGGCGTGCTCGGCTACCTCCGCCACCGGGAGGGCACGGCGTGATCGCGCGGGTGGCCCTTCCCGTCCCCCGGGCCGCCCCGTTCGACTACGAGGTCCCGCCGGATCTAGCCGTGGCGATCGGCGATCGCGTGCGCGTCCCATTCGGAACGCGTCACATGTGGGGGATCGTGGTGGAGCTCGCCCACAAGCCGGCGTTCCCGGGGCGCCTCCTCTCGATCGAGGCCACGTCGGGCCCTGCCCTGCCCGGTTCGACCCTAGAGCTCATCGCTGCGGTCGCCCGTCAGTCGTTCGTGGGCCACGGCCTCGCGCTGGGCCGGCTCGTCCCCCCTCCAAGCCGAAGCCGAGCGAGGGAGGTGGAGCTGGCCCTATCCCCCGACGCAGCCTCCCCGCCGACGGCCACGCTCCCCAGCCCCGCCCAGGCACGGGTCCTCGCCGCCGTCGCGGCAGGGACGACCGAGGTCGGGGAGCTGCGAAAGATCCCCGGCGGGAGCCGGGCCGTCGGCTCCCTCCTCCGCGCCAGGATCCTCCGGCCACGGCGACTCCCGTTCTCGTACCGGGAAGAGGGCCACGCGATCACACTTCACCCGCGTCAGGGGGAAGCGGTGGAGGCGATCCGGGCCGGGATCGGCCACGGCCGGGTGTACCTCCTGTTCGGGCCCCCGGGGTCGGGGAAGACCGAGGTCTACCTCCGTTCCGCCGCCGAAACACGCGCTCAAGGTAAGACCTCGCTCCTCCTCGCTCCGGAGGTATCCCTCCTCCCCCAGCTGTGGGCGCGGGCGGCGCGCGTCCTCGGCTCCCCTCCGGAGACCTACTTCGGGGAGCTCCCGCCGGGGGAGAGGTGGCGGACGTGGGACGGCGCGCAGCGGGGCGCGGTCCGGTGTGCGGTGGGCACACGATCGGCGGCGTTCCTCCCGCTCCCGGACCTGGGCCTGATCGTCCTCGACGAGGAGGGGGAGCCCTCCTACAAGCAGGAGGAGATGGCACCCTACTACCATGCCCGCACGGTAGCCGAGCTGCGGGCGGACCGGGAGGGAGCGGCGGTGGTCCTCGGCGCGGCCGCGCCCTCCGTCGAGACCTACTTCCGTGCCGAACGGGGCGAGATCGGGCTCCTCCCCCTCCCGGACCGCGTCGTCGGCGCTCCACCAGCGGTCCGGGTTACCCCGCGGGGAGACGACGTGATCGGCCCCATCCTCGTCGAGGCGATGGGGCGCCACCTCGCCCGAGGCGGCCAGGTCCTTCTCTTCATCAACCGCCTTGGGTTCTACACCGGCGCCGTTTGCCGCTGCCGTGCGATCCTCCGCTGTCCCCAGTGCGAGATCCCCCTCGTGTTCCACCTCTCCGAGCGGGCCTTCCGGTGCCACGCCTGCGGGAGGGTGGTGCGGGATCCGTCGTGCCCGAACTGCGGGGAGACGCGGTTCCACCTGTTCGGGGCGGGGACGGAGCGGGCCGAACACGAGGCGCAGCGGCTCTTCCCTCAGGCCACCGTGGCCCGCCTCGACGCCGACACGGCGCGGGATCGGGACCGCATCCTCTCCTCCGTCGCCCGCGGCGAGGTCCAGATCCTCGTCGGGGCGCAGATGGTGGGGAAGGGTCTCGATTTCCCGGGGATCTCCCTCGTCGGGATCCTGAACGCTGACCAGCTCCTATCGGTCCCCGACTTCCGTGCCGGGGAGCGGACCTACCAGCTCATCGCCGGGGCCGCGGGCCGGGCCGGGCGAGGGGAGCGCCCCGGCGAGGTGATCGTGCAGTCCGACCAGCCGGACTACTACGCGATCCGCTCCGCCCTGGCCGGGGACTACGCGGCCTTCTACGCAGAGGAAGTGAAGTACCGGGAGAGCCTGCGTTATCCCCCGTTCTCCCGCCTCGTGCGGTTGATCGCCACCGGCCGGGGAGCCGAGGCGAAGGCGGGAGCCGTGGCGGAAGACCTCGCCCGGCGCGGGTTCGAGGTCCTCGGGCCGGCCCGCCTCTTCCCCCGCCGTGGGGTCCCCCGCGCCCAGCTCCTCGTGCGGGGAAGAAGGGACGTGGTGGACCTCCTCGCCCATGCCCTCCCCCACCTCCCGCCGTGGCTACGGGTGGACCCTGACCCGATGTGGCTTGGCTAGAACGGCCAGAAGCGCTGGTCGTTCCAGACCTTCTGGCGCAGCTCCTGGTCGAGCGAGGTGAGGAGGTCGAGGTGGGACCGCTCCCAGCGGGCAAGCCAGCTGTAGAGGGCCTTGGCCTCGCCGGACGATGTGCGCTCCGCCTCGGAGTAGAACGCGACCGCGCGCTCCTCGAGCGCCATCGCGGCGTAGAGCGCCGCCGCCTCGTAGGAAGCAGCGGAGAGCTCCGCCTTCACCGCCTCCGTGAGCACGCCGCCCGCGATGTCGGCCGGCCCCTCCGCCGGAGCCCCCGTGCTCACCCGGCCCGTGCGCATGAGGTCCGCGAACGCCTGGGACAGGACCTCGATGTGGCGTCCCTCCTCGTGGGCCAGGGTGAGGAAGATCTCCCGCACCGCCGCGCTCCGGGCGCCCTGCGCACTCCCTTCGTACAGCGCCTTGCTCCGCTTCTCCAGGAGCAACGCTCCCTTCAGGATATCCTCTTGGTTTCCCATCATTCCTCCTTGATGCCACAGTGTGGACCCATCTTCAGAAGAATCTCCCCCCCTGATCCCGGCAGTAGCCGCGGGCGAACTCGGGACCGGAGAGGACACGGCACCCCGCAGGCTGGATCTCGAGGACCTCCACGACCCCGCGCCCCGCGGCGACGAGGAAGCGGTCCCGGCGAGGGAGGATCGTCCCTCCCGGTGCCTCCGCCGCTGCCTCGTCCACGACCCGCGTGCGGTGGACCTTCACCAGCTTGTCCCGGAGGGTCGTGTGGGCGCCGGGCCACGGGTTCGTGCCGCGCACGAGGTCATGGATCCGCCGCGCCTCCCACTCCCACCGGATCCGCCCGTCCTCCTTGTGAAGCTTGGGGGCGAGCGTCCCTCCCTCCGGTTGGGGTCGGGGAACGACCTCCCCCCTCGCCATCCCGTCGAGGGACTCCACGATGAGGCCCGCCCCCACCGCGGCGAGCCGCGCCTCGAGCTCCCCCGCCGTCTCATCCGGGCCGATGGTGACCGCCCGCTGGAGGAGAACGGGCCCGGTATCCATCCCCTCGTCGAGGACGAACGTGGTGACCCCGGTCTCCCTCTCCCCGCGGATGATCGCCCACGCCACGGGCGCTGCGCCGCGGTAGCGGGGGAGGAGGGACGCGTGGATGTTCACCGTCCCCAGCCGCGGGAGCCCGAACACCGCCGGGCGCAGGAACTGCCCGAACGCGGCCACGACGAGGGCGTCGAGGGCGAGCGCCTGAAGTTGGTCAAGGACAGGAGGAGCATTGATCGTGCGCGGCTGGAGGATGGGGATCCCCAGTTCCTGGGCGACGACCTTGACCGGAGGCGGGGTCAGCTTGAGGCCCCGCCCGGCAGGCCGATCGGGCTGGGTGATGGCGAGGAGGACCCCATACCTCTCGGCGAGCCGATGGAGGGAGGGCACACCGAACGATCCCGTGCCGGCGAACGCGATCCGCAGCCTTACTGGAGCGAAGATACCCTCTTTTCGCGCTGGTCGCGGGCGGCACGGAATTCGGCGAGGACCCGCCGGCGCTCGTCCCTCGGAAGGAGGTCCACGTACAGTTCGCCGTCGAGGTGATCCACCTCGTGCTGCAGGATGCGGGCCTCGAGCTCGGACAGGTGGAGCTCAACTGGCGCCCCGGTCTCGTCAAGGGCCCGCACCACCACCTCCTTCGCCCGCGGGACCTCCGCCTCCACCCCTGGCAGGGACAGACATCCCTCCCACTCCACCTCCAGCTCTTCGCTCCGCGCGATGATCTCGGGGTTGAAGAACACCCACTCCTCGTCCCCGAGGCGGACGAGAGCCGCACGCACCGGGAGGCCGATCTGGTTCGCGGCCAAACCATGGGCCTCGATCTCCGCAAACGCAGCGCGCAGGGCATCCGCGACGTCGCGAGCCTCGCGGCTCCCCGGTTCGACCGGCCGCGTCGGACGGCGCAGGATCGGGCTTGGATACGTCAGGATCTCCAGTTTGGATCGCCTCCTCCAGGTCCTTTAGTATAGGGGGATCCGATCATGCCGACAACGGACCGGGGGAAAGCCCAGCGCGCGGTGGTCGAGAAGGTGCTCGCGCTGGAACGGGAGAAGGCGTTCGCCGACACGGCCGTCGTGGGAGGGCTGGAGGACTTCATCGCCCGCCACCTCCCCGAGGCATCCCATCTCGTGTCCGGCTACGCCGACCGCGACCCGAAGTCCCGGGCGCACGCGGTCGCCGCGCTTGAACTGTGGCTGGCGACCCCCCACCCCCCGGAACCCCTGTCCGCGATCCCCGTCTCCCGCCTGCCCGGGGTGGGCAAGAAGCGGGCCGAGCTCCTCAGCCGGCTCGGGATCCGCACCGTGGAAGACCTGCTCACGTTTTTCCCCCGCCGCCTGGAGGACCGCTCCCAGCTCCGCCCGATCGCCCAGGTACGGGATGGCGAGGTCGTGCTCGTCCGGGGGACGGTGCGCGCCAAGTCACGGGTGAAGGTCCGGCGGGGCCTCGAACTGGTCAAGGTCGCCCTCGATGATGGCACGGGGCTCCTGTTCGCGATCTGGTTCAACCAGCCGTGGATCTGGGACCAGATCGTCCAGGACGGGCGGTACGCCCTGTACGGCAAGGCCCAACTGCGGTACGGGGAGATGCAGCTGGAGAACCCGGTGTGGGAGGAAGAGGGGACGGGCCTCCAGACTGGGCGCTGGGTCCCGATCTACTCGGCCACGGAGGGCCTCACCCAGCCCATCCTCCAGAACCTGATCCGCCATGCCCTCCACCGGTTCGGGGGGCAGGTGGACGACGTGGTGCCGAAGGAGATGCGGGATCGCCTTGGCCTCCCCACGCGCCGCGACGCCCTCGTGCGGATCCATGCCCCCGCGGACCCCTCCGACTTCGAGGCCGCCCGGCGGGCTCTGGCGTTCGAGGAGCTCCTCCTCCTCCAGCTGGGGATCGTGCAGCGCCGCGCTCCCGTCCCCAGCGGGGGACGGAGCCTCGCCCCGGACCGGACGCTCCTCGACCGGTTCGTGAACGGGCTCCCATTCGCCCTCACGCCGTCCCAACAGCGGGCCGTGCACGCGATCGAGCAGGACCTCCGCTCCCCGCAGCCGATGCTGCGTCTCCTCCAGGGCGACGTCGGGTCGGGGAAGACCGTGGTCGCCGCCGCCGCGTGCGTGATGGCCGTCTCGGCCGGGGCCCAGGCGGCGGTGATGGCCCCCACGGAGATCCTCGCCGAGCAACACCACCTCGTGGTGCAGGACCTGATGCGGGACCTCCCGGTGCGGGTGGGGTACCTCGCCGGCGGGCTGGGGCGCAAGGAGCGACGCGACCTCCTCCGAGCGATCGCGGACGGGGAGGTGGACTTGGTCGTGGGCACCCACGCCCTGATCGAGGAGGACGTGGCGTTCCGCGATCTCGCCCTGGCGGTGGTGGACGAGCAGCACCGGTTCGGGGTCGTCCAACGGGCGGCGCTGGAGGCGAAGGGGAAGGGCACGAACATCCTCGTCATGTCCGCGACCCCGATCCCGCGCACGGTGGTCCTCACCCTGTACGGCGAGTTCGCGGTGTCCGTGCTCGACGAGATGCCGAACTCGCGCGGGGCCGTGCGCACGGTGTGGCTGGCGGAGTCCCGGCGGGAGGATGCTTACCGGGACGTAGGGGACTGGCTTCGGCGGGGGGAGAAGGGGTACGTGGTGTTCCCCCTCGTCGCGGAGTCAGAGGAGCTCGACCTGCGGGCGGCCTCGGAGGGGTACGAGGAGCTGCGCGCACGGTTCCCCGAACACGGGATCGCCCTCCTCCACGGCCAGATGCCGTCCGAGGACAAGCGGACGGCGATGGCGGCGTTTCGGGCAGGGGAGGTCCAGCTCCTCGTGGCGACGACTGTGGTCGAGGTCGGGCTCGATGTCCCCGATGCGTCGTTCCTCGTGATCGAGCACGCCGACCGGTTCGGACTCGCCCAGCTTCACCAGCTGCGGGGCCGCATCGGGCGCAAGGGTCAGCCCGCCGTGTGCTACGCGATCGGCGACCCGACGACCGACGAGGCGCGCCAGCGGCTGGCGGCGTTTCGCGACCTCACGGACGGGTTCAAGATCGCGGAGGCCGATCTCCGCATCCGCGGTCCCGGGGACCTCCTCGGCACGGAGCAGTCCGGGTTCGTGTCCCAGCTCCGGGCGACGGATCTCGGGCGCGATCTTCCGCTCCTGGAGAGGGCCCGGGAGGAGGCACTGCGCCTGGCCAAGGAGGGGATCCCCCCGGAACTGGCCCGCGAGGCTGAGCGCAGGTTCGGGAAATCCCTCTCCCTCCTCGGGGTGTAGCAACCGATGGAGAACCCAGTGCGAGCGGGGTCACAGTGGATCATGGGCGCGGCGAGGCGGGTACGCATGGATCCCGCCGGGATCGCGGCCCTCGCGACCGAGCTCCGGGATGTGCCGCCCGTCGGGTGGGAGGGTCGGTACCACTTCCGCGGCGAGGAGGAGCTCACCCTGCGGTACCTCCTGGCCCTCGACGCGCTCAACTTCTGCTTCTGGCCCCCCTCGCCGATCACGGGGGAGAAGTGGTCCGTGCCCGGGCCGGGCGGGGGAAGGCTGACCGGCTACTTTGCCCTCGCCTATGCGCTACGCCAGGCGGCGGAACATGACCCGCCGTTCTTCGCCCCCGCGGCCCTCCAGCGTATCAGTAGCGACTGGGTCAGGGACGTCCTTGGGGGGATCCCCCTCCTCCCCTGGCGGGTCCGGGCGCTCCAGGAGGTGGGGGAGGCCCTCCTCCGGTTTGGGTCAGCCCAGGAGTTCTTCGCCCGGGCGAGCGGCTCGTGTCGGCGGCTCGTGGAGCTCGTCACCGCCCATCTTCCCCTGTTCCGCGACGCGGCCCTGTACCGCGGCCGGGAAGTGTTCTTCCACAAGCGGGCCCAGATCCTGTGCGCCGACCTCGCGGGGACGTTTGGGGGAGAGGGCCCGGGTGCGCTCCGCGACCTCGGTTGGCTGACGGCGTTCGCCGACTACAAGCTTCCCCAGCTCCTCGCGGCCCACGGGGCGCTCGTCCTCCACCCCGCGCTCGCCGGGCGGATCCGCCGCCAGATCCCCCTCGCAGCGGGATCCGCGGAGGAGGTGGAACTGCGGGCGGCGACGGTCGTGGCCGTCGAGGAGCTCACCTCCACCCTCCGCGCCGGCGGGAGGAGCGTCCTCCCGTTCGAGGTGGATTGGATGCTATGGAACCTGTCCCAGGAGCGGCTGCCCATTCCCCACCCCCGCGTCCTGACCCCGTTCTACTGACCATGTTCAGAGTCCTCGCCCGCGCGACGGGATCCGCAGCCCGGCTGGGGGAGCTCACGACCCCGCACGGGATGATCCGCACCCCGGCGTTCGTGTCCGTGGCCACCCGGGGCACGGTGAAGGCCCTTGGGGTGGATGACCTCCGCGGCCTGGGGGTCGAGGCCCTGATCGGGAACACGTACCACCTCTCCCTCCGGCCGGGGGCGGAGACGATCGCCTCCCTCGGCGGGCTCCACGGGTTCACCGGCTGGACGGGCCCGTGGTTCACGGACTCCGGCGGGTTCCAGGTGTTCAGCCTCGGGGCAGGGAAGGTCCACGGGGTGGGGAAGATCGCGACGATGTTCCCCGGCGATGCCCCGCCGAAGCCGGAGGGGGAGTCCCTCGTGGCCCTCACCGAGGAGGGAGCCCACTTCCGATCCGTGGTCGACGGTTCCCGTGTGTTCTTCTCCCCGGAGGAGGTGGTCCGCCTCGAGCGCCTGCTTGGGGCGGACGTGATCCTCCCGCTGGATGAGTGCACATCCCCGTTCCACGACCACGCCTACACCCGGGCGGCGATGGACCGCACCCATCGCTGGGCGGAGCGGGCGCTCGCTGCGTTCGCGAAAACGAAGGATCTCGGGCCGAACCCAGGCCAGGTTCTGTGGGGGATCGTCCAGGGCGGGGCGTACGAGGAGCTCCGACGGGCCTCAGCGCGGACGATCGCGGCACTGGGGTTCCCCGGGGTTGCGATCGGCGGATCGCTGGGTCGGTCGAAGGACGACATGCTCCGCGTGATCGAGTGGACGGTCGCCGAGCTCCCCGAGGATCGGCCCCGGCACCTCCTCGGGATCGGGGGAGTGGAGGACATCCTCGCTGCGGTGGACCGCGGTGTGGACACGTTCGACTGCGCGGCCCCGACGCGGCTCGCCCGGAACGGGGTCCTCCTCACGCTGGCCGAGGATGGGTTCCGGATCGCGATCAGGAACGCCCGGTTTGCCCGCGACGACCGGCCCGTCGAGGAGGGCTGCGACTGCCCGACCTGCGCCCAGTACCCGCGGGCGTTCCTGCGGCACCTCATTCAGACGGGCGAGCTCTCCTACTACCGCCTCGCCACCCTCCACAACGTGCGGTTCATGGTCCGCCTCTTGGACCGGGTCCGGGCGGCGCTCGCCGCGGGCCGGCCCGCCTCAAGCTCCGTTGGACTGAACCCCTGACCCCATCGTCGCACGGTCGGCTTGCCACCCGTGCGCACCCGAGGTAAAAGTGAATTGACTAAGTACGGGGGACCGATGACGATCCTCGCCGCACTTCTGACGAGCGCCGGCTTCCTCCTGTCCCCCGGGTTCATCGCTGCGGCTGAGAGATCGAACATCGCTCCCACCGATCTCGCCCGGGGGCGGTGGGCCCTCCTGTTTGTGGTCGTCCCCGGTTGTCCGGCGTGCGAAGACGCGATCCGCTGGCTCGGCCAGGTCCGCCACTGCGAGGAAGTATGTGTTTGGTGGCACCAGGACGTCGACCCCATGTGCGTAAACATGTGCGAGTTTCTCTGGTAGTGGTGCCCTCCCTGCATACACAGTTGCATTGCGGGCTGCCCCATCGTCTGGATGTGCTTACAGACCAGCGTCGTGTGCAGTTGCGTGTCAGCTATCCCTTACGGGTTCGAGCCGGTAGCTTATTGATGAGGAGGGAGGTGGTACGGGTGCGTACGTTGCGCATGTCAGTTCTAGCGATCCTGGCGCTGGGCCTGGGCCACGCCGTGGCTCTGGCTAACTGGGAAGAAGCATGGCGAGTAGGGGACACTTGGACCTACCAGGTCACCTACGTCGAGAACCCACAGCCGTTCACGGGGCCCACCTTTCACCACCAGTACGGACTCACGATGACCGTCGTGGGGGGATCATTCGATGCCCCGTACGATCTGGGAGTCACGATGTGGACCTGGGTTGTGCAGGTGGAGTCAGAGAGGTACGGGTTCTCCGAAATCTGGGAGGAGAGGGTCTACCTCGTCGAGGGCGCGAGGGTGCTGCGGTGGCCACTGCCGACGCTCTTCCTGTGGTACGACGTCTCGTACCAGCCCGAGGAGGGTGCGGCCCGGGTCGGGATCCTCGGGGACGGAGCCGGGCCGGCGGTGTGGGAGTGGCGGATCCCCATTGAGTCCGCTGGGGTACCGCGGGGGGAGGTGGTCCACCGGATCGTCATCGAACCCGTGGCCACGGCCGTCGTGGAGGTGGCCGGTTCTCCGGTCGAGGCCACGCAGTTCCAGTACCGAGCGGAGACGCGGACGGACCTCGCGGGATCGCGGCCCAGGCTGCGGGTCCACAGCGGCACGGCTTGGGGAAGCAGTGCGACCAAGAACTGGGTCGCGATCGAGGGACGGGACGAGGAGGATGGGCGGGTAGTACGCGAGTACCAGCTGGACCTCGTCTCGTTCTCGCTTTCAACCGAGGGACCATCGCGCCCCTGAGGGGCCCGGCGTGGCCCCCCGCACGGGGCTCCTGCTACTCGGAGAGGGCCATGCTCGTCTGGCGCAGCCGGCGGGTGAGCTCGCCGATCAGCTCGAGGGCGATGTCGGGGTAGGTCGTGATGAGCGCCTTGATGTCCCAACTGGCGAGGACGAGGCACTTCGTCGGCGTCACGGCGACGACGTCGGCCGACCGCGGCTGGCCGTCGAGCACCGCCATCTCCCCGAAGAACTGGCCCGCACCGAGGCGGGACAGGACCTTTGTTCCCTTGCGCACCTCGACCTGCCCGTCCAGGATGAGGAAGAACCCGACCTTGCTTCGGTCCCCTTCCTTCACGATCGCCGTCCCGGACGGGAACTCCATCTCCTTCGCCGTCCTCACCACCGCCTGGAGATGTTTCTCGCTGAAGGACGAGAACAACGGGACATCCTTGAGTAGCTCGATTACGTTCTTGGCCATCGGGTTCCTCCTATCCGGTGTGGAAGGATGGTAGCGCGTCTGGTTTCTTCGCACAACCAGAGCGCGGGTTTCGGGGAGGAACCGCCGTGGGGGCGGAACGCGCGGTTGAGGGGGCAGAGGGGCGCGGCTAAGATGGGCTCGTCGGGGTCCGTGGCTCAGGTGGTTAGAGCGCGCGCCTGATAAGCGCGAGGTCCCTGGTTCGAGTCCAGGCGGGCCCACCAGAGGGGCAGTGAGCGGGGCGCCGCTTCACAGGAACTCCACCGCCGTCAGATCGGGTAGAACGACATCGGCGATGGGCGCCAGGTCCTCCTCCTTCCCCAGTCCGGTCAGCACCCCCACCGTGAGCTGGCACCCCGCAGCACGCCCGGCCGCGAGGTCGCTCGCCGTGTCCCCCACCATCACCGTCTCCCGTGGGGCGAGACGGAGGGCGCGGCAGGCAGCGAGGAGGGGCCCCGGGCTCGGCTTGCGCTCCGCGCACATCTCGAGCCCGATCACCGCGTCGAGGAGCTCCGTCCACCCCAGCGCCGCCAGGTGGCGCTGGGCCGCCGCACTCGCGTCGTGGGTGACGATCGCCGTGCGGCCTCCCGCCCGCCGGATCGCCCGCAGCCCCTCTTCCGCCCCGGGGGTGGGACGGAGGTAGCGCTCGAAGGGGAACGCTTCATCCACCTCACGGAACGCCCGCGCCACCAGGGATCGCATCTCCTCCCCCTTCCCGTCCCTAGCGAGGTAGAGGGCGGTCGCCTCCTCAGCGTCCGCGCGGGGAACGGGGATGAGGCCCCCCGTCGCGTCTTCGGGCCGCGCTGGATCGAGCCCCATGAACCGCCGCAGCGCGGCGTGCTCGTGCTCGGTCAACCCAAGGGCCGCCGCGATCCGCCGTGCTCGCTCCGCCATCACCGCCCGCCAGTGATCGAAGGTGACCAGGGTCCCGTCCTTATCGAACAGGAACCCCGATGCGGACAACGGACGGCCGGAAATCACGAAGCGCACGGGCATGGACGAATGGTACCCCGCGCGGAGGGTCAAGTTCTGCCGCCCCCAGGACCGGGGTCCCTGCCGCGGCGGGCAGCACCGGCTAGGCTGAGCCGCCCCATGACGAACCACTACAAAGCCGCGTTCCTCGCCCTGATCATTGGACTGGTGGCGTTCCACTGGTGGGGACAGGCCCCGACACCGGCTGTGCTCAGCTCCCCCCCTCCTCCGACAGCCTCGATCCACGACCGACGGGGCGTGTACCTCACCGCCTACGCCGCAAGCCAGGCTACCCTCCTGGACGAGGTCCTCGACAAGCTAGCCCAGTACGGGCTCAACACGGTGGTCGTGGACGTGAAGAACAACCACGGTGAGGTGTGCTACCCGTCTCAGGTGGCCCTCGCCCGCCAGTGTGGGGCGGTGAAGCCGCTCCTCGACCTCCCGGCCCTCGTTCGGGCGATCCACGACCGGGGGATGTACGCGATCGCCCGCCAGGTGGTGTTCTACGACCCGTTCCTCGCCCGCCACCTCGGCCTCGCCACCGCGCCGTGGGTCCTGCCCACCGTCGCCGCGGCGACCGCCTACAACCTGGACCTCGCCGCTGAGGTCGCGCAAGCGGGGTTCGACGAGATCCAATTTGACTACATCCGGTTCCCGGATGATGGGCCGATCGGCCCCGACTACTCCCCCCGCTGCCAGGCGGTGGAAGCGTTCCTCGCCCAGGCCCGCTCCCGTCTGGATCTGCCACTATCGGTGGACGTGTACGGGCGGGTGACGTTCCCCTGGAACGCCCACCGCAGCGATCCGATCGGGCAGCACCTCGAGGGGATGGCGCGTTGGGTGGACACTGTCTCCCCGATGCTCTACCCGTCCCACTACATGGAGCGCGCGTTCAAGGACGATCCGTATGGGACAGTCCTCCAAGCGCTCGCGGACAGCACAGCGCGCACCACGATCCCCATCCGCCCCTACCTCCAGGCGTTCGAGATGGCGATCCCGGGCGGGATGAGCATGGCGGACTACATCTCTGCTCAGATCCGCGCCGCAGAGGAGGAGGGGGCGGACGGCTACCTCTTCTGGAACCCGCGGGCGGACTACACGGCCCTGTGGCAGGCCTTGGCGGGCCGGAGGTAGCGTCGCGACGAACTCCAGAGCCTGGCCAGGCCCTCAGGAGAGCCGCGCAGAGCTAGACACAAAGAAGAAGGCGGCCCCGTGGGCCGCCTCACCCCACCGTGGATCCCACTCCGTTAGGACTGGCACTTCTCCTTCAGCCCCTCCAGGTCCTTGATCACGATCTGGTAGCGGCGCTTGTCGAGGATCCCCTCCCGTTCGAACCTGTTCAGGACCACGGTCGTATTCTCCCGCGCCGACCCGATCATCTCCGCGAGGTCGCGGTGGGTCAGGCGGAACCCGATCATGATCCCGCTCTTGGTCTTCACCCCGTATTCGTTCGACAGGCGGAGAAGCTGCCGCGACAGCCGGGTCTGGATATCGCGGAATGCGAGGTCTTCCACGATCTCCTCGAGCTCCTGCACCCACAGCCCGAACACTCCCAACAGGGCGGAGTACACCTCCGGCCGCTGCCGCGCCGCGAGGAGGAAGGCGTCCTTCTCGACGCGGACGAGCTCGGTGTCCTCGAGCGCCTCGGCATGATGGCGGCGCCGCTTCTCCCCCACGATGGCCATCTGGCCAAACACCTCGCCCGGACCACGCAGGGCAAGCGTGATCCGCTTCCCCGATGGATGCAGGTAGGAAAGCTTCACCCGCCCCTCCTCGACGAGGTACATCGCGGTACTGGGGGTCCCCGGGTGGTACACGGTCTCACGGGCCAGCACCCGCAGCCGATCCCCTGTGGTCCAGATGGGGTCATCCCGTGTGAGAAGGTTCCTCGTTTGGGTGGTTTCCATAGTGAGGCCAGCCTACCCTGGGGAGGGAAGGGAACGGAAGGAATTGGGGTGCCTTGGAAGGGACTCCTCGGACTCCCCCAAAAAGAAGCGCGTCCATCCTCGGACGCGCGGATGTGCTGTGAACAGGGGGACGACGGGCCCTATCGGGCGGGAAGACTGGGTGTTACCAAAGTTACTCCCTAGAAAGGAGGTGATCCAGCTGCACGTTCCCGTACCGCTACCTTGTTACGACTTCGCCCCTCTCATGAAGGACACCCTCGGCGCCCTCATCGGACGACTTCAGGTACCCCCCACTCGGTTGGCGTGACGGGCGGTGTGTACAAGCCCCGAGTACGTATTCACCGCGGTTTGGCTGACCCGCGATTACTAGCGATTCCGGCTTCATGCAGGCGGGTTGCAGCCTGCAATCCGAACCATGCCCAGTTTTGATGGGATTGGCTCCCCCTTGCGGGTTGGCGACCCATTGTGCTGGGCACTGTAGCATGTGTGTAGCCCCGGACATAAGGGCCATGAGGACTTGACATCATCCCCTCCCTCCTCCGGCTATTCGCCGGCAGTCCCGCCTGAGTCCCCGGCACCCCGAAGGGTCCGTTGGCAACGGGCGGCAGGGGTTGCGCTCGTTTCAGGACTTAACCCAACATCCCACGACACGAGCTGACGACAGCCATGCAGCACCTGTGCTGGTTCCCAAGCGCCCGAAGGCCATGGGTCCCTTCCCTTTCGGGTCAGTACCACCAGCATGTCAAGCCCGGGTAAGGTTCTTCGGTTTGCATCGAATTGAACCACATGCTCCACCGCTTGTGCGGGGCCCCGTCAATTCCCTTGAGTTTTAGCCTTGCGGCCGTACTACCCAGGCGGTGGGCTTAACGCGTTAGCTGCGGCACCAAGCGACTGCTCGCCCGACACCTAGCCCACATCGTTTAGGGCGTGGACTACCCGGGTATCTAATCCGGTTTGCTCCCCACGCTTTCGCGCCTCAGCGTCAGGAACGACCCAGAAGGTTGCCTTCGCCATCGGGATACCGACCGGTATCTACGCATTTCACCGCTACTCCGGTCGTTCCACCTTCCTCTGCCGTCCTCCAGCCTAGCAGTTTCGCCCGACCTCCCCCAGTTGAGCCGGGGGCTTTCACAGGCGACTTGCCAAACCGCCTACGCGCCCTTTACGCCCAGTGAATCCGGGTAACGCTCGCCACCTACGTCTTACCGCGGCTGCTGGCACGTAGTTAGCCGTGGCTTATTCCCAGGGTACCGTCATCGATGAGGCATTCCCTCCTCACCTTATTCTTCCCCTGGAAAAGCGGTTTACACCCCGAAGGGCTTCGTCCCGCACGCGGCGTCGCTGGGTCAGGCTTTCGCCCATTGCCCAAGATTCCCCACTGCTGCCTCCCGTAGGAGTCGGAGCCGTGTCTCAGTCCCCATGTGGGGGGCCACCCTCTCAGGCCCCCTACCCGTCGTTGCCACGGTGGGCCATTACCCCGCCGTCTAGCTGATGGGCCGCAGCCCCCTCTCCGCGCGGCACCGAAGTGCCTTTACTTCTCAGAGCTTCCGCCCCAAGAAGACCATCGGATATTAGCCCCCCTTTCGGAGGGTTGTCCCCGTCGCGGAGGCAGGTTGGCTACGTGTTACTCACCCGTTTGCCGCTCCGTACTTGCCTCGGCCTTGCGGCTTCAGCAAGCCGATCGCACGACTTGCATGTGTTAGGCGCGCCGCTAGCGTTCACCCTGAGCCGGGATCATACCCTCTCAATTTAGCCTCAAGGGTCCACGATAGGATTCCCGTCTCTCCCTGTCCACTTGTCAAAGACCAGCCTTCCCAGAGATGCCCTTACGGGCGAGGCAAGTATAGCCGGGGGTCGGAACCCGGTCAAGGCACCCCCTGTGGAAAACCCTCAGTCACGTGTCCGCGGGACTCAGGACAGATGTCCAGAACGTGGGGCAGCGAGCCCGTTTCGTGGGCCACGTCGTTATCCCCATGTTTTTCCCCAATGGAATGTGCTGCCACGCACCCTTGGGGGCTGCCTTGGGCAATTCCCGGATGGCGCTCCGGCCGCGAGGATGCAGAATAGCCGCGATGCGGGCGCTGGTGACCGGAGCGGGGGGGTTCATCGGAGCGAACGTCGTGCGGGCGCTCCTCGGACGGGGGTACGAGGTACGGGCCCTCGTGCGCCCGGGAGGGGAGGCGGCCAACCTCCGGGGCCTCGCCGTGGAACAGGCGTACGGGGATGTGCGGGACCCGTCCGCGATGCGCGCCGCCGTCGGTGGATGTGAACTTGTATTCCACGTTGCCGCTCTGTACTCATTGTGGGTCCGCCCACGGCGGCCCATCTACGAGACAAACGTGGATGGGACGCGCCATGTCCTCCGCGCGGCGTGGGAGGCGAGGGTGGAGCGGGTCGTGTACACAAGCTCGGTGGCCGCCCTTGGCCTGCGACAGGACGGCCGTCCGGCGGACGAGACAACACCTGCCAACCGGCGGTCCCTCGTCGGGGACTACAAGAGAAGCAAGTACCTCGCCCAGATGGTCGCCGTCGAGTTCGCGGCGCGCGGGCTCCCCGTGGTCATCGTGAACCCGAGCTTCCCCGTCGGGCCGTACGACCGTAAGCCGACCCCCACCGGCCAGGTGATCGTGGACTTCCTCAACGGGAGGATGCCGGCCTACGTGGACACCGGGATGAACGTGGTGGCGGTGGAGGACGTGGCCCTGGGCCATGTCCTCGCCGCGGAGAAGGGGCGACCGGGGGAGTGCTACATCCTCGGAGGGGAGAACCTCGCGATGCGGGACCTCCTCGGCCTCCTCGCCGCAGTGAGCGGACTCCCCGCACCGCGGGTGGGCCTGCCCTCGCTCCCCCTCGTTCCCCTCGCCTACCTCAACGCAGCATGGGGCGCCCTGACCGGGACGGTCCCCCGGCTCACCCCGGACACGGTGCGGATGGCGCGCCACCGGATGTTCTACGATCCGGGCAAGGCGGTGCGCGAGCTCGGGCTCCCCCAGACGCCGGCCCAGGAGGCGCTCCGACGGGCGGTGGCGTGGTTCCAGGACAACGGGTACGTCAACCCATCCCGGCGCGGAGGAGGGCGAGCGCCGCGTCGAGGTTGACCTCCGTGTCCACGCACCCGTCGCGGGAGAGGGGGACGACCGCGACGAGGGGTTGCGCGGGGCCGAGATCGGCCAGGGCCTCCTCCCCTTCCCGGAGTTCCTTGGCGCAGGCGACGGCGACCACGGCCCGCGGGCGCGTCTCGCGCACGAACCGCAGGGCGAGCGCCCCGCCGGGGGCGACACAGATCCCCTTGTAGCCGAGGCGGAGGGCTTCCGCGCGCAGGGACCTGATCACACAACGTTCCCCACAGTCCTCAGGGCACTGGAACCCATCGCGCGACGGGCGGCCGGGACAGGTCTGACTCGGGCGCAGACAGTGCGGGAGGAGGAGCACGCGCTCCGTCGGCGGGATCCCGGCAAGCCCTGCCTCACCCATGGCCGAAGGCCTGGACCGTGACCTCCCGTTCCCGTGGCCGGTCCAGCTCCACGAGGAACACCCGCTGCCACCGGCCGAGGACGAGCCTCCCGTCCTCGATCGGGATCGCCTCGCTCGATCCCAGGAGGAGGTGTTGGCAATGGGCGTGGGCATTGGGGCACTCGTCAGGGGTCATGTTCGCGGTGCGGATGGTGAAGTCGTTGTGCCGGTAGTAGAGGTCGCGCGGGGCGACCCGCTTCAGGAACTCCTCCATGTCCGAGATGAGAAGGGGCTCGTTCTCGTTCACCCGGATGGCCGCAGTTGTGTGGCGACAGAACACGAGGGCGAACCCGTCCCGAACGCCGCTTTCGCGAACGAGCCGCTCCACCTGGTCGGTGATGTCGATGAACTGCGGCGCCCGGTCGGTGGGGACCGTGAACGTCGCCCGCCGCAGGATCGGCCCGGCGTAGGTGGGGTTCATGGGTTCGCCTTCGGCCCGCGCAGGCGGGCGATCACCGCCTGGACGGCCTCATCGGGGGTCGAGGCCCCCGCCGTGACCCCAACGCGGGACAGCCCCGTAAGCCACTCCGGGTGGATCTCGTCCTCCGACTCGATGAAGTGGGTGCGCACGCCGGTCGCGCGGACGACCTCCGCCAGGCGCCGGGTGTTGGCCGAATTTCGCGAGCCGACCACGAAGATCGCCTCCACCTGCCGCGCCAGGTCCTGGGCCGCTTGGTAGCGCCGCCCCGTCTCCGGGCACGTCGTGTCCACCACCTGCAGCTCGCGGAGCGCCCCGCGCTCCCGGCCGACCACGGCCTGCACGAACTCCCAGAACGCCTCCCTCTCCTTCGTCGTTTGGGAGACGATCGCCAGGCGTCCAGCCCGGGCCAACGGGGAATCCGACGGGACAAGCGTCGCATGCCCGTTCCCCCCTGCCCACGCCAGAAGACCCTGCACCTCGGGGTGCGTCGCCTCACCGTAGATGAGGACGGTGAACCCCCCCTCGCTCAGGCGGTGGACCTCTTCCTGGGCGCGCTTCACGATCGGGCACGTTGTGTCCACCAGGCCCAACCCCCGTCGGTGGATCTCCTCGACCACGTTCGGCCCCGCCCCGTGGGCGGTGATGGCCACGGCGGAGGTCCCCACCTCGTCCAACGAGCGCACCCCTTGCGCCCCACGGGAGGCGAGCCGATCCACGACCCGCGCGTTGTGGACGATCGCCCCGAGGGTGGCGAGCGGCCCCCGCTCGCGGAGGTGCTCCTCCACCATCTCCACTGCCCGCCGCACTCCCGGGCAGAACCCGTACACGCGGGCAAGCTCGATCTCGATCATCGTGCCTCCCGGGCCCGGCCGAGGGCCATCAACGGGAACACGTGGCAATAGAGGTGGTAGCGGATCATGAAGTCGGTGGGGAACCCGGTGCCGGTGAAGTAGGGCTCGTCCCAAGTGCCGTCCTCGCGCTGGGTGCGGACGAGGTAGGCGATCCCCCGCTGGATGGCCTCGCTTTCTTCCTCCCCGGCGGCGAGGAGGGCGAGGAGGGCCCACGCGGTTTGGGAGGCGGTGGACGGCCCGCGGCCCCTTAGCTCCGGCTCATGGTAGGAGAGGACGTCCTCCCCCCAGCCGCCGTCCGCGTTCTGGCGGGCAAGGAGCCAACTTACCGCCCTCCTCACCCGCGGATCGTCCAGGGGAAACCCGCAGGCCTGCAGGGCCGGGAGGACGTACCCTGTCCCGTAGATGAAGTTGACCCCCCACCGGCCGTACCACGGGCCGTCCGGCTCCTGTTCCCGGAACAGGTACGTGAGGGCCCGGTCCAGGGGCCGGAACCCCGGCCGGTACCCCATCCTCCCCAGGAACTCCACGATGTGGGCGGTGACGTCGACCGATGGGGGATCCACGAGCTCGCCGAAGTCGGCGAACGGGATCTCGCGGAGGAAAACCTGGGTGTTGTTCCGGTCGAATGCCCCCCAGCCCCCGTTCCTAGATTGCATCCCGAGGAGCCACTCCCGCCCCCGGGAGAGGGCGAACTCCTTGGCCTTCTCCGAAAGCTCGGTCCCCTGGAGGGCCATCAGCACCACCGAGGTGTCGTCGGTGTCGGGGTAGATGTCGTTATCGAACTCGAACGCCCACCCGCCGGGACGGGCCGTGCACTTCACCTGCCAGTCTCCCCCCACGAAGATCTGCTCCCCGAGGAGCCACTCCCCAGCCTTGACCAGGGCCGGGTGGTCCTTCGGGAGCCCGGCGTCTTGGAGGGCGATCATCGCCAGGCCGGTATCCCACACCGGGGAGATGCAGGACTGCAGGCGCCACGTCCCCTCCTCCCTGGTGGCGTACCGGTCAAATCCGGCGATGCCCTTGCGCATGACCGGGGACTCCCGGGGATAGCCCAGGGCATGGAGGGCGATGAGGGAGTACACCCACGGGGGCTGGATCCCGCCCCAGCAGCCGTCCGCCTCCTGCCTCTCCACGATCCACTCCTCGGCCCGCTTCAGGGCGCGGCGGCGGAGGGGATGGATGTGCACCCGCTCGTAGGCCCGGAGGAGCTCATCGGTCGCGGAGAAGAAGCGTCCCCAGGCGCTCTTCTTGCGGGGGAGGGAGTGGTCAGCATTTTCCCGGCCCCGGGGGAAGAGCTCGTCGATCCTGGCATGCTCGGGGATGGGGTAAACCGGCCGCTTGACCCGCAGGATGGCCAGGGGGAGGATCGTCCCCCGAGCCCAGGAGGCGAACGAGTACAGGTTCACCGGGAACCAGGAAGGGAGGAGGACGAGCTCCGGGGGGAGCATGGGGGTGGCCTCCCAGGGCCACTCCCCGAGGAGCGCCAGCCAGATCTTGGTGAACACCCGGGCCTTCTCCACCCCCCCGCGGGAGAGGATCCACCCCCGGGCCCGTTCCATCTCCTCCGAGGCAGGATCCACCCCCGCCAGCTTCAGGGCGAGGTAGGCCTCCACCGCGGTGGAGAGGTCCCCTGGCCCACCGTACCAGTTGGCCCAGCTCCCGTCCTCCCGCTCCTTTCCCAGGATGTAGCGGGCGATCTTGTCCCACAGCTCCGGGGAGCCGATCCCGAGGATGTGGGTTAAGAAGAGGTGCTCCGCGGTGATGGTCACATTGCTCTCCAGCTCCCCCCACCAATAACCGGCGGGGTACTGTTGGCGCAGAAGCCAGTCCACGGCGCGCTCAATCGCCCGGTCCAGTTCCGCGATGGTCGACACGTGACGTGCGATGAAAAGCTCCTCAGGCACGTGCCCTCGCCCCCCCAAGTACGACCCGCACGAGCTCCTCCACCAACTTCTCCTCCGGGACTCTGGGGAGGACGACCTCCCCGTGGGCGTACACCGTCCCGTAGCCCTTGCCGCCCAAAATCCCGAAGTCCGCCCGCCCCACCTCGCCGAGGCCGTTCACCGGGCAGCCCATGATGGCGATGGAGACTGGCTCAGCGACATCAGATAGGGCCTTCCGCACCGCCGCGGCGATCCCGGCGACGTCGATCCCGGTCCGGCCGCAGGTGGGGCAGACCACGTAGGAGGGGCCGCGGTTTCGGAGCCCCAGGGATTTCAGGATCTCCCACGCTGCCTCCACCTCCCGCACCGGATCCCCGGGGAGGGAGACCCTGACCGTGTCCCCGATCCCCTGCGCGAGGAGGATCCCGATCCCGACCGCAGAGCGGATCGCCCCTTCCCACTCCGTCCCCGCCTCGGTGATCCCGAGGTGCAGCGGCCAATTCCCCTCCTTCGCCACGAGGTAGTTGGCCTCCACCGTGAGCGGCACATCATGCGCCTTGAGGGAGATGACGATGTCCCGGAACCCTGTCCCTTCCAATAGGGAGACCTCCCACAGGGCGGCCTCGGCCATCCCCTCCGGGGTGACCTCCCCTCGTTTCAGAAATCTCTCGTCGAGGGAGCCGGCGTTCACCCCGATCCTTATCGGTACTCTCTTGTCCGCGGCGGCCGCGGCCACCTCCCGGATCTTCTCTGGGTCGCGGATGTTCCCCGGGTTGAGGCGGAGCTTGTCCGCCCCGGCCGCCAAGGCGGCCAGGGCCAGCCGGTGGTCGTAGTGGATGTCGGCGGCGAGGGGGAGGCTCGCCTCCTTCTTGATCTCCCGGATGGCGTGGGCTGCAGCCATATCGGGGACAGCGACCCGCACCAGCTCGCAGCCGGCCCGCGCCAGGGCCGAGATCTGGGCCACCGTGGCCTGGACGTCCTGGGTGTCGGTGGTGGTCATGGACTGGACCACGATGGGATTCCCACCCCCGATCGCGACCTCGCCCGCCCGGACGACGCGGGTCATCGCCCCTCCAGGATCGGGCCCAGTGCGGACGCGGCCTGGCCTAACTTCCGCGCCGCGGCGACCGCCCGTCCCGTCCACCGGACGGGGAACTGCGCTACGTCCTCCCACAGCTCGTCGAGGATGACCCTCACCACGAGGAACGGGATCCCCCGGCCGGCGAACTCCTCGGCAAGGTGGGCCGATTCCATGTCCACCGCCAGGGCATCGAGCCCGAGGCGGGCCTTCTCCGCCGGGTCGGCGGGCTGCGCCACGGTGGCCACAGCCCCCACGGTAGCGCCCGGGAGCTCCCTCCGCGCGCGCACAACGAGCGCACGGTCGAGCGGGATCGGATCGCGGCCATCGGACACGATGCCCTCCGCGAGGACGAGCGACCCCGCGCCCAGGGAGGCGTGGGTCGCGCCGGAGAACCCAATGACGAGGGCCCCTGCCGGACGGCGCTCCCTCAACCACGCGCCAACCCGGCCCCTCCCTCCGGCCCCCACCCCCACCCGCAGCCGAGGGCGGGGGGTGAAGAGGAGTTCCGTCCTCAACGCGGCCACAGTGAGGATCATCGCCCCCTCCGGAGGAGTTTCCACGGGTGGGAGAGGAGATCAAACACGCTCGCCGGCTCAAAGCCGGCATGGAGCATGCACCCCGCGCAGCGGGGGTCGTTCCCCGGCCCGTAGTGGGCCCACAGCTCGGGATCGAGGACCTCCCCGAGGTCGGGCGTGTGCCGGTCGGCGATGAGGTAACAGGGGACCCGCCATCCGAGGACCGTATAGGTGGGGATGGCCCACGCCGCGCAGGGGTAGGTCACTTCCCCCCGCAGGAAGTCGAGGAACAGGGGGTTATCGTAGAATGGGAACTTCCCCCCATCGAGGATCTCCCGAAACACGCGCACCGCCTCCTCCCGCTTGAGGAAGAGCTCCCGCTCCGGCACCTGCTCGTAGGCGTAGCCCGGGGAGAGCATGATCCCCTCCACCCCCAGCCCCGCCAGGGTGCGGAAGAGACCGTGGAGGTCCGCGGGATCGGAGCCGTGGAACGCGGTCGTGTTCGTCGCCACCCGGAACCCCTTCTCACGGGCGGCCGCGATCGCCGCCACTGCCTCCGCATAGGCCCCGGGGCGGCCCGTCACCTCGTCGTGGACGCGGGCCGTACCGTCGAGGTGGACAACGAAGCACAGCCGCTTGTCGGGCCGGAATCGGGGGAGGGATCTCCGAAGGAGGAGGCCGTTCGTGCACAGGAAGATCCATCGCCCCTGCCCAATGAGCCCGTCAACGATGTCCGCGATCTGGGGATGGAGGAGGGGTTCCCCACCGGAGACGGACACGACGGGAGCCCCGGCGCGGTGGGCCACGTCCAACGCCTCCTCGACCGGCATGAGGCGATCCATGACGCCAGTGTATTCGCGCACCCGGCCGCACCCCGCGCAGCGCAGGTTGCAGGCCTCGAGGGGCTCGAGCATGAGGACCATCGGGAACAGGCGGCCCTTCCCCGGCCAGCTCCGGCGGGGGAGGAGGTACCGGGCCAGTTCCACCGTCATTGCCAGGGGGCGGCTCATCTCACCCGGGCAGCGAGCCCACGACAGAGGTCCCGGAACGCCGCCCTTGCCCAGTCCGGCCAGGGGAGGGTTCCCGCCCTCTCCTCAGCCCGAGCGAGCAGCTGTTCCGCCCGGGCGGCGGTCGCCTCGTCCGCCCCAAGCTCGGCCAGGCGCGCCCGGGCCTCGTCCGGGGTCCCCTCGTCGAGGAGGGTGGGAAAAGAGGGATCCCGCTCCAGCGCCCACGCGATCGGGAACGAGCGCTTCCCCCGGACGAGGTCCGCCCCCACCGCCTTCCCAATCGCGCGCGGATCGCCCCACAGGCCAAGCCAATCATCCCGCAGCTGGAACGCCACCCCCAGGGCCTCCCCGGTCGCACGGTGGGCGAGGGCGAGGTCGGGGCGGCGGGCCGCGATCGCCCCCAGCTCGAGGGCGCACCCGAGAAGGGCCCCCGTCTTGCCACGGGCCATCTCCAGGTACAGGTCCGTCCCCGCGCACGCCCCCTCGAGCTCCAGGTCGCGGGCTTGCCCCCCGACCATCGCCACCGTGGCGGCGGCGAGGGAAGCGACCGCGCGCGCCACCCCCTCCGCGGGGATGTCCGCCTGGGCCGCGGTGCGGAAGGCGAGGGCGAGGAGGCCATCCCCGGCATGGATCGCTTGGTGCTCGCCGAGGACCACCCACGCCGTGGGCCGACCCCGGCGGACCCGATCCCCATCCACGATGTCATCGTGGACAAGGGAGAAGGTGTGGACGAGCTCGATCGCCGTCGCGAGGGGAAGGGCTCCCTCCGGCTCCTCCCCCAGCGCCTCGCAGGCGAAGCACACGAGGGATGGGCGAAGGAGCTTCCCCCCGATCCCCGGGCCTGGCCCGCCATCGGCCTCCACGAGCCCGAGGGGGTAGCCGATGAGCTGCCTCAGGATCCCCTCTTCAGGCACGACCGCGGCGAGGGAGGACGCGATCTCGGTTCGGTACCGTTCAAGGATGTTCATGGCCCCCCTCGTAGTTCGGGATGCAGACGAGCCCCCGGTCGAGCGCTGTGCGGACGAGGGCGGCGGTGGTGTGCGCACCGAGCTTGCGCATCGCCGATGCCTTGTGCGCCCGGACCGTGGCCACGGACCGCGAGAGGAGATGGGCGATCTCCGACGTCTTCTTCCCCTCAGCGACGAGCTGCACCACCTCCCGCTCGCGGGCGGTGAGCGAGGACGCATCCGGCGGAGGCGGGGGCAGGAGGACCTCCCCGCGGGCCGCGCGGCGGACGGCATCCACGAGGGAAACGGGCGGGTCGCCCTTCAGCACGTATGCCGCTGCCCCGGCCCGCGCTGCCTCGGCCCGCCACGCCGGGTCGTCGAACATCGAGAGCACGACCACCACCACCCCGCGCCGCCTCAGCCGGCGGCAGAGATCGACCCCGGACAGCTCGGGCAGGGCCGCGTCCAGGATCGCCACATCGGGCGAGGTGTCCCGGACGAGCCGCCACCCCTCCCGACCCGACGCCGCTTGGCCCACCACCTCGAACCCGGCCTCGGTCAGGATCCGGGCGATCCCCTCCCGAACGAGGGTATGGTCGTCCACGATCACTGTCCTCACGGGGACCATCGTACGGGAAGGCCCCGCGCGGGGGCGATCGGGGGAGCGCACTATCCTCCCCGCTGCAGGGCGCGGGCCCGAAGCTCGGCCGTGGTCCGGCACCCCAGCTTCACCTTCAGCCCTTCGAGGTGGGACTCCACCGTCTTCACCGAGATCCCGAGCGCACGGGCGACCTCGCGGTTGGGGAGCCCGGCCGCGACGAGGCGGAACACCTCTTCCTCGCGGGGGGAGAGGTCACAGGCGGCGGGGAACGGCCCCCGGCCGCGGAGGCAGTCCTCGATCGCCCCCCGCAGCTCGTCGGGGGAGGCCGCCTTCGAGAGGAACCCGTCCGCCCCCGCCCGCGCCGCCTCCCTTCCCAGCCACGGGTCGTCGAGGGCGGTGACGGCGAGGATGCGGGACTGAGGGGCGGCCTCCTTTAGCCGGGCCAGGCCGGCAAGCCCGCCCCCGGGCATGGCGAGGTCCCACAGGACGAGGTCCGGCCTCTCGCTCCGAGCGAGGCGGATCCCCTCCTCTCCATCGGCGGCGAGCCCGACGACGGAGATCCCCTGCCCGGCGAGGAGGCGGGCGAGGCCCTCCCGCACGAGCGGGTGATCATCCACGATCAGGGCGCGGATCATGGCACGGAATTGAAAACGTGACGTGCGTCCCCTTCCCCGGCCTGGAGCGCACGCGGAGCCCCCCGCCGAGGAGGCCCACCCACTCCTTCATCCCAGACAGGCCCAACCCTGACCCGGCCCGCTCCGGATCGAACCCCTGCCCGTCGTCGGTCACCTCGCCCACGATCCCCCCCCGGGTTCGCGCCAGGCGGATCTCCACCCGCCGTGCTGCGGCGTGGCGCTGTGCGTTCTCCAGCGCCTCCTGGACCACGCGGTACGCTGCCGTCTCCACCTCGGGGGGGAACCTCCCCGGCGGGACGTCCACCTCGACCGCGATCCCCGTCGAGGCCGCGCAGCTCTCCGCCAGCGCCTCCAACGCCGGGCCGAGGCCGAGCTCATCGAGGAGGGGAGGCCGTAGCTCCCGTGCCAGGGACCGCACCCCGTCCACGCTCAGGCTGAGGAGCCGCTCCGCTTCCGCCGGATCCCCGCCGGAGAGGGCCCACCGCGCCGCGGCCAGGGTCTGCCCCAGCTCGTCGTGCAGCCTCCGGGCGATCCTCACCCGCTCCTCCTCGCGGGCTGTGAGGAGCCGCGCGGAGAGCTCAGCCAAGGCCCGTCGCCGCTCCTCGTACATCGTGGCGAACGCCCGCACCGTGAACGCCAGCACCGCGTAGAACCCGACCCCGCCCACGAGGACGGTCGCCACAACCCGCACCGGATCGCGGTGAGGGGGCACATCCCCCCGAAACGGGAGGTAGTGCGGGATGAGGCCCACCATCTCCAGCACGGCAACGAGGGCGAACCCGAGCAGGGCGAGGCCGGTCACCACATATCCCGCCAGCGGGGGGAGAAAAAAGTTCGCGTAGATCACGGTGAATAGGTAGAACAGGATCCCCACCCACGCCACACCTCCCAGCCGGTGGATGAGGTAGGTCACGAGCACGCTCTCCAGGGCCAGGAACGCAGCGTGCACGTTCTGAAGCGAACGGAGGGTCCGCTGGCGGCGGAGGAGCCACTGGAAGGGCAGGGTGAGGAGGAGCCACGCGAATGGGACGGCGAATACGGGGTTGAACGGGAAGCCCGGCATGCCCAGCACGATCAACGTGACCGCGCAGAACACCGAGAGCGTGACGCGGCGGACGAGGAACGTCCGGTCCACGATCGCCCGCATTTCCCCAAGCTCCCGCCCTTCGATCACTGGGTTCATCGGCTGGAGAGGATTGTAACGCTACGCTCCGCACATGGTCCGGGGGGGCGCGAGGCTCGCCAACGTCGGGGGGTTGTCCGATCTCCCGATACCCCGTCCCCGGCGGAGGCAGTAGCGTCTCCCGCATGGCCCACGTCATCCTCGTTGGGGCACACCTCGGTTATGACACGCACGAGGTCCCCCTCGGGGGAGGGGCCGCGGTGGGGATCGCCCTCGCCCGGCGCTGGCTGGAGACGCAGCCGTTCCCGTTCCTCGTCCTTGGATCCGGGGAGAGGCCGCCGCTCCCGGGGATCCCGTACCGCCAGGTAGCGTGGGATCCGAGGGGGGAAGGCCATCCCGCCGGCCTCTCCATCCGGCAGTACGCCCGGTTCTCCCGGCAGTTCGAGCGCGGCGTCACCGGATTCCTGCGCTCGCTCGCGCGCGACGTTGACCCGTCGCGGGCCTGCGTCCTCCACAACGACATCGCCGAGGCCGGCGACTTCGCCCAGATCGCGGCCCTGGGCTACCGCCAGGCCGCGATCTTCCACGTCGATGTGGTGGACTACGTTGCCCAGATCTACCTTCGCGGCCACCTGTCCCCCCAGGGCCTTGCCCGGACGTACCGGACCCTCGCGCGAGCGCACATCGCGCCCCTCCTCCCCGACGTCGCGAAGCTTGCGTTCGGGAAGCAAGAGGCCTGCGCCCGGCACTGCGACCTGTTGGTCGTCCCCTCCCCGCGGATGGCGGAGATCCTCACGGCCGCCTACCCCTGGCGGACGCAGGACGACACCCTCGCCCTCCCGTGGGGGACGATCATCGCACCCGACCCCCCCGATTTCGAAGAGGCGCAAGCGGAGCTCGAACGGCGCTACGAGCCCGGGGGCCGACCGGTGCTCCTCACCCTGTCCCGGATCTCGCCGGAGAAGGGGCAAGACCTCCTCCTCCAGGCGCTGCGGCTCTGGGAACGGCGAGGCGGGGGCGAGCTCCTCGTCCTCATCTGCGGGAGCGCAGCCTACATGCACGGGACAAGCTACCTGCGCACCCTGCACCGGCTCGCGCGGGGCCTGCGGAAGGTGGAGGTCCACTTCCCGGGCTACGTCTCCGGGGCAGTGAAGCACGCCTTCTTCCGCCTGGGCGACCTCTACGTGTTCCCATCCCGCCATGAGAGCTACGGGCTGACCCTCATGGAGGCCCTCGCCGCCGGCCTCCCCGTCCTCACCACCGACCACCGTTCGGCGCGCGATCTCGTGCGGCCCGAGTTCGGGCGCGTCGTTCCCGCGCGGCCTGAGTCCCTGTATCAGGGCCTAAGCGAGTTCCTCGCGCAGCGGGAGGAGCTCCCGCGGATGGGCGAGGCCGCCCGGCAGTTCGCCAGAGAGCGGCCGTTCTCCCTGGCCGCCGACGGGCTGGCCGCCCACCTCGTGCGCCTCCTCTCCTCGCCCACCGCCCGCGGTGCGAGAGGGGCTACGGGCGGGCCTCGACCTCGACCGTGATCTCGGCGGAGAGCGAGTTCCCCACGGAGCAGTACTTGTCGCGGGAGAGCTGGGCCGCCTGGCGCAGGTTCCCCTCGGGCACGCCCTCCGCCCGGACGAGGACCTTCGCCTTGCGGAACGCCTTCGGGTGATCCGGAGCTCGCTCCGCGGTGATGGCGATCTCCAGGCTCCGCGGCGGGGTGCGCATCTTCCCCAGGATCGAGACCACGTCCATCCCCATGCACCCCCCGAGGGCGGCGAGGAGGAGCTCGGTCGGCCGCGGCGCGGTGTCGCTCCCGCCGGACTCCCGCCCCGCATCCATCGCCACCGGGTGGCCGGAGGGCCCCACGCCCACGAACCTCATCCCGTCTTGCCAGGTCACCTTCGCGTCCATGCGCTGAGGTTACCTCGGCGCCCCTCTTGTCTCAACGTTTCAACGACAGTTGAACTTTAGAGGGGAGCGGGCTATACTCGCCCCGTGGACCGGAGGATTACGGACCTGGCCAAGGCACTCGCGGCCCTGGGGAGCGTGGAGAGGATTCACATCCTGAGCTACCTCCTCGCCCAGGGGGGCTCTCCCTGTGGGCGGATCGCCCACGCGTTAGGGATGTCCACCTCCGCGTTCTCGTACCACCTGCGGATCCTAGAGGAGGCCGGGCTCGTCGCGCGGAGCCGCCGCGGTCGGCTGCACTGCCTGAGCCTGACCCCGATCCTGGACGAGCTCCTTGCGCCGGGGATCCGGCAGACACTGACCGAGGAGGGAGAACAATGGATCAGCAAGTCGAGCATGAAGTGATCGTGTACAGCACCCCCACCTGCCCGTGGTGTCAGGTGGCGAAGAGGTACCTCACCAGCCGGGGGATCGCCTACACCGAGGTGGATGTGGCCGCCGACCCGGCAGCAGCGATGGAGATGGTCCGCAAGACCGGGCAGCAGGGTGTGCCGGTGATCGAGATCGACGGCGAGTGCGTGATCGGGTTTGACCGCGCCCAGATCGATGCCCTGCTTGGGCTGAGCTAGGGGGGCCCTGCTTCGGACGTCGCCTTACAACCCGGCGACGTGGTAGCAAACGGTGTAGCCGTGCTGCCGGGCGAGATCTTCGATCGCGCTACGGACCGCCCCGTGGTCGAACGTGGTGGCGTAGACCTTCCCGAACAGCCGCGATTGCTCAGCGAGGTTCCCTTCGCGGGGCCCGCGGCCAGTCCGGTACGTCTCCGCCTTGAACCCGGCCCCGCCGTCCGCGGCGAGGCCGGAGCCGGCCTCGGTGAGGGACTCGGAGAGGTGCACCTCGCGCTTCCCCTCGTCCACGCGCAGCCGCGCCCGGTAGACGAGTACCCTCCGGGAGAGGAACGCCCGCCGCTCAGCAAGGACCTTCGTGAGTTCGATCTCCCCTCCCCGCTCGGAGACCTCACCGCCCACCGTGCGCAATAGGTCATGCAGGGCTTGGGTCAGCATCCATCCCTCCTCATCCGCCACTGGGAGCGGCAGAAGAACCGCGCGAGGCCAGCGTAGTCGCCGCCGCGCTCACCGGTTCCGGTCCCCCGCTTCCGGCGCGGCTACGGCTCCTCCTTCTGCAGGGCCTCGATCAGGGCCAACCGGGCCTCCCACGGGAGGGAAACCCCTTTCTTCGTCGGCAGCCACTGGCCGTCGTCCCCCTGAAAGAACTGGCGCAGGTCGAGGTACTCCTTGCCGCGAAACTGCGTCCGCCGGACGACGACCTTCTGTCCGGCCCCCCGTTCAAACTCCGCGATGACCCTCTCTGCGTCCACAGATCCCCCTTCGCGCGCCCGGCCCGTCCGGGTCCCGCAGCGACCGGGGCATTCTAGGGCTGGCCCCGGCCCCGCGGCAACCCCTCGGCCCCGGAGACGGTGACCCTTAGGTCCACGGCCACGACACGGTCCGGGTAGCAGAGGATCGGGTTCACATCGAGCTCCGCGATCTCGGGGAACTCCGCCGCAAGGTGGCTGATCCGCTCCACTACCGCGACGAGGTCCGCCAGGTGAACGGGGGGCTTCCCGCGCATCCCGGCCAGGAGCGGGAACCCCCGGATGCCCCGCACGAGCTCCTCCGCCTCCGGCGCGGAGAGGGGGGCGAGGGCGAACGCCACGTCGCCCAGCGCCTCCACGAACACGCCGCCCAGCCCAAACATGACGAGGGCCCCGAACGTGGGGTCGCGCACGATCCCCACGATGACCTCCTGTCCGGGCGGGAGGAGCTCCTGGACGTACACGCCCGCGGCGGGAGCAAGCCCCACCATCTCCCGGTACGCGCCGCCGACCTCATGCGCAGGGACGCCGATCCTCACCCCGCCCACGTCGGACTTGTGGATGATCCCCGGCGCAACGACCTTGAGGACGACCCTCTCCCCGAGTTCCTGGGCGAGGGCGGCCGCCTCGTCCGCACTGCGGGCGAGCCCGCCCCGCGCGATGGGGATCCCGTAGGCGGCGAGGAGGCCCAGCGACTCCACCCCCAGCCGCGGGCCGCCTGAGGCGAGGAGCTCCCGCGCGCGGGCCCGGTCAGCCGCAGGCGGGGGACGCACGGAAAGGGGACGGTCCCGGATCTCCCGGTAGCGGGCGAGCGTCGCCAGCGCCCGCACGGCCCGGGCCGGCTCAAAATACGCCGGGATCCCGGCCGCGCGGAGCGTCTTCTCCGCCTCCTCCCCAAGCTCACCGGCCAGGAAGCTCGCCACAGCCGGCTTCCCGTGCTTGCGATGGGATGCGGCGAGGATCCGTGCCAGCTCCGCGAAGGTCAGGATGGGATGCGGGGCAGTGAGGACAAGACCCATGTCCACCCCCGGGTCGGAGAGGACGAGGTCCACCGCGTCCCGAAACCCAGCGGCGGAGGCATCGGCGAGGATGTCCACGGGGTTGGCGATGCTCGCTGTGGGAAAGCGTTCAGCGAGGGAGCGGACGGTGGGCGGGGAGAGGGGGGACACCGCAAGGTTGTGCTCGACAGCGGCGTCCGCGGCCAGGATCGCCGGCCCACCGGCGTTGCTCACGATCCCAAGCCTTCTCCCGCGCGGCAATGGCTGCTCAGAGAGGGCCACCGCGGCCTCGAGCAGTTCCTCCACCGACCGGACGCGGAGGACGCCGCCCCGCCGGAACGCGGCCTCGTAGGCGCGGTCCGACCCGGCGAGGGCCCCGGTGTGGGACGAGGCCGCCCGCGCCCCAACCTCGGTCGCCCCGGCCTTGAGGACGAGCACGGGCTTCTCCCGCGTCACCTCGCCCGCGACGCGCACGAACTCTGGCCCATCCTCGATCCCCTCCAGGTAGGCGGCGATGACCATCGTCTCCGGGTCGCGGGCCAGGGCGGGGAGGAAGTCGGTCTCGGTGAGCACGGCCTTGTTCCCCAGCGACACGAAGAACGAGAATCCCACCTCGTTCTGCCATGCCCAGTCGAGCACCGCGCTGCCGAGGGCACCGGACTGGGAGATGAACGCGATCGCGCCCGCGAACGCCCCCCGCGGGGCGAAGGTCGCGTTGAGCCCCGCCCGCGGGGAGATGAGCCCGAATGCGTTCGGCCCGAGCACGTTCATCCCGTACTGGGAAGCGATGCGGACGAGTTCCCGTTCCCGCTCGATCCCCGCTCCCCCCTGTTCCTTGAACCCAGCGGTGATGACGACGGCGTTGCGGATCCCCTTCCTTCCGCAGGCAGCGAGGGCGCGCAATGCGTCGGCGGGGGGGACGGCGATGATGGCGAGGGTCACGGGCTCCGGAAGATCGTCCACCGCTGGGACGCACGGCCGGCCGAGGATCTGGCTGCGGCTGGGGTTCACCCCGTACACCGGCCCCGGGAAGGCGACGACGTTCGAGAACAGGGCGTGCCCGATCTTCCCCGGCGTGGCCGACGCCCCCACCACCGCAATCGAGGAGGGGGCGAGGAGGCCGGTGAGGTCGCGTGGCATTCCAGAGACATGGTAACGGCCTCCGCGGGATCTTCACACCCCCTCCACCTCCCCTCGACGCCGGAGGGGAATAGTGTGGAACAAGGTGGGAGCGCATGCGAGAGCCCGACCACCCCAGACCGCCTTCAATCGTTGCGAGGAAGTGAGGGCTGTGTAGCCCTCTTCCCTCCCTTGAGGTAGGCTACCGATGCAGATGAAAACGATCCTCGTCGTGGAAGATGAGCGGGAAATCGCGCGCATGGTGCAGGCGTACCTCATGCGCGAGGGGTACCGGGTGGAGGTGGCGTTCGCCGGGGAGGATGGATGGGCGATGTTCAAGGCCCTCCAGCCGGACCTGGTGGTGCTCGACCTCATGCTCCCCGGGATGCACGGGTTGGAAGTGGCGCGGCGCATCCGCCAAGAGGCGACGACCCCGATCATCATGCTCACCGCGCGCACGGAGGAGGCAGACCGCGTTGCCGGCCTGGAGATGGGCGCCGACGACTACGTGACGAAGCCGTTCAGCTTGCGGGAGCTCGCGGCGCGGGTGCGGGCCGTCCTGCGCCGCACCGATGGTGGGACAGTCCCGGAGGTGATCCGCGTCGGCCCCCTCACGGTGGACCTGGCGGCACGGGAGGCGCGCCTCGCCGGAGCGGCCCTCGACCTGACCCCCACAGAGTTCGACCTCCTCGCGTTCTTCGCCCGCCACCCGGGGCGGGTGTTCACGCGGCGCGAGCTCCTGGAGGCCCTGCAAGAAAGAACCTACGCCACCCTTCCCCGCACCGTGGATTCCCACGTGAAGAACCTCCGTCGCAAGATCGAACCGGACCCGGATGATCCCACCTACATCCTCACCGTGCACGGGGTGGGGTACAAGTTCCGTCCGGATGCTGGCGAAGGATAGCCCATGTCGTTCCGGTGGAAGCTCTTCGCCGCGTTCGCCCTGGTCGCGTTCCTCGCGGCCGGGGGGACGTACTTCCTCAGCACGCAGGAGGTGAGCTCCCAGTTCGACGCGTTCCGGGAGGAGAACCGGCACCTGGCGGCCCAGGAGTTCGCTGCCGCGCTTGCCCAGATCTGGGAATCCACGGAGAGCTGGGAAGTGCTTAAGTCCATCTTCGCGTCTGTGGCTGTAATCGTGCGAGGACGGGAGGTGATCTACGAGCAGAGTGCGTGGGGCCAGTTCATGGTGTTGGATGCCACCTATGCGGTGGTGGGCTGTGCTCAGCAGGAGAAGCTCGGCCAGTGTATGGCGGACGACCCTGAGTTCAGGCCGATCGTCGATCGGTATGGAGTGCCGATCATGGTGGACGGGGTGAAGGTGGGAACGGTGGTGCCCCTCGACATCGCCGCCCTGAATCCCCTCGAGGAAGACTTCCTCGGCTCCCTCCAACGGGCGGTGCTCGTGGGAGGGGCGGCGGCCCTCGTGGCAGCAGCCCTCCTCGCGGTGATCCTCACCGCCCAGCTCTCCCGGCCCCTCCAGCGCCTCATCCTGGCCACGACCCGCATCGCCACCGGCGACCTCTCCCACCGCGTCGCCATCCGGACCCGGGACGAGATCGGCCGCCTAGGGCAGGCGTTCAACGAGATGGCCGCGGCCCTCGAACACTCGGAGAAGGCCCGTCAGAACCTCCTCACCGATGTCGCCCACGAACTGCGCACCCCGTTGGCGGTGGTACGGGGAAACCTCGAGGGGATGCTCGATGGGGTGTTCCCCCTCACGCCAGAGGGCCTGGCGCTCGTTTACGACCAGACCCTGCATCTGGCCGATCTCGTCGAGGACCTCCGCACCCTGACCCTCGCCGAGGCGGGCCACCTCCAGCTCCTGCGGGAGCCGACCGACATCGGGGAGCTGGTCCAGGCGGTGGTGGACGCAGTCCGCACCACGGCCGTCGAGGACGGGGTGACGGTTGAGGCCCAGGTCGAGCCGGGGCTCTGGGCCAACGTTGACCCCCGCCGCATCCGGCAGGTGCTGGGCAACCTCCTCGATAATGCCCTCCGCTATTCCCCACCGGGGGGGACGGTCACGGTGACGGTGGCGCGAGCGGACTCGGAGATCCGCGTCTCGGTCCGGGACGAGGGGCCGGGGGTGCCGCCCCACGACCTCCCCCACGTGTTCGAGCGGTTCTACCAGGGCGACACATCGCGGAGCGGAGAGGGGACCGGGCTCGGGCTCGCGATCGCCCGCGAGCTCGTGCAGGCCCATGGTGGGCGGATCTGGGTGGAGAACCAGGGCGGGGCCGTGTTCACCTTCACCCTGCCGTTGCTTGATTCGCCTCCAGCCGCCGCCTAAGATCGGTGCGCTATGGGCGAAGGTTCGTGGTACCACAGTCCAACCCTCGGCAGGCTCTCGTTCAACGAAGTGGTGGATGAGATCTTGGCGATGATGGCGGCTGTCCCGGAGGCCCCGTACGAAGTCGTCGTCGGCACCGACTCCCAGACCTACGCCGACGAGGTGGATTACGTATCGGCGATCGTCGTGCACCGGGTGGGGCGGGGCGGCCGCTACTTCTGGCGCCGGGAGAAGGACGAGCGACCGCAGAGCCTACGCGAGCGCATCTACCGCGAGGCGTGGCTCTCCTACGAGACGGCGGAGGAGCTGATCCGGGCCCTGAAGGACCGCGGGGTAAGCGGGTTCCAGCTCGAGATCCACGTGGACATCGGCCGCAACGGCCGGACGCGCGACCTCGTGGAGGAAGTGGTGGGGATGATCCTTGGGGTGGGGTACCGCGTGCGCACCAAGCCCGAAGCCTACGCTGCTTCCGCCGTCGCCGATCGGTACACCTAGAGCCCGTTGGGCACGCGGGATGCGGCGCGCTCCCGCATGTCCTGCCCCGCGCGCCGCGAACCGCCTAGCATGGCGGCATGCCCACGGTTGCTGCGCTGTTGCCTTCACTTTCTTCCGTTCCTGACATCAGGGAGGTCGAGGTACGAGGGTTGGCCTGGGACTCCCGTCGCGTCGTGCCGGGGGATTTGTTCTTCGCCCTCGTGGGCGAACGGGCGGATGGGCACCGGTTCATCGCCGATGCCGTGGCGCGCGGGGCAGTGGCGGTCGTGGGCGAACGGGTGCGGGCAAGCGCCGGTGTCCCCTACGCCCGCGTCCCGGATGCGCGGTCCGCCCTCGCCCACGCTGCGGCCGCCTTCTATGGCCACCCCACCCGCGAGCTCCGCGCGATCGGCGTCACGGGCACGAACGGGAAGACCACCGTCGTCCACCTCCTCGGGCAGCTCCTCCCGGAGTGCGAAACCCTGACCACGGTGCGGGTGGAGCGGGAGGGCCTGTCGTGTGTGACCACCCCCGAGGCCCCAGACCTGCAGCGGCTGGCCGCCGAGGCGCGGGCGGCGGGGAGGAAAGCGTTCGCGTTCGAGGCGTCCTCGATCGGACTCGCCCAGCGGCGGGTGGCGGGCATCCACGTTGCGGCAGCCATCTTCACCGGGCTGGGACGGGACCACCTCGACTTCCACCGCACGATGGAGGCCTACCTCGATGCGAAGCTCCGCCTGTTCCGGATGCTCCCCCTAGACGGCGTGGGCATCGTGAACGCCGAGGACCGGCATGCCGATCGGTTCCTCGCGGCGTGCCGCGGCCACGGAGTCCGGTATGGGCTGGACTGCGGCGACGTCCGCGCCCAGGGGCTGCGCCTGGACCCAACGGGCGCGGAGTTCACGCTCGAGACGCCGGACGGATCAGAGGACGTGCGGCTACCGTTCCCGGGCCGCCACAACGTGGCCAACGCGCTCGCCGCCGCGGCCACGGCGTGGGCGCTGGGCATGCCCCTCCCCGAGATCGCATCCCGCCTGATGACGGCGACGCTCCCCCCAGGGCGGTTCGTGCAGTTCCCGCTCCGGAGCGGGGCGATGGCGGTGGTGGACTACGCCCACAACCCGCCGGCGCTAGCGGAGATCCTGTCCTCCCTCCGCCCCCACGCCCGGCGCCTGGTGGTCGTGTTCGGCGCCAACGGCGAGGCCGACCCGGGGAAGCGCCCCCTGATGGGGGGGATCGTGGGCCAGCTTGCCGACCTCGCCGTGATCACCACCGATAACCCCAAGGGCGAGGATCCGCGGACGATCGCTGAGGAGGTGGCCCGCGGGGTGCGGGCGGTGGGGGGGAGGTACCGGATCGAGCTCGACCGAGCGGAGGCGATCCGTTGGGCGTTAGGGGACGTCACGACGGGGGACGTGGTGCTCCTCGCGGGGAAGGGCCACGAACGCTACCAGCTCACGTCCCAGGGGGCCATCCCCCACTCCGATCTCGACCTCGTGCTCTCCGAGAGCTCACGGTCCACCCCCCGCCCGCAGTAGCTCCGCCACCCGCTGGGCAACCTCCTCGGGCTCCCCGCGGCCATCCACGATCTGGACGCGGGGATCGCAAGGGGGCACGAGATCCCGCTGCGCGCGGAGGCGCCGCACCACGGCCCTTCGATCCAGCCCTGAACTGAGGAGCCGCGCCCGCCGCTCCTCCGCCGGGACCTCCAGCCACAGGACCGCATCGAACAGGGACCGATCCACATGGGGCGAAGAGAGGAGGAGCGCGCCCTCCACGAGGAGGATCCGCGTCCCGGCATCGCGATGGCGCTCGATCGCCCGCCGCACCTCGTCCATCACGCGCGGGTGCACGATCGCTTCCAAATCGGCCTTCGCCTGAGGGGTCGCGAACGCAGCCCGCGCCAGCCGCACCCGATCCACCGTCCCGTCCTCGGCGAGGATGTCCTCCCCAAACCGGGTGACGAGGGCAGCGTAGGCCGGCCCACCGGGGGCGTACGTCGCCCATGCCAGGGCGTCGGCATCGAGGTAGGCCACCCCGGGCTCGGTCGCGAGGTGGCGGGCGAGGGTGGACTTCCCGGATCCGGACGGGCCAGCGATACCGATTACCTTCATCGCGGGGAGCCTAGCTCCCCCGGCGCCGGTCCGCCAGGGCGGGGCCCGGGAAAGGGCAGCAAGAAGAGCTGGTACGCCCGGCAGGATTTGAACCTGCGGCCTTTGGCTCCGGAGGCCAACGCTCTGTCCCCTGAGCTACGGGCGCCTGATGGCGGTCCCTAGTGTACGGTGCACCCGTTCTCGGTTCACGGAAAACCGATGACCGCCTCGCTGCGGAGGGAGTGGGATTCGAACCCACGGCTAAGGCTCAACACCCCAGCAACGGCTTAGCAAGCCGTCGTCTTCGGCCACTCGACCATCCCTCCGACCGCTCCATTCTACGCCCGTCCCGGACGGGGTGCCAAACTCCTGACTGGAACCACCTCCCCCCAGAGCAGCTATCATCGCCCCTATGGGCCACCACCCGCTCGACCCCTACCGTGGGTTCCTCCTCGACCTCGATGGAGTCCTGGTGCGAGGGAGGAGCGTTCTCCCCGGGGCGGCGGACGCCCTGGTGGCCCTTCGCCGGCGGGGCCCGGTGGCCCTCCTCACGAACAATTCCACCCAGTCCCGCTTGGCTGCGGCGAGGAAGCTGAGCGAACGGGGGCTCCCCGTGAGCGCGGAGGAGGTGATCCCGAGCTGCTACGTCGCAGCCCACCACCTGCGGGAGGAGATCGGCGCGGTGCGGTTCTGGTACCTCGGGGAGGAGGGGATCGCCGCGGAGATGGCCCTCGCCGGCCATCGGCATGTGGAACCCGCACAGGCGGAGTGGGTCGTGGTGGGGATGGACCGCGCCCTGACCTACGACAAGCTCTCCCACGCCCTCCAGGCGCTCCTCGCGGGAGCGCGGCTCCTGGCCACGAACCGTGACCCGACCTACCCCACCGAGACCGGCCTCATCCCGGGGGCGGGGGCAGTCGTGGGGGCGCTGGAGGGGATGGGGTTTCCCCCGGAGCTCGTGGTCGGCAAGCCCTCGCCCATCGCGTACCGCGTGGCCCTGACTGCACTGGGGATCGGCCCGGCCGAGGCGCTGATGATCGGGGACCGGTTGGAGACGGATATCCTCGGCGCCGAGCGCCTGGGGATGGATACGGCCCTTGTCCTGTCGGGGGTCTCCACGGGAGAGGACATCGCGCGGACCGGGATCCAGCCGACGTGGGTCGCCCCGGACCTTTCGGCCCTGGTGCGGGGGGAGGTCCTCCCGCCGCCACAACAGTAGGCGGGGACCGGGCGGCCCGGACCCGGGTGCGGTTCACCTTGCCTGGCTGGCAGTGCGGAAGGTGAACCCGTTACGGAATACAGCCAAACAAGCGTCCACGACCTGCGGGTCGTAGAGCTCTCCCCGGCCGGCCTCGACCTCGGCGAGGGCGGCCTCGATCCCGAGCGCCGCCCGGTACGGCCGGTGGGAGCTGATCGCCTCCACGACGTCGGCCACGGCGAGGATCCGCGCCCCGAGGAGGATCTCGTCGCCCGTGAGGCCCTGGGGGTAGCCGGAGCCGTCCAGCCGTTCGTGGTGCTGGTGCACGACCTCCGCCACCGGCCACGGGAAGTCAATGCCCCGCAGCACGTTGAACCCTGCCTCGGGATGGACCCGCACCATCTCCATCTCCAACTGGCTCAGCCGGCCGGGCTTGCTCAGGATCTCGCTCGGGACGACGATCTTCCCCACGTCGTGCACGAGTCCCGCGATCCGCAAGCCCCTCTGCTCCTCCGCCGACAGGCCCAGTTCCTGGGCGATGGCCACGGCGAGTTCAGCCACCCGCCGCTGGTGTCCGGCGGTGTAGGGGTCACGGAGCTCAATCGTTGAGGCAAGGGCGTCCACGATCGCGTCGAACAAGTGCTGTATCCGGGCGTAGCTCTCCGCGAGCTCCGCCTCCGCGCGCTTGCGGGCCGAGATGTCGCTCATCACCCCGCGCACGCCCGCAGGCTGCCCATCCCGGAAGAACGGCTTGGTCAAGGTGCGTGCCCAGATGGTATCCCCCGATTTGGTGATCACGCGGTGCTCAAGCGGCGCCGGCTTCCGGCCGGAGAGGGTCTCCTGGAAGGCCGAGAGGAGCCCCGGGAGGTCGTCCGGATGGATGAACCGGGCGAACGGCTGGCCCACGATCTCGTCGGGGGAGTAGCCGCTGAGCGCGCGGGAAGCTGGGCTGATGTACGTTACAATCCCGTCTACGTCCACGGCGATGACGACGTCGCTAATGTCCTCGACCAGCTCGCGGTACCGCCTCTCGCTCTCCCGCAGAGTATCCTCGGCCTGCTTGCGGTCGGTGATGTCCTGCAATGCCCCTCGCACGCCCACGATCTTCCCCGCCGCGTCCCGGACCGGCTCGCCAATCGTGCGGACCCAAACGCGCCTCCCGGAACTGGTGATGATTTGGAGCTCCACGTCGTACGGGATGCCCTCGGTCGCGCAGGCGGTGAACAGCTCCCTGATCTTGGCCTGGTGCTCCGGGGCGTAGAACGAGATGCGCTCCTCCACCGACGGATAGATCCCCGGGGGCATCTCGTGGATCGCGGCCACCTCATCGGACCACAGCACCCGGTCCGTGGCGAGGTCCACGTACCACCCCCCGAGGTTGGCCATTTGTCCGGCGATGGCGAGCAGGCGGTCCTGCTGCTCGCGCGCCTGGCGGGCCGCGACGAGCTCGGTCACGTCCTCCACTGTTCCGTCGTAGTAGAGCGGCTGACCCGTCTCGTCGCGGACGAGGCGGGCACTCTCCCGCACGAACAGGGTCGAGCCGTCCTTGCGTACCCAGGCCCTCTCAAGACCCCGCACCTCCCCCTCGCGCTCGAGGCGTTCCTGGAACTCGCGGCGCACGTACCCTGGCTCGTAACCCTCCGCGGTCAGGTCGCGCTGGGCAAGCTCCGCGAACGAGTCGTACCCCAGCATGCGCACGAGCGTCGGGTTCGCCATCACGATCCGCCCCTCCGGCGTCGTCCGGTAGAAGCCGAGCACGGTGTTCTCGAACACGCTACGGAACTTCCCCTCGCTCTCTCGGAGATCCGCGAGGAGGCGGGCGTTCTCGAGCGCCGCCGCGGCGTGGGCGGCAAGCATCTCCAAGATCCGCAGGTCCTCCTCGCTGTATACGGCGGGCGCGTAGCTCTGGGTGGCGAGCATCCCCACCGTCCTCTCTCCGATCCGGAGGGGGACGGCGAGGATCGAGCGCACACTCTCCTTGCTCCCGAACCGGCGCCTTTCGAACGGAACGCCCGCGGTCACGTCGGAGAGGACCACTGGTTTCCCGGTGGAGAGGACGTGCCAGGTCAACCCCTCGCCTGGGGGCATCCGCTCCGGGGGATAGCGGCCCCCCTTGTCCACGAGGTACACCGCCTCCGCCTCGTCTTCGCCGGTGCGAAGGGAGATCGCGAAGGCCTCCGCCGGCATGAGCTCCGCCACGGCGCGATGGATGGCAGCATAGATCCCTTCAGGATCCCGGGCGGAACGGGCGATCTCCTGGCTGACCCGGTGGAGGACGGTGAGGCGCTGGATGAGCTGGGCCCGCTTTGTCTCGTCGCGTTTTCGCTCGGTGACGTCTTCGCCGATCGCGAGAACCATCCTGAATTCACCGTTCTTCTTCACCACGGTGTTGCGCCAGCTGATGACCCGCTCCTCCCCCGTTTTCGTGAGGATGGCGTTCTCGTGGCGGTGGTGGACGAGCTCCTGCGCGACGATCTCGTTCCAGACGGCACGCATCTCCTCGCGGATCTCCGGGGGGAGAAAGGTCGTGAACCAATCCTTGCCCAAGACCTCCGGGGCAGCATACCCCGTCAGCTCCTCGGCGAAACGGTTGAAGATCACGATCCGTGCGTCCAGATCGAGCCCGATGATGATGCCCGGGGCATTACGGATGATCGTTTCGGACCAAGCTCTCTCTTCCCTCACGCGTTCTTCCATCCGCGCCTGCGCGGTGACATCGGTGATGAACCCCGTGAGGAGGACCTCCTCGCCCTCGCCCTGAATTGCCATTCCCCGTTCCCAGACAAGTTTCTCCTCCCCGGTCGCGGTTCGGATGCGGTAGGTTAGGGTGAACGGTTCGCGCCGCGCGATTGCCTTCTCCACCGTATCCCACACCCGCGGGCGGTCCTCGGGGTGGATGAGGCGCGCGTAGCTCACCTCGCGGTTCCCCACCAGGGCTTCCGGTGCGTAGCCGAGGAGGTCTACGCTCCCTTCGCTCACAAACTCCATCGTCCAGTCGCGGTCACTCCGGCACCGGTACACCATTCCGGGCAGGCTCGCCATGAGCTTTTCCCAGCGCTGCACCGCTTCCGGTCGTCCGGGGTCGGCGTGGGTCAGGGAGATGACGATGGGGTGAGTGCGCCGAACATCGCGGAGGGCCGCGGGGGGGTACGATCGCTGGCCACTCCGCCTTCAGCGCGCCCCATGCCCAGCTCCTTGCCGCATCCGTGGGCCTCCATCATACCGCGGGGAGGCCCAGCCGACTGTGGCCCACGTCACCCGTCGGGTGGTCCGGCCCGCCCGGGGTTCGCGAACCACACCACGGCGAGGATGGACCGCAGGCGGTTCATCTCCTCAACGTTGGCCACGAGATCGAGGTCGCCATCGCCATCCACATCGAGGGGGAGGAGCTGATCCCATTTCTCCCCGTTGAACGTCCCCAGCCCGAGGAACCCCGACCCCCACTTGATGACGTGGGCGACCCATCCCGTGAGGCCCTGTTCCAACCACCACACGGCGGCGACATCCTGCGGGAGCCGTCCGTCACGGTGGATGGCCGCCCCGACGATATCAAGCCTCCCGTCGCCATTGAGGTCCGCCACCGCGATCGGCCGGGACCGCCAACACAGGGCGGGAGGCTTGGCGATCAGTTCGTGCTCAAACCGCCCCCCGCCGGCGTTCCAAAACAGGTGAACCACGTTCTCCGATTGGGCGGCGATGTCCGGGAGCCCGTCGCCGTCGAGATCGCCCACCGCGACCTGCTCCTTGGCGTAGAACTCCGGACTTCGGTAGAGCTCGTGCTTGGGCCACGGCTCCGTCCACGACTCCGAACCGGGGTTGCGGTACCAGAGGATGGCCTCCTCTTCGTCTGGGGTATCCCAGTCCGCGTTGTTGATGACGAGGTCCAACGAACCGTCCCCGTCCAGGTCGGCGACGACAAACCCATGACCGCTTGGGATCTCGGGATCGATGGCGTAGATCCGCCACTGGGACGGATCCCGCGGGTCGCGGCCTTCCCCAAGCGGGTTTCGGAACCAGCGAAGGCCCGTCCAGGTCAGCCCCTCCAGCGCCGCAGGGGTCCGCTCCTCCCCGGCCAGGCGCGCCGCCCGACCGCCGACGACGATGTCCGGGAACCCCGATCCGTCGAGGTCCGCTACCTGCACGTCCAGGTAGTGCCCAACCCCTGTGCCTTGAGGGAGCATCCCGCCATCCTCCCAGGCGTAGGCCGAGAGGGGGGCCTCGGGGTCAGGCGGTGATCGCCCCCACAGGATCCGCACCGCGGAGGGGTCGGCGTGGTGCTCGATCCCCTGCACGATGACGATGTCCACGATCCCATCCGCGTCAAGGTCCCCGAACGCCGCGTTCTCGGCGTTGGGGAATCTCCCCACGTCCACGGCCGGCCACGGACGATCGGGGGACAGGTCCCGCCCCGGGTGGAACACGACGCGGATCCGCCCCGTCCATTCGTAGTTGACGAGGAAATCGGGGTACCCATCGCCGTTCACGTCCGCCATGTCGAGCCCGTTGGGGAGCCAGTCGCCGGGGTTATCCACCGGATACATCCGCCACGGGACCCCGAGCTCCGGGCAGTGGGGGGGAGCGGTCCACCGATACGGCGGGTAAATCCCCACAGCGAGGTCGTGGGCGTAGAAGAACCCGGCCACGAGAAGCGGGAGGGCGAGGACCAAGGTCCACCACTTCACGCGCTGATCCTTCCCTCATCCGGCATGGCCGTCAACCCCCGGGGCGCTTCACCCTGACTCTGTCCCCTGCCGGTCGCCTGCCTCTCTCTCAAACAGGGATGCGATCCCACCGCGGGCCGTCTCCTTGTACTTGCGGTCCATGTCCCGTCCGGTCTCAGCGAGGGCGGCCACCGCGGTGTCGAACGTGATCCGGTCCTCCCCGCGGCAGAGAAGGGCCAGGCTCGCGGCGTGGAGCGCTGCCACCGCGGCCGCGGCGTTGCGCTCGATGCACGGGATCTGGACGAGCCCGTACACGGGGTCGCAGGTGAGGCCGAGGTAGTGCTCGAGGGCGGTCTCCGCCGCGCGGTCCACCTGGGCCTCGGGATCCCCCCCGAGGAGGCAGCACGCCGCCGCGGCGGCCATCGCGCTCGCCGTCCCCACCTCGCCCTGACAGCCGACCTCCGCCCCGGCGATGGAGGCGTTTGTCGCCACGGCGAGGCCGATGAGGCCCGCCACGAGGAGGGCGTCGTGGATGCGCTCATCCGGAACCCCAATCGTTTCCTGAAGGGTGCGCAGGGCGGCAGGCAGAACCCCGGCGGCGCCACACGTGGGGGCCGTAACGACCCGCCCCCCGGCTGCGTTCTCCTCAGCGACCGCGATCGCGTACGTGGAGGCGTAATCCATCTCCCGCGACAGAACGTGCTGCGCCCCTGTCCGTTCCTGGAGGGCCTCGTACATCCCGGGGGCACGGCGGGCGAGGTGGAGCCGGCCGGGGAGGACGCCGCGGGTGGAGACCCCGCGAGAGATGGAGTCCACCATCGCCGTCCAGAGGGCCGCGAGCCGCGCCGCGACCTCCTCGCTACCGACCCCGAGGCGCCGCTCGTTCTCCCGCACGAACCCGACGAGGTCGGTCCCCTCCTCCCGGCACGCCGCCAGAACCTGGCTCATCGTGAACTGGCCCTTCTTCCAGTCTGCCCCCTCGCCAAACGTCCCGCCAGCCACCGCCCCCCCGCCAAGGGACCGGTACTCCTCCGCGAGCAGGACACGCCCATCGTTACTGAGAAGCGCAAAGCGCAGGGTGTTGGGATGGGGAAGATCGCGGTCGGACCCGTCGAACACGATATCCTCGTCGGGTTGGAACGCGAACCGGTGGCCCGCAATCCCGATCTCCCCCGCCGCCCGCACCGCGGCCAGGACCTCCGGGAGGGACGTCGCCGCGCGATCGAACTCGTGGCCAGAGAGCCCAGCCGCCACCGCGGCATCCGTGAGGTGACCGCGGCCGGTGGCGGCGAGGCTCCCGAGGAGGATGACCCTCAGCCTCCCCCCCGTGAACCCGTGGGCGGCGACGAGGCCGCGGAAGTCGCGGGCGGCGAAGAACGGGCCCATCGTGTGCGAGGAGCTGGGGCCGATCCCCACCTTGAGGATCCTAAACACGCTCGGGACGTCCATTGCCCTATCCTCCGGGAGGCGACCACGGGAGGCGCTTGCGGGCGGAGGCGAGGTACCCGGTGAATGCGGTCATCCGCTCGCTCGGCCGCACCCCTTCCCTCTCCCGGACGAGGATCGGCCGCTCCATGACCTCCACCGTCTCGATGAGGGCGAACCCGGCCTCGTGCAGCGCCCGGACCGACTCCTTAAGCTGCTCGGCGGTGGGGACGATCAGGGCGAGCGGCCGGCCCGGGGCGAGGGCGGCCCACGCCGCAGGGACCGCCTCCCACGGGGTGGGGAGGTCGAGGAACACGGCGTCCACGTCCTCCACGGGAAACGGCTCCCCGGCAGTGAGAACTCCCGCCTCCACCCGATCCGCGTATCCGGCGCGGGCGATGTTGGCGAGGGCATTTTCCAGGAACTCCGCGCTCTGATCGAACGTGTAGATCCGGCCCGTGGGGCCCACAAGCTGCCCTAGCAAGATCGTGAACGCGCCGGACCCGGTCCCCATCTCGACCACCCGCGCTCCAGGGCGGAGGTCGAGGGAAAGCACGATCCAGCCCGCGTCCTTGGGGTAGACGATCTGGGTGCGGCGCTTGACCTTGAACATCCGGTCCCCGATCCGCGGCCGGAACGCGAGGAACGGCCGCCCGAGGTGGCTGAGGACGGTCGCCCCCTCGACCTGTCCTGCGATCCCGTCGTGGGCGATCGTTCCCCGATGGCTGTGGAACTCCATCCCCGGCTCGAGGCGGACGAGGAAAGTCCGCCCCTTCCCCTCCTCCACGAGGAGGACGTCCTCCCCATACGCGAACGCGTGCGCCACGGGAGGAGGCTACCCGGCCCCTTCCCCCCAGTCCACCCTATACTCGGCGCACGCGTTTGGGAGGTGGCGAGGTGGAGAACATCGCACTTGCGTTCGGGCTGACCCTCGTGGCGGGCCTCGCCACGGGGCTGGGGAGCCTGGTCGCGTTCTTCGTTCGGCAGACGAACTACCGCTTCCTGTCCCTCTCCACCGGCTTCTCGGCGGGGGTGATGCTCTACGTCTCGTTCGTGGAGATTCTCGCCCAGGGCGGGGATGCCCTCGCTGCAGTCTATGGTGTGAGCACAGGGCAGTGGACCAACGTGGCCTCCTTCTTCGGCGGGATCGCCCTCATCGCCACCATTGACACCCTGATCCCCGGCCCCGATAACCCCCATCAGCTCCCTACCGCCGAGGAGACCGCCGGCCTCGGGGTCCATGCCGCCCCATCGGCCCCTCCCGTCGCGGGGACCCCCCAGGCGAGGCTGCTGCGGATGGGCCTCTTCACCGCCTTCGCCATCGCACTCCACAACTTCCCGGAGGGCCTGGCGACCTTCCTCGCCGCCCTCCACGACCCGACGCTGGGCGGCGCGATCGCCCTCGCCCTTGCCCTGCACAACATCCCGGAGGGGATCAGCGTTGCTGTCCCAATCTACTACGCGACCGGGAGCCGCACGAAGGCCTTCCTGTACTCGTTCCTAAGTGGCCTGGCTGAGCCGATCGGGGCTGGGATTGCGTTCCTCGGGCTCCGGCTTGCGTTCAGCGGGACCGGGGCAGGGTTCCCCCCGCCGGTGATGGGGATCCTGTTCGCGGGGGTGGCGGGGATCATGGTTTACGTGAGCCTGGACGAGCTCCTGCCCACCAGCCGCGCCTACGGCCGCGGGCACGAGAGCGTCATCGGGCTCGTCGGGGGGATGGCGACGATGGCCCTGACCCTGATCCTCCTGTAGGGACTCCGGCCCCCGGCGCCGCCCCTTGGGCGGAGTGGGGCAGGCCGTGGATCCCGTAGCGCAGGGCACTCGCCGCCACCAGCCACGGCGTCCACAGGGGGGCCCGCTTTCGCCCCGCGCCGGAGGAGACCGCCGCGAGCTCCGCATACACCCGGGCGTTCTGCTCCACCACCGCCTGCCAATCGAGCGAGCGAACCCGCTCCTGACCAGCGCGGCACAGGGCCGCGTAGTGCTCGGGCGGCATCCGGCAGATCGCCTCCACCTCCCGCGCGAACTCCGCCGGGCTCGCATCAGCAGGGAGCCTTCTCCCCACCGCATCGTCCACGAGCTCGGCGACCGTCTCGTTCGTCAGCCCGACGACCGGCGTCCCGGACGCGAGGGCCTCGATCACGGCCAGGCTTTGCACCTCGAGCTTCGACGCCGACACGAAGACGTGGGCCGCGCGGAGGAGGTGGGGGATCTCCGTGTGCGGAACAGGACCGACGATAGCCACGTTCCCCAGCGCCCGGTCGCGGACGTGCGCCCGGAGCTCCTCCAGGTACCTCGGTTCGAGCGTCTCCCCGACGAGCACGAGCCGAGCGGGGACGGTGAGGTACGCCATCATCTCCAAAAGGTAGCGCTGGTTCTTGCGCCGAGCGAACGACCCCACGAACAGGAACTCCTTCACCGGCTGCGTGATGTCCGCCGGAGGGAGGTCGCGGTACGCCGCAAGATCCCGGCCGTTGGGCACCCGGTACAGAGGCCCCCGGTACCCGAACCGCCGCAGGTCCTCCACCATCGCCGCGTTGAGGGCGATCACTCCATCGCAGCGGTGGAGGAAGAGGCGGATGAACGTGGGGAAGAGGGGGCTCTCCCCCATCCACCGGGTGAGCCGCGGCTTCTCCACGGAACCAAACGCCTGTGCCTGCGAGGGCAGGCAGTGGAGGGTCACCGCGAACGGCCGCCCATTTCGGTGAGCCCAATCCTGAAACCACAGGGAAAGAGGGCTGAAGTCGTGGGCATGGACGACGTCCGGCCGGAAATCCTGAAGGAGCGCCTCCAGCCCATCCCGCGTCCGGAGATCGGGGAGCTGAACATCCCCTTCCCCGCGCGTCGCCACCCGCACCCGGGTCGGTTCGCCCTGGCAAGAAGCGATCCATTCCGTGCGCTCGCCAGGGATCACGAGGAGGACGTCGTGGGTCCGGGCGCTCGCCGCGGCCAACTCGTGGGCCACCCGCCCCGCTCCCCCGCTCTCCGCGGTGGGAAAGGTCGTCACGAACACGATCCTCATGCCCGAAACCCGTCCCGAGGCATGGCCCTCAGAAAGAGATGATACGGCGGAACGAAGATCCCGTCACCTATCCCCGCGGCCCCCGCGAAACCAAGGGGCCCGGCTACGTATACTTCTTACGGAGGTGCTGATCATGCGCACGGTTCGCTTGGCATTGCTCCTCGTGGCTGGACTGGCGATTGGATCCTTCGGGCAGGCGTTGGGGACGGCGACGAGCTCGATTTCCCTCGAAGAGGTGCGGGTGACGACTGGGGTGTTCACCTTTTCGCAGGGGCAGGGGCTCGCCGTGGAGCTCACGGGCGATGATCCATGCCCCTGCACGTGCGGGACTATCTTCGTGTCCGCCTTCCTCGTCCTCGATCCCACCGGGGCCGCGGTCTACGCCGATGAGGCGACGGCCTACCCCCTCCCGTCAGACGAGTGGCTCGGGCACTGGGACCTGGCCACCATGGATGGGGAACCCGTGGCCGAGGGGAAGTACACCCTCCTCGTCGTGACCTCGATCGGGGACTTCCAGGCTGAGCTCCAGGTCACCGCGCCCGACGCGGCCCCCCGCGCCGGATGGAGCATGGCCGAGGCCACAGTGTGCGGGATCGGCCTCGCGCTCTACCGCCAGGTGGACGAACGGGACGACGGGACGACGGTCTCCCTGAACGGGGGGGAAAGGCTGTTGATCGCCCTGCCCGGGAACCCCACCACCGGCTACGGATGGGAGGCGGTGGAGGAGCCGGCGTTCCTGGCACGGATTGAGGGCCTCCCCTACCGCGCGGACTCCCATCTCATCGGGGCGGGCGGGGTGTTCTACTTCCGCTACCAGGCAACCGAGACCGGCGCGGGGCACCTCTCCTTCGCCTACCGCCGTTCGTGGGAGGCCACGCCTCCTGAGAAAACCTTCACCCTCACCGTAATCGTCCGGTAGCGACTCGTCGGTCCCGAGACCAGACGGGACCTTGGGCCTCCCTCCATGGGGGGGCGCGCATCCGGGTACGATTCCCGGGTGAGCATCCTCAGCGATCGGGAGATCGCGGTGTTGGCTAGGGGGAACCCGCCGCTCATCGCCCCGTTCGTGCCCCGCCAGGAGGGGAAGCCGTCCTACGGCCTGGGCTCGTTCGGGTACGATATCCGGCTCGGATCGCGGTTTCTCGTCCCCTTGGGCAGGGTGGACGCGCTCCTCGACCCGGTGAATCTTCCCCAGGACCAGTTCCGGGAGGTGGTGGCCGAGGAGACGTTCGACCTCGCCCCCCACGCCAACGTCCTCGCAGAGAGCGTGGAGGTGTTGGATATGCCGGACGACGTAATGGGTCTGGTGTTCGGAAAGTCCACCTATGCCCGGTGTGGGCTCATCGTGAACGTGACCCCGCTCGAACCGGGGTGGCGGGGCAAGCTCACGCTGTCCCTCATCAACACCTCCCCGCTCCCGCTGCGGCTCCACATCGGGCAGGGGATCGCCCAGATCGTGTTCACCCGCGGGGAGCGCCCCGCGCGCACGTACGGGGAGAAGGAGGCAGGCGGGGCCTACCAGGACCAGCGTGGTCCAACCCTGCCGCGCTAGAGGAGGAGCGATGAAGACCGTCGTCGTCTACTACAGCCGGTACGGGACCACGCGCACGATCGCCCAAACGCTCGCCGCGGAACTGCCGGCCGAGGTGCGGGAGATCAAGGCCGTGCGCGAACGCGGGTTCCTCGGGATGGGGCTCCGGGCAGCCTGCGGGATCCCGATGGGGATTCGTCCGATGGACCTCGACTTCGCCGGAGTGGAGCGGATCGTCCTCTGCACGCCGATCTGGGCGGGGAAGCCTGCCGTTCCGGTGCGGACGTTCCTCAAGGAGGCGCAGCTCGAGGGGAAAAAGCTCGCCGTCCTGTTCACCACCGGCGGGGGGAAGACGGGCCGGGCGCGGGAGATGATCCGGAACTCCCTCGCCGGGAAGCGCGTCGAGGTTACGTTCCTCGGGGAGATCGTGACGCGGAAGGTGGGGGAGGACCAGCTCCGCACCGAGGCCCGGGAACTGGCGCGAGCGCTCCAGGGTAGGATCAACCGGGATTGAAGATGGCCGATCTCGTGTTCGCGTGCCTTGCCGAGGATGAGCCCGCGGGACGGAGGGCGCTCCTCCTCACCCGAAGCCTCCGCGCCTTCGGCGGGCGGCTGGCAGGGAGCTCAGTCTGGGTCCTCGCTCCGCAGGCGATGCCCCTCCCGGAGTCGGTCCGCGATGGCCTTCGGGCGGCGGGGGCTGACCTCGTTCCGCTCGCAACTGACCGCAGCGGAGCCGGGTTCCCGTTTGGGGCGAAGGTCCTCGCCGCCGGGGTGGCGGAAGCCCGCGCGGCCGCCACCCGCTCGACCCTCGTCTGGATGGACGCGGGGACCCTCATCCTCCGCGAGCCGGACGAACTCCACCTCCCGCCGGGGGTGGCGGTGGGGGCCCGGCCGGTAGACCTCGCGCTCATTGGCTCGCGCCTCGCCGATCCGGTGTCCCCGTTCTGGGACCTCATCTACCGCACGTGCGCGGTCCCCGCGGACCGCCTGTTTCCGATGGAATCGTCCGTGGACGAGGTCGCGATCCGGCCCTACTTCAACGCCGGGCTCCTCGTGGTGCGCCCGGAGCGAGGCGTTCTCGGCCGGTGGGCGACGATGTTCCCGTGGCTGTACCGCGATCCTCGGCTCGCGGCGTTCTACCGGGAGGACGAGAGGTACGCAATCTTTGCCCACCAGGCCCTGCTCGCAGGGGTAGTCCTCTCCTCCCTCGAGCGTGAGGGTATCGAGGAGCTCCCGCCGTGGGCGAACTACCCCCTCCACCTCCACGAGCGGTATCCTCTCGCCCGGCGGCCCCACGCGCTCGATGAAGTCACGGTGTGCCGTTACGAGGACTTCTTCGAGACCCCGGGGTGGGAGAAAGTGGTGGGGGAGCCTCTCCGGGGCTGGCTCAGGCGCGAACTATCCGCAACCATTGCACGATAGGGAGGAGGTCGTGATGGGTTACCGGTACGTGGTGATCGGGGCCGGACGGCAGGGCGTGGCGGCGGCCTACGACCTCGCCCGTCATGGCGAGGCGGAGCGGATCGCGCTCCTTGACCGCAATGCTGCGATCGCGCGCGCGGGGGCGGAGCGGCTGAACGGGCTCCTCGGCCAGCAGGTGGCCGAGGCGGCGGTGGGGGATGCATCCCAACCGCAGACGCTCGTCCCGCTCCTCGCGGAGGCCGATGGGCTCCTCTCCGCCGCCTCGTACCGGTTCAACCTCGGCCTCGCCCGGGTCGCGATCGGGACGAAGACGCACATGGTGGATCTCGGCGGCCACACGGGGATCGTCCGCGACGAGCTCGCCCTCGGTCGGGAAGCGAAGAAGGCGGGGGTCGCCCTCGTCCCCGACTGCGGGATGGGACCGGGCATGAACGTGACGCTCGCCCTGGTCGCGATGGATCTCCTCGACGAGGCCGAAGAAGTACGGATCTACGACGGAGGCCTTCCGGAGGACCCCCAACCGCCGTGGAACTACGCCCTGTTCTTCAGCGCCGAGGGACTGGTGAACGAGTACGAAGGTGAGGCGTACTTCCTCCGCGGGGGAGTGGTCACCCCCGTCCCTGCCCTAGCTGAGATCGAGAAGCTGGAGATCCCGCCGCTCGGGGAGCTCGAGGCATTCGTCACCTCGGGCGGCCTGTCCACCATGCCCTGGATGTACGCAGGGAGGCTGAGCACCCTGGAGAACAAGACCCTCCGCTACCCCGGCCACGTCCACCTCCTCCACGGCCTCCGCGCCTTGGGGCTGTTTGGGCGCGAGGCGATTCAGGTCGGGAACAACTTGGTAGCGCCGCGGGATGTGCTGATCTCCCTTTTTGACCGGGCCCTGGCCGACCCGGAGGCGCGCGACGTGTGCGTGATCCACGTCCGGGCGCGGGGGACACGCGACGGCCGCCCGGCCGAGGCCCGGGTGAGCCTTGTGGATCGCTACGACCCCCCAACCGGGTTCCGGGCGATGGAGAAGCTCACGGGATGGCACGCGGCGCTTGTCCTCTCCCTCGCCGTGCGCGGGGAGATCCCCCCGGGGGCGACCCCGATCGAGCGCGCTCTCTCGGGGGACCGGTTCCTCTCCGCCGCCCCGGCGCGGGGCTGGGCGATCGAGCGCCACGTCGGGTGAGTTCTGCGGCCTCGCCCGTGGTGGACGGATCTCGTCGCAGACTATCCCCGCCGGCCGTGCGGGGAAGGGCGGCCGCTACGAAGCGTGGCAGCCCTTGATGATGTACCCGCCGGACTTCTCGTCCCGTTCGAGGTCGAGGATCCCCCGCGCCCCGGCCTCCTCGAGGAGTTGCCCGAACGAGCTGAACCCGTGGTAGGACTCGCTGAACCCTGGGCGCCGCCGCTTGAGGGTCTGCTTGACCATGGACCCCCAGATGTTCTCCCCTTCCCCCCGCTCCTTGAGTAGGGCCTTGTACGTCTCCACGACGAGGTTCCACGCCTCCTGCTTCTTGGGATCCACGGGGGGGAGCGCCGGCTGTTGGCTCTTCTTCGCCGCCGGCTTGCGACCGCCCGACTTGGGCTGGTCCTTTACGGCCGGCCGCGCCGCGCGGACGAGGTCATCGTAGAAGATGAACTCGTCGCAGTTGGCGATGAGGAGGTCGGAGGTGGAGTTCTTGACCCCAACCCCGATCACGGTCCGGTTGTTCTCGCGCAGCTTGCTCACCAAGGGCGAGAAGTCGGAATCGCCGCTGATGATCACGAACGTGTCCACGTGCTGCTTCGTGTAGCAGAGGTCGAGGGCGTCGACCACCATCCGGATGTCGGCGGAGTTCTTCCCGGATTGGCTCACGTGGGGGATCTCGATCAGCTCGAACGACGCCTCGTGCATGGGCGCCTTGAACTCCTTGTAGCGCGCCCAGTCACAGTAGGCCTTCTTCACCACGATGTTCCCCTTGAGGAGGAGCCGCTCCAGAACCTTCTCGATATCGAACGCGGGGTAGTTCGCTTCCCGCACTCCGAGGGCGATGTTCTCGAAATCGCAGAACAAAGCCATGTTGACGGTATCCGTCGCTTGTGCTGCCTTCATAAAACCTAACCAACCACCTGTGCGGTGCCTAGCGCGCACCGCGCAGTTAGATTATACCTGAGGATGGGGAGTCAGCTACCGTCCGCCGGCCGCGAGTTGTGACGGCCGATCCTCGACGCGAGAGCGGAGAGCCGGAACGCTTCCCGGTAGTCAGAGGCGAGCACCGCTGCCTCGGCGGCGGGCACTCCCTGGCGGCGCAGCTGGCGGCGAAAGGTGGCCACCGCTCGGCGCCGGACCCACACGTATCCGATGGAGAACCCGATCAGGGCGGCGAGGAGGCGGACCACTGCCCCCGCCGCCCTGATCCCGTGCCACAGCCGTCTCAGTCGTCCTCCTCTTCGTCGCCCATCTGGACGCCCACGCCCTTGCCGGACTGGACCCCCTTGAACAGCTCGCGGAGGTTGATCATGTACCCGCGGGCCATCTCGAGCGCTTCCTCCTTGGGAATGCCGGACTCCACGAGCTTCTTGTAGAACGTGCCCACCGCATCGGCCATGCTCTCCGCCGCTTCCTTCGAGTACAGGACGTCGCGCAGCCCCTTGAGGAGCCCTGGCACCTGCTGCGTGACGACATCCAGCACCCCACGCAGCTCCTCCACGTCGGTCTTCCCCTCTTTCTCTTCGTCGCTCATCGTCTACCTCCTTCTAGATCCGCAATACCGGGACTTCCCGCCCGAGGAGGGACAGGCTCCCCGTGACCGAGAACCCGGACTTCGTGGCCTCTACAGCGAGGGTCAAGCCCGCAATCTCCGCCCCCACACCCACCGCGAGGAGGGACGCGCCCACCGTCCGCGCGGCCACCGACAGCCACGTCCCCGCGGGCGGGCCCGGGAGCCGCGCGAACGCGGCGCGAAGTTCGTGCCCGAGGCGCATCGCCTCCACGAGCTCCCCCTGGCAGAGCTCGCAGCCCACCACGTGCTCGAGGAGGGCCGCCCCTTCCGGCTTGGGGAGGGCCCGCGCCGCATAGAACGGGATCCGCTCCCGTGCCTCGTCGCACGTCATGGCCTGAGCTCCTCGGCGAGCCGCTTCTTGGCGTGGAACATCCGCGACTTCACCGTCCCCTCCGGAACCCCTTGCACCCGGGCGATCTCCTCGTAGGGGAGGCCCGCGTAGAACGCGAGGAACACGACCTCGCGCTGGTCAGGGGGCAGCCCCGCCACCGCCCGTTGCACCCGCACCTCCTGCTCCACCATAAGGGCGGGATCCGGGGATTCCCCCTCTTCGTCGGGGACCCGTTCGCCCTTCACCTCGCCCCGCCCGATGCGGTACGCGTGATGGCGGGCGATCCCGAAGATCCACGTCGAGACCTGGGATCTCCCCTCAAACTTGTCCGCCCCGTTCCACACGGCGACCATCGTCTCCTGCACCACCTCTTCGGCAAGATGCCGGTTCCGGAGGAGGGTGAGCGCGTAGCGGAACACCCGATCGGCGTACCGCTCGTAGAGGGCGCGGAACGCCCGTCCATTCCCGCGCGCCACCTGGCCCACCAAATCCCGATCGTCCGCCAATAGCTCTCCTCTCCCCCGCTGCTCGTACCGCAGCCGCCGGGCGTGAACTCTACCCTCTCCGTTCATTCAGTATGTGCCCGTTGGGGGGCAGGAGGTTCAATGGTGGAGGTGCTCCGCGACAACGTCGCCCTCAGCCGGGGAGTGCCGCGGGGCCCCCCTTGCCGCAGCGCGGATGGACTCTGCCACTACCTGAACCCCTAGCGGCGTCCGACCCTGACCACGTACCGGCTGAGAGCGGGGAACAGGCCGAGCCCCACCCCGAACAACCCCGCCGTGACGAGGGCGAACCTCGAGGCGGACATGTCGGCCACGCCGGTCACGTACCTCATCCCCTCGACCATGTACGTGAGGGGGACGACGCGGCCCACCGCGCGGAGGAACGCGGGCATGATCTCCAGGGGAAAGTAAACCCCTGACAGGAAGAGCATGATCTGGGCGAGGATGTTCGCCACCGTGCTCGCGCTGGTCGGACGGCGCACGACGAGGGCGATCAGCGTGCCCAACCCCATCGCCCCGCTGGTCGCCGCGATGACGAACACCGTGTACAGGCCCCAGTTCACCTCGAACTGAACGCGGAACAGAACCACGGCCAGGCCCAGTGTAATCGTGGTAGAGACGAACCCCACCCCCAGCCGCACCAGGCCGATCGCTCCGAGGAGGGCGGTGGGGGACATGGGGGTCACGAGGAGGCGATCGAGGAGCCTTCGCTCCTTCATCTGGGTGATGCGCCCCGATACGGCGAGGAGCCCCGACATGAGGACCGAGAACGCCATGATCCCCGGCACGACCAGCGTGAACCAGCCGGCCGGCGTTCGCCCAACGCTCACCCGCTCCACCTGGATCACCGGGGCCAACCCCTGCCGGCGTAGGTTGAGCTCCGCCGCGATCCCCTGGGCCACCTCGGCCAGGGCGTACCCCTCCTGAACGCGGGTTGGATCCTGGAGAAAGAGGAGCTCCTCCCCATCCCACACCAACCCCAGGCCGAGCACCTGCTGGGCGAGGTCGGCCTCGAGCTCGGCGCGGTCCTCGTACTGCCGCACCGTCACCGTGTCCTGGGAGGTGAGGACCTCGTCGAGCAGGGCATCGCGTTCCCCGACGACGAGGAGGCCGAGGGTCACCTTCCCCCCGCCCTCGCTCCCTCCCCACACGAACCCGAAGATGAGGATGAACACGACGGGGAACAGGAGGATGAAGAACAACGCGACCTTGTCCCGTAGGAAGACGAGGGCCTGCGTCCGGAGGAGCTTCCGGAACCCGGTCATCGGGCCACGTCCCACCGCAGACGCCGCACGGCGACGGCCGCGGACAGCCCCGTCCACCCGAGGGGCACGAGGAACGTCAGAGGGAGAGGGAGGGTGGCCTGCCCTGTCCCGAGGGAGAAGCGGAGCCCTTCCGCGAGGTAGCTCAACGGGTTGAGGTAGAGGAGGACGCGCAGGAACAGCGGGAGGTCCGCCACCGGGAAGAAGAGGCCGCTTAGGAACAGGAGCGGCATGTTGATGATGTTGGCGATGGCCATCCCCGACTGCGCCGTCTTGGCGAGCGAAGCGACGAAGAACCCGAACGCGAGGAACGTGACCGCCGCCAGGACGAGGTACCCGACGGCCAAGGGCCGGGTGAACGCCACCGTGGCTCCGAAGCCCACCCGGCCGAGGAGGAGAAGGAGGGTGAACTGGAGCCCGCACATCGCCAGGTACCCAAGCGCGAACCCAGCGAGGTACTGCGGTACGCGGAGGGGGGTCACCCAGTAGCGGCGGAGGATCTTCAGGTCCCGCGAGAAGAGGATCGTCCCCGGCACGTTGAGCAGCCCGCCCATGAAGAACGCCATGAGGACGATCCCCGGGAGGAGGAAGTCCACGTAAGCCACGGGCGCACTGGCCTCCCCGATCCACTCCGTGCGCACGGGGGTCGCGGCCGCCGGCTGGTAGAGGCCGGCTTGGGTGAGGAGCTCCCGGTTCAGCCGCGCCAGGACCTGCGCCACGACATCCGCGGCCATGGTCGAGGCGGCGTTCGCGTCGCTCGCGTACACCGCGAGCAAAGCAGGGGATCCGGACCCGACCAGGGCCGCCAGCGCCGCGGAGCTGAACCCGGGCGGGATCACGATCAGGGCCGCGACGTCCCCCAGCCGGACCGCCTCCCTCTCCCGGGCGAGGAACCGCTCCGCATCCTCCCCGGAAGCGGGCTGGCGCAGGGTAAAGAGGGGCTCCTCTCCCGCTCGGGGCGGGGCGGACAGGGAGACGAACACCTCCTCCACCACCGACGCGACCCCCTCCTCCCGGTCGAGGTTCGCGAGCGCGACGGTGAAGTTCATCGTCCCCTCTTCCCCGAGGTGCCCGAACACGAGCGTCAGGACCGAGAGGAGGAGGAGCGGGAACACGACGAACCAGAACAAGGTTTCCTTCTCCCGCAACGCGGTACCGAGGGAACACCGCGCCAGTTGGAGAACGGCCCTCACGCGCGGAGCCTCCTCCCGGTGAGGGAGAGGAACACGTCTTCCAGGTTCGGCTGGCGCACGACCATGTTCCGGAGGGGGATCCCTCGGTCACGGGACCAGGAGAGGAGCCCCTCCAGCGCCGCCACCAGATCGGGCGTCGTCAGGGTCACCGTCGTCCCGTCCCCGTGTGCCTCCCCGGGAAGGCTCGCCAACGCCTCCGGGCTGAGGTCGAACGCGTCGAACTCGATGAGCGTCTCCTGCCCGAGGCTGGACGTGAGGTCGCGCGGGCTGCCGTGGGCGATCACGCGGCCGTGGTCCATGATGCACACCTCATCGGAGAGGGCCTCCGCCTCCTCCATGTAGTGGGTGGTGAGGACGATCGTTTTCCCCTCCCCTTTCAGGCGCTCGGCGATCGCCCAGATGTTGCGGCGGGCTTGGGGATCGAGCCCGGTGGTGGGCTCGTCGAGGAACACAAGGTCCGGATCGTTGATGAGGGCAGCGCCGAGGGCGAGGCGCTGCTTCTGCCCTCCCGACAGGTGCCGCACCAGGCTCCCGGCCTTGTCCTCGAGCGCGACCTCGGCCAGGACCTCCGCTACCGGCCGCGGCCGATCGAAGAACGACGCGAACAGGGCGAGGACCTCCCGCACCCGGAGGTAGGGCTCGAACCCGCCCTCCTGGAGCAGCACGCCCATCCGTCCCTTCATCCCCGCCGTCACCCGCCGCACCCGGGCCCCGAACATCTCGATCTCGCCGGAGTCCGCGTCGCGGATCCCCTCGAGGATCTCCAGGGTCGTCGTCTTGCCGGCTCCATTGGGCCCAAGCAGGGTGAACACGGTCCCCACCCGGACCGCGAACGAGACCCCGTCCACGGCGTGGACGGTGCCGTAGCTCTTCTTGAGATCGCGCACGGCGAGAAGCACCTGCAGATCGCTCGCCACGATCGCCCCCTCGGCCCTCCCCCGCATCGGGGAAAGGCCGGCGGATCGTAGCGCCGCCGCCCTCGCTCCGCCACGGGAAGCCCAGGGGGCTCGGTATAATGCGAATATCCGGAAGGGGGGAGCGACCATGCCTGAAGAGGAACGCCGTCTGAGCGCGATCCTGATCACCGACATCGTCGGGTACACCCTCCTTGGGCAGACGAACGAGGACCTCTCGCTCAAGCTCCTCGAGGAACACGATGCCCTACTGCGCCCCCTGTTCTCCTCCCACGGCGGACGGGTGGTCAAGGCGATGGGCGATGGGTTCCTCGTCGAGTTCCCCAGCGCCCTCCAGGCGACGCGGTGCGCGATTGCAATCCAGGAGGCCCTCCATGCGCGGAACACCTCTCAGCCCCCCGAGCGCCGGATCCGGATCCGGATCGGGGTCCATGTCGGAGATGTCGTCCACCGCCAGGGTGACCTGTTCGGGGATGGAGTGAACGTGGCGTCACGGATCGCCCCGCTTGCTGAGCCGGAGGGAGTTTGCATCTCTGCCCAGGTGTACGATCACGTGTGGAACAAGGTGCACTTCCCGCTCGTCAGCATGGGAAGGCAAGCCCTGAAGAATGTCCGCGTGCCGACGGAGGTGTACGCGGTGGCGTTCCCGTGGTCCCAGGTCCGGCCGGAGGAACCGCGCCCGGTGGACCGCACGCGGATCGCCGTCCTCCCCCTCGCAAACACCAGCCCTGACCCAGCCGACGCCTTCTTCGCCGACGGGATGACGGAGGAGCTCATCTTCACCCTCTCCCGAATCCGCGGACTGCGCGTGATCGCCCAGACCTCGGTCATGAAGTACAAGGGGACCAAGAAGTCCATCGCCGAGATCGCCCAGGAGCTGAGGGTGGCCACGGTGCTGGAGGGCAGCGTGCGCAAGGTGGACCACCAGCTGCGGATCAACCTCCAGCTCATCGATGCCCAGACCGAGGAACACCTGTGGTCGGAGGCCTATGACCGCAAGCTCGAGGACGTGCTTGCTGTCCAGACCGAGATCGCGCACAAGGTGGCGGAGATGCTTGAGGTGAAGCTCGTCGCTGGCGAGGAGCGACGCCTCCAGCCAGCGGGAGCGCGGGATGTGGACATCTACATGCTGTACCTGAAGGGCCGCCATTTCTGGAACCAGCGTTCCGCGAGTGGCCTCAAGCGAGCGATCGAGATCTTCCAGGATGTGATCGCGGCCGATCCCTACTACGCCCTCGCCTACGCTGGCTTGGCGGACTCCTACAGCGTGCTCGCCAGCCAAGGACATCTGCCGGTGCACGAGGCGCTCCCCCTCGCCAAGGAGGCGGCGCAGAAGGCCCTCGAACTGGACGAGGACCTCGCTGAGGCGAACACGTCGCTGGCTCTCATCGAGTGGCTGTTCGAGCACGACACGGAGCGGGCGGCTGCCCGGTTCAAGAAGGCGATCGAGCAGAACCCAAACTACGCCACCGCCCGCCATTGGTACGCCAACCTCCTGAGCGACCTCGGCCGGACGTCGGAGGCCCTCGCCGAGATGAAGCGCGCCCTCGCCCTCGACCCCCTCTCCCCAATCATCAACATGGCCCTGTCCGCCATCCTCTGGGAGTCCGGGCAGTTCAGCGAAGCCCTCGATCAACACCGCCGGGCGCAGGCCCTCGCCGCCGACTTCGTGGAGGGCCACCTGTCCCTCGCTTCCGTCCTTCAGACGGCGGGGAAGTGGGCCGAGGCCGAGGCGGAGCTCAACAAGGCCCTCGATCTCGATCCCAACAGCAGCGCGGTGCGCCGGGCGTTCGCGGACCATTTCACGTTCCTCGGCCGCTTCGACGAGGCCCTGGAGACCATGAACAAGGTCCTCGTCATGGAGCCCAATTCGCCGATCGCGAACCACACCTACGGGCGGTGCCTCGTCTTCGCCCGGCAGTACGAGGAGGCGATCGTCCAGCTTCAGCGGACCCTCGATCTCGATCCGGAATGGGTTCAGCCCCGCGTCACCCTCGGCATCGTGTACACCCTGCTCGGGCGGCACGAGCAGGCCCTGGAAGCATTCCGGAAGGCCGAAGCGAGGGTCGCCAAGACGGACCGACTGCAGACCGAGATCCAAGCGTCCCGGGTCGTGACCTACGCCGGGATGGGGGAGACGACGACCGCCGAGGAAAACCTGCGGGCACTGGAGAGAAAGGATTCCGGACTCGGCCACGCGTTCACGGTCGCCTCCGCTCATTTCGCCCTCGGGCACGTGGACGAGGGCCTGGCCTGGCTCGAGAAGTCCTTCCAGGCACGCGATCCGGGGCTACGCCTTCTCAAGGTCCATCCCTGGTTCGATAGCGCCCGGTCCGACCCCCGGTTCCAGGACTACCTCGTTAAGATGGGGTTCCCCGAAGAGGCGCCCCCGGTGGCGGCGGGGTAGGCCGTTGGACCCCGAGGTTCCATCATCCATGATTCCCACGCCGGTCGCCGTGAAGGCCGTGCGAACCTACGATGAGGCGGAGATCCGCTCAGCCGTGGAGGCCGCGCTGGCGGCGATTGGAGGGGTGGACGACATCCTCCGGCCGGACAGCCGGGTGTTCGTGAAGATCAACCACCTCTCCCCGCCGTCCCCTCCCGAGCGGGGGATCGTCACCCATCCCACGTTCACCGCTGCGGTCCTCGCGGTCGTGCGGGACTACACGCCGCACATCACGGTCGGCGACGACCTCCACCCCTCGACTCCGGATGGGTTCGCGATCTCCGGGTACCGCGCCCTGGCGGAGCGGCTGGGGGTGAGGCTCGTCAACCTGCGGGAGGAGGGGTTCACCCGCGTGGAGTGCGCGGGGGTGGTCCTCAAGGAGGTCTACCTCGCCCGCGCGCTCCGCGAAGCGGACGTCATCATCGATCTCCCCAAGCTGAAGACCCATTCCCTGACCCTGTTCACCGGCGCGGTAAAGAACATGTATGGCGTGATCCCCGGCGGGCTGCGCACCGCGTTCCACGGGCAGCACAAGGACCCCGCCGAGTTCAGCCAACTCCTTGTGGACATCTTCGCGGTCGCCCCGCCCCAGCTCACGATCATGGATGGGATTGTGGCGATGGCGGGAGCAGGACCGGCAAATGGGACGCTGCGCGAGCTCGGGGTGATCCTCGCCAGCCGCGATGCGGTGGCCGTGGACGCCGTGGCATCGCGGATCATCGGGCTCGATCCGCTCGCCGTCCGGACCACCCGCTACGCCCAGGAACGGGGGCTGGGAGCGAGGGACGTGGAGATCGTGGGTGAGCCGATCGCGACGGTCGGCGTCGCCGACTTCGCCCTCCCGCCGATCCCGGCGGGGGAGATCGTCGGCTGGGCCCCGCGGTTCCTGACGCAGTTCGTCACCCGCCAGCTCTCCCTCCGCCCGCAGATCGTGCGCCAAAACTGCGTGGGATGCGGGGCCTGCGCCCGCATCTGCCCCACCGGCGCGGCCACCGTAACGGCGGGGAAGGCGCACATCAACCGTCAGACGTGCATCCGCTGCATGTGCTGCCACGAGGTGTGCCGGTTCGATGCGATCGCCCTCCAGCGATCGCCTCTCGGACGGGCGCTCCACCCGTTCGCTCGGGCGCGGCGCCGGCGGAGGTAGGGTGAACCGCGAGCTCCCCGAGTACACGGAAGGCGAGGAGATCGCGAACGCGGTCACCCACGCCGTGGCCACGGGCCTCAGCCTGGCTGGCCTCGCCGCCCTCGCCGCGCTCGGCGTGGTGCGGGGAGCGAGTGCGGGCCAGATCGCGAGCCTCGTCGTGTACGGGACAACCCTCGTCCTAACCCATCTCGCCTCGACCCTCTACCACAGCGTGCGGAACCGGCAGGCGAAGGCTGTGTTCCGGATCCTCGACCACGCCTCGATCTACCTCCTCATCGCCGGGACCTACACCCCGTTCCTCGTGATCCGCCTCTGGAACCCGTGGGGGTGGGCGCTCCTCGGGGTCGTGTGGGCGATGGCCGCGGCGGGGGTCGTGTTCAAGTCCTTGTTTTTGGGGCGCCTGCGCAGGGCATCGGTCGTCACCTACGTCGCGATGGGATGGCTGATCGTGGTGGCGGCGCACCAGGTCGTGACCCATGTTCCATTGGGGGCGCTCGCGCTCCTCCTCGCCGGTGGCGTGATCTATACCTTGGGGATCATCTTCTACGCGTGGAAGCGCCTTCCGTTCAACCACGCCATCTGGCACCTCATGGTGCTCGCGGGCGGGATGTGCCACTACTTCGCAATCTTCCTCTACCTCCTTCCCGCCCGCTAGGGCTCGAGCGCTATCATGCGCGGGATGGAAGGGAAACTCACATCGCCCACGGTCCTGCGGGAAGTCCTGTCCCGACACGGGGTCCGTCTGCGCCCCGAGCTCGGCCAGCACTTCCTCGCCGACGGGAACACCCTCGCGAGGATCGTTGAGTCGGCCGAAGCGAGGGGGGACGAGATCGCGGTCGAGATCGGCGCGGGCGCGGGGACCCTCACCGTGGCGCTCGCCCCGCGGGTGCGGGAGCTCGTGGCGGTCGAGGTGGACCGGCGGCTGATCCCGGTCCTGGAGGAGACGACCGCCGCTTACCCCAACGTGAGGGTCCTCCATGGGGATTTCCGCGGGCTCCCGCTCAGCTCGCTTGGGGAACGGATCCTCCTCGTGGGGAACCTCCCCTACGGGATCACAAGCGATGTCCTCGTGAAACTCATCCGGGAGCGGGAGCCGGTGGAGCGGGCGGTGCTCATGGTCCAGCGGGAGGTCGGGAAGAAGCTCGTCGCTCCCCCAGGACCGGAGGCGAGCCGGCTCGGGGTTCACCTCCGTGCCTACTTCGACGCCGAGGTGGTGCGCAAAGTGCCGCGGACCGTGTTCTTCCCCCCGCCGGAGGTGGACTCGGCCCTCATCCGGCTACGGAAGCTCGCCGTGCCGCACGTCACGGCGCCGGAGGCGGCGTTCGAGCGGGCGCTCTCCCTCATCTTCTCCGGCCGGCGGAAGACCCTCCGTCGCGCCCTCCTCGGGCAGCTCTCGGCTACGGAGGCGGATCGGATCCTGGCCGAGGCCGGGTTGGACGGCCAGGTGCGCGGCGAGGCCCTGCCCCTCGAAGCTGTGGATCGCCTGGCCCGCGCCCTTGACTCCGCCAGGACGAGGTGATGGCCCAGGGCTCCAGAGGAGACCACGGAGGATACGATGATCATCTGTCGGGGAGTAGCGAAAACCTACGTGGTGCGGGAGCGGGCGGGGCTTCTCCGGCATGGGGTACGACGGGAAATCAACGCCCTGCATGGGATCGATCTCGAGATCTCCCGCGGCGAGTTCGTGGGGGGTCTTGGCCCAAACGGCGCGGGAAAAACCACTCTGCTCAAGATCGTCGCCACCCTCCTCTTTCCCACCACGGGCGAGGTCGAAGTGGACGGGATCGACGCCCTGCGCGAGCCGGTCAAGGTGCGGCGCCTTTTGGGCGTGGTCCTTGCCGGGGAACGCACCCTTTACTGGAAGCTCACGGCGCGGGAGAACCTTCTCCTCTTCGCTGGGCTCCACAACATGCCCGGCAAGGAAGCCCGCCGGCGGGCGGAAGAGCTCCTTGGGCTCGTCGGCCTCGCTCTCGAGCGGGATGCGCAAGCGCCTGGCCATCGCCCGGGCCCTCATCCATCGTCCGTCGGTCCTCATCCTCGACGAGCCCACTGCCGGGCTCGATCCCCAGGGGGTGGAGGACGTATGGCGTATCCTGCGGGAGCTACCCCAGGAGCGCATCACTGTGCTCAACGCCACCCACAACATGCTGGAGGCGGAGCGTCTCCCCACCCGCCTTCTCATCATTGACGAAGGCCGTCTCATCGCTCAGGGCACAGCGCCAGAGATCATGGCCCGGGCCAAGGCAGAGCGGACAGCAGTGCTCACCCTGGGATCGCAGCCCAAAATCGATGACGGCCTGCTTACGGGATCGAGGCCGCTCGTCCCCTCTTACAGGGGGACGCAGTCAAGCCACAGATTGCGTGGCTCGTGGCAAGCGGCGTAGCGTACGCCCTTGCGGGCTGGGTCCTCCTAGAGCGGGCGGAGCGGCGGATGAAGGCCGCCGGCACCACCGGGGAGTTCTGAGATGCGGCCCGCGTTTACCCTCCTCCTCTATAGCTTGCGGAGCATGACCCGCTACCGCTCTGAGTTCTACGGTTCGCTCACCACACCGCTCTTCCTCGCCCTGCCCGCATTACTCCTCGGCTACTGGGGAGAGCAACTCGGACTACTAGATGCGTTTGCCCTGGCGACAGGCACCGCCCTCTATGCGGTGTACATCCTGCTCGGGGCGGTGTACTGGAACTACGTGGAGGCGGTGTGGTCGATCGCCTTCTCGTTGCGGGGGGCGATGCGGTCAGGGATTTTGGAGTCACTCCTCGCCACCGGGCTCTCCCGCGGCGGCATGATCGCCGCCTGGTCCGGAGCTCGCCTCCTTGGGGTCACGGTGCAATCAGCGCTCGCGATCGGGCTCGTGATCGGCCTCGCTGGATGGCCGGGAGGAGCGGTGGTGGGAAAGCTTCTGTTCGTGTTGGCCTTCTCGCTCATTGGTTCCTATGGTCTGGCGTTTTTCCTGTTCGGCCTCACCCTGCGGTTCAAGGACGCCGAGTCCTTGCTCAGCCTCGTGGGCAACGTCGCCCCGCTCCTCGGCGGGGTGTTCTTCCCGATCGCCTTCCTCCCTGGCTTCCTCCGGCCGGTGTCGCTCTTCGCCATGCCGGTGCAACTTGCGGTCCTGGCCGCGCTGGGCCTCGTCTATCTGGCTCTTGGTTGGTGGGCCTTGGGCCGGTTCGAGCAACTGAGCCGCCACCACGGCCTGGAGGGGTTCTGAGGAGCACTGCCTCGGGCAGGGTAGAGCCCCATTGCCCTAAGAGTGAACCGCCTGTTGCCAGCCGGGCGGGGTCGGAGTACGTTCCGACCATGGTTTGGGGAGATCCCCGCGCTCGGTTACCGGCGATCTTGGCAAGAGAGGGACGGCTCATCTCTCTCCCGGCGGACCGGACCGCGGTGTTCGTGGGCGATACGCACGGGGACCGCGATGCGACGGAGCGGGTGCTGGACAAGTTCCCCCCCCGTGAGCACGTCCTCGTGTTCCTCGGGGACTACGTGGACCGGGGGCCGGATTCGCTCGGCAACCTCCGTCTCCTCCTTCAGGCCAAGCTCGCCCACCCGGACCACGTGGTCCTCCTCATGGGCAACCACGAGGGGTGGGCAGTCCAGCGGTTCGCGCCGGCCGATTTCTGGGAGCGCCTCCTGCCCCCGGAGGCCGCGGCGTGGGGGGAGGCCCTCGCCGGGCTCCCGTTCGCCGCTCACCACCCCGCCGGCCTCCTCGCCCTCCACGGGGCTCTGCCCGATGTGGAGAAGCTCGCCGACATTGCCCGCATCCAGCTCGGCTCGGCGGAATGGCGGGCGCTGGCGTGGGGAGACTGGGAGGACCGCCCCCGCCCTCCCCTCGAACCGGGCCTGTCCGGCCGCCCGGTGTTCGGACGGGACTATTTCCGCGGCGTCGCGGATCGGCTCGGGATCCGTGTCCTCGTCCGCTCCCACCAGCCCGCGGCCCCCTTGTACCTGTACGATGAACGGTGCCTCACCCTGTTCACCTCTCGCGCCTACGGGGGAACGGTCCGGCGGGTGGCCGTCCTCCGTCCGGGGCAGACGGTAGCCACGGCGCGGGACCTCGAGCTCGTCGAGGTCTAGGCGGGCGGGCCCTGGTCGGGGAGGGGCTGAAATACGGTGCCCCGGTAGCGGCGCAGCTCCTCGATCGACTCCAGGACATCGGGAAGGGCGCGGTGCTTGGCGTTCGCTCCGTTGGCGGGGACCCGGTCGGGGTACCAGCGGCGGACGATCTCCTTGATCGAGCTCACGTCCACCTGGCGGTAGTGGAGGTGGGCGTTGAGGCGCGGCATGTGGCGGGCGAGGAACCGGCGGTCGAAGCACACCGAGCTCCCGGCGAGCGGACACGCTCGGGGCGGGCAGTACTTGCCCACGAGGGCGAGGGCAGCCGCCTCGGCCTGGGCGAGGGTCGTCGTGGACCGGCGCACCTCCTCAAGCAACCCCGACGCCTGGTGCTGCTCCTGGACCCAGTCGTCGAGGCCCACGAGCGCATCGTTGGGGTGGTGCACGACGAGTGATTCCTGGGCGAGCAGGTTCAGATGCTTGTCGGTGATGACGACCGCGATCTCGAGGATCACGCTCGTCTCCGGATCGAGACCGGTGGTCTCAAGATCAATCCACACGATGTTCTCTCGGTACCGCATGGTGGGCCCCATGTCCTTTCTTTTCCCGGTCAGGCTCGGCCGTCGTACCCCGCTTGCCACGAAGCCACGGGAGGGCTACCGTACCGGCGATGATGCCCGCACGGCTTCCCGTTGGCCAGCGGTGGGTGGAAAAGCCCATCCCCTACGACATCGGACCGGTTCCGGACCTCGCCCTCCCCCGGTTCCGCCTGCGCCTGTTCGGCGCGGTGGAGCATCCCGGCGAGCTGACCTGGGACGAGCTCCTCCGCCTCCCCCAGACCACCGTTCAGGCTGATTTTCACTGCGTGACGGGGTGGAGCGTGCCGGGCCTCGTGTGGGAGGGGATCCCCACCGGGGCGATCGTGGATCTCGTCCGCCCCCAGCCGGGCGTGACGTGGGTGATGGCCTACGGGCGGGAGGGGTACACGACGAACGTCCCCTACCCTCAATTCCAGGATCCTCACAGCCTCCTCGCCCACCGGCTGAACGGAGCCCCCTTGCCTCCGGAACACGGGGCCCCGCTGCGCCTCGTCGTTCCCTCCCTCTACGCCTGGAAGAGCGCAAAGTACCTTTCGGCCCTGGAGTTCCTGACGAGCGTCCGCCGCGGGCACTGGGAAGCGCGGGGGTACCACGACGTCGGGGACCCGTGGCGCGGGGAACGGTTCCGATCCTAGAGGGACGACCACCAGTACCCGTTCATCGGCCCAAACCGCGAGAACGGCCACACCCGGAAGAACGGGGCCCCGATCAGCTCCTCCTCCGGCACGAACCCCCAGTAGCGGGAGTCGTAGGAGTTCATCGTGTTGTCCCCCAGGACGAAGTAGTGGCCCCGCGGGACGTGGGTGGGGACGATCCCGTACTGCATCCCCGCCCCTTGGGTCCAGTAGGTTCGCTCGGCGACAGGGGCGAGAGGGGACCCGTCCACGATGATCTTGCCCCCCACGATCTGCACGGTCTGGCCGCCCACGGCGATGAGCCGCTTCACATACCGCTCGCGCCGCGTGCGGTACTCGATCCCAAGCCCACGGAGATCCTTGGCTCCGTCAGGAACGGAGACCGAGAGCTGCTTGTGCCCAACGCCCTCCCGGAGGACAACGAACGCGAGCTCCCCCCCCTGGGCGGCCTCGATCCGCCGGTCGGCAGTGCGCACCGCGGGCACGGGCTCCCCGCCGATCCCGATCGTCGGGTACTGGACATGGGTGATCCAGTCCTTGGGCTCGATCCCGGCCAGGGCCGCTGGGCTGCCCGGCTCAACCGCCGTGACCTGCATCTCCTCCAGTTGCCAGAACACGATCACCCGGCCCGGCACCGGGTCGCGGAAGTGGTAGGTGAGGATATCCACGAAGAACGAGTCCCCAGGGGCGATCGTGGGGTTCATGGACCCCGTGGGGACCGTCATCCGGACGGTGACGAAGTTGATCGTGAGGAGGAAGATGACCCCCACCTCAACGATCGTCTCCGCCCACCCCAGCCAGTACTCCGTGCGGTGAGAAAGGCGCACCCCACGCCGCCGGAGGAGGCGCACGATCCAGGGTGGTTTCTTCTCCTTCTTGGGCTTCCGCTGCGGCGAGGGGGTCATTCGATCTTGTGGATGCGGCTCACCCGGCGCAGCCAGTAGGGGCGGCTCTTGCGCACCGCGTTACGCTTGACCACTTCGATCCGCTCCAGCCGCGGCGAGTGCACGGGGACGGTGCGCTCCACGCCCACCCCGGCCGCGACCTTGCGGACCGTCATCATCGTCCGCGTGCCCGACCCAGAGATCTTGAGCACAACCCCTTCGAAGGGCTGCAGCCTCTCCCGCGCCCCCTCCGATACCTTCTCGTAAAAGCGCACAATGTCCCCGGGCCGGAAGTCGGGAATCTCCCGTACCTGTTCAGCCTCGAGGGCGTGGATGAGATCGTCCATACCGGTCATACTTCCTCTCCTTTCAACCGATCCAAGATGATGGCCACTGCGGCCCGCACCGAGAGGTAATTGTACCCGCGTCCGCGCACCGGGGGGAGGAGGGCATCGCACGCGGCGAGGAGCTCATCGGCCATCCCGTTCCCCGTCCCGAACGCAAGGAGGACCGGCCTCTCCCGGAGCAGGGCCCGCGCCTCGTCCCAGCTCAGGCGAGGGTAGGGGAGGCCGCTCCGCGCGCTCGTCCCCCACAGGAGCGGAGGCTGGCCCTCCGCCGCGGTAACCTCGGTGAAGCACTCCTCGATCTCCTCGCGCACCGCAACGAGGGACACCGCCTCACGGCGGTTGGAGGATTCCTCCTCTTCCATCCAAAAGCTGCGGAGCCGCTCCGCGATCCGCCGCTGGCTGGCGAGAGGGGTGACCACGTAGTAGCGGGAGGCGCCGTAGGTGCGGGCCGTGCGGGCGATATCGGGCACGTTGATCGAGGTCAGGGCAGTGGCCACGATCCCTCCCTCCCGGCTCCGCATCGGGAAGTGGAGGAGGGCGATGTAGAGGTTCCCCATGGTGGAGAAGGGTAAAAGAGGACGGCGGTTGGGGCAAGGGAAGGGGACCCCGTGCCTTTTGCCCGAGGCAGGGGTCCTGGGTAGACTGGCGCGGCATGCGCTCCCGACGATCCTTCCTCCTCGCGACGGCGGTCCTCGCCCTCGATCAGGGCGTCAAGGCCTGGGCAGGGCGGACCCTCCCCGGGGGGGGATCCCGATCGTACCTCGGCGGCCTGGTTCGCCTGACGCTGGTCCACAACCCCGGTGGCGCGTTCGGCCTCTTCCCCGAGCATAGCGGGGCGTTCATCGCCGTGTCCGCTGTCGTCGTGGCGGCCCTGGCGGCGCTCCTCCTCCTCGGGCGGTGGCGCCCGATGGGCCGCGTGGGGAGCGCGCTCCTCCTGGGCGGGGCGGCGGGGAACCTCGTGGATCGGGTGCGGTGGGGGTACGTGCTCGACTTCCTCCAGGTCCCGGGATTGCCTGTGTTCAACGTCGCTGACGTGGCGATCGTGGTCGGGGCAGGGCTGCTCGCGTTGGCGCTCCTCAGAGGAGGGGAGGCGAAGTGAAGCCTCTCTTCATCGTGCTTGAAGGCCCCGACGCGTCGGGGAAGTCCACCCAGCTCCGTCTGGTCGCGGAGGCCCTCGCGGGGAAGGGGGTCCCCATCCTTGCCACCCGCGAGCCGGGGGGGACTCCCCTCGGCGAGCATCTGCGGGACCTCGTTCTCTCCCCCAACTCCGCGATGAACCCCCTCACCGAACTCCTCCTCATCATCGGGGCCCGACACGAGCACGTGGAGAAGGTCATCCGCCCGGCGCTGGAAGGAGGGAAGTGGGTCCTCTGCTCCCGCTACACCCTGTCCTCGCTCGCCTACCAGGGGTGGGGCCGCGGGCTCGACCTCGACCTCATCCGTCACCTGAACCAGCTCGCCACCGGCGGCCTAGAGCCGGACTACGTGTTCCTCCTCGACCTCCCGCCCGGGGTCGCCTACGAGCGCACGCGGGAGCGGGATCGGTTCGAGGGGGAGGGGCTCGAATTCTTCACCCGGGTCCGGGTGGGGTATCTCGAACTGATCCGCTCCGTGCCGCGGGCCTACGTGATCGATGCCACCCTGTCCCAGGAGCGCGTGCTCGGGGAGATCCTGGCCCACCTTCCTCTCCCTGGGATATGATCTCCCGGTCAAGGAGGGTCCATGGAGATCGTCTGCCGGCGTGAGGATCTGGTGTTCGGGGTGAGGACCGTCAGCCATGCTCTGGGCGGGCGGACAGCGATGCCCATTCTGGGGGGGATCCGCTGTCAGGGGGAGGGAACAGGGGTCGAGCTGACCGCCACCGACCTCGAGCGGTCCATCCGGTGCCGGATCCCGGCCCAGGTGAACGGCGCGGGGAGCGTTGTCCTGCCGGGGCAGGTCCTGTCCCAGCTCGTGGGCCGCCTCCCCGAGGCGGAAACGGTCAAGTTACAGGAAGAGGATGGGCAGGCCCGCCTTACGTGTGGCCGGGCGAGGTTCAATCTCCTCACCCTCCCCTCCGACGAGTTCCCCGCGGGGGCTCGGCCGGAGGGGAAGCCGGTGGGAAACATGTCGCTCCCCGCGCTCCTGCAGGGCATTTCCCAGACCACGTTCGCCGCCCTGCGGGCCTCCGAGACGACCCGCCTCGCCCTGACCGGGGTGAACATCGTGCTCCGCGACGGGGCAGCCAAGCTCGCAGCCACGAACGGGTACCGGCTGGCGATCAAGAAGGTCCCCGTGGATGGCCTGGCGGAGGACTACGAGGGGTCGTTCCTCGTGGACGCGACGGCCTTGGGCGACCTGTCGCGGGTCCTCGGTGGGGTGAGCGAAGAAGAGGTGGCCGTCTACACCGACGCGGGCCAGCTCCACTTCGCAGCCGGGCCGGTGTTCTTCTCCTGCCGGACGATCCAGGAGCAGTTCCCCGACTTCGAGCGCGTCGTACCCAAGGATAGCGAGATCGGCCTCTTCGCCCCCCGAGCTGAACTCCTCGATACCCTGCGCCGGTTGGAGCTGTTCGCGGCCGAGGAATCGGGGGCGGTGAACCTCAAGGTGGCCGGGCCCGAGCTCGAGCTGGCCGCGGCGTCGAAGGACAAGGGCCAGGGCCAGGAGTCGGTTCAGCTCCTCAAGACCCCCCAAAAGAGCATGGAGATCGCGTTCCGGGCGGAGTACCTGATTGACGCCCTGCGGAGGATGGAGTCGGATCAGGTTGCGCTGTGGCTGTCAGCGCCGGAGCGGGCAGGGCTGATCGAACCGGCGGGGGAGATCGCCGCCGGGGACGAGGGGTTCATCTACGTGTGCATGCCGGTCAGGCTCCTCTGAGCCTGGCCTCGGCGTGGGTGATCGCGGCCTCGATCGCCTGCGGCAGGGCCTGCCAAGCGGGCCCGCCTCCCTGGGCGAACGTCGGCCGGCCGCCCCCCTTCCCACCGAGCGCCGCGGACGCGAGGCGGACGAGGTCCCCTGCGCTCACCCGTGGCTCGTCTACGACCTTCGCCACGACGATCGCCCGCTCCGCATCGCGGGCTCCGACCACGACCACGGACCGGCCGAGCCGGGCGGCGAGCGCGTCCACGACCCGTTTTGCCTCCTCCGCTCCCCCCTCCACGATCGTGCTCACAAGGTTCGTCCCTCCCACCTCACGCGCCGAGGCGAGGACCTGTTGGGACCGGAGCGAGGCGAGCTCCTCCTCGAGGGCCGCAATACGGCGACGCAGGGATTGCGCCTCGTCGAGCGACCGGCGGATCCCGGCGAGGACCTCCGCCTCGGGCACTCCGACCAGGGTCGCGATCTCGCGCCGCTCCTCGCGCAGGAGGGAGAGGTAGCGACGGGCGGCCTCGCCGACGAGGGCGCGCAGCCGGCGCGTCCCCGCCGCCACCGCTTCCTCGGAGAGGAGGACGATCGGGCCGATCTCCCCCGTGCGGCGGACGTGGGTTCCCCCGCACAGTTCCCTGGACACCCCCGGCACCTCCACCACGCGCACGCGGTCCTTCCCGCGGTACTCCTCCTCGAAGTGCGCGATCGCGCCGCGCTTCTTCGCTTCAGCGAGCGGCAGCTCCTCCACGTTCACCGCGAGGTCCTCGAGCACAGGGGCGAACGCAAGCTCCTCGACCTGGGTGAGCTCAGCGGGCGACAGGGCGGCGAAGTGGGTGAAGTCGAACCGGAACTCCTCCGGACCGACCGACGACCCGGCCTGGATCACGTGCTCCCCCAGCACCCGGCGCAGCGCGGCGTGGAGGAGGTGGGTCGCGGTGTGGGCCCGCTCGATCCTCCGCCGTCGCGCCTCGTCCACGGTGAGCCGGCACGGGTCACCGGGACGGAACTCACCTTCCGTCACCCGGACGGTGTGGAGGATCCCCTGAGCGGACTTCTGAACGTCCAGAACCTCAGCCCGTCCCGGGCGGGTCAGGTTCTCGATCCACCCCGTGTCCGCGATCTGCCCGCCCCCTTCAGCGTAGAACGGGGTCCGCTCGAACAGAAGCTGCCCCCCTTCTTTCGCGGCGAGGCACGTGGCCTCCACCTGGAGCGTTCCGTACCCAACGAATTCTGTCTCCCAGCTCACAGGGGCGGAGGCTAAACCCTCTCCCGAGGCCACGCCGGCCCCCCCGTGACCGCGCCGGGAGCGCGCCCGCTGGGCCTCCATCTCCTGGGTGTAGCCCGCGTGGTCAACTGTGAACCCCTGTTCCCGGGCGATCTCCTCCGTCAGCTCGGGCGGGAAGCCGTAGGTGTCGTACAGCTCGAACACAACTCGGCCCGGTACCTTGCCGCCATGGGGCAGCCCGGCCAGCGCCTCCCGCAGGCGGGCCTCTCCCGTGCGGAGGGTCCTCCGGAACGTCCTCTCCTCGTGGGAGATGACCTGCTCGACGAGGGAACGCCGCTCCTCGATCTCGGGGTAGATGGGCCCGAACGAGCTCACCACCGGCTCAACGAGGGTGCGAAGCTCCTTGAGCCCGAGCGCATCCGCTGCCCGCACCATCCGCCGCAGGATCCGCCGCAGCACGTACCCTTGGCCCTCGTTCCCCGGCCTCACCCCGTCGGCGACCAGGAACACCACCGCCCGGATGTGGTCGGCGATCAGGTTCCGCAGCCGGGGATCGCCGGGCCGGGTCGCGGCGGTGATCGCCTCGATGATCGGCCGGAACAGGTCCGTGTCGAAGTTCGAGTGCACCCCTTCGATCACAGCCGTCATCCGCTCCAGGCCCATCCCGGTGTCGATGTTCTTCCGCGCCAAGGGCGTCATCGTCCCATCGGGCTGGGCGTCGTACTCCATGAACACGAGGTTCCAGATCTCGGAGAACTTCCCGCAGTCACAGGCCGGCCCACAGTCGGGTCCGCAGGGTGGGAGGCCCCAGTCCCAGAAGATCTCCGTGTCCGGGCCGCACGGGCCAGAATTCCCCACCGGCCCCCACCAGTTGTGCTCTTTCCCCAGCTTGACGATCCGACCTTCGTCCAGCCGGGCGACCTTGCGCCACAGCTTGGCCGCGTCGGCATCGTCCTCGTACACGGAGACCCACAGGCGGTCGGGGGGAAGCGCCAGCTCGCGGGTGAGGAACCGCCACGCCAGCTCGATCGCCCCCTCCTTGAAGTAATCGCCGAAGCTGAAGTTTCCCAGCATCTCGAAGAACGTGTGGTGGTAGGCGGTCGTCCCCACCCGCTCGATGTCGGTAGTGCGGAAGCACTTCTGGCAGGTCGTGACCCGGGGATGGGTGGGTGAGATCCTCCCCCAGAAGATGTCCTTGAACTGGACCATCCCCGCCGAGGTGAAGAGGAGCGTCGGGTCCGCAGGGACGAGGCTCGCCGACGGGAGGACGACATGGCCCGCGCGGCGGAAGTAGTCGAGGTAGAGCTGGCGGAGTTCGTGGCCGGTCATGGGAGGATTGTCGGTCAGGCGCGCGCGGGCCGCCACAGGCGGTCCACGAGAAGCCATGCCCCGAACGCTACGATGAGGAGGACGCTCACCACCTGGGCCGCCCGGAACGGGCCGAGCATGAGGGCATCCCCGCGGAAGAACTCGCACGCGAACCGCACCGCACCGTAGCCGATGAAGTACGTGGCGGCCAGGAACCCATCCTTCGCCGGCCGCGTGCGCAGCTTCCAGAGGAGGGCAAAGAGGAGGAGGTTCCCGATGGCCTCGTACAGCATCGCGGGGTGGAGGGGGAGACCGGGGTAGGTCGCGCCGGCGGGGGAGGAAGTGGGGAACACGATCCCCCACGGGAGGTCCGTTGGGGTCCCGAACGCGTCCCCGTTCAGGAAGTTCCCGATCCGGCCCAGCACCTGCCCAAGGATGAGGGCGGGAACCACCGCGTCGGCGAGGCGCCAGAACGGGACCTTCTTCCAGCGGGCGACGATGAGGAACCCCACTACGCCGCCGATGATCCCGCCGTGGATCGCCAGGCCCCCGTGCCAGATCATAAACACTTCCCACGGCGCGCTGCGGTACCAGTCCCACTGGAAGGCCACATAGTACAGGCGCGCGAACAGGATCCCGAGGGGGATGACGACGAGGAAGAGGTCGAGCACGTCATCGGGCTGCGAGAACACCCCCCGGCGGCGGGCCTCAGCGCGGACGATGAAGTACCCGAGCACGAACGAGATCACGTACATGAGGCCGTAGTACCGGATTTCAATCGGCCCCAACCTCAGAAGGATGGGATGCATCAACGGTCACCGAGCGGCCATTATAATGGGATCGTGATCAGGGGGAGGCGCTGGCCGGGGGCGCTGGGAGCGAGCCTTCTCCTGTGGGCGGCGTTCTTCCCGGGGCTGGGATGGCTCGCCTGGCTCGCCCTCGTCCCCTTCTTGTGGGCCCTCGATGGGGCGGGGACGAAGCGCGGGGTGGGCCTCGGCGCCCTGTGCGGGGTCGTGTTCTTCGGGCTCGAGTTCTCGTCCCTCTCCTCCCTCTCGCCGTTCGCGGGCGCGATGGTGGTCCCGATGTGCCTCGCCCTCGCGGTGTACGGGGGACTGTTCCTCGCCCTGTTCGGAGCGGTGGCCGGGCGGTGGAGCTCCCCCCTCGTATGGGCGGGCGGATGGGTCCTCGTCGAGGCCCTCCGCGCGGCCGGGCCGTTGGGGGTCACGTTGGGGAGCGTGCCGGGGACGATGGCGGGCGGGCCGTTCCTCCCCGCGGCGGCCTGGGGCGGGCCGTGGCTCCTCTCGCTCGGGGTGGCCTGGACGGCGGGGTGCCTCGCCCGTGGCGTGCGCAACCGACGGTGGCTCCCGTGGGCAGCGCTCGGCCCCCTCGTCCTGTTCATCGTGAGCCTCGTCCCATCCGGGACGCGGGACGGAGGGACCCTCACCGTGGCCCTCATCCAACCGAACATTCCCAAGCTTGAACAGCTCGACCCAAACCTCCTCCCGGGCCACCTCGCCCTCTACCGAGAGCTCCTCTCCCAGGTGCCGCCCCCCGTGGACCTGATCGCCCTCCCCGAGAACGTGCGGCCGTGGCTCCGCGACGAGCGGGACCACTTGGCCCTGTTCCAGGACGCGGCGATCGAGGTGGGGGCGTCCGTCCTCGTGGGGACAGCGGAGTTCCGCGACGGGAAGATCTACAACACGGTCCTCGTCCTCTCCCCCCGGGGGGAGGTGATGGGCACGTACGCCAAGACGCGCCTCGTCCCGTTCGGGGAGTATGTGCCGGGGCGGGGCTTGTGGGAGAAGATCGGGCTCGGCCCGCTCATCGCTCCGCTCCTCCCGTTCGACCAGACCCCGGGGGAGGAGGTGCGGCCAGTGGGGAACCTGGGGATCATGATCTGCTTCGAGTCCACATTCCCCGGGGTCAGCCGCGCCCTCGCGCAGGCGGGGGCGGAGGTGCTCCTCGTCCCCACCAACGACGCCTGGTTCGGGGAGACGCGCCTCCTGTGGGAGCACTACGCGCTGGGGGCGCTGCGGGCGGCGGAGACGGGCCGGGCGCTCGTTCAGATCGGCCAGACCGGGGTGAGCGGCGCCTGGGGGCCAGACGGCCGGGAGCTCGAGCGCCTCCCCCCCTGGACGAGGGGGACCGCCGTCCTGGAGGTTCCGTTACGAACAGGCCCAACCCCCTACGTGCGCGTTGGGGGCGGGCCGGTGCTCGCCCTGGCCGGGATCCTCCTCGTCCTCGGGCTCAGGACAAAGCGGCCCCGCTCGGGGCGGGGCCGCGAAGGTCGGCTGCGAACCTAGAATCGGAGCTAGTGCACGTCTACAACGTCCACATCGAGGTCTGCCTCGGCCGTGTTCGCGGTAGGGGTGTTGTCGTCCCACACCTTCACCGTCGCCGTGTACGAACCAGTCTGATCGTATGTGTGGTTGTAGGTCACGTTCAGGTTGATGACTGGCGTGGGGAGATTTACCGTCACCACGTAGCCATCGCCGGAGCGGAGCTCCCACTTCACCAGCTTGCGGGCATCCCCAGCCTCGGCTTCGAACGCGAACGTGACATCGGCGCCCACAGAGGGGGTCTGCGGATCGGCAGTAAAGGAGATGATCTCCGGCGGGGGGCTGGTCACGGTGATCGTCGCCGTGGCGGTGAAGGTCTGGGCAGGAGAGGCGTCGTCGGTGACGGTGAGGGTCGCCGTGTACGTGTCCGGGTCAGCGTACTCATGGCTCACGATCGGCCCGCTGTAATTCTCGAAGTCCACATCCGCCTCATACTCGGGCTCCCCATCCCCGTAGTCGAGCGCGAGATGCTTGATCCTCCGTCCCGGCGCGGCGGTGATGGTAGCCGAGAAGTCCACGGTGAGCGGTGCGGACCCGAGAGCGGGGAACGCCCCCAGGCTCACGGCCGCTGTCGGCGCTGCGCTCACCATGATCACCACCGACGCGGAGCTCGTCCGCCCCCGCGCGTCCTGGACCGTCAGGGTTGCGGTGTAGGTGCCAGGGTTGGCGTAGGTGTAAAGGACCGCAACAGTGATGCCGAGCCCCGTTGCTGGGTCTGAACCATCCCCGAACGTGAGGGTGTAGCTCACAATATCCCCAGTGGAGCCTGACAGATCGAACTGCACGTGAAGCGGAGCCGTCCCGGAGTAACGGTCTGCCGTGAGGACGGCCTGAGGCGGGGCGAACAGCCACGCACACCCGGCAAGCCCTAGCCCGAAGACCACCACGAGCCCTATCTTCCAAATCCTACGCATACCGACCTCCTTCGTCATTGCAGCTGGGGCGAGCGTAGCCCGAGCCCCGCCTCTCTCATGAGAATACAGGGAACTCTTGACCGCGGTTCCGTCCATCGGTGGGCGGACACGTGTCCAGGCGAAACCCCGCTTTGCAGCACGGTGTATATTGCCGTGGAAGGAGGCGGGGTGCCCGACGGGGAACTTGAGCTCATCCAGCGGAGCCTGAACGGCGACCTGGAGGCATGGGGGGAGATCGTGAGCCGGTACAAGGAGGCCGCGTTCGGGATCGCGGTGGCGATCCTCCGGAACCGCGCCGACGCCGAGGACGCGGTCCAGGATGCGTTCGTCCGCGCCTACGAGCGACTGGACCGGTACGATCTGTCCCGCAAGTTCTCGACGTGGTTGTTCACGGTGACGGCCAACGTGGCGAAGAACGCGCTGCGCAAGCGCCGGCGGGACCCGCTCCCGAAGGAGGTGTGGGCGGAGGACCCCGCCCAGGCGGTGTGGCAAGAAGAGATGGAGCAGAGCATACGCGAGGCGGTGTGGGGCCTTCCCGAGTCGTACCGGGCCCCGCTCGTCCTCCGCTACTGGCACGATTTACCGCTCGAGGAGATCGGGGATGTGCTCGGCCTGCGGCTGGGCACGGTCAAGACACGGTTGCACCGGGCGCGAGCCCTGGTGCGAGCGGAACTTGCGGCACGGGGGGTGATTCGGGATGCCGTTGGATGAACTGGACCCTCTGATCCGGAGGGCGATCGCCCGGGAAGTGGAGGAAGGCCTCCCCGCCGTGGAGGGGTTGGAGGGGCGGGTTATCCGCCAGCTGGCCCAACCGGCCCCTCGCCCGTCGTGGCGAAGGCGGGCCTCCGCGGCCATCGCCCAGCCCCGGATCCGCCTGGGATGGGCCCTTGCCGGCGGGGTGGCCATCCTCGCGGTGGGGGTGCTGATCGGGAGGTTCTCCTTCCTCGGCGGGAACCCGCTCCCCTCCGCGGGGGCGAACCTGTTCACCGTCGCGGCGCCGGGGGCGAAGGAGGTCAGCGTGGTCGGGGACTTCTCGGCCTGGCAGCCGATCAACCTGTTCGACCACGATGGGGACGGCGTGTGGACGGTGACGGTGGCCCTCCCGCCGGGGCGGTACGAGTACGCGTTCGTCGTGGACGGCCGCTGGGTGGGGCAGGATCCGCGCGCGGCCGAGTACGTGCGCACGTTCGGGGAGTACGTGTCGGTGCGCTACATCGGAGGGGAGGGGCTGTGAGGGGGCTCGCCGTGGCCGTCGCCCTGCTCACGGTGGGGGCCGTGGCTCAGGTCCCCCTGGCGCCGGCTCCCACCTCGGAGGAGGTCCTCCAATTCCTCCAGGGGATGCCGATCTCCGCGGCACTGAAGGCCTCGTTGGCTCCGCTCCTGGGGGCGGGCCTCGCCACGGGACGGGCGACTCCGGCGGTGAGCCTCCCCTTCCTCCGCGAGCTTGCCACCTTGCCCCCGCCTCAGGCCGAGGAGGCCCTCTCGGTCGTGTACCGCGCGCTCGAACGGGGGTTCATGGTGGACGCGCTGATGAACGATGTGTTGAAGGTGCTCAAGATGGGGCAGCCGTGGGAGGCAGTGATGACGAACCTTCGCATCCGCTCCAACCTCCTCGTGGCGAGCCAGCAGGTGCTCATCCAGTATGACATCGTCGGGGTGGGGCCTCAGGGGCCGGGAGGCCCACTCCTTCCCCAGGACCGGCTTGTTGTGGAGATGGCATGGGCCGTGGGGGATTTCGTGCTCAGCCAGCCACGGGAACCGTTGGAGGCGTTCGTGCGCTCTCGCTTCCAAAAGTTGCGGGGGTCGGTGCTCGAGCCGAGCCTCGTGGATCCGTTGCTCACCGCGCTCACACCGGAGCTCGTGGAGCAGATCGCACGTCAGGCGTATGGACCTATCCTTTAAAGGAGGTCGAGGAACATGAAACAGATGTGGACCCTAGCGCTCGTCCTGGCCATCGGCGTCGCCGCCGTGGGCCAGGTGGAACCGTTGGGGATCGTGGTCGAGCCGCCGGCGGGCGACCTCGTGGTCACGATCACCACCGACAAGCCGGTCTACGCCGTCGGGGAGACGGTGAAGATCACGTTCACCCTCAATAAGGCCGCCTACATCATCATCGTGGACCAACAGCCGGATGGGAATAGCTACCAGATCTTCCCCAACCAGTACGAGTCCCAGAACTACTTCCCCGCGGGGACGCACACCATCCCCACTCCGGGGAAGGGGTACCAGTTCACGGTGAACCCTCCCCTGGGCACGGAGTGGCTGTGGATCATCGCTTCGACCCAGCCGATCAGCAGCCTCGCCGGGTTCTCCCCAGGCGAGCCGTTCCCCCTCCTCGGGGCGGACCCGGAGGATGTGCAGGTGCAGGTCCTCGGGCTCGTCCCCGAGCCAACCCAGCGGGCGTTCGACTTCACAAACTTCGAGATCGTGTCCGGGCCTGCGCCCGGCTATGGCACGCTCATCGTGCGCACCTCGCCGGCAACGGCCAAACTCTACGTGGACGGCATCTTCCGCGGCTATACCCCCCGGACCCTGAACCTCGTGCCGGGGTTCCACGATATCCTCATCCGCAAGACAGGATACGGGGACTACACGGCGCGGGTGTACCTTGTAGCGGGGGGAACCCGGACCTTGGATGTGGTCCTCGCGCCGACCGGCCCGGCAAACCAGCCTCCGGTGGCACAGTTCACGTTCACGCCGCCGGTTCCCACCCCAGGGGCGCCTGTCTCGTTCAGCGCCGCTTCGTCCTACGATCCCGACGGGACCATCGTGACCTACCAGTGGGACTTCAACGGCGATGGCGTGTTCGATCGGACGGGTGTGACCGCGACGTGGACATTCCCCGTGGCGGGCACGTATCCGGTGCGCCTCGTGGTGACGGACGGCCTGGGAGCAACCGGGCAGAGGACCCAGCCCGTGACGGTGGCGGCGATGAACCAGCCACCGGTCGCGCGGTTCGCCTACACGCCCACCGCCCCGCGGCCCGGCGACTGGATCCAGTTCGATGGCGGTGCCTCGTTCGATCCGGATGGAGCGATCGCGGCCTACCAGTGGGACTTCCAGAACGACGGGATCTTCGATCGCACCGGCACAGTGACGTTCTGGCAGTACGCGACGCCGGGTACGTACACGGTGCGCCTCGTCGTGACCGACGACCAGGGGGCCACCGGCCAGACCACGCAGACGGTCGTCGTCACGCCGCTCGTCATGAACCGGCCACCGGTGGCGCAGTTCACGTACAACCCTGTCTCCCCGACCGTCGGGACAACGGTCACGTTCAACGGCACCACCTCCTACGACCCTGATGGGACCATCGTCGCCTACGCTTGGGATCTGAACGGCGATGGGGCGGTGGATCTCGCCGGACCGATCGTTTCGTGGGCCTACGCCGTGGCCGGGGCGTACAACGCGACCCTCTACGTCACCGACAACGAAGGAGCCACGGGGCAGATGACCCAGCCCCTGATGATCGCGGTGGCAGGGCCTCCTGGGATGCCGGCGATGGCCGTCCCCGGAATCTACGTGTGGGGCACCGACACGTGGCGGATCACGGTGAACGGGGCCTCGACCTGGAGCACGCCGCGGAGCTACCGCGTTGAGCTCCGCACGGATGGCGAATTCATCAACGTGTCCACGGATACCGGCCCGGTCCCGCTGGGGCTCGTCCCCGAACCGGTGAGCGAGGGGTGGCGGATCGTGTTCACAGGCTCTGTGACCTCGGGCCGGATCACCCACTCGTTCCAGGTCCGCAATGCGACCTCGATCTACCTGGACCTGCAGCTGGACATGGACGGAGATGGGGACTTCGACCGCTCGCCGGGATTCGTGCGGCTGCGGCAGTTGGGGATCAACCCACCCCTGAACCCGCTCGTCGTGGGAAGCCCAGAGGGGTACAGCGGGGCGTTGGTCCCCTCGCTCAACTTCCGAATCGGGTCCGCCCTCTCCTACACGGAGTTCGTGCGGATCGTGTTCTGGCAGACGACGATCGGGGCGCTCGAGGGGATATAAGACTCCCGCGCTCCGTGGATGATGGGGGCCCGGCCGACGAGGCCGGGCCCCTCGTCGATAGGGGGTTCTCCGCGCTCGGCCTGACCACCGAGGACGCGGTCCTGGGGGAGAAACCGCGCCGCGTGGGCTATAATGACCCCACCTGCAAAGGAGGGTCTCGATGAAGGAAATTCGCTGGCACGGGCGAGGGGGGCAGGGAGCGAAGACCGCGTCCCAGATCCTCGCCCAGATCAACCTGCGCGAGGGCAAGTTCGTGCAGTCCTTCCCCGAGTTCGGCCCCGAGCGGTCGGGGGCCCCGATCCGGGCCTATAACCGGCTCGCCGATGACGCAATCCTCGTCCACTCTGCGGTGTACGCGCCGGACATCGCCGTGGTGGTGGATGAATCGCTCCTCACCGCGGAGAGACCTGCCGACGGGCTGCATCCCGATGGCACGCTCATCGTCAACACCTCCTGTTCGGCTGAGGAGATCCGCCGCCGCACCGGCTACACGGGCCGAATCGTCGTCCTCGACGCGGACCGGATCGCCCGCGAGGCGGGAACAGGGTTCGCCAACATCCCCATGCTCGGGGCGGTGACCGCTGTGCTCGGCACCCCCTGGAAGCTCGTGGAGGAGGAGGTTCGGGCAACGATGGGGGAACGCATGTCCCGCGACATGCTGGAAAAGAACATCGCCGCGCTGCGGATGGCGTACGAGGCAGCAAAGGGGGCAAGCCATGGCCGATGAACTCAAGGGCTGGAAGGATCTCCCCTTGGGCGGGGTCGTCCCCGGAGGGGCGGCGCGGGAGCTCAACAAGACGGGGAGCTGGCGGGCCGAGCGCCCGATTTGGAACGAGGAGAAGTGCATCCAGTGCTTCCAGTGTTGGCTCCATTGCCCGGACGATTCGATCGTCCTCACTGCGGGGAAGATGACGGGGATTGACTACGACCACTGCAAGGGGTGCGGGCTGTGCGCGGCGATCTGCCCCAAGGATGCCCTGGAGATGGTTCCAGAACGGGAGGGAACATGCGCAAAGTGATGACGGGCCACAAGGCAGTGGCCGAGGCGATGCGCCAGATCGAGCCGGATGTGGTGGCGGTGTACCCGATCACCCCCCAGTCGGAGATCGCCGAGTACTACGCCCAGTACGTGCACGATGGGATCGTCCACTCCGAGCTCGTGCCAGTGGAGAGCGAGCACTCCGCGATGTCGGCGTGCGTGGGAGCGGCGGCGGCCGGGGCGCGGGTGATGACCGCGACCTCGTCCCAGGGGCTCGCGCTGATGGTGGAGGTCCTGTACATCGCAGCCGGGATGAGGCTCCCGATCGTGATGGCGTTGGCCAACCGATCGCTCTCGGCGCCGATCAACATCCACTGCGACCACGCCGATGCCTACCTCGCGCGGGACGCGGGCGCATTCCAGATCTTCTGTGAAAGCGCTCAGGAGGCCTACGACTACACCCTCATCGCCCAGCGGATCGCCGAACACGAGAAGGTGCGGATCCCGGGGATCGTGAACCTCGACGGGTTCACCCTCACCCACACCTCACAGGTGGTCGAGCCGCTGGAGGACGAAAGGGCGAAGAAGTTCGTCGGCCCGTTCAAGGCCCTGTTCCCCCTCCTCGATGTGGACCACCCCGTGTCGTGGGGGACGTTCGCCATGCCCGACTACTACTTCGAGCTGAAGCGGGCCCAAGCTGCGGCAATCGAGGAGGTGGCGGGCGTGTTCCTGGAGGTGCAGCGGGCCTACGCCTCCCTCACCGGTCGGCGCTACGCGGGGTTCATCGAGCCGTACCGGCTGGACGACGCGGAGCGGGCGGTGGTGGTGTTGGGCTCGACGGCGGGCACGGCGAAGGTGGCCGTGGATCAGCTGCGGGAGAAGGGGGAGAAGGTCGGCGTCCTCAAGGTGTGGCTGTATCGGCCGTTCCCCTATGCCGAGGTCGCCCGGGCGCTCGGGCACGTGAAGCAGGTGGCCGTTCTCGACCGCGCGTTCTCGTTCGGGGCGATGGGGGCCCTGTACAACGATGTGGCGGCGGCCCTCGTCCCGAGCGAGCGGCGGCCCGTCCTCTCCAACTACATCTACGGGCTGGGCGGGCGGGACGTGACCGTGGAGCAGATCCTGCAAGCGTTCGCCGAGGTGAAGACGGCCCGCCCCACGACGGGGCTGCGCTACCTCGGCCTGAGGGAGTAGGAGGGACCATGCCAAGCATCAAGACCCTTGCCCAGCGCGAGGAAGCGGGAGTCCGGTTCACGAGCGGCCACACCCTGTGCGCAGGGTGCGCGGAGCCCCTCGTCGTACGCGCGGTCCTCAACGCGATCGAGGGGCCCGTGGTGGCGGCGAGCCCCACCGGCTGCCTCGAGGTCGCGACGAGCCGCTTCCCGGGGACGGCGTGGAACGTGCCGTGGGTCCACGTCGCGTTCGAGAACGCGGCGGCGGTCATCTCGGGGGTGGAGGCGGCGTACAAGGCCCTCACCAAGACCGGCGCCGTCAAGCGGCGGATCCGGTTCGTCGTGTTCGGCGGCGACGGGGGGACGTACGACATCGGGCTCCAGGCCCTATCCGGAGCGCTGGAGCGCGGCCACGACTTCCTCTACGTGTGCCTGAACAACGAGGCGTACATGAACACCGGCGTCCAGCGCTCCAGCGCCACGCCGCGCTGCGCCTCGGCCACGACTTCCCCGGTCGGGGAAGAGATCCCCGGCAAGCCCCAAGACCGCAAGGACCTCACCGAGATCGTGGTCGCCCATCACGTCCCGTATGCGGGCCAGGCGGCGGTATCGAACCTCGTGGATCTTGCGAACAAGGTCGAGCGGGCGATGAAGTACGAGGGGCCGAAGTTCCTCAATGTGCTCACCACGTGCCCGTTGGGCTGGCGGACGCCGCGCGATAGCGCCATCACCCAGGCGAAGCTCGCCGTGGAAACCCGGTACTGGCCGCTCTACGAAGTGATCGAGGGCGTGTACAAGATCAACTACAAGCCGAAGGAGAACGTGCCGGTGGAGGAGTGGCTGAAGACCCAGGGCCGGTTCCGCCACCTGTTCCGCAATCCCAACGGCAAGGAGCTCATCGCCGAGTTCCAGGCATCTGTGGACCAGCACTGGAACGAGCTTCTGAGGAAAGAGAAGTGCCTCTCCGGCGCCGAGAGCCAAGGCTAGCTGGGGGAAGGGACCGGCCCAGGCCGTGGTGGTTGGACCTGGGTCGGGACCTCCTCCTCGGGGCTGGGGTGGGGGCGGGGACGGGGGCCTTCTTCCACGACGCCGCGTTCGGCGCGGCGTGCGGAGCGATCATCGGCCTCCTCCTCTTCCTCTACTTCCGGCTCCGGCTGCGGTTGGTCCCCTACTGGAAAGTGAGGCGCTGATCAGGGGAACTCCGTCGTCTTCTTCCCGCTATCCCAGGATTTGGCGCGGAACGTTGGGCTCACACTGGGCGAAGTGGATCCTCAGGCCCCCGCCACGACGTGGGTCTTGACCGTGGGGCAACGTGGGCTCTGGCAGTTCCTACCGCACGGAGGGGTTCAGGCAGGTCCGCGAGGCCCCATCCGCATCCCTTGACGGGTGGTCCCCCAGAGGGCACGATTACAACGTTGTGATGGCCGAGAGCATCCACCAGCGTGACGCGACAGGCGCGCGCGGGCTCGGGGAGGCGTTGTCTTCGCCATCCCTCATCGTGTCCCCTGCTCGGCGGCGAGCGAGCTGGCTGGGCGATCGCGTGTTCCGGGAGGGAGGATCCAGGTGATGCAAACGCTAGGATGGGCGGCGTTGTTTCTCGCCAGCGCCGCGGTGGTGGTGCGGAGCGGGCTGAGCTTGTCGAAAGCAGGCGATCTCCTCGCCGAGGCGACGGGGCTCGGGCGGCTGTGGGTGGGGACGATCCTCCTTGCCCTCGCCACGTCGCTCCCCGAACTCGTGACCAACCTGGCGGCGGTCCGCCTCGATGCCCCCGACCTCGCCGGCGGAAACATCCTCGGGGCGAACATGCTGAACATCGTTGTGCTCGTTGCGCTCGTGAGCCTGTTCCCGCGAGTGCTGATTTCCCCCATGGAGCGCGACCAAATTTGGCTCGTCGTCACCGCGTTGATCCTCACGGGGGCGGTGCCGGTGCTGGTCGCTTTTGGAGAGCGCGGCAACCTGGGCCCGGTCAGCCTGGGCACGGCGCTCATCCTCGGCGGCTACCTGATCGGCATGGCCGTGGTGTACCGCACCCGCAGCCATCAACCTGCGCCAGCCCCCACCAGTGCTGACCAGGACCCAAAAGAGGCGCCTCCGACGGCGCGCGGGGCATGGGCCAGGTTCGGGCTGGCAGCGGCGGGGGTGCTTATCGCTGCCCCTGCCCTCGCCGTGAGCGCTGACCAGTTGGCTACCATCCTTGGGATCTCCGGGAGTTTCATGGGTGTCCTCGCCGTAGCGCTCGTGACGACGATGCCTGAGCTGAGCGTGACTTGGGGTGCGCTGCGCTTGGGTTCAGAGACGATGGCCCTCGGCAACGTGTACGGAAGCTGCGCGTTCAACGTTCTGATCCTGGGGATCGCTGATCTCATGTATCCGAAACCGATCTTCTGGGCCCTTGACCAGTCTCACATCGCAGCGGGCGTGGGGGCTTGCCTCCTCATGGGGCTCGGCCCGGCCTTCTTGGCCCTGCGGACGCGGGGCAAGCTTGCCCTGTCGCAAGCCCTTGCCGTGGTGATGACCGTGGGATGGGCAGGCCTGATGTACCTTGTGCTCACGCTGGCCTAGTAGCACCCTGCACGATCCTGTTGTCCCCTGCCCAACGGATGCCCCCGACGCACGATGGCCGTTTCGGAGATCGCATCCGTCAGCGTGGGGTTGAGCATCGCTACCGCAGGCGGGCTCCCGGACGCTCACCCGAGCCTGAAGCAGTTTTCAAGCTTGGATCATGCTCGTGCCGTCGCCTCCTCCACGATCTTGATCTCGTCGGCGGTGAGGCCATAGAGGGCGTAGACGAGCTGATCAATCTGGCGATCGGTAGCGACAATTTGGCGTTGGAGGGCGGTCTTCTCATGCTCAGTCTTGGCGTCGGCGAGTTGCTTGTGCAGGTCGAGCATTCGCTGGACCTTCGCTGCTACAGCGTGAGCCGCCTCAGTGGAAAAACAAGGCATTGGGATCGAGGCAAGGGTCGTCTGGTTTAGCTGAGGGAAGACCCGCTTATAAGTGGTGAATGTCTGAGTAACGAAAAACCTGACCAGGGTACTATTGAGAATGGCGAGAATAACTTCGATCGGGACGTCATTCGAAACTGAACGACAATTATACACCGACTGCATTGTCACGTAGCCTATCCAGTCGATGGCCGCAGTTGGTTGCAGACCGGTCTTCACAACAACGATCTTCGGCGCCCTATAGAGATGAGGCCCCTTCCTAATGCTATTGATGAACCTTTTCGGGGGATTGATGTAGTACCGGCTGATGTCTTCACCAGCAAGGATGGGAATTGGGCCTTCCAGGGATACGTCTTTCTTGCCGATCTCCTCTCCTCGCGAGATAGTTACATAGTCCTGGAGCCGTCGGGGAAGCTCAGTGAGACGCCCAAGAAGGCTGGCTTCCTCGTCCGAAACATTGATTAGCAAACGCAGGCGTGGATCGAGTTGGAACCTTTGCGCGCTACACACGTGTTTGACGAGGAAAAGGTCTCCTTGCCTGACGTCGACAGCGATCTCGTCGCCGACCCACCGCCTAGCTGTCACAACGACCACCGAAGACACGGCAGCAGGGAAGACTGGCCCACAATGATAAACACGGCGCAAACCGTTCTTCAGGAGGAGACCACGCACCGGAGCAGCTATGTCCCTCGCCAGCAAGGCATCGGGGACAATCATCGAGAAACAGCCGTCAGCGTTCAGCAAGTCCAGACTCCTCTCGATGAACAGCCAGTACGTGTCGTACTGGTCGCGCGCCACCTCGTACCGATCGGATAGATATCGCTTCGTCGGCTGAACATGGAGCTCGCCGAAGATATACGGTGGATTGCCGATGACGGCGTCGAAGCCGCCACCCTCCCCTCTCCCTGAGGGAGAGGCGGAAGCGGGGAAGACTTCGGGGAATTCGGCATGCCAGTCGAACGGGTTGATTCGCAGGAGCTCCTCGCGGTCAAGGCCCGCGGCCTCAGCAGTCTCGTAAAAATCAGGACCGATGAGGGAGTTGCCGCACTTGATGTTCGCCCCAAGGTCGGGAAGCGCCCGCTCCTGGAACAGGCGGTAGAAGCTGTCAAGCGTTTCCTGGGTTTCGCCCTCCAGGACTTTGAGGAGGAGGGAGAGCTTGGTCACCTCCACGGCCTGGGGATCGATGTCCACGCCGTAGATGTGGGTGAGGAGGATCCGCTTCCGCTCGGCGGTGGTGAGGCGCCATTCGCCCTCACCCCCAACCCCTCTCCCGGTCGCGGGAGAGGGGGAAGCGATACGATAGAGGCGCGGGTTGCGACCCCGGGCATATTTTTCGGCTCCATCCTCGACGTAGCGATCACGGTACCAGTCAAGAAGATACTGGTATGCCCCAAGTAAGAAAGAGCCCGAACCGCACGCCGGGTCCAGGACCCGCAGCGGATGTAGTTTCTTCGACGGCCGCCAGTTCGGGGTGAGCCCGCTCACCTCCTGCGGGGTCTTCCCTGGGAGGAGCTCCCCAACCGTGTTCTTCACGATGTAGTCCACGATGTAGGTCGGGGTGTAGTAGACCCCGCCGGCCTTTCTCACCTCGGGCTTCTCCTCCACCACCGCCCGGTGCCCGGGGGTGAGGCGGATGACCTTCCCCAGGAACTGCTCGTACACCTGGCCGAGGATGTCGGCAGGCAAGACGGAGAACTCGTACGGGCTATCGGGGTAGTAGAGGCGGCGGAGGATCTCCTTCACGACCTTGTCGTCCACCGCGAGGCCAAGGGTCAGCTCATCGGGCGGCTCAGCCCGGCCTTTCTCGGGACGAAAGTGGAACAGGCCAGAGTTGTAGCGCTCGTCGGCGCGGCGAAAGAGCTCGCCCAGTCGGGCGTAAACGTTCTCGCCGTTCAATAGGGCCTGGAGCCCGCCGTAGGGCTCGATCCCCCGGTCCTCGCAGATTCTGAGGAAGATGATCCGGTCAATCGTGCGTTGGACGGCGAAGTTGAGCTCGCGCTGGGAGAGCCCGGGATTGCGGAGCGCGATGTTGCGGGCCAGCTCCTCCCGCCATGCCTCGATCTCCTTGAGGAACGCGGCGTCCACCTCGGCGGTGCCCCGCTTCTTCTTGGTGGACTCGGCGTAGCGGTCGAACGAACCCTTGAGGACGGACTCCTTGGCGAAGATGCTGGCGATCTCGTTCCAGCGAGACTCGTACTCCTCGCAGGTGAGGTAGAGGACGCGGGCGGTGGAGGCGGGGTCGCCCTTGTCCGGCTTCACCCGGCAGTCATAGACAGAAAGCTCGGCGAAGTTGGTGAGGATGGAAAGGGGAAGCTTGGCCGACCACGCGTAGCGCCGGAGCTGGAACGCGGCCGCCGCGTCGTCCCGGATCTTCACGGCGGGGCGCTTCGTCTCGACAAAGAACTTGCGCGCCCCGCCCACGCGGAACGAGTAGTCGGGGGCCTTCGTCATCCCGCCGATCACGATCGCGTCCTCGTGCACCACGTCCTTGTACGCCTCGGCGTAGCCGGAGGCGTTGGCCACGTCCCACCCGAGGGCGGTGAAGAGTGGATCCACGAACTCGCGCCGGATCTGGGTTTCGTTGTAGGGGCCGGACACGTAGGACGCGCGGTTCTCCTGGAACCGTCGGATCAAGGTACGCACTTCCCTCGGCGCGGCCATCGTTGGAGGCCCCGGTCATGGGGCTCACTGGTTGTACCGTGCGGCCACCCCGCGGGCAAATCGGCGGGACCGGCGCGGGTTAGGGGACGGCTACTCCGCGCCCGGACCGCGCGCGAGATGCTCCTTGAGCCGGTACAGGAGGTCGAGGGCCTCGAAGGGAGTCAGCCGGTCCGGGTCTACGCGCCGCAGCTCCTTCAGGACGGGATGATCGGCGGCGGAGAAGAGGGGGAGCTCCATCCCCCGCGGGGGCAAGGCGGGCGCGCCCGTCTCGAGTTCGTCCAGGGCCCGCTGGGCCTCGCGGAGGACCTCCTCGGGAAGCTGGGCCAGTCGGGCGACGTGGACGCCGTAGCTCCGCTCCCCGACCCCGGGGAGGATCCGGTACAGGAAGACGACCTCCCCCTTCCACTCCCGGGCCGCGGCGTGGAGGTTCACGACCCCGGGCGCCTCGTCGGCGAGGTGGGCCAGTTCCCGGTAGTGGGTCGCGAACAGGGTCTTGCACCCGATCTCCACCGCCAGGTGGCGGGCGATGGCCCGGGCGAGGACCATCCCATCGTGGGTGCTCGTCCCCCGCCCCAGCTCATCGAGGATCACCAGGGAGCGCGGGGTGGCCCCCCTCAGGATCTCCCCCGCCTCCACCATCTCCGCCATGAACGTGGACAGCCCGCCCGTCAGGGCGTCGGACGCTCCGACCCGGGTGTAGATGCGATCGAACACGGGGAGCTCCGCCTCCTTCGCCGGCACGAACGATCCCATCTGGGCGAGGAGGGCGATGAGCGCCGTCTGGCGGAGGAACACGGATTTGCCGGCCATGTTCGGCCCCGTAACCACGGCCAACCTCACCCCTTCCCCCAGCTCGAGATCGTTGGGCACGAACTGGGTCACCTCCTCCACCATCGGGTGCCGACCCTCGCAGATGCGAACTACGGCCCGATCCGTGAACCGAGGCCGGGTGTACCCCTTGCGATGGGCGACCTCGGAGAGGGATCGCAACGCGTCGAGCTCGGCGAGGGCCTCCCCCACCGCCCCCAGGGCCCCGATCCCCCCCTCGACCTGGCGACACAGGGCGAAGAACGTGTCCCGTTCAAGTTTCGCGATCCCATCCTCCGCCGCGGCGAGGCGGTCGGCCAGGGACGCGAGCTCGGCCGAGGTGAACCTCTCCCCACCGGTGAGGGACTGCCGCCTCCGCCAGTCGGAGGGGACCTTCGCAAGCTGGGAGCGGGTGACCTCGAAGTAGTACCCGAACACCCGGTTGTAGCCGACCTTGAGGCTCGGGATTCCCGTACGGGCCCGCTCCGCCCCCTCGAGGCCCGCGATCGCCTCCCGCACCTCCCCGGCCTCGCGGCGCAGGGCATCGAGCGCGGGGTCATAGCCCGCGCGGATGACATCCCCTCCATCGAGGGTCGGGGGCGGAGGGTCCACGATCGCGCGGCGCAGGTTGGCGGCGAGCTCAGCCGGCGCCTGGCCGATTGCCTCGGCGAGGACGGCGAGCCCCGCCGGCGCGGCCGCCGGGAGATCCTGTAGCCGTTCGCCGATCTCGGCCGCCGCGTCCAGGGTGCGGGCGAGAGAGAGGAGGTCCCCGGGGGAGAGCCCCCCCGTGCCTACCCGCCCGAGGAGGCGGGGGAGGTCGCAGCACGACCCAAGCGGGCGAGCGAGCGCGTCGTCCAAACCCGACTGGAGGAGGCAGTCCACCGCATCGAGCCGCCGCTCGATTCTCTCCTGCCGGGCGAGCGGAGCGAGGATCCACCTCCGGAGGAGCCGCCGCCCCATCGCCGTCTTCGTCCGGTCGAGGACGGACAGGAGCGTGACCGCGCCCTCGGCGCGGAGGGGGGTCAGGAGCTCGAGCGACCGCTGGGTGAACGCGTCGAGGACGAGCGTCTCCTCCCCCGCCTGCGCCGGCGGCCTCAGGTGAGGGAGGTCCCCTACTGTGGCTGTGAGGTAGGCCACGAGCGCGCCCGCCGCCGCCGCGGCGAGCGGGGCATCCCCCAGCGCCCCTGGGAACCGGGCGTGGAGGGCCGCAGGGCTGAACTCGGCCTCCGGCCGTTCCGTACCTACCCCGGCCAGCTCGACCGGGGGGCGCCACCCCTCGGGGACGATCCACTCCGCCACCGGAAGCCGCGCTGCGAGATGAGAAAGCTCCGCAAGCGGGAGCTCCTCGGCCCAGAACCCGCCCGACGCCGCCTCGGCCCACGCTACCCCCACCCGTTCCCCCCGCGGCCACACCGCAGCGAGGAGGACGTCCAGCCCGGAGTCGAGGGCCCCCTCCTCGATCACCGTCCCCGGGGTGAGGACCCGCACCACTCCCCGCTTGAGGAGCTTCTTCCCCTGCCCCGGCCGCTCGAGCTGGGAGGCGAGGGCGACCTTGTGCCCCTTGCGGAGGAGGCGCTGTACGTAGAGGTCTGCCTTCCGCACCGGAACCCCCGCCATCGGGACCCCCTCGCGGCTGGTGAGGATGATCTCCAGGTCGCGGGCCACGGTCTCCGCATCCTCGAAGAACGCCTCGTAGAAATCGCCGAGCTGGAAGAGAAGGATCGCGTCGGGGTGGCGCGCCTTGAGCTCGCGGTACTGCCGCATCACGGGGGTCGGTTCCATGCTCGGCGGAGTATACCCACGGCCTGAGGAGGGCCGGCTCCACACCGTCGCCACATCCTCGCCCCACGCCCTGCACCGGAATGGTTGAGCCTTCACCCGAAGCCCGCCTCCCAATGGCCATTCTGTGCCGAAGGCGGGGCCAGGCTAGACTCGGGAGCGAGGATGAAGAGGATTCTGGTGGTGGACGACGACCCGTGGGTGCGGAAGCTCGTCCGGGGCTACCTCGAGCAGGCAGGGTTCGCGGTGACCGTCGCCGCGAGCGGGGGGGAGGCCCTCGCCGAGTTCACCGCCCACCCCCCCGATCTCGTCGTCCTCGATCTCATGCTCCCCGAGATGGATGGGCTGGAGGTGGCCCGCCGCATCCGGAGCTCCTCCTCGGTCCCGATCATCATGCTCACCGCCCGGTCCACAGAAGAAGACCGCGTGCTGGGGCTGGAACTGGGGGCGGATGATTACGTGGTGAAGCCATTCAGCGCCCGTGAGCTCGAAGCGCGGGTGCGGGCCGTGTTCCGACGCGCCAAGTCCGGCCCTGCGGAGCCGCGGGTGGCAGAGGCGGACGGGATCCGGCTCGACCTCGAGCGACGGGAGGCGTGGGTGGACGGGAGACCGGTGGAGCTGACCGCGCTGGAGTTCGATCTCCTCGCGTTCCTCGTCCAACACCCTGGTCGCGCGTTCACGCGCCTGGAACTGCTGGAGGCGGTGCGGGGGTCCTCGTTCGCCTCGTTCGAACGCGCGATCGACTCCCACATCAAGCGCCTGCGGAAGAAGATCGAACCCGTGCCCGATGCCCCGACCCGGATCGTGACCGTGTACGGGGTGGGGTACAAGCTCGCGGTGAAGGGATCGCGTGAGCCGACTTAGGAAGCTCTCGTTTCAGACGAAGCTCGTGATCGTGCTCCTCGGGGTGGTCCTCCTCGTGACCACGCTCGGCCTCACCCTCGTGCGGATCTCCGTCAACCGGGCGTTTTCCGACCTATCCCAGCGCGAGGGGCGGGCCTACGATCAGTGGGTGCGGACGCTCATCACCCGGTACCCTGAGCATCGGGACGACCTCACCGGGATCGGGCGGTTCCTCGAGGGGAGCCCGCGCCCCCCAGGCTTCCTCCTCGTGAATCCCGAAGGACAGATCGTCCTCGCCCAGGACTCCTCCCTCGTGGGACAGGTCCTCCCCCCCACCGAAATGGCGCGGGGGACCCCGATCGAGCTGCCCAACGGGAGCCAGTGGACCATCGTTCCCGTTGAGGAGAGCCCGCCCCCTCCCCTCCACGAGGCGTTCCTCCAGACGGTGAACCGCTCGCTGTGGATCGCCACCGGGGTGGTGGCGGTCGTCGCCCTCGTCCTCGCCCTGCTCCTCATTCGCCACCTCACCGGCCCCTTGCGCAACCTGGCAGCCGCAGCCCACCGCATCGCCGCGGGCGACCTCACCGCCCGGGTGGAGGAGACGGGGGAGGACGAGCTGGGGAAGCTCGCCCAGTCGTTCAACGCAATGGCGAAAAGCCTGGAGGAGGCGGAGCGCTCCAAGCGGCAGATGATCGCCGATGTCGCCCATGAGCTGCGGACCCCGATCACCGTCCTCCGCGCGGCGGTGGAGGGGTTCGAGGATGGGATCCTCGAGCCGACCCCGGAGAACCTGTCCGCCCTCAAGGACAAGGTCCACCTCACGGCGCGGCTCATCGAGGACCTCCAGCAACTCGCCCTGGCGGACATGGGCCGCCTGTCACTCCACCAGGAACCGTTCCCGCTGGAGCGGGTCATCGCGGACATCGCGGCGATGATCGAGCCTCAGCTCGAGGATGGGGGGATCCGGCTCGCCCTAAACCTCCCCCCTGACCTCCCCCCCGCGGACGGCGATCGCCAGAGGATCCAACAGGTCCTCCTCAACCTGATGGCGAACGCCCTCCGCCACACCCCCGCTGGGGGGGAGATCCTCGTCACTGCCCGCGCGGACGGATCCCAGATCGAGGTGAGCGTGTGCGACACCGGGCCTGGGATCAGCCCCGAAGACGCGGCGCACCTCTTCGAACGGTTCTACCGGGGGCGGGAGGAGCGCGCGGCCGGGACGGGGACGGGCTTGGGCCTGTCGGTGGCGAAGGCGATCGTGGAGGCCCATGGGGGGAGGATCTGGGCCGAGAACCGCCCGACCGGCGGGGCCTGCTTCCACTTCACCCTCCCCCGCGCCCCAGCTCCCTGATCGCCCCGAATTGACACGACGGCCCTCTCTGCTATAATGCAAATCATAATCATGAGCAGGCGAGAGCGGGCCCCGAAACAGCGCGTGGTCCTCGAGGCCATCCAGGGCCACACCGACCATCCCACCGCGGAGGAGCTGTATCGGGAACTCAACAAGCAGGGCCACGCGATCAGCCTGGCCACCGTGTACAGGAACCTGCGCGCTCTGGCCCAGGAGGGAAAGGTGCGCGAGCTCCACGGAGCAGGCCCGGACAGGTTCGACCCCAACACTCACCCCCATTACCACTTGCTGTGCCTGGCCTGCGGCCGAGTCTACGACGTTGAAACCCCTTACCAGAACGCGCTGGATCATCTGCCCCTCCCCCCGGGGTTCCACGTCCATCGGCACGAACTCACCTTCATGGGCTTGTGTCCCAAGTGTGAGGAAACCGCATCATTGTAAAGGAGGTGCATCATGCACAAGATGACGGAAGAGAACCTGAAGGACGCGTTCGCCGGCGAATCCCAGGCCCACCTGCGCTACCTCATCTTCGCCGACGTGGCCGAACGGGAAGGGAAACCCAACGTCGCCCGCCTGTTCCGGGCGATCGCCTATGCCGAGCAGGTCCACGCCACCAATCATTACCGCGAGCTCGGGATGATCCGGGGCTCCCCCGACAACCTCCAGGTGGCCATCGCGGGCGAGACGTTCGAGGTGGAGGAGATGTACCCCGCCTACCACGCCGTGGCTGAGCTCCAGGGGGAGAAGGGCGCCGAACGGAGCACCCACTACGCCCTGGAGGCGGAGAAGATCCATGCCCAGATGTACAAGGGGGCCCACGAGGCCGCCCAGGCCGGAAAGGACATCCCACTCAAGACCGTGTACATCTGCCCGATCTGCGGGTACACCGTGGAGGGCGAGGCCCCCGCGCGGTGCCCGGTCTGCCAGGCCCCGCGGGAGAAGTTCCGCGCGTTTTGAACCGCGAAGGAGGAACGATGGGAACGAAGGCGCAGGAGATCGTCGGGATGAAGGTGGAGGAGTTAGTGGAGCAGCTCAACCGAGCCTACGCCGACGAGTGGCTCGCCTTCTATCAATACTGGGTAGCGGCGCAGATCGCGTCCGGCCGGGGATCCCAGCCCGTGGTGGAGGAGCTCGAGCGGATCGCCGACGAGGAACTCGAGCACGCCGAGGAGCTCGCTCAGCGGATCGTCCAGCTGGGGGGGAAGCCCCTTCCCCATCCCAAGCTGTGGTTGGAGAAGGCGAACTGCGGCTACAGTGAGCCGCCGGCCCCCCGGGACCTGGAGAAGCTGATCCAGACAAGCATCGAGGCCGAGCGCTGCGCCGCCTCCGTCTATCAGAAGCTCGCCGCGCTCACCCACGGCAAGGACCACGTCACGTACCAGCTCGTCTGCCACATCCTGGCCGAGGAGCTCAACCACGAGGATGCCTTTGAGAACCTGCTCTAAGGAGGAAACATGGAAGAACGGCGCATCCCATTGATCGGTGACCCTGCCCCGGCGTTCGTCGCCCAGACGACCCGGGGGAAGATCGACTTCCCCAAGGACTACCAGGGGAAGTGGGTGATCCTGTTCTCGCACCCGGGGGACTTCACCCCCGTGTGCACCACGGAGTTCGTGGCCTTCGCCAAGCGGTACTCGGAGTTCCAGAAGCTGGGGGCGGAGCTCATCGGGCTTTCGGTGGACCACGTCTACGCCCACATCAAGTGGACGGAGTGGATCGAGGAGAAGCTCCGGGTGAAGATCCCGTTCCCGATCATCGCCGACACGACGGGGAAGATCGCGGGGCTCTACGGGATGATCCACCCCGGGGCGTCGGAGTCAGCCGCGGTGCGGGCGGTATTCCTCATCTGCCCCCAGGGGATTGTGCGCGCGATCGTGTACTACCCAGCGAACATCGGGCGGAACATGGACGAGATCGTCCGGCTCCTCCGGGCGTTCCAGACCGCGGTGAAGGAGAAGGTGGCCCTCCCCGCCGATTGGCCGAAGAACGGGCTCATCGGTGACCACGGGATCCTCCCCCCTCCCGATACCGAGGACGGGGCCAGGAAGCGGCTGGCGGAGGCCCAGGCCGGAGCCTGCGAGTGCTACGACTGGTGGTTCTGTCACCGCAAGCTCAAGGAGAGCGCGTGATTGAAGATGATCGAGCTCAGCCGATGGGGAGCTGAAAGGTAGAGGAGGAACCGATGGGAATTGCATCGAAGATCCAGACAGCTGATTGGCAGAAGGAAAAGCATGTTCCAGCGCTCGAGTGCCCGGACCGGGTGAAGCCGGACACGTGGACCCAGGTGAAAGTGTCCCTCGGCAAGGCGACCGCCCATCCCAACACGACCGAGCATCACATCCGCTGGATCGGGGCCTATTTCGCCCCCGACGGGGACAAGTTCATCTACGAGCTCGGGAAGTTCGAGTTGGGCGCCCACGGGGAGGCAGTGGCCGGGCCGAACCAGGGCCCTGTGTACACCCATCACGAGGTGACGTTCTCCTTCAAGACGACGAAGCCCGGGACGCTCCACGCGCTGGCGTACTGCAACATCCACGGCCTGTGGGAGGCGGAGAAGAGGATCGAGGTGGGATAACCACCTCCCCAGGGCGGCACGGTACAACGAACCGGGGCCGGGGAGAACCCTCCTCGACCCCGGTTCAACCCCCTACGGGCCCGTCCTGGTGCCACGAGGGCCGAGGCAAGCGGTCGTGCCCTGGCAGTTTGCGCATTCGAACTGGATCGTGGTGTGGCCGATCCCGAACTCATCGGCGAGGACCCTTTTCAGGTCCGCCATCACGGCTTCCGCTCTGCTCAGTGCCTGATCGGCGATCACGACGTGGGCGGACAGGGCGACGTACCCCGGGCTCACCGTCCACACGTGGAGGTCATGGACCTCCGCTACCCCCGGAACTCCGGACATCGCCTTCAAGACAGAGCTCGCTCGCATCCCTTCCGGTGTCCCCTCGACGAGGATGTGCCCGGCTCGGCGCACCACCCGCACCGCCCCGACGAGGATCAGCACCGCGATCAAGAGGCTCACCACGGGATCGGCGATCGTCCATCCCGTGACGAGGATCACGGCCCCCGCCACGATCACGCCCACCGAACCCAGGGCGTCGCCCACCACGTGGAGGAACGCGCTGTGGACGTTCAGGTCGTGGCGGTCGTGGCGATGGAGCACCCACGCCACACCGATGTTCACGACGAGCCCCACCCCGGCCACAGCGAGCATCGGCCCCGCCAGGATGGGGGATGGGGCACGGATTCGCCCGATCGCCTCCCGGAAGATCCCCACCGCCACCGCCGCCAGCGTGGCCCCGTTGACGAGCGCGGCCAGGACCTGCACCCGGTGGTACCCATAGGTATGCCGGTCCGTGGGGGGACGGCGGGCGGCCTTGAGGGCAGCGTAGGACAGGGCGAGGGCGAACGCGTCCAGGAAAACGTGCGCCGCATCGGAGAGGAGGGCAAGGCTCTTCGTGAGGAGTCCGCCCACGACCTCCGCGACGCAGACGAGCGCGGTGATCCCGGCAGCGACGAGGAGCCTTCTCTCGCTGTGAGAATGTGTCGCCATCGCCTGCGCATGATCCCGACCGGACGCCGCCCGCGCAAGGCCGCCCGTGGGCCCGGCCGAACGCGCTACCGGAAGAAGGATCGGTCCCTGTGAGGGTGCGGGTCAGCAAGGAGGCGCCGCGGCGTAGCCCCGTTCGAGGGCTTCCTGGTTCAGCGCGATCAACCGTTCGCGGCCCTTGGCCCCAAGCTCAACAGTCATCGCCTTCTTGACCGTCTCCAGCGGGAGGATGCCGAGGGCGCGCACCACCGCCCCGAGGGCGATCATGTTCGCCACGCGTGGCTCCCCAAGCTCCCGGGCGACGTCGTTCGCCGCGATGAAGATCCCGCACACGTCCTTCCGCGTGAGGTCGCGCGCGATGAGCGACCGGTTCACCACGATCGCCCCGCCTTCGGCGACCCGCGACTCGAACCGATCGAGGGACGGGCCGTTCATCGCGAGGAGGACATCCGGGTTCTCCCCGATCGGCGACCCGATCGGCTCATCGGAGAGGACCACCGTGCAGTTGGCTGTGCCCCCGCGCATCTCCGGCCCGTAGGAGGGAAGCCAGGTCACGTCGAGGCCAGCGTCCATCCCCGCCCGGGCGAGGATTTTCCCCGCCAGGAGCACCCCCTGCCCTCCGAACCCCGCACACACCACCGCTCGCTCCATCTCTACCCCCTATCCACGAGATCCCCGAGGGGGAACGCCCCCGTCACGACGTCGGCCACGTGCTGGTGGGCCACCGCGGGGGGCATCCTCCATCCCGTGGGGCACGTCGCCAGGATCTCCACGAGCGAGTACCCCTTCCCCTCCACCTGGTAGCGGAGGGCCTTCTCGATCGCCTTCGCCGCTTGGGCGACGTGGCGTGGGTCGTGGAGCGACTGGCGGGTGACGTAGGCCGGAGCGGCGAGGGTGGCGATCATCTCCGCCACGGGGAGCGGGTGACCCATCGTGGCGACATCGCGCCCCTCGGGACAGCTCGTCGCCCGCTGCCCGGGAAGGGTGGTGGGGGCCATCTGCCCCCCGGTCATCCCGTAGATCTGGTTGTTCACGAAGATGACGGTGATCGCCTCGCCTCGGTTCGCGGCATGGATCGTCTCCGCCGTCCCGATCGCGGCCAGGTCACCGTCCCCCTGGTAGGAAATCACAACCAGGTCCGGGTTCGCCCGCTTAAGCCCTGTGGCCACGGCTGCCGCCCGGCCGTGGGAGGCTTGGATCCCGTCGCAGCGGAACCACTCGTAGGCGAACACGGCGCATCCCACGGGGGCGATGAATACGGTCCGTTCCTGGACTCCCAGCTTATCGATCGCCCCCGCAACGAGGCGCGTGATGAGACCGTGGTCGCACCCCGGGCAGTACGTAAAGTGCTTCTCGTTGAGGCTCGTGGGGCGAGCGAAGACCTTCACCATCGTCTCCGCCTCAGGCATAGCGCAGCACCTCCTGCAGGATGTCGCTCGGGGTCGGCACGACCCCCCCCAGCTCCCCGTAGAACGGGGTCGCGGTGCGGCCCTCCACCGCCAGCCGCACATCCTCCCACATCTGGCCGGCGGATAGCTCCACCGTAAGGATGGCCTTCACCCGCTCCGCGAGGGTCCGAATCGGGGCGTAGGGGAACGGCCACAGGGTGATCGGACGGAGGAGCCCGACCTTGACTCCCCGCTCCCGCCCCCGCCGCACCACGGTCTTGGCGATCCTCCCCATCGTCCCGTACGCGATGAGGAGGACCTCCGCATCCTCGGTCGCCACCTCCTCCCACCGCACCTCACGGGCCTCGATCTCCCGGTACCGGGCGTACCGCTTCACATTGATCTCCCGCAGCACCGTCGGCTCGAGGGCGAAGCTCGCGATCAGGTTGGGCTCTCGCCCCTTTGCCCCGGTGAGGGCCCACGGCTTGGGAGGGAGGGTCCCCGGATCGCGGGGTGGGGGGAGGGTCACCGGCTCCATCATCTGCCCGAGCATCCCATCGGCGAGGATCAGTGCTGGGACCCGATAGCGATCGGAGAGGTCGAAGGCGAGCCCCGCCAGTTCGGCCGCCTCCTGACCAGTGGACGGGGCAAGGACGATCAGCCGATAGTCGCCGTGGCCCCCGCCCTTCGTGGCCTGAAAGTAGTCCCCTTGCGCCGGGGCGATGTTCCCCAGCCCGGGGCCGCCCCGGGCGGCGTTGAGGATCACGCACGGGAGGTCCGCCCCCGCGAGGTAGGAGATCCCCTCCATCTTGAGGCTCACCCCGGGGGAGGAGGAGGAGGTCATCGCGCGCACCCCCGCTGCTGCCGCGCCGTAGCACATGTTGATCGCCGCGACCTCGCTCTCCGCCTGGAGGAACGCCCCTCCGGCCTGAGGGAGGTGGGCCGCCATGTACTCCAAGACCTCGTTCTGGGGGGTGATCGGGTAGCCGAAGTACGCGCGGAGCCCCGCACGGATCGCTGCCTCGGCCATCGCCTCGTTGCCGGTCATGAGCTGTCGTTCCGCCATCCGCCCCTCCTTATGGTCGCCCCGCGCCGCGCGTCGGGGTGCCAGCGGCCGCTTTCTCCCGGTAGACCTCGATCGCCACGTCGGGACACGTCTGAGCACAGAGGGCGCACCCAGTGCACGCCTCAGGGTGAACGGCTGTGACCACGGCATACCCCGAGCTGTTGTAGTCTTTGGACAGATCGAGCACCCCGAACGGACACACGGCGACACACAGGCCGCACCCCTTGCACCGTTCCCGGTCTACCACCACCTTCCCCTTGGGCATCGCTCGCCTCCTAGTCCAGTTCCAGTCGTTTGGATGTGCGTTCCCCGTGGCGGCGCTTGAGGCGCCCCAGTGCGGTGTCGGTCGCCTTCAGCCACGCCTCGAGCCGTCGTTCCACCCGTTCCTCGGGCTCCTCGGGGAGGGGGGTGGCACCAGCACGGCTGGTGAGGGCGGACCGAAACTCAATCGCCTCGCGGTGATAGGCGAGAGCATCCCGATCCTGGTCCGTGACCCGGCGCAGGGAAAGGGTGGGCCGGTCGAGGCGGTCTAACCCGATCACCTTGACGAGGACCTCCTGGCCCACAATAAGGGCCCTCCCGCCCGGACCGTCGCTCGCGGGGGGGATCTCCGAAACATGGAGGAACCCCACCCCTCCTTCCGGGAACCCGATCAGAACGCCGTTGAGTTGAATCTCCAGCACCTTCCCCAGCGCGAGGTCGCCGACCCGGAGGTTGGAAGTCATCGCCTCCCCTCGCCTCCCGCGCGGTCCCCCTCCGGGGTCATGCCTTGGCGACCTTGCCCGCCTTGATGCAGCGGGTACAGACCTCAATCCGCACCCGCCGCCCATTGTGGACGGCGTGGATGCGCTGCAGGTTGGGCAGACGCACCCGGCGGCTGTGGCGGCCGGAGTGGCTCACCTTCGCCCCGAACTCGGGGCCCCGGCCGCAGATCTCGCATCTTCGTGCCATGTCACTCCTCCTTGTGTCCGTAGTGAGGGGCAAGGGAGCGCAGGTCGTCGGATCCCCCCGACCGAAACCGGTCCCAGCCTTGGCGGGCGACCTCGCTCGCCCGGGGGTAGGCGAACCGCGGCCCGGCGCAGGTGACCCCCGGCGCAGAAGCCGTGATCTCGTCCCGGAACTGCTCGACCCCGGATCCAACGAGGAGAGCGCCCGGCTGTTCGACCACCTTGGCGAGGGCCTCCCGCCACGGGAGCACGGCTTCCGCCCCCACGCGGTCCCGGGTCGCCCACGCCATGTACACGAACTCCCGGCGGTCATGGATCCACACCGCAACCTTCCCCGGCCACCACACAACCGGTCCGGCGAGGACCTCGCTGTGGCGAACCCCCACTACGGGAACGCGTAAAGCCTGCGCCATTCCCTGGGCGAATGCAAGGCCGACCCGGAGGCCGGTGAACGAACCGGGGCCGATGTCAACGGCGATCAGTTCGATCTCTTCCCGCTTCACCGTCGCCAGACGGAGCACGGCGTCCACCGCTGCGGGGAGGACTCCCCCCCCGCTGCGGCCCAGCGGCAGCACGAATTCGTGCTCCCCAGCCGGGGAAAGGAGGGCGACTCCGCCCTGGGCCCCTGCGGTCTCGATCCCCAATACCACGGTCCATCTTAGAGGCCAGCTCCGGGGGCGTGCAACTCCTCCTCACGAAGGAGGCGGGGCGGGGATTGCGTTCCTGCGAGGATCTGCTCGCCGCGGAGGCGGTCCTGGGCGATCGCGCGGGCGAGGGCCTCCTCATCGGCGAAGCGCTCGTCAGGCCTGAGGAAGGAGAGGAGGTGGACCTCTACCGGCCCCGCCACCTCGCCGTGGGGGGGGGTGAGGAGGTGGACCTCGGCCGAGGGGGGTAACTCTGGGAACGTCGGCCGATCCCCAATGTAGAACAGGGCCTTGCTTTCCCCGACGGGCCATTGAGCCCACGCCGCGTACACCCCGCGCCGCGGCCGCACGAGCTCGGGGGCGAGGTCGAGGTTCACCGTGGGGTAGCCAAGCCGCCGGGCGAGCTTCACTCCCGACGTCGGGGTCCCGGCGAGCCACGCCGGCCGGCCGAGGAGCAGGGCCGCTCGATCCACCTCCCCCCGGGCGATGAGGTCCCGGATCCGGCCCGCGCTCACCACCTCCCCTTCCCACCGCAAGGGGGCGACGACGTGCACCGCCAGGCCGCGGGGGGAGGCGAGGCGGTGGAGGGTGGCCACATCCCCTGCCCGATCCCGACCGAACCGGTGGTCCGGCCCCACCACCGCCGCCGTCGCCCCGAGCCGGGCAACGAGTTCCTCGCCCACAAACTCCTCGGCGCTCAGGTCCTGGATCCGTTCCCAGGGGGCCACCACGACCTCGTCGGCGTGATCCCGGAGCAGGCGCATCTTGGCGGGGAGGGTGAGGAGGGAGGGCCCCCGGGGAGGGAACGTGTAGGCGACCACGGGGAGCCCGGCGGCGCGTTGGCGTGCCTCCGCGAGGAGGAACTGGTGGCCGCGATGGACGCCGTCGAACCGCCCCACCACCACGACGCAGGACATCCGCGTCAGGAGGTCTTGCTGGCGAGGATGAGCCACCCGTAGCTGCGCAGGGATCCGTACCCGATCTCATCCCCCTGGGGGCTCCAGCACGGGAACGCATCGCGCCACTCGTCGAAGGTGAACGCGGTCCGCTCCCGCCCATCGCGGCGGATGACGTGGATGTCGGATGGCCCACGCAGGCTCGACTCAAAGGCGATCCACTCCCCATCCGGGGAGAAACGGGGGCACCAGTCGAAGAACGGGTCCTCGGTCAGCATCTCAATCCGGTCGCCCTCCACGAGATCGAGGACGTACAGGTCCCAACTCAGCGTCACCCCGACCTGCCACAGGCCGACGAAGACGAGCGATTGGCCATCGGGGGAGAAGTCCGGGGTGTCCACCGGACCAGGGGTACGCGTGAGCCGGCGGACCGTCCCCGAGGGAAGATCGAACAGGTACAAGTCGCACTGCCCATCAGCGTACGCGATGAAGGCGATGCTCGTCCCATCCGGCGACACGGCGGGCCGCGCGATGAGCTCGACCCCGGGGAGGGCCCCCGACTGCCGGAGTTGGTCTTGGGAGAAGAGGAGGGTCCGCTCCCCAGCGAGGGTGGTCTGCCACAGGGCGTAGCCTTGCTCGCTGAACGACACGTACACGAACCAATCCCCGGGCCCGAACCGCGCCCAGTCGGTGGCCGCTCCCTCGGTCAGCGGACGGGCGTTCCGCCCCTCCGGAGCGAGCCCGACCCATACTTCCCCTTCATCCACGTACAGCACATACTGGCCGTCCCGCGACCAGTCGAGGGCCGTGAGGCCGAGAAGCCCCGCCCCCGCCTGGATCGGGATCAGGAGAAGCAGCCCAACGCACAGCCTGCGCATCACCGCCCATTCTAGGCACGAAGCCAAAACGGGACAACTCCGGCGCTCCCCCATCCCGTGCGAGGGGAAGGAGTCAGAGCCCATCCTGCACGTCCACGACGTCCAGTTCCGCAACCCGCGCCGGGACGCCGAGGAGGGAGGCGAGGTTGGGCTGGGTTGCCCCGCCGTCCCCGGAGATGAGTTCCTTCACGTACAGCCCACCCTGACAGAGGATCTCGACCTCCGCTTCCAGGGGGGAGAGGAGACGGCCGGTGGCCGCGAGGACCCTCCGCCGGCGGACGAGGTCGGCCCGCCGATGGCGGACCCGCTCCGGGGTCCGCTGTTCGATCTCCCCCACGAGCGCCTCCACGGCCCGCAGGAACGCCTCCTCGTCCACGGGCCGGGCGAGCTCGATCCGCGCCCGGTACCTCTTGTCGGCCCGTTCCTCCTTCACCTGGGCCACGAGGTCCGCCGTGCCCGGTCGGAGGTCGAGGACCTCCACCTTCCCCGCAGCGGCGGCGTTGACCTCGCGGGCGATCGCCCCGAGGTCGAGGGTGCGGATCGTGGGCTCCTTGACCTCGATCACGAACGGCCGGCCCCGGCCAAGCATCCGCGCGTCGATGTCCTCCCGCCCGGCGCCGTGGAGGTGGCCTCCCGTGCCGCCGCTCGCGGCGAGGAACGCGGGGAGCACGAGCTCCTCGACCGAGGTCGGGTACTGCTTTCCCGTCCCCCCGCAGCTCGCGCAGCCCCGGCCGCGGCAGCTCCGGCACGGCCAGTGGGTCTGGGGGATCCCCCGCGCAAGCTTCCGGTACCGGCCGTAGAAGAAGGCCGGGGCAATGGTGACCGCGATCGCCCCCGTGTCGAGGTCCACCGTGAACTGGACATCCGGCCGGACGAAGTCCACCGTCACCGCCCGCCCCGCCAGTTCCCGCTCAAACGCCTTCCCCAGCTCCCGGTTCACATCGCGCCTGAACGGTTCGGCCCACGGGGAGGGGAACCGCTCAGCGAGGAACTCCTCCACCGCCTCCTGGCGGGGGGAGAGGCGCACGCCGAAGAGGAACGTGGCGAACTCCCGATCCCGAATGAGCTCAGCCGCCGCGCGGGCCCACTCGGCGAGGGTCGGCCACAGGCCTTGGCAGACCCAGCACCGTCCCTCGGGGACCGCCGCCCCGCCGCCGGCCGCGGCGCGGAGGATCCTCCCCCGCTCCACGTTGGGAACACCGGAGCCCAGACCGGCGAAGCGGCGCCCGAGGCACCGATCGCAGATCGGCCCCGCAGAGGCAAGAGAGGCGGCGAGTTCGAGCGGGTCCACGAAGGAGATTATAGGGGCAAGGCGCGTATACTGATCCGTATGCTGCCCCTCGTACGGGGCACCGAGGAGGATCCAATGACGATGCGTGAGGTGGTGCGGAGGGTTGGGGCATGGGTCGGCGTTCTGACCGTGGTCCTGGGGGCGACCGCCGTCGCGACAGGGGATGTGGTGGCCTGGATCCCCTACGCGCGGATCACCCCCGAGTACGACAACGTGGTCGCCATCCTCGGGTTCCGCCCGACGGAGACGAACACAACCGATCCGGCGGAGCTCGAACTCCTGCTCGCTGGCCGGTCGGTGCTCCTCATCCCCGAGCAATCGGAGGCCGAAGAGGGGACCCTCGAGGAGCTGGGGCTCGCCACGGCAGCCGTCCTGACCGGGTTCCTCGCCCAAGGAGGCCGGATCGTGGGCCTGACCTACGCCCGGGGGGCCGAGGACATCCTGCGCGGGGCCGGGCTGTGGACCGTAACAGATGACCACAACGTCACGGGCGATGACATCGCGATTGCCCTTCCCACCGACCCCTTGGCGCGGGACGTCCCCGCGCGCTACGAGGGCCCGGACGGGAGCACCGACTTCGCGGACCTGCCCAGGGACGCGGTGGTGGTCGCCTGGGACCCGGTGGACGAGGCGCCGGTCGTCTTCCGCTGGGAGACGGGGGGCGGGACGGTGGTCATGCTCGGGTTCGACTTCTACGAGTACAACGACGCGACGGCGCAACTCCTCACGAACGCGGTTGGGGTTGCGCTGGGGACGCCCGGCGAACCAACCGTGGGCAACGTGGTGCAGGACCTGGGCCCAGCCGACATCGAGGACATCCTCATCCAGCTTGGCTACACGTTCGACAGGAGGACCGACGACTACGGCGATCCGGCCTGGGTGATCTACCTCAACGTGGCCACGATGGCGCTGTTCGTGGACGACCCGGTGGAGGGTGCCCCGGGCCGGTACCAGTACCTTCAGCTCTATGCGGGGTGGCTCACCGGCGGCGCGACCCCGTGCGAGGTCGTCAACGCATGGAACCAGGCCAGGCGGGGCTCGCGCGCCTACCTCGATGCGGACGGTGACGTGGCGCTCGAGGCTGACCTCTACCTGCGGGGCGGGGTGACGCGGGACACGATCGTTGAGTTCCTGGAGCGATTCGAGCGGATCCTGCCCATCTTCCTCGACCACCTGTACGAGGGCTAGCGGGCGACCGAATGGGGCCCTGCTCCAGCAGGGCCCCAGTTTCCTTGGCACACATGCCGCCGAACGAACGGGCGCCTCCCGTCGTGGGCGGAGCATCAGAATATCGGACTGCTACGGTCTCCCGCCCATCGTGAGCGCCATGACCGCCTTCGCCGTGTGGAGGCGGTTCTCCGCCTCGTCGTACACCACCGACTGCGGCCCGTCGATCACCGCATCCGTGACCTCCTTGCCGCGGTCAGCGGGAAGGGCATGCATGTAGATCGCGTGACGCCGCGCCAGCTTCATCCGCCGTTCGTCGCAGATCCAGTCCCGATGCTTCTTCGTCTCGGCGCCGATCCCCTCCGGAGTCGAGGCGGCGAAAAAGCCGCCCCAGTTCTTCGGGATCACGACATCGGCCTTGTCGAACGCTTCGTCCATGTCGTGGGTCACCGTGATCTTGCCCCCGTGGTGGGCCGCGTTCTCCTGGGCCTGGGCCATGATCTCCGGGCTGAGATCGAACTTCTCCGGGTAGGCAAGGGTGATGTCCATCCCGTACCGCGCGAAGAGGAGGATCTGCGATTGCGGAACAGACAGGGGCTTGAGGTGCGATTCAGCGTAGGCCCAACTGATCCCGACCTTCACTCCGCGGAGATCCGTCCCGAATCGCTCCCGGATCGTCATCAGATCGGCGAGAACCTGCATCGGGTGGTACACGTCATCCTGCAGGTTGAGGACAGGGACCCGTGACCGGGCAGCGGTCCGCCGCAGGTACTCGTTCCCCTTCCCGTACTCGCAGGCGCGGATCGCGATCGCGTGCCCGAGACGCGACAGGACCTCCGCCGTGTCTTCCGGGGTCTCGCCATGGGAGAGCTGGAGCTTGTCTGGGGTGAGAAAGTGCGCGTGTCCGCCGAGCTGAGTGATCCCGGCCTCGATCGAATTCCGCGTCCGGGTGGAGCTGTCGTAGAAGATCATGAACACCGTCTTGTAAAGGAGCCATGGGGTTGGCTCATCGTGAGCGAACTTCAGCTTCAGCTCCCGCGCCACGTCCAAAAAGACGTCGATCTCGTCGCGGGTGTAGTCCTGGCACGTGATGAAGTGCCGCCCTCGGAAGAAACTAGACATACGGTTACCCTCCTTTTCTTTGCAAATCCTGGGCCAGCTCGGCGAGGAGCGTGGCCGGAAACGCAGCGTAAAACGCTGCACTGAAAACAAGGTCTTCGATCTTTACTTTCTCGTTCGGGGCGTGGGCGAACGCCTCCGCCCCTGGACCGAATCCCACCGTGGGGATGTTGTACACGCCCGCGGTAACCGTGCCGTTAGTGCTGAAGTTCCAGTGCGCGATCTGGGGGTCCCGCCCAAACGCGCGACGGTAGGTCTCCGCCGCCGCGCGGGTGATGAGGGCATCCTCCGCCTCGAGCCATACCGGGAAGTACTTCTCGGTGGGATAGCGCAGCCCGGTATAACTCGGCTCGTCGAACACGAGCTCGCGCACCGTTCCCGCGATCCCCACTTGCCGGAGGGCGTCCTCCACCTCGCGAAACACCTGGTCCTTGGACTCGCCAACGGTCAGGCGGCGATCGATGTGGATCTCGCACACATCGGGGACGGCGTTCAGGGATGGCGACTGGGAGCTAATCTCCGTGACGGCGATCGTCCCCTTGCCGAGCACCGGCTTCACGGGGAGCCGCTCGTTCAGGCGTTCGAGCTCGGCCACGACGCGTGCCATCTTGTAGACCGCATTGTCCCCGAGCTTGGGGGAGCTGGCATGTGCCGAGCGGCCGGTGACGCGGAGCCGCACCTCGATCCGTCCCCGCTGTCCACGCTTCACCCTCATCTCTGTCGGCTCGGTGATGAGAACGAAATCCGGGCGCAGCCCGGACTCCTCGATGATGTACCGCCAGCAGAGGCCGTCGCAGTCCTCCTCGAGGACCGAGCCCACGATGTACACCTTGAAGTCATCGAGAGCCCCGAGTTCTCTCATGATCTTCATCCCGTAGATCATCGCCGCCATCGCGGCCTTCTGGTCTGACGCCCCGCGCCCATAGAGCCAGGTGCCGTCGGTGTTGCCACTGTAGGGATCCCGCTCCCAGAGGTCACGGTTCCCCGGCTCGACGGTGTCGATGTGGGCATCGATCGCGATCTTCACCGGGCCATCGCCGACCTGGCCGATGACGTTCCCGAACGGATCGGTCCACACCTTGGCGAACCCGGCGGCTTGCATCTCCGACGCGATCAGCTGGACGATCTCTCCCTCTCGGCCCGACGGGCTCGGCGTCTGGATGATGCGCCGTGCCAGGCCGACAATCTGTTCACGATAGGCCTCTGCCCGAGCGAGGAACTCGCTCCTCATCGTTCCTCCTTCTCCTCCGCTAGGTGGGCAAGGGCGGCACTAGCCCTGCACCACCTGCGTCCCCGCGCGGCCCTCCACGGCCTCCACCGCCTGGGAGAGCGAGGCGATGACGGCCCGTTCTCCCCCGGCCTCCACGAACCGCACACAGGCCTTGACCTTCGGCTCCATCGAGCCCTTGGCGAAGTGCCCCTGTTGCGCGTACCCCTTCGCCTCGGCGACCGTCATCCGGTCGAGGACCTTCTCCCCAGGCTTCTTGTAGTTCAGGCGCACCCGGTCCACATCGGTGAGGATGAGGAACACCGCCGCTCCCACATCCTCGGCGAGCCTTTCCCCGGCGAGGTCCTTGTCGATCACCGCCTCCACGCCGCGGTAGGTCCCGTCCTCCTTGATCACCGGGATCCCCCCCCCGCCGGAGGCGACGACGATCGCTCGGTTCTCCACCAGGATCCGGATCGCATCCCGCTCCACGATCGCCTTGGGATCAGGGGAGGGAACGACCCGACGCCAGCCGCGGCCGGCGTCCTCGACGACGTGCCAGCCCTTCTCCGCCTGGAGGCGCTTCGCCTCCTCCGCAGAGTAGAACGGGCCCACCGGCTTGGTGGGATGTTGGAAGGCGGGGTCGGCCTTGTCCACCAGGACCTGGGTGACGACCGTCGCCACGGGGATGTCGCCCCGCCCCGCGTGGGCGAGCACGTTGTGAAACGCCTGCTGGATCATGTACCCGATGAACCCCTGCGACTCCGCCCCGCACACGTCCATCGGCATCGGGGGGACCACCGCCTTCGCCGCATCCTGCTGGAGGAGGATGTTCCCCACCTGGGGACCGTTGCCGTGGGTGATCACGAGGCGCCAATTGCCCGACAGGACCATCGCCGCCAGCTGCTCCACCGTGCGGTGGACGTTGCCGTACTGCTCCTCGAACGTCCCCTTCTGCCCCGGCTGGAGGATCGCGTTGCCCCCCAGGGCCACCACAACCGTCTTCTTCGTCACCTGAGCACACTCCTTCGTGGGTTCTAGCCAGTTGCCTCGTCGCTTGGGACGAGACGCCACATCCGCATCCAGTGCGCACGCATCGCCGAGCGGGCCTGGGCCGGACGGCGGGAGCGCACCGCCGCCGCCACACTTCGGTGTAGATCAGCCACCTCACCGATGGCCTCCGCATCCTTCAGGTAGTACTCCCGGGTGAACTCCCGGTACAGCCGTTCGTCCATCGTGTTGATGAGGGGGACGAGCACCGCACTGAGGAGGCTGTTCCCGGTCGCCTCCACCAGGGCGAGGTGGAACCCCTTGTCGGCGGTGAAATAGGCATCGAAGGCCGTCGGATCAGCGAGCGAACTCAGCTCGGCGCCGATCGCCTCCAGCCGCTCCGCCTGAGCCTCCGTCCTCTTCCGCGCTGCGAGCTCCGCCAGCGGCGGTTCTAACACCGTCCGCGCCTCCATGATCTCCAGGCAGCTTGCCTCGCTCTCCAGAAGGAGCAACGCCTGGCGGGCAAGCGGCTCCGCGGGCTGGCACACGAAGTTCCCGATCCCGACGCGGGGCTCGATGAGCCCCACCGCGGCGAGGCCGGACAGGGCCTCGCGGACGGTGGGACGGCTCACCCCCATCATCTGGGCGAGCTCGGCCTCCGAGGGGAGTCGGGCCTCCGGGGCGAACGCGCCGCGGCGGATGGCCTCTAGGATCTGTTCGGCCACCTCCGTCGAGGCCTTCGTCGAGCGGACCTTGCGGAACTCCATGCTTGTCAACCTGTCAGACAGTATGCTAGCATTATCACCAGCACCGGTCAACAAGAGGAGGAGCATGATCGATCTTTCCAAGCGCGAAAAAGGGCGCATGCGGGCGGCGAAGCGGGCACGGGAGCGGGGCATCGTCGTCCCCACGTTCGCGGAGATGCGCGACCCGGCGAAGGTTCGTCCGGAGATCCGCGCCGAGCTCAAGGGGATTGGACTGTGGGATGTCCACCCCCGCAACCTGTTCCGCATCACGTGGAAGAACGAGCCCGTCAAGCAGGGCGGCGGGTTCGGCGGCGTGAACCACATCGAGTTCCCGCCCGCGCTCACTGGGGTCCGAGCGCGGGTGATCGCCCTCGTCGGGCAGTGGTTCCCCACCGGATCTCACAAGGTGGGGGCCACCTTCGGGTGCCTCGTGCCGCGCCTCGTGACCGGGCAGTTCGACCCCACGGTCCACAAGGCGGCGTGGCCGTCCACCGGGAACTTCTGCCGGGGAGGGGCGTACAACTCCGCCCTCCTCGGGTGCGAGTCGATCGCCATCCTCCCCGAGGGGATGAGCCGGGAGCGGTTCGAATGGCTACGCCAGATCGCGGGCGAGGTCATCGCCACCCCGGGGAGCGAATCCAACGTGTGGGAGATCTTCCAGAAGTGCAAGGAGCTCCAGGCGACGCGGGACGACGTCATGATCTTCAACCAGTTCGAGGAGTTCGGTAACCACCTCTGGCACTACACCGTCACCGGCCCGGCGATGGAAGAGGTCCTCGCCTCCGAGCTCAGGGCGGGCGAGCGGTACGCGGGCGTGGTCCTCACCTCAGGCTCGGCGGGCACCTTGGCGAGCGGGGACTACCTCAAGGAGGCCCATCCCCAAAGCAAGATCGCCGTCGGGGAGTCCCTCCAGTGCCCAACCCTCCTCCAGGCCGGGTTCGGGAGCCACCGCATTGAAGGGATCGGGGACAAGCACGTCCCGTGGATCCACAACGTGCGGAACACGGATCTCGTCATCGCTCTCGATGACGAGGGGCCGCTTTCCCTGATCCGGCTTTTCAACGAGCCCGCGGGCAGGAACCACCTCCTCCGCCAGGGCGTCCCGGCATCGCTCGTGGATCAGCTCGACCTCGTAGGGATCTCCGGCGCGGCGAACCTCCTCCTGGCGGTGAAGTTCGCCCACCACTACGAGCTCACGGAGCGCGATGTCGTCCTCACCGTGCTCACCGACTCGATGGAGCTCTACCGGAGCCGGATCGGGGAGCTGCGCGAAGAGCGGGGGCCGTACACGGCGCTCCACGCTGCCGTGGACCACGGGCGATGGCTCCTCGGGGCGACGACCGACCACCTGCTCGAGCTCACCTACACCGAGCGGAAGCGGATCCACAACCAAAAGTACTTCACGTGGGTCGAGCAGATGGGGAAGTCGGTCGAGGAGCTCAACGCCCAGTGGTACGACTGGCCGGAGTACTGGGATCGCATCCACCGCCAGGCGAATGCGATCGACGAGCTGATTGTGGAGTTCAACCGCGCTGTGGCGCAAGGGTAGCGTGGAGAGCCGGATCCTCGCCCGGGCTGCCGATGCCGTCTCCCGCGGGGAGCGAGCCGTCCTAGTGACGCTCGTCGGCGTGGAGGGGCCGGCACCCCGCGCGCCGGGGGCGCGGATGCTCGTGTTCGCCGATGGGAGGAGCGAAGGGACGATCGGCGGCGGGTCGCTTGAGGCGCACGCGATCGAACGGGCCCAGGACCTCCTCCTGACGGGCGGCACTGAGCTCGAGACCCTCGACCTGACCGACCGTGGGCTCAAGTGCGGGCGGGGGAAGGCGACCCTGTTCTACGAGGCCCTCTCCCCCGAGCCCGAGCTCGCCATCTTCGGCGCCGGCCACGTCGGCCGGGCCCTCGCCCGGCTCGCCCAGGAGGTGGCCGCCTTCCCGGTGACCGTGTACGCGGGGCGCGGCGAGGAGAGTACAGAGTTCGCCTCGGTGCGCCCGGTGCCGGGGTTCAAGGGGATCCCCGCGCTCCCTCCCCCGAGCTACGTCGTCATCTGCACTGATTCCCATGCCACCGACCTCGACGTCGCCCGACAGGTCCTCCGCCAGGACCCGGGCCCAGCCTACGTGGGGATGCTCGGGTCGCAGGCGAAGTCGGCCGAGATCCGGGCCCAGCTCGAACGGGACGGGATCCCACCCCAGCGGATCGCCGGCCTGCACTGCCCGGTCGGACTCCCGGTGGGCGGTCGGTCCCCGGGCCTCGTCGCGCTCTCGATCCTCGCGGAGGTGGTGGCGTTCCACCACGGCCGGCTCGCCGCTGCCCAGGCGCGGCTTACGGGGCGAGGACCTTGAGCGGGGACCTCCTCGGGGCTGTCCTCTCCGCCCGCCAGAGGGGCGAGCGGGCCCTTCTCGTCACGGGCGAGATCAGCACCGGTAAGACAGCGGCAATCCTGTCGCTGACCGAGGACCTCCGACGCCACGGCCTGCGCGCGGCTGGCGTCGCCTCGCCGCGGGTCCTCGCCGACGGGGAGACGGTCGGGTACCGGGTGCGCGACCTCGCTACGGGAGAGGAACGTCCCCTGTGCTCGCGCCCGGCCCCAGGGCTCCCGTTCCGCCGGTTCACCTTCTCCCCGGAGGGACTCGCCTTCGCCAACGCCGCGCTCGAACGTGCGGCGCGGGAGGCCGCGGTGATCGTGGTGGACGAGGTCGGTCCCCTCGAGCTCTCCGGAGGAGGGTTCACCCCTGGGCTGCGGGCCGCCCTCGGATCACCAGCGTTCCTCATCTTCACCACGCGGCCGTCGCTCGTGGACAAGGTCCAGGCCTGGGCCGGCCTGGAAGGAGTCCCGACGGTGGCCCTCCGACTGCCGGATGGCACGAGCTTTGTAGCCCGTGGTCCCCGGTCCACAATCTGAGCCGGGCTCGTCGGTCCCCGTGGCGTAGCGGTGAGGGCCACGGTGGTCCTCGCTACCGGGACGAGCCCCCGGGCGGGGAGGCCGTGTGGGCAGGGGCGGCGGTCCCGGGTATCCTCCCCGGTCTGATCCCGAAGGAGGGTCCATGGACGAAGAAGCGGAGGGCAAGCTTTGGGAGATCGTCGAGGAGAGCGAGATCGGCCTCCTCATCACGAATGCCGAGGGCTATCCGCGCATGCGGCCGATGACGGTCATCGCCTACGACGAGGACGGGAACGTCTGGTTCGCCACGAGCAAGTCGTCGCACAAGGTGGAGGAGATCGAGCGCAACCCGCGGGCGACGGCGTGCTTCCTCAACCTGGAAGGGGGAGCTCATGCCCAGATCTTCGGCGAGGCCGAGATCGTGGATGACCCGGATCTCAAGAAAGAGCTGTGGGACGAGGAGTGGGGCGAGTACTGGGAGGGGCCGTCCGACCCTGACTACGCCCTCCTCGCCCTGCACGGGAAGCGCGCCGAGTACTACCTCCTCGACGAAGACGAGCTGTGGGTGGTGGAGTTTGAGGGCTAGATCCGAGGCAGTTGGCTGGTTAGGCCCTTGACACCGCGCGCCGTCTACGTAGCATCTATATGCATGAGTCATCTAGAAGCGGAGGACATTCAACCGGGCTGCTGCAGTGGGTCCCGCGACGGGTACGAGTGCTGTCCTCCCGGCGGAGCGCGGGTGCGCGGGTTCACCCACTGCTGGCTCCTCCTCCAGCTCGCGCGCGGCCCTGCCCACGGGTACGAGCTCCTGGAACGGATGGCCGAGGACGCCCCCGGAACCGATCCGGGGCACCTCTACCGGACCCTGCGCGGGTTCGAGGATGAGGGCCTGGTTCGCTCGTCGTGGGATACAGGCGGCAGCGGGCCCGCCCGACGGGTGTACGCGATCACCGATCAGGGCTGGGACTACCTCCGCTCCTGGTCCGTCCACATCCGCCGCACCCGCGATCAGCTCAATCGTTTCCTGGATGACTATGCGGCCCTGACCCAACGGGAAGGAGGTGAGAACGATGTGTGAACCGCATCCCCACGATAGGATGCAGGCGTTCAGCCATGCCTGCTGCGAGCCCATGCCCCACCCGATGCGCGGGTGCTGCGAACCGATGCCGACTCCCCATCATGGGACCGGATGTTGCGACCCCAGCATCGGGTTCCGTCGCCGGTTTGTGAGCCGCGAGGAGAAGGTCGCCCAGCTCGAGGCCTACCTCGCTGACCTCCGGGCGGAGGCGAAGGCAGTGGAGGAGAGGCTGGCCGAGCTCCGCCGCGCGGAGTAGGGGCCTCGCCGTGATCCTCGGTCGTACGAGGAGAGAGAAAGGGGGCGGCCGCCTGGCCGCCCCCGTGATGAACAGCTTACCGCAGGGCGCGCGGATTATCGCGTCGACGATTGCGAGCACACTTCTGGCAGTAAACCGGGCGATCGGTCTTGGGCTCGAAGGGGAGCTCCTCGATCTTCGCACCGCAGTCCGCACAGGTGAGCCCCAAATGGCTCACGTTGTACATCTTGCGCCGCTCGTAGGTCATGTCGCCTCCTTACCGTGGGCCGATAGAGAACTCCTCGAACCAACGATGGCGGAAGTGTACACTGTTTCCGCCCATGTGCCAGGACGTGCGTCCCACCCCCCTGCGCCGCGGGGCCGGGGCGAGCGGGGGTGGATGATGTCAGAAGCTTGCGTCAACCGAGGCCCACGATCCGCCAAGCCACCCCGCCGCTCACCGGCTACACTCTCCCCCGCGGGGCAACCCCACTTCAGCGAACACGCGCGAGGTGAGAACCATGAGCCGTCCACGCGGGGTTAGGGGGGAGGCCAGGCTGGCAACGATCAGCGGGCCGTGCGTCCGCGAGGCGATGGAACGAGCCATTCGGCACCTCGCGGAGCATGAGGAGCTGATCAATGCCCTCAACGTGTTCCCTGTTCCCGATGGGGATACGGGGACGAACATGGTGCTCACCGTGCAGTCGGCGGTGGAGGGGCTGCGGGAACTGGGGGACGCTTCCCTCGGGAAGACCCTGGAGGTGATGGCGTCGCGGGCGCTCCTTGGGGCGCGGGGCAACTCCGGGGTGATCCTCGCCCAATACCTGGTCGGGCTGAGCCAGGCGGTTGACTCCCACCGCGCCAGCTGGCAGACGTGGGCGGAGGCGCTCGCCCGCGCGACCGACGAGGCGTACCGAGCGGTGGCCGAGCCGAAAGAGGGGACGATTCTCACCCTGATGCGCGCCGTGGCGGAGGAGGCGAAACGCCTGAAGGGTAAGCCCCTCCCCGCGGCGGCCCTCGCCCTCCTCTCCCGGGCCAATGAGGCCCTCGCCCAAACCCGGGAGATGCTGCCCGAGCTCGCCGAGGCGGGGGTGGTCGACTCCGGGGGACTGGGGTACCTGTTCGTGCTCCGGGGGTTCGTGGAGCAGGTGGTGGGGGAGACCGAGATGGCGGAGTCCCTGCAAGCCCTGTTGGAGGAGAACCGCAAGAGGATGGAGGCGTACACCGCGGCCCGCCGGGAACCCGCCCCGGATGCCCCCGCCCTTCGCGATACTCCCTCCACCCGGTTCTGCCTCCAGTTCATCCTCAAGGGGGAGGACCTCCCCCTGGGGGAGATCCGGGAGCGCTTGAGCCGGGAGACGGCGTCAGTGGTGGTGGTTGGAGGGCCGACCATGGCCCACGTTCACGTCCACACCAACGATCCGGACAGCGCCCTGGGGATCGGCGCCGCCTACGGGGAGGTGGGCCGGGTGAAATTGGACGATATCCACCGCCAGTACCACGATTTCGTGTTCGGAACCAAGGGCGAGGTCACGGGCCCGGTGGCCCTGATCCCAGTGGTCAATGGGGAGGGGCTGGCGGAGATCGCCCGGGGGTTAGGGGCCACGGAGGTCATCGTGGCGGACAAGATGAACCCCGCGGTGGGGGAGCTGTTGGAAGCGATCGGACGGGTCCCCCAGGCCCAGGTGGTGATCCTGCCCAATGACGAGAACGTCATCCTGGTGGCCCAACATGCGGCCAAGCTCTCGGAGAAGGAGGTGCGGGTGGTTCCCACCACGACGATCCCCCAAGGGCTGGTCGCGCTCCTCGCCGCCGAGGGGGACCTAGCCTCCACTGTGGCGAAGATGGAGGGAGCGATGAGGCGGGTGAGGACCGGGGAGGTGACCTACGCCATCCGCCGCACCAACGTCAACGGGCTCCCGGTCGAGGCCGGGGAGTGTCTCGCTATCTGGGACTCTTCCCCCACGTCCACCGGAACAACCCCGGAGGAGGCGCTCCTCCGTTCCTTGCCCCGGGTGGTTGGGCAGGAGTCCCTCCTCACCCTGCTCTACGGGCGGGAGGTCACGAACGCCCAGGCGATGGGGCTTGCCGATGCGATCCGGGGCCAGTTCCCGAACCTCGAGGTCCAGATCTACTACGGTGGGCAGCCCTACCATCACTACATCGTTGCCCTAGAGTGAGGAGGGAGAGATGGAAACAGGTTTGGGGGTGGGGGCAGTGGTGCTCGGGTACCTCGTGGGCTCGATCCCGGGGGCTTTCATCGTGGGGAAGCTTCGGGGTGTGGACCCGCGCACGGTGGGAACGGGGAACCCGGGGGCGGCGAACGTGTACCGGAAGCTCGGCCGGGGCTGGGGAATCCTCGTCGGCCTTTGGGATGCGGTGAAGGGGATGTTGCCGGTGTTAATTGCCAGGGCACTTGGGGTAGGGCCGTGGTGGGCCGCGGCGGCGGCCGCCGCGGCCGTGGCGGGCCACAATTGGCCCCCCTTCTTCCACTTCCGGGGTGGAAAGGGAGTGGCGACGACGCTCGGGGCTGCGCTGGCCCTGGATCCCCCAGCCTTCGCCATCGCCTTCTCCGTGTTCGCCGGGGCCTTCATCCTCCTCGCCCTCACCCCCGCCGCCCCGCTGAAGGTCCCCTGGGGGGCGGGGGCGTTCTCGGCAGCGTTCCTCATCTTGGAAGCGCTAAAAGGAGGCCCGGCCCTCCTGTTCGCTGTTGCGGCCCCGACTCTGATGCTCGCAGCCCATCACCAGAACATCCGGAGGCTGCTCGCCGCGGCCTACCAACGTCTGATGGATGGGAGGAAATAAATGGCCAAGGTCAAGGTGCTTACGGGAAGCGTGAGCGGTGTTCCCGCGGAGGTGGCCGAGCGGTTTGGGATCGGCCTCGTCCCCTACTACGTCACCTATGCCGGGAAGACGTGGAATGAGCTCGAGATGGACAGGGTGGACCTCTACCGCTGGATGCGGGCGTCAACCGGTTTTCCCACCACCTCCCAGCCCACCCGGGAGGACTTCCTCGCAGCGTTTGAGCGGGCGGCCGCGGAGTCCCCGGCCCTCATCTACATATGCCTCTCCTCCCGCTACTCCAAGGCCTATGCCGTGGCCACGGGGGTGAAGGAGGAGCTCCGGACGAGGCTCCCCGAGCTCGCCGTGGACATCATCGATTCCCGGACTGGAGCATCCGGGCACGGCCTTTCGGCCCTGGAGATGGCCCGCCTGGCCCAAACGGGCCTCTCCCGGGAGGAACTCCTCGGGCGGTGGGAGGAGGTCCGGGCCCGGAGCAGGTGCTTCGTGATCCTCGACACGCTCAAGTACCTGGCCCGCGGCGGCCGGATCCACCACGCCCAGGCCTGGCTGGGCTCGATCCTTCGGGTGAAGCCGGTCCTCACCTACTCTGAAGAAGGGGAGACGATCCCCGTGACCCGGGTCCGCACCGCGGCCCAAGGCCTGGAGTTCATCGTGGAGGAGGCCCGCCGCCACCTCGACGAAACAAGGGCGAGCGGGGTGCGGTTTGTCGTCGATGACGCGGACAACCCAGGGTGGGCGGAGGAGGTCCGGGAGCGGCTTGAGCGGGAGTTCTCCCCGGAGGAGATCCTGCGGTGGACCATGAGCCCGGTGGTGGGGGCGCACGTCGGCCCTGGCAGTTGGGGCGTGGCCTGGTACCCGGTGCCCTGACCCGTGGCCTACGAGCGCTTCATCTCCTCTTCCACTTCCCTTTCTCCCGCGGCGTAGAACTCCTCCTCGTCGGGGGCCAGCTCCCGCAGGAGCCGCAGGAACTCGCCCGCATGGACGCGCTCCTCATCAGCGATGTCCCTCAGCACCGCGATCGCAAGCGCATGGTCAGTGGACTCGGCGAGCTGCGTGTACAGCTGGATCGCCTCGTACTCCGCCGCGATCATGAACCGGATCGCACGGACGAGCTCCGCCTGCGTCAGCTTCCTTGTACTCGCTAACCCCGAGAACGGCGATCCAAATTCAGGCATGATCTTCCCCCTTTCCGCGGCCGCATCGGCCACGGTCATCCATCCTACGATAGCGCGCGCCCCCGTTCCAACGCGCCCAGCAGGACGGCCCCCTCCATGGGCCTTCCACGGGGGATCCACGGCCGATCCTCATGGAGGAAGGAGGTAACATCCGGCCCGGGAGGAGCACGGCCCGGCGGTCGCCCCCTCGTGGTGAGGGCAGTGCGGCCCAAGCTAGACCCGACCATGGTGTGGAAGAAGAACGACTCGAGGAGGACGACGATGCCCCACCCTCGCCTCTCCCTCCCTATCCGGGGGATGACCTGCGCCTCGTGCGCGGCCCACGTGGAGCGGGCCCTCGCGCGCGTCCCCGGCGTCGCCTCCGCTGAGGTGAACCTGGCCACGGAGCGGGCCACGGTGGACCTCGGGGAGGATGTGCCCCTTCCCTCCCTCGTCCGGGCGGTGCGGGACGCTGGTTACGATGTGCTGGTGGAGACGCTCACCCTCGCCATCGGCGGGATGACCTGCGCCTCGTGTGCCGCCCACGTGGAGGCAGCCTTGGCCGGGGTCGCGGGGGTCGTCGCCGCGACCGTGAACCTGGCCACGGGGCGAGCCACCGTGGCGTTCGTCCCCGGACTCGCCGCGCCCAGCGACCTCATCTCCGCCGTGGCTGAGGCGGGATACGAGGCCCATCCAGCGGATGCAGTGGCCCCGCCAGATGAAGCGGAGCGGAGGATGAGAGAAAGCCGCTTCCGAATGCGCCTCGCGTGGGCCCTTACCGTCCCCATCATCCTGTGGATGATCCCCGACATGTTCTGGGGCGTGATGTGGCCCACCCCGGCCGCCTTCAACGCGGGGATGATCCTCCTCGCGCTGCCCGCCTTGGCGGTGGGCCACCGCACCTGGCGCTCGGCCCTCGCCGCGGTGCGGCACCGCTCCGCGAACATGGATACCCTGATCGCCCTCGGCACGACCGTCTCGTTCCTCACCGGTCCAGCGTCGTTCTTCACCCCGCTCGCCAACTACGCCGGCGTAGCGGCGATGATCATGGCGTTCCACCTCACCGGCCGCCACGTGGAGGAGACGGCCAAGGGCCGCGCCTCCCAGGCGATCCGGAGGCTGGTGGAGCTCGGGGCGAACACGGCCCGCGTCCTCCGCGAGGGAACGGAGGTCGAGGTGCCGATCGAAGCCGTCCAGGTCGGGGACGTAATCGTCGTCCGTCCCGGGGAGAAGATCCCCACCGACGGGATCGTGATCGAGGGCGAGAGCGCAGTGGACGAATCCATGGCCACCGGCGAGTCCATGCCCGTGGAGAAAAGGCCTGGGCAGGAGGTCATCGGGGCCACGGTGAACCAGGAGGGCCTCCTCACGATCCGGGCGACGCGGGTGGGGAGGGAGACGTTCCTCTCCCAGGTGATCCGGCTCGTGGAGGAGGCCCAGGCCTCGAAGGTCCCCATCCAGGAGCTCGCCGATCGGGTGACCGCCGTGTTCGTCCCCCTGATCCTCGCGATTGCCCTTCTCACTGTTCTCCTGTGGATCGTCGCCCCGGGGGTGATGCAGCCCCTCGTGGCGGCCGGGTCCTTCCTGCCGTGGGTGAACCCCGACCTTGGGTCCATCCCGCTCGCCCTCCTGTCGGCGGTGGCCGTGCTCGTCGTCGCCTGCCCGTGCGCCCTCGGCCTCGCCACCCCCACCGCGCTAATGGTGGGAAGCGGGATGGGCGCCGAGCGGGGGATCCTCATCCGCTCCGGGGGAGCCCTCCAGGCCCTCCGCGCCGTGCGCGTGGTGGCGTTCGACAAGACAGGGACGATCACGAACGGCCAGCCCGCGGTGACGGATCTTGTCCCCGCCGCTGGTGTGGCGACGGCGGACCTCCTGTGGATGGCGGCCGCGGCCGAGCAGGGGAGCGAGCACCCGCTGGGGAAGGCGATCGTGCGGCGGGCCGACGCCGAAGAAATGACGATCCCCAAGGCACGGCAGTTTCAAGCTGTGCGGGGGAAGGGCGTGATCGCCCAGGTGGATGGGCAGGAGGTGATCGTGGGATCGCGGTACCTCCTCGCGGAGCGGGGCGTGGATCCGTCTCCCCTCGCCGCGGCGCTGCGTCGGTTGGAGGAGGAAACGAAGACGGTGGTCCTGGTGGCAGCGGGCGGGCGCCCCCTCGGCGCAATCGCCGTGGCGGACACGCCGAAAGAGGACGCTTCGCGTGCCATCGAAGAGCTGCGCCGGATGGGCCTCCACACGGTGATCGTGACCGGAGACAACCGCCGCACCGCCGCAGCGATCGCGCGCGAGGTAGGGATCGCGGAGGTGCGGGCAGAGGTCCTGCCCGACGGCAAGGCGGGCGAGGTGCGTCGGCTCCAGGAGGCGTTCGGCCCGGTGGCGTTCGTCGGCGACGGGATCAACGATGCCCCCGCCCTCGCCCAGGCCGATGTGGGGATCGCCATCGGCACCGGCACCGACATCGCCATCGAGGCGAGCGACGTGACTCTCGTGCGCGGCGAACTGACCTCTGTCGTCCAGGCGATCCGCCTCTCCCGTGCCACGTTCCGCGTGATCCGCCAGAACCTGGCCTGGGCGTTTGCCTACAACGTGGTGATGATCCCGCTGGCGCTGATCGGCTGGATGCACCCCATCCTAGCGGAGGCCGCGATGGCGACCTCTTCGGTCTCCGTGGTGACGAACTCCGTCCGCCTCCGCCGGGCCCGGATCTAGGCGCACGCCCGATTCCCGTCCGGTGACCGGCGCAGGCTTCCGCTGTGACCCCCGCTCTACCCCGTGGAGTAAGATCATCAGGAAAGGAGGTACGGCGTGGCGGAGCCCGTGATGGGGAACATCCCGTGGGAAGAGCGGCCAAAAGGTTCAACTGAGTTGGTGTGGAGATCAGCGAGGAACCCGATCCTCACCTGCAGTGCCGTCCCCGGGACGAGGAGCGTGTTCAACAGCGCGGTGGCACCCTTCGGCGACGGGTTCGCGGGGGTCTTCCGTTGCGACAACTCGGCGTGGATGATGAACCTTCACCGCGGGTTCAGCCCCGACGGGGTCCGGTGGACCCTCGATCCCCAACCGATCACGTGGATCTGCGAGGATGAGGAGATCGCGCGATTGGAGTACCGCTACGATCCGCGGGTGGTGTGGATGGACGACCGCTACCACATCACCTGGTGCAACGGCTATCACGGCCCTACGATCGGCGTGGGGTACACGTTCGATTTCGCACGGTTTCATCAAAGGGAAAACGCATTCCTCCCCTACAACCGCAACGGTGTCCTCTTCCCCCGGAAGATCCGCGGGAGCTACGCGATGCTGAGCCGCCCGAGCGACCGTGGGCACACCCCGTTCGGAGACATCTTCTACAGCGAGAGCCCCGATCTCGTCCATTGGGGACGTCACCGATTCGTCATGGCGCCCGCACCGGGTTGGCAGAGCACGAAGGTCGGCCCGGGGCCGGCCCCGCTGGAGACGGACGAGGGGTGGCTCCTCCTCTACCACGGGGTCATCACCCAGTGCAACGGGTTTGTGTACAGCATGGGGGCAGCTCTCCTCGACCGGGACGAACCGTGGAAGGTCCTCTCCCGCACGCGCTCCACGCTCCTCACCCCCCGCGAGGACTACGAGCGCAGCGGCGACACGCCGAACGTCGTTTTCCCCTGCGGCCTACTCCATGAGGGACCCACGGGGCGCCTCGCCATCTACTACGGGGCGGCAGACACCGTGATCGGGCTGGCGTTCGCCCACCTCGCGGAGATCCTCGACTTCGTGAAGCGAGATGGGGCGTGAACCGTCAGCGCTCGTGACCGCAACTGGGGGATCGTTCCCCTAAGGCGACCAGGGTCAGTAGTCCAATCCACGCGGCGGTTCCGAGGACCCGGAACAGCCCGGCCCCCCCGAACCGATCGAATACGTACCCGCCGAGGAGGGACCCCGCGATGGAGGAGACGGTGAACGCCGTTAGGTTGAAGATGGCGAGGGCAACAGTCGACAACCCAGCTGGGGTGACCTCCACCGTGTACCCCACCCCGCCCACGAGGAACGCCCCGAACGAGACCCCACGGAGCGCCTGAAGGGAGAGGGCCCATCCGGGATGGGACACAAACGAGAGGAGAATCCACCGCGCTCCAAACGTGAGGAACGCGAACTTCACGAGGCCCTGGGAACCCCACCTCTTCGTGAGACGATCTGCCCACCACAGGACCGGGATCTCGCTCAGGGCCCCCACGGTCCACGCAAGCCCGATCATGGTTTCAGAAGACCCAATGCTGTCCAGGAACAGGCTGAGGAAGTTGCTCTCCCCTCCCAACGTCATGCCGAGGAAGAATACACTCCCCAGGAAGACAAGGAACGACCTGTGGTGCAGAACGGACCTCATCTCTTCCCAAAGCTCCGCCCCCCTCCTCTGGGGACGGGCCGCTCCCCCCGCCCATGCGACCACGAGCGTGAGCCCCATGAACGCCATGTACCCGTAGAAGGCCCACCCCAGGCTGAATTGTTCGACCAACGTGCCGACGACGAGCGTTGCGATCGCCCACCCGATCGTCCCCCACATCCGGAAGACCCCGAACGAGCTCCCGCTCCTCCCCGCCACCCGCACCGCCGCACTGTCCACCAGGGGACCGATCGGGCTGCTCACGAAGGCCTGCAGCGCAGCCCAGAGCACGATCATCGGGAAGTCCCTCACCTGGGAGAGCACGAAGACAGCGCCGATGGAGAGGGCCATGGAGGAGACCAGGATCAACCTGTGTCTGCCCAGCGCATCCGCGATCCCACTCCACAGCAGAGATCCGATGGCGGAGACTGGGACCAGAAGCGCCGATAAGAACCCAATCTCAAGCGCGCTCACGCCAAGCCGGCGGTAGTGGAGGTTGATGAATGGGAGGAACGCGCCGAGGGCCATGTAGTAGAAGAGGTAGACGACCGAGACATGGGCGCGGTCCCCCAACGGACGCATACAGCAGGCTCACCGATCCGGCAGGGCGGGACGTCCGTCGGGCGAAGGGGCCTCAGGGCGAGGATGACAGGCGACGAAGTGCCCCCGTTCCCGTTCCGCGAGCAAGGGCTTGACCGTGCGGCACCGCTCATCGCGGTAGGGGAACGGACACCGTTCGTAGTACACGCACCCCGTGCCGAGCCCGACCTGTTGGCTTTTGAGCCCAAGCGGGGCCTCCTCCCATTTCCGATCGAGGCGCGGGACGGAAGCCATGAGCATCTGCGTGTAGGGGTGGATGGGTCGGGCGTACAGGTCCTCAATCCCCCCGCGCTCCACCACGGTGCCCCGATAGAGGATCACTGCCTGGTCGCTGATATAGTAGCCGAGGGACAGGTCATGGGTGATGAACAGGGTCGAGAGGGCCCGTTCCTCGCGGAGGCCGGCGAGCAAGTTGAGCACATCCACGCGCGTTGAGGCGTCGAGCATGCTGATCACCTCATCGGCGACGAGGAACTCAATCTCGAGGAGCAGCGCCCGGGCAATGAGGAGACGCTGCAGCTGCCCCCCGCTCAGCTGATGGGCGTACTTGTTCAGCACCTCGCGCGGCGCCAGTCCCACCGCGCTCAAGGAACGGTCAAGCTTCTCCTTCCACTCCTTGGCCCCTAGGGTGGGGAAGAACTCCTGGTGCACAATTCGGAACACACGATCAGCCTTGAAGATCGGGTTGTATGAACTGAACGGATCCTGGAACACCCCCTGGACCCGCCGGTGGTAATCCTTAAGCGCTGCTCCCTTGAACGTAGCGACGTCATCCCCATTGTAGAGGATCCTCCCCGAAGTCACGGGGATGAGCCGAAGGACCATCTTCCCGATCGTCGTCTTCCCGGAGCCGCTCTCCCCGATGAGGGCCACCACTTCCCCGCGATCCACGCTGAAGCTGACCTCGTCCACAGCGCGGAGGGCCTTGCCCCCAAACGTCCCCACCCGGTACGTCTTGCTCACCCTCTCCAGTTCAAGCATGACGTGTCCCAACCCGCCAACAAGCGACCCGGTGGCCAGGTTCGACCTCCACGAACGGGGGCTCCTCCTGGCACCGGGCAAACGCCACCGGGCACCGCTCCCGGAACCGGCACCCCGCAGGAGGGTCGAGGAGCGGGGGGGGACTGCCGGGAATGCCGGCGAGCTTGCGTTCCGGAAACCGCCCCCCCGCCTCGGGGAGGGAGGAGATGAGGAGCTGCGTGTACGGATGGAGAGGGGAGCGGATGATGGTCTCGGTGGCGGCCTTCTCCGCCAGTTTCCCAGCGTACATGATGAGAATCGTATCGGCGACTTGGTACAGGACCGACAGGTCATGGGTGATCACGATCATGCTGCGCACGAACCCGCGATCCCGGAACTCCACGAGCATCCGGCCCACCGCCCGCTGCGTGGATACGTCGAGCGCGGACGTGACCTCATCTGCAACGAGGAGGGACGGATTGAGGAGGGTCGAGATCACGATGACCAACCGCTGCTTCATCCCCCCCGAGAGTTCGATCGGGTACATGGCGAGGACCTCAGGGGAGAGCTCGACCAGATCAAGTCTCCTGCGGATCTCGGCCTGGACCGACCGCGGGCGCACCCCCCGCGACTGCAGGACTTCCCCGATCATCCGCCCCACCTTGCGCGTCGGGTTGAGGGCGTTCATGGCATACTGGGGGATCATGGCGACCTTCTTAAACCGGAAGGGAACCATGGACTCCCCATCGTGGACGGGGAGCAGCTCGTCATCGAGCCAGACTTTCCCTTCCACGTACTTCATCGGAGCTTGGAGGAGGATGAGGCTGCGCCCGAGGGTGGACTTCCCGCAGCCGGACTCGCCAGCCAGGCCCATGATCTCGCGGTCTGAGATCCCGAACGTGGCCCCGTCCAGGGCCTTGACGTCCCCGCGCAGGGTTTGGTAGTAGACCCGCAGGTCCTCAACCTGGAGGGCCATCCCTCACTTCTCCCTGAGCTTGGGGTTGAACACCTCGTCCAAGCCCACGTTGGTGATATACAGGGCGCCGACGATGAGGGCGATGGCCAGCCCGGGCGGGATGAACCACCACCATATCTTGAGCGGAAGGGCCCCCCACATGACGGCGTAGTTCATCATCAGGCCCAGGGAGATCCCAGTAGTAGGACCAAGCCCGATGAAATCAAGGGTCGCCGCGTTGAGAATCGCTCCCCCAAATTGAAGGATGAACACCATCACGAGGTAGGACAGCATGTTGGGGGCGATCTCGGTGACAACGATCTTGCCCGGTTTCATCCCGCTGATCCGGGCCAGGTCAACGAACTCGCGCGTGCGCAGGGAGAGCGTCTGGGCCCGCACCGCACGCGCGGTCCACGGCCACGCCGTACACCCGATGAACACGGCCTCCATGAGGAAGCTCCGTACCTTGAGGTAGGCCGCGATGAGGAGGAGGAGGGCCAACGTGGGGATCACGAGCACCACGTTCGTGAGCATGTTGAGGACCTCGTCCACCGCGCCCCCCCGGTAGCCGGCAGTGAAACCGATCGCGGTCCCGATCAGGGTCGCGAGCGCGCCCCCGAGGGCACCAACGAGGAACAGCGGCCCCAGGCCGTGCACGAACTGGCTGAACACGTCTTGGCCGAAGAAGGTCGTCCCAAACCAATGGGTAGCCGAGGGCGGCTCCGCCGGTCGCCCTACGTAGCCCCACGGGTCGAACTTCGTGATGAACGGGCCAACGAGGGCAACCACGAGAAACGATACAGTTACAAAGAGGCCGAGGCGAAGCTTCCAGTTTCGGAAGGCAAAATAGAGGAACTCGTTCTTTGGTCCTTTCTCCTTGGTCGGCCCCGCCATCAGGACTCCCCCACCATCCCCCGTCGGGTGCGGGGATCCACAATGATGTACAGGATGTCCACAGCGAAGTTGGCGAGGAGGACCCCCATGATGATGAACAGGAAGCAACCCTGAATGAGAAAGTAATCCTGGTTCTGAATGGCTTGCATGAGGAGGTGGCCGATCCCTGGATAGGAGAACACGATCTCTGTCACAATTGCTCCGACCGCGATGACGCCGAGCTGGAGCGCAAGCCCAGTGATCTGGGGCAACATGGCATTGCGGAACGCGTACTTTCGGATCAACCGCGCCGGTGCGCCAAGGCTCTCCAGGTACTTGGAATAGTCCGCCTCCAGCTCGTAGATGATCATATTGCGCATCCCAATCGCCCACCCACCGAACATGACCAGGAACAGCGATGCGAACGGTAAGAACCAGTGCCAGAGGAGATCCTTGATGAACGCCCACGAGAGGTGAGGGGACATCTGGAAGCTGTAGGCACCCGCAATGGGGAACACATCGAGAACAATCCCGAACGCCCACGCCAGGAGGACGCCCAGCCACATGTAGGGGGTGGCCGTGAGGAGGTAACCCACGGGCAACAGCGTGTTATCGAGCCATTTCCGGCGCGCGGCGAACGCCCCGAACTTGTTGCCGGCGAGCCAGCTGAGGAGGATGGCGGGGAGGAGAAGGGCGATGCTGTAAGGTACAGCTTCCATGAGGATACTGCTCACCCGTTTGGGGAAGAGGTAGATGCTCACCCCCAAATCCCCCTGGAACACCGCCCGCCAGAAATTCAGGTACTGCTGCCAAACTGGGACGTCCAGGCCGAACGCCCGGGTGTAGTATCCCCGCAGGGCATCCACCGCCTCGGCCCTGAGGCTGACGCGGGAAAGCATGGTCTGAACGGGGTTCCCTGGCATGAAGCGCGGGATCATCCAGTCGATCGTGACGGCCAAGAAGAAAGTCAGCGCGTAGATCGCGAGCTTCCTTCCCAGGTAACGCTTCACGCCGCCTCCCTTGCGCCGGAGGAGAGAAAGGCCGCCCCTCGCGGAGGACCGGAGGGGCGGCCCGGATCAACCGGTCCTAGGGAACCGGTTTCAGTTCACACAACATGTGCAACCCACCCATCTGCCAGTAGCCAGCCCACGTCGAGGGGAGCCAATGCGGCCGACCCTCCGTGGCACCGGGGAAGTTCTGCCACACATCCTCGCGGTACTGGGCCCATAGACCATTGTACCAGAGCGGAATCATGGGCAGCTCGTTGAGCATGATCTCCTGGATCTGGGAGCAGATGGCCTTCATCCCTGCCTCATCCCAAGGCGGGGTGCCAGCCAGCTGATCCACAAGGGCGAAAAGCTGCGGGTTGTCGTACCGACCGAAGTTCCCGCTCCCCATCGTTTCGCGAATCGGATGGTTGAAGAGGAGGTTGTAGAGGGTCCACGGAGTGTTGCTCAGGCTGGCCCAGTTATTGAGGGTCATGTCGAACGTCCCGGTGACGAGGGCAGTGTTCCAGACCCCGTAGTCGGGGGTCCGATCCTGGATGTTGATGCCCGCCGCGCGGGCGCTCGCAGCGATCACACGGATCGCCTCCATCCAGTCCGTCCACCCGAACGGGCAGGTCACCTCAAGCGCAATCTTAGAACCGTCGGGTGCCTCCACAAACCCGTCGCCATCCACATCCTTGTACCCCGCCGCGGCCAGGAGCTGCCGGGCTTGGGTCGGGTTGTAGGCGAACCCAAGGCGCGCCACCACGTTCTGATCCACGTACTTGCTCATCGTGGGGAGGAGCCCGGTGGGATCAGCACGCTGGACGAGGCCAGCGAACGCGTAGTTGATGATGTCGTCCACGTTGATCGCGTGGGCAAGCGCCTTCCGGAACGCCGGGTCGTCAAGCGGCTTTTTCGTCGTGTTCAGGAACAGGACCGCAGTGTTGGCTGACAGCATGTAGGGCGGCTGGGGAAGGTACGTCTTCACATAGCCAAGAGCGGTCAGGCTCCCGATCCCAGGGAGGAAGTTGTTGCTGAGATCGAGCTCTCCCTTGAGGAGGGAGCCGAGGGCCACGTTGTTGCTGGAAAACAGGATCTCCACGATGTACTTCGGCGCCGGCTTCAGCCCGAGGAGCTTCGTGCCCCACCAATCCTCGTTGCGCACGTAGACGTTGCGGTCTTGGGCGTGGGTGAGGTAGCGGTACGCTCCAGAGCCAACCGGTTGCCCGTTGGCCCCACTGGTGATGTCCTCGCGACTCCTCCCCGCCCAGATGTGCTCGGGGACGATCGCCACGTTGTAGAGGTCGCTCTGGAATTCCTGGTAGAGGACCGTTCCCTTGAAGGAGAACTCGACCGTGAGCGGATCCACCGCCGTCACGCTCTCGAGGTAGTCCCACCGCGGGCTGAACCAGATCTCGGCGTACTCCCGGCCGAGCTCGAACGTGAACACCACATCCTCGGCGGTAAGGGGCTTCCCATCCTGCCAGGTGAGCCCGTCCCGCAGCTTCACCACGAACACGGTGTCGGTTCGCCACTCGCCGCTCTCGGCGAGCCACGGGATGAGCTCATCGTTGATGGGGTCGTAGAAGTAGAGGGTCTCGTAGATCAGGCCCACCGTGCCCGAGGTATTGGCCTTGCTCCAGGTGATGAACGGGTTCCAATCCGTGGGTGGGCCCCACGCCGCGCCACTGACGTAGAGGGTCTCGTTCCGTGGGTACACCTGCCCAAGGGCAAGGAGTCCCGCCAATCCCACCGTCAATGCCACCACTAGCCACTTCCGCATGTGCACACCTCCTTCGCGTTCCCTGTGAGCTTCTCTCGTCTTGACCGCTGCCTTTTCTCCCGCCTCTCACCTCCTTCTTCCCGCTGAACTCGACACAGGAGCAGAGAATTCCCTGCTCACTGAGCGGCAAAGGAGCACGGTCGCTCGCGGGACCGAACAGGGATCGAGCGAGGACGCCGTGAGCGACAGGCCACGAAGGGGAAGGGTCCCACAGGAGGTCGGGAGAGGATGACGCCGAGGTGCTGCACCGTTTGTAACCGATTTCAAGGCCGCTACCTCCCGATTGTCGGTGACTTGTAGCCTAACGCTCTGCCTTGCCTGTGTCAAGCCCCCTCTTGGGACCGGTTTCAAGCTATAATGTCACCTCTGTCATGGCTACACTGAAAGATGTCGCGGAGGCGGCAGGGGTATCGCGGGCCACCGTGTCCCGGGTAATCAACGGGCAGGCCGGCGTCAACCCCGAGACCCGCACGCGGGTCCTGCGAGCGATCGACCAGCTGAACTACCGTCCCCATCCCGTAGCGCGAGGCCTCGCCACCAAGAGGACGCGGATCATCGGCGTGTTCGTGCCCACCACGGTTACCCGCCTGTTCCTCGACCACTTCTTCCCCCCGCTCCTCCAGGGCGTGGTCCAGGCCGCGGCGGGACGGGGCTACAACGTCATGCTCTCCCTGTTCTCGGATGAAGGGGACCGGGATTCCTACGCGCATTCGGTGCACAACGGCTACATGGACGGGGCGATCGCGGTGGTGTCGGCCCTCATGAGCAACGTCCTCCTCCCCCGCCTCCAGGCAGAGGGGTTCCCCCTCGTGACGGTGGGGCGCTGGCCGGCGATGGATGCTCCGTCGGTGGACGTTGACAACAGGGCAGGCGCGCGTACCGCCACCGAGCACCTCCTGCGCATCGGGCACCGCCGCCTGGGGACGATCACCGGCCCCCGTGACCTCCCCATGCCCCAGGACCGCCACCAGGGGTTCGAGGATGCCCTGCGCTCGTACGGCATTCCCGTGGACCGGCGGTTGGTGGTTGAGGCGGACCTCACCGAGCTGGGGGGGATGGTGGCGATGCAGAGGCTCCTTGAGGAGAAGCCGGAAGCGGTGTTTGTGCAGAGCGACACGATGGCGATCGGGGCCCTCAAGGCCATCCGCGCGGCGGGTCTCCGCGTCCCCCAGGACATCGCCCTCGTCGGCTTCGACGACATCCCCCTCGCCTCCCTCGTGGAGCCGCCCCTGACGACGATCCGTCAGCCGATCCAGCTCCTCGGGCACATGGCCGTCGAGCTCCTCCTCGACGTGCTGGAGAACCCCGGGAACAAGAACGCCCATCGTCAGCTTCAGCTGCCCACCGAGCTCGTGGTCCGCGCGTCGTGCGGGGCCCTGCGGACGAGGTAGAGGGACTCCGGATGGAGGAACGCACCGGGGTCAGACCGGCGTTGCGGCGAAAGAGGCACGGCCAGCATGAGGCACTGGCGCAAAGGGAGGAACGAGAATGAAGGCCACAGTAGAAGAACGCGTGGAGGCCCTTCTCTCCGCGATGACCCTCGCGGAGAAGGTGGGGCAGATGACCCTCGCGGAGAAGAACAGCATCCGACCCGGGGACACGGCGCGGTTCGCCCTGGGGGGAGTGCTGAGCGGGGGCGGAGGGTACCCAATCCCGAACACGCCGCGCTCGTGGGCGGACATGGTGGCGGGCTTCCAGGACGAGGCCCTCGCCACGCGCCTCCGCATCCCGATCCTGTACGGGGTGGACGCGGTGCACGGCCATGCCGCGGTGGAGGGGGCGACCGTGTTCCCCCACAACTGTGGGCTGGGGGCGGCAGGCGACCCCGACCTGGTCTACCGCATCGCCAGGGCCACCGCAGTGGAGATGGCCGCCACCGGCATCTTCTGGAACTACGCGCCCACGGTGGCCGTCCCCCACGACCTGCGTTGGGGGAGGACCTACGAGTGCTTCGGAGCCGACCCCGACCTCGTCTCCCGGCTCGGCGTGGCCTATGTACGTGGCCTCCAGGGCACGGACCTCGCCTCGCCGACCTCTGTCCTGGCAACGCCCAAACACTTCGTCGGGGATGGGGCAGCCCGCTGGGGGACCTCGACCACGGTCATGCAGGGGCGGAGGTTCCTTATTGACCAAGGGGATGCGGACCTGGATGAAGCGGCCCTCCGCTCCATCCATCTTCGCCCCTACCGCGCCGCCATTGGGTCCGGGGCCCGGTGCATCATGGTCTCGTTCAGCAGCTGGCACGGGGTCAAGATGCACGCCCACCGGCGCCTCCTCACCGACGTCCTCAAGGGTGAGCTGGGGTTCCGCGGGTTCCTCGTCTCCGACTGGGGCGGGATTGACCAGCTCCCTGGGGACTACCACGCGCAAGTGGTCGCCGCTATCAACGCTGGCCTGGACATGATCATGGTCCCCTATGACTACCGGCGGTTCGGGGAGACCGCCCTGCAGGCGGTGCGGGCGGGCGACGTGCCCCTCGCCCGGGTGGACGATGCGGTCCGGCGGATCCTGAACGCCAAGCTCGCCCGGGGGCTGTTCGACCATCCGCTTCCCCAGCGGGACCTCCTGGCGGAAGTGGGGTGCCGGGAGCACCGGGCTCTCGCCCGGGAGGCGGTGCGCAGGTCCCTCTGTCTCCTCAAGAACGCGGGGGCTCTCCCTCTCCCCAAGGACGTCCCCCTCGTCCTCGTGGCGGGGGAGGCCGCGGACGACCTCGGGATCCAGTGTGGCGGGTGGACGATCGAGTGGCAGGGAAAGAAGGGGCCCATCGTTCCCGGAACCACGATCCGCGCAGGGATTGAGAACGTGCTCGGCCCGGCGCGGGTCGCCTTCGATCCCAACGGCCGGTTCGCGGGCGTGGGACGAGCGCCGGTGGGGATCGTCGTCCTCGGCGAGGAGCCCTACGCCGAGGGGTTTGGGGACAAGCCGGACCTCGTTCTGACCGAGGAAGAGATCTCCCTCGTGCGGAGCGTGCGCGCAATGGTGGACCGGCTCGTACTGGTGGTGGTCGCTGGGCGGCCCTACGTGCTCGGGGAGGCGTACGACCTCGCGGACGCCGTGGTCGCGGCGTGGCTTCCGGGGAGCGAGGGCGCCGGCGTAGCCGACGTCCTGTTCGGGGACACCCCATTTGAGGGGAGGCTTCCGTTCCCGTGGCCGCAGAGCTCCTCCTACCTCACGCGGCCCGAGGCCGAGCCGCCCCTGTTCCCCCCCGGCTTCGGCCCCGCACGAGGGTAGACCACTCCGCTGGGGGCAGCTCCCCGCCTTCTCGGGCACTTGTGGGGCCTCGGCGGGACCGGGTATAAAGGAGCCGGCATGGCCGATCGGGCACTGTTCCGCCGCTACCTCGCCGCGCTCACCTCCGTCGCCGCCCAGGGCGACGCGCGGGAGGAGAGCTTCTACCCAGCGCTCGCTGACCTCATCTCCAGTTGGGCCAAGGCGACCCAGGTCGCAGACGTGCACGTCACCGCCCAGCCCAAGCCCACCGAGGCCGGGAACCCCGACTTCCGCGTGTGGGACGGCCGCGAGCACATCATCGGCTACATCGAGGCCAAGGCGCCCACCATCGAGAACCTGGAGCCGATCGCGGAGAGCGAGCAGCTCCGCCGGTACCGGGGCACGTTCCCCAACCTCATCCTCACCAACGCCTTCGAGTTCCGGCTGTACCGGGATGGCAACTTGGTCGCCAAGGCCCGCCTCGCCCGGCCCTTTGTGGCCACCAAGCTCGGCACGACCCCTCCCCTCGAACAGGTCGAGGAGCTGCAATCGCTCCTTGCCCAGTTCTTCGCGTTCTCCCTTCCCCGGGCCTACTCTGCCGCGGAGCTCGCGCGGGCCCTCGCCGTGCGCACCCGGTTCCTCCGCGACCAGGTCGTGGCCCAGGAGCTCGCCGAGGAACAGAAGACCGCTCGGGGGTACCTCCTCGGGTTCTACGAGGTGTTCCGCCAGCACCTCATCGCTGGGCTGACCCCAGAGGGGTTCGCCGACCTCTACGCCCAAACCCTTACCTACGGCCTGTTCGCGGCGAGGGTGCGCGCCGGGGAGGAGTTCAACCGCCGCGCCGCGTTCGACACGATCCCCCACACCATCGGCATCCTCCGCGACCTGTTCCAGTTCATCTCCCTGGGTGACCTCCCCCGGCCCCTGGAGTGGGTCGTGGACGACATTGCTGAGGTGCTAGCCGTGGCCGACGTGAATGGGATCCTGCACCAGTTCTTCCACGAGGGGAAGGGCGCCGATCCCATCGTCCACTTCTACGAGACCTTCCTCTCCGTGTACGACCCCGCGGAGCGGGAGCGCCGCGGGGTCTACTACACCCCCGAGCCAGTGGTGTCCTACATCGTCCGCTCGCTCCACCAGATCCTGAAGGAGAAATTCGGGAAGGCCGATGGCCTCGCCTCGTCAGGGGTCACCCTGCTCGATCCGGCTGCCGGGACGATGACCTTCGTCGCCCAGGCCGCGAAGCTCGCCGTCGAGGAGTTCGTGGGGAAATACGGCGCGGGCAGCCGGGCGAGCTTCATCCGCGACCACATTCTGGACCATTTTTACGCGTTCGAGCTCATGATGGCCCCTTATGCCGTGGGCCACCTCAAAATGGGGTTCTTCCTGGAGGAGCTCGGCTACAAGCTCGGCCCTGACGAGCGGTTCAAGCTCTACCTCACCAACACCCTGGAAATGGAGGAGCTCGCCGAAAGCCAGCTCCCCGGTTTTATCTCCCTGGCCCAGGAGTCCCACCAGGCCGGCGAAGTGAAACGCGAGGTGCCAATCCTTGTGATCCTCGGGAATCCCCCGTACTCTGGCCACTCCGCCAACAAGGGCCCGTGGATCCGCGGGCTCATCGAGGACTACAAGGAAGTGGACGGAAAACCCCTGGGCGAGAAGAACCCCAAATGGCTTCAGGACGACTACGTCAAATTCCTGCGGTTTGCAGAGTGGAAGATCGCCCAGGCCGGCCAGGGCATGGTGGGGATGATCACCAACCATTCCTACCTCGATAACCCCACCTTCCGCGGGATGCGCCAACACCTCATGGACACGTTCGACGAGATCTACGTGCTTGACCTCCATGGGAACTCCCTCAAGAAGGAGCGTTGCCCCGACGGCTCCCCGGACGAGAACGTGTTCGATATCCGCCAGGGCGTCGCCATCGTCTTCTTGATCAAACGTAGCGTCGGGGCTCGTCCCCGACGGCCTTCTCGCGTCTCCCACGCCGACCTGTGGGGCCGACGCGAGGAGAAGTACGCCTGGCTCCAGGAGCACGACTGGAAGATCACTGAATGGCGCGAGGTTCGGCCTGTGTCGGAGTTCTACCTGTTTGCGGCACAGGATGCAGGCCTGTTCGATCGGTACAACCAGTTCATCAAGGTCACCGACATCTTCCCGGTCAGCTCCGTGGGCATCGTCACCGCCCGGGACCACTTCGTGTTCGACTTTGATCGAAAAGCCCTCAAGCGTCGGGTCCGCACCTTCCTCGATCCAAGCCTCCCCGACGAGCTGGTTCGAGAAACCTTTCAGCTCAAAGACAACCGCGATTGGAAGCTATCGGAGAAGCGTAAGCTCATCCAGCAGGATAGGGACTGGGAGAAAATCATTGTCCCTTGCCTGTATCGACCGTTTGATCTTCGCTGGCTCTTCTACCACCGCCACGCCATCGACTTTGGCCGCGAAGAGGTCATGCGCCACATGCTGTCTGGGGCGAATTTGGCTTTACATACGGGCCGCGCTGGCCAAGTAGTAGGCGGGGGTATCTGGAACCTCGCGTATTGCGCCCAGTACGTTGCGGACTTCAACGCCTTCTACCGCGGTGGCATACTCATCTTCCCGCTTTACCTCTACGCAAGCACCGACCAGCACGACCTACTCGAGGCAAGGAGCCAGGCCGAGCGACGGCCCAACCTGAACCCGGACCTCGTGGCAGCCTTGGCCCAGGCATATGGCCGAGAGCCGACGCCGGAAGAGATCTTCCACTACGTGTATGCCGTGCTGTACGCGCCTTCCTACCGGACGAAGTACGCCGAGTTCCTGCGGCTCGACTTTCCCCGGATCCCGTTCACCTCCGACTACGAGCTTTTCAAGCAGATGGCCGCGCTGGGAAAGCGCCTGGTGGACCTGCATCTGCTCAGATCGCCGGAGCTCGATCCTCCCATTGCTAAGTTCCAGGGCGAGGGCGACGGCAAGGTTTTAGGCCCCGGCAAGAAGGGCCTCCGCTACGATGCCCCGCGGGAGCGCGTGTACATTAGCGAGACCCAGTACTTCGAGGGCGTGCCGCCCGAGGTGTGGGAGTACCAAATCGGCGGCTACCAGGTGTGCCACAAGTGGCTCAAGGACCGCACCGATCGCAAACTCTCCCTCGACAACATCCGCACCTACTGCCGCATCGCCACTTCCCTCTCCAAAACCCTCGAAGCCCAGAGGCGAGTTGACAAGCTTTACCCTCGGGTGGACGAATCAGTGCTCGCGGGCCATCTGAACAAGAGCTGGAACGAAGCAGGCAGTTAACGAGAACTGTGAGGTGAGCTTATGAGCAACGGTACAACGTTTGACAGTACGAAGCTGCCAATATCAGCGATTCTAGAGGAGATCGCTAGTGGCAAAACTCAGCTCCCGGACTTCCAACGTGGTTGGGTCTGGGATGACGATCGCATCAGAAGTTTGCTTGCCAGTGTATCCATGTCGTTCCCCATTGGAGCTCTGATGACTTTGGACACTGGAGGAGCAGGGGGCCGGTTCAAACCTAGACCAGTAGAAGGGACAGAGCCGATGGTGGCCGAGGTAGACCCCGAAACGCTCATCTTGGATGGACAACAGCGGCTCACATCACTGTTTCAGGCGCTTGTCTCCGGGAAGCCTGTTCAGACGCGAGATGCCAAAGGGAAACAAATCGCGCGGTGGTACTACATTGACATGCAGGCGGCACTTTCAGCCAACGGGGATCGGGAGGAAGCGATCAGAAGTGTCCCCGAGGATAGGATCGTCAGAAAGTTCGGTGGGGAGCCTGAGCTCGACCTAAGCACTCGTAACAAGGAGTTCGAGCTGTGTATGTTCCCTGCAGCCAGTATCTTCAACGCTGCCCCCTGGCGCCGCGATTTCAACAAATACTGGAATCATGACCACGACAAGAGTGACCTGTATGACCGCTTTGAAAGCCAGGTCCTTGAGAGATTCAAGCAGTACAACGTTCCTGTAATCAAACTCACGAAAGAAACCCCCAAGGAAGCTGTCTGCTTGGTCTTTGAGAAGGTAAACACAGGCGGCGTTTCGCTCACGGTATTCGAGCTTCTGACTGCAACGTTTGCTGCGGATAACTACCAACTCCGTGATGATTGGAGGGCGCGCGAAGAACGGCTCAAGAAGGCCTATCCCGTGCTGCGCACTCTACAGAGCGATGATTTTCTTCAGGCGATCGCGCTTCTTGTAACGCAGGAGCGCCGGCGTCAGGCGGAGCAGGCGCAGGAATCAGAGGAACGAATGCCTGGCATCGGCTGCAAGCGACACGATATCCTGCGCTTAACTGTTCACGATTATCAGAAGTGGGCAGACCGAGCGGAAGATGGATTCGTGCGCGCAGCACGGTTTCTACACCAACAGAAGATCTTCCGGGCCAAAGATCTTCCCTACAGGACTCAACTCGTCCCGCTGGCAGCTGTGCTGGTGTCGCTTGGCCCGAAAGGGGAGACGGAGGGAACACGACAGAGGCTTGCCCGTTGGTACTGGTGTGGGGTTTTCGGGGAGCTATATGGTGGGGCAATCGAGACACGGTTTGCTCGCGATCTCCCAGAAGTTGTGGAGTACGTGGCAGGGGGTGCTGAGCCCAAAACGGTAGTAGACAGCAGCTTTGCTGCATCCCGGCTTCTGACATTGCGAACCCGGAACAGTGCTGCCTACAAGGGCGTCTACGCACTGCTCATGCGCGATGGATGTCAGGACTTTCGAACTGGCGAGCCGATAGAAGCCCAGACGTTCTTCGATGACAAGATGGATATCCACCACATCTTCCCTGAAAGATGGTGCCTGAATGCTGGTGTAGATCCAAAGGTGTACAACAGCATCGTCAATAAGACGGCGATCTCTGCCCGTACTAACCGCAAGATCGGGGGTAAGGCGCCGTCGGTTTATCTGCAGTCCTTGGAGCGGGACGCAAACGTGGATCAGGCCGGGATGGATGAGATTCTCAGATCACATCTGATACCAGCTGACAAGGTACGGGCGGACGACTTTGCAGCTTTCTTCAAGGAGAGGGCGGAGAACCTACTTCGGCGCATCGAGACAGCTATGGGCAAGCCGGCTGTCCGTGACACAGATTTGGTCCCTGAGGCTGTGCTGGTACAGCAGTATGATGATGGGCCTATCGAGTGGGACGCTGAGGAACCAGTTGAGGCCGAGGGGAGCAGTAATCGCTGATGGCACACTGTGATCTGTGAATGTGTAATCGGGCGGGTGTAGCGCTCCGTGTGGAACCCAATACGATCATGGCTTGGTCGTTTCAGCTCAACCTGTCACGGATGTCTTGACCGCAACTCGCCTTTCGAGAACCCGGAAGGTTTTGCTGACTCTCTGTCCTCGCGTATACTGCACGGTGTGGAGGAGAAGGTGGTTCACAACGAGCAAGGGGTAGCCGAGCAGCGGAGCCTAGTGAAACCCTATCCGAATCCGCCACTGATGGAAGCCCTTTGCGAGTTTCGCTTTGCCGGCGGCTCTCCCTGGGACGGGACGGTGCCCGGGCTGGTCTATGAACAACTGCGCGACCAGTTCCCAAAGCGCAAGCAGGTCCGAGCCATCGAAGTGCAGATCACCTCCTCTGAGAAGGGGACCGATCAAGTCGTGCGCCCCTCGGAACGGGTTCACCTACTGCAGGAGGACGAGCGGGCTGTCGTCCAAGTGGGCGCTAACGTGCTTGTGGTGAACTGCTTGCGCCCCTACCCTTCATGGAGGCGCTTCAGCCAACTGATCGGTCGCGCTTTCAACGCTTATAGAGAAGCAGCCCAACCAGGGGAGCTGGCTACGATCGGCCTGCGGTACATTAACCACATTGAGCTCCCGACCGGCGAGGCAGACCTGGAGAGATACTTCGAGTTTCGGCCTTTCCTCGGACCGAGGCTTCCCCAGTCCATCGATTCGTTCCTCGTCGGTGTCACTGTCCCGTACGCAGACGGCCGTGATCGGCTTCGGACCGAACTCACTAGTGTCAGTGCGTCTCGGAAGGGTGCTCTCGTGTTCCGCCTCGATCTCCACTACTTCCTTGCGCGGGGAGGGGCGGTGCCACTCGATGACGCGCTGAACTGGGCTGAGACTGCCCACGACCGCATTGAGGAAACATTCGAGGGCGCGATCACCGACGACCTCAGGCGGACGTTCTTCCAGAGGAGCGAGTAGATGGCACTTTTGGCTGCTACGCAGGCGTACCAGTCTAAAGGGGTGATGAAGTGGGACGACGGTGCATCTTGCCTCATCAGCAACGAAATGGTGGGCGACGGCAACTCGCTGTGGATCATGCTCTTGCCCACAGCAGATCTGCAACATCCGACAGACACCTGGTGGAGTGAGGACAGCGGGGCGGCGCTGACTCATAGCCGCCTGCCCGTATACAGCGTTCTCGGGCAGCTGTACGGCTTCCAACTGTCATCGGACGTGATCGCGTTCCTGGAACAGAACCCCGCGCTGATCCCTGTGCTATTCGAGGCTTGGCAGGCAGTTGATCGGTGCCTTGAACCCCATCCCCGGATCGAACTCCGCCTGAGGAGAGATCCGGAGGTCGAGGATCTCACCATGCTGTTTGCGATCGTGCACACGGCGAGCGAGCCCGAGCGGGTGTTCCAGGGACTTAAGGACTTGGATGCGGGCTGGCTGTCCTTACAGAGCCCCTGGATCCAAGAGATGTTCAACGTGGACGTGGAGTTTGACTGATGTTCCGGTGGGCCGATTACCTTGCTGTGGCGGAGGAGCTCGTAAAGCGAGGCCAGGGCGGTGCATTGAGTGAGGCGTGCTTCAGGTCGGCTATCAGCCGAGCCTACTACGCTGCTCTGCTCACCTCACGGAACTGGATTCGGGACCAACTGGGGATTGAGCCGCCGGAAGACGCTGAAATCCACCGGTTTGTCCCAACCTGGCTAACCGAGTCAGGCATAGCGGAGGCCGTCCGCTTGGCACCCATGCTCCGCCGGTTGAAAGAGCGCCGCAGTGCCGCCGACTACAACGACAGAATCGTCAATCCAGGAAAGGTCGCTGCGCTCTCGCTGCTGGAAGCCAGCGAAGTCGTAGGCACGATCGAGGGACTCACGCAAGGGTAGACGTCCAAGCTGGGCGGGGTTAAACCGCCCCGGGAGTGGCGGAGGGCTGGCAGGTTGAGAGGATGGGGACACGGCGCATGGCATCACGAGCCCGGCGAACCTTCCGGCTGGGCCGCCTCAGGCCTCGATCCCCAGGGCGGTTCGCAGGAGCCAGCCGATCAGGAACGACACGAGCGCCACCCCCATGCTGATGGCCACCATCTCCACCAGGGTCCGCCGGTACCGAAGGTCCCGCACCACCGCCATGAAGAAGGTGAAGGCGGCAATCACCACCAGCGCATCGGCCAGGGCCAGCCCGAGGGCGGCGTAGGGGCTTGAGAACAGGAAGAACGGGAACACCAGCAGGACCACGGTGAACACATAGGCGATCCCGGTGTAGAGGGCCGCCCGCAGGGGCGCTTTCGGCCCCCGCTCGGACTTGGCAGACAGGTACTCCGAGGCCGCCATGGAGAGCGACGCCGCCACCCCGGTGATCAACCCGGACAGCCCCACCAGGCTCGAACTCTGCAGGGCGAAGGTGAACCCAGCCAAAGCCCCGGTCAGCTCCACCAAGGCATCGTTGACTCCCAGCACCATGGAGCTCAGGTACCCCAGCCGCTCCTCGTCGATCAGTTCCACCAGGCTCGCCTCGTGCCCGGTCTCGTCGGCCATGATCTTCTCTAGCTCTGGGATCTTCCCGGCCACCTCGGCATAGGCACCCTCGGCCCCCCGCTCCCCCGCCTCCATGAGCTTGATGGCGAACGTGAGGCCGAACACCCGGGCGGCGAGGCGGTACAGGAAGATGCGCCACCGGCGGGGGTTCACCTCCTGGTGGGTGTAGCTCGCCAGGGATCGGTAGTGCCCGAGCTCCTCCTCGGCCAGCCGCTCGAGGACCGCGGCGTTCTGTCCCTTGGCCAGCCGGGCGAGCCCCCGGTACACGTGGTGCTCGGTGATTTCGTTCCGCTGGAAGACCAGTAGCTTCTCAACTAGCGATGGGTCGAGCATGGGACGGATTCTAAAGCACGGCAGGCAGAAGGTGAAGTCCCACCGCGTGACGTGGGCAAAGAAGACGACCCCCGACCGCAGGAGCCCGCAGTCCAGGGGTCGTTCGCCGCTTCGCGATCAGACGGTCGCGCCGTTCACCTCCCCGTGCCCAGCATGTAGAACGGGTAGAGACAGCACGGGTCACAGCACGGATCGCAACACGGCCCGCAGGTCGGAATCGGAGAGAGCTTCAGGTGGATATTGCAAATGGGAACTCCACAGGGCTTGGACGGCCGCGTGCAGAGGAGAGAGCGGCAATCTGCCCTGTCCACAAGTTTAATGTAGGTCTGCACGTCCCCCTGATCGGTGGTGCTCACCACGATCCGGTAGAACCCCGCCGCCGCTTGGCTCCCCGCGGAGGTTTTCTGGTCCCACACGATCTTCGTGTCCACGCTCACCGGGTTGGGGTAGGTGTGCTCGTACACCACGCCCCCCAGAAACGCTTCCACCCTCCACCCGCTGATCCGGGTCGTGATCGGACAGCAGCAGGAGCAGAGCCGACCTTGCGGGACGATCACCTCGATGAGGATCGCCTCCCCCAGCCAGAACCCCTCGTAGCAGGAGGGCTCGGGGGAAGGAGAAGGGCAACACGAGGGCGGAGGGCAACACGACGGCGGAGGACAGCAGGACTGCCCCCACCCTAGCCCGACCCCCAGCACCAGGACCGCTGCAACCATGACCGCCACCCGCTTCATACGACCACCTCCGCGGCATTGTACAGCGACGCGGCCTCGCCGCCTGACCCGCGCCGCGCGGATCGGAGCCGTTCCTCCGGTAGGATTGGGGCCATGGCCATGGAAATGAGTCGGGACAGGTTCGAGCGGTTGGTGCAGGACGCCCTGGCCGAGCTTCCCCCGGAGTTCCAGCGGTACCTGAACGGCCTCGAGGTGCGGGTCGAGGACTACCCGGATGACGGGCTGATGGCAGAGTGGGGCCTCGTCCCCCCCGACTACCCGTTCGGGATGTACGAGGGGCCGTCGCTCCCCGACGTGGACACGCCGCACGACTTCCCGGGGACGATCGTCCTCTACCAGCGCCCGCTCGAGACGTGGTGCCAGAGCGAGGCCGAACTGCGCGATCAGGTGCGACGGACGGTGTACCACGAGCTCGGGCACCGGTTTGGGTTCTCCGACGAGGGGATGCTCGACGAGCTCCGCGGCGGGGCGGGCACACCCTGGTCGGAGGAGGCACGCCGAGCGGAGGCCGAGCGCCACCTTCGTCAGGCGGAGCACGACCTCATGGCAGCCGAGGCGTTGCTCACGGCGGAGAGCCTCGACTGGGCGCTCGATGCTGCCCTCGTCGCCGCCGACCGCAGCCTGCGGGCCCTCCTCCTCTCTTACGGAGAGGACCCAGAGGCGATCGCCCACGACGGGATCCCCGACCTCCTCGCCCGCGCTGTCCGCCACGTCCCCGAACTGCGCTCGCTTCGGCCCCTCCTTCGCCTGGATGGGATCGCGCTCGACATGGGCGACGCCGGCGCCCCACCTCCGGCGGAACGGGTCCGACCGCGGACCGCGCGCGATGCGGTGGCCTATGCCCGAGAGCTTCTCGCGGCGGCCCGCCACGCGCGGGAGGGAGGATGAACGAGCGGTTCGCGGCCGAGGCCGGGGTGTCGGGCTGAACCTGGCCGCTTCCCTAGCTCCCCTCGCCTCCCGCTCCCGAAGGGAGGAGGGGAGGGGTACAATCCTCACCTATGGCCGCGGTTCGTCCGACCAAGCGTCGCGAGACAGTCCAGGCGATCTTCCCTGATGGGCGGGCGTTTGAGGGGCCGGCGGGAACCGCCCTCGCCGATTTCGTCCAGGCGGCGTACCCCGATCCCCGGGTCCCGGCGATGGCCGCGATCGTCGGTGGCGAGCTTCGTGAGCTATCGTTCCCGCTTCGCGAGGACGCCTCGGTCCAGCCGGTGTTCCTCACCGATTCGGAGGGGATCCGCATCTACACCCGCTCGTTGAGTTTCCTCCTCGCGGGCGCAGTCCACACCCTGTTCCCGGAGGCCCGCCTGATCATCGACCACTCCGCGCCGTTCGGGGGGTACTACTGCCGGGTGGCCCAGCGCCCGCTGTTCACCGCGGAGGAACTGGAGCGGATCGAGGCGCACATGCGCGCCCTCGTCCGGGCGAACGCCCCCATCGTCCGGGAGGAGGTCCCCCTCGCGGAGGCCCAGGCCCGGCTCCGGGCGCGGGGCCTCACCAACAAGGCCGACCTCCTCGCCCAGAGGGCGAGCGGGGAGACGATCCCCCTCTATCGGCTCGGCCAGTTCGAGGACTACCTATTCGGGCCGATGGTCCCTTCCACCGGCCTCCTCTCCCAGTTCGCCCTCACCCCCTATCCCCACGGGTTCGTCCTCCGCTTCCCCCGCCGGGAGAGGCCGAATGAGCTCGCCCCGGCCGAGGACTATTCCGCGCTCCTTCAGGTGTTCGAGGAGTACGGGCACTGGCTCGAGCTCCTCGGTGTGTACGATGCGTATACGGTCAACGAGGCGGTGCGCACCGGCCGCATGACGGAGGTGATCCTCGTCTCGGAGGCCTTTCACGATCAGCGGATCGCCCAGATCGCCGCCACGATCGCCAACCATCCCTCCGCCCCGCGACTGATCCTCATCGCCGGCCCGACTTCGTCGGGCAAGACGACGTTCACCAAGCGGCTCGCGGTCCAGCTCCTCGCCCTCGGCCTGCGGCCGTACCCGGTGTCCATGGACGACTACTTCCTGCCCCGCGACGAGATGGCCCGCCGCGGCCTCACTGATTTCGACGACATCTCGGCGGTCGAGGTGCCCCTCTTCCAGCGCCAGATGGAGGACCTGCTGGCGGGGAAGGCAGTGCGGCTGCCCCGGTTCGAGTTCGCGACGGGGCGGCGCGAGACGGGGAGCGAGCTCAAGCTGGAGGAGGATGGGATCCTCCTCGTGGAGGGGCTGCACTGTCTGAACCCCGGACTCCTCCCCTCTGGGCTGGAGGAACAGTCGTTCCGCATCTACGCCTCCGCCCTCACCCAGCTCAACCTCGATGACCACGTGCGGATGTCCACCACCGACAACCGGCTCCTGCGGCGCGTGGTGCGGGACGCCGCCTACCGCGGCTACACCGCCGAGGACACGTTGCGGATGTGGGACAACGTGCGACGGGGCGAGAAACGGTTCGTGTTCCCCCACCAGGGGCGGGCCGATGTCATGTTCAACTCCGCCCTCGTCTACGAGTGGAACGTCCTCCGGCCCCGCGTGGAGCCGCTCCTCCTCCAGGTACGGCACCCCCGGTTGCGGCTGAGGGCGGAGGGGCTCTTGGAGGAACTGCGCTGGTACGCCCCCTACCCGGGGGACGAGATCCCGGCGACGTCCATCCTCCGCGAGTTCATCGGGGGAGGGATCCTCGCCGCGTACTACCCGAACCCGTTCGAGCGGGCCAGCTCACGGAGAGGGCCATGACCGAGATCACCCCCTGGAAGCGATTCGACGAGGTACAGGAGCAGGTCTTGCACGGCGATGGGGCGTTCCTGGTCGCGCTGGACAGGAACGGGCGCCCGAACGCGATGACGATCGGGTGGCTCCAGCTCGGGACGGTGTGGGGGCGGCCGGTGTGCCTCGTCCTCGTCCGGCCGTCGCGCTACACCCATGGCTGCATCGAGCACAGCGGGGCGTTCACGGTGAACGTGCCCCGGGGAGCGATGGCGGAGGAGCTCGCGTTCTGCGGGAGCCGCTCCGGACGGGACACCGACAAGTTCGCGGAGCTCGGACTACAAACCATGCCTGGGAAGAAGGTCCCCCTGCCCGTTCTCGCGGGATGCACCGTGGCCTACGAGTGCCGGGTCGTAGCCCAGGCGACGCTCCTCCCGGAGGGGATCCGCGACGCGGGGATCCGCGCCAAGTACTACCCACGGGGCGACTTCCACACCCTGTTCTTCGGGGAGATCGCCGCGGCGTGGGAGATCGCTCCCTGACGGTCGCGTCACCGCCAGGGGATGAACTCCCCCCGTCCCGACTGGGCGAGGAGCTCCCCATCCCGCACGAGCCACTCTCCCCGGGAGAGGACCGCCACCACCCGTCCGGTCAGGGTGATCCCTTCGTAGGGGGAGAAGTCCGTGGCCATGTGGAGCTTCTCCGCCTCGATCGTCCAGGAGCGATGGGGATCCACAAGGACGAGGTCGGCATCCGCACCGACCCGGATCCCCCCCTTCCGCGGCCAGAGCCCGAACGCCCGTGCCGGCCCCTCGCCGAGGTACCAGGCGAGGTCGCGGAGGGTGATCCGGCCCCGCGCCACGCCCTCCGAGTAGAGGAGGGGAAGGAGGGTCTCCACTCCGGGGAGGCCGGACGGGAGCCGAGCCGGGTCATCCCGGAACGGATCCTTTTGGGCGTTTGTGAACGGGCAGTGGTCGGTGGACACCGCCTGTAACCGGCGGCGGGCGAGGGCCCGCCACAGGGCGTCCCGGTCCGCTACGGTGCGGAGGGGAGGGGTCACGGAGAACCGGTGGCCGTCCGGCTGACCGTAGGCCCGCTCGTCGAGGAGGAGGTAGTGGGGGCAGGTCTCACCGACGAGCGGGGCTCCCGCCCGTTGGGCCGCCTGCAGGGCGACCAGGCCCCGGGCCGTGGAGACGTGGGCGATGTAGGTCGGGCAGCCCGCGTCCCGGGCGAGGATCCCCACCTCGGCGATCGCCACCTCCTCCGCGAGCGGGGGCCGCGCGCGAGGGAATGGGCCGCCGGGGGGGTCCACGAGCTCCTCGGCCTCGGCGTGGACCATCGCCACACCACCGACTTTTCGAACCTCCACCATTGCATCGTGCAGGACCCCAAGCGGGGTCCGCCGGCCGCTTGCCGCGTAGGCGAGGAAGAACTTGAACGAGCGGACCCCGAGTTCCGCCGCCGGGCCGAGCTCGCCCCGTCGGTCCGGGGTCCACCCCACCATCTCCGCCCGGAGGGCGAAGTCCACCACCGCCTCCCGGGCCTGGGTGAGCCGCCGCTCGATCTGGTCAGGAAGGGGTACCCCAGGTTCGCCGACCGTGAAATCGAGCACGGTCGTCACCCCCCCCGCCGCGGCGGCGCGGGTTCCCGACGCGAAGTCATCGGCGGAGCGGGTTCCCGCTACGGGAAGGGCAAGGTGGACGTGGGCATCGATCGCCCCGGGGAGGACGAGGAGGCCCGTGGCAGGCACAACCCCCCCCTTCCCCGAGCTCCTCCCGATGCGGGCAACCTTTCCGTTACGGACGAGGACGTCCGCTTCCCCCACCCGGCGGGGGGTGACCACCGTCCCGCCGGTAATCGCAAACTCAGCCATCGCCCACGATGGTACCCTTCCGCCTTCGCCCCCCACCACTCGCGGCCGGCGTGGCCGCGCTGCGACCTGCATTGGGGAGAGGATCGCCGCCCGGCTATGATTGGCGTATGGACGCAACCCTCGCTCGGCAACGGGAACGCTACGCAGCCGCACTGGAACGTGCCCTGAATTCGGCGGTCTCCCGCCTCGCTGAGAGGGCGATCGGCCGCTAGGCCGATGGACGGCCCGGGGAGTCCGGGCAGGTGCGATGCGGGAGTTTCTCGATCTATCGTTCGCTGAGGTAGCGGCGCTCATGGCCTCGTGGGGCGAGCCTCCGTTCCGCGCCCCCCAGATCTGGAAATGGGCGTGGCGCCACCTCGGCACGGCGTTCGCGGACATGACGGACCTCCCCCGGGATCTGCGGGCGCGGCTCGGCGAGGCGTTCACCCTGGCCGGCCCGGTTCCGATCGCCCACCAGGGCGACGGGGAGGGGACGGAGAAGGTCCTCCTTTCCCTCCGCGATCGACAGGCAATCGAGGCGGTTCTCATCCGGGAGGACGACCGGCGGACGGTGTGCATCTCGACCCAGGTCGGGTGCCCGGGGGGGTGCCCGTTCTGCGCCACGGGGAAGATGGGCTACGTGCGGGACCTCACCGCGGGGGAGATCGCAGCCCAGGTCCTCCACTTCGCCCGCGAACTCCGCGGAGCGGGGGAGCGGGTGACCCATGTCGTGGTGATGGGGATGGGCGAGCCCTTGCTCAACTACGACGCCACCCTCCAGGCGCTCCGCAACCTGAACGACCGGCGCGGGTTCGCTCTCGGCGCGCGGAGGGTCACGGTCTCCACCGTGGGGGTCGTGCCCGGGATCGTCCGCCTCGCAGGGGAGGGATTGCAGGTGAACCTCGCCGTCTCCCTCCACGCCCCCGATGACGCGCTGCGCCGTGAGCTCGTCCCGCTCGCGGAGCGGTGGCCGCTTGCGGACGTCCTCGCCGCCGCTGACCGCTACGCCTCCGCCACCGGGCGGCGGGTTTCCTACGAATACGTCCTCCTCCGTGGCGTCAACGACCGGCTCGACCACGCGCGCGATCTGGCGCGCCTCCTCCGGGGGAGGCTCGCCCATGTGAACCTCATCCCGTTCAACCCGGCTCCGGGCCTCCCATACGAGCCGCCCGAACCGAACACGGTGGACGCGTTCCGCCGGGAACTCGTCCTCCACGGCGTGGACGCGACCGTGCGCCGCTCCCGGGGAGTGGCGATCCAGGCCGGCTGCGGCCAGCTCCGCGGCCAACGTACTGAGGGGGCACTCAAGCAACCCAGCTAGAATGCTCCCCTCTTTCTTGGAGGTCCTTCAGGAGAGTAGCTAGGGCAGGATCGTAAGCCCGACCACGAACCCACGCCGGCTGTGGAGGGAGAGGTACAGCCTCCACCCGGAGGCGCCCACGCCGACCCCCGCGCCCCCTGTGAGGTGAACCTCGGTCCTCGTCTCGGGTTCGACGTCCACCAGCGGGGCGAGAGCCCCGGAGGGCGACCACGGCGGCACCCACGCCATCTCCTGAATGGAAACCCCGACCAGGACGACAAGGCCACCGCGGCCGAGTGACAGCCAGCCGGCGATGTACCCCTCGACCTCCGGCCCCCCCGCGAACCACCCGCCGGGCCCCGGCTCGGTCAGGTCGGGCAGAGGAGGCGCCAGCTGGACCGACATGCCGAACCCAACCCCCCCGAGCCAAAGGTCCGTGGAGATGGAACGGGAGGTCAGGCCCACGGCGAGGCCGAACCCGACCGCCGGAAGTTCCACGTCCACCGTCCACGCGGGAGGGGAGATGGGAGGCCACACGGGCCGGGCGGGGGAGAGGCTCACGACGAGGGAGACCTCTTCACCATCCCCCACCACGAGATCCACGGACTTCGTTTCGTAGCCATCCTTCTCGACCCGAATCTGGATCCGCCCCGGGGCGACGCTGGTGGACAGGGGTGACGTACCGACGTAGCTCCCACCCACCCACACTCCAGCCCCGCTCGGGCTCGTCGCCACGGAGAGGCTGGCCTGGGGCCGATGTACGCGGTAGGAGGTCCACGCCGTGCCCCACGTCCTGGGGAGGAGCGCGGTGATCTGGGACGCGAACGCAGCTGGGTTCGTGTACACGAGGAACGCGTCCGCCTCGAACGCCTTCGCCTCGTAGAACGAAAGGGGGGCGGCGCTCGCCACGAGCTGGAGGTACTCGATCCCCTCGGGCGCGGTGACCCGGAGGACCCACCCCTGCGTGGGGAGGGTGTGGGTCCCCGCTGGAAACAGCGGGTCTTGGAGGAACCGGTTCGGGACGAGGAGCTTCACCTTCCCGTCCGCGGTCAGGTTATAGAGGTAGACGTAGGCGTCGTGGTTGAGGGTGAACGTGAGCCGGAGGGCATCACCGGGGGCATAGGTCGTCTTGTCGGTCTTGACGGAGACGATGATCGGTGGCTCGTCGGGGACGGGGATGATCCCCTGCGGAAGGACGGGCGCCTCCCCGAACGCGAGGAGGCCGAACGCAACCAGGGCCACCCACGCCGCAAGGAGCCTCGCCGTCATCGGGGCATCACCTCCGATCGGATCTACACCTCGCCCGGGGGGGAGGTTCGCTGGGCTCCCGAGGCGAGGGCCTTCCGCAGGGCGCGGAGCGGCAAAAGGGCGCAGGAAAGCCGCGTCCTGACGACGCCACCCAGGGCGGAGAGGAGGTCCTCGTCCTTCATCTTCTCCACCTCGGCCACGGGCTTCCCCACGATGAGCTCGGTGAGGAGGGACGCCGCGGCCTGGGAGATCGCGCACCCTTCGCCGCTGAACCGGGCGTCGGCGATCGTCCCCCCCTCCACCCGGACCTCCAGCCGCACGACGTCCCCGCACAGGGGATTCGCCTCGATCGCGGAACCGGTGGGGTCGGGGAGGCGCCCCTTGTGGCGGGGGTGGCGCCAGTGGTCGAGGATGACCTCCTCGTACCCGGTCACCGCAACGCCTCCCAGGCCCGATCGAGGGCAGCGAGGAAGTGCTCCACTTCGTCGGGCGTGGTGTACACATGAAACGACGCCCGGCACGAGGCGGGGATCCCAAACCGGCGGTGGAGCGGCTGGGCGCAGTGATGCCCGGCGCGGATCGCGATCCCCTCCTGATCGAGGAGGGTCGCCACATCGTGGGGGTGGATCCCGGCAAGGGCGAACGAGACGAGCGCCCCCCGCGCTTTCGGGTCGCGGGGCCCGTACACGGTCACGTGGGGCCGACCGAGGAGCCCGTCCAGGGCGAGTGCGGTCAGCTTTTCCCCATGACGGCGGACCTCGTCCATCCCGATCGCCCGCAGGTAATCCACCGCCGCGCCGAGCCCGATCGCCTGGGCGATCGGGGGGGTCCCCCCCTCAAACCGGGCCGGCGGGTCATCCCACGTTGCCCAGTTGAGCCACACCTCGCGCACCATCTCCCCCCCGGTGAGGAGGGGAGGGAGCTCGGAAAGGAGGTCGTTCCGCCCCCACAGGATGCCGATCCCGGTCGGGCCGAGCATCTTGTGCCCGGAGAACGCGACGAGATCGGCCCCCAGCTCGCGGACGTCCACCGGCATGTGGGGCACGGACTGGGCAGCGTCCACGACCACCACCGCCCCCGCCCGATGAGCCTCCGCCGCGATCTCCACCACCGGGTTCACTGTCCCCAGGACATTCGACACGTGCGCCAGGGCGAGGACCTTCGTCCGCGGGGAGAGCTTCCTCCGCAGGTCGTCCCGGTCCAGCTCCCCGTCCTGGGTCACGGCGGCCGCGCGGAGGTGCGCTCCCTGCCGGCGCGCCATCTCCTGCCACGGGAGGAGGTTCGCGTGGTGCTCCATCTCCGTCACCAGGACCTCGTCCCCCGGGTCCACGTGCGTCTCGCCAAGCCCCCACGCCGCGAGGTTGAGGGCCTCCGTCGTCCCGCGGGTGAACACGACCTCGTCCGGCCTCGCCCCGATGAACGACGCGACCTTGGCCCGCGCTCCCTCGTAGAGGTCGGTCGCCGCGGCGGCGAGCTCGTACACGCCGCGCCGCACGTTGGCGTAGGACTCCCGGTAGAAGTCGGCCTCGGCCTCGATCACCGCGCTCGGCTTCATGCTCGTGGCGGCGGAATCGAGGTACACGAGGGGCTTCCCGTGCTCGTGGCGACGGAGGATCGGGAAGTCGTCCCGGATCCGCTCGTCCATTACCCGGTCGCCTCCTCGAAGCTCATCTCGAGGAGTCCCTTCAGCTCGACCGAGTATTCGAGCGGGATCTCCTTCAAGATCGGGGACACGAACCCGTTCACGATGAGGCTCATCGCCTGGGCCTCGGACAGCCCGCGGCTCATCAGGTAGAACAGCTGTTCCTGGGACACCCGGCCCACCGTGGCCTCGTGCCCCAGCTCCACATCGTCCGTCTCCGCGTTGAGGATGGGGATCGTCTCCGTCCGCGCATCCGGGGTGAGCAGGAGCGTCGAGCACTCGACGTGGGCCTTCGCCCCCCGGGCGAGGGGGGAGACGTGGACCGTGCCCCGGAACACGGACTTCCCACTCCCCTGAACGACGGACCGCGAGATGAGCCGCGACGTCGTGTCCGGCGCGCGGTGGAGGGCCCGGGCGCCGCTATCGAGCCACATCCCGTCCTGGGAGAACGTGAACGACAGGTTCTCCGTGCGCGCCCCGGGGCCGAGGAGGACCGTCGTCGGGTAGAGCATCGTCACCTTGCTCCCGAGCGACGCCGATACCCAGTCCACCGCCGCCCCGGCGTGGGCGAGCGCCCGCTTGTTGTTCAGGTTGTACACGTTCTTCGACCAGTTCTGGATGGTCGTGAACCGGACCTTCGCCCCCTCCTTGGCGAAGATCTCCACCATCCCCGAGTGGAGCGCGGACCGCGCGTACCGGGGAGCGGAGCAGCCCTCGATGTAGTGGACCGACGACCCCGGCTCGGCGACGATGAGGGTGTGCTCAAACTGGCCAACGGCCTCGGTCTGCATCCGGTAGTAGGCCTGCAGCGGGACGGCCACCTCCACCCCCGGCGGGATCCAGATGAACGTGCCCCCGCTCCACAGCGCGCCGTGGAGGGCGGCGAACTTGTTGTCCTCGGGGGGGATGACCTTCATGAAGTAGTCCTCGACCCACGGGTACTCGCGAACCGCGGTGTCCATGCTTGTGAAGATGACCCCTTGGGAGCGGACCGCGTCGAGGAGGGACCGGTACACGACCTCAGAGTCGACCTGGGCTCCCAGCCCGGCGAGGGCCCTCTGCTCGGCCTCGGGGAGGCGCAGGGCAGCGAACGTGCGGCGGATCTCGTCGGGGAGGTCCTCCCAGCGCTTAACCGGGGCCACCGGGCGGGCGTAGTAGGCGAGGTCGGAGAAGTCAAGCTCCGAAAGATCAGGACCGAATCGGGGCAGAGGCGCTTTCCCGAACACCTCTAGGCAGCGCGCGCGGTGGGCCCGCATCCAGGCGGGCTCGTTCTTCTCCGCCGACAGCCCGTCCACGAACTCCCGGGTCAGGGCGTTCATCCGCGCACCACCTCGAACCCCTCCTCCCCGATCCTCCGCGCCAGCTCGGGCCCCCCTCGCTCCACGATCCGGCCCTCGTCGAGGACGAACACCTCCGCGGGCGGGACGTGGTCGAGGATCCGCGGGTAGTGGGTGATGATGAGGACCGCTGCCCCGCCGTCGGCCAGGTCGCGGATCGCGCCCGCGATGAGGCGCAATGCGTCGACATCCACCCCCGAGTCCGGCTCGTCGAGGAGGGCGACCTTCGGCTTGAGGAGGTAGAGCTGGAGGAGCTCCGCCCTCTTTTTCTCCCCCCCGGAGAACCCGACGTTCAGTTCGCGACCATCGAACGGCTCCATCCTCAGGCGGGCGATCGCCTGCGGATAGTTGCGCTGGAATTCGCAGAACCCCTGTCCCCGCTCGGCACACGCCAGGCGCAGGAACTCCCGCAGCGACACCCCCTCGATCTCCGGCGGGTACTGGAACGCGAGGAACAACCCCCGCCGGGCACGCTCGAACGGGGGCAGGGAAAGGAGATCCTCCCCCTCAAGCTGGGCCCGACCGCGGGTCACTTCGTACCCCGGCCCCCCCGCCAGGCTGAGGGCGAGAGTGGACTTCCCTGAGCCGTTGGGGCCCATCAGGGCGTGGACCCGGCCCGGCTCGAGGGCGAGGTCCACCCCCCGCAGGATCGGCTTCCCCCCCACCGCGACGTGGAGATCGTCTACAACCAGAACGGGCATACGAAACGTGAGGCTACCCCCCGAGCGGAAGGGCCGCAACCTGGCTCAGGGGAGGAGGTCGGTGGTGAAGAGCTCTTCGCTCGGATACGCGCGCGGCATGAGGCCATGGGCGACGAGGAACGCCTGCATCGCCTCCCAGCACGCGGTGTCGTCGTGGCGGGCCCCGGCGGCGTAGAGTGGGAGCGTGGCCTCAAACGAGCGGCGGGTGAGGTCGTCCCCCGCAAGCTCGGGGACCGCGGCCTCGAACAGGGCGAGCGCCGCGGCGGGGCAGTCGCGGGTGAACCCAATCGCCCCCGCGAGCGCATGGAGGAACCCGCGCACCTCCTCCGGCCGTTCCCGAAGGAGCGCGGGATGGGCGACCACGACCAGCTCATAGGTCGCCGGGATCCCGTACTCCTCTTGGGGGAAGAACACGGCCCGGTAGCCGAGGGCCTCCACTGCGAGGGCCTCGTAGTTCCGGAACGCCCCGATCGCATCCACCCGCCGCGCGAGGAGGGCAAACAGGGTGTTCATCCCCACGTAGACGAGCTCGTACTCGGTCGGTGCCAACCCGGCGGTCCGGAGCATCGTTCGCCACAGAACCGGCTCCAGGGGCTCCAGGGCGTACCCGATCCGCTTCCCCCGCAGGTCATCCAGTTCCGCGATGCCGGATCCATCGAGGGCGAGGAGCCCGCCGAGGGAACCCTCGATGAGCGCCCCCACCGCGACGAGGGGGAGGCCCGCCCCGCGGGCGATGAGGTAGTTCATCTGGGGAGTGAGGGCGAGGTCCACCGCCCGCGCCGCGGCGAGCTTGGCGGGATCGCTGGGATCGGCGGGCGCGCTGAGCTCGACCTCAATCCCGGCGGAGGTGAATAGCCCCAACCCTTGCGCCACGTAGAGGGGGACATGGTTTGGGTTCGGGTAAAAATCGAGCATCACCCGCAGCGGCGCCCCGTGGCCGAGGACGAACGGGAGGAGGAGGAGCCACCACCGCTTCATCGCACCCCGATCTTGTCGCGGGAGGGTTGGGGGCGCCAGCGGAGGAGGTACCGTTCGAGGAGGGAGAGGGACGAGAACAGTCCGACCCCGAGGAGGGTGAGGACGAGGAGGGCGGCGAACACCCGGTCCACGCGGAGGAGGGCGTTGGCCTGGATCATGACGTACCCCAGCCCGCCAGTGCCCCCGATCCATTCCCCGATGATTGCGCCGGCGAGGGCCAGCGTGGCCCCGATCTTGAGGCCGGCCAAGGCGAATGGTGTAGCGGCCGGGAGCCGCACCAGGCGGAGGATCTTCCCCTCCCCGGCCCCCAACGTGCGGAGGAGGTTCACGAGGTCCTCCCCGACCGCGCGCAACCCCTCCCCCAGGCTGACCGCGATGGGGAAGAACGAGATCAGGCTGACCACGATCACCTTCGGCCCCCGCCCGTACCCGAACCACAAAACGAGGAGGGGGGCGATCGCGAACACGGGGACGACCTGAGAGGCGAGGAGGAACGGGTGGAGGGCGCGGCCGATCGCGGGGACGTAGAACCCGACGAGGGCCACCGTGATCCCGCCCGCTGCCCCAAGGAGCAGCCCCAGCCCGACCTCGCTCAGCGTGATCCCGGTATGGTGAAGGAGGAGCGGGAGGTCCTCAACGAGCGTCGCCAGGATGCGGCTGGGAGGGGGGAGGAGGTACGGCGGGACGTGTGCCAGCCGGACGCCCCCCTCCCACAGGGCGAGGATGGCGAGGAGAAGGCCGGTGCTCGTCAAGCCCTGACGCATCGGGTTAGGCATGGAAGGAGAGGTGGCCCAGCACCTCGCCCCGCGCCGCCGCGATCCGCGGGTCGGTGCGGAGGCGAGGGCGGGGGAGAACGATGGGGCACGTAGCGACAACGCGGGCGGGGCGCGGACTGAGGACGTGGACCTGATCCGAGAGGAGGACCGCCTCCTCCACATCGTGGGTCACGAACAGGATCGTCTTCCGGTGGGACATCCACACGGTAGCGATCCACTCCTGGAGGGAGGCCCGGGTGAGGGCGTCGAGCCCCCCGAACGGCTCATCGAGGAGGAGGACGTCGCGGTGGGAGAGGAGGGTCCGCATGAGGGCGAGGCGCTGCCGCATGCCGCCGGAGAGCTCGTGGGGGTAGGCCCGCTCGAACCCAGCCAGCCCGAACTCGTGGAACAAGGCCCGCGCCTCCGCCCGCGCGGGCCCAAGGGATCGCCCTGCCACCTCGGCGGGGAGGAGGGCGTTGGCGAGCGCGTCCCGCCATGGGAGAAGGGTGTCCGCCTGCGGCATGTAGGCCGGGCTCCCGCCCGCGATCGAGACCGCGCCCGCGTCGGGGGAGATGAGCCCCGCCCCGACTTTGAGGAGCGTCGTCTTCCCACATCCGGACGGTCCGATGACGGTCGCCCACCTCCCCGCCGGAACGGAGAGGGACACCCCAGCGAGGACGGACAGAGACCCTCGCCGACTGGGGTAGGAGAACGAGACCCCCCGGAACTCCACCGCGACCCCCTCCCCCGCCATCGGCCTAGCGGGAGGGAGGGATGAAGTGGTCCCGGCAGCGGGGTTCGTAGCTCTCCAGCCCCCCGATCAGGACCTCCGGCCCCCCAGTGGCCGGCTTCCCAGCCACGAGGCGCTGGGAGCGGGTGGCCGGCTGGCCGCACACCGTACATACGGCTGATAGCTTCACCGCCTCGTCGGCGAGGGCGAGGAGCTCCGGCATCGGCCCGAATGGCTCCCCGCGGAAATTGAGATCGAGCCCAGCGACGATGACTCGCTTCCCAAGGCCGACCAACCGCTCGGCAAGCTGGGGGAACGAGGGGCCGAAGAAGTGCGCCTCGTCGAACGCGAACACGTCCGTGCTCACGACGGGATGATCCGCAATCAGGCCCGAGAACCCATCCCAGGAGATGTCCGTGGGCAATCGGCAACAGGGAAGCGCCCGCCCGTGGTGGGTGACCACGTGTTCCATCGCGTAGCGGGTATCAAGCTCGGGCTTGAAGAGGAGGACCTCCTTCTTGGCGATCCGTGCCCGCTCCACCCGCCGCAAGAGCTCCTCCGTCTTCCCGGAGAACATGCACCCCGTGACGGCCTCCAGTCGTCCCGCCATGGGCGGATGGTAGTCGGTGAGGGAGCCTGAGGCGAGGGGCAGCCGCGGCCTAGCGCCGGAGGCAGAAGAGCGCCCAGACCACGGCCGCGAAGAGGGAGAAGGCGATGATCACGGCCCCCGGCAGGCCAGGGGCAAGAGGGCCTGCCCGTTCGGGTGCCCCTTGGGGAGGGAGCGTGGCGGCAGAGGTGCCCTCCCCCGCGCCCGGACGGGGCGGGGCGCGCAGGGTGAACGAGTCGAGCAGCTCGCCGGGCGTGGGATGAAACGATTCCTCCGTGGCCGCGGCCACGGAGACGATCTCCACCGCAACCTGCGCCGGCGTCACCGCGACGCGCGCGTAGAAGTTGCGCCCCTCGACCGCCACCACGGAACCCTCGACGCGGGTCGGGGCGAGCTCCCGTGGCACGGCTCCGCCGCCGCCGAGGACGAGGTACGTGACCCCGTCCCTCTCGATCCGCTCGTAGTTGTGGGCATGTCCGTTGAACACGAGATCCACCCCCGCCTCGACGAAGATCGGGTGGTAGATGAGGTCGTACCCATAGCCGCTCCCATGGTAGGCGTCCGATGAGAACACCGGATGGTGGAAGATGACGAACTTCCACCGCTCGGGCCCCGCGAGCTCGGCCCGGGCATAGGCCTGTTGCTCGAGAATCTGGTCGGCGCGGGTGACGTTCGTGTCCAGGCCCACCACCAGGAGATCACCCCACCGCAGCGTCCACCAGCGCTCGCCGTTCTGGCCAGCTCCGGGAGGGTGGGCAAACGCCTTGTAGTAGGAAACACTATTCTTCTCGTGGTTCCCGGGCACGGGGATGAACGGGGCAGCGAGGAGCATCGGCGCAAACGCATCGAACCACGGCTCCCAGTAGTAAGCGTTCGGCGTCTCGACGATGTCCCCGGCGTGGAGGACGAAGTCGAACCCCCCGGAACGGGCGGCGTCGTAGGCGATGGCGTCCGCGACCACGGCCAACCGGTCCACCCCCTCCCACTGCCACTGCGTATCGGCGAGGACGGCGAACGTAACCGGCTGTCCCGGAAGCGGGGCCGTCCTGAAGTGACCGATTGGGCTCGACGTGATCTCAGATCCGTCCTCGATGACCACGCGGTACACGTACTCCGTCGCCGGGTCGAGCCCCTCCACCACCACCTCGACCTGGCCGTTCGTGCCTTCCGGCGGTGCGGGGACAGCGATTGTGCGCACCGGAACCGGGCGCGCGGCGTGGGGAACCACCGGCGCGACCTCAAGCTGCGCCGGGAGCGGCGGCACGACCACCCAGGAGATCACCACCGACTCCGCGCTTGGCGCACCGGAGTACGGACCGCGGGCCAGGGGCGTCCCCGAGCCCAGCCCCTGGGCCGGGGACAGGGCGAGGGAAACAAGCGCCAAAGCAAGAAGGAGCTTCACCGGCTTCCTCCATCCCCGGGGAAGAGTATCCCCCGCCGCGCTGACGGGCAACAGGATCCGGAGCAGGAACTAGGCCTCCTCGCCTAAGGCGGAACCGCCTCGACGTCCGCTGCGAGAACGATCTGGGTTGGATCCTCGATCAGGATGCGCGGCCCGTCTTTGAGCGACACGTACTCGATCACCCCCGTAGCGAGGATCTCTGCCCCCGGCCCAAGGCCGACCGGCGGACACGTCGCCACGAGGAAGAGGTGAAACCCAAACCTCGTTTCACTGGGATCAACGCGCAGGCTGTTCCCGGCGGCCAGCACCGCGGCCACCGTGAGCCGCACGGTCACGACCTGGTTCACGACCTCGTCGATCCTCGCCTCAAGCTCGGATACCGTGAGAACCTCGCCCACCGTCCCCCAGAGGCCGCGACGGTGGATCATCGCCTCGAGCTGCGCCGCCTCGAACTGGGCGCGGTACTTCCCGTTCGGGGGGATGATGAGGAGCCGTGCCAAACCAGCGCGCACGATCTCGAGGTTCGCCATCACCCATCCCTCGTCCGTCTCGACGTAGGCATAGGCGAGGAGCCGGTCGTAGACGTCGCGCTCCTTCACGTCGAGCTCTAGGCGCACGGTCTTGAAGAGAAGAAGGCGTTTCGTGAACGCGATCGCCTCCTCCGAGTACGGTTCCCCAAGCTCGGGGGTGTCAATGCCGAGCAGGCGAACGCGCTGGCTCCCACGGATGTCCACCGTGTCGCCGTCGATGACCCGGAGCACGCGGCTCGTGATCGTCGCCCGGCTCGGATCCGGGGCCTCGACCTGTCCCACCCCCACGACGGCGAGGGCCAGCACCCCCGCGAAAGCCAGGACGCCGGCCCGCCTCATTGGTAGTGCACCCGCCGCTGCGTGACCGTCATCTGGAAGATGGTGAGGACGAAGATGATGCCGAACAGGATCACCGAACCGGCGGCAGCGCGCCCAAGGTGCATCGTTGCACTGTCGATGCGCCCCGACATTCGCAGGATGTAGTACACAATCGTCTCCGCGCTGCGGAGCGGCCCCGGTCCGTTGAAGAGGGTGATCACCTCCGTGAACACCTTGAACGAGCCGATGAGCGACATGATCAGTACGAAGAAAAGCTGGGGTGTCAGGAGGGGGACCGTCACATGCAACCACGTCTGAAAACCGCTCGCCCCATCCACTTTCGCCGCATCGTAGTACTGCTGCTCAATATTCTGCATCCCAGCGAGGAGGATGATCGCGTGGTAGCCAACATAGTGCCACACGCTGAGGATGATGAGCGCCGGAATGGAATATCTCGGATCGTTAAGCCAGGCAATAGGATCGATGTGCACGAACGGCAACTTGTTGAGAAGCGACAGGAGGTAGTTGATGAGGCCGTAGTCCGCGTTGTACATCCACCGCCACACCATGGCGATCGCCACGATCGGGCTGATGTAGGACAGGAAAAACGACGTCCGCGCGAACGATAGGAACCTCAGCCCTTTGTTCAGGAGCGTTGCGACGAGGATCGCCAGGAACAATGTAACCGGGACGGTGATGATGACGTAGTAGAACGTGTGCCACAGAGCACGCCAAAAGTACTTGTCGTTGAAGATGTAGCTGTAGTTGGCGAACCCAATGTAGGGCCGCGGCGGCAGGATGCCCCACTTGAATAGGCTGATGTAGAACGCGGAGAAGAAGGGATAGAAGACGAAGATGCCGAGGATGATCAGCGCAGGGAGGAGGTAGAGGTACGCCGTGCCGGACTCCCGCCACAGGGCGGGATCCTTCCGGTACCAGTTGACCGGGTTCAGTGCCCCCGCCACCCGCTGCCAGAAGGGGAGCACCGGGCCCGGCTTCTTCTGTCCACTTCGATCCACCATCGGTTCACCGCCCACCGCCAGCTCGCGAGGGGGACATGATCCCCCTCGCGAGCCAGCTCTTCCGTGGTTAGTACTCGAGCAAGGCCTCGATCTCCTCGCACATCGCCCGCAGGCCGTCGAGGGGCGATACAGCACCGCGCATGATCTCATCGAACTTGGTCGAGAGGACAGTGCGCATGTCGCCGTAGTTCGGGTGGAGGATCTGCGAGAACCCAACGAGCATTTGGTCCGACATCGCTTGCTGGTACGGGTTCGCCGCCACGAACTCCTTCCACGCCGGGAGCTGGTACGCCGACTTGGTGACCGGCTGGTAGCCGCTCTTCATCGCCCAGTACGCGGTATTCTCCGGACGAAGGAGGAAGCGGGCGAGGAGCACCGCCGCATCCTTCTGGGCCTGGGTCTGGTTAGGGGTGTTGAAGACGGCAAGGTTCGTGCCCTGGATCATCGAACTGCGGTTGACCGGCCCGGCGGGGAGCATCGCCACGCCGAGGGTGTACCCGGCGTTCGTGGCCCCGGTCTTGTTGTAGTTGTAGCCGGCTGAGGTGTCGATGAACATCGCGACCTTGCCCATGTGGTCGCTGATGTATTCGCTGGTGACGAACGTGTAGGGAATGAGCCGTCCGCAGAACTCGACCGCCGTTATGCCCGGCTCCTCGCAGAGCGTGACCGCGGTCCAGTCGTCGTTCAGGATCGAGCCGCCCGCCTGGTTGAGGAACACCAGGAACTGCTCGGGGTTCGCCGCCGGGCGCAGCGCCGTTCCGTACCGATCGATCCTCCCATCCCCATCCAGATCCACGGTGAGCGCCTTCGCCAGGTCGTAGAACTCACCCCAGGTCGTGGGCGGGTTCGGGATAAGATCAGCGTTGTAGTACAGAACCATGATTGACTTGTTGAACGGAACCGTCGTCAGGACACCGTTGTACGTGTTGCTCGGCACGAGCCCGTCAATGATGTCGGCGATCTCCTCCGCCGTCATGTGGGGCCCGATCGGATAAAGAAGGGACTGGATCGGGGTAACCCAGTTCTCATAGACCTGGGCGATCGTCGGCAGGTTGCCGGCGGCGACCGCCGCGTTGATCTTGCCCTGCAGCGCGCTGTAGGACCCCTGATAGGTCAAGTTCACCATGATGTACGGGTACTCCGCCATGAAATCATCCACCAGCTTCTGAAGATTGGGCTGGTGGCCCGAGCTCATCGCGTGCCAGAAATCAATAGTCACCGGCTCGTTCGCCGCGAGGGCGACGGTGCCGAGAAGGAGACCCAACAAACCTACAATCAGCTTGCGCAACATGTTCCCTCCTTGGTTACGTGCAGTCCATCACCGATCTACGATCTGACCTCCGAGGATCACCTCCTTGATTCACAGCCATCACTTGATCCCCGTCCTCGCCACGCCCTGGATGAACTGCTTCTGGGTGAAGAAGAACAGGATGAGAATCGGAACGATGGCCATCACCGAGGCAGCCATGAGAAGGTGGTAGGCCGTCCCAATGTCACTGCTGAACGTCATCAACCCGACCGGAACCGTGCGCATGGATTCCGTATTCGTCATCAGGAGCACCCACTGGAAGGAGTTCCAGCTCCCGAGGAATTTGAACAGAGCCACCGTGAGGATCGCAGGCTTGGAAAGGGGCACGATGACGCGCCACAGGTAGCGTAGGCGCGAGCAGCCATCGATGCGCGCCGCGTCCCATAGCTCATCCGGGATCGACCGAAAGAACTGCCGGAGGAGGAAGATCCCGAACACGGACACGATCCAGGGGATGATCAGCCCTTCGTACCGATCGAGCCAGCCGAGCCGCGTCAGCGTAACGTAGTTCGGCACGAGGAGCATCTCCCCCGGGATCATCAGCGTACCGAGGAAGATCGCGAACAGGACCTCCTTCCCGATGAAACGCATCTTCGCAAACGCGTAGGCAGCAAGGATCGTCGTGATGACCTCGCCGATCGTGCACATGATGGCGATGAAGAAGCTGTTGAAGAAGTAGCGGCCGAACGGCGCCATATTCCACGCCACAACGTAGTTCTCCCACTGAGGCTCGGGGGGGATCCACTGGGGCGGCATCCGCATCGCGCCCGCCTCCGTCTTGAGCGAGGTCGTCACCATCCAGAAGAACGGCAAGAGCATGATGGCGCAGCCCACCGCCATGAGGAAGTAGAGGAGCCCCCGGTAGGCTCCCCGGCGAACCAGATAGCGGGTGTCGGACCCCTTGGGTGCCAGCGTTCCTCCTCTGCCTCGCCCCGATACGCGGGAGGAGTATAGCGAGGGGGCCGTGATCGGTCAATGGAGGTGCAACGCAGGCGGGTTGGCGGTAAACTTAGCCCTGGAGGTGGACGATGCGCGTCGTGATGACCGTGAGTGCCCTACTCCTTGCTGTAACCCTGGTTGGCCTGCCCAAAGGACCCCTCAACGTGGCGATCGTGTGGCACCAGCACCAGCCCCTGTACTGGAACAGGCTCACCGGCGAGTACGAGCTCCCCTGGGTGCGGGTCCACGGGGTCCAAGAGTACCTCGACTCCCCGCGGATCCTCCTCGAGCACCCCGGGGTCGAGGTCACCTACAACCTCCAGCCGAGTCTCCTCTGGCAGCTTCTGGACTACGTGGAGATCACCGAGGAGGAGCGGGAGAAGGGTGGCCTTTACCAGTACATCGGGGCGGTGGATAACCACCTCAAGTGGACATGGCAGCTCGCCACCGATCCAGGGAGCCTTGCTCCAGAGGAGCGGGCGGCGATGCAGGACCAGTTCTTCTGGATCAACGGGTACATGCTCCGCCCCGGCGGGAGGTACTACGACCCCCGCTATGCCGAGCTCAACCAGCTCAAGGGAGAGCGAACCCTCACCGACCAGGAGCTCCTCGATGCAGCGGGGCTGTTCCTCCTGTGGCAGATCTCCCCCGAGCTCCACGAGGAGCTCGGGCTTTCGGACCTCCGGGGGAAATCCGGGTTCACCCAAGAGGACGTCATCCGGTTGATCCAAGCCCAGCATAAGGTCTTAACCCTGGTGGTGCCGGCCTACCGGGAGGCCGAGGAGCTTGGAACCGAGCTCATCACGAGCCCGTTCTACCACCCGATCCTCCCCATCTTGGCGGAACGGGGGTGGGAGGAGGACATCCTCGGCCAGCTCGCCCAAGCGCAAGCCCAGCACGAGGCCCTGTTCGGCGCGAAGGCGGTGGGCGTGTGGCCACCGGAACAGGCCGTCTCGGAGCGGGCGGTGGAGCTCCTCGGGGAGGCGGGGTTCACCTGGACCGTGGCCGACGAGTGGACGCTCGCCGCGGCGCTCGGCCGCACGCCGACGCGGGACGAACTCACCCAGCCGTGGCGGTTTGGGGACATGACGATCCTGTTCCGGGACCACAACATCTCCGACAAGATCAGCTTCGCCTACGGGAACAAGCCGACCGCTGAGGCGGTCGCGGACCTCCTGGCCGAGATCCGCAGCTACTGGGAAGCCCTCGCCTCGCCCGAGGAGCACGTCCTCGTGATCGCCCTCGATGGGGAGAACTGGATGTTCATGGCTGGCTACCCGGACAATGGCCGGGAGTTCCTCCGTTCTCTCTACCAGTCGTTCCGCGAGGTAGAGTGGATCCACACTGTGACCCCGGGAGGGTTCGTAACTTGCCACCCCGTCGTCGCGGAGATCCCTTCCGTTCCCACCGGGTCCTGGGCCGGCGACCTCTCCACCTGGCGCGGGGAGCCGGAGGAGGACGAGGCGTGGGAGCGGTTGGGCCAAGCCAGGGAGGCGGTGTTCGCCGGTGATCCCAACCCCAAGGCCCTAGACGCCCTGTATGCCGCCGAGGGGTCGGACTGGTTCTGGTGGTATGGGGCAGATCAGGACTCCGGCACCGATGACCTCTACGACTGGCTCATGAAGGCCCACCTCGTGGGCGCCTACCAGGCTGCCGGCTACGCCGCGGAAGAGATCCCCCAGGTCCTCTCCCTCCGGTTGAGGACCCCGATCGCGGCGAGCCTGGGGGAGGCCAAGCCGGTGGTGGACGGCCGCGTCACGGATCCCGGCGAGTGGGCGGAGGCAGTGGCGGTGCCCGGGCAGGGTTCAATCCGCGCCGCCGCGTTCGCGTACGGGGAATCCTCTCTCTACGTGCGCGCCGATCTCGATCCTTCCCCGCGGGATCTCTCCGGAACCGAGACCAAGCTCGTCCTGTACGCCACGGGGAAGCCGGGGGAGAAGGCGAACGTCGTCACCCGCCACAGCGGCGAACCCCTGGGGTTCCCCCTCGTCTCGGCCGTCGAGCTCGACCTGGCCAAGGTGAAGGCGGACGGCTCGGGGTACGTGTTCCGCTACGCCGCGGACGGGACGGGCCGCTGGCGGCTCGCCTCGCCCGTGCGCACCCTCACCTCCCGCGTCGCTCACCTGGACGAGGTCATCGAGTTTCAGATCCCGTTCGAGGAGCTGGGGGTGGAGCCGGGGCAGAGTTTGGTCCTCGCCCTCGCGCTCGAGCGCGCAGGGGAGCTCCTCGGGATCGCTCCGGAACGGCCCCTCGAGGCGCGGATCCCGACCCTCGTCCAAGGGGTCGAGGTGTGGGCGATGGCGGACCCGGCAGGTGATGACCACGGGGTGGGGACGTACGTCTATCCCCTCAACAGCGTCTTCGCCGAGCCCGGACTGTTCGATCTCCTCCGCTACGCGATCTACGACGCGGCCGATCGCTGGCAGCTTACGTTCGAGTTCCCCACCCTCCCCAACCCCTGGAACGGGCCGCACGGCTTCTCCCATCCCATCATCTTCGTGTATCTCGACGTGGCGCCTGGTGGCCGAACCGATGCCCACGAGGAGGGGAAGGCCGCCCAGGTGGCGTTTGACCCCGATCATCCGTGGGACTGTGCTGTGAAGGTAGCGGGATGGCCCGCCTACGGTCGGCACCTCTGGACCGCCGCTGGCGAGGGGCCATTCCTGGTGGAGGTGGCAAGCGACCCCAAGCGGGGGCGGATCATCGTCACCATCCCCAAGACGCTCCTTCCCGAGATCCGGGGCTGGCACTATGTCCTCGTCGGCTCCCAGGACGGCTATGGCGCAAACCACCTCCGCCCGATCGGGGTGACGGCCGGAGAGTGGACCGGCGGCGGTTGCCCTAGCCCGTTGTGGGCGCCCCAGATCTACGATTACCTCGCCCCCGCGGGGACCTCGCAAGAAGCCCTCCTCGCCGGGTATGATGGGGCCGAACAGAGGTACACTGTGCTTCGACCTATTGCCGTCACGTTCTAAGGAGGTGAGACCGGAACCGATATCGTGGTTCGAAAACGGTGATCCATCGAGCTAGATCGAGTGAACTAAGGAGGTCAGCATGCGGAAACTTGTAGGGATACTGATGGCACTGACGGTGGGGCTGGTAGTCTTCGCCCAGGCCCCGAAGCTTGTGATCTGGGCCGATGACACGCGGGCCCCGGTGCTGCGGGACATCGCCAGAGAGTTTACGGCGGCGACCGGGGTCGCGGTCGAGGTCGTCGAGATCGCATACGACCAAATCCGCGGCCAGTTCATCACCGCGGCACCGACGGGGCAGGGCCCCGACATCATCGTCGGCGCCCACGACTGGGTGGGGGAGCTCGCCGCGAACGGGCTCCTGGAACCGATCAACTTCGGAGCGAAGCTCGCCGAGTTCAGCGCGTCCGCCGTCCAGGCGTTCTCCTACGGCGGGCAGAACTACGGCGTCCCCCAGGGGACGGAGAACATCGCCATCATCTACAACAAGGCTCTCGTCCCGGAGATGCCGGAGACGTGGGATGAGCTCCTGGAGTTCGCGCGCGAGATCACAGACCCGACAAAGCCGATGTACGCGCTTGTCTTCCAGAACGGGCCGGATCCGTACCACTGGTTCCCGATGCTATCCGCGTGCGGGGGCTACGTGTTCGGAACGAATCCCGATGGTTCCCTCAACCCGTGCGATGTCGGGCTGGCCAACGAAGGGGCCCTGCGCGGGGCGCAGCTGTTCGCGGACATGATCGCCGAGGGGCTCCTCCCGTCCGGCGTCAGCTGGGACACGATGCGCGCCCTGTTCTTCGGCGGGAACGCGGCGATGGTCATCTCCGGACCGTGGCTCGTGGCGGACACGGTGGCGGCGGGGATCGACTACGGCATCGCCATGATCCCCTCCATTCGCTGCGCGGATGGGAGCTACGGGGTGCCCAAGCCGTTCATCGGCGTGCAGGGGTTCATGGTGAGCTCGTTCAGCCAGAACAAGATCCTCGCGGCGGACTTCCTCCTCAACTACGTGGCGACCACGGACGCGATGCTCGCCCTGTACGAGCGGAACCCGCGGCCGCCGGCCCATCTACCGACGTTCGAGATCGTGTCGAGCGATCCGGACATCGCCGCGTGGGGTCTGCAAGGTCAGTACGGGATCCCCATGCCGAACATCCCGGAGATGGCGTCGGTGTGGGGAGCATGGTCCGATGCTCAGAGCCTGATCGCCAACGGTCAGGCCACACCGGAGCAAGCGCTGCAGGAAGCGGTCGCGAAGATCAAGGCCGCCCTGAAGTGTGAGTAGGTGAACCCGCGGGGGGCAGCCCGGGGCTGCCCCCCGCTTCCCCATGAACGGGCGGTCTCTCCTCACCCAGGGGCTCAAGTACGGGTTCGTCGCCCTCCTCGACGCGGCCGCTCTCTGGGCCGTGATCGCCCTCCTCTTCCGTGGCGATTACATCCTCCTCGCCGTCCTCGGGATCGGCACCCTCCTCCTCAACTTCGTTATCCTTTCCCGCCGGGCGTACCCGCTGCGGTTCCTCCTCCCCGGGCTCGTGTTCCTGTTCGCGATGGTTGTGTACCCGATCGGGTACACGGTGAACGTTTCCCTGACCAACCTCCAGACGGGAAACCTCCTCACCAAGGCCCAGGTCATCGCCCAGCTCGAGGGCCGCTACTACCTCCCCCCTCAGCCGGAGACGTTCACGTTCTGGGCGTTCCGCAACGCGCAGGGAAAGCTCGCGCTGATCCTCACGGCGAGCGATGGCCGAACGTTCCTCTCTCAGGGGAACGAGCTCGTCCCGGTGGACCTCTCCGACCCGCGATTCGTGCGCGGCGAGGACGGGACGGTGACCTCGTTCGATGGCTACACGCGGCTCACCCTCCCCGAGGTTTATCAGTCCCTGGGCGCCTTGGAGGCGCTCGACCTGCGATTGGGGGAGGAGCACGTGCGGCTGACGAGCGTCCGGGAGTTCGGGACGTTCCTGCGGAAGTACCAGTACCTCCCCGATCAGGATGCGGTGCTGGACCTGGAAACGAACGTCACGTACTACGCCAAGGAAGGGTACTTCACCTCGCCCGATGGGGTTCGCATCGAGCCCGGGTTCCAGATCTACGTGGGGTTCCGGAACTACCTCGACGTCCTCACCAACCCCGGCATCCGTGCCGACTTCACCCGCGTGTTCGGCTGGACGTTGGCCTGGTCGTTCCTGAGCGTGTTCTTCAGCTTCGCGGTCGGCCTCGGGTTCGCCTACCTCCTCAACGACCCCTACGTGCGGGGCCGGTTCGTCTACCGCTCGCTCCTCATCATCCCCTACGCAATGCCCGCGTTCATCTCCGCCCTCGTGTGGGCGGGGATGTTCAACACCGACCTCGGGGTCATCAACCGCGTCCTCGGGGACTTGTTTGGGGTGAAGGTGCGCTGGTTGCAGGACCCGATGTGGGCTCGGACGGCGCTGATCTTCATCAACGTGTGGCTCACCTACCCGTACATGATGATCGTCTCGCTGGGGGCGTTGCAAAGCATCTCCCAGGAGCTGTTCGAAGCGGCGCGGGTGGATGGAGCCACGAGCTGGCAGAGGTTCTGGAGGATCACGATGCCCCTCCTCTGGGTGAGCGTGGCCCCGCTCCTCATCGGCTCCTTCGCGTTCACGTTCAACAACTTCACCATCATCTGGCTCGTCACAGCGGGGCGACCAGCCGTGCTCGGCGCGGCCACCCCTGCCGGGGCCACGGACATCCTCATCTCCTGGACCTACCGCCTCGCGTTCGAGGGGGAGCGCGGGAACCAGTTGGGGCTGGCATCGGCGGTGTCGATCATCATCTTCATCATCATCGCCGTGATCAGCGCGGTGAACTTCCGGTTCACCCGCGCGCTGGAGGATGTGAGCCGCAGTGTATAGCCGCCCGAGCCGGATCGGCCTCATCGTGCGCCACGCCCTGATCTGGATCGGGGTGATCTACGCCCTGTTCCCGATCCTGTGGATCCTGTCCGCCTCGTTCAACCCCACGAACAACCTCCTCGAGCAGAAGCTCATCCCGGCGAATCCGACGCTCGAGCACTACCGGCGGCTGTTCACTGACCCCACGATCCCGTTCCCAAAGTGGGTCCTGAACACGGTCATCGTGTCGGGGACCACTGCCGTAATCACGGTTTTCCTGTGCGCCCTCGGCGCGTACGCATTCTCCCGGTTCCGGTTCCGCGGCCGCCGGGCGGGACTCCTCGCCCTCCTTCTCGTCCAGATGTTCCCCCAGATGCTGGCAATGGTGGCGATCTACCTCCTCCTCATCAAGATCAAGGAGTTCGTCCCCTGGCTGGGGTACAACACCCACCCTGGGCTGATCATGGTCTACCTCGGGGGGGCAATGGGGTTCAACACCTGGTTCATGAAGGGGTACTTCGACACGATCCCGCGCTCGGTGGAGGAATCGGCCCTCGTGGATGGGGCAACGCCGTTCCAGGCGTTCCTGCGGATCGTGCTTCCGCTCGCCCGACCGATCCTCGCTGTGGTGCTCATCATCCAGTTCATCACCACCTACTCGGAGTACGTCTTGGCGAGCATCCTCCTCAAAGGGACGGAGATGTACACCCTCGCCGTTGGCCTGCGGTTCTTCATCCAACAGGCCTACGATCGGCGGTGGGGCGTGTTCTCGGCGGCGGCGATCCTCGGGGCGCTCCTCATCCTCGCGATCTTCCTCCCCCTGCAGAAGCTCATTATCTCCGGGCTCACCGGCGGCGCGGTGAAGGAATAGCTAACCCTCTCCCCGCTTCAGGTAGCGGAACCCCATCCCCGGCACGCCCACCTCCCCCGTGACGCGCTCCGCGGTGAGGAGGTCGGTCCACCGTCCGCCCGCGGGGAGCGCCACGACCGCCTCCTCTTCTCCCGCGTTGAGGGCGAAGGCGACCTCGGCCGGGGACAGGTCCCGCACCAAGAGGAGGGACCTCCCGTGGGCATCGGCCCACCGCACGCCCCCCCGCCGGAGCACGGGCTCCTCCCGCCGCAGGCGAACGAGGGTCCGGAACGCGTCAAGGAGATCGCGATCCCACTCTTCCTCGTCCCACGGGAACGTGCGGCGACAATCGGGATCCTCCCCTCCCTCGACCCCGACCTCGTCTCCATAGTAGATGGCCGGCGCGCCGGGGAATGCGACCAGGAACGCCGCCCCCAGCAGAAGCTTCCGCCGATCGCCGCGGCACAGGGTCAGGAACCGCGGCACGTCGTGGCTCCCGAGCAGGGTGTAGCAGGCGTAGTTCGCCTCGGGAGGGTAGCTCGCCCAAAGACCGTGCACGTAGCGGGCAAACCGCGGTGCATCCCACGACCCGTCCGCCAGGAAGCGGACGAGGCCCTCGCGGAGCTTGTAATGCATCACCCCATCCAGAGCCCCGTGGCGGAACCACGACGTGGCAAGGCCCATTACCTCCCCGAGGACGTACGCGTCGGGGTTCGCCGCCTTGCTCTCCCGGTACACGTCGCGCACGAAGTCCGGGGGCAGGTACTCCACCGTGTCCAGCCGCCACCCATCGATCCCGTGCGCAAGCCAATGGCGCACCACGGAGAGGAGGTAGTCGCGCACGGGGGGGTGGTCGTGGTTCCACTCCGGAAGCTGGGCATGTCCGGCCCAGCACGCGTAGTTGGGATGAGGCTTGGCGCAGGGCCGATCGCCGCGGATCCTGAACCAGTCCCAGTAGGGGGAGCTCCGGCCCCGCTCCACTGCGTCCCGGAAGAAGGGGTGCCCGATCCCGCAGTGGTTGAACACGCCGTCGAGGACGACCCGCATCCCCCGGCCATGAGCCGCGGCGAGGAGAGCTTGGAACGCGCCGTCGCCCCCGAAGGCGGGATCCACCCGGAAGTAATCCTCCCCATCGTACTTGTGGTTCGTCGCCCCGGTGAAGATCGGCGTGAGGTAGAGGGCGTTCACCCCGAGGGCCTCCAGGTACGGGAGCTTATCGAGGATCCCCACGAGGTCTCCCCCCGAGAACGAGCCGTGGGTCGGTCGCTCGTCCCACGGGACGGTGCCGGGAGGGTCGTTCCCGGGGTCCCCGTTGCAGAACCGGTCCGGGAAGATCTGGTAGAACACGGCATCCCGGACCCACGCCGGGGGATGCATCACTTCCATCGGGTGAGGATCTCCTCGCGGCGGAACAGCTTCACCGCCAGGTAGAGGAGGACCGCATTGAGGACGACGAGGATCCCCCCCTCCAGGATCACGAGGAGGAGGTTCACCGCGGTCATCTGCACGGAGTAGACGATGAGAGGGACCAGGGTGGGGATCACGGCCAACCCCGAGAACTGGTAGGCGGCGCGCGGGTCGCTCGTCCGCGACGAGACAAGCATGGACACGAGCACTCCGAACACGGCGAGCAGCGGCGACAGGGCGAAGATCGAGACAAGCCATGGAACCGAGAGCACACCGGCCGGGATCCCGCCGAGCATGATGTGGGCGGCCGCGAGGAAGAGGAGGAACACTCCCCACGTGAGGCCGACCGAGGGGAGCACCGCCACCAGGGCCTTCCCTACGAAGATCTCCCAGTCCGTGAGCGGAGTGGCGAGGAGGGGTTCCAGGGTCCCCTGCTCCTTCTCCCCGACGATCGAGTACACGGCGAGCGTGACCGGGATCATCACCGGGAGGATGAGGAAGTACATGAGCGCCGTGTTGAACAGGGTCGCCTGCACCTCGGGCGGGAGCCCCTGGCCCTGCCACACCATGAACCCCGCCAACCCGCCCATGAGCAAGGGGAGGAACAGGGCCCCGTAGAGGACCATCTTGATCTTCGCGAGCTCCTCCCACTCCTTGACCATGAGCGCTCTAAGCCGAGGCATCGTCCCCCCCCACGAGCTCGAGGTACACGTCCTCGAGCGTTCGCTCATCGCGCTGTACGGAACGGATCTCCGCCCCCAGCTCCACCAACCGGCGGACGAGGGCCGGGACGTCCCGCTCCGGGTCCGCCACCTCGACCGCGAGGGCGCTGCCGTCGAGGGATGCCGCCCGCACGACCGAAAGGTGGAGGCCCGTCGCGAACTCCGCCCGCGGGTTCGCGAGCTCGACGATGACCCGCGATCCCGACATCCGTTCCTTGAGGGCCTCCGGGCGATCGAGGGCGATGAGGCGGGTGCGGAGCACGGCGATCCGCGTGCACAGCTCCTCCGCCTCGGGGAGGTTGTGCGTGCACAGGAGGACGGTCCGCCGCTCGCTCGCCAGTTCCCCGATGAACCGGCGCACGTCGCGGGCACTCTCCGGGTCAAGGCCGGAGGTCGGCTCGTCGAGGAACAGGACCTGCGGCTCATGGACGAGGGCCCGCGCGAGGGCCAACCGCTGCCGGAGGCCCTTGGAGAGGGTCGCCACCGCGTCCGGGGACCGATCGGCCAGCCCGAGCCGCGCGAGGTAGTGCTGAACGCGGCGGCGAGGATCGCTCACCCCATAGAGATCAGCGAAGTACCGCAGGTTGCGCTCGACAGAGAGGCGCTTGTAGAACCCCGGCGCCTCAGTGAGGATCCCCACCTGGGACCGGATCGCTTGCCCCTCCTTCCCCACCTCGTGCCCGGCGACCCATGCCCGGCCGCTCGTCGGGGAGAGGAGGCAGGCGAGCATGCGCACCGTGGTCGTCTTCCCCGCCCCGTTGGGGCCGAGGAGCCCCACGATCTCCCCCTCCCGCACGTCGAGGTCCAGCCCGTCCACGGCCGGGCGGCTGCCGAACGTCCGGGTCAGGGCTTCGGTGTGGATCATCTCCCTCCCTCCTCCGCCTCGCGTCCCGGGGCGCACGAGGTCATGATGAGGTAGTCCACCCCTCGGCCGAACAACCACCGTCCCAAGGTCAGATGTTGCTCCACAGTGAACCCCACCTTCTCGTAGGCGCGGATCGCCCGGGCGTTCGTGGCTTGGACGCAGAGGGAGACCCCGCGCAGCCCAAGATCGTTGTAGGCATAGCGGAGGAGGAGCCGCAGCGCCTCCGGTCCGTACCCATGCCCCCAGCTATCCCTCTCCCCGAGGAGGATCCCGACCTCCGCCGTCCCCTCCTCCGGCGCGATCCCATAGAGCCCACACAGCCCGATCGGGCGGCGTTCCTCCCCAAGGAGGATGAGGAACTGCACATCGTGGGGCGTCTCCCCCATCCTCGGCGGGGCCCGGCGGCCGGTGAACCGCCTCAGCTCCCGGTCGGTGAGCCAACCCGCGATGAGGGAGCGATCCTCCGCCCGGACCGGCCGCAGCCCCACCCCCTCTCCCCACAGCTCATCCATACATCACATCCCTAACATCCCGCATGAAGAACGCGTTGCTCCGTCCTGTCCAGCGTCCCAACCGGCGTTCCCGCGGTAAAGAAGCGCCCCTCCATGGCTCCCGCCTCCTTTAGTCAGGGCAATGGGACTGCAATCGGGCGCAACTCTACCTCCCCGGAGGGGAACCCTCAACTGCAGGCGGGCCCACCGCCGGAGATGGGACCGGTGTCCGACAGCGCGGCGACGAACACGGCCTCGCGGGGACCCACGGGGTGCTGCCACCACGGGCCTGGTCGGCTAGGGTGCGGGTGGGATCGTACCGAAGTGCAAGAAAGGAGGGCACGCGTGATGGCCAAACGACTTGTAGGTGGGCTTCTGGTGGGAGCTCTCCTCTTCTGTGCCGGGGGCATCGCCCAACAGGCGGTCGTGCTTCCCCCGGCCGAAGAGGAAGTGACGGCGCTCGAGGAGGCCTTCTCCCAGGTGGAGGACTTCTTCAGGGGGTTCATCGTCGAGATGAAGACCTCGCTAGCGACGCTCGGCGCACGCGTCGAGGAACTGGGGAGGGCGTCCCTCGTCTTCCAGATGGGCCTCGAAGAATTGGCGGAGCGGCTCCTCGATCAGGACAGGCAAATCACCAAGCTGGGCAGCCGCCTCACGGCGGTCGAACAGGCGATCGAGAAAGCGATTGGCCCCAAGATCATGGACCTCGACGGACGCCTGAGCGCCCTGGAGGGATACGACTTCGCGTCGTTCGAGCGGCGGTTGGGGGCACTGGACAAGTCGTATGAGGCCCTGTCGGTGAGGATCGACAACAACCGGGCGAAGATCGAGGGCCTCGAGGCGGCGCTCGCGGCCACGAGTGCCAGCCTCGACGAGCGCCTGGCGGTGGTGGAGGAGGTCCAGATCGAGGCAGCGAGCCAGCGCGAGGAGATCGAGGCCCTGAAGTCCGAGCTCGCGCAGTTGGCGAAGGCTGAGCAGGCCCAGTGGTCCGCGATCTTCCTCGTGCCCATCGTGGTGGGGGGGCTCCTGTTCCTCCTCCTTTCCTCCTAAGGCCTGACCCAGAAGCAAGATGGGACGGTGGGGATGAGCCCCACCGTCCTTTTTCTTTCCCCGCCCCGGGGACGGCTGTCCGTCACGAGCGTGACAAACCCCACCGCGGGCGGACCCAGCGGCCATCCGGTGGCCCAGCCCCGTCCGCTACCCTGGCCCCTGGATGCCGAACCGAAGGAGGTTGTTCCGATGATGAGAAGGGTGATGGGAGGGCTGCTTGTGGGAGCGGTGCTCTTCGGAGGGGTCGCGCTGGCCCAACAAACGGGAGTCCAGCTCCCCCCAGCCGAAGAGGAGATCGCCGCTATGGAAAGCGCGTTCAACCAGGTGAGCCAGTTCTTCACCGGGTTGATCACGGAGCTGAAGGGGGCCGTGGCCGCCTTAAGCGCGGTGGACGCCGACCTTGCGGCCCAACAGCGGGCCCTCGCGGCCAAACTCGCCGATGCTGAGGGCAAGATCCGCGAGCTTCAGGAGGTCTGTGCCCACGTCCCGGGGCTCCTGTCGCGGGTGGACGGCCTCGCGGCTCGCCTCGATGAGGCAGAGGCCCAGATCGCTGAACTGCGTGCCATCGCCCAGGGCCTAACGAGGACGGACCAGGAGCTCGCCTCAGGTCTCACTTCCCTCGCTACGAGCCTCGAAAAGACCCGCCAGGACTTCGCCACCGCGATCGCCACGCTCGGGGACCAGGTCTCCGACCTCACCAAACAGGGCACCGTACACGCTAACCGGATCACCGCCCTCGAGGGTGCGGTCCTCGCCCTGAAATCCTCGATTGAGACGTGCGAAGCAGCGCTGCAGGCGGAGATCGAGGCGATCAGCACCAACCTCGATCAGCAGGTGCTGGCGCTGCAGAGCTCGATCGCCAACGTGAACCAACAGCTCGCGGATCACGCAGGCCGGATCGCGGCCCTCGAGGCCCAGGACATCGGCTCCTTGCAGAGGCGGATCCTCGCCCTCGAGCAGTCGGTTCAGGCGTTGAACATCAAGATCGAGAACAACCGGGAGAAGATCGCGTACCTGGAGAAGGCGATCGGTGGGTTCACGTCCGACCTACAGACGACGATCGGGACCCTCCAGGCCCGGGTGGACGACCACGAGGCGCGGCTGGCGACGGTGGAGACGACCGTGGTCGGTCTGGACGTCAAGGCGCTCCAGGACGCAGTGACCATGGCGCAGGGGATGGCGATCGTCGCCCTGGTGGCGGGGCTCGCGGGCCTCGTACTCGGCCTCCTCGGTGGATAGACGGGCATGGGATGGGCGCGGCGAGCGGGCCGCGCCCTCTTTCTTTGCCGTTGTGCGTAACGAACGTTACACTAGCCGCGTGGTCGGGGAGGGGCAATGGGACAGGTCGGAGAGCGGCTGAGGGAGCGAAGGTTCCGTTACGGACTGAGCAAGCGCACCGCGCCTCTCACCAACTTTGGCCTGGAGCGGGGGGGCTCCCGCTCATGACGGCCATCGTCCGCCTCACCGTCCACGGGTTCAAGTCGTTCCGGCGGCGGGTGACGCTCGACTTCTACCCCGGGTTCACCGCCATCATCGGCGAGAACGGGACCGGGAAATCGAACCTCCTCGATGCGCTCACGTTCGTGATGGGCCGCCGCTCCCGGTCCCTGCGCGCGGAGCGAATCGAGCACCTCCTCCACGCCCCGCCGAACGGGGACCCGGTGGACGAGGCCGAGGTGATCCTGACCCTCGACAACCGCGCGGGCACATTCCACGAGCTCCTCCCCGACGCGGGCGACGAGGTCCAGCTCGCGCGCCGGATCAACCGCACCTCGTCCACCTACCGCATCCAGGGCCGCGTCGTTCCCGCCCGGGATGTGGAAGCCCTCCTCGATCTGGCGGGGATCGAGCCCGATGGGTACCACATCGTGGAGCAGGGGATGGTGATTGACGTCCTGGAGCGATCGCCGCGCGAGCGGCGGGAGATCCTGGACGAGGTGGCGGGGATCGCCGCCTATGAGGAACGCAAGGCCCGGGCGATCGAGGAGCTGGGGGAAGTCAAGGAGCGGCTGAACACGAGCCGGATCCTCCTCGCCGAGCGGCGGCAGCGGCTGGCCGCCCTGTACCGCGAGCGCGAGGCGGCCCTCGAGTACCAGACTCTTGCCGCGGAGCGGGAGCGGATCGCAGCGACGCTCGCCTGGCGCCGGTTTCAGGGCCGCCAGACCGCCCTGGACAAGGCCCACGCCCAGGCAGCCCGCCTCCGGGACGCGGTGGCTGACCTGGCGGCCGAGGTTGAGCGCCTGGACCGGGAGATCGAGGTCCGCGAGCGAACGGGCGGAGAGCAGCCGGGGGACAACGGGCTGGCGGATCTCGTGCGGGGGGTGGAGCGGCTGCGGGGGGCGCTCGCGACGAAGGAGGCCGAGGCCCGCCTCACCGAACGGGAGATCGCCTCCCTGAAAGAGACGATCCGCGACATGCGCGACCTCGCCTCCCGGCCGGACCGGCCGCCGGAGGCCGTCGAGTCCCTGCTCGCCCTGCGCTGGAACGGGGTGAAGGGGACCCTCGGCCAGCTCGCCATCCCCAAGGAGGGGATGGAGGTCGCATTCGCCACGGCGGCGGGGGGCCACGTCCACGACCTCGTCGTCGAGACCCGCGACCTCGCCCTAAAGGCGGTGCAGCACCTCAAGGAGCACAAGGCAGGGCGGGCGCGGTTCCTGCCCCTCGACCGGCTCGCGGTGCCCCCCGTCTCCCCCAAGGCCCGCGCGGCGGCCCGGCTCCCGGGGGTCCTCGGGCTCGCCGCCGATTTCGTGACCTGCCCCCCGGACGTGCGTCCGGCCCTCCTCTACGTGGTGGGGGACACCCTCATCGCGGAGTCGCTCGAGGCGGTGCGGGATGTCCTCGGGGTGCGGGTGGTGACGGTGGATGGGGACCTCCTCGAGCGGGGCGGGGCGATCCTCGGCGGTTCCCAGGCCCGACGCTCGGGCGTGGACCTTGCCCCCCGTCAGGCCCAGCTCCGTTCCCGCGAGCAGGCGTTGGTCCAGCTGCGGGCGGAGGTGGAGAAGCTCTCCGCCGAGCTCGCCACAGCCGAAGCGACCCTCGCCGCGCGGGCGAGGTCGGCAGCCAACGCCCAGGCCGCGCGGGCGAGTGAGGAAAACGACCTTCAAGTCCGGCGCGACCGGCGGCGGGAGGCGTACCGGGAGCTCGAGCGGCAGCGAGCGAACCTCGCCCGCTACGAGCGCGAGGCCGCGGAGATCGAGGGCGAGCTCGCGGCGCTGGGGGAGATCACTGAGCCCGAGGGCGGTGGCGAACAGGGATCGCTGGAGGTCCTCCAAGCCCGCCTCCGCCAGGCCGAGCGGCGCCAGGCCGAGCTGGGGACGGTCAACCTGCGGGCGATCACCGACTACGACGCCTTCCTTGCCGAGTTCCAGGACCTGAAGGATCGGGTGGCGACCCTGGAGGCGGAGAAGCACGAGATCGAGCGGTTCATCGGGGAGATCGAGGCGAAGAAGAAGGAAAAGTTCCTCTCCACGATGGGTACAGTATCGGCAGAGCTTGACCGACTCTTCCAGGTCCTGTTCGGCGGCGGGGAGGCCCACCTCGCCCTCGCTGAGCCGGGAAACATCGCGTCCGGGCTCCTCATCGCGGCCCGCCCGCCGGGGAAGGAGCCGCGGCTCTTGGACGCGCTATCGGGGGGAGAGAAGACCCTCGTCGCGGTCGCGTTCGTGCTCGCGTTGGCGGCGGGGAAGCCGGCCCCATTCTACTTCCTCGACGAGGTGGATGCGGCCCTGGACCAGGCCAACTCCGAGCGGTTGGCGCGCCTCCTGCGGGAGTTCGCGCGCGAGGCCCAAGTGGTCATGATCTCCCACAACGAGGAGGTCGTCCGCTACGCCGATCGGGTGTACGGGGTCCTCCTGCGGGACGGGTCCTCGGCGGTGGTGGGGATGGAGCTAGAACATGCCCGAGCTTGAGATCCTGGAGCCGCAGTCGTTTTCGAAGGCTGATTGGGAAAGCCTCTTCCGCGGCCTGATCGCGGACCTCGATCCATGGGCGTTCGACCTCGTGGAGCTCATCGGCCGGTTCCGCGCCTACATGGCTGAGCAGGACCTCGCGTTCGCGGTGCCGGGGCGGATGGTGCTCGCGAGCTCGGTCCTCCTGCGGATGAAGTCGGACTGGGTGAAGGAGGGAGGCACTCCCCCCACGGTGGAGGAGGCGGTCGAGGAGGTGGCCGCCGAGCTCGCAGCGGAAGAGGCGCCCGTGTACATCGCCCCCGAGCTCAGGCTCCCCCTGCGGCGGGGGCCGCGGGGGCGGGTCACGGTGGGGGACCTCGGACGCGCCCTGCAGGCCGCCCTCGCGGCCGAACGGCGTCGGATCTCGGCCGAGCCCGAGTTCTCCCCCGAGGACCTCGGGTTCGATCTCGACGAGGAGGCGTTCACCGACCGTGCTCAGAAGCTCCTCCGGGCCCTCCTTTCGCTTGTGAACGGGAACCGGGTGATCCCGTTCCACGCCGTGGCCGGCGGGGAACCCCGGGAGAAGGTGGCGCGGCTGATGGAGCTCCTCCACCTCGACGCGGAGGGCAAGGTACGGCTGGTCCAGGAGGAGTTCCTCGGGGAGATCCTCGTCGAGGTCCCGGATGGAAGCCAAAGCCCTCGTTGAGGCGGCCCTGTTCGTGGCCGACCGGCCGCTTTCGCTCGCGCGGCTGGCGGAGGCGCTGCGCCTCTCCGAGGAAGCGGTGGGCCGGCTGATCCAGACCCTGGCCGACGAGTACGCCGCCCCGGATCGGGGGATGGAGCTCGGGCACGAGGGCGGGGGGTACGTGCTGCGGGTGAAGGGCGAGCTCGCCTCCATCGTCCGGCCGTTCGCTCCCCACCAGGACATCCCCGAGCAAACCCTGCGCACCCTCGCCGTGATCGCCTACCATGCGCCGGTGCTCCAAAGCCAGGTCGTGAAGATCCGCGGCCAACGCGCCTACGGCCACATCGGGGACCTCATCTCTCGCGGGTTCGTGGAGGCCCGGGACCAGGGGCCGACGAAGCTCCTCACCGTGACCCCCACACTCTTGTCCTACTTCGGCGCCTCCTCCCTCGACGAGCTGCGGGCCCAGCTCCAACCGTCCGGTTGACGGCGTCCGGCCCGCAGGATAGCATTCCTTGTGGAGTTCGCTCAGGAGGTGGAGATCCCGTTGGAGCAGGCAATAGAAGAGACCCGCCGTGCCTCCCCCGGCACCGGGGCCTTCCACGGCGTCGGCCGACGCAAGGAGGCCGTGGCCCGGGTGTACCTGAAGGAGGGCGACGGCACGATCCTCGTCAACGGCCGCCCGGCCGAGGCGTACTTCGCGGCGTTCGCGTTCAGCACGGACCACCTCAACCGGCACCTCCTCTCCCCGTTCTACGCCACGGGGACGATCGGCCGGTACACGGTGCGCGCCCGGGTGGAGGGCGGGGGGGCCACGGGACAACTGGAGGCGGTCCGCCTCGGGATCGCCCGGGCCCTCGTCGAGATGACGCCCGAGTTCAGGAAGCCCCTCAAGGACGCAGGCCTCCTCACCCGCGACGCCCGCGCCGTCGAGCGGAAGAAGTACGGGCATCGCAAGGCACGGAAGAAGGAGCAGTACTCCAAGCGGTGATACGATGAAACAGGGCATCCATCCTCAGGTCTATAAGACCGTAATCCGCTGCAGCTGTGGGGCGGAGTTCGAGACCATGTCCACGAAGAAGGACCTCCGCGTGGACGTGTGCTCGCAGTGCCATCCCTTCTTCACCGGCGAGACACGCCTCGTGGACGCCGAGGGGCGGGTGGAACGGTTCACCCGCAAGTACGGGAACTGGCAGGAGGCGCCCAAGCAGGCGCCGGAAGAGAAGAAACCCGCACGGAAGACGAGCAAGCGCCGCTGATGCCGATCGGGGGGCAGGCGGTCATCGAAGGGGTGATGCTCCAGGACGGCCCACGGGTGGCGATGGCCGTGCGCACCCCCAACGGCCCGATCGCCGTTGAGCCCCTGCCGAACAGGTTTGCCGTCCCCCGGCTCGAGGGGATCCCATTCGTTCGCGGTCCAATCAAGCTCGTTCAGATGCTGGCACTGGGCTGGAAAGCCCTCAGCCGGTCGGCGGAGCTCGCCTATCCCGACGAGGCGCCGGCGTCGCGGTGGGAGTCGCTCCTGGTCATCGTCCTCGTAGTGGTGATCCTCGTGGGCGGGTTCATGCTCCTCCCCGCCTACCTCGCCGGGCTCACTGGGATCGCAAACCGCATCCTGTTCAACCTGGTCGAGGGCGGGATTCGGGTGGCCCTGTTCCTGGGGTACCTCGCAGCGATCTCGTTCCTCTCCGACATCCGGCGGGTGTTCCAGTACCACGGGGCGGAACACAAGGTCGTGCACTCCTACGAGGAGGGCGTGGCGTCCGTGCCCGATGCTCGGGGGAGAAGCCCGATCCATCCCCGTTGCGGGACGAGCTTCCTCCTCCTGTTCGTGGTGGTGGCGATCCTCGTGTTCTCCCTCCTCCCCACGTCCAACGTGTGGATCCGCCTGGGAGGACGGCTCCTCCTCCTCCCGGTGGTGGCCAGCATCACCTACGAGATCCTCAGGTTCGGGTCCCGGCACCCGCGGGCGTGGTGGCTGCAGCCCCTCCTCGCCCCAGGGCTCCTCCTCCAGCGGTTCACCACCCGCGAGCCGTCCGATGACCAGATCGAGGTCGCCTTCGCCGCCCTCCGCTACCTGACCGACGAGGACGCGCGCAGCTCCTCCACCACCGGCGCGTAGGGCACGCGCACCGAGCCGATCGCATCCTTGACCGACCCTGGCCCGTGATCATCGGATCCACCGGTTGGGATCAGACCGAGCTTACGAACGATCCCCGCTACGGACACGGGATCCGCGTGCCGGGGCTGGCGTGAGGCCTCGTAGGGGTAGTACACCTCCGCCCCCGCCAATCCCTCCCCGACGAGCGCGGTGAGGGTGCCTTCCCAGTCGGCAAGCGAGAGGAAGCAGGGGTGGGCGAGCGAGGCCACCCCGCCCGCGGCGCGGATCGCGGCGATGACCTGACGGCTCGTCGGGCGGGGGAGGGGCACGTAGCACGGCGTGCCCGACGCGAGGAACCGCCGGAACGCATCCTCGTAGTCGCGGGCGAGGCCGCGCTGCACGAGGACAGCGGCCAGGTGCGGACGGCCGACCGACCCCGCGGCGCCGGCGAGCACCTCGCTGACCGTGATCTCCTCCCCCAGGACCTCCTGGCAGAGCCGGACCATCGCCTCCATCCGCTGCCGACGCGCCTCCGCCATCCACCGAACCAGCTCCCCCAGGGCGGGATGCCCGGGGGAGAGGAAGTACCCCAAGATCTCCCCCCTCTCCCCGCCGACGTCGGCCTTCACCTCGACCCCACAGATGACCTCGATCCCGCTGTGGTAGGCGACAGGAGAAGTAAGCTCGGGCCCGATCGTGTCATGATCGGTGATCGCGATCGCCGACAGCCCGACGCCCTTCGCCCGCGCCACCATCCCCGCCAGATCGAGGGTCCCATCCGACCACCGGGTATGGAGGTGCAGATCAGCCCACTTGGGCGTCGCCATGGCGCTCCTTCCACACCCGATCGAGGATCCCGTTGATCACAGCAGGGGCGTGCTCCGTTCCGTAGGCCTTGGCCAGCTCCACGGCTTCGTCCATCACCACTTCGGGGGGGGTAGCGGTGTAGAGGAGCTCGTACAGGGCCAGGCGCAGGATGTTCCGGTCCACCACCGGCAGGCGATCCAGCCCCCACCCCCGGGCCCGCTGGTCGATGATCCGGTCGATCTCCGCCCGGTGATCGTGGACCCCAGCGCGGAGGGCGCGCGCGAACGCCTCTTCGGCGAGATCCTCGTCCCCAAGGGGATCATCCGCCGAGGAGGGGAGGTACTCGTCGCGGTACAGGGACCGCAAGACCGCCTCGCGGGCTTGGCGCCGCACGTCACCGGGTGCGGTGGGGCTGTCCGGTCCCCACCACGATCATCCTCACCTCGGGGACCTCGAGCCCCGTCTTCGCCGACACCTCTTGGGCGAGCAGGCTCTGCAACCGCTCCGCGAGGGCGGGGACTTCCTCCCCGGGCGGGAGGTAGAGCGAGACGTGGAGGGCGAGGCCCTCCCCCTGCGGCCGGATGTGGACGCGGAACCGGTGCAACCCGAGCTCCTCACGGAGGAGCATCCCCGCCATCTCGCGCACCGTGTCCACGGTGATGAAGATCATCCCCTTTGGCCCCTGCCGACGGAGGGCCCGCCGGACCGTGAGCTGATTGACGGCGATCCGCACGAACACGGCGGCAGCGGCGACGAACGTGATGGCCCACACCACCAGCACCGCCTGCACGGCAGCCGACGTGAGCGGGGTCCCCCCGGGGACGCCGAGCTCTAGGTTCCCCGATGCGATCGCGGCCACCGCCACCACCATCGCCACCGCCGCGAGGAGGAGGGAGATGGCCCCAACCCAGAACCCATACCCGCTCACGATGACCTCCCCTTGCGCCGCCCCTCCTCGGGGAACACCACCCGCACCACCTCCACGTTCACCTCATCCACGGGGAGGGCCGTCATCTTCTCCACCTCAGCCTTGACCCTCGTCTGCAACGCTTGGGCCACTTCCTGAACAGCGTGGCCGTACAGCACCCCCACCTTGAGGGCGAGCCGGACCCGGCCCTCGGAAAGCTCCACCTCCACCAGGCGCCGCACCGCCTCACCGCGGGGCATCGTCCCCCCCTTGGGCGGGGCTACCCCAGCCACGTCCACTGCGGCGAGCCCAGCGATGGTGGCGATGACGTCCTGGGAGATCGAGATCTGCCCTTCCTCGGGGTTTTCCCCGATCAGCTCCTCATCCCTCGCCATCCTCCCCCCCCTCGAGCATCAGGATCTCCTCGGGTGGGATCACGTGTCGGACATGCACGTCCACCCGGCCCACCGTGATCCCCACCATCCCCTCCAGGTCCTCCCGCACCCGCCGCTGGACGGCCTGGGCAACACTGTGCACGGAGTAGCCGAGCACCACGGCAATACGCAGCTCCACGTCCACCACATCGCCCCGGATCGTGATCTGGATCCCCTCCTCCCCCCCCCCGAGGAGGCCGATGATCCCCCCGCCGCGCAGGGGGCGTACCCCCTCGATCCCCGCGATCGCGCGGGCGGCGATGGCCGACAGCACCTCCTGGCGAACGGCCACCACGCCGAGGGGCTGTGGGGTCTCCCACCGTGGCTCGGCCATTCAGCTCACCCGCTCCACGTAGGCCCCGGTGCGCGTGTCCACCCGAATCACCTCGCCCGTGGTCACGAACAGCGGCACCTTCACCACGAGCCCCGTCTGCAACGTCGCCGGCTTCTCCCCACCCGTGGCGGTGTCGCCCTTGATCCCCGGCGGCGCCTCCGTGACCCGCAGGTCCACGAAGTTCGGGGGGACGACCTTCACCATCCGGTCTTGGTAGAACAGGCCCGTGAAATCGAGGCCCTCGACCAGGTAGCCCTTGAACGGCTCGACCACCTCCGCGTCCAGCTCGTACTGTTCGAACGTCTCCTTGTCCATGAACGTGTACTTGCCCCCGGACTGGTAGAGGTACTGGAGGATCCGCGTCTCGAGGTACGCGGTCTCCAGGTTATCAGAATCCTTGAGGGTCTTCGAGATGACCCGCCCCGTACGCAGGTCCTTCATCTTGGCCCGCACGAACGCCCCGCCGCGCCCGAGCTTGACGTGCTCGAACTCGGTCACCTCGTACAGCTCGCCGTCCATGATAAGGGTCATCCCGCGTGAGATCTCGCCAATGGAAATGCCCATTCAATGCCTCCTCAGTCCGCCCTTTATACCCCGCCACTTGCGCGGACACAACCGCGGCCGGGGCCGCGCGGGACAGAGGTGCGCGGACGGCGCCCCCGACCTCCCCTGCCGGAGCGACACCGTGCCCCTCCCTCAGGCAAGGACGGCCCACGATCCCGACCCAGGTCCAGTGATCATCCCCGACGGAGGATGCGCTTCCCAAACGTGACGGTGCGGTCGAGGACCACGTGCAGGAGCTGGGGAAGGCAGAGCCCGCCCAGTACGGAGAGCGCTGATCCCCACGGGATCGCTCGGGGGAAGGGGACGCCCGCTACCGCATGGAGGAGCCCCCACCCAAGCCCTCCGAGCGCGGCGAGGTACAGGACGCGGGTCAGGGGACCGAGGACGAGGGAGTGGGAGATCCCGCGGTGCCGGAACAGGGCGGCGTAGGGACGCCACAGGAAGCGTGCCCCCCGCCAGCGGCGGGAGGCATCGCTCCGGATGAGATCGAGGTCCGGCGAGAGGAACAGGCTCCCCACGATGTAGCCCCCGGTGAAGAAGAGGAGCGGCGACCGGCCCGCACCCACCGCCGCCCCGAGGGCAACCCAGCCGGGGAGTGTCCCGAGCTCGACCGCGAGATGGGCCTTCCCGCGAGGCATGGGGGACTGTACCCCTCTCCCCGGAACGGGGGCAACCTACCTCGGGCCGGGGCGTGAGCTCCTAGGGCGCAGCGCGGTCGGGGGCGGGCGTCACCTTCTCGAACCGGGCCTCACCCTGATCGTACGTGACCCGGACCTTGTCCCCGGCGGCGATCTTCCCCTCCAGGAGCGCGCTCGCCAGGCCATTCTCGACCTCCAGGCGGACCCGCCGCCGGAGTTCGCGGGCCCCGAACTCGGGTCGGTACCCGACCTCCGCCAGGTGGTCCACGAGGGAGGGATCGAACTCGAGTTCCACCCCCTGCCCCTTCGCCACCCGCCGCACCCGCTCCAGCTGCAGGAGCACGATGTCGCGGATCTGGTCCTTGGTGAGGGCGTGGAACACGATGACCTCGTCGATCCGGTTCAGGAACTCGGGGCGGAAGTGGTGGCGCAGGACCTCCATCAACCGCTCCTTGAGCGCCGCGTAGTCCAGGCGCTCACTCGCGAGGGCGGTGAGGTTGCGCTGGATGAGGTCGCTGCCGAGGTTGCTCGTGGCGATGATGATCGTATTCGCGAAATCCACCACCCGGCCCTTCCCGTCAGTGAGCCGGCCATCGTCGAACACCTGGAGCAGGATGTTGTGGACCTCGGGGTGCGCCTTCTCGATTTCGTCGAGGAGGATCACGCTGTAGGGGCGGCGCCGCACCCGCTCCGTGAGCTGCCCTCCCTCCTCGTACCCGACGTACCCCGGCGGGGCGCCGACGAGGCGGGACACGGTGTGGCGCTCCGTGTACTCGCTCATGTCAATGCGGATCATCGCCTCCTCGTCCCCGAACACGGCCCAGGCGAGGGTCTTGGCGAGCTCGGTCTTGCCCACGCCCGTTGGACCGAGGAACAGGAACGTGGCGATCGGGCGATGTCCCTCCTTGAGCCCGGCCCGCGACAGGCGCACCGCGGCAGCCACCGCGGCCACGGCCTCGTCCTGGCCCACCACCCGCTCGTGCAGCTTCTCCTCGAGCTTGAGGAGCTTCTCCCTCTCCTCGGCGGTGAGCTCGGCGACCGGGATCCCGGTGAGGGAGGACACGATCTCCGCCACGTGCTCGACCCGCACCTCCGGCGTCCCGGAGGCGACGCTCTTCTTCCACTTCTGGGTTGCCTCGTCGAGCTCCGCCTCCTTGGCCCGGATCGTGGCCTCGATCTCCTGGGCCCGGTCGAACTGCTTGCGGGAAGTCGCGTAGTCCTGCTCACGCTTCAACGCCTTGATCTCCGCCTCGAGCTCCTGGACCTCGGCCGGCCGCGAGGTGGAGGCGATCCTCACCCGCGCCCCGGCCTGGTCCACGAGGTCAATCGCCTTGTCGGGAAGGTAGCGGCCGGTGATGTACCGATCGGCGAGCTCGGCCGCGGCCACGATCGCCTCGTCGGTGATCCGCACCTTGTGGTGGGCCTCGAACCGGTCCCGCAGCCCCCGCAGGATGTGGACCGTCTGCTCCACCGTCGGCTCGGGGATGAACACCGGCTGGAACCGCCGCTCGAGCGCGGCGTCCTTCTCGATGTGCTTCTGGTACTCGTTGAGCGTTGTGGCCCCGATGAGGTGGAGCTCCCCGCGGGCGAGCGCCGGCTTGAGGCTGTTGGAGATGTCCATTCCCCCCTCCGCCTGGCCCGCCCCGACGATCGTATGCAGCTCGTCAATGAACAGGATGAGCTCATCCTGATGCGCCAAGATTTCGTCGAGGAGCTCTTTCACCCGTTCCTCAAATTCGCCGCGGTACTTCGTGCCGGCGACGAGCGAGGTCACGGAGAGCTCGACGAGGCGCTTGCCGCGCAGCACCTCCGGGACCTCGTCCCGAGCGATGCGCTGGGCGAGGCCCTCTACGATCGCCGTCTTCCCCACCCCCGGCTCGCCGATCAGGACGGGGTTGTTCTTCTTGCGCCGGGCGAGGACCTCGATCACCGTCTCGATCTCCTTGGAGCGGCCGATCACGGGATCGAGCTTCCCCTGGCGGGCGAGCGCGGTGAGGTCACGGCCATGCTTGTCGAGGGTCGGGGTCGCCGAGCGTCGCTCCACCCGGCCCTCCTCCTTCCCCTGGCCCACCACCTCGACCGTTTTCCTCCGCACCCCATCGGACGTCAGCCCATAGCGACGCAGGATGTCCCCGCCCAGGCCATCCGGCTCATCCACCAGGCCGATCAGGAGGTGCTCGGGTCCGACGTAGCTGTGGCCGAGCTCCCGGGAAGCGAGGAACGCTGCCTCCAACACCGCCTTCACGCGGGGGGTGATCCCGATCCGGACCGTCTCCCCCTTCTCCGCGCGCAGATCCCCGCGCGGCGCGTTGTGCTCGACGTGGCCGCGCACATCGTCCGCCGACAACTTGAACTCCTGGAGGATCTCCCGCACGACCTCGCTCTCAGTGAGGGCATGGAGCACGTGCTCCGTGTCCAATTCGCGCTTCCCGAACCCCACCGCGACCTTGGCTGCCTCCTGGAGGAGATCGCGGGCGTGCTGGGAGAGGTAGGCCTGGACGTCCACCGCCTCCCGGTCCTCCCCCCCGCGGATCACCCCCGGGAAGAACTCATCGAAGAGCGACTCGAGTGGCGACCGCATCCGCTCGCGCCGCAGCCGGGCGTAGCAGTGGTCGCACATGTCAAGCGTCCGCCGCCGGTCGCCCTCGACCACCTCCACCCGCCCCGTAGCCGGGCGAAGGCGACATAGATCACATAGTTTCGTCGTATTGCTCATCCTCTCTCCACAATGGTGGGGGGGAGGGGACATGGCCCCTCCCCCTTATTTTTTACTCCACCTTCACGTCGAACACGCCCTCCGCCTCGGGGGCCCGCTTGAGCGGGACCTCGACGATGAGGACGCCGTTCTCGAACCTGGCCTTGATCCCCTTCTTGTCCTCCGCTTCCTTGGGCAAGGGGAACACGCGCCGGAACGCCCCGTAGCGGCGTCCCATCCGGATGTAGTTCTCGTCGCGGACCTCCTCGGACCGCTTCACCTCGCCGGTGATGACGAGGCGATCCCCCTCGACCTTGACCTGGACATCGTCCTTCGTCGCCCCCGGAAGCTCGGTCTCGACGACGAGGTGCTTGTCCTTCACGTAGATGTCCGTCTGGCCGAACGCCGGGACGAGCTCAAGGTCCGGGAAGGTCCCGAAGTCCCTCAACAGCTCATCCATCACCTGCCCGATCCGGGAAGTGATGGCGAACGGATCTTGCCACAGCATCGGAAGTCGCGCCATAGTACCACCTCCTTTTTAGCAGTCACCACTGTTGACTGCCAGATTATAGCGCGCAGCGGCGGGGCGTCAAGGCCCGCCAGCGGGATGGGGGGAGCTACGGCAGGGGCAGCGCTGTTCGTCAGGCATCCTGGGCCCAGTGCCGGGCCCGGTCCACGGCCCGGCGCCAGCCCGTGAGCCAGCCCTCCCGTTCCGGGACGTGGGAGCGGGGCGAGAAGCGAGAGAGCTCGGCCGGCAGCGCCCGCACGGCGGCGGGCTCGGGCCACCACCCGGCGGAGAGCCCGGCCGCCAGGGCCGCGCCGCGCGCGGTCATCTCCCCCTCCGCCGGCCGGACCACGGGGATCCCGAGGAGGTCAGCCAGGAACTGGCACAGAAACGCATTCCGCGCTGCGCCTCCGTCCACGCGGAGCTCGGACAAGGTCGTCCCTGCATCGGCCTCCATCGCCCGGACGACGTCGTGGGTCTGGTACGCGATCGCCTCCAGGGCCGCCCGCACGAGGTGGGCCCGCCCGGTGCCCCGGGTGAGGCCGACGATCGTGCCCCGCGCGTGGGGATCCCAGTAAGGGGCTCCCAGCCCGGTCAACGCGGGCACGAAGTACACCCCATCGGTAGAAGGGATCGTCTGGGCGAGGGCCTCGCTCTGGGCGACGTCGCCGATGATCCCGAGCCCATCCCGCAACCACTGGAGCGCGGCCCCCGCCACGAACACTGCCCCCTCGAGCGCGTAGCGGACCTCCCCCGCCAGGGCGTAGGCCACGGTGGTGAGGAGGCCGTGACGGCTCACCACCGGCTCGCTCCCCACGTTCATGAGGAGGAACGCCCCCGTGCCCCAGGTGACCTTCGCCTCCCCGGCCTCAACCGCACCGTGTCCGAACAGGGCGGCCTGCTGATCCCCGAGGACCCCCCCCACCAGGACGGGCGCCCCCACGAGGTCGGACCGCGTGCGGCCGAACACGGATACGCTCGGCCGGATCTCGGGCAGGCACGCCTCCGGAACCCCAAACAGATCCCGGAGCCCCGGGTCCCAGCTCCCGGTGCGGAGGTCGTAGAGGAGCGTGCGCGAGGCGTTGGTGGGATCGGTGGCGTGGACCCCGACAAGGTTCCACAGGAGCCACGCGTCCACCGTGCCGACGAGGGCATCCCCCCGCTCGGCCCTCTCCCGCAATCCCGGGACGTGGTCGAGAAGCCAAGCGATCTTCGTCGCCGAGAAGTAGGGATCCAAGGGGAGCCCAGTCTTCTCACGCACCCCTGCCTCGTGCCCCTCCGCCCGCAGCCGCTCGCACAACGGGGCGGTGCGGCGGTCCTGCCACACGATCGCCGGGCCAAGCGGCCGTCCGGTGCGGTCCCAGACGACGACCGTCTCCCGCTGGTTCGTGATCCCGAGGGCGACGAGGTCCGCGGGCGAGAGGCGCGCCGGGGCGAGGGCGCGGGAGAAGACGTCCTGGGTCGCGGCGACGAGGAGCGCCGGATCCTGCTCCACCCACCCCGGGCGGGGATAGTGGAGGGGGAGCTCCCGGTACGCCGCAGCGATCGGCCGTAGCCCGCGATCGTAGACCACGCACCTCACCCCGGTCGTGCCGAGGTCGAGCGCCGCCACGTGATCCGCCATCGCCATCCCTACAGGGGAAGCCCAGCCAGGCCCAGCTCGGCCTGGATCAGCTCGAGCTCCCGCTGCAAGGCGGGCGTGATCGGCACCCCTTCCCGGAGGATCCGCTCGCTTCGGGCGTGGGCCTTCTCCCCCGCAGTGTAGATCCGCTCAGCGCCGGGGGCCAGCTCGGCCCCGCGGAGCTCCCGCAGGATCCCCCCCACCGTGGCCCGGAACCCGTCGAGGGGGACGAAGTGCTCAATCGCAACCGCCACGAAGAAGTGGGCCAGCCGATGGGGCCGGGGTGTCCCGTCCTCATCCATCCCCGACAGGGCCCACAGGAACGATCCCGCGGAGAGCCCGGCGCACAGGATCTCCACCATCGTCGCCAGGCCGTACCCCTTGTGCCCCCCCATCTCCTCCCCCGCCCCCCCGAGGGGGAGGAGGGCGTAGAGCTCCTTGGGGATCCCCTGGAGGATCGCCGCCGTATCCGTGGCGAGGTTCCCCGCCCGGTCCACAACCCACCCCGCCGGCGTCGGTTTCCCCTCCCGGGCGAGGACCTCGATCTTCCCCCGCTGGGTAATGGAGGTCGCGGCGTCGAAGCAGAACGGAAACGGCTCATCGGTGGGGCAGGCGAAGGCAATGGGATTCGTCCCAAGCATCGGCTCGACAGCAAACGTGGGAGCGACCGAGGGCCGGGCGTTGGTGAACGAGAGCCCGATCATCCCCGCCTCCACCGCCATCAGGGCGTAGTACCCGGCGATCCCGTAATGGGAGGAGTTGCGCACCGCCACCGCCCCCAGGCCGTACTGGCTGGCCTTGTCGATGGCGAGGGTCATCGCCCGATGGGCGACGGGATGGCCAAGGCTCGTGTGGCCGTCCACAACGGCGGTGGTGGGCCCCTCCCCCACGACCTCGAACCGGACCTGAGGGGAGATAATCCCCTTCCTGATCCAGTCGTAGTACATCTTGAGGCGGGACACACCGTGGGACTCGATCCCCCGCAGGTCGGAGGCGAGCAGGACCTCCGCCGCGATCGCGGCGTCCTCAGGCGCAGTGCCGACCCCGACGAACACGTCCCGCACGAACCGGCGAAGATCCTCCACCGGAACCATCACTATCCGTTCACGCATCTTCATCACCTCATGTTGAGTTCGCGATCGAGCCGCGGCAGGTCCCCGATCCCCTCGATCACGTGGTCGGGCTGAACGGGGGACGACGCGAGGTCGCGGCGGTGGGTCACCCCAGTCAGGGTGAGGATGGCCAACAGCCCGTTCTCTTTGGCCATCTTCATGTCCGTCTCCAGGCGGTCGCCAACCATGGCACACTGGTCGGCCGGAAGCCCCAGGATTGAGAGCGCTGCCTCCACCATGAATCGTGAGGGTTTCCCAAAGGTTTTCTCCAGTTTCCGGCCAGTGGTGGCCTCGAGGGCCGCGATCACCGCCGCCGCATCAGGGATCTCTCCCCCTTCCACCGGACAGGTGCGATCCGGATTGGTGGCGTAGAAGTGGGCCCCGCGGCGCAAAGCCTGGAATGCGATATCGAGCTTGCGGTAGTCGAAGGTACGGTCGAACGCAGCGATCACGTACTCAATTTTCTCAGGATTCTCGCAGAGATCGAGGTCAGCGCGGCAAAGCTCCACCAGGAGAGGCAGTTCCCCGATGGCGAACACCTTGGCGCCCGGGGCCTCCCGGGAGAGGTGCTGGGCCAGGACATAGGAGGAGTTGATCACCTCGTCCTCGTGGGCGGGAATCCCGAGCGAACTGAGCTTCTCCGCGTAATCGCGGCGGGAGGAGAGGGGTTTATTCGAGACGAACAGGACCTTCCGCCCCAGCTCCCGCAGGTGGGCGATCGCCCGATCGGCGCCAGGGATGAGCCTCTCCCCCACGTACACCGTGCCATCCAAATCCAGGAGGTACCCGGCGATGGCCGTCATCGGACCGCCGCCCCAAGCAACAAACTCCCCGCGGTTGCGGGCGCCTCCCCTGGTTCAGGTCGTGGCTCAGCCACCTCGCCCCCTATTTCGTGCTCTGCATCGCGATCCCCTGCGCGAACTGGCGGCGCAAGAGGATCAGGATCACCAAGGGGGGAAGCATGATCACGAGGGTGCCCGCCATGATGATGTTCCACTCCGCCGTGGTGCGCTCGGTGGTGATCAGCATCTTGAGCCCGATCTGGGCGACCCGCATCTTGGGATCCGTCGTGACGATGAGTGGCCACAGGTACTCGTTCCACATGTACACGAACTCGATGACGAACAGGGCCGCGATGTTGGTCCGGGAAAGGGGGATCAGCACGTGCCACAGGTACCGCAACGGGCCGGCCCCATCCACCCGCGCCGCATCAGGGAGCTCATCGGGGACGGTGAGGAAGAATTGGCGGAAGAGAAGGAGCCCGGTGGTGCTCGCGAGGTAGGGGATGATGAGGGCGTAGTACGTATTGAGCCACCCGAAGCTGGCCATGAGACTGTAGGCAGGGATGATCCGGACCGGGAGGGGCAGCATCTGGGTGACCATGCAGAGCGGGAAGAGGAGGATCCGGCCGCGGAAGTGGAAGTGGGTGAAGGCAAACGCAGCGAGGATGGAAAGGATGATCTTCCCCACGGTCACCGCGAGGGCCACCACGGCGCTGTTCACCATGAGCCGTCCCAGGTTCACCCGCTGCCACGCCTCGGCCACGTTGGCGAACAACTGGTTCCCCGGGATGAGCTTCGGCGGGAACGCGTAGGCCTCCTGGTGGTTGAGGGTCCCCATCACGAACGTGAAGTACAGGGGGAAGGCCACGGCGGCGAGGATGAGGATGAGCGTCCCGTGCACGCCTATTTTGTACAGTGTCTTCTTGCTCATCTTCCACCTCATCGGCTGTACTCAGCCCGCCTTGTGGTCACCCGAAGCTGGAACAGGGCCATCGCCGCCACCATGAGGAACAGGAGCACGGACTGGGCCGCGGCGTAGTTGACCCGCAGGCGGATGAACCCATCCCGGTACAGCTTGTAGACGAGGATCTCCGTGGCCCCACCCGGACCGCCTTGGGTCAGGATATCGATCAGACCGAACACCTGGAAGAAGGCGTAGATCGTGTTCGTAAAGAGAAGGAACGCCGTTGTGGGGGAGAGCATCGGAAACGTGATGCGCCAGAACGTTCGCCACGGGCTGGCCCCATCCACCCGCGCCGCCTCCTCGAATTCCTTGGGCACGTTCTGGAGCCCGGCGATGTAGAAGCAGATGTTGTAGCCAAGCATGTTCCACACCGCGGCAGCGGCGGCGATGAGGAGGGCTGGGGTCCCGCTGACCCTCATGTTGATCCGGTACCCGGTCAGCTGCTGAATGAGGTAGGTCCCGAGGCCTACCGAGGGGTCGAACAGGAGGGCCCAGATGATCCCGGCCACGGCCGGGGACAGGGCGTACGTCCAGATGAACGCCACCTGGTAGAACCCAACCCCCCGGATCTTCCTCGTGACGAGGATGGCGATGGCAAGCGATAGCGCAAGACCCCCCCCGATGACCAGGGCAGCGAACACGAGCGTCGTGAGGAGGCTCTGCACGTACTCGGGCGCGGAGAAGAGTTGGCTGTAGTTATCGAAGCCCACGAATAGCGTCGTGGTCCCGAACGGGGAGGTCCGGTAGAAGGACTGTTGGACCGCCATGGCGAACGGTACCACGAGGAACACGATGATGACGGCGATGGACGGGAGGATCAGGATGTAGGGAAGCAGCCGGTACCCGGGGAACCTTGCCTCCACATGATCTCCTTTAGGTAGAACACACCGGGGCAGGAGCGCCCCTGCCCCGGTGCTCCCTGGCCGCGCCTACTTGATCAACGACCGGTACTCCTGAAGGGCCCGGTTGGCCTTGGCCGCCGCCTCGGCGAGGGCCGCCTCGGGAGAAAGGGTCCCGGCGCACGCCTTCTCGATCGCTGTCCGGATGTAGTCCCGGATCTCCGGGAACGGCCCCAAGCGGGCGCCCAAGGCAGCCGCCGTGTCCTGGCGTCCAGACAGGATCTGGAGGAACGCCGTGAGGTGGTTCGGGCTCTCCACAAACCACCCGCTATCCATGAGCTCCTTCAGGGCGGCGTTGGTGGTCGGGAAGTACCCAGTGCCCTTGTGCCAGTAGATGGCCACATCGGTCTGGCTCAGGTACTTCAGGAACTCCCACACGGCACGGAGTTCGGCCTCGGACTGGCCCTTGCGGACCCAGAGGCTTGAGCCCCCGATCACCGAGTTGCCCGACGGCTCGTCAGCAAACCGGGGCAGGAAGCTCGTGCCCACCTCGAACTTGCCCTGGGCCGTCTTCAGGATCCCGTCCAGGGACGAGGTAGACTGGAGGAGCATCGAGATCTTCCCCGCGGTGAACGCGGCGTTGGCGTCGTACTCCGGCCCGCCGTAGAGGAAGATCCCCTTCTGGGAAAGCCGTGTCCAGGTCTCGAACAACTTCACGCTGAACGCATCCGGCCACGTGACCTTCGTGGAGAGATCGGCCCGCCCGTTCTCGTTGTCGGCGTAGAGGTAGTTGTGGAGGGCGAGCTCCTGCTCGAAGATGCAGTCCGGCCAACCGAAGGACAGGACGCTACTCACCACCCCCGCTTGGATCAGCTTCTCCCCGTACTCCTCGATCTCGTCCCAGGTGGTCGGGGGCTTATTCGGATCGAGCCCGGCCTGACGAAAATGATCCTTGTTGTAGTAGAGCATGAACGTGGAGGAGCTGAACGGGTAGGGCCAGAGGTCCCCATCCACGGAGTAGTAGAGGACGATCGGGCGCACGTACTGAGCCCAATCCCATGTCTCGCCGAGCATCCCCGGGATTTGGTAGACGGGGATGATCGCCCCGGAGTCGATCATGGTCTGGGTACCAACTTCGTACACCTGGACGAGGTGAGGGGCTGTGCCCGTGCGGTAGCCGGCGATGAACCTGGTGAGGGTCTCCTCATACGTTCCGGTGAACACGGCCCGCACTTCCACATCGGGATGGGCGGCGTTGAAGTCGGAGACGATCTTCTCCAGGACCTTCAGGCGAGACCCGCTCATCGCGTGCCAGAACTCCACCGTTGTCTTGGCCTGAGCCAACCCAGCGACCATCAGGACCAACAACCCTGCAATCAACACCACACGCTTCATCGTTCCCTCCTTTTCCTCCACCAGCATTGACCAGGAGCTTCCACCGGTCGCAGTTCTCCCCCACTCTCACCCCCTTGCCTGGAGCCGAGCGAATTCTACCTCCCCGCGACGAGTGGCCGCAGGCGCTGGGGCCAGTCGGTGATGATCCCCGAGACATACGGCTCTGCAGCGAATCGGGCGAGGTCGCGCGGGTCGTTCACCGTCCACAGGTACACCCCGTACCCCGCCTCGTGGAGGAGGCGCGCCTTCTCCCGGTCGTAGGCACTGGCCTGCGGGTTGATGGCCTCCGCCCCGTACCCGCGCACGTACCCCACTGGGTCGGGGGGGAGGGAGAGGACGAGGAGCGCGCCCGCGATCTCGGGGGCGATCTCCCCCAGATAGTGGATCCGCTCGTGGTCAAACGAGGAGACGATCACCCGCTCGGCCATCCCCAGCTCGCGGACGAGGGAGACGACCTTCTCCACCATCTCCCGGCCGGAAGAGGAGAGGGGAGCAAACGGCGTCCCCTTGAGCTCAATGTTCACGAACAGGTCAAGCTCGGAACTGACAAGGAGCGCATCGCGGAGGGTGGGCACCCGCTCCCCCACGAACGCCTGCGCTTCCTCCGCCCGAACCTCACCGGAGCGAATCGTGCCAAACGGATCCTCACGCCCAAACCACGCCCCCGCATCGAGCGTCTGGATCTCCGCCAGGGTGAAGTCGGCCACCCGCCACGGGGCGCGCTCCGGGAAAGCCTCGCGGGCGTTCGTAGTCCGGGTCAGCACGTCGTCGTGCATGACGACGAGTTCCCCATCCTTCGTGAGCTGGGCATCGAGTTCCCACCCATCCGCCCCGAGCTCCGCCGCGCGCCTCGCCGCAGCGAGGGTGTTCTCCGGGGCCACCGATCGCGCCCCCCGGTGGGCGATCACCACCACCCGAGCCACGGGACCTCCTTCCGCGATCGGGGCGCGGCCAGGGAGCGCGGTCAACGCGAAGGCGCACGCGAGACCGACCACCACCAGCCACGTCCACACGTGCATCATCCTCGCCTCCCCGTCACTTCTCGGTCTCCACAAGTCCTTTCACGAGCCACTTCTGGAACAGGATCACCACCACGATCGGCACCGCCATCGCCATCACCGTGGTCGCCATGACGAGGTTCCAATCCATGAGGGATTCAGATGTCCCGAGCATCTTCACAATCCCGATCACGATCGTATCCATGTTCTTCTCCGTCGTGATGAGGAGCGGCCACAGGTACTGGTTCCACCCATACACGAACAGGATCACGAACAGGGCAGCGATGCTCGGTCGCCCCAGCGGGAGGATGATCGACCACAAGCACCGCATCGGGCCGGCCCCGTCGATCTTCGCCGCATCGAGGAGTTCCTTAGGGATGGTGAGGAACACCTGGCGGAAGAGGAGGGTCCCCGTGGCGGACACCATCACGGGGAGGGTCAGGCCTGCCAACGAGTTGAGGAGCCCCAGATCGGCAACGACCTTGTAGCTCGGGATGATGCGGACCTCGAGAGGCAGCATGAGGGTGATGAAGATGAGCCAGAAGAAGAACATCCGCAGCGGGAACCGAAAGAAGACCACAGCATACGCAGCGAGGATGGACACCGTGATCTTCCCCACGGCGATCACCACCGCCATGAGGAGGGAGTTCGTCATCATGATCCGCACTGGTGTCCCCGACACCCGCTCCCCTGTACCGTAGGCCCAAGCCTGGACGTAGTTCTCCGCCATGTGGGTCCCCGGGGTGAGGGGGAGGCGGCCCCGCCCGATGGTCGCGGCATCGTGGGTCGAGCCGATGAAGGCCATGTACACCGGAAACACGAGCACCGCCACCCCAACAATGAGGACGAGGTGAGCGAACCAGTTCCGCGAAACGCGCTTCCTCTTCATCGCCCCCCCTTACACGTAGTGGACACGGCGCTCGATGAACCGGAACTGGAAGGCCGTGAGCAAGATCACCAACACCATCAAGACCACGGACTGAGCGGCCGAGCTGTTGATCTTGAAATTCTTGAACCCGTCCACGTACAGCTTGTACACCATCGTCTCCGTAGCCTTCCCGGGGCCACCCTTGGTGAGGGCGTCGATCGCCCCGAACGTGTCGAAGAACGCGTATACGGTGTTCATCACCACCAGGAAGAACGTCGTCGGAGCGAGGAGGGGGAACACGATGGACCAGAAGGCGCGCGTGGACCCGGCCCCATCCACCTTGGCCGCCTCAATGAGGGACTTCGGGATCGCCTGCAGCCCAGCGAGGAAAAAGATGAAGTTGTAGCTCACTTGTTTCCAGACCGAGGCCAGGACAACGATCAGCAACGCTTGCCCCCCGTTCAGGGTGTAGTTCCAATGGACGCCTATGCTCTGCAACGCCCGGGCCAGGATCCCGATCGAGGGCTGGAAGAGGAACAGCCACAGGACCCCGGCGATCGCGGGGGCGAGGGCATAGGGCCAGATGAGGAGGGTTTTGTATACGTTCGCCCCCCGAAGGGGCCTGTTCGCCATCACCGCGAGGAGGAGGCCCGCAGAGAGCGCGGCGACCACCACCGCCGCGGAGAACACAAACGTGAGGCGGATCGCCCCCAGATAGTACGGGTCAGCGAACAGCGCCTTGAAGTTCGCCAAGCCGACGAACGTTGTGTGGAACCCAAACGGGTCGGAGCGGAGGACGGACTGCTGGATCGCCTGGACCGCTGGCCAAACGAAGAACACGGCCGTAACGATGATCTGAGGGGCAACGAGGAGATAGGGGAGGAACTTGTTCGAGAACGTGGCCTCGCCCTTCACGGCGCTCACCTCCTGAGGGGGCAAGGGGCACGCCCGATGTCGGGCGTGCCCCCTCGATCCTACTTGTAGATGGCCTCGAACTCGCGGAGGATGGCGTTCCCCCGCCGGACAACGTTGGCCATGGCCTGCTCGGCAGTCTGCTGCCCCTGTAGCGCCTTCTCAACCTCCTCGTACACCACAACGCGGATCTCCGGGAGGTTGCCCAGCCTGAGCCCGCGCGTGTTCTCCGTCGGGTTGGGTCGAGCGAGCTGGAGGATCGCCAGGTCGGCCCCGGGGTTGGCCTCGTAGTACCCTTGAGCCTTGGCCGCCTCGTACCCCGCGAGCGTGAGCGGCACATAGCCCGTCATCATATGCCACTTCGCATCGGTGGCCGCTTGGCCGAGGTAGGAGAAAAATGCGGCCACGCCCTTGTATTCCGCGGCGCTGGCCCGCGGACGGCGCATCACCCACAGGGATGCCCCCCCGATGATCGAGTTCTTCGGCTCGGCGATGAACTCATCGTAGTAGGGCAAGTACGTCACGCCCCAGTCGAACTGGGCCTCGCGCACAACGCGCGCCCGGAGGGCGGACGAGGCCATGAGCATTGCGGCCTCTCCTGACCCAAACAGGGCGTCGGGCGCCGAGTCCCGTCCCGCGTAGCTGAACGACCCCTCCGCCTGCATATCGATCAGGGTCTGCGTATGGTGCACGAACAGCGAATGGTTGAGGTTGAGCTCAGCGTCCATCCCCTCGAACCCGTTGGCCCGCGTAGCGAACGGGACATCGTGGAGGGCCGCGAGCTGCTCGTACTGGATCCAGGTCAACCACGAGGTGGAGAGGCCCATCTTCGCGGCCCCGGCAGCAACGATCGCCTTCGCCGCCGCGCGGACCTCAGCCCACGTGCGGGGCGGGTTCTCCGGATCGAGCCCGGCGGCGCGGAATGCATCCTTGTTGTACCACAGGAGGGCCGTCGAGCTATTGAACGGCATCGAGACCATCTTCCCATCGGCTGAGCTGTAGTACCCCTTCACCGGGGCGATGTATTGGTCAGGGTCAAACGGCGTTCCCGTATCGGCCATGAGCTGATGGACGGGGTAGATCGCTTCCTCGGCCGCCATCATCGTTGCTGTCCCCACCTCGAAGATCTGCACGATGTGCGGCGCTTGGCCCGCCCGGAACGCAGCGATCGCTGCGGACATCGTCTCCGTGTAGGAGCCCTTGTAGACAGCGTTGACAACGTACTGGTCCTGAGACGCGTTGAACCCGTTCACCACCTCGGTTAGGGCCGCCGCCAGCGCCCCAGTGGCGGCGTGCCAGAACTCGATCGACACCTTCTCGGCCACAGCCATCGGCCCGAGAGCCAGGATGGCCAACCCTATGACCACAGCCTTGCACGCTTTCATCCGGCATCCCTCCTCGGAAGCATCTCTCCTCGTGACGATCCGCTACCACGCTCTTCCTCTCCCCACCACCTCCTTCCCGCCAGAGGAGGTCGTTCCCCGGCGCCGCCCAAGTGTATCCCCCCGTCGGTGCGAGGGCCCCTGTCGGTAGCCCACCTGGGAAGAGATTCCCGTCCCCTCCCACGCTCGGGAGGTTGGCGGGCGCTACCTGGTTTGACACCCCGCCCCCCCCTGGGTATCCTCGACTGCGATGCGCACAACGTGGCTTCGGATGCGCTGGTTCCTCCTCGCCATCGGGACCGCCCTCCTCGGGGTCGTGATCGGGAACCTTCTCCCACAGATCTCCACCACGGTCACGGTGATCCTCTTCGCCGGGGGGATCGTGCTCGTCATCCTCCCGTTCCTCGGCTCGGGGCGAAAGACCAAGACGCAGTAGGCCATGGCCTTCCTCCACCGCGTGGTCGCCGGTAATGAGGTTTGGGCCTGGTTCGTTGCCGTGGGGATCTGCGTCGCCTGCTTCGCCTTCCTCCGGCTCGCGAAGTGGGCGATCCATCGCCGCTTGCTCGCCCGTGAGCAGCGAGCCCCCAGCGAGTTCACCCACCTGATGGCCGACCTCGCGCGGAGGACCCAAGTCCTGTTCTTGTGCGCAATCTCCCTGTTCGCCGCCTCGCTCGCGTTGAACCTTCCCCCCACCGTGTCCCGCGGCATAAGCATCCTGGCCATACTCGCCTTGCTGATCCAGCTCGCAACGTGGGGGAATCGCCTCATCACCTACTGGATCAACCGCGAGATCCGGCGCCAGCTGGAGCAAGAAAAGGATGCCGCCACGGCCACCACCCTCAACGCCGTGGGCTACATGGCCAAGATTGCCCTGTGGACCATCGTCATCCTCCTCGCCCTGGCCAACATGGGGATCAACATCACCGCCCTCATCGCCGGGCTCGGGATCGCCGGAGTTGCGATCGCCCTTGCCCTTCAGAACGTGCTCGGGGACCTGTTCGCCTCCATCTCGATCGTTGTGGATAAGCCATTCCTCGTGGGGGACTACATCGTCGTGGGGGACATCAGCGGGACGGTGGAGCGGATCGGCCTCAAGACGACCCGCATCCGCAGCCTGACCGGGGAACAGGTCGTCCTGGCCAACTCCGACCTCCTCGGCAGCCGAATCCGGAACTACAGGCAGATGCAGGAGCGGCGGGTCGCCTTCGCATTGAAGGTCGTGTACGACACCCCCCCCGAGCTCCTGGAGAAGATCCCGAAGACGGTAGAGGAGATCATCGCGGGGATCCCGAACACCCGGTTTAACCGCGCCCACTTCAAGGAGTACGGAGACTTCGCCCTGGTGTTCGAGGTCGTGTACTACGTCCTCTCCCCCAACTACAACGTGTACATGGACATTCAGCAGGCGATCAACCTCGGGCTCAAGCGGCGGTTTAAGGAGATGGGGATCGAGTTCGCCTACCCCACCCAGGTCGTCCACCTCCAACCGAGCCCAGGCCTGTCGAAGGAGGCGCCCCATGAACATTGACCGTGAAGTGGAGCGAGTTCTGGGTAATCGGCCCAGCGTGAACCCCTCCCGACCGACCCTCGTCCGGGAGGCGATCGCCCACCGCGAGGCCCTCGTGAGCGTGTCGGGGGCGCTCGCCACCTGGACATCCCCCGAATCCACCGGGCGGAGGCCGAAGGACACCTACATCGTGGACCGCCCGGAGATCCACGACGAGGTGGACTGGACGTCCCCGTACTGCATCCCCATGGCACCCGCGACGTTCGAGCTCCTCGCCTCCGACGCGGTGGCGACGCTCGCGGCCAAGCCCAGGTTGTTCCTGATGGAGCGAGCTCTGGGGGCCGATCCGGCGTGCGCGCTCCCGGTGCGGCTCCTCACCGACCGCGCCCTCACCGCCCTGTTCGCGGACAACATGTTCCGCCCGTTCCCGACCGGCATCGAGCGCTCCCCGTTCGCCGACCGCCCGTTCACCCTCCTCGCCCTCCCCTACGACAAGCTTGATCCACGGAAGTACGCGGGCCGACTGCGGAACGATCCCGACAAGGGCCGCCCGTCCGACCTGGCGGTGGTCATGGACTTCGCCCTCCGCGTGGGGATCGTGTACGGATCAGCGTACCTCGGGTCGGTGAAGAAGCTCCTGTTTACGGTGATGAACTTCCTCCTCCCCCCGTTGGGGATCCTCCCCCTGCACGGGGCGGCCAATGTCGGCGCCGATGGCCGCTCCGCCCTCTTCCTCGGTCTCTCCGGGACGGGGAAGACATCGCTCTCCTCCGATCCCGAGCGGGCCCTCCTCGGCGACGACGAGCACGGCTGGAGCGAGGAGGGAATCTTCAACTTCGAGTGGGGCTGCTACGCGAAGATGATCGGCCTCGACCCGGCGAAGGAGCCGGACATCTACGGGGCAGTGATGCACGACGCGCCGCCGGAGGATCACGGGGCGATCGTGGAGAACGCGTTCATCACCCCCGATGGCCGGTTCGACTTTTACGACCGGCGGCTCACCGAGAACTCCCGCGCCAGCTACCCCCTCTCGTTCATCCGCAACTCCGATCCCACCGGGCGGGCGGGCCACCCGACGGTCATGGTGTTCCTCACCGCGGACGCCAACGGCGTCCTCCCCCCGATCGCTCGCCTCGACCCTGACCAGGCCAAGCTGTGGTTCCTCATGGGCTACACGAGCAAGCTCGCCGGGACGGAGACGGGGGTCGCCGAGCCGGGGTCCACGTTCTCCCGCTTCTTCGGGGCCCCGTTCATGCCGCGGCTCCCCCATGCCTACACCGACCTCCTCGGGGAGTACCTCGATCGGTACAAGACCCGGACGTGGCTCGTCAACACCGGCTGGTCGGGCGGTCCGTACGGAGAGGGGTCGCGGATCGACATCCGCCTCACCCGGGCGATGGTGCGGGCCGCGTTGTCCGGCGAGCTCGATCGGGCGAAGTTCACCCTCGATGAGCGGTTCCATCTTTGGGTTCCCACGACATGCCCCGGGGTGCCGGAGGAGATCCTCCGCCCGGAGGCGACGTGGAAGGATCGGGGAGCGTACAGTCGGCGGGCAGACCTCCTCGCCCACGACTTCGCCCGGGAGTTCGAGCAGTCGTTCGGGGGCCTTTCGATCAGCCCCCGCGTAGCCGCCCAATGCCCGGGACGGCGGTAGCGACCGCCCCCCGCACCCGGTGGACGAACCTCCGCCCGGCCTGAACGGCAGGCCACGCCAGCCCCGCCGCTGTCAGGGCGAGGACCCAGTCGAGGAGCGTCCCCGTGGCGCCGAGGGCGAGGGCACAGGCGAGGACGAGGACCGTAGCCACGATCGCCAGGGACAGGGCGACGAGACCGAGCCCGACCGCGGGGATCAGGAGGAGCGCGGCGACGAGGGCGTAGGGCATCAGATCCTCCGCACCAGTTCCGACAGGGGGCGCCGCTCGCGCTCGGGCGGGGTCTCCGCTGGGTAGCCGAGCGGGATGAGCATCATCAACTCCTCGTTCTCCTTCGCCCCGAGGAGGGCCTCGACCTCCCGATCGCGGGCCCGCCCGATCCAGCACGCGCCCAACCCGAGGGCATGGGCAGCGAGGAGGATGTTCTGGGCACAGGCCCCGATCGCCTGGGCGTCCTTGAGCTCATCGTAGCCCGCTGCCCGATCGAGGAGGACCGCGATCGTGACGGGGGCCGTGCGCACCATGTCCCGCTGCGGGACGAGCTTCGCTAGCTCGGCACGCTTGGCCTCCGACTCCACCACCACGAACCGCCACGGCTGGGTGTTCCTGCCCGACGGGGCCCACCGCCCGGCGTCGAGGATCGCCGCCAGGGCCTCCGGCTCCACTGGCTGGGAGCGGAACGCGCGCACGGAGCGCCGGTCATGGATCGCCTTCAGGGCCTCGTTCATCGGCGTGATGGGATTATACCGCGCCCCTTATGGGCTCCACTCCCGCGCGATGGCTTCCAGATCCGCCTGGGTCAGGGTGCGGCCGGTGAACGGGAGCTCCCGCCCCACGAACGTGGCCGCCCACAGGAGGCGCTCGTAGGTGATCGCGAATGGGAGGGAGAGATCGAGCCAGTCTGCCGCGACGTCCCAGTGGCCGACCACCTCCCGCGGGGGGAGGCGGTGGGCCACCGCCAGCGTGGCCTGGGCCTCCAGGCCCAGATCGGGGAAGGCCATCCCGAGCACGTAGGCGCCGGCAGCTGCCTCCGCGGGGATGGCGACCCGCCACGAGCGGACGGTGAGCTCGCCCGCGCGAAGGGGGTCGTACACCCCCGGCGTCGGGCTCGCCTCCCACCCTGCGGGCAGGTCGAGGTCCGCGGTCAAGGCAGGATGGTCGCGGGGGGAGATGAGGCGCACGGACAGGGTCACCGTATGCCCGGGGAGGGCGACAGGGCTCGACACGCCGGCCGAGGCGAGGACGAGGGTTCGCGCGATCCTCTCGCCGGGCCGGACCTCTACCGACTGCCGGCTCGCCTCCCCCTCTAGCTCGACCACGAGCTCGTGCTCCCCCGGCGCGACGACGAAGAATGCCCACCCCGACCCATTGGCGACCTTGGCCTGCCCGGCAAAGGTGAGGGGCGCCCCGGGGCTCGCCTGAACCTCGACCACCCCTACCTCGTCCGGCACCCGGAGGAAGGCGTGACACGCGCGGTCCGTACACGCCACCCACACCCCGGGGTCGGCGTTGGGAAGGGAGGCCTCCCAGCGGATCCGCTCCCCATCAGGAACGCGATCCCATGTTTCGATGGAGACGGGAGCGGCCCCATACCTCACCGTGGGGTCCCCCTCCCCCGGCGCCGTCCACAGGATGAGAGGCTCGGAGAGGAAGAACACGGGATGGGCCACATCCAACCCCAGCCCGATCCGCCCCACAGCGAGCACCACGCCGAGGACGAGGGGCAGCCGCTTCATCGCAAGGAAAGGGTGATGTAGGCGGAGTAGCAGCCCTGCGGGTCCCGGAACTGGGCCCACAGGACATCGCCCGCGCAGGCCGCGAAGTCCGCCGGGCGGAGGGTGCTGCTCACGAACACCCCTCCGTCGCTTTCAGCGAGGGCGATCTCCTGGACCCGTGGATCCGGGCCGAGCTTGCCCACGAGGAGCACCGGGGCCGGGCCCGTAACGTTGTCAGCGCGGATCTGGAGCGGCTGCGTACACGGCCACGGTTCGGTAGAGGGAAGCCCGGTCGTCGCGTCCACCCACGCCAGCTTGACCCGGGGGACGAACGCAACCGTCGTCTGGGCGCGCTCCCACAGGAGCCCCTTCCGCACCAGGGCCACCACGGCCACGTCCCGAGGAGCGTCCGCGAGCAAGGTGAGGCTCAGCCCGCCGGCGCGTTCAACGCCGTCCACGCACCACCGCACCTCGTCCGGCCTCTCCGGCCGCGCCAGGTGCACCTCCCCCACGCAGCCGACCGGGAGGACGAGGGCCTCCGGGGCGAGGGCAACCGGGAGGACGGGGAGGGGGGCCCGGAGCGATGTCCCTTCCCAAACGCACGTCAGGCATGCCCCCGCCGAAACCGCCGTTTCGGTGAGGAGATCTCCCCCGACCGTCGTCACGTGCATCCCTAGGTCGCAGCCCCGCGGCTCGAGGGCGACCACGAACTCGCCCACAAACCTCCCGGTCACGGGCCCATCCTCCTCCACGGGGAGGGCGAACTCCTTCCCCGCCAGGGCCAGCTCGAGGGACAAGACCTCCCGCTCGCACGTCGTGTCGCGGGAGGGATCCGTGAGGACGATCCGGAACAGGGCCGGCCCCATCTCCTCCGCTGCGACCCATTCCATCTCTACGTTGTCCCACCGCTCGAGCACGAGCGTGGGCTCATCCCGCCCACGGGGGCCGACCCGGGCCGTGGCCGCACGCCCCCCGCCGAGCTCCGTCGCCGCAACGACCGTATCCCCGAGCTGCACGGACACAGACGGGGTCCCCTCGGGATCGCACGGTCGGCGGACGTGGATCGGCGCGGACCGGAGCGCGTCCCCCTCCCGGGCGAGAGCGACCGACACCACCGCGCCCGTCCGCAGGACGAGAAGCGTTGCCGACCCTCCTTCCTCCGGGACCCCGGTCACGATCACCCGGAACGTCCCCCCCAGACGGGGCTCCACGTCGAACTGGATCTCCGCTCCCCAAGCGGGGAGGGCAATCAACGCCAGCACCAAGAACCATCTCATCCCGCGCCTCCTTCACTGCGCCGGACCCATTATAGACGGGGGGATCCGCCGGGGGGCGTGATCCCCATCACCTTGGGAGGGGCCGGTACAATCTTCCCAGTAAAGGGGGTCCGATGGAAGACAGGCTGCGTGAGGCCGTGGCGAGGAGCCACGCCGACTACACCGAGGCCCGCTGGGAACAGGTCGCGCGGTCGCGGGTCGCGTTCCAACGCGACCAGCTGATGGCGCTCGAATCCGGTGAGGAAGCGGGCGGGATCGTGCGCTGCCTCGTCCGGGGGGCGTGGGGGATCGCCGTGTTCACCGACCCGGCCGAGCTCCCGCACAAGATCGAGGAGGCCACCCACCTCGCCCGCACCGCGTCCCGCCATGTCGCGGATCCGGTGGGGCTCGCTCCCGTGGAGAGGGCGGAGGCGCGCCATGACGGGGAGATGAGGCGTGACTTCCGCGGCGTGCCCCTCGACGAAAAGCGCCGGCTCGCTGAAGGCTACAACAGGCTCCTCCTCACCCACTCCCCCACGATCGCGTCCACGAGCGTCCGCTACACCGACACCTGGCGGAAGGTGAGCTACGCCAACTCCGAGGGGACCTACGTCGAGCAGGGCATCCCCGACGTTACGCTCTCCCTCGCTGCCGTGGCGCGGAAGAACGGGGACATCCAGCAGGCGTTCGAGTCCCTGGGCTACGGAGCGGGGTTCGACGCCGTCCTGGGGAAGGAGGAGATGGCCCGCACGACGGCGCAGCGGGCGGTGGACCTCCTCGCGGCGAAGCCGGTCCAGGGGGGGACGTACACCGTGATCCTCGACCCGGACCTCGCGGGGGTGTTCATCCACGAGGCGTTCGGCCACATCTGCGAGGCCGACTTCCTCCTCCGCAACGAGCCGATGCGCAAGGTGATGCAACTGGGGACGCGGTTCGGGGTCGAGTCCCTCCACGTGGTGGACGACGGGTACCGCCCCGGGGAACGGGGGAACGCCCCCTACGACGATGAGGGCGTCCCGTGGCGAAAGGCGTACCTCATCAAGAACGGGATCCTCACCGGCCTCATGCACTCCCGGGCCACGGCGCACAAGATGAAGGCCACCCCGACGGGGAACGCGCGCGCCGTATCGTGGGAGCACGAGCCGATCGTGCGGATGCGCAACACGTACATCGAACCGGGGGAGGCGACCTTGGAGGAGATGCTCGACGGGATCGAACACGGGATCTACGCGTGCTCAGCGTTCGGCGGGGAGACGATGTTCGAGCAGTTCACGTTCTCCGCAGCGTGGGGCCACGAGATCACAAACGGGGTGATCGGGCCGATGGTGCGGGATGTCGTCCTCACCGGGAACGTGTTCCACACCCTCGAGAACATCGAACTGATCGGGCGGGACTTCAAGCTCGAGGGGAGCGCGGGGGGGTGCGGGAAGGGCGGGCAGTCGCCGCTCCCCACCACGACCGGGGCGCCCCACGTGCGTGTGCGGAACGTGACGGTGGGAGGTCGGTGATGGACATCCTCAACCAGGCAGCGCACAAGGCCGAAGCAGCGGAGCTCTACGAGGAACTGCGCGAAGGCGTGGCCGTCAACTTCAACGGCGGGGAGATCGAGACCGCCGGGTCGGAGGCGGTGCGCGGGCGCGCGCTGCGGGTGATCGCGGGGGGGAGGCTCGGGTTCGCGTCCACGGCCGGGGGGAGCGACGGGGCCCTCCTTGCGTCCGCCCTCCTCGCTTCCTCCCACGGCGACCCGGCCCCGTTCCGGTTCGCGGGGAAGGACGGACCGCAGGCGGCGGTCCCCGTCCTCGACCGGGAGGTAGCGGGGATCGGGGTGGAAGACCTCATCACGTGGGGCGAGGACGCCGTGCGGCGGATCCGCGATGAGTTCCCCGAACTCATCGTCAACGCCTCGCTCGGGCGGGGGACGCACGAGGTCGCGGTGCGCACCTCGACCGGCGGCGAGCGGAGCGAGAAGAGGTCCTACCTGTCGATGGCCGTCGAGGCTGAGCTCATCCGCCAGGGGGACATATGGAGCGTGTACGCGTCCCGGTCCGTGCGGCGGGCGTCCAACCTCGACCGGGAGGCCCTCCTCGAAAACCTCCTCCGCGAACTGCGGTGGGGGCGGGAGATCGCCGCCCCGCCCACGGGGAAGCCCCCGGTCCTGTTCCTCCCGAGCGGGCTCCCCGTCCTCCTCCTGCCCCTCATGGTCGGGTTCTCCGGGCTGTCCGTGTTCCTCGGGACCTCCCCCTTGAAGGGCCGCCTCGGGGAGACCGCGTTCGATCCGCGCCTTTCCCTGACCGACGACGGGGTGATCCCGTTCGGCCCTCGCTCGCGATCGTTCGACGACGAGGGGGTGCCCACGGGGAAGCTCCCCCTCATCGACCGTGGCGTGGTCCGCGGCTTCTACTACGACCTCCGGGCCGCGGCACTGGCCAAGGCGGAGCCCACTGGAAACGGGATCAAGGGCGGGCCCCTCGGCGGGGGAGGGTTCCGCGTCCCCCCGGGCCCGGCCTCCCGCCACCTCGTCCTCGCCCCCGGGGCGGGGACCCTGGACGACCTCATCCGTGAGATGAAGGACGGCCTCATCGTGGCCGGGGTGCTCGGCCTGGGGCAGGGGAACATCCAATCCGGTGCGTTCTCGAACAACGTGGGGATCGGGTTCGCCGTGAAGGGAGGGAAGGTCGTGGGGCGGGTGAAGAACACCATGATCGCCGGCAACGCCTACGATATCCTCAAGGATGGCGTGGTCGCGATCGGGGGCGATGCGGAGTGGGTGTTCGGCGGGCTCCACCTCCCCCCTCTCCTCGCCCGCGGTGTAACCGTGGTCGCCCAGTAGCCTTGACTTGTAACAGTGTTTTGTTACACTGGCCTCAGCAGGGGGTGGGCATGGACGAGGATTTGATCGCGAAAAAGGACGTCCTGGAACAGACCGGGATCTCGTACGGCCAGCTCTACCGGTGGAAGAGGAAGGGCCTCATCCCCGAGGCATGGTTCATCCGCAAGGCGACGGTCACGGGCCAGGAGACGTTCTTCCCCCGGGACAAGATCCTGACCCGCATCGAGCAGATCCGCTCCCTCAAAGAGGAGCAGTCGCTCGATGAGCTGGTACAGATCCTCGCCCCCGAGGCATCCCCGGAGTGCGTTCAGCACGATAACCCGGCGGCGCTGGCCCCGATCGGGGCCGAGGGCCGCAAGCTCCTGTGGAAGGAGCGCGGGTACACGTTCGGCGAGCTGGTGGCCCTGGCGTGCGGGGCGCAGGCGATGCGGTCCGGGACCCGCCCGACGGAGGCGAAGCTCCTCGTGGACCTCGTGCGCGCCGAGGAGGCGGCCGTCCGCAGTTCCACCGGGATGACGGCCCTCCTCGCCGAGAAGGCCCTCGACCAGGAGGGGATCTCGGTGCGGCTGACGCTGGGGGTGCTCGGGCACGAGCCCCTCAAGCTCGACCGCGAGTCGCGGATCAAGCACCGGGTGGACCTGGAGCAGATCACGGAGCAGGTGAAGCTGGCACTGAGGGAGGTGGCGTAGATGGAGAGCCAGAGCGTTTCCATCTCGGGATCAGGGCGGGTCTCTGGCGGCGAGTACACCCAGGTCCGGATCTCCGGCTCGGGGCGGGTGGAGGGAGACGTCATCGCGCAGGAGATCCGCGTCTCCGGGTCGGCGCGGTTTCAGGGAACGGTGAAGGCGAAGGAGATCACCGTCTCCGGATCCGGGAAGTTCACGAGCCGGGTGGAGGCCGACATCCTCGTCACCTCGGGGAGCTGCGGCATCGAAGGCGATGCCGTGGTGAAGGAGCTTCGCTCCTCGGGCGCCCAGCGGATCGGGGGCAGCCTCCGCAGCCACTACGTTCGGGTGAGCGGCGTGCTCAACGTCGCCTGTGACCTCGAGACCGACGGGTTCACCTCGTCGGGACGGTTCGAGATCGGGGGGCTCCTTTCCGCGGACCGGGTCGAGGTGAAGCTCGTCGGGGACAGCCGCGCCCGCGAGATCGGCGGGGAGAACATCGACATCCGCGCGAGCTCCGGGTTCAACTTCGGGATCAGCCTGAGCCGGGGGCTGCGGTTTGGGGTCGGGATCGGCACCCTCACCGTTGGCGAGATCGAGGGTGACCACATCCACCTCGAAGCGACCACCGCCGATGTCGTGCGCGGGAAGATCGTACACATCGGCCCTGGCTGTCGCATCGGCCGGGTGGAGTACACGGAATCGCTCGAGGTCCATCCCGAGGCCGAGGTGCGGGAGAAGACCAAGCGATGATCCTGGGGACCGTGTTCGGGCTCTTCGGCCGGCTGATCCGGTTCGTGACGGGGCTCGCCGGAGCCGCGCTTGCGGCGGGCGGGGCGCTCGTGGGCGCCCTCCTCCTCCCGCTGTTTGGGATCCTCGTCCTCCTCCTGGTGGGGTTGATCGTCCTCCCGCTCCTCCTCGTGGCCGCGATCGCCGTCGGGGCGTGGCTCCTGTACCGCATCGCCCGTCCGCGCCGCGCGCGCGTGTGAGGGGCACCGCCGGACCCCAACGGGTATCCTTGCCCTGCCTTCGCACCCGAGGGGGAAGGCCAAGGAGGAGAACATGCCCACCGTAAGCGAAGCTGAGTTCTACGCTGCTGTCGACCGGTTCTTCAGCCGGATGCTCGAGGAGATCCCGGTCGCCGCGACCCAGTTCGGCGACCACCGCTACGACCACCGGTTGGGGGACCACAGCCCGGCCGCCCGGGCCCGCCAGGAGAAGATGCTCCGCGACGCCCTCGCCGAGCTCGAGGCGCTTGACCCCACGTCGTGGTCCCGCGATGCCCAAATCGACTTCACCCTCATCCGCCAGCTCGCGAAGTCGTTCCAGCGCGGGTTCGAGAAGACGCGCGACCACGAACGGAGCCCGGGGATGTACCTCGACGAGGCCCTGGGGGGCGTGTTCCTCCTCCTCATGCGGAACTTCGCCCCACTCCGCGTGCGGATGAAGAGCGTCGTCGGGCGCCTCGCGGAGGTCCCCCGCGTCCTCAGCCAGGGGAAGGAAAACCTCATCCCAGAACGGGTCCCCAAGGTGTGGGCCGAGGTCGCGATCGAGGGGGGGAAGCGAAGCCTGGTCCTGTTCCGGACTGTCATCCCTCTTCTGAGCCTCCGCACCCCGCGCCTCTTGCCCCGCGCATTCCGCGCCAGCCGGGCCGCTTCCGCTGCTGTTCGGGACTACGTCGCGTTCCTGGAGCGGGAGATCCTCCCCCGGGCGGAGGGCGAGTTCGCGGCGGGGAAGGAGCTCTTCGAGGAGATCCTCCGCGAGGACCATTTCCTCGACTACACGGCCGACGAGCTCCTCGCGCGAGGCTGGAAGATCTTCCAGGACACCAAGGCCCTCATGGAGACCGTCGCAGCGAAGGTCGCCCCGGGGAAGACCGCCCGGGAGATCCTCGACGAGGCGAAGAAGAACCACCCTAAGCGGGGCGAGCTCCTGTCCGTGTACCGCAAGGAAGTGGAGCGGGTGCGGCGGTTCGTTCAGGAGAAGGGCATTGCCACCATCCCCCCCGGGGAGAGCCTCACGGTCCAGGCGACCCCGCCCTCGATGCGGCCCGTCATCCCCTACGCGGCGTACATGATGCCCGGGCCCCTAGAGCAGAAGCAGGAAGGGATCTTCCTCGTCACGCCTGTGGACCGGTGGATGCCGCGGCAGGTCCAGGAGGAGAAGCTACAGGGGCACAACTACGCCAAGATCCCGGTGACGTGCCTCCACGAGGCCTACCCGGGCCATCACCTCCAGCTCGTGTACACCAACCGGTATACGAAGACCCTCCCCCGTAAGCTGGGGAGCGTCCTCTCCTCCCTGTTCGTGGAGGGGTGGGCGTTCTACTGTGAGGAGCTCATGGAGGAACTCGGGTACATCCGCGAGCCCGTGCAGAAACTAGCGCGCCTGAAGGACCAGCTGTGGCGAGCGGCGCGGATCATCCTCGACGTGTCGCTCCACACCGGGAAGATGACGGTCGAGGAGGCGATCCAGTTCCTCGTAGACGAGGTGGGGTTGGAGAGGGCAAACGCCCAGGCCGAGGTTTACCGTTACACCTCGGCGCCGACCCAGCCCCTGAGCTACCTCATCGGGAAGCTCGAGATCCTGAGCGTGATCGAGGAGTACAAGCGGCGGAACCCGGGGGTCCCGCTGCGGGAGATGCACGACGCGATCCTCTCCTGCGGGTCGCTGCCGCCGAAGCTCCTCCGGGAGCGGTTGTTCCCGACGTAGGTGGACCCGATCCCCGCCGGCCGTTGGCCTTTGTAGCGTCGGGGCTTGTCCCCGACGGCCGTTTATGGTCGGGGTTGATCCCCGCAGGCCGTTTACGGGAACCCGGAAGGCCGTCGGACACAAGGTCCGACGCTACTACTACGAAAACCTACGGCCGTTGCAGACGAGCTGCGACGCTACGGAACGACCATCGGAACCCGTCAGGGTGAAGGGCGGAAACGAGGAGGAGGCACGTGGAGCAGTGGAAGGCGCGGTTCTTCACGATTTGGACTGGGCAGCAGTTCTCCCTGTTCGGGAGCTCGGTCGCCCAGTTCGCCCTCGTGTGGTGGCTCACCCAGAAAACCGGCTCGGCGACGGTGCTCGCCACCGCCACCCTCGTCGCGGTCCTTCCCCAGGTGATCCTGGGCCCATTCGCCGGGGCGTTCATCGACCGGTGGAGCCGCCGCTGGGTGATGGTCGTGGCCGATGGCGTGATCGCCCTCGCCTCGGCCGGGCTCGGGATCCTCTTCTTCGCCGGGCGGATCCAGGTGTGGCACATCTTCCTCGTCAAGGTGCTCCGCGGTCTGGGCGGGGCATTCCACTGGCCGGCGATGACCGCCTCCACCTCGCTCATGGTCCCCGAGCGGCAGCTATCGCGGGTAGCTGGCCTGAACCAGACCATGCACGGGGCGATGAACATCATCGCCCCGCCCGTTGGGGCGATCCTCGTCTCGTACCTCCCCATGCACGGGATCATGGGGCTTGATGTCCTCACTGCTGCCCTCGCCGTCGTCCCGCTCCTCTTCATCCCCATCCCCCAGCCCGTCCGGCCGGAGGCGGGGGAGCGGCGACCCTACCTTGCCGAGCTGCGGGAGGGGTTCCGCTACGTTTGGGGATGGAAGGGGCTCCTCATCGTGCTCCTTGGCGCGGCCCTCATCAACTTCCTCGTCAACCCCGCCTTCTCCCTTCTCCCCTTGCTCGTGGTGAACCACTTCGGGAAGGGGGCTCTGGAACTGGGCTGGCTGGAGTCCGCCTTTGGGATCGGGATGATCCTCGGCGGGCTGACGTTAAGCGTTTGGGGGGGATTCCGCCGGCGCATCTTCACCACCCTCTTCGGGATCGTGGGGATGGGGATCGGCGTCCTGGCGATGGGCTTCGTGCCGCCGACTGGCCTCTACCTCGCCCTGGGGGCGTTGTTCCTCACGGGGTTCATGAGCCCGATCACCAACGGGCCCTTGCAGGCCCTCGGGCAGACGGTGGTGGAACCGGGGATGCAGGGCCGGGTGTTCTCCCTCCTCGGGAGCCTCTCCGCGGGGATGATGCCGCTCGGGTTGGCGGTGGCCGGGCCGGTGGCTGATCTCCTGGGGATCCAGTTCTGGTACATCATCGGCGGGGTAGCCATGCTCACGCTGGGGGCGGTTGGGTTCCTCCTACCGCCGGTGCGAAACCTTGAGGATCAACGTCGGCCGGCCCCCGTTCACCCTTGATCCCTCACCCCCCTCACCTTGTATTCCTCTCCCCCCGATGGGGGGAGAGGAGTTAGAGGTGAGGGGGGCGAGGCAAGGTGAGGGGGGCACCTTCTTTCCCTCTCCCCCACCGGGGGAGAGGGCAGGGTGAGGGGGTCTCTCCCTTGTCTTTCCCTCTCCCCCCTGTGGGGAGAGAGGCGAGGTGAGGGGGCAAGCGGTGCGCTGCGATTGCGGGGGCAAGGAACGCGGGTAAGCTTCCCATCCGGAGGTTTTCATGAGAAGATATTTCCTCGTTGCGTTCACAATCGCGGGCTCCCTCGCCCTCAGCGGCTGCTTCGCCCCCGTCACGGGGCTGCGGGCCGTGATCTCCACCATCCCCAACCCCGCCCAGGGGGCGTATCCGTTCACCGTCACGTTCGACGCCAGCCGCTCGAGCGGCGGCATCGTCGAGTACCTGTGGTCGTTCGGGGACGGCACCACCGGCTCTGGCCTCACAGTCTCCCACACCTACACCGACCGCGGGACGTACACCGCGTTCCTCACCGTCACCGCCCAGAACGGCGACACCGCACAGGCCGAGGTCACGATCATCGTCCACTCGAAGAAGCCGGTGGCCAAGTTCACCTTCTCCCCCGCCACCGACCTCAAGGTGAACGAGATGGCCTTGTTCGACGCGAGCGCATCCCACGACCCCGACGGCACGATCGCCGAGTACCTGTGGGACTTCGGCGACGGGTCGTGGACCTCGACGAGCCTCCCCACCACCCACCACATCTACGGGGCGGAAGGCGAATACATCGTGACCCTCGTCGTCAAGGATAACGAAGGGGACACCTCGGATCCCTATCCGGGCTCGATCCGGGTGATCCGGGGCGGGTGCTGTGGGAAGTGAGATCGAGGTCCCCGACCTTCCGCGCACCCTCCGCGCGCTCCTCCTCTCCATCCCGCCCGGCCGGGTCACCACCTACCGCGCCCTCGCCGAGGCCCTCGGCGATCCGGGGGCGGCCCCGTTCATCGCGCAGTGGCTCTCCTCCTCCGAGGCGGAGGGCCTGCCCGTACACCGCGTGGTCCACGCCTCGGGGGCGGTCGGCCGGGCGTGGGGGGGGACCCAGGACGAGGCGGCGGCGAAACTCGCTCGGGAAGGGGTCCGCGTGGTCGGATCGCGGGTGGATCCCCTCGCCCGGTACTTCGTGTGGGACTTCCCGACCGACCGGCCGCTCGCCCGGCTCCAGGAGGAGCAGGCCCGGATCGCCTCCCAGGTCGTGGTGGCCCCGCTCCCGGAGGTGCGCACCCTGGGAGCGCTCGATGTCGCCTACCGCGATGGCGAGGCCGTCGCCGCGTTCGTCCTCGCGAGCGCTGATGGTGAGCTAATCGAGCACCTCACCGTCCGTGCTCCGGCCCTGTTCCCGTACATCCCGACCTACCTCTCCTACCGCGAGCTCCCCGCCTACCTCGCCGCCGTCGCGGCCGCCGACGAGGCGGGATGGGAGGCGGACGTCCTCCTCGTGGACGGGAACGGGATCCTCCACCCGCGCCGCGCCGGCGTGGCGACCCACCTCGGGGTCCTCCTCGACCGGCCGACGGTCGGGGTGGCCAAGGGGCACCTCTGCGGCCACGCCAACACTGAAGGGATGGCGATCGGCGAGTGGCGGCCCGTCGTCCTGGACGAAGAGACCGTGGGGGCCGCGATGCGCACCGATCGGAACCGGACCCTATTCGTATCCCCCGGCCACCGCGCCGATCTCGATGGCGCCATTCAGCTCGTCCAGGCTCTCACCGACCGGACCGCCCTTCCCGGTCCGCTCCAGTGGGCGCACGAGCTCGCCACCGAGGCCGCCCACCCAGCGCCGTAGCGTCGCAGCTTGTCTGCGACGGCCGTAGGTTTCCGTAGCGTCGGACCTTGTGTGCGACGGCCGTTCGGGTTCCCATAAACCGCCGGCGGGGATGAACCCCGACCGGAAACAACCGTCGGGGACAAGCCCCGCCGCTACGAAACCAAAGGCCGGCGGGGATGAACCCCGCCGCTACAACGGCAAGGCGAGGTGAGGGGGAGGGTTCCGTAGCGTCGCAGCTTGTCTGCGACGGCCGTAGGTTTCCGTAGCGTCGGACCTTGTGTGCGACGGCCTTTCGGGTTCCCATAAACCGCCGTCGGGGATAAACCCCGACCGGAAACAACCGTCGGGGACAAGCCCCGACGCTACGAAGGCAAGGCTACGACAGATCGTCCCGCCGGAACACCAACGAACCCGAGCCCACATACTCGCGGAAATCCTGCACCAGCCCCCGCCGCACCGGGTTCGCCATGATGTACCGCGCCATTGCGTGCACGTCCTCCTCCGCGCGCAGGATGTGGTCGTAGAACCCCCGCTGCCAGAGCCGGCCCGTCCCCCCGTGGTGCCAGAAGACCCGGGTCGAGCGGCCCTTAAACTCCTGCACGAACTGCGACAGGTACACTCCGCCTGGGAGGGCAACGAGCAGATGGGCGTGATCGGGCATGAAGCAATACGCGTACACCGTTGCGCCCATGGCGGTCGCTACCGCGGCCAATTCACCAACGAGGGCCTCGATGAGGGGAGCCGTGGCGAGGAGAGGTTGCCGCTGGAACGTACCAAGCACCACGTGGTAGGGGCCGGGGTATCGGTAATCGAACCCCTCCAAACGCAGGGAACGCCGGCGGCGGAAGGTCTTGGGGTGCCCCATGGTCCCTCCGCCAGGGATTGTACCCGTAGGGGTTCGTAGTAGCTCGCAGCTTGTCTGCGACGGTCGTAGGTTGCCGTAGCGTCGGACCTTGTGTCCGACGGCCTTTCGGGTTCCCATAAACGGCCGGCGGGGATAAACCCCGACCGGAAACGGCCGTCGGGCATAAAGCCCGACGCTACGAAACCAACGGCCGTCGGGGATGAACCCCGACGCTACAACGGCAAGGCGAGGTGAGGGGGAGGGTTCCGTAGCGTCGCAGCTTGTCTGCGACGGCTTTTCGGGGGTTCTACGAAACCAACGGCCGGCGGGGACAAGCCCCGCCGCTACGAAACCAAAGGCCGGCGGGGATGAACCCCGCCGCTACAACGGCAAGAGGGGCCGGGTTGCCCCGGCCCCCCGTGCGGTTGGCGGTTCTATCGGTGACTACTGGGTCGGCCCAGGCTCCGGCGTCGTCGGTTCCGCGAACAGCTCGTCAAAGCTGAACGTCGCCGACAGCACCAGCGTCTCGCCCGGGTTATCCTTGAGCACGTACGCCGCGTCGATCGTCAGCCCGGCGATCGCAAACCCCGCCCCTACGCTGAAGTAGGTGTCGGAGAACGCGAACTCCGGGACCGTGATCCCCGCCCGTACGGCCAAGTTCTCGATCAGCACGAACTCAATTCCCGCTCCCAGGTTCAACGGGTTGAACGCCCCATCGAGCGATACATCCGCAGCGATGACGAGCGCCCCGTCCAGGAGCTTCAGGCCCATCCCGGCCCCGTACTCAGAGGTTACGGTTTGGTCCGCGATCGTCGTCCCGATGTCCTTGGCGACGATCCCGATTGCGATCTCCGGCGTCAGGGGCATCAGGAACCCGATATCGAACCCGAACCCGCTCGCCGCGGTTCCAGCGATCGTCTCCGAGTAGTACTTCAGGTTCGCTCCCAACGTCCCGAAGTCGCCGATCTTCATCCCGACCGTGCCCAGGTACAGGTTCGCCCCGTACTGGGTCCCGGCCGTGGCGTTGCCCCACGCGAGGCCCACCGCGTAATCGCCGAACTTGTACCCGCCGGCGATGTACTGGAGCCCCACCATCCCGAACAGCTGCGACGTGGCGCCGCCCAGCCACATGTTCGGCCCCATCAGGGCCACCCCGGCCGGGTTCCACAGCGCCGCCATTCCGTCGTTCGCCAAGGCGCAGAACGCGCCGCCCATTCCAAGCGCTTTCGCCCCGTGACCGCCCTGGAACACAATCGAACCTTCATACCCGAAGCCGATCATGCCCAGCACGCCCACGAGCAGCACTGCTACTGCTAGCCTTTTCATCGTCGTCTCCTACCCCCTTGGTATCCCAAGGCGGGGGGCCGGGGGCCCTCGGGCCCCCGACCCCGCTGCCCTTCGTTACCGCTTGATGTAGACGAACCCCTTGTCGGTCCAGGTCTGGACAGGGTTCCCGCCCTCAACGGTCCACACGTAGATGTAGGCCCCGTTGCGGAGGGTTCCGCCGTTCCAGCTGACCGTCGTGGTGTTCGTGCCCGTAAGCGTGGCCACGTTCCGACCCGTGAGGTCGTACACGGCGATTGTCACCTTATTCGGTACTGCCCCAGCGGGCTGCGCGTACACGGTGAACGCCGTCGAGGTCGAGAACACCTCGGGCACCGGCTTCACGTCGCTCACGCTCGTGAGCACCGGCGCGGCAACCGTCGCCTGCGCCTGCGCTGTCCGAGTGGCGATGAGCGGATCCGTGTACACGGCGGTGATCGTGCCCGTCACATTAGCGGGCAGCACGTAGCTCACCCGGAACTTCCCGGGTTGGCCGGACACGGCGGGGATCTGGGTCCAGCTCGCGAGTTCCGTCCCATCCGCCTTCTTCAGGATGAGCGGCTTCGCGGCGCCGGCGATCTCCATCGCGCCCGCGTACTGCTCGTCGGTCACGGTGATCGTCACCGTGTCGCCGGGGTTGTAGTTCGCCCGATCGAACGCGACCGACAGGGCGACCGTCGGCGGGGTAATCCCGCCCGCGCCGCCCTCGTTCACCTTGATCGAGATGATCGAGATATCGGAGTGGTTCGACGGATCCTGGTAGAACGCCATGATCGTGTCGCCCGGCTTCGACCAGAGGTGTCCCATCGGATCCCCCGGCGTGAACTCACCGGGTACCGGCAGGCTCGCCGCGGACACGAGCACGCAGGTCGTCGAGCGGAAGATGCCGGACCCGACCGCCGTCTCGCGGAGGTCCATCCGCTCCCACGTCCCGCGCTGCGGGTTCCACATGAACACCTTCACCGTCTCCGCAATACCGGAGATCGAGGTCTCCCAGAGGACCGTGTCAGTCGGGTTGCGGAACGGCTCGTCCGGGCCAAGCGTCTCGTTGAACACGCCAGTGCGCTCGCGGCCCCAAATCGGCATCGAGTCTTCGTTAGCAGCAGCAGTGTCGTCATCGGTAGATGCAGCGTCCTTGTTCCAGCCGCCGAAGATGAGTTCCCGCATCGCCGGGTGCTCGTTCTGGTCGAGGTCCGTGACCTCGAGGTACAGAGAGCCGGACACCGGGATCGAGGTCACCGGCTGGTACTGGCCGTTCAGGAACCGCATGTGGTGCGTGGTCCCGTCGAACACCTGGGTGTCGTAGACCTTCACCTTGGCGAAGCTGACGTCCCAGTACTGGTTCCGCGTCGCCAGGCCCATTGCGTCCTCGAACCAGGTCATCCCGTCGAGGATCGCCGGCGGGAAGTCGTCGTTGGCGGTCCCGTCGCCGAGGGCGTTCAAATACGTCCGATCGTAGTCCACGGAGTTGTAGCGGACGAAGATCGTGTCCTCGTTGAACGACTGCACTCTCCAGTCGTCGAACACGAGCTGGTAGCCCGCCACCGCGTCCCACACCGGGAGGAGTGGAATGCCCGACTGGCTGAAGAAGATCCCCGAGTTGTTCGAGATCTCGTCCAGGACGTAGTACTCGCTGTCGTCCTCGTTGTGCGGGTCGCAGATGTGCACCACGACTTTATCCTGACAGCAGGCTTGGACGTCCGCATCCGCATCGTACACGCGGACGTACAGGCCGCCCCAGCCGGCGCCGATCCGGACTTCCTGCACCGGGAGGCCGTTGGCATCCGTGAGGAAGGTCTGGGAGAGCGGCCGGTTGCCGACCTGCACCGTGGCGAGGTCCATGTCGTCGAAGTCGTTCGGGTCAATGTAGTAGAAGGCGATCGTCGTGCCCGCCGGCAGCCGGTCTCCCGGCTCGAACCCCAGCGCCCGCTGGAAGTCCTCGAGGTTGCCGAAATCGAACGTGAACACGCCCGAGTCCACCGAGGTCTCGGCGGCGAAGAACACGGCGCGAATGAGCGCCTCACCGCCAGCCCACGCCGGGTTCCACCACGCGGCGTTGCCGTAGTTGATGTACCGCTCCGGCTCGTAGATGTTGTACCACCGGATCGGCTCGTTGTACGGTGTGTCGGGGGTCTGGTTCCCGCCGGTCAGCATCAGGTTGCAGAAGTTCGTCACCGGCGCGCCTTCCACCGGGTTCCAGCTCCCGGGGTTGATGATGACGAAGAACGGGACGTACTCGATCTCGTTGCAGTTGAGGTTCTCGTCCTTGTCGTCGATCGTGACGACGATGTTCGCGCACGCCGGGCCGCACCCGTAGTCGAGCCGGGACGGCGCGGCGGTCAGCTTGGCCACCGTGTCCACGATCTTGATCTGATCTTGGTCGATGTTCCGCTCGTCCGTCCGGTCGCGGGCGATGAGGATCAGGGTGTCGTTGTTCTCGAACCGACCGACAATCCCCGTCTGACCGGCAGGCTCCGCACTCGTATTGGGATTTGCTGCAGTCTCGAAGTCCACCCGAGCGGTCAGCCGCCGCTCCGGGAACTCACCTGTGCCTACCAGCAGGGTACCGTCGGTGGAGACGTCCTCGTCCACGTACTCCCACGCGCCCTCAATCCACCCGCCGGTGTAGGTGATCGCACCGTTGTCGCCATCCAACGCTAGAGGGGCTGGGGAAATGCGGCCCATGATGTGGGTCTGGCCCTCGGGGATCTGCGTGTAGTCGAACCGCGCTCCGACCTGAATGGCGACCTTGGAGTTCGAGTTCCTCTGCTGCACCAAGAAGTACAGCCCGGACCCGATGCCACCCAACTCACGGAACCAGGCGCCCTGGATGATGAAGTGCGCGCCGGTCTTGAAGTCGAACACCGTCAGGTCGGCCTGGAACTGGTCAATGCCGCATGCCCCCTTCTCGGGGTCCTTGATCGCAATGTAGATCTGCTGCCCCTCCCACACCGTGCCGAGTTTCTGACCGGCGGCGTTCGAGAAGTAGGGCTCAAACCCCCACGCCGTGCTCGCCAGCACGGCTACCAATAGCCCAATCAGTACACCTTTCCTTGCCAACGTAGAACCTCCTTTCCGTTCACCGATAGATAACGCTCTCACACGCTTCATGATGCCTCCCTTGTGAGTCCTGCCAACCGCTCACCACCTCCCCGATAGAACGCCAACGTTCGTGCGTCGTACAGAGTGGACCTTGACCGAATCGTACCGCTCGCGGTTCTGTCGGTCAAGTCTAGGCCTCTCCATGATCGCACGACAACGGCCCGTATGTTAGCCCTCCTTCTCGCCCCGGTCAAATCGGGGCCTCCGCGCGCGGCGGGGGTAACCCTCGCCGCCCCACCCCGCACCCGGCGGGGTTCCGTGGTCGCAGCTTGTCTGCGACGGCCCTTCCTCCGATCCCCCCTCACCTTCATTCCTTTCCCCCTCACCTTTATTCCTCTCCCCCTCACCTTTTATTCCTCTCCCCCAGAGGGGGAGAGGCGAGGTGAGGGGGGCACCTTCTTTCCCTCTCCCCCTCACCTTTTATCCCTCTCCCCCTTTGGGGGAGAGGGCAGGGTGAGGGGGCCTTCCAATCCCTCGCCCCCTCTGGGGGAGAGGGAAGGGTGAGGGGGCCTCTTCCCCTTGGGTGAGGGGGCCTCTTCCCGGGCCACCGTACCCCCGCGCCTTCCCCCGGCCGAAGCCGCGCCGTCCGGGTCCGGCCGGACGTTCGTCCGTGACCCACGCCACCCCTTGCCCTCCCCGCACCCTTCTCCCCCCTCACCTTCATTCCTCTCCCCCCCTCACCTTTTATCCCTCGCCCCCTCTGGGGGAGAGGGCAGGGTGAGGGGGTCTCTCAATCCCTCGCCCCCTCTGGGGGAGAGGCGAGGTGAGGGGGGCCTTCCAATCCCTCGCCCCCTCGGGGGGAGAGGGAAGGGTGAGGGGGGCCGAGGGAGACACCCTCCCCCGCCCCTCCCTCAAGGGAGGGGGGAAAAGGACTGGGGGAGAGGGAAGGGTGAGGGGGCACGGGTTCCGTAGGGAAACGGCCGTCTACGACGGCGAGGCTACCTCTCGCTCACCGGTACGCATCACGCCGGTGCCGCACATGGATCACGGTGACGGTTCTCGCCCCTTCCTCGACTTCATAGATCACGCGCACGTCCCCCACCCGCAGGCGCCGATGGCCCTCGGTCCCCATCAGCTTGCGCGAGGCGTGCGGGAACGGGTTTTCTCCAAGCTCTGCCGCTGCTTGAACGATCCGTGGGACTTGATGAGGATCCAACCGCCGGAGGTCGCGGTAGGCCGACGCCTTCCAGCGCACCTCATACGAGGCCATCGCGCTTCAGGCGGGCGACCAGCTCTTGGTGAGAGATGGTGGGTTCCTCGCGTCGCTCGGCAATCGCGGCAAGATCGTGCAGGTCCTCCACCATCCGTCGGTAGCGAGCGACCGGCACCACCACAGCGGTCTTCCGCCCGCGTGCATCCACCAGGAACCGTTCCTCTCTCTCGGCCATCCTCACGATTATACGGGGCGGCGGAGAGTGAGCCCCACCACCGCCCCCCCTCACCTTCATTCCTCTCCCCCCGGCGGGGGGAGAGGCAACGGCTCTTCCCTCTCCCCCTTTGGGGGAGAGGGTCGGGGTGAGGGAGGCCGAGGGCAGGGGGCTTTGTCGGCCCGCTCCAAGATCCGTATGATCGAATCGCACATGGTCTCGTGGGGAGGGAAACGATGACGACATGGATGAGGAGACACAGCGCGCGGATGCCCATCACGATCGGCCTCCTGGCCGCGGGGATGATCCTCGGCGGATGCGCCCTGCTCGGGCTCATCGCCCCCGGCGTCCCGACCGGGGTGGATGCGTCGGACGGGAGCTTCCTGGACCGGATCGCGATCGTGTGGGAGAGCGTGACCGGGGCGGTGCGCTACGAGGTGTGGCGGGCGCCGAGCGAGGACGGGTCTTACGAGAAGATCGGTGAGACCCCGGGCACGACCTACTCCGACGACACGGTGACCCCGAACACCACCTACTGGTACCGCGTCAAGGCCTGTAACCGCGGCGGCTGTAGCGACCTCTCGCCGGCCGACTCCGGCTACGCGGCGGGCGAGGGGATCGCCCAGGTCCCCACCGGGGTCGCGGCCACGGATGGGACGTACACGGACCGGGTGCGGGTGACGTGGAACCCGAGCCCCGGCGCGACGTCGTACGAGGTGTGGCGGGACGTGGCCCAGGGCGGGCCGTACACCCTGCGCGGCACCGTGAGCGGGACCACCTACGACGATCGCGATGCCTCGCCGGGCGTGGTCTACTGGTACAAGGTGAAGGCGTGCAACGCCTCCGGCTGTAGCGCGTTCTCGGCCCCGGACTCCGGGTTCACGTTCGCGACCGCTCCCGATCCGGTGACGAACGTTGCGGCGTCGGACGGAACGTACAACGACCGGGTGCGGGTCACCTGGACGGCCGTGACGGGCGCGGCGAACTACGAGGTCCACCGCGCGGAGAGCGAGGACGGAACCTACACCCGGCGCGCCACCGTCACCGGAGCGTCGTACGACGACACGGGCGTGACCACGGGGACGACCTATTGGTACAAGGTGAAGGCGTGCAACACCGCGGGCTGTAGCGCGTTCTCGGTTCCGGACTCCGGCTACGCCTCGGCCGGAGGCGGCGGCGGAGGGGGCGGCGGTGGCGGCGGGACAGGGACCCTCCCCGGCCAGCCCCAGAACGTGGAAGCCTCGGATGGGGCGTTCGCCGACAAGATCCGCGTCACCTGGTCGAGCGTCTCCGGGGCCACGAGCTACCGCGTCTATCGGTCCGCGACAGACGTGGTGGGGTCCTTCACCCAGATCGCTGAGACCACGTCCGCCTCATATGACGACGTCCACACGGACACCATCAATGCCCTTACTGAGTGCAAGGACTATTGGTACGCAGTCAGCGCGTGGAATGCAGCAGGAGAGGGGCCCCTCTCCTCCCCCGATACGGGCTACCGCCAGATGCGAATGACCGGGGTTCCCACGGTGACAGCTACCGATGGCCTGCACGCAGACAAGGTCGTCGTCACCTGGAACGAGATCCCGGGCCCCACGAAGGCCACAGACGTAACCTACGAGGTATACCGCGCGGAGTCACAGACCGGCACGTACACGAAAGTCGGCACTGTCGAGGAGGCCCAGGATGACGACACGAACTCCACCGTCACCTTTAACGATGCCACTTTCCTCCCGGACGGGGACTACCCTGTACTGAATTACGAGACCAAGACGTTCTGGTACAAGGTACGGGCATGCGCTCCAACAACTAAAGACTGCGGTTGCGATACCGTCACGGGATGCTGCGGCTACTCCGCCCCTGACTCCGGGTACGTGAGCGCAACGCCGGGGGCTCCCACGAACGTAACAGCGACCGGCCCAACTTGCGATGATAACCCACCGGCAACTGCCGGAGGAGTCACAATCACCTGGGCCGCGGCAGTACGCGCCACATCGTACAAGGTGTACCGTGCTGAGTCACCGACGGGCCCGTGGACCATCATCCCAGACGAAACCAACGCAGACCTCACGTGCACGGACACAAACGTCACCGCTGGGAAAACCTACTGGTACAAGGTCCAGGGGTGCAATGCCGCTGGGTGCGGTCCGTTGTCCAGCCCGGACCCGGGAGGCAGCGTAGCAACGGGGTGTGGGGGGTAGCCCCCCCGGAACCGTCGGGCGAGGCGGGAGCGGCAGATGAAAGGCGTCATGCGCGGGGCGGGCCGTAGCCCGCCCCCCTCACCTTTCATTCCTCTCCCCCATCGGGGGAGAGGGTCTGGGTGAGGGGGCAAGGTTCCGTAGCGTCGCAGCTCGTCTGCGACGGCCGTAGATTGCCGTAGCGTCGGACCTTGTGTCCGACGGCCTTGCGGGGTTTGAGAAACCACTGTCGGGCATAAAGCCCGACGCTACGAAACCAAGGCCGTCGGGGACAAGCCCCGCCGCTACGAAGGCAAGCCCCCCCTCACCTTCTATTCCTCTCCCCCATCGGGGGAGAGGGTCTGGGTGAGGGGGCTACCGGCTCCGTAGCGTCGCAGCTCGTCTGCGACGGCCGTAGATTGCCGTAGCGTCGGACCTTGTGTCCGACGGCCTTGCGGGTTCCCGTAAACGGCCGTCGGGGATGAACCCCGACGCTACGAAACCCTAGGCCGGCGGGGACAAGCCCCGCCGCTACGGAGGTGAGGGGGCGGCGGTTCACCACAGCCGGGGGATCGCGGCGCGGGCCGACTCGCGACCCGCCTCCACCGCCTCGTCGAGGCGTTCGAACTCGAGAAGCCCGATCTCCTCTACATCGGGGTGGATCACCGCCAGGCGTGGGCCAAGCCGGCCCCGGGCGAGGTCGAGCTTGACCCGCCCGAGCTCGTGGCCCGTGATCTCCTGGGCCCGCAGGGCGAGCCCGACCAGGGTCTTCGGCACCGACCCAAGGGAGGCGCTCACGTCCACGGCGAGCACGCTCCGCGCGCCCAGTTCCTCGACGGCGTCCACGGGGAGGTTGTTCACCAGCCCCCCGTCCACGAGGTACCGTTTCCGCCACTGCACAGGCCCAAATAGCCCCGGCAACGCCGCGCTCGCCGCGACCCCGTGGTGCACCGCGCCCTCGTTCACCCGTACCTCATCCCCGGTCACGAGGTCGGCGGCCACGGCCACGAACGGGATCTCCAGGTCCTCGAACCACATCTCCTTCGTGAAGAGCTTCAGGAACTCGAGAAGCCGGAAGAGGCGCGGGGAACCCTCCTCCCACCACGGCCGGTTGCGGAGCCGCCCCCACAGGGACTCGGCGAGGGCTTGCCCGACGACGCGGTCGTAGCTCTCGGGCACGCCGAACACCTTCTTCAACTCGAGGTGCCCCAGGACGCGCACGAGCTTGGGGAGGTCTTGCCCCACGGCGTAGGCCGCGCCGACGATGGCGCCCATGCTCGTCCCGGCCACGAACTCCGGACGGATCCCGGCTTCGAGGAGCTCGATGAGCACGCCGAAGTGGGCGAACCCCCGCGCCCCCCCGCCGCCCAGCGCCACGCCCAGAGGCACCCCGCGCTTCATGATGGCCCGATTCTAGCCAGGACCGACCGGATGTCGCCCCCCCTCACCCACCCCCCTCCCCCCTTCGGGGGGAGAGGCAACGGGGCTCTTCCCTCTCCCTCGGGGGAGAGGGCAGGGTGAGGGGGCCATTCCTCTCCCCCTCTGGGGGAGAGGCGAGGTGAGGGGGGCCGAGGGACCACCCTCCCCGCGCCCCTCCCTCAAGGGAGGGGGGAAAAGGACTGAGGGGAGAGGCGAGGTGAGGGGGCACCTTCTTCCCCTCGCCCCCACCGGGGGAGAGGGGAGGGTGAGGGGGTAGCGGTTCCGTAGCGTCGGACCTTGTGTCCGACGGCCTCCCGTTTGCTGTAGTCGCAGCTTGTCTGCGACAGCCGGTTGGGGTTCGGGAAATGCCGGCGGGCATGCCGGCGGGGACGAGCCCCGCCGCTACGAAGGCAAGCCCCCCCTCACCTTTCATTCCTCTCCCCCCAGTGGGGGGAGAGGCGAGGTGAGGGGGCTCCTTCTTTCCCTCCCCCCCACTGGGGGAGAGGGTGGGTGAGGGGGCCTCTCAATCCCTCTCCCCCTTGGGGGGAGAGGGGAGGGTGAGGGGGGCTCATTCGAGGAGGCTTAGGAACTCCTCCACGGTCAACCCAGCTTGGCGGATCACAGCCCGCAGGGTGCCCTTGGCGATCTCCTTGTGATCGGGCACGGTGAGCCGCCGGTGCGGCGAAGTGGCCTGCCGCAGGATGATGTGGCTTCCCGTTCGATGATCCTCTTCGTACCCCAGCTGCCGCAACGCCTGGACAAGCTCGCGCCCGGAGAGGGCCGGGAGCTTGGTCATGCCCCAACCTCTACGATCTCCTCCTCGATCGGTGGGGGAACGGCCTCGCCATGCGCCCTCAGACTCGCGAGGTAGCCGACAATCGCATCTCGGATGTTGGCGCGCGCCTCGTCCCGGGTACGACCTTGAGAGACACAACCGGGAAGCGATGGGCAGTGCACCACGTACATCCCGTCCTCGTCTTGCTCAATGATCACGCGGTACTTCATTCCGTCACCTCCTCGGGGGCTCGCCGCCCAAGGTGGCCTGGAACGTAGCCTACTCCTGGCCTGAGGCTTGGTCAACGGGCGACGCCAAGGAACGGCCGGCGGGGACGAGCCCCGCCGCTACGAAGGCAAGCCCCCCCTCACCTTTCATTCCTCTCCCCCCAGTGGGGGGAGAGGCGAGGTGAGGGGGGCACCTTCTTCCCCCCCCGGCGGGGGGAGAGGCAACGGGGCTCTTCCCTCTCCCCCCTGGGGGGAGAGGGCAGGGTGAGGAGGGGCGAGGGGCCACCCTCCCCGCGCCCCTCCCTCAAGGGAGGGGGGAAAAGGAAGGGGGCGGTCGCGACCGCCCCCTCTTCACCAGTTGACTTCACCCGGACCTACCGCCCGGGCGCCCGCCTTCTGCTATACAGCATGCCCCAAGGTTACTTGGGCTTACCCGGCTGCGGCTTCGGCTTATCCTTCTTGTCCATGGCCAGCACGGCACCTCCTCGCTACTGCCCTACTGGGGGCAGTTGGGCGTACACTAGATCCGTTCTGATGGGAAGTCAATGGCCCGCGACGGGACATTCGTTACATTCGCTGCCGGCCGCCCAGCCGGCGTCCGGGAGGCATCTGGCCCAGTATGATCGCGAGATCCCATCAGACAAAGGACAGGGGCAGGTTCCCCTGCCCCCGCCATTTACCTACGTGCTGCAACGGTACATGCATTCTGGGAGTCTGTACCCCCAGAACGCACAGCCCAAACTACTTCTTCGGCTTGCCCGGCTTCGGCTTGTCCTTCTTGTCCATGAGCAGCACGCACCTCCTCGTTACTGCCCCGGTAGGAGCAGTTGAGCGGAGCATAGGACTGCTCGCGAAAAAAGTCAAACCCACGCTTTGGGACATTTGTCCCATGCATCGCCCGCGGCCCCTGTGGCGACAAATGCTGTTACAATCCACGTTATGACGTATATCCTTCTTGCCCTGGCCGGGGTGGGCGTGGGCGCGATCGGGTCCATGCTCGGCATCGGAGGGGGGATGTTCATGGTCCCGCTCCTCCTCCTCACGGGCCTCGCTCCCACGTCGCAAGTGGCGGTCGGCACGAGCAGCGCCGCCGTGGTGGCGAACGGTATATCGAGCACGGTGGCGTACCTCCGGCGAGGGGCGACGAACTGGCGGGTGGGGCTCCCCGTGATCCCGGGGGCGATGGCGGGAGCGTGGCTGGGGCAGTGGATCTCCGGCCGCGTGGACTCGGGAACGCTCGCCCTCGGGTTCGGGATCTTCCTCCTCTACCCGGCGGCGATCCTTCTCTTGGGAAAGCAGCCCAAAGACCTGTTTCGCGGCCGCGGACGGAGCGGGATCAGCCTCGTCGCTGGGCTCGGGATCGGGCTCGTGGCCGGCACCGCCGGCGGGCTGTTCGGGATCGGGGGCGGGGTGATCCTGGTCCCCGCCCTGACCCTGCTTGGGCTCGACATCGTCCCCGCGGCGGCGACGAGCTTGTTCGTGATGATCCCGTCGTCGGGGGTCGCAACCGTGGGCCATGCCCTCGCCGGACGCACCCGGTGGGACCTCGCCCTCCCCCTGGCGGCCGGGGTGGTCCTCGGCTCACAACTGGGGCCGATGATCGCCACCCGGCTCCCCGCCCGCTGGCTGCGGCGCCTGTTCGCGGTCGTGCTCACCTATAGCGCTGTCCAGATGATCCTCAGCGGGCTCGCGTAACGGCACTGCCGCGGGCTCACGCCACGTGCAGGACGTCGAGGATGATCCGCACCACGAGGAGGACCCACCCGACGATGACGACGATCCAGATCACCTTGCGTGCTGCCTCGAGGATCCCGAACAGGAGCAGGATCACCGTGATCAGGCCCAGGTAGCCCAGGGGCTGCGCGAGGTCAGAGCTCACCTCCCGGCCCTCGGGGAGGACCAGGTTCACGAGCTCGACGAGTCCCTTGCCGAGCAGTTCCGCCGCGGACTGGATGAACGTGAGGAGTTGATCCCCCACGGTCTTGGCCGTTTCCTGGTCCTGGGCGAGCCCCGCTACGCCCACTGTCAAGAGTAACCCTAGGACAAGCCAACGCTTCATGTGTTCCTCCTCTGTTTCATAGGTCTGGCTAAGGGTACAGCGGAGGCGTGGGGAAAGACAATAGCGGGCGGCCCGCGGAAAGAGGGAACCCAGGGGATGGCCCCTGGGTTAGATCGGAGACGTCGGAAGCGAGGTCACTCCTCCTCGGCTTCGTCGAGCGTCTCCTCGACCTTGTCCAGTAGGTCTTCCAGCCGCTCCAGGGCCGATTCCAACTCCTCCTCGAGCTGGGAGAGCTCAGTGAGCATCGGCTTCAGCTTGTCCACGAGCTCTTTCTTCGTTACATAGGCCATCGGCCACCTCCTTTGCCAAGGATTGTACCCACCTGTAGGCCACCGTCATCAACCCTAGCCCCCCCTCACCCGTAATCCCTCTCCCCCCTCACCTTTTATTCCTCTCCCCCCGATGGGGGGAGAGGCGAGGTGAGGGGGCACCTTCTTTCCCTCTCCCCCCTGCGGGGGGAGAGGGTCAGGGTGAGGGGGCCGAGGGGTCACCCTCCCCCGCCCCTCCCTCAAGGGAGGGGGAAAAGGACTTGGGGGAGAGTTCTTCTTCCCTTCTCCCCCTGCGGGGGGAGAGGGCAGGGTGAGGGGGGGAGGTTGGGGTGAGGGGGCTACGGGGCGACGCGACCGAGGATGAGGGGCCGGGGCGCCGGCCTCTCCACCCCGATCGTGTACGCGCCGACGACGAGCTCCCTCGCCGCGGCCACGCGGTCGGGACGGCCGACGTGAAGCCGGGCCACGGGCTCCCCACCCTCGACCTCGTCCCCCACCTTGGCGAGGAGCTCGATCCCGGCCGCGGGATCCACCCGCTCCCCCTTCACCTCGCGCCCCGCTCCGAGGAGCCCGCACGCGATGCCGATCGGGCGGGCGCGAAGCTCGGTCACGTACCCTGACGCCGGCGCAGGGACCGCAACCACCTGGCTCGCGGTGGGGAGCCGACGCGGGTCCTCGATCGCCCGCACGTCGCCCCCCTGGGCGACAACGAGCTTCCGGAACAGGCCCCACGCCTTCCCGGAGGAGATGAGCCCCGCCAGGCGCTCGCGGCCCGCCTCGGGGGTGGCGACCTGCCCGGTGAGGACGAGGAGCTCCGCCCCCAACGCGAGGGTCACCTCGCGCAGGTCCGCCGGCCCCTCCCCCCGCAGGACCTCGATCGCCTGGACCACCTCGAGGGCGTTCCCAGCCCTCGTCCCCAGCGGCTCGTCCATCGCGGTGATGAGGGCGGAGAACTTCTTCCCGAGCTTGTTCCCCACCTGAACGAGGGTCTCGGCGAGCCGGCGGGCATCGGCCTCCTCGCGCATGAACGCCCCGTCGCCGCACTTGACGTCGAGCACGATCGCGTCCGCCCCCCCGGCGAGCTTCTTGGAGAGGACGGAGGAGGCGATGAGGGGCGTGGACGGCACGGTGGCCGTCACGTCGCGGAGCTCGTAGAGGAGACGATCGGCGGGGACAAGATCGGCAGTGTGGTCGGCGATCACGGCCCCGATCGCTTGGGCCTGGGCGCGGATCTCGTCGAGGGAGAGCTCGGTGCGGAGGCCGGGGATCGCCTCGAACTTGTCGATCGTCCCCCCGGTGTGGCCGAGGGACCGGCCGGAGAGCTTGGCCACCACCAGCCCCGCCGCGGCGAGGAGCGGCACCAGGACGATGGTCACCGTGTCCCCGACCCCACCGGTGGAGTGCTTGTCCACCTTGATGCCGGGGATCCCGGAGAGGTCAATCCTCTCCCCGCTCTCGGCCATCGCCCGGGTGAGGGCGACGGTCTCGTCCTCGCTCATCCCCCGGAAGTACACGGCCATGAGGAACGCCGCCATCTGGTAGTCGGGGACCCGCCCCGCCACGTACTCCCCGATGAGCCAGCGGATCTCGGACGCGGAGAGCTCCCTCCCGTCGCGCTTCGCCTCGATCAGGTCCACGGCCCGCATCGCCTGATCCTACTCGAGACTGCCCCGTCCCGACACCCACCCTGCCGCCTTCTGCCCAGTGGGGGAACAGGGGATCGGCCAGGCGGTAGTCCCCTCCCGTGAGGGAGGCCCCCTCCCTCTCCCCCAGTCTTTTTCCCCCCCTCCCTTGAGGGAGGGGCGCGGGAGGGTGGTCCCTCGGCCCCCCTCACCCAGACCCTCTCCCCCAGAGGGGGAGAGGGAAGAGCCCCGTTGCCTCTCCCCCCGCAGGGGGGAGAGGAACAAAAGGTGAGGGGGGGGCGGCCGTCACGCGAACTTCTCCCGCAGGCGGGCGGAGAGGTAGTCGATCGCCCACACCAGGATCACGATGAGGATCATCACCGTCCCCGCCTGGCGGTACTGGACGCCCCAGATGTAGTTGATGAGCCGTTGGCCGATCCCCCCCCCGCCGACGAGCCCCACGACCGTCGCCATACGGATGTTGATGTCCCACCGGTAGAGGGTGAAGCTGATGTAGGGGTTCACGATCTGGGGGATGATCGCGTAGCGGAGGACGGAGAGGCGCCCCGCCCCGGTGGCGGTGATGGCCTCGATCGGCCCCTGGTCAATCGCCTCCAGCCGCTCGGCGTAGAGCTTCACGAGATCGGCGATGGAGTGTACCCACAGGGCGAGGACCCCCGCGAACGCGGACCGGAGCGCGGTGACCCACACCAGGAAGATGATTGCCCAGATGATCGGCTCGATGGAGCGGATGATGCTCATCGCCCCCCGCAGGATGGTGTAGACGGGCCTCCCCACCGGACCGGTCATGAGGTTCCGTGCCGCGAGGAAGCTGAGCGGCACCGCCACGACCACCGCGAACAGGGTCGCTAGGACGGCCATAAAGATGGTGACGATCATGTCCCGCCCAGCATCGAGGAGGATCGAGGTATCGGGGGAGACGAGGGCCCGCCAGAAGTCCGCCGTCTCGCCCGCCTGGCGGAAGAGGCGCGCAAGCGCGGGCCAGCTAATGGTCACCCCGACCGCGGCGGCGCAGGTCACAACGAGGAGCGCCGCCACGAACAACCCGGACGAGGTCCGGTACCACGGCGCGGGAGCCGTCCCTTCTATCCTCCGCGGCCGCAGCCGAAGACCCGAGAGGCGTTCGTGAAGAGGAGGGTCGAACAGGAACCCGATCCCGGGGAGGACGAAAGCGTGCCAGAGGAGGAAGTACCGAACGCGGACACGGGCGGAGGCCTCCCTCCCCTCGGCCGGGCCGAGCTCACGCCCGAGCAGCCGCTGCCCCAACGAGAGCCCAAAGCTCCCCCACAACGCGGCCCCCTCCACGACCCCCACCGCGAACAGCCACCACGGCACGAGCATGTAGGCCGTCGCGTGGAGGACGTACCACGCGTAGGCGTAGCTCACGAGGATCCACAGGATCCCGAGCCCTCCGGCATCGAGGAGGAACACCGCAAAGTACCGCCCAGCCGCGTGCGCCCTCCGCCCCAGGGCATTCCGGATCCCGGCCAGGGTGGTCCACGGCGGCCGCTCGGAAAGGTACCCTTCAGGATAGCCCATCAGGCGATCCTCTCCCGGAGCCAGCCGGAGATGTAGTCCATCGCCCACACGATGGCCACGATCACAATCACCACTGCCCCCACCTTCGGCCAATCCCCCTGGTTCTTGTAGTAAAAGAGCATGTCCCCGATCCCGCCGCCCCCGACGAGGGCGATCACGGTGGACATGCGGACGTTGATGTCCCACCGGTAGAGGGTGAACGCCCAGAAGCTCGGCAGGACCTGGGGGATCACGGCATGACGCACCACCTGGACCCGACTTCCACCCACAGCCCACACCGCCTCCAGCGGACCCGGCGACACGCCCTCCACCTGCTCCGAGTAGAGCTTCCCCAACGCGGCAATGGTGTGCACGGTAAGGGCGAGGATCCCCGCCAGCGTCGTCCCATAGCCGACCCACACCGCGAAGATCGAGCCCCAGATGATCGTCTCGATGGAGCGGAACACGTTGAAGAACCCGCGCACGATCCCGTACACCGCCCACCCCACCGGGCTGAACCCCATCACGTTCCGCGCTCCGAAGAAGGAGAGGGGGAAGGCGATCGCCGCCCCGAGGATCGTCGCCATGAGGGCCATGAACACAGTGACGACGGCGAGGTCGAGGATGGAGTAGGACTGGGAACGGAGCGAGAACACAGGATCGGGGGTGGTGAAGTAGCGGAAGTCCGGGCGCAGCATCTCCCCCCAGATCCGCCCGGCCTGGGGTGCCCGACGGATGAGGACCTGAAAGTTGATCCCGATGATGAGCCAGCCCACCCACAGGGTGAGCGCGCCGAGGAACAGGGCCAGGATGCCCCACTGGGTGGCGAGGGCGCGGCGGCCCGGCCGCTCGGGGTCAGGAGAGATGGGGCGCAGGCTCACGCCCACGACCCGGTCGTGCCAGGGATCCTCGCCCCGCCAGAACCCGATCGCGAACAGGGGAACGGAGATGTGCCAGAGGAGGATGCGGGTGAGCCTCCGCCCGATCGTGATCCGCCCCCCTTCCCTGTCCTGGAATTCGGCCCCGATCGCCCTCTGCCCGAGGCTCCGGCCAAAGGACCGGCACCCCACCGCGAGCTCGAGCGTGGCGAGGATGACCACGGGCCACCCCCAGGTGGGGAGGGTCAACGTGCCCCACCAGTCCACGTGGACGGTGTACCAGTAGTAGTTGAGGAGGTACATCACGCAGTAGGCGACGTACCCCCAGGTCATCCAATCGAGGGCAAACGAGAGCGCGCGCCGGGAGAGGGCCACCCCCCGCCCAGCCGAGGCGGAACCCACCGCCGCGCTTCCCCCGTTCACCTGACCTCGACTTCCTCGGCGTCCTCGCCGTAGATCTCTTTGAACTTCACGTTGTCGATCGCTTGGGGCGATCCATCGAACACGAGCTGGCCGTCCTTGAGGGCGATGATCCGCGTCCCGTACCGGCGGGCGAGGGACAAAAAGTGGAGGCTCGCGATGACCGTGACCCCATCTTCCTTGTTCATCTGTTCCAGGTACTGCATGATGGAGTGCGAGGTCGCGGGGTCGAGGGCGGACACGGGCTCATCGGCAAGGAGCAATTCCGGCTCCTGCATGAGGGCGCGGGCGATCCCCACCCGCTGCCGCTGCCCTCCGGAGAGCTGGTCCACCCGCACATAGGCCTTGTCCCGCAGCCCGACCCGCTCCAGGCTGGCGAGGGCCTTCTCCCGATCCTCCTCCGGAAACCAGCCGAGGAGCGCCCGCCACCCCGGGAGGTACCCGAGCCTCCCGGTGAGGACGTTCGCGATCGCGGTGGAGCGATCCACGAGGTTGAACTGCTGGAAGATCATCCCGATCTTGCGGCGCACCCGCCGCATCCGGGCCTGGGAGAGGCGGGTCACCTCCCCCCCATCAAGCCAGATCTTCCCCTTCGTCGGCTCGATCAACCGGTTGATGCAGCGAAGAAGGGTGGACTTCCCCGACCCGGAGAGGCCGATCACGACGAGGAACTCCCCTTTGTCCACCGTGAAACTGAGGTCGCGCAGGGCGAGGACCTGCCCCCGCTCGTAGACCTTCGTCAGGTGCTCGACAACGAGGTAGGGATTAGCCATGGGCAGACAAACCATGGGGGAGGCGTCGCCTCCCCCATGGTCGAGATCCCTTCACCTGAGCCTACCGCTTAGGGTTGGGCAACCCCACGAGCGACCGATATGTATCGTAGTAGGAGTCGTCGATGAGCTCGACGTCGGTCCACTCGTAGAAGTTGGGGTTGCTCCACAGGGCTTTGCCCTCTGGGGAGCGGATGTGGGCGATGATTGCGGCCACGATCGCGTTCTCGACGCGGATCGGGAAGCCCGCCGAGAAGGCGATGCAGTCGTTCGGCAGAGGTCCGACCGTATCAAGCACCCCGATCTTCTCGATGATCTCCTCCAGGGTGCCCATCCCCTCGATCTGGGATACCGCATAGCGCAGGTCTACGCACGTCCCGCGGACCTCCGGCGGATAGAGGGCGTTGTTCTCCCGGTCCCAGATCCACATCTCGGGGTCCATGCCGTAGTCCCACTTCGGGCCATCGTAGCCCGCTGGGGGCTCCGGCGGGGAGCCGTAGCCGGTGCAGAAGTCGCCCTGGCCCTTGAGGAGGGCGATCAACGAGTTCGGGTGGCCACCGGACTTCACCACGCCACCCACGACCACGCCGTTGTCCTCGAGGTACTTCTTGGGGAAGACGTACCCGGACGTGGAGCCCTCATCGTTGTAGATCCAGATCTTCCCGTTCAGGTCCTGGATCGAGGTGTACCCCGCCGCGCGCGGGACGTAGATACTGGAGAAGTAGAACGAGTACCCGCGGCGCACGGCCGCCAGCCGGGCGTGGGCCCCGAAGTTCGTTTCCACCGAGATCCGGGCGTACTGGTCCGTCGTCGGGGTCCCCATCACGTTCCCCTCCGCCGCCTTGAACGCCTCAACGAGCGCGGCGTAGTCCGGCATCACCCGCGGGACGATGTACAGGCCGGTCGCCTTCCCGATATCCTCGACGATCTTTTTGGCCGTCGCCTCGATCACTTCCGCCCGCGTGGACGGGGGGAACACCCAGATGATCGGGTTATCCCGTGTGCCGAGCGCCTGGGCAAGGCCGGTCGCCCCGAGCGCCACCACCGCCACCAACACTACCAACGTGAGTCGCTTCACAGCACCACCTCCTGGTGAGCCCGATTATACCCGCCCCCCGCGGCGGTCGCGGGCCGCGACGAGGGCCTTCACCCGGTCCGCATCCACCGGGTTCCCCACCACCCCGCCGACCTTGAGGGAGGTGCCGACGATGAACCCACCGGCCCGGGTGTAGTGGGGGAGGTTCTCCGGCCGGATCCCGCTCCCCACGAACACGGGGAGCCCCGAGGCCTCCTGAACTGCCTCCACGTCAGCGGGCTCGGGCGCCTCCCCCGTCCCCCCGCCGGTGACGATGAGGGCGTCGGGCCCGTTGCGGGCCGCATCGCGCGCCGCCGCAGGCAGGGTGTCGAGGTGCACGGCGTGCTTCACGTGGACGTCGGCGAGCACGGCCACCTCCGCCCCGAGCGTCCGCTTGAGGTCGAGGATCGCCCGCGCCTCCCCCTCGATCAGGCCCTGGTCCGTGAACGCGACCCCGCTGAACACGTTGACGCGGATGAACAATGCCCCACCGAGGGACGCGATCGCGAGCGCCGCTACCCCGTCCGAGCGGAGGACGTTCACGCCCATGGGGATCCGGGCTTCCCGGGCGAGCTCCCGGACGACGATTGCCATCGCCGCCACCGTGGTCGGGTCGGCCTTCTTGCGAAACGGAGCATCGCCGAAGTTCTCCACGATCGCCCCGTCCGCCCCCCCCGCCTCCAGGGCGGCGAGGTCGGCCCGCGCCCGGGCGAGGATCGGATCGAGTCCTCCCCCTGGCGAGCGCGGCGTCCCCGGCAAGGGGGGGAGGTGGATCACCCCCACCACGGGCCGCGAGCCAGGAGGCCAGGGAAGGGGCACCGCTACCCCCGCCCGGACCGGGCCGCGGCCACGAACCGCACCACCCGCTCCTCATCCACCGGCGCGGTCGGATCGCCCCCCCGCTTGAGGCTCGACCCGACGATGACCCCGTCCGCCCACCGCAGGAAGTGGCCGATGTTCTCCTCCGTCGCCCCCGATCCAACGAGGATCGGCCGATGGGCGAGCTCTTTGGCCGCCCGCACCTTTCCCCCGGCGGGGGCATCCCCGGTCATGCGGCCGGAGATGATGAGGGCATCGGCACCGTAGAACTCGGTCCACGCGATGTGGGTAGCGAGGTCAATCCCCGGGAAGCGGACGGCGTGCTTCTTGTCCACATCGCAGAGGAGCTTGATGTGCTCAGCCCCGAGCTCCTTCCGCTTGCGGAGAAGCTCGGCGGCACAACCGTGGTCGAACTCGCCCGTGTCCCACACCTGGGCCCCGGTGAGGAGGCACACCCGGATGAACGCCGCCCCACAGGCGACGGCGATCGCCAGCGCGACCACGCCCCCGTTGTGGACGACGTTGATCCCCACCGGGACCGAGACCTCCTCCACCACCGCCCGCGCGGCGACGGCATGGCACGCGCTCTCCTCGGGGGGCACGGCCCGCCCCACGTGGTAGGGGAGGTCCCACATGTTCTCCACGATCAGCCCGTCCACCCCGCCCCGCACGAGGGCCCGTGCATCGGAGAGCGCCGCCGCAACGATCTTCTCCATCCCGTAGCCGGTGTACCCCGGCGCGCCGGGGAGCGGCCACAGGTGGACCATCCCGATCACCGGAACCTCCACCCCGAAGAGGTCGCCAAGCGACGCGATCCGCAACCCATCCCAGCGCTCCTTCCACTCCGCGCTCATCGTCCCTCCTTCCACCAGTGGGTCCCGATCCACCCGGCAAGGGTACTCGCCTGGCCGAGGAGGGCCAGGAGGTCGCCCCGCTCCGGCAGGGGTCCCCCGGCCCCATGCCGGACCGCGGCTGCGCCGAGGAGGTTCCCGAGCTTCCCCACCTCCTCCGGCCCCCAGCCGGAGAGGACCCCCACGATCGCCCCCGCGTTGAACGCATCCCCGGCCCCGGTCGTGTTCCCCGCCTCAACGGGGTGAGCGGGGACGCACGCCCCGCCGCAGGGGCCCTGGACCAAGCACCCATCGCGATCGAGCTTCACCGCCACCCAGACCACCCCACGGCGGCGGAGCTCCACGGCCCCGGACCACGGATCGTTGTGCCCCGTGAGGTCGCGGACCTCGTGCCGGTTGGGGAGGAGGAGGGCGAACGCCAACAGGGGATCGAGGTCGCGCTGCACGGTGCCCGCCATTGCCCCCGGGTCGAGGCTCAGGGGGATCCCCTCCGCCCGGGCGCGGGCCACGGCGCGCTCCGCCGCGTCGCGTTCCGCCCCGCCGAGCCAGGCGTAGCCCGAGATGTGGAGCCAGTCCACCCCAGCGAGCCAGGACCCCGGGACCTCCTCCCAGCGGAGATCGCGTGCCGCGCCGGGCGAGGCGAGCATGGCCCGTTCCCCGCCGGGGTGGACGAGGGCGAAGCAGAGGCCGGTCGGCCGCCCCGCGAGCCGCTGGAGCCACGTCGGGGGAACCCCGTCCCGGGCGAGGGACTGCAGGAGCCAGTCCGCGAACGGATCGTCGCCCACCGCGGCCGCGAGGCGCACCTCGCACCCGAGTGCGGCGAGCCAGCGGGCGGTGAGCGCGGCGGATCCCCCCACCGCCAGTGCGGCGTCGACATGGGCCTCGCCCCCCGGGGGAGGCACGGCCCCGACCCGGATCGTCACGTCCGCGTTCAGGTCGCCCAACAGGGCGACGACCGGACGGCGGATCACTCGCGCTTGTAGGGCTCCCCGAGGGCCTTCGGGAACCGCACCCGCCCCACGACCCCCGACACCACGAGGAGGGTCACGATGTAGGGGAGCATGTCCACGAACTGCCACGGGATCGGCTTCGTGGGCAGGGTCTTGATCCACGTGGCCAGGCTCTGGAAGAACCCGAAGATGAGCCCACCCACGAGGCCGAGGATCGGGTTCAAGCCGCTGAACACGACCGTGGCCAGGGCGATGAACCCTCTTCCCGCGGAGATCTCCTTCGTCACCGACCCGAACCACCCCACGGACAGGTACGCCCCGGCGAGGCCGGCGAGCGCGGCCCCGAACGTGGTCGCCAAGAGCCGGGTCAGGTGGACATTGATCCCCGCGACGTCCGCCGCCTCGGGGTTCTCCCCCACCGCCTTCAGGATGAGCCCGGCCCGGGTCCGCCTGAGGAACCAGTGGGCGAGGAACGGCACCACGAGGGCGACGAAGATGAGGGGGGACAGCGCCCCCATCGGCGTCTGGAGCTTCGCAAGCTGCGCCTCCGCCGGGACAGCGTGGAACCCGGGCGCCCCGAGCTTGATGAGCCCGAACGCCACGAACCCCATCGCGAACAGGTTGATCCCGATCCCGGCGATCATCTGCGTCCCCTTCCAGTAGGTGCAGATGACGGAGAACACGAACCCAATGACCATCCCCACGCCCATCCCTACGAGGAGTCCCACAACCGGCCCCCCCGCCTTCGCCCCGAGGGCCCCCACGAACGCGCTGATGAGGAGGATCCCCTCGAGCCCGATGTTGAACAGCCCCGCTGTCTCCCCGATGATCTCCCCGATCGCGGTGAGGGTGATCGGCACCATCGCGTGCAGCGAGATCCTCAGGAGATCGAGGACATAGTTCCAGTTCATGCTCCCTCCCTCTCTGTCGCCCGATCGCGGCGGAACACCCCGCCGAGCCGGCGCACGCTCCGCGCGATCGCCGGGAAGACCCTCACCAATTCAGGGATCGCCATTGCGATCACGATCGCCCCCATCACCACCCGCACCATCTCCAGCGGCACGGGGTTCGAGCCATAGAACTGCATCACCCGTCCCCCGGCGTTGAGGCCGCCGAAGAACAGGGCCGCCACCAGGATCCCAATCGGGTGGTTGCGGCCCATCATCGCCACCGCCATCCCGTCGAACCCGAGGTTCATGAGCTCAGGAAGCCCGCTGATGATGGCGTAGGTCGGGGGGAGGCCCATCGTCGTCGCCGCCCCGGCCAACCCGGCCCCCACCCCGCCGAGGGCAAAGCTGAGGAGGATCGTGCGGTTGATGGAGATCCCCCCGTAGCGGGCCGCCGTGGGGTTGAGCCCCGCCGCCCGCACCTCGTACCCAGTGGCGGTGTGCCAGAGGAGGAAGTACACGAACAGGGCGAACGCCACGGCGAGGAACACGGAATAGGAGAGGTCCGTCCCCCGGACGAGGATCGGGAACCGCGCCGACACGGGGACCTGCACCGTGCGCTGCCCCTGGCGCGCATCCACGAGGACGTAGGCCACGAGGTAGAACACGAGGAACCGGGAGATCCAGTTGAACATGATCGTCGAGATGACCTCGTTGACCCCCCGGGTCAGCTTGAGGAGCGCCGGCCCGAGGCTCCAGATCGCGCCGGCGATCGCGGCGAACGCGATCCCCACGAGGAGGTGCAGCCCAGGTGGGAGCTTGAAGTACGCCACGCACACCGCCGCTGCCGCTCCCACGTACATCTGGCCCTCGGCCCCGATGTTGAACATCCCCGCCCGGACGCAGATCGAGAACGTGAGCGCGGTAAAAATGAGCGGCACACCACGCGCGATCGAACTGGCGATCTCGTAGCTACCGCCGTAGGCGCCCCGGAAGAGGGCCCAGTACGCCCTCCACGGGTCGTAGCCCCAGATGTACATGAGGAGGGCCCCCACGAGGAGCCCCAGCACCGCCGCGAGCACCGACTCCAACACGGGGTGGAGCCCGGTGAGCGTGCGATGCGCCCCCCGCAGGAGCCGCCCCCCTGACCGTGCCTCGTGTGCCGTCATGCTTTCCCCCCTACGCTCACGCCGCCCATGAGCAGCCCAACCTTCTCCCGGTCCAGCTCCTCCGGCCGGGCGACGGCCATGAACTTCCCCTCATACATCACCGCCACCCGATCCGACAGCGCCAGGACCTCATCCAGGTCCGCGGACACGAGGAGGATCGCCCGTCCCCGGTCCCGCATCTCGACGAGGATGTCCCGGATGTACTGGGCCGCTCCCACGTCGAGGCCCCGCGTGGGCTGGGAGGCGATCACGATCGCCGGATCCTTGGCGAGCTCCCGCCCCACGATCAGCTTCTGTTGGTTCCCGCCCGACAGGCTCTTCGCCGGAGCGCTGGGACCGGTAGCTTGGATCTCGAACCGCTCCATGAGGGACCGCACGTGGGCGTTGATCTTCCGCCAGCGAAGGATGGATAGGGGCCCCCGGAACTCGTCCCACCGGTGCACCCCCAGGATCGCGTTCTCGGCGAGGGTGAATGGGAGGACGAGCCCGAGCACCCACCGGTCCTCGGGGATGTGGGCCACGCCGAGCTTGTAGATCTGGCGAGGGTCGAGCCCAAGGATGTTCCGACCGTTGATGGTCGCGATCCCCTTCAGGGCGGGGCGCAGGCCGGTGAGGGCCTCCACGAGCTCCGTCTGCCCGTTCCCTTCCACCCCCGCGATCCCGAAGATCTCCCCGCCGTAGACGTCGAACGTGAGGTCGTGCACGGCCACTGGCTTCGTGTCCCCCGCCACGGAGAGATTCTCGACGTGGAGCACCCCCGGGCCGCGCTCCTCCCGGTGGCGCTGGGGAGCATGCGCGGGGATCTCGTCAGTGGAGAGCTCCACCGCGCGCCCTGCCCTCGTCTCCAGCGCCTTCCCCACCATCAGCTGGGCGAGCTCCTCCGTCGTCACGGCGGACGTGCGCACGTCGCCCACGACCTCCCCCTTGCGCAGGACAACGACGCGGTCCGTGATCGAACCCACCTCCTTCAGCTTGTGGGTGATGAGGACGATCGCCTTCCCTTCGTCCCTGAGCCGCCGCAGGAAGCGGAACAGCTCATCCACCTCAAGCGGGGTGAGCACCGACGTCGGCTCGTCGAGAATGAGGAGGTCCACGTCCCGCGACAGGACCTTGAGGATCTCCACCCGCTGCTGCTCGCCAACAGCGAGCTTCTCCACCGGGACATCGAGGGGGACGCGGAGCCCGCTCTCCTCCATCAGCTCTTCGATCTTCGCCCGGGTCTGGGCGAGCTGGAGGGGCGCCAACGGCCGCTCCTGGGACAGGGCCACGTTCTCCACCGCGGTGAACGTCCCCACGAGGGCGAAGTGCTGGTGGACCATCCCGATCCCGAAATCGAGTGCCTCCCGCGGGCTGGAAAACCGCACCGGCCCCCGCGGGGACACGACGTGTCCCTTGGTGGGGGGAAGCAGGCCTGACAGGATCTTGGTGAGGGTCGTCTTCCCCGCCCCGTTCTCCCCAAGGAGCCCCAGGATCTCGCCCGGGCGGAGCTCAACGGTCGCCTCACGCAGGGCAACTGTGCCATCGGAGTAGATCTTGGTGATCCCCTCCGCCCGAAGGAAGTACCCGTTCTCCTCAGCGCTACGGCTCGAACTCTCGCTCATGCGGGCGCCCCCAGTCGCAAAGGAAACGAGGGGAGAGGGAACGCTACGCCCCCTCTCCCCGTCAGCTCACCGTACCACCGTGGGCCTTACGGCGCCCCCAGCGTGTACTGGGCGCGGACAGCCCGCATCTCCTCCACGGTGTCCGCCGTCGGAACGACGATCGTCCCGGCGAGGATCCCCGCTTCAAGCTCGTCCACTGCTTCCCAGATCCAGCCCGGGATCGTCGCCCGGTTGGCGAGCCAGTTGGCGATCGTCTGATCGCGGTCCTCCGCCTTCATCGCGCCAGCGCCGACGGCGAACTCGATGAAGTCGAGGAGGTCCTGGTACTTGCTGATCCCCACACCGCCCTCAGCGAGGCCGAGGCTGATGATGCCGCCCGTGAACGTGCCGTTGACCACAGCTTCAACCGCGCTGTAGCAGCCGACGTCCACCCGCTTCATCCCGCTCGCAAGCCCGTGCTTGCCAAGCCCCATCCAGTCCTGGTTCGCGTCCACGCCGAAGTAGTACGGCGGGCCGAACTCGGTCCCCTTGTTGCGGTGGTACTCGGTGATCGCCTCAAGGTCCCCGATCCCGAGCGGACCTGCGACGTTGTACACCGCGACCGCGCCCTGGGCGAGCATGGCCTCAGTGGCCGCCTTCCCCAGCGCGATGTCGCTGAACGAACCGGTGTAGGTGTACAGGAGCCCGACCGGGTTGGTCCCGAGGACCTCCGCCGCCCGCTTGTTCCCCCAGTCAATGCCGAAGCGGTACCCGGCCTCGAAGTGGTACAAGACTGGGATCTCGATCCCGAGGACGACGCCCACGTTCGGGTAGCCGTAATGGGCCGCGGCCAGCGCCCCCAGCGCCCCGACGAGCGCGCTCATCTCGTTCTCGCGGAACACGATGCTCATCACGTTCGGAGCGTCCACGACCGAGTCGATGATCGCGAACTTCTGCTGCGGGAACTCCTGAGCCGCCTGGGCGAGCGCGTCCCCGAGGAGGAACCCCACGCAGATGATGAGGTCATACTGCCCGGTTCGGGCGAGGTTCCGCAGGTTCGGGAGGTAGTCCGCCGCTGTCGCGCTCTGGACCTCGACCATCTGCAGCCCGAAGTCCCTCGCTGCCTCGTCCGTGCCCTTGAACCCCATGTCGTTGAACGAGAGGTCGCCCCGTCCTCCGACGTCGAGGACCACGGCCACCTTCCCCTTGAGCGCCTGCCCCATCGCCGGCGCCGCCACCAACGCCACGACCAGTGCCAAACCTAACCACTTGCGCACTGAGAATCCCCCCTTGTCGAGATGTTCCGGGCGTCCGTGCCCGGTCAGCCGATTCTACCGCCCCCCGACGGCCCCGACAACGGAGGAGGGGGAAGACACGAGACTGGATTCAGACGACACAACGACGCGGTGCTCCCCATCAAGAGAGGGGGGAGGGACCGAAGTCCCTCCCCGAGGCGAGGAACAGGAGGCCTGGAAGCAGCTCTCGACCGGGTGTCGTACCGATTCGAACGGTAGCCGCGCGGGTTGGAACCCCTGGTCGGCCGGCACCTTGCCTTGGACCCCGTGGTCGTGGCCCGTGATCGAGAGTACGTTGCCCCGGCCTACGACAAAGGACAGGGCGCACCCCGCGAGGCCGCGTGCGCGCCCACAACCACGAACCGGTGACCCCTAGTCCGGAACGCGGACGATGCGCCAGTAGTCCCAGACTGTGTTCAGGAGGCGATCGAAGTCATCCCGACTCGCCGGCTTATTGAGGAACCCCGCCGCGCCGGAGTCGTAGGCCCGGGCCATCTCCTCATCGGATGTGGACACGGTGAGGACGACCACCGGGATCTTCCGCAGCTTCTCGTCCTCCTTGATCCGGTCGAGGACGGTCTGGCCCTTCACCTTGGGCAGGTTCAGGTCCAACAGGACCAGGTTCGGGCGCGGGGCATCCTTGTACTTCCCTTTGCGGAACAGGAAATCGAGGGCCTCCGCCCCGTCCTGGACCCAGTGCAGGTCGTACCGCGTCCCGGCCTTCTCCAGGCCGCGCACGGACCTCTCGATCAGCTCGTAGTGGGACTCATCATCCTCCACCACGAGGACGATCATTCGCCGCTCAACGGGCATCGCTCTCCACCCCTTTGTTCGCCGGCACCCGGGGGATCGTGAAGTTGAACGTGGTCCCCACGCCGACCTCCGACTCCGCCCATATCCGCCCGTCGTGCTCTTCCACGATGCGACGGCATATCGCCAAGCCAGCCCCGGTGCCTTCGGTTTTGCTGTTCAGCTTCTCGAAGATCTTGAAGATGATGTCAAGGTAGTCGGCCTCGATGCCAGGACCGTTGTCCCGCACGTAGAAGAGGTATGAGTCCCCGCGATAGGGCTTCCATCCCACTTCCACCGTCGGCAGCGCCTTGTCATTGAACTTGATCGCGTTCCAAATAAGGTTCTGAAAAACGTCCCGCAGGAGCGAAGGCACCGCCCACACCCGCGGCAGATCGGGGGCGATCGTCACGCTCACCGATTTCAGCCGGTCGCCCAGGTCTTCGCACACTTCCTGGACCAACCGCCCCACGTCCACCTCTTCGTAGCGCGACGAATCCACGCGCATCTGGGAGAACTTGGTGAGGTCCACGATCAGCTGGTCCATCCGCTGCAGCCGGCCCTGCGCCTTCTCGAGGTCCGCCCGCACCTCGGCCGGGAGCTCCCCGTCGCTGTGGCGATCGAGGATCGACGTGAGGTACCCGAGCGCGGTCCGCGTCGGGTTGCGCAAGTCATGCGACACGATGTCGCTGAAGTTCTTCAGGTTCCGATTCACCTCATCGAGGTGGGCCTTCTCCTGGCGCAGGGCATCCTCCAACCGCTTGAGCTCGGTGATGTCGGTGTAGTAATCAATGCGGCCGCCTCGGTAGCGGGCGGTCTCGATGGGAATGGAACGGTACTGGATGACCTTCTCGTGACGTCCCGTTCCCGGGCGGATGCGCGTGACGAGGGGATCCACCGCGGTCCCTGATCGGTAGGCGTCCTTGACGCGGGCGACGTACTCCTCTCCGTTGTCGAGGGCCTCGGCGATCCGATCCCGCACCCTCTCCGCGGGGAGCCCAACCAACGCCTCGCGATCCACCCCGAAGAACTCCTCCACCGCTTGGTTCGCCCACAGGACGCGCTTCCCCTCGTCCCACAAGATGATCCCCAGGTCGAGGGTGTCAATCCCGTCCTCGATCAAGAACCGGTACCGCGCTTCCTGCTCGCGCAGCTTGTGTTCGAGGGACTGGACCTCGGAGCGGTCTTGGGCCTCGAGCACGGCCACCGTGCCCGTGACGCGCCGGCCCTGGATGTCCACGGTGATCGCCCGCCCCCCCTGCGACAGGAAGCGGAGGCGCTCCTGGCGCAGCTCCCCCCGTTCGAACAGCGTCTTCAGGAGATCCTTGAAATGGTCGATGTCCTCGGGATGGACGTACTCTGAGATCTGGAGCGACTGGCGCCCCGGCCATCCCAAGAGCTCCTGGGACCGGCGGTTGCGGCGGCTCACGTTCCCGCGGTTGCTCATGACGTGGATGATGTTGAGGGAGTTCTCGTAGAACTCGCGCCCGTAGCAGTCCTCGAGGCGTTCGTGGATCTCCCGGCGGTGCGACCGTTGCTCCCATAGGTAGCCCACTCCCCGGCCGAGGACCGCGATGCCCGCGAACAGGAGGGGGATCACTGCCCCCATCATCGGCTGAGGGAGCATGAACTCCGGGATCACCAGCACTGGGAGGGCCAGGAGCCCTGCCCCCACCCAGGCGAGCGCCGTCCCCAGCCAGCCGAGGAGGAACGAGGCGCTGAACAGGGCAATCCCCACCAGCGTGAGGAGGACCGAGAGGTTCCCGCCGAGAGCCATCGTCCACCCAGCGGGGATCGCGGTGCCCCACACCAGGGCAGCGCACCCCACAAACAGCCCGGTGACGATCCACACCCGCCGACGACGGGTCATCTTCTCGCGTGACATCGCTCGACTATCCGCGTTCGGGGCCCCCCGGCCAAGGACACGGGTCACCCCGTGGCCCGGGATCAGATGATGACGGCTTCGTCGCTCGGGACCGTGAACGGCTCGATGAGGCGCTTCAGGTAGTCCTCCTTGAGGACGGAGATGCGCCGGTTGTCAATGGCCACGATGCCGCGGGATTCGAGCTCCCCCAGCGTGCGGATCGCGGTCTTGGACGAGACGCCGGCCATCTCGGCGAGCTCGGCCCGCGAGAGCTCGAGCTGAAGCCGATCGAGGGCGAGGATGAGGCGGGACAGCCGCTCCTTGGAGGAGGCATACGACCGCTCAGCGAGCTTGTTCTGGAAGGCCTTCAGCTCCTGGGAGATGTGCTCGAAGAAGCGGAACACGGTCTTCGGGTAGTGCTCGAGAAAGTAGAAAAAATCGCCGCGCTCGATGAACCCGATCTTCGAGGGGATGAGGGTCTTGGCGTACGCGTTGTGGAGGCCCTTGTCGAACAGGGTTGTCTCCCCGACGAGCCCGCCCGGCCCGACGATCTTCAGGATCTGGGATTTCCCCTTGGAACTGCGCTTCACCAGCTTGACCGCGCCGGAGAACACGAGGTAGAACCCGAACGCCGGGGCCCCCTCCATGAACAGGAGCTCCTCTGCCCCGTACTCGATCGTACGCACGAGCCCGCCCAGCTTCTTCAGGTCATCCGGCTTCAGGTCGGCGAATACGCGGAAGTTCTTGAGCTCGTCCATGTCCCTCACCCGGGGGACAGTCTACGGATGGCGGGGAGCGGCGTCAAATCTTGTGCCCCCGTTCCCCACCCCATAGAATGGGGGCGAGCCGGGGTGGCGGAATTGGCAGACGCGCTGGACTCAGGATCCAGTGGGGTATCCAACCCTCGTGTGGGTTCAAGTCCCACCCCCGGCACAGACGTTCCACGGCGGGTCATCTCCGCCTCCCGTCGCACCGACCTCCCGCGGTGGTACCTACCCTGGCTGAGAGCGGCCCTCCAGGCGGAGGAAGCGACGGTCCACCTCCCCTACGGCGGGTGTCGCACCGTCTCCCTGCGGCCGGAAGAGGTCCACACGGTGGTGCTGTGGTCGAAGGACTACTCGCGCCTCCTTGCGGACCGCAAGCTGCGGGGGCTCCTCGGGCGGTACGACCAGGTGGTCGCCCACTTCACCGTGACCGGGCTCGGGGGGACCTGGATCGAGCCAGGCGTCCCCCGCGCAGAGGCGGCGATCGCCCAACTCCCCGAGCTCGTCGCGCTGTGCAGGGGCCCGGAGCGGGTGGTGGTGCGGTTCGATCCGATCGTCCACTGGCAGGAAGGGACACGGATCGAGAGCAACGCCTCCTGGGCAGAGGCCCTGTTCCGCGCCTGCGCCCGGGCTGGGGTCCACGACCTCCGGGTGAGCACGGCCACCCTGTACGGGAAAGTCCTCCGCCGCGGCGTGGCCTGGTACGACCCCTCCCCGGAGGAGAAGCACGGGATCGCAGCCTACCTCACCGACCTCGCCCAGAGCTACCGGCTCGCCCTCAGCGCGTGCGCCGACCTCTCCCTCGAGAACGCCGGGATCGCCCGCGGGCCGTGCATTGACGGAATGCGCCTTACCGCCCTCCATCCCCAGCGGGCGGTGGCCCCATCGCGGCGGGATCGCGGCCAGAGGGCGCACTGCCTGTGCACGGAGAGCGTGGACATCGGAGGGTACGGGATGCGGTGCCCCGGAGGCTGCCTCTACTGCTACGCCAACCCGGGGGTGGGACGGTCGCGCGGCCGCTAGGCGAACGAGCCCGCGAGCACGCCCAGCAGGGCGAACGCTGCCTCAAGGAGCCACAGCCGGACGACGACCTTTGGCTCCGGCCAGCCCGGGCTCCGGATGCGGTGGGGCCACGCCACCTCCCCCGCCTCGAGGTGGTGATGGAACGGAGCCATCTTGAACAGGCGCACCCCGGTCAGCTTGTAGCTCGCTACCTGGAGGATCACGGACAGGGCCATTACCACAAACAGGCCACCGGTGAGCGGGAGGAGGAACACGCGGCCCGAGGCGAAGGCGATCCCAAACAGGAACCCCCCGAGGCCCATCGAGCCCACGTTCCCCAGGAACACGCGCGCCGGGTAGGCGTTCGCCCACAGGAAGCCCGCCCCCGCCCCGAGGGCAGCGAGGGCGATCCCCCAAAGCTCGGTCCCCCCTCCGCCGAGGAGGAGTCCGACCACGGCAAGGAGCCACGCCCCGGTGGCGAGGCCATCGAGTCCGTCGGCGAGGTTGACAGCGTTGACCGTGCCCATGAACCCGACGACGACGAGGGGGATCCAGGCCCCCACGGGGAGGGACGATACGGGGAGGCTCACGGCGGAGAAGGGGACCACCAGCCCTAGCTCCCCGAGGGTCGGCACGAGGAGGCAAAGAAGCCCCGCACCGAGCGCCTGGGTGAGGAGCGTCTGGTGGGGGAAGAACCCGACCGAGGTCCCCCGGCGCTGGGACCGGAGGTCGTCGAGGAGCCCGACCACCCCCCCCATGACCGTGGACAGGAGCACGAACGTCCCTCCCGCGGATGGTCCGGGGCCGAAGGCCCACAGGATCCCCGTTCCGGCGAGGATGAGGGCGAGCGGGACGATCCCCCCCATCGTTGGGGTGCCGGCCTTGCCCCGATGGTCCGCCGGCCCCTCGGGGCGGATCCTCTGTCCGGCGCGGATATACCGGGCGAATCGCGGGCTCGCCCATCCCGCGACGGGAAGTATCGCCAGGGCGAGGATCAGCCCCAGCGTCAGCTCTTCCACCGCCACTCCCCCTCCGCCGCGAGGAGGCCCCTCCGCACCTCGTCCGGGTCTCCCCCGGCCAGAACATGCCGCACCGCCCGGAACAGGTCGTAGGCCGAGGTGAGGACGAGCCCGTGGTCCCGGCATCCGCGCCCCACGGCCTCCGCCCACTGTGGGCCCCGCCGCCGGGGATCGAGGCGCGGCTCAGCGAGGCAGACGAGCATCCCACGCCCATCCCCGTTCCCCTCGCTCCGCCACCGGTCGAGGTCGAGGAGGAGGGCCCGGTGTTCCTCCGGGCCCACTGGGCCGAACAAGGACAGGGCCACCCGCACGAGGAGATCCCCGTCGGAGGAGGAGGCGAGGACTGTGGCCGGGGCCGCGCCGAGGGGGGAGGTGGTGAACCCGAGCCGGTCGAGGGCTGCCTGGACGGCCTGGGCGAGCCCCTGGGACCCGCGGGGGGCGAGGAGGGCGCGGAGGAGGTCATAGCCGAACCGCCTCTCCCCCAGCTCCTCCTCCCTCCGGCGGAGCCCCTCCCGCTCCCGGGCGAGGGCCTCCTCGTCGCGACGGAGGTCCTCCTCGCCGGGGAGGCTGTAGCCAGAGATCCAGTCCGGAACCTCCACCGGCAAGGGCTCCCTGAGGAGGGCACCGAGGAGGGGGAGGAGGCGGTCGCCCATCTCGGCCGGGGACGCACTAGGGAACGAGGGGAGGAAGAGGATCCGCCCCGTCCCCACCGCGAGGTCCCACGCCACGACGTCACCGACCCGGTTCGTGGCCAGCACCCGCCCGAACGCGGCGAGAGGGGCGCCCAGGGTCGCCACGAGCACCGCCTCGTACCCGAGCGGCCCGAGCGCCCGCAGGTACGGGGTCGCGGGATGGGGCTCGGCGGCCAGGGTGAGGTCCCGTCCCCGCCGGGGGATGAACCGCAGCCCGTGAGGGAGGCCGAGGTGGTGGGGGCCGGAGACGAGGGACGCCCGGGGGAGGAACGCGTACCGGTCGAGGCGGCGTGGGGGGGACCCCGCGATCTCCACCCCCTCCCCCGGGGGCCGGACCCGGACCACGACCACCCCTCCCCCCCGGAGGAGGAGGTCCTCCACCTCCGCACGCCGGGCGGACATGAGGTGATCAAGGGCCCGCGCCAGCCCGAGGTCCCGCCCGGGATGGAGGCGCCACACCCCATCCGGCTCGAGGGTGGCGTGGGATCCCCACAGGGAGGGGAGGGGCTCGGGATCCACGAGGACGGCGTCGTAGCTCGCCAACGAGTCCGCGGAGGCGAACTCCGCCCGCGTCACCCCCGGCCCGTCGATCTCCCACCCCAGCGCAAGAACCCGCATCGCGGGCATTGTACGGACACGGGCTAGGGGGGCCAATTCCGGTTGCCCCCGCCCGCCCGGATCGTTACCCTCCCTCCATGGCCTGGGCCCTGATCGCCACTCCCTGGGGAGAGTTCTCCGCCCGCGTGGAGGGGGCGAACGTGGTCGAGCTTCGGTTCCCCGGCTCCCCGGGTGGGGAGCTGGGGCCGCGGACGCCGATCGCGGAGCGGCTCGCCCGCGAACTTTCAGAGTACCTCCGCGGCGAGCGGCAGGAGTTCGGGGTCCCCACCCGCGCCGGCGGGACCCCGTTTCAGCAGGCGGTGTGGAACGAACTTGGGAAGATCCCGTACGGCGCGACGATCACCTATCGGGAGCTCGCGGCCCGGGTGGGACGGCCCCGCGCGGCGCGGGCAGTGGGGCAGGCGGTGGGGGCGAACCCGATCCCGATCCTCATCCCCTGCCACCGCGTCCTCCTCGCCGGGGGAGGCGTGGGCGGGTTCAGCGCGGGGACGGACTGGAAGGTACGCCTCCTCGCCCTCGAGGGCATCTCCCCCTAGAGAGAAAAATCCTCCCCAAGGTAGGCGAGGCGGGCGGCGGGGTTGGCGAGGACCTCGCTGGGCGTCCCGGCGCAGAGGAGCTCGCCGTGGTGGATGAGGTACGTCCGATCCGTGGTGCGGAGGGTGTCGCGCACGTTGTGGTCGCAGATCGCGATCCCGATCCCCGATCCGGCGAGCCGGCGCAGCAGGGCCGCCAGTTCGGCTACGGTGAGGGGATCCACGCCCGAGAACGGCTCATCGAGGAGGAGGAACGTCGGCCGGGCGACGAGGGCCCGTGCTACCTCAACCTTCCTCCGTTCCCCCGCGGACAGCTCCCCCACCGGGCGGCTGAGGAGGCCGGTCAGGCCCAACTCCCCCACCACTGCCTCCACCTGCCCGTTCCAGGGGAGCCGGAGCCCCTCCAGGGCCAACCGCAGATTCCCCCGCACCGTGGAGCGGAGGAACACCGACGGCTCCTGCGGGAGGTAGTGGATGCCGGCCCGCGCCCGGAGGTAGAACGGAAGGCGCGTGATGTCGCGGTCGTCCAGCCGCACCGTACCGGATGTGGGGCGGAGGAACCCCACCAGGAGGTAGAGGGTCGTCGTCTTCCCCGCGCCATTGGGGCCAAGGAGGCCCGTCACCTCGCCGGCGCGGAACAGCACCGTGAGCCCATCCACCGCCCGGCGGCGACCGAACGACCGGACGAGGTCGAGTCCCTCAAGGAGCTCGGACAAGATGCGCTTCCCTCACCTCGAGCCTTCCCTCGCGGGGCCAGGCCATGAGCGCCGTGCTCACGAGTATCACCCCATGCCCGGTCGCCGTCACGTCATCCGCCACGAGCTGATCCCCCCCAAGCTCGTACCGTCCCGTCTCGAACGCAAGCCGCCATCCCGCGAACGTCACCTCAGCGTCCACGAGGTGGACCGCCTCCCCGAACTGCCACCGCCCCTCCGCTGCCGACAGGGCCACCCCCCGCCCCTCGGCAGTAAGGCCCCTGAGCACGAGCCCCCCCTGCCACCGTGCCTCGCGACAGGTGAACGAGAACCCCTCCCCCTCCCCGACGATCGGCTCCGCCGCCAGGTCATCGGTGGAGAGGACCCACTCCCGCCCGTACCGATCGGCCCGGATCCGGGGAGCGCGCAAGACAACGGTGGGCACCCCGTCGTGGTAGAGCTGGACCTGAACACGTTGGCCCTCCCAGCCATCGCCGACGCGGACGAGCGTCTCCATCCGCACCTCCCATTTCAGCTGGCCGGCCTCGTCGTACACGGTCAACCAGGGGGCCTCCGCCTGCACCGACTGAGCGGACGCGGGCACCGAGAACAGGATCGCAACCGCCACGGGCAGGGCTCGGAACGGCCGACCGCGCCCAGACCGCCGATCACCGACAGCGGAGGACGGGTCCGCCTGCCTTCCGCCCGCGGCCCCGATGCGCCCTAGGAGAGGCATGCGCGGACGAACCCCAGGAACAGGGGATGGGGAGCGAGGGGGCGGGAGCGAAACTCTGGATGATACTGGACCCCGATGTACCACGGATGGTCCACCGCCTCCACCGCCTCGACGAGCCGACCGTCCGGGGACAGGGCACAGGGCCGGAGCCCCGCAGCGGCGAACGCGTCGCGGTAGCGGGGGTTGAACTCGTACCGATGCCGATGCCGCTCCCCGACCTCCGTCGTCCCGTAGGCCTCGTGGAGGAGGGTCCCCGGGACGATCCGCATCGCGTACTCCCCGAGCCGCATCGTCCCCCCCTTCGCGGTGACCGCGCCCTGGTCGGGAAGGAGGCCGATCACCGGGTAGGGCGTGTGCGGATCGAACTCGGTGGAGTTCGCCTTCTCCCACCCCAACGCCTCGCGGGCGAACGCGATCGTCGCCACCTGCATCCCAAGGCAGATCCCGAAGTAGGGGATCCCCGCCCGGCGGGCATAGTTGGCGGCGAATACCTTCCCCTCGACCCCCCGCTCCCCGAACCCGCCCGGGACGAGGAGCCCGGCGTACCCGGCGAGGGCCCGCTCCCGGTCCCGCTCCACCTGCCCCGACGGGATCCACCCCACCTCGACCCGCGTAGAAAGCGCCGCCCCGGCGTGGTGAAGGGCTTCGAGGATGGACAGGTACGCATCGTGGAGCTCGACGTACTTGCCGACGATCCCGATCCGTACCGTCCGCTCTAGGCCCCTGAGGCGATCCACAAATGCCTCCCACGCAGTGAGGTCCCGCTCCCCCGCCGCCAGGCCCAGCCGGGCGAGGAGCTTCTCGTCCAGCCCCTCGTCCCGCATCGCGAGGGGCACCCCGTAGATTGTGGGGAGATCGGGGCTCGCGATCACGTGTTCGTGGGGGACGTCGCAGAAGAGGGCGATCTTGTCCCGCAGGCTATCCGGGACCTCAACCGGGCACCGCGCGACGATGAAGTCGGGCTGGATCCCCGCTGTGCGGAGCTCCTTCACCGAGTGCTGGGTCGGCTTCGTCTTCAGCTCCTGCGTGGTGGAGAGGATCGGGAGGTAGGAGAGGTGGATCACCGCCACGTCGGAGCGCGGGAGTTCGTCGCGCAGCTGGCGGATCGCCTCGAGATAGGGGAGGCCCTCGATGTCGCCCACCGTCCCCCCCACCTCGACCACCACCACCTCGGCCCCCGTCGCATCCACGGCGCCACGGATGCGGCGCTTGATCTCGTCGGTGATGTGGGGGATGACCTGCACCGTGTGGCCGAGGTAGTCGCCGTTCCTCTCCCGGGTGATCACCTCCCAGTACACCCGCCCCGTGGTGAGGTAGTTCGCCGCGCCGAGATCCTGGCCGAGGAACCGCTCGTAGTGGCCGATGTCGAGGTCCGTCTCCAACCCGTCCCGCGTCACGAACACCTCGCCATGTTCGTAGGGGTTCATCGTCCCCGCATCCACGTTCAGGTACGGATCCACCTTCTGCAGGGTCACCTTCACCCCCCGTGCTTGGAGGAGGCACCCCAGCGAGGCCGTGAGGACCCCCTTCCCGAGGCCGGACACCACACCGCCGGTGACGAACACGTACTTGGGCACAGATCCCCATTGTAGCCACACCGGCAACGGGGCGCCGCACAACGGTTGCGCCCCAGGAGTCGCTCGCTATAATGCCGACCCGGAGCGTGATGGGATGGCAGCATTGAAGATCGTGCTACAGATCGTGTTCCTCCTCGATGCCCTCGCCCTGATCGGCCTCGTCCTCCTCCAGATGTCGGAACACGCTTCAATGGGAGGGGCGTTTGGGTCCGGCATGGCCGGCACCGTGTTCGGGCGCGACGTGACGAAGGATCCTAAGAAGCTTGCCACGGGCGTCCTCGGGGGGGCGTTCCTCGCCCTCGGCCTCCTCCTCGCCATCCTCTAACCCGATGCCCTTAATCGAACTCCGCGACCTCCACACCTACTTCTACACGGAAGACGGCGTCGTAAAGGCCGTGGATGGCGTGACGTTCGCGATCGAGCGGGAGAGGACGCTCGGGGTGGTGGGGGAATCCGGGTGCGGGAAGAGCGTGACCGCGCTGTCCATCATGGGCCTCGTCCCGATGCCACCGGGGAAGATCGCGGGCGGGAAGATCTTCTTCCACCGCAACAGCCATCCCATTGAGCTGACAGCGCTCAACCCCAAGGGCCGGGAGTACCGCTCGATCCGGGGCAAGGAGATCGCGATGATCTTCCAGGAGCCGATGACGTCCCTGAACCCCGTGTTCACGATCGGCTACCAGATCATAGAGGCGATCCGCCTCCATCAGAAAGTGGGGAAGAAGGAGGCACGGGCAAAGGCGATCGAGATGTTGAGGCAGGTAGGGATCCCGCTCCCCGAGCAACGGGTGGACGAATACCCCCATCAGCTTTCGGGTGGGATGAGGCAGCGGGCGATGATCGCGATGGCCCTGTCGTGCAACCCATCCCTCCTCATCGCCGACGAGCCGACGACCGCCCTCGACGTGACGATCCAGGCCCAGGTCCTCGATCTGATGCGCGACATCCAGCAGAAGTTCCGGATGTCGATCATGTTCATCACCCACAACCTGGGGGTGGTGGCGGAGATGTGCCAGGATGTGGTGGTCATGTACCTGGGGAAGGTCGTCGAGCAAGCCCCGGTCCGCCCCCTGTACCACGACCCCAAGCACCCTTATACCCAGGGGCTCCTCCACTCCATCCCGTCGCTCGCGTCGAGGAAGAAGAGGCTGGAGCCGATCACCGGGGTCGTGCCCGATCCGCTGGACGCTCCGCCGGGGTGCCCGTTCAACCCACGCTGTCCGCACGTGATGGAGGTCTGCACGAGGGAGATGCCGCCGCTCGAGGAGATCGCCCCCCACCATCAGGTCGCCTGCTGGCTGTACAAGGGGATCGCATGACCACCACCCAGGTTTTAGACGAGGGAGTCCTCCTCCAGGTGAAGGGACTGGTGAAGTACTTCCCGGTGAAGAAGGGCGTGTTCCGGCGCACGGTGGGCTGGGTCAAGGCCGTGGACAACGTGGACATGTTCATCCCGCAAGGGGAGACCCTCGGCCTCGTCGGGGAGTCCGGGTGCGGGAAGACCACGTGCAGCCGGACCATCCTCCGCCTCATCGAGCCCACCGCCGGCGAGGTCTGGTTCCGCTCCAAGGCCCTCGACGCCGTGGTGAACGTGGCGAAGGTCAACCGCCACCAGCTGAAGCTCCTGCGCCGGGAGATGCAGATCATCTTCCAGGACCCTTACTCGTCCCTCAATCCGCGGATGACGGTGGGGGCGATCGTCGGGGAGCCCCTCCTCGTCCACCGGGTGGCACGGGGCCAGGAAATGCACAAGCGGGTCGCCGAGCTTCTAGAGGCGGTGGGGCTCAAGCCGGAGCACATGCGGCGCTACCCTCATGAGTTCTCGGGCGGCCAGCGCCAGCGGATCGGGATCGCCCGGGCGCTCGCCCTCGACCCGCAGCTCGTGGTGTGCGACGAGCCGGTAAGCGCCCTCGACGTCTCGATCCAAGCCCAGGTCCTGAACCTGCTCGAGGATCTCCAGGACAAGTTCGGGCTCACCTACCTGTTCGTGGCCCATGACCTGTCCGTGGTGAAGCACATCTCGGACCGGGTGGCGGTGATGTACCTCGGGGTGATCGTCGAGCTCGCCCCGACGGAGACGCTGTTCACCCACCCGCTCCAGCCCTACACCGAGGCCCTCCTGTCCGCCGTGCCGGTCCCCAACCCGGACTACGAGGCGGACCGGATCCTCCTCCAGGGCGACGTGCCGAGCCCGGTCAACCCTCCCTCCGGCTGCCGGTTCCACCCCCGCTGCTCCTACGCCAAGGAGATCTGCTCCCAGGAGATCCCCAAACTCGTGGACTATGGGGACAAGCACTACGCCGCCTGCCACTTCGCGACCTCCCTTTCGCTCCGCGGCGTGAAGGTGGCGTGAGGGTCCTCGTCGGGACCACCAACCCCGGGAAGCTCCGCGAGATCTTGCAGATCCTCGGGGAGATCCCGGGGATCACGTGGCTCACCCCCCGCGATGTCCCCTGCCCCGCGGTGCCCGAGACCGGGCCGACGTTCGCGGCCAACGCGCGCCTCAAGGCCCTGACGATCGCCATCGCCACCGGCCTCCCCACCCTCGCCGAGGACTCGGGCCTCGAGGTGGATGCCCTCGGCGGGGCGCCCGGGGTGCTCTCGGCGCGGTACGCGGGCGATCCCCCCGATCCCGCCGCGAACAATCGGAAGCTCCTCACAGCCCTGGCGGGCACGACCGACCGCCGCGCCCACTTCCGGACCGTGGCCGCCCTCGCCCTCCCCGATGGTCGCGTCTGGACCACGGAGGGCGTGCTCGAGGGGACGATCGCAGAGGCCCCGCGGGGGCACGGGGGGTTCGGGTACGACCCCCTGTTCATCCCCGCTGGGGAGAGGCGCACCCTTGCCGAGATGGCTCCCCCAGAGAAGGACGCGATCTCCCACCGCCGTCGGGCGCTCGACGGGCTGCGGCCGGTGATGACCGCCCTGGGGGAAGACAGGTAGCCTCCCCAAGAAACTACTGCGCGGAAGGCAGGGAATTCATCAGCTCATCGAGGAGCTTCTTCTGTTGACGGGTGAGTTTCTTGGGGATCACAACCTTGAGGCGCACGCGGAGGTCGCCCCGCCGCCGACCGTGGGGGAGGCCCTGCCCGGAGAGGGTCAGCACCGTATCCGGATCGGTGCCAGCGGGGATCCTGAGGTCGGCCTCACCGTCGAGGGTCGGCACCTTCACCGTCCCCCCCAGGACGAGCGTCCCGTAGTGGATCGGCAGCTCCACCTCCAGATCCGGGCCGCGGCGCTTGAACACGGGATGGGGCTGGACCTCCACCGTGACGTAGAGGTCCCCCGGTGGTCCCCCGGCAATCCCGGCGTTCCCCTGCCCGGCGAGCCGGAGGCGCGCCCCGTCCTCGACCCCTGGCGGGATCTCGATCACGATCTCTGCCTTCTCCCGCACCCGCCCATGGCCGCCGCAGCTCGGGCAGGGCGACTCGGCGAACTCGCCCACCCCACCGCACTCCGGACAGGCCCGCACGTTGACGAACATCCCGAACATCGACCCCTGCCGGTATTCGATCTGGCCACGGCCCTTGCAGGTGGGGCACGTCTTGAGCCCGGTCCCCGGGGCAAGGCCCGATCCCCGGCACCGGCTGCAGGCGGCGTAGCGGGCCGCCGTGGCGCGGAGCTTGGCCCCGAACGCCGCGTCCTCGAGCGACAGTCGCACCCGGTACTCGAGGTCCTCCCCCCGCTGGGCGCGGCCCGCCCGGTCGCGGGTCCGCACCCCCTCCCCGAAGAACATGTTGAACAGGTCATCGAACCCGCGCCCGCCGAAGAACTCGCCGAACGCCTCCCGGGTGCGCCGGAAGTCCCCCGGGCCGAAGTCGAACCCCTGCTCGGGGCCGGCGTGCCCGAACCGATCGTACTGGGCCCGCTTCTGGGGGTCGGAGAGCACCTCGTACGCCTCGGCGATCTTGCGGAACTTGCGCTCCGCCTCCTTCTTGTCCCCCTGGTGGGCATCGGGGTGGTACTCCTTGGCCAGGCGGCGGAAGGCACGCTTGATCTCGTCGGGTGAGGCGTCGCGCTTCACACCGAGGGTCTGATAGTAGTCCTCGGGCAACGGCTACTCCTTATCCTCCTTGTCGTACGGGATGTAGTCCCCCTGCCCCGGCGTCGGGCCCCCATTGTCGGTCCGGGTGGCCTGTCCTGCACCCTGGTAGGCAGCCGCGGCCACCTCCCCCGCCAAGCGGCGGAGCTCCTCCATCCCGGCCCGGATCGCGCCCATATCGGCCCGCCCATCGAGCTTCTCCCGCAAGCTGCGGATCGCCGCCTCCACCTCGCCGCGCTTCGCGGCGGGGACCTTGTCCCCCAGCTCGCCGAGGGTCTTCTCGACCGTGTGCAGGAGGGCGTCGGCTTGGTTGCGCGTCTCCACTTCCTCCACCCGCCGCCGGTCCTCCTCGGCGTGCTCCTCAGCGTCCTTCCTCATCCGCTCGATCTCGGCCTCGGTCAGGCGCGACGTTTCCTTGATCTCGATCGAGGCGGACTTGCCCGTCGCCTTGTCCTTCGCCGTCACGTTGAGGATCCCGTCCGCATCGATCTGGAACGTGACGTCGATCTGGGGTACCCCCCGCGGGGCAGGGGGAAGATCCGTGAGCTGGAACCGACCCAGCGACTTGTTGTCGGCGGCCATCTTCCGCTCCCCCTGGACGACGTGGATCTCGACCTGAGTCTGGAAGTCGTCGGCGGTGGTGAACGTCTTCGTCTTCTCCACTGGGATCGTCGTGTTCCGCTCGATCAAGGGCGTCGCTACCCCGCCGAGGGTCTCGATGGACAGGGTGAGCGGGGTCACGTCGAGGAGGACGAGGGACTGCATATCCCCGGCCAACACTGCGGCCTGGATCGCCGCCCCGAGGGCGACCACCTCGTCGGGGTTGATGTCCTTGTTCACCTTCGCCTTCCCGAACACCTCCCCCACGAGCTCCTGGACCTTCGGGATGCGGGTTGATCCACCCACGAGGACCACCTGGTCGATGTCCTTGGCGCTGAGTTTCGCCGCGGAAAGGGCGGAATCAACGATCCGCATCGTCCGTTCGAGGTAGTCGGAGATCATCGCCTCGAACTTGGCGCGGGTGAGGGTCCGCTCGAGGTGCTTTGGGCCCTTGGCATCAGCGGACAGGTAGGGGAGCGAGATCCGCGCCTCCATCCGGCTGGAGAGGTCCTTCTTCGCGGCCTCGGCCGCGTCCCGCAGGCGCTGCATCGCCTGGGGGTCCCCGCGCACGTCGATCCCCGTCTCCGCCTTGAACTCCTCGACCAACCAGTCCGCAATCCGCCGGTCGAAGTCATCGCCCCCGAGCTGGGTATCGCCGTCGCTCGCCACGACCTCAAACACGCCCTCCCCGATGTCGAGGATCGACACGTCGAACGTGCCACCACCGAGGTCGTAGACGAGGATCTTCTGATCCTTGTTCTTATCCAAGCCGTACGCCAACGCGGCTGCGGTCGGCTCGTTGATGATCCGCAGTACCTCCAGGCCCGCGATCTTCCCGGCGTCCTTCGTCGCCTGGCGCTGCAGGTTGTTGAAGTAAGCGGGGACCGTGATCACCGCCTTCGTGATCTTCGTCCCGAGGAGCTCCTCCGCATCGCGCTTGATCTTCTGGAGGATGAACGCCGAGATCTGCTCCGGCGTGTACTCCTCCTCCCGCCCGTTCACCTTCACCCGGAACCGCCAATCCGTGCCCATCTTCCGCTTCACGGAGAGCACGGTGCGGGTTGGGTTGAGGACCGCCTGGCGCCGGGCGAGCTGCCCGACGAGGACCTCCCCCCCGTCCGTGAACGCCACCGCCGACGGGGTGATCCGCTCTCCTTCAGCATTCAGAAGCACCTCGGGCCGTCCCCCGCGCACGAGGGCGCCGCAGGAGAACGTCGTGCCGAGGTCAATCCCGATGATCTTCTCTTTCTCCGTCACGTTCGGACACCTCCTGATCTCTTCCCAAACTCACCTTCACCTTGGCCGGTCGCACCACGCGGCCATCGCGCACAAAGCCGCGCTCAAACTCGGCCAGGATCACATTCCTTTCAGTATCGGATTCCTCCACAAACAGGGCCTCGTGGTAGAGGGGGTCGAACGCCTTGCCCACCGAATCGTACCCCTCGCACCCCAGCCGGCGCAGGGCCTCCTCGATCAGGCCCTGGACCTGGATCAGGCCCTCGCGGAGGGGGGAGGCCTCCTCAGCGGCATGGGCGAGGAGGGCCCGCTGCAGGGTGTCGTACACGGGGAGCAGCGCCAGCGCTGCCTCATCCCGCGCCTTCTCGCGGAGGATCTCCTGCTCCCGGGCGATGGCCTTGCGGTAGTTGTCGAACTCCGCCGCCAGCCGGACGAGGTCCGCACGCAGGCGCTCGATCTCCTCCCCTTTCGCGCCCGGCGCTTCCGACACCCCCCCCTCGGCGAGGAGCGGCTCGTCGTGGCGGTCTTCCATCATCCTTCCTCCTTGGTCGCGCCGGCAGCGAGGAGCGCCCCCAGCCGGCCGGCCACGTACCGCGCCGCGGAGAGGGCGCGTGCATAGTCCATCCACAACGGCCCGATCACCCCGGCCACCCCGCTCCCCCCGAGGTAGGGGGCGGACACGAGGCTCAGGTCAGCGAGCTCGGGGATCGAGCCATCCCCCACGTGCACCGCGATCTCCTGCCCGCGGTCCTTCCCCAGCGCGCGCACGAGGTCCACGAACGCTGTCCCTTCCTCCAGGACGTGCAGCAACGCCTGGCCCCGATCGAGGGCCCACTCCGGAGATCGCACGGCGAGCTCGGCGAGGAGATGGGGCCAGCCCTCAACGTAGAGCCCATGGTCCGGTTCTCGCTCCGCCAGTTGCCGCAGGATCGCCAATGCCGCCACGGCAGCCCGGCTGTGCCACCCCTCCGGAACCGGCCGCGCGCCGAGCGGCGATTCAGCCAGCGTGTGCTCCTGGAGCCAGCGGCTGAGGAACCCCTCCGCCTCCGCCAGCTCCTCGGGGGCGAGGTCGAGGTCGAGGGGGAGGAGCCGCGACTCCACCGTGCCGAGCTCGGACACGGCCACCGCGAGCACCGCCCCCGGCCGCACCCGCCGCACGAAGAGCGAGCTCGTGCGCATGTGTTCCCGCGGCGGGGGGATCACGAACCCCAGCTCCCGCGTCATCGCCGCGAGGAGGGTCGCCGCGCTGCGGAAGAGGTCGGGGAGCATCCCCAGCTCCACCTCGTGCCGCTCAGCAGGGACAGACGATGGCCCCTCCCCCAGCTTCGCCAGGTCGAGGAGCCACTCCGCGAAGAACTTGAACCCCTGGGCAGTGGGGACCCGGCCCGCCGAGGGGTACGGCTTCACGAGGTAGCCGTCCCCCTCGAGCGCGAGGAGCTCGTTGCGGATCGTGGCTGGGCTGAACCGGTGCCGGTACTCCGTCACCAGCTCCCGCGATGAAACGGGCTGGCGGGTCCGGATGTACCGGTCCACGACCTCGATGAGCAGCCTTGCCCTCCGTCCCTGCACTTAGCACTCACCACCTTGGACTGCTAACTTGATGATAGACGGTCCACCCCGAAGTTCAAGGTGGGGGCGGATCCCGGACGGAAGCAGACGGTCCGCTGGGGGATGGTTCCCCGTGAGGGCCTAGGCGCTCTTCCCGCAGCAGTGCTTGTACTTCTTCCCGGAGCCGCAGGGGCAGGGATCGTTGCGGCCGACCTTGTGTTCCTCGCGCCCCACGGTCGAGCTGCGCGCCGGTCGGGCGGTGGTGGAGGTGGTGGAGGTGGCGGCGCTCATCACCGGCGTCCGCACCGGAGCGGGCTCGGTGCGCACGGCGAGGCGGGGGTTGAGGAGGAACCGCAGCGCCTCCTCCTCCGTGCGCACGATCATCTCCTGGAAGAGCCGATGGGCCTCGCGCTTGAACTCGATCAGGGGATCCGTGCCCCCGTAGGCGCGGAGCCCAATCCCCTCCCGCACCTCGTCGAGCTCCAGGAGGTGCTGGCGCCAGTTCTCGTCCATCGTCCGGAGGAGGACCATCCGCACGATGAGGGGGTAATGGGGGGAGAGTCTCGTCCACTGGGCAGCGAGCTGGGCCTGGACGAGGTCGCGCACCATTGCCACGAGGTCCTCCCGGCGGGGGGGGAGCTCCGCCGGGGGTTGGGCGAGCACCTGGGCGAGATCCCGCTTCAGCCCAGCGAGATCCCATCCCTCGGGGGCCGAACCCGCCGCGTAGCGGTCCACGAGGATCTCCCCGAACTCGCCGGCCATCTCTGCGAGGTGGGAGCGCAACGCCTCGTCGTCCGGGGTCTCCCCGGCCTCGGGGAGGAGGAACCTCTCCCGGAGCGCGTACACCGCCTCGCGCTGCTTGGCCATGATCTCGTCGTACTCCAGGAGCCGCTTCCTGATCTCGAAGTTCCGTTCCTCGACCCGCTTCTGAGCTCGGCGGATCGAGCGGGTGAGGAGGTCGTGGGTGATCGCCTCCCCCTCCTTCACCCCGAGGCGCTCCATGAGGGTGGCGAGGCGCTCCCCGCCGAAGACGCGCAGCAGGTCGTCCTCCAACGACAGGAAGAACTGGCTCGAGCCGGGATCCCCCTGGCGGCCGCAGCGGCCGGCGAGCTGGTCGTCAATCCGCCGCGCCTCGTGGCGCTGGAACCCGACCACGGCGAGGCCTCCCCGCTTGATCGCGCCTTCCCACTCCTCGGCCCGGAACGGGCGGCCCACCTCGGCGCACCACTCCCGGATCCGTTCCAGCGCCGCCTTGCGGTAGACGGGGTCGTCGCCCGCCGCCGACACGATCGCCTCCCGCTCCGCGGCGGCCTCCGCCCGGTACTTCTCCAGGAGCTCACGGTACCTCTCCGGCTCCCCCTCCGGGTCCGCCTCGGCCCGCGCCCGGGCGTCGGGGTTCCCGCCGAGGACGATGTCCGTCCCCCGCCCGGCCATGTTCGTGGCGATCGTGATCGCCCCCGCTCTCCCCGCCTGGGCGATAATCTGGGCTTCTTTTTCGTGGTACTTGGCGTTCAGCACCTGGTGGGCAAGCCCCCGCTTCTTGAGGAGCCGCGACAGGTCCTCCGAGTCCTCGATCGAGGTCGTCCCGATCAGCACCGGACGCCCCCCCTGGTGGAGCCGCTCCACCTCGTCCGCCACCGCCTCGAACTTCCCCTTCTTCGTGCGGTAGATGATGTCGGGGAGAGCCTCCCGGATCAGGGGGCGGTTGGTGGGGATCTGGACCACGTCGAGGCCGTAGATCTCCTTGAACTCGTCCTCCTCCGTCTTCGCCGTGCCCGTCATCCCGGCGAGGCCCCGGTAGAGGCGGAAGTAGTGCTGGAGCGTGATCTGGGCGAGGGTCTGGTTCTCGCGCTGGATGGGGAGGTTCTCCTTCGCCTCGATCGCCTGGTGGAGCCCGCCGGAGTAGCGGCGGTCCGGCATCAGCCGGCCGGTGAACTCATCCACGATGATCACGCGCCCATCCTTCACGATGTACTGCTGATCGCGGTGGAAGAACGTCCGCGCCCGCAGCGCCGTCTCGAGGTGGTAGCGGGCGGTGGTGGCCCCGGCGTCGGCGATGTTGTCGAACTTCAGGAGCTGCTCCGCCTTCCTCCACCCGGCCTCGGTGAGGGAGAGGCGCTTTTGCTCCTCGTTCACCTCGAAGTCCTCCCCCGGCTTGAACAGCTTGGCGAGCCGGGCGAAGTCCCGGTACTGGCGGGCCGTGTCCGCGGTGGGGCCGGAGATGATGAGCGGCGTCCGGGCCTCGTCGATCAAGATGTTGTCGATCTCGTCAACAATCGCGTAATCGAGGGGCCCCTGCACCATCTGGGAGCGGCTGACGACCATGTGGTCGCGGAGGTAGTCGAACCCGAACTGGGCGTTCGTCCCGTAGAGGATGTCGCAGGTGTAGGCCGCCCGTCGCTCGTCGGGGGGCGTCGTCTCCTGAAGGAGGCCCACCGTGAGGCCCATGAACTCGTACACCGGGCCCATCCACGCCCGGTCGCGGCGGGCGAGGTAGTCGTTCACGGTCACGATGTGGACCCGCCCCACGAGGGCATTGAGGTAGGCGGGCATGGTCGCGACGAGGGTCTTCCCTTCCCCCGTTTTCATCTCCGCGATCCGCCGCTGGTGGAGGACGATCGCCCCCATCACCTGGACGTCGAACGGGCGGAGCCCGATCGTGCGGGCGGCCGCCTCGCGGACGCAAGCGAACGCCTCGGGGAGGAGGTCATCGGGGGTCTCCCCCGCGGCGAGGCGGGCCCGGAACTCGTCGGTCTTCGCGCGCAGGTGAGCGTCGGACAGGGCCCCGACCCGGTCCGCCCACGCGTTCACCTCGTCCACACGCGGGAGGAGTTTGCGCAGGCGCTGCTCGTTCGTTTGCCCAAACAGGAAGTCAATCCCATGCCGAAGGGAGGGCATAAAAGACTATACGACCCCTCCCGCGGGGCCGCAACCGACTGGGGAGGCCCGGTCGCGCCGGCTTCCCTGCCCCCTCACCTGCGGTTCCCCTCCCCCGCCGGGGGGAAGGCAAGTGAGGGGGGCGCGCGGACCGTGGCCCCCGGTTGCACGCTAGAACCAGAGGGCAAGGGCCACCGCCGCCAGTGCGAGGACGACCCCTGTCACCCCGAGCACAAACGCCGTCTGCGCCTTCTGCGCCGCCTCGGCCCCTGCTCCCTGGGCAACCTGCGCGATCTGGACCTGCAGCGCCTGGATCTCGCGGTTCAGCGTCGTCTCCAGCGAGGAGACGCGCGTCGTGAGGGTCGTCACCTGCGGGGTCAGGTCCACCCCGGACCGCGTGCCCTCGAGGTTCTTGATCGTCCGCGACAGCCACTGTGCCGCGTCGTAGCGGAGGAGGGGCGCGTTCCCGGAGAATTCGCCGCCCGCCCCGATGACGATGATCCCCCGTTGAACGAGGTCCTGCACCGCAGAGTAGGCGGGATGGGTCGTGGGCACATCCACGAACATCCCGCCGATGCCCGCGTCAGCGAGGCCAGGGGTCATCGCCCACAGCGAGAGGGCCACCATTCCAACTAGCCAACACACCACACGTCGCATCGCTCGATCGCCTCCTTGGGTTCAACGTGACCCACGCTACGGACCCGACACCCCCCCCTCAAGGAAACGGGTTCCATCACGAGGGGACGCGCGCCCGGGGAAGGGGAACGAGGTAGAATGCCCGTATGGCGGAGCATGGGAGGACGAGGCGGTGGCAGGAACTGGCCTTCCTCGACCGAGGGGGGATGGCCGACGCCTTGGCCGGGTTCCCCGCCCAATGCCGGGAGGGGCTGACGCGGGGGGAGGGAGTCCCCCTGGCCGGGCTCGCCGGGTTCTCGCGCGTGGTGGCCCTCGGGATGGGCGGGTCGGGCATTGCCGGCGCGCTCCTCGCGAGCCTCCTCCCGGTGGAGGTCGTGCCGGTGCGGGACTACACGCTCCCCAGTTGGATCGGGGAGGAATCGCTCGTCATTGCCCTCTCCTACTCCGGGGACACGGAGGAGACCCTGGCCGCGTTCGACGAGGCACGGCGGCGCACGAACCGCGCGGTGGCGGTGACCTCGGGCGGGGAGCTCAGCAAGCGATGCAGCGCGGAGGGCATCCCATGGATCCGGATCCCACCTGGCCATCAGCCCCGGGCGGCCCTGGGGTACCTCCTGTTCCCCCTCCTCAGCCTGTTCCACCGCCTCGGGCTCGGCCCTGATCTTGGGGAAGCCCTGGCCATCCTCGACGAGCTCGCAGACGAGCTCGCCCCGGGGGAGGGGGAGAACGAGGCCCAACGGCTCGCTCAACGCCTCGCCGGCCGCGTCCCGCTCGCCTATGGGGCGGGGCCCACCGCGCCGGTCGCGTTCCGCTGGAAGACCCAGGTGAACGAGAACGCCAAGGCCCCTGCGTTCTGGGCCGAGCTCCCCGAGCTCTGCCACAACGAGGTCGTGGGGTACGAGCTCATGGGCCGGCTCCTCCCCCAAGGGACCGTGGTCTTCCTCCGCTCCCGCCACGACCACCCGCGGGTCGCGCGGCGGATCGCGATCCTCGAGGAGCTCCTCACCAAGCGGGGCCTCGACTGGATCGAGGTCTCCGGCCGCGGGGAAGGGCTCCCCGCCGAGCTTTTGTCCCTCCTCTACCTCGGGGACTGGACGAGCTACTACCTCGCCCTCCTCGGGGGGGTGGACCCGACCCCGGTCGCGATCATCCGCGACCTGAAGGACCGCCTCTCCCGCTAGGGTTCAAGCCCCGACCGCTCCCCTCGGGGTCTCTCTCGCCCGCAACGCCCCTCCGCTCGCCGGAGCCAAGGAGGCCCAACCGTGGACTCCTCGCGGGTCACCGGGCTCTCCCCCTCCTTGACAGGGAACCACCTGTCGGGGTATCATCCACACAATTCCGCAAGTGGTAGCGAGGGGGTGAGAACAGGGCACACGGGCACACGGCAGGATCAACTTCGCATTTTCCCAGTACATGAGTGACGTGAAGGAGGAGGTCGTAGATGAAGAGGCTGGGTTTGCTGCTCGGGCTTGTCCTGGTAGCGGGTTTGATCGGCGTCGCGGCGTGTCCTCCCGTAGGCCTTCCTGTAGCTAAGGTGCAGGAGGTTGGAGGCGGAAACTACATCGTCTCGGTCCAGAACACCACCGCCTGCAATGTGACGACGGTCAAGGTGTTCCTCATGGTCCCCGTGACGACGCTCCAAGTGATCCCCTTCGGGCCGGCGGCAACCGCTACCGGTGCCGGTAGCATCTGGACGATCAAAATCGCCGACCCGGGGCTTAAGCCGGGCGGCCTGATGCTGCTGGGCTTGAAGGGTGTTTCCCCTGTCGTACCGGGCACGTGTGAGGCGCTCGTGAAGTACCTGTTCGTCAGTCCTCCGTGCACGAAGTAGGGCGCCGGGGACGCGGAGTAGCCTTGTGACTGGAACGGAGTAAGGAGGAACGAGGATGAAAAAGCTACTCGTAGGGGTGTTGATGGCGACCCTGGCGCTGGGGGCCGTAGCCCGCAACGGCGCGTGGGTTGATGAGATCGTGATGACGGAAGTCGTGCAGCTAGGGGAGGGTGTGGCGAAACTCGCTGCCGGTGATCTTGATGTCTACGCGTACTCGATCACCAACCGCGACCTGTTCAACCAGGTGCGGGCGAACCCCAAGCTGAAGTACTACAACTCGTTTGGTTCGTTCAACGACCTCACGTTCAATAACGGGGGAGCGGGGGGGGCGTTCTTCAGCGATGGCCGCCTGAACCCGTTTGGGGTGGCCGCGATCCGCGAGGCGATGAACTGGCTCGTTGACCGCGACTACATCGCCAACGAGATCATGGGGGGCCTGGCTATTCCCAAATACACCCTGATCAACTCCGCGTTCCCGGATGCCGCACGGCACCGCGACCTGGTCGAGGCCGTCGAGGACTACTACGCCTACGACTTCGCCAAGGCGGAGGCCGTCGTCACCGCAGAAATGCTGAAGCTCGGCGCGGTGAAGGTGGGCGGGAAGTGGACGTACAACGGGAAGCCAGTCGAGATCATCGGTCTCATCCGCAGCGAGGATGAGCGCACCGGGATCGGGAACTACTTCTGCGACCAGCTGGAGAAGCTCGGGTTCACGACGGTGCGCCGGATCGCGCGGAGCGCGGATCTCGCCCCGCTGTGGCAGCGCACCAACCCCGAGGAGGGGACGTTCAGCTTCTACACCGGCGGGTGGGTGGGCGGCATCGTGGACCGGGATGTGGGCGACAACTTCGACCAATACTACTCGGACCGCGTCATGCCGTACGCGCAGTGGGTCCAGGCCCCGTGGCCGGAGGAGCTCCTCACCCTCTCTGACCGGCTGGCCCGCAAGGACTACAACACCATGGAAGAGCGGGCTGCTCTCCTCGAGCAGACGGTGTGGGCGGCCCTGAAGTTCTCGAACATGATCTGGCTCGTCGACCGCACGGGGTTCAACCCGCTCGTGGCGGACCTCTTCCTCGCATCGGACGTAGCGGGCGGCATCTACTATTCCACGGAAGTCGGCCCCACCATCCAGTACCAGAAGGATGGAGTGCCGGTGGAGGGCGGGACGGTCCGGCTCGCCATGCCGACGCTCCTCCAGCAGCCGTGGAACCCCCTCAACGGGTCGAACTTCGTGTACGACATGTTCCCGATCCGCATCACCTCCGACACAGGCCTCGCCACCGACACGCGGGACGGGCTCTTCTGGCCGAAGCGGATCGAGAAGGCGGAGATCACTGTCCTCAAGGGGCTCCCGGTGGCGGCAAGCACGCCGTGGGTGACCCTCAACTTCGTGGACAAGATCGAGGTCCCGGGTGACGCATGGGTGGACTGGGACGCCGCAAACCAGAGGTTCATCACCGTGGCGGAGAAGTACCCGAACGGGTTCCCGGAGGAGATGACTCCGAAGCGGTACTCCCGGGTCTACTATCCGGCGGACATGTTCAAGACCGTCAAACTGCACGACGGGAGCCCGATCTCGGTCGCGGACTTCGTGATGGCGATGATCCTCACCTTCGACCAAGGGAAGCCGGAGAGCGCGATCTACGACGAGGTCATGGTGCCGGAGGTCGAGCAGACCCTGCGGTCGTTCTGCGGCGTGAAGATCGTGTCCACGGATCCCCTCATCATTGACTACTACTCGACCATCTGGTACCTCGATGCGGAGTGGGCCGTGAGCTCCTGGTTCCCGTACTACTCGCAGGGGCCGGGGTTCTGGCACGTGCTCGCCGTCTCGATCCTCGCTGAGGCGAACAAGGAACTCGCGATGTCGGAGGCCAAGGCGGATCTGTTGGGGGTCGAGTGGACGAACCTCATCGCTGGGCCGTCGCTGTCCATCCTCGCCAAGTACCTCGACGAGGCCATCGCCACCAACTACATCCCGTACGCGCCGACGCTTGGCAAGTACATCACGGCGGCTGAGGCCCAGGCCCGGTACGCGAACCTGAAGAAGTGGTACGAGGAGAAGGGCCACTTCTGGGTCGCCAGCGGGCCGTTCTACCTCGAGAAGGCGTACACAACCGAGAAGATCATCGTCCTGAAGAGGTTCGAGGCCTACGCCGATCCGGCGGGACGGTTCGACTTCCTCCTCCAGCCAAAGCAGTAGGGAGAAGGACCGTACGCATCTGGGGAACAACGAACGCCGGGGGTTGATCCCCCGGCGTTCTCTTAGTACACTGACGCCTCCAAGCCTCGCGCCATGGGAACCGGCGTAGGCTCAAGGAGAGGTGAGCGGGACCCCTATGAGAGCAAATCTGCTGCAGCTCGTGCGCTACTCCATTGTCAAGGCCATCATGCTCGGGATCGCGCTCGTGATCGCGCTCTATCTCACGATCCTCATTGTCAATATGGGAGGGAGGCTCGACGAGGTCCGCAAAGCGGAGATCTCGTTCGCGGTCTCGCAGGCTGTGTTGGCTGATCCCGGCAATGCGGGGGTCCCCCCGTCGGAACTGAAGAAGCAGATCGATGCCCGGACCGAGATCGAGTTCCGCAGACTCGGCCTCGATAAGCCGTTCCTCATCCGCAGTTTTAACTATCTCACCACGGCGATGTCCCTCAGCCTCGGCCGCGCCGAGCAGCTCGTGAGCGACAGCGGATCCCGGCTGGTGAGGCTCATCATCCTCGAGCGCCTCCCCGCAACGCTCGTCCTCTTTGGGACAGCGAACCTCCTCATCTTCTTCACCACCCTGTGGGCCGGGCTTGCCCTGTCACGCCACTACGGGAGCTGGGTGGACCGGTTGGTAGTGACCCTGGCCCCGACCTCCGCTGCGCCTGGCTGGTTCTATGGGATCTTCCTCATCCTCATCTTCGCCGCGGCCCTGGGGGTGCTGCCGTGGGGAGGGATGGTGGACGCCCCTCCCCCCACGACGACGCTCGGCTATGCGGCGAGCGTCCTCCGCCACATGATCCTCCCCACGCTCGCCATGTTCCTGAGCGCGTTCTTCTCCTCGGTCTACGCCCGACGGACCTTCTTCCTCATCTATGCAAGCGAGGACTACGTGGACCTCGCCAAGGCGAAGGGGCTCCCCTCCCGGACGATCCAGAACAGGTACATCCTCCGTCCTACTCTTCCCACGATCATCACCAGCTTCCTCCTCATGATCATCGCGATGTGGATGGGGGCGATCATCCTCGAGACCGTGTTCAACTGGCCCGGCCTGGGCAGACTCTACATGCAAGCCGTCAACATCAATGACACGCCGACCATCGTCGGGGTGATGGTCATCTACGGTTACCTCCTCGCCATTTCTGTGTTCCTGCTCGAATTCATCTACGCCATCGTCGATCCGCGGGTGCGGATCGGGGCGGGCGCGAAGAAGGGGGTCTAGGAATGCTTCAGAGGCTGAAGACACTCCGACGCTATCCTTCGGCCATCATCGGGATCGCCGTCCTCGCGATGCTCGTGATCGTCTCCATCTACGCCGTGATCGCCATCCCTTACGGGGAGGCAATCCGCCTGTGGCGAGGCGGGCCCGGGGTATGGGATGACAACCCGCGGAACGCAGCCCCAGTCTGGTTCGACTGGTTCACAAGCGATGCCCTGCCGCGGACGATCATCGTCAGCACCGCGGATGCGGGGGTCAAACGGGTTGAGCCGATCGGGGGAGGGAAAAACCGGGTCGAGATCACGCTTCCATTCACGTACAACTACGATCGGTTCCCGAACGAACTCATCCTCAGATCGGAGGCCGTCTCGGAAAGCAGTACCCGCACGCGGTTCTCCGTCTTCTGGCGGACCCCGGCCGGGGAGATGGTCCCCCTCGCCACCGACCGTGCGATGCGGGCCACCGATAGCTACTACATCTCCCAGGATCTGAACGTCTCGTCCAAGCTCCCGGCGGGGGCGGTGCGGCCCGAGGTCGGCCTGTTCTCCGACTACGCCGTTTCAGCTCCCGAGAAGGAACGGACCCCCGTCAAGGGGGAGTACGCTGTCGTGATCCAGACCGAGATCCCCGAAGGGGCGGACTACAACGCGCGCCTCGTCGTGTACGGTACCGTACACGGCGTGGCGGGGACGGACCACCGGCGGCGGGACCTGACGGTGGCCCTCCTGTGGGGAGCGCCGTTGGCCCTCGTGTTCGGCCTTGTCGCCGCGGTGGGATCCAGCCTGATCACGTTCGTCCTGTCAGGCATCGGCACCTGGTACGGCGGGGCGCTGGACGCCCTGTTTGAGCGGCTCACCGAGATCACGATGATCATCCCGTTCTACCCAGTCCTGATCATGATCGGTCAGTTCTACAACCGAAGCCTCTGGATCATGCTGGGGGTCACCATCGCGCTCAGCATCTTCGGGGCAGCGATGAAGACCTACCGGGCGATGTTCCTCCAGGCGAAGGAAGCCCCGTACATTGAAGCCGCCCGGGCCTATGGAGCGGGGAACATGCGGATCGTGTTCCGCTACCTCTTGCCGCGGATCGTCCCCGTCCTGCTCCCCACCTTCGTGACCATGGTCCCCAGCTTCGTCTTCCTCGAGGCGTCCATCTCCGTGCTCGGGCTGGGCGATCCCGTGCTCCCCACGTGGGGGAAGATCATCAACGATGCCCAGACGAACGACGCCCTGTACAAGGGCATGTACTACTGGGTGGTCGAGCCAGCGGTGCTCCTCATGGTGACCGGATTCGCGTTCTCGATGCTCGGCTACGCACTAGATCGGGTCTTCAACCCGAAGCTGAGGACGGTATGAACCAGATCAGAGCCACAGACCAGATCAACACGTCCTCCTCCCGGCAGGGCTCCCCGGACCAAGGCAGCGACACCCTCCTCGACGTCCGGAACCTCTGCCTCCATTTCCGGACCTCGCGCGGCGTTCTCCAAGCCGTTGACGACGTGTCCTTCTCCATGCAGCGCCGGCGCTCGATCGCCATCATCGGGGAGTCGGGATGCGGGAAGACATCCCTCGCCCGGGCGATCCTCCGGCTCCTGCCGCGGAACGTTCACACCTACAAGGGGGAGGTCTACCTCGACGGGACGGATGTGATGACGCTTTCCGATGAGTGGTTCCGGCAGAAGGTGCGCTGGACGAAGGTCAGCATGGTCTCCCAAGCGGCGATGAACGCCCTCAACCCCGTGCTCAAGGTGGGGACCCAGGTCGCTGAGCCGCTCATCGTCCACGAGCGGATGACGAAGCGGGACGCCCTCGCCCGCGCCCGGGAGGTGTTCCGGATCGTCGGGGTGCCGGAGGACTTCCTCCACCGGTACGCGTTCGAGCTCTCGGGGGGGATGCGGCAGCGGGCAATCCTCGCCATGGCCCTGGTCACCAACCCCGCCCTGGTGATCCTCGATGAGCCGACCTCCGCCCTCGACATGCTCACCCAGGCCAACATCTTCAATGCCCTCAAGGACATCAAGAACCAACTCGAGGTGGGGTTCATCCTCATCACCCACGACATCTCGACCTCGAGCGACCTCGCCGATGAGGTGATCGTGATGTACGCTGGCCAGCTCGTGGAGCACAGCCTGTCCACCACGGCCTACCGTGCTCCGCTCCACCCCTACGCGCGGGGCCTGATGTCGAGCGTGCCCACGCTCCGCGAGGACAAGAAGCTCGAGTTCATCCCGGGCCAGCCGCCGAGCCTCATCAACCCGCCGAGTGGGTGCCGGTTCGCAGTCCGCTGCTCGCGGCGGTTCGAGCGCTGCGACCAGGAGCCCCCCACCTTCACCGTGGGCGAACACGGCGAACTCGTGAAGTGCTGGCTCCACGCCAAGGAGTAGCGGAAATCATGGCCAACGATGTTCTGTTGTCGGTGAAGGATCTCCACACGTGGTACGAGCTCAAGAAGTGGGGGTTCCTCCACGCTGGCTACGTGAGGGCCGTGGACGGGGTCAGCTTCAGCCTGCACCGGGGTGAAGCCTTGACCATCGTCGGGGAAAGCGGGTCCGGGAAGACCACGCTCCTCAAGACGATCCTCGGCCTCGCCCCCAAGACGAAGGGCGAGATCGTGTTCGCCGGCCAGAAGCTCGATGGGAAGAGGGGAGGGGTCGAGCAGCTCCGGTCCCAGGTAGGTTTCGTCCAGCAGGACCCCTACGGAGCGCTCCCGCCGTTCATGACCGTGCGCAAGATCCTCGAGGAGCCGATGCTCATCAACAAGTTCGGCACGGGGGCCGAGCGCGAGCAGCGGATCCGCGAGGTCATGGAAGAGGTGCGGCTCCTGCCAGTGAACGACTTCCTGGCGAAGTACCCCCACATGCTGTCGGGGGGGCAACAGCAGCGGCTGGTGATTGCGCGGGCGATGATCCTCCGGCCGTCGCTCATCGTGGCCGATGAGCCGGTGTCCATGCTCGATGCCTCGGTGCGGGTGGAGATCCTCGAGCTCATGCGGCGGATCCAGACCGCCCACAACCTCGGGGTGATCTACATCACCCACGACCTGTCCACCGTGCGCTACTTCTCCGAGCGCGTGTTCATCATGTACGCGGCGAAGGTGGTGGAGCAGGCCGGGGTGGACGAGATCGTGCACAACTCCCTCCATCCCTACACGAAAGCCCTCCTCACCGCGATCCCGGACCCCGACCCCGACAACGCGCACCGGTATCGGGATGTCCCATCGGGCGAGCCGCCGAGCCTCGTCAATCCGCCGAGCGGGTGCCGGTTCCATCCCCGCTGCCCGGTGAAGATCGAGGGCCAGTGCGAGGTGGAAGTGCCGCCGCCCTTTGAGCCGATGAAGGGCCACCTCGTCGAGTGTTGGCTCTACAAGGCATGATGCGCAGCCCGCGGGGGCAGATCGCGAGCGCCGCCGTGATGATGGTGGTGGCGGTGGTCCTCGCGTTCCTGATGGTCTTGCGCCTGATCGAACCCACCCTCGGGCTTTGTTTCGCCTCGTACATCCTATCGGTGGGGGGGATCATCCTCGGGATGATCGGGCTCTCCCACTACGTGCGCCCCAGGGACGGGGGCGACGGCTAGCCCCGTGGCGTCAGGGTCGCACTCCATCGCCTTCCGGGGCCGGGCAATCTCCGTCGCGGTGCGGGCGACCCCGGCCGGCCGGCGGGAGGTGGTGCTCCACCCCGGGGCGGTAGCGGTGCTCGTCCGCGATCGCGCGGGGCGGGTCCTCCTCGTGCGTCAGCACCGCGAGGGGGCCGGAGGTCCGCTGTGGGAGATCCCCGCCGGCGTACTGGAGCGCGGGGAACGACCGCTCGCCGCCGCCCAACGGGAGCTCTGGGAGGAGACTGGGCTCACCGCCCGCCACTGGCGCTACCTGGGGACCGTGTACCCCACGCCCGGCTACTCCACCGAGCGGACGTACCTCTTCCTGGCCGGGGATCCGTCTGGGGAGCCGGGGGCCAGATCGGAGGTGGACGAGGTCCGCTTCCTCACCGTGGCCGAGATCCAGCGCCTCGCCCGGGCCGGCGTGGGCGATGCCAAGACCCTCGCCACGCTGGCGTTGGCCGGGGAATCCCTTTCGTCCGGGTGAGGGCCGTTCAGCCCTTCGGAACACCCGGATCCGACATCGAAAGCCGGGGGATCCGCACCCCGCGCTCGCGGGCGACCGCGACCGCCTGCTCGTACCCCGCATCGGCGTGGCGGGCCACCCCAAGCCCAGGATCCACGGTGAGCACCCGCTCCAGGCGGCGGTCGGCGGCCTCGGTCCCATCGGCGACGATCACCATCCCGGCGTGGATGCTCTTCCCGATCCCTACCCCGCCGCCGTGGTGCACCGAGACCCAGGTCGCCCCACAGACAGCGTTGAGGAGGGCGTTCAGGATCGGCCAGTCGGCGATGGCATCGGAGCCATCGCGCATCCCCTCCGTCTCCCGGTACGGGGAGGCCACCGAGCCCGAGTCGAGGTGGTCGCGGCCGATCACGATCGGGGCCTTGATCTCCCCCTTCCGGACGAGCTCGTTGAACCGGAGCCCGGCCTGGGCTCGCTCTCCATAGCCAAGCCAGCAGAGCCGCGCCGGAAGCCCCTGGAACCGCACCTTCTCCTCCGCCTGTTGGATCCAGCGGGCCAGGGCCTCGTCCCTGGGGAAAAGCTCCATCACCGCCCGATCGGTGCGCTCGATGTCCTTGGGATCGCCGGACAGGGCCACCCACCGAAACGGGCCCTTCCCGGCGCAGAACATCGGGCGGATGTAGGCCTGGACGAACCCGGGGAAGGAGAACGCCTCCTCGTGGGAAAGCCCACCCCGTTCGGCCTGAGCCCGGAGGGCGTTGCCGTAATCGAACACCACCGCTCCGGCCTCCTTCATGTCCCGCATCGCCCGCACGTGGCGGACCATGGACTTGTAGGAGAGCTCGATGTACTTAGCGGGATTACCCTCCCTCAGCCGGAGGGCCTCCTGGTAGGCCATCCCGCCGGGGACGTAGCCCGCGAGCTCATCGTGGGCCGCGGTCTGGTCCGTGACCACGTCCGGGATCACCCCCCGTCGGAGGAGCTCGGGATAGACGTCGGCGGCGTTCCCGAGGAGCCCGACGGAGAGGGGCTCGCCCCTCTTCTTGTGCGCAAGGGCGAGGTCGAGGGCCTTGTCCAGGGAGTCGGTCCACGTGTCGAGCTGGCCGAGGGAGAGGCGCCGCTTCATCTTGTCGGGGTTGATCTCCACGATCAGCCCGACCCCATCGTTCATCGTGATCGCCAGGGGTTGTGCTCCCCCCATCTCCCCGAGCCCGGCGGTGAGGACGAGCCTCCCGCGGAGCGATCCGGCGAAGTGCTGGCGGGCGCACTCGGCCAAGGTCTCGTAGGTCCCCTGGAGGATCCCCTGGGTCCCGATGTAGATCCAGCTCCCGGCCGTCATCTGGCCGTACATGGTGAGCCCCCGCCGCTCGAGCTCCCTGAATTTCTCCCAAGTTGCCCACTCGGGGACGAGCATGGCATTCACGATGAGGACGCGCGGCGCATCGTCGTGGGTCCGGAAGATGGCCGCCGCCCGGCCGGACTGGACCACGAGCGTCTCGTCGCCTTCAAGCTCGCGGAGCGACCGGACGATCAGGTCGAAATCCTCCCAGGAGCGGGCCGCCTTGCCGGTACCGCCATAGACGATGAGGTTCGCCGGATCGCCGGCCACCTCGGGGTCGAGGTTGTTCATGAGCATCCGGAGCGCCGCCTCTTGAGGCCATCCTTTGCAGGAGAGCGTTGTCCCCCGCGGGGCGCGCACCGTCCGCGCGTTCGTTTTTTCCATCGCGAACGTGATGGTAGACCGAACCGCCGCCCCGGTAAAGGCCGTTCGCCCTGCCGGGGCCGTCTGGGGTAGAATGGCCGCCATCCACTAGGAGGTGGCAGATGAAACGGTCGTTCGTGTGTGCCCTGCTGTGCGTGGTAGGGCTTTCGCTCGCCCCGGTGTGGGGGGCAGAGGGGGGGCAGGCGGGAAAGCTCGGGGTCGGGGGGAGCTTCAACCTTGCGCTGGGATCGCCGATCCTTGACGTGTTCTATGAGATGCCGACCGGGGATACCTCCGCCGTTCGGTTCACGCTGGGCGTGTGGGCGTTCGCCCAGGGGGCGATGGCGTTCTCGGTAGATGCCTCATACCTCATCCTCCCGACGCTCGAGGGGTTCGCACCCTACTTCGGCGGCGGAGCGGGGGGGATCGCGGCGATGGCGGGGGGGATCGGCGGTGTCGCCCAGATCAACCTCTCCGCGAACGGGATTGCGGGGGTCTACTTCGCCCTGTCGGACACGTTCGGGCTCTACGGCCAGATCCGGCTGATCGGGATCGTGAGCCTGGCCAACATGCAGATCACCGCCCTCCTCATGCCGGGGGTTGGCCTGTACGTCATGTTCTAGAACCTGACGCCTGAAAGATCATGCCGGGGCAGGCGCTGAGCCTGCCCCGGTTCGTTTCGACCGGAGCGTCCCCTGGCGAGGGGTGTTCCGTCCTTCCCCGCGCCGCGCGGCGCCCCTACCCTTGGCACCGGTGGAGGCGAGAGTGCAGTTGAAAGCCGTGATCGGTCCGCTCATCCTCGCCGGGCTCCTCCTCGGCCTGGCCGCCCTCCTCGGGGGGACCGATCCCCCCCCGGCCGCGGTCGGTGACTACCTCCGCCTCCGGGAGGCCTGCGATCGCCTCCCCGGATCGCTCGCCGAGCTCACCTCGCTCGCTGACCGCGACGATAGCGTAGGCTGGCAGGCCCGCGTTGCCCTCGGCCGGTGGCACCTCGCCCACGGGTCCCCTACCCTGGCGGTGCCCATCCTCCGGTCCGCCCTCGCCCTCTACCCCACCTCCGACCTCCGGGCAGACCTCGCGCGGGCCCTCGAAGCATCGGGCCGGGCCGCCGAGGCGCGCGGGGAATGGGAAGCGCTCCTCCCCCGCCCGGACGCGGTCCAGGCCGTCCTCCGGCTGGAGGGCGATCCCCTACGGGCGGCCGCCGTTCTGACGAAGGGGGGGGCTCCGGGCGCTGCCCTGACCGTACTCGCCGGGGTCGGGGGGACCGAGGCCGCGCTCGAACGGGCGCGGGCCCTCGCCGCCCTCGGCCGGCCGCAGGAGGCGCTCCCGGAGTTCGAGCGGTACCTCGCCGCCACTCCTGGGGATCGCGGGGTCCAACTCGAGTACGGCCGCGCGCTCGAACGGGCCGGGGAGGTGGACCGGGCCCTCCTCGCCTACCGCGCCGCCGGGACAGCGGGGGCCTACGCGGCCGGGCTCATCCTCGAGGCCCAGGGGCGGGCGGAGGAGGCGATCGCCGCCTACCGCCAGTCCCCAGAGCCGGAGGCGAAGTGGCGGGCGGGGCGGCTCCTCGAGGCCCAGGGGCGCCCCCGCGACGCGATGGACCTCTACTGGGAGCTCGCCCGCGGCACGTCACGCGCACGCGACGACGCCGCCCTCCGCCTCTACCTCCTCCACCGGGAGCGGGGGGAGGCAGCCCAGGCCGCGGAGGCCGCCCGCCTCCTCTCCCCGGCCCTCGCCTGGGTCGCCGGCGTGCCGGCGGCCCCGTTCGCCACGGCTGCGGACCCGATCCCGTCGTTCCCCCCGGCCATGTCCCTCGCCGATGCTCTCCTCTCCGCGTTCCCGGGCGGGGACGGGCGGCAATGGGCGGAGGTGGAGCTTGCGATCGCGGAGCGCCGCGGCTCCCCGGCCGATCGGCTCGCGATCGGCGAGTGGTACGCTCGGCACGGCGACTGGCGCGCCGCGTTCCGGGTCGGGAGCGGGGTCCTGTCCACCATCCCCTCCCCCCGCGCCTACCGCCTGGCCTACCCCCTCGCGTGGTGGGACACCGTGCTCCACTGGGCGGGGGAGTACGGGGTGGATCCGTACCTCGTCCTCGCCGTGATCCGGGAGGAGAGCGGGTTCTCCCCCACCGCCGTCTCCTCGTCCGACGCCCGAGGCCTGATGCAGCTCCTCCCCTCCACCGCCCGCTGGATCGCCGAGGAAAAGCTCACGATCCCGTACCGGGAGGGGGACCTCTTCTCCCCCGACTACAACATCCGGCTCGGGACGTGGTACCTCAGCTACCTCCTCCGCGAGTCCGGGGGCGACCTCGTGTGGGCCGTGGCCGCCTACAACGGGGGCCCGGGGAACCTCCGGCGGTGGACGGCCGGGGTCGCGAGCGCGGCCGACCTCCCCGCCCACCTCCGCGCGACCGAGACCCGCGAGTACCTGGGGAAGGTCGTCACCGCCTGGCTCACCTACCGCTGGCTGTACGGGAGTTGACGGCGATCGTCGGAGGGGACGCGACCACGGTGGCCTGCGGCGGGATGTCGGTCCGCACCACGACCCCGGCCCCGATCCGCGCCCCCTCCCCCACCCGGATCGGCCCGAGCAGGATCGCCCCCGCCCCGATCACGACCCCGTCTTCGATCGTCGGGTGGCGCTTCCCCCTCTGCCGCGACACGCCGCCCAGGACGACTCCCGAGTAGAGGTGGACATCGTTCCCGACCTCGGTCGTCTCGCCGATCACCACCCCCATCCCGTGGTCAATCGTCACCCTCCGTCCGAGCCGGGCCCCGGGGTGGATCTCGACCCCGGTCGCGGCCCGCGCCCCGTGGGCGAGGATCCGCGCCAGGAGCCGCAGCCGGTGATTCCACAGCCAGTGGTGGATCCGGTGCAGCCACACCGCGTGGAGCCCGGGGTAGCAGAGGAAGACCTCGAGCGAGGATCCCGCCGCCGGATCGCGGGCCCGCATCGCCGCAATGTCTTCGCGGATCCGGCTAGCCAATGCCCCCTCCTGGGACCCGGAAGAGAGGGGTGGAGAGGTACCTCTCCCCCCGGTCGGGGAGGACCACAACGACGGTCTTCCCGGCACACTCCGGCCGCCGGGCGACGCGGAGCGCTGCGGCGAGGGCGGCCCCGGACGAGATCCCGGCCAGGATCCCCTCCTCCCTGGCGAGCCGCCGCGCCATCGCCTCCGCCTCGTCCTCGGTCACGGCGAGGACCTCATCGAGCATCGCCCGGTCGAGGACCGGGGGCACGAACCCGGCCCCGATCCCCTCGATCCGGTGCGCACCCGGGCTCCCCCCGGCGAGGACCGGCGACGCGGCCGGCTCCACCCCCACGATGCGGACCCCGGGCCGGCGCCGCTTGAGGAACCGCCCCACGCCGGTGATCGTCCCGCCGGTCCCGATCCCGGCGACGAACACGTCCACCTCCCCGCCCGTATCCCGCCAAATCTCCTCGGCCGTGGTTTGCTCATGGGCGCGCGGGTTGGCCGGGTTTTCGAACTGGTTCGGCAGGAACGCCCCCCGCTCGGCCGCGAGCTCCCGCGCCACGCGCACCGACCCCGCCATCCCCGCCGCGGCGGGGGTGAGGACGAGCTCCGCCCCGAGGGCAGCGAGGATCGCCCGCCGCTCGGGGGACATCGTCTCCGGCATCGTGAGGACGAGCGGGTACCCGCGGAGTGCGCACACGAAGGCGAGGCCGATCCCGGTGTTCCCCGACGTCGGCTCGACCACGGTTCCCCCGGGGGCGAGCGCGCCCCGCTCCTCGGCGTCGGCGATCATCGCCCAGGCGATCCGATCCTTGACGCTCCCCAGCGGGTTCCACATCTCGAGCTTGGCGAGGATCCGCGCCCCGGTCCCCTCCCCGAGCCGGAGCCGAACGAGGGGCGTGTTCCCGATGAGCTCGCTCACGGTCGCATGGATGGGCACCCTGACCTCCTCGGAGGCGAAGAGAAGAGGATCCGCTGACTAGCTACGAGACGGGGGGACGCCGCGACAAAGGCGACCACCCCGGCAGATTCCATGTCCCCTCACGCGCACGCACCCCCTTGACCGAAGATGGAGCGGAGGGTAGCCCGTCCCCACCCCGCCGTCAACCCCGTGTCCTCCCGTGACCGTTCCCCCCTCACCTTGCCTCTCCCCCTCACCCTGCCCTCTCCCCCACTGGGGGAGAGGAATGGCCCCTCACCCTGCCCTCTCCCCCGATGGGGAGAGGGATTGAGACCCCCTCATCCTACCTCTACCCCATTGGGGGAGAGGGATGGCCTCCTCACCCTGCCCTCTCCCCTGGTGGGGGAGAGGAATCGAAGGTGAGGGGGAACCCGGGTGTACATCGAAGCCATAACCATGTACCATACTCAAACGGAGGTGGCGGAGATGGCACAACCCCCTGAAAAGCGGAAGAAGGTCACCTTGACGCTTCCGGCTGGCCTGGTGGCGGATGTCCAAGCCCTGGTGGCAGAAGGAAGGGCCGCCTCGCAGAGCGCTTTCGTGGCGGACGCTCTGGCCGAAAGGGTGAGGCAGATTCAACAGACCAGACTCAGGGAGGAATTCCTCCGGGCAGCCGCCGATCCCCTGTTCCTGCACGATGTTGAGGAGACCGAGCGGGCCTTCCTGTCCGCCGATTGGGAAGCGACCGGGATGATCCCCGGCTGACCCCATGGAGTCCCCTCGCCCTCTTCAGTGGCGGTTGGTTCGAGCCAAGCTCGATCCAGTGGTGGGGAGCGAGCAAGCCGGGGAACGTCCCGTTCTCGTGGTATCCTGTGAGGCGGTCAACGAGACACTCCCGATCGTGACCGTGCTCCCCCTAACCGTGCTCAAGCCCGGACGACGCATTTACCCGAGCGAGGTCGTGCTTGAGGCGGGAGTAGCGGGACAACCTTGGGATTCAATCATCCTCGCGCACCAGATCCGTACGATCTCGAAAGTGCGCCTTGGGCCACCGTATGGGGCCATCTCAAGCGAGGCAATTCGGGAGCGTGTGCGCGCGGCCATCCGTATCCACCTCGATCTCTGACGGCGCTCCCCCTGAATCCTTCCCCCCTCCCGTGAGGGAGGGGCGCGGGGAGGGTGCCCCCTCACCGACCCTCCCCCTCACCTACCCTCTCCCCCTCACCCTGCCCTCTCCCCCGGTGGGGGAGAGGAATGGCCCCTCACCCTGCCCTCTCCCCGGTGGGGAGAGGGATTGAGACCCCCTCCTCCTACCTCTCCCCCGGTGGGGGAGAGGGATTGAGGGTGAGGGGGCGTTCGCTCGCGGAACCAGGCCTCCCCCCGTTCACCGACCGCCGACCAGGTGACGGCCATCACCCCCGAACTCTTGACAGGGGACGGCGGGGTCACTATCATTAGCCACGTATCCTCTGATAGAGGGAGGTGGTGGGCAGAACGAAGGGACCTATGTGCTGGCGGGGTTTCGGGATCCCGAATGTGTGGAAGCACAAACCGAAATTGACCTAGGTACAAGGAGGATGGACTTATGAAGCGGGCTCTCGCGTTGTGTATGGTTCTTACGACAATTGGCTTTGGTGCATTCGGATTGGGCACGATCAGCGGCAAGTGGGAGGGTGGCCTCGACATTCTGCCAACGATGGCCCTCACCAAGAACACGCTGACCCTGAACTATAGCGAGTACGGACTCACCTTCGGGGCCGTCCTGAGCCTCCTCGGTGGGACGTCTGACACGATGCAGCTCAAGCTCAGTGGGTTGTTTGGCCCGTTCACCCTCGGCGGGAACATGTACTTCGACTTCGACGCCCCGGCCTACACCAAGGCCGACGTGACCACGAAGTTCGACTTCGCGGGGATCGGCTTGAGCCTCAAGGTCGAGCACTGGGCCCTCCCGCAGACCTTCTGCCCTGACAGCACCGGCGCCAACCTCCGCTACACCCTGACGACGACCCTCGCCCCGTTCACGATTAAGATCGTGGGCTTGGACTGCTGTACTGGGACGTTCTTCTCCAACCTGAACCTCGTCGCGAAGGGCCTTGCCCTGTGCTGCGGCGTGACCTATGACGTCGAGTTCGACTTCACCAAGGCGCTAGGCTTCAACTACCTCACGTTCAGCCTGAACGATGTCTTCGAGATCTGCTGCGGGATCTCCTTCGATGCGGCGATCAAGTTCACCACGACAACGAAGGAAGTCACGATCACCCCGAAGTTCGCTGGGTTCGGCGAGGGATGCTTCACGGTCTATGCCGACATCCCGGAGGGCGCCACGACCATGCCGGCGCTTGAGATCTACGGGTGGAAGATCAGCTGCACGATCGCGGACTGCAACACGATCGAGTTCCTGACCGCCACTGACCCTGAGGCGGTCGAGGATATCGTGGGCGACGTCTTCACCGGTGATGAGTTCGAGTACGTGAAGATGACCTTCTGCGGCTCCGCCTGCTGTGGTGGCAAGTGGAATGCCGGCCTGGCCATCTACTTCGACAACGGCGGCGGCCTGTTCGGGATCTCCCGGCTCGGGTTCGACCTATCGCTCCCGCTCTTCTCCAACCTGACGGTCACCGTTGGGTTCTCCTCGCCGACGACCGCACTCTCGCTCGGCTGGGTCTTCACGTTCTAGTCTAGCCTTATACGGCAATACTCACGGGCCCCGGACTCCGGGGCCCGTTCTTTTCCCCCCTCCGGGGCATTCGCCGTATACTGGCCGCGGCTCCGCAGCGCGCGCTGTGGTCCCACGGAGGTGGTGGCGATGAAGCGTTTCCTATTGGTGGGCTTGCTCCTCGGCGCCGCGGTGGCGGCGGTGGGGCAAGATGTCCCCCCTCGCACGCTGTTCGAGGTGGCCGATCTTGAGCTCGTCTCCCACGAGGCGCTCAAACAGGGGACGGTCGCCCATAGGGGCCCTGTCTGCGCGGCGATCGTGATGGCGTGGCTCGCCCAGCACGGCTACCCCGCCTTGCTCCCCGATCTGAACGAGGACGGCGTGGTGGATGAGGAGGACACGCTCCTCCTCGCGGACCAGTTCGCCCGGGAGATGGGGGTGACGCCCGACCGGGCCGCGCTCGATCCGCGGTTAGTGGACGCCGTGGCGCGCTACGTGTCGGACCTCTACCCACAGGAGTTCGTGCTCAAGCTGTGGGATGACACGTTCGCTGCGGAGTACGAAGCGGTCTTCCATAGGCCGTTTTCCCCCTCCGCCTACCCCCTCATCAGGATCGAGGAGCGCCCGAACGCGTCCCACGCCGACTACCGGGGCGAGCTCCTCGCCGGCGAGGGCGTGCTGGTCGGCCTGGGCAAGGAGCAGGAGACAAACACGTTCTTCGTCGGGCGGTCGTTCGCGATGGAGGAGGAGCGCGACGGGTGGCCGATCGACGTCGTGGACACAAGCGACGATCCCACGGTCGCCGGAATCCAGGCGCAGGTGTTCCCGACCCACATGGCGAAAGGGCCCGAGCGCTGGTGGCTGGTGCGGTACGCGGGATGGATGCCGCTCGAGTTCATGCTGTCCCTGTCCCCGGTCCACACCCCCGGCATAGGGACCGTCCCCGGACCCTGTCCCGCCAGCACGATCGGCTACGACGTCGTGACCGTCAGCTCGGAGTGGGGGAACTTCAAGGTCGAGGAGTGCGTCACGCGGGAAGGCGACCGCGATCTCTACAGCTACCGCGTGACGAACCTGAGCTTCGTGTTCGAAGGGTGCGGGATCTGCGAGTTCTTCGTTCCCAACTCCTACGGCTTCCCGACCCTCGATCAGTGGGGCCCGGCCGGCTGGCTCGTGAACCCGTGGGGGGAGTGGAGCTGGCTCGCTCCGTTGGGCAGCTGCGGCATCGGGGTCGGGGAGACGGCCGGGTTCGGGTTCGCCGTTCCGGCACCGACCACGGACACCTGGCAGGGGGCCGCAATAGCGGGGTGCGCGAAGCCGACCGTCGCCCTCGCACCGTACGTCAAGTTCCGCACGACCGGCCCACGCCCGGGCGAGGAGAGCGGGTGCCCTGACCTGGCCGTGGTCGGCCTCAAGGCGTGCTGGCTGTATACGCCGCGCCAGGAGATCGTGGTCACGGTGGTGGCATCCATCAAGAACATCGGCACCGCGTCCAGTGGCGGGTTCTGGGTGTGCTTGGGGGCGGGAAGCGAGTCAACGATGGATCACATCTCCGACCTCGCCCCGGGGGCGTCAGTAACGCTCTCGGACGAGTTCATTGTGTCCTCCCCGACGGGGGGTCTACCGTTCCCCGTCCCGGTCGCGGTGTTCGCCGACTGCATGTACCAGGTGACGGAGTGCAACGAAGCGAACAACGAGGCCACGTCCTCCGTTGGGCGTACGAACGTGTGCAAGTAGACGCATTCTGAGGGGGCACTGCAGGGTGCCCCCTCACCCTCCCTTCTCCCCCCGTTCCTTCTCCCCTCCCTTGAGGGAGGGGCGCGGGGAGGGTGCCCCCTCACCGATCTTCCCCCTCACCCTCCCCTCTCCCCCAAAGGGGGAGAGGGATTGAGACCCCCTCATCCTACCTCTACCCCATTGGGGGAAAGGAATGAGCCCCCTCACCTTGCCTCTCCCCCTTGAGGGGGAGAGGAATGAGCCCCCTCACCTTGCCTCTCCCCCTTGAGGGGGAGAGGAATGGAAGGTGAGGGGGTAAGGAATAGGGAAAAGAGAGGGGCCCCGGCCTGGCCGGGGCCCCACCGCTCGACTAGACCCTAGCGGCAGCCTGCCTCCCTCTCCCGGTGCTCGATGTCCCAGCGGATCATGGTGCAGGTGGGATAAGAGCCTCCCGAGCAGTACCCGACCTGGAAGTTCGCCGACGGCAGGAGCGCAGTGACCCCTCGCTGCGCCAGGAGGACGAATGGGTTGTAGGGCGGGTTTGTTTTGCAGGTGCGCAGGTAGACCATCTCCTTGGCGGCTGCAATCCCCGCCGGCTTGGCGACCCCGTCGCCGTCGGTGTCGAGGTACAGGGTGAGCTGCATCGAGGTCGCCCCGGTGAGGTCGAACGCGAGGTCGGCCCACCCGGACGCGATCGCCCCCGTCCACCCAAGCTTCGTGATCCCGCCGGAGGCGCTGATGGTCGGGGTCGGCCCGGCCGGGGTGAACACGCGGTTCGCGAACGTTCCCTGGGCCTCGAGGGTGACCTCGAATGGCCGCGGGGAAGTCCAGCTTGGGTCGCCGGCGACGGTGACGTGCCAGTGGTTCTCCGGGTCGCCCCACACGTAGATCCCAGGCTTGTCAATCGTCGGCATCCCGGGGAGGGTCGGAGGCGGTGGCGGTGGCGTGCCCACCTGGATCGTGCGGGTGGTGGTCCCGGTGGCGCCGAGGTTATCGGTGACGGTGAGGGTGACGACGTAGGTCCCGGCCGAGGTGTAGGCCTTGGTGATGTTCATCCCCGTCCCGGTCGTGCCATCGCCGAAGTTCCAACTGTAGGCGGTGATCGTGCCATCCGGATCGGAGGAAGCCGCGGCGTTGAATAGGACGTTCTCCCCCGGATCGGGGTTCGTGGGAGAGAAGGTGAAGCTCGCCGTGGGCGGTTGGTTGGGCGTGCCTACGACGACGGTGCGGGTGGTGGTGGCCGTCGCGCCCCGGTTATCGGTGACGGTGAGGGCCACGGTGTAGGTGCCACCGGAGCTGTACCGCTTCTGGATCTGGGACCCGGTCCCGGTCGCCCCGTCGCCGAAGTCCCACGCCCAGGATGTGATCGTGCCGTCCGGATCCGACGAAGCTCGACCGTCGAACGTGACCCACTGGTTCACAAGCGGACTCGTCGGGGAGAAGGTGAACGACGCGGTCGGGGGCTGGTTCGTCGGAAGGACGATCGTGAATGGGGCACTGGCTTCGGCCCACGACCCGGTCGGCACGTTCGCGGCGAGCCAGGAGCGGACCTGGGACAGGAACAGTGCCCCGTTCGTGGCGAGGATCGGGAACCCCGTGCCGTAGCTCGTCGGGAAGTAGGGGATGGCCCGGTCGGAAGCGAACCCGACGATCTGCTCAGGGCCCGCTGGCTCGGACGTGGTGTAGGCGTAGGCCGTGGTCCGCGGGAGCTGGGTCGTCCCCGCGGGAAGCTGGGGGCTTGGCTCCCAGCGGTTGGGGAAGATGAATACCGCCCGCCCCGCCGCGTCGAGCTCGATCAGGTACACGTAGCTCGCCCGGGACAGGGTCACCGTGACCCGCACCGGCTCGCCCACGGTGTAGGTGGACTTGTTGGTGGCGACGGTGAACCCGAGCGGCGTGGTCACGAAGATCGCCACCTGCCGCTGGTTGTTCGCCTCGTCCGACTCGGTGACCTGGTTGCGCACGTCCGCTGTCGCGGTGAACGTCTCCGGGCTCGTCGAGAGGGGCAACGTGAACGTCCGCGTTGTGGACGCCCCGGCCGCGAGGGACGAGACCGTCGCGTCCTGGTACGAGGCCGCTCCCTGCAGCCGGACAGTGAACGATCCGGCGCTCGCCGTCCCCTGGTTCCGCACCGTCACCTGGAACGTGATCGTCTGCCCTAAGTTCGGCGTTGTCGGCGTGTACGTGATGTTGTCCACCACGAGGTCCGGCCGCGCCACCGGTCCGGTCACGGTCACCTGGCGGGTGTTGTTCGCCTCGTCCGACTCGCTCACCTGACCGTTGACATCCGCTGTCGCCGTGAACGTCTCTGGCGAGGTCGAGAGGGGCAACGTGAACGTCCGCGTTGTGGACGCACCGGCCGCGAGGGACGAGACCGTCGCGTCCTGGTACGAGGCTGCTCCCTGCAGCCGGAGGACGAACGACCCCGCCGAAGCCGTCCCCTGGTTCCGCACCGTCACTTGGAACGTGATCGTGGACCCAACCGTCGGCGTCGTCGGACTGTAGGAAATCGCGTCCACCACGAGATCGGGCTGGGCCGTGGGGCCCTGGGGCCGGGCCTCGAGCCGCCCCGCGCCGAACGCATACGGGTCCCCCATCGGAACGCAGAATGAGAGGATCCGGCTTGTGAGCGAGCTCCGGTTCAGGCTTGGTGCCTCTGCCTTGAGGAGGGCAGCGATCCCCGCCACGTGCGGCGCCGCGGCCGACGTCCCGGGGAACGGGCTGTAGTAGTCCATCCCGGTCGTGACGTTGTCCGGGGCAGCGAGGTCGGGCTTGGCGCGTCCATCCCCGGTCGGCCCGCGTGAGGAGTAGGCCGCGATCGGCCCGGTCGCGTAGTTCGCCCAGTTGATCGCCCCCACCGACAGGACCTCGGCGGCGTTCGCCGGGGCGGGCATGCTCGACGCGGACACGGCGGGGGTCAGGTCGTGGACGATCGAGAACAGGGATAGGCGTCGCGTGGCCCCGCTCGCCTTCTGGATCCGCACCCGGTACGTCCCGCTCGACCCGGCGGTGGTGGTGATCCGCTCCGTCGGCTGCTCGGTCCCGCCCTGGGTCGCGGTGGAACTCGCGACGAGCGTACCGGTCGGGCCATAGAGGTAGAGGTCGTAGTCGTCCCCCGTCGCCGGCCAGGCGTCCCACGTCAGGTAGAACGCGATCTGCTGCCCGGCGGTGGCGGTGAAGGTGACATCCGTGTCGTGCCAGCTATCGGAGTTCCCATCGGTGAACGTGGCCCCGTAGTGCTTCTGGCCGCTGTTCCCCGCCGCCTGGACCCACAGGATCCCGGCCGAGGTCGCCCGGCGAGCGATGTCGGCGATGGTCCCGGTGCCATCGTAGAAGTTCGTGTTGTACCAGCCCAAAGAGTGGTTGATGATGTGGATCCCCTCGGAGATGCAGTACGTCACCGCGTTATCGAGGTCCACTTCGTTCCCGATCTTCACGAGGTAGAGCTGGGCATCGGGGGCGATGTCGTACACGATCTCCGCCACGGCCGTGCCGTGGGAGATCCCGGTTTCGATCCCGGTCCCGGTGAAGTCGCGGGTGACGACGGAATAGGGGAGGTTGCCCTGTGCTTGCGAGGTGGCAAGGCCGTTGAACCCGAGGTCGATCACCGCCACCTTCACCCCCGACCCGCGGATCCCGGCGGAGTGGAACGCGGATGCGCCGACGAGGCTCGCCCCTTCGGACGTGACCGCGAGCTCATGGGGGGTGTACGGCAGCCGCACGTAGACCCCCGGACCGACCTGAGCGAGGAAGCTCTCCAGCTGGGAGAGGGGGACCGACACCTTCGTCAGCCCAAGGGGGGAGGAGACCGGCTCCACCGCGACCCCAAGCGGGGCCACCCCACCCTTCGATTCGATGACGAGGGTCACCGCGTCCCCGGCCGGGGAGAGGGGGATCCCGAGCATCCCCGCCACCTTCGTCAGGGCATCGCGGGCCTGGGCGGGGACCTTGCTGAGGGCGGTGAGGACACCGGTGGACACGACCTGCCGCGTCGCGGCGACGAACGTCTCCAGGGCCCCGTCCACATGCGGGTTCCTCTTCTCCGTCTTCGTGATCGTGACGGGCCCGATCGAGAGGGGAACGCCCCCCCTCTTCGCCTCCGGCGCCCTGGTGCCCCCCGCCGGGAGGTAAGTCAGGAGCTGGACCGATTCGTTGACCCGCGTCGAGCGGGCCGACACGCCGGCGAACGATTCCGCCCGCCACGGGAGGACGACGCCGATCGCCCGCCCCCCGTACCGGTAGATCTCGAGGCCAGCGGCCTGGAGCTGGGGGACGTAGGGCGTGAGGTCGGCGAACCGCGGGGCGACGTTCGGCGCCCAGGTCATGAGCGCCTGGGCGACGTCGAACCTCGCCATGCCGATCCCCACGAGGAGGTACACCTGGTTGTAGAGGGCGGCCTCGTTGTAGTCCTTCACGGTCGCGGCGAGGCCGGCCCCCGCCGCTTGGGCGACGACCGCGTCCCACGCCGCCCGGTCCGCATCGAGGGCGACGATCTCCACCTGGCCGAGCCCGGCACACCCAACCGCCAGGACCACCGCCAAGGCAACTAGCACCGGGGCTCGTCCCCGACGAACGTTCTTGCTTTGCTCTCTTGTCATCCTCATCTTCCTCACCCCTCCGCCGGGTATGGGGTGAACGGCGGCCGCACCGCCCTCACCGCCGGGTCACGGCCCAGTTTGGGGAGGAGGCCGATCGGGATGAGGAGGTCCATCAGTGTCCCCGTGGAGCTGAGGACGTACGGCTCAAGGTCCTCGGCGAGCGCCCCGCTCGCCTCGGCCACCACCCGCACCCGCAGGCCGACCCGGTCCAGGCCGTAGTCCCGCGCCGCCCCGAACCAATCCGGATGCTGGACAAGCGCCCACAGGGTCGGATCGAGGTGCACCCCCTCCGGGACGCGCGGAAGCTTGAGGAGGAGCTCCTTTACGATGAGGGTGATCGCACACCCTCGCTCGAGGAGCCCGAGCTCTTGGAGGAGGGAGACGAACGCCTCCCGCGGTGGGACCATCACGTCGCCGCCTGTCCACACGATGAGCTCAGCGCGGTCGCGATCCCCGCGCAGGATCGCCCTCTCGATCCCTTCCTCCATCCCCACAAGGAACTGATCGCCATCCAGGTACAGGTAGAGCCCTCCCGAGAGGAGTTTGTCCTCATCGTCCGCGCCGCGCACCACCAGCCCGTCCGCGGTGAAGATTGCGGTCGGGATCCCGAGGCCCTCCGCCCGCGCCGCCAGCTCATCCACCGCTCCGGCGGGGGTGGCCACCTCGCCATAGAGGTAGGCAGGCGTCTCCGCAAACGCGGTCCCCGTCACCAGAACGACTGCCAGCACGACCATCATCCGCTTCACCATGGGTATCCCCCCTTGTGCTCAAGGGAATATACAGTACGGAGGCCGGACCGGTTCCCATCGCCCCCCGGCACCTCGGGGACCAGGTTCCCCTTGCCCCCTGGCGGGGGAGGGCCCCCTCACCCTACCCTCTCCCCCGATGGGGGGAGAGGGATGAAAGGTGAGGGGGGCCTCGCCGTCGTAGCGGCGGGGCTCGTCCCCGACGGCGGTTCCCGGTCGGGCTTTATGCCCGACGGCCGTTTCCCGTACCCCGAAGGGCCGTCGCACACAAGGTCCGACGCTACGGAAACGAGCCCCCTGACCCTACCCTCTCCCCCGATGGGGGGAGAGGAATGAAGGGTGAGGGGGGTCTCGCGAGTCCCCCCTTGCCCCCGGCCCGCGGGCGGGAAACAATCGGGGCATGACGGGATCGCGGTTCGCGCGCCAGACGGTCCTCCCCGCGATCGGCCGGGAGGGCCAACGACGGCTCGGGGAGTCCTCCGCCCTCATCGTGGGGTGCGGGGCGCTCGGGTCCCACACCGCGGAGGCCCTCGCCCGGGCCGGGATCGGCCAGCTCATCCTCGTGGACCGGGACCTCGTCGCGGAGACGAACCTCCACCGCGTGGCCCTGTTCACCCCCGGCGACCTCGGGCGGCCGAAGGCGGAGGCCGCGGCGGAGGCCCTCCGTCGCCTCGCCCCGGACGTTGCCATCACCTCCCACGTCGCCTGCCTCGGGCCCGAGCTCGCGGAGGAGGTCGTGCCGAACGTGGGCGTCGTCCTGGACGGGCTCGACAACCTAGAGACCCGCTACCTCGTCAACGATGCCTGCGTCAAGCACCGCGTGCCCTGGGTCTACACGGCGGTCCTCGCCACGCACGGGATGACGATGCCGATCGTCCCCGAGCGAGGGCCGTGCCTGCGGTGCCTCTTCCCTGACCTCCCCCCGCCGGGGACGGTCCCGACCTGCGCCGAGGCGGGGATCCTCGGCCCTGTCCCGGCCGCCCTCGCCGCCTGGCAGGCGACGACCGCGATCCAGATCCTCGTCGGGAGCGCGGACCTCGCACCAGGGCGGCTCGTCCACCTCGACCTGTGGGCCGGTCGGGCGGAGACGATCTCCGTCGCGCGCGCTGCGGGGTGCCCGTGCTGCGGGAAGCGCCAGTTCAGGTTCCTCCCCTGATCCTCCGCCGCGGCCCGACGGGCGCGGGTACACTAGGCCCATGGAACGCACCCAGGTCGTGATCGTAGGCGGGGGGCCGGCGGGGTACGTGTGCGCCCGCCGGTTGGGGCAACGGGGGGTGGAGGCGGTGCTCGTGGAGAGGGCACACCTCGGCGGGACGTGCCTGAACGAGGGCTGCATCCCCACCAAGGCCCTCTACGTGGCCACGTCCCCGTTCGGCCACCGTCGGAAATTTGCCCAGATGGGGATTGCGCTCGACGTCACGGCAGACCTCGGCAGGATGCGGGCGTGGCTGGACGAGGTGATCGTCGGCCTGCGGGGCGGGGTGGAGAAGCTCCTCGCCGGGTCGCAGGTGGAGGTGGTCGCCGGCGAGGCCCGAATCGCCGGGCCGGGGGAGGTCCGGGTGCTCACCTCGCGCGGGGAGCGGACACTCGCTGGCGACGCGATCGTCCTCGCCACGGGATCGAGCCCGATCGAGCTCCCCGGACTCCCGTTCGACGGGGAGCGGGTGTGGTCCTCGCGGGATGCGCTAGCGCTCTCGCGCGTGCCGGAGCGCCTCGTCGTGGTCGGGGGCGGGGTGATCGGGCTCGAGCTCGGGACCGTGTACCGGCGGCTGGGGAGCGAAGTGCGGGTGGTGGAGCTCCTCGACCGCCTCCTCCCTGGGGTGGGGTTGTCCCGCCGCGGCGAGGCCCTCCTCCGTCGCGCCCTGGCCGCTCAAGGGATCGAGGTTCGGCTCGGGGCCCGCGCGGAACGGCTCACGGGAAGCGGGGTCGTCCTCCGCAGCGGGGCGGGCGAGGAGGAGGTCCCGGCGGATGCCGTCCTCGTGGCGGTGGGCCGGAAGCCCCAGCTTGACGAGCTTGGCCTGGAGAACGCCGGGGCGAGGATCGAGCGGGGGTACGTGGCCACGGACCGCGCATTCGCAGCTGCCCCTGGCGTGTACGCGATCGGCGACGTGCGCGGGGGATGGCTCCTCGCCCACAAGGCGTCGCACGAGGGCCTTGCCCTCGCCGAGCTCCTCGCCGGGGATCAGGTGGCGGGGGGGGAGGCGGTGGTCCCCCAGGCGATCTTCACCCAGCCCGAGGTGGCGTTGGTGGGGATCCCCCTCGATGAAGCCGCCGCCCAGGGCCTGCCTGTGGGGAGGTTCCCCCTGGCCGCGCTCGGCCGGGCGTGGGCGGAGGGGGAGACCGAGGGGCAGTTCCAGGTCGTGGCCGATCGCGATGGAAGGGTCATCGGCGCGGAGATCGTGGGCCCCCACGCCTCGGACCTCATCGCCGAGGCGACGCTCGCGATCCAGGCTGGGCTTACGGTGCGGGAGCTCGCGGAGGCGGTGCACGCCCACCCCACGTTCCCGGAGGGGCTATGGGAGGCGGCCCTCGCCCTCCTCGGCCGGCCGCTCCACACGACCTAACCGGGAATTCAGGAGCGACCGGCGAGCCACATCGCGAGGATGAGGAGGACGAGCAGGACGAGGGGCACCGCAATCGCTGGCCGGGCCCACCGGCGGAGGATCGCCTTCTCGTGGGGGGTGACCTCCCCCACCCGCGGGTAGCGAACATCCAGCTGCTGCGCCTTCTTCAGCATCTTCACGGATTGGGAGATCTTCCCCTGCCGCCGGTACACGACCCCCAGGTTGTGGTGCGCGGAAGCGTGGTGGGGATCTTCCTCCGTCGCCCGGAGGTAGGCCTGCTCGGCCCGGGTCAGGTCCCCGCTCGCGAAGTAGAGGTTCCCCAGCCGGAACAGGACCTGGGCCTTCGCCTCCCCGTAGCGGAGGGCGTCCATGAGGAGAGCGATCCCCTCCTCGTAGCGGCCCGCACGGCGGAGCTCCTCCGCCTGAACGAGGGCGTCCTGCACGACCACCGCCCGCGCGGCCGGAGTCAGGCTCGTGGGGTCGGGCAGAGGAGTGCGATCCGTTCCTTCACCGTCTTGATGTCGAGCCATGTCTGGTATTTGGGGCTCCCCTTCGCCTTGCTCGCGTTCCGCAGGAGGTAGCTTGGGTGGTACATGGGGAACACCTCGATCCCCCCCTTCCAGCGGTGGAAGGTCCCCCGCACCTGGGTGATCCCCTCGCTCCCCCCCAGGAACCACTGGGTCGGGGTGTTGCCGAGGGTGACGATGACCCGGGGGCGGATGAGGGCAATCTGGGCAGCAAGCCAGTCCCAACAGGCCTCCACCTCCTGGCGTGTGGGGACCCGGTTCTCCGGGGGGCGGCACTTGACCATGTTCGCGATGTACACCCCCTCCCGCGACAAGCCCACCGACGCCAGGATTTGGGTGAGGAGCTGCCCCGCCGGGCCAACGAACGGGCGGCCGGTCTCGTCCTCCACCTCCCCCGGCCCCTCCCCCACGAACAGGAGCGGGGACCGAGGGTCCCCCTCCCCGAACACGACCGTGCGCCGACTGTCCGCGAGCGGGCAGCGGCGGCAGGCCGCAGCCTTCTGAGCGAGGAGGTCCAAGGTGAGCTCAAACCCGCCGGACACGAACACCCCCGGGAAACTCGGTTCGATGTGAGGTGGAGCGGGCAACGGGGATCGAACCCGTGACCTGCAGCTTGGGAAGCTGCCGCTCTACCAACTGAGCTACGCCCGCTTCGGCGCCTCCATCATACCTCCCCCCGCCGCAGCCGGTCAAGGAATGGCCCGACTCTGGCCTCACGCCGCCTGGAGGGGCTCCACCGCGGGCATCGACTTCCCCCGCAGGAAGTCGAGGGTCGCTCCGCCCCCGGTGGACACGTACCCAAACCGATCGGCAAGCCCGAGCTTCTCCACCGCCTCCCCCGTCTCCCCGCCCCCGACCACGGTGAACGCCGGGGAGGAAACAAGGGCCCGCGCGACCGCGGCCGTCCCCGCGGCGAACGGAGGGTGCTCGAACGCCCCGAGCGGGCCCGTCCACACCACCGTCCCCGCACGCGCCACCACCCCCGCGAACCGCTCCACCGTGGCGGGCCCGATGTCGAGGCCCATCCACCCATCGGGGATCGCGGTGGCGGGGACGACCTTCGTCTCCGCGTTCGCCGCCAGCTCGCGCGCCACGACGAGGTCCTCGGGGAGAACGATCTCCGTCCCCCTCTCCTTCGCCGCCCGCAGGAGAGCGCGGATCGTGTCCACAAGGCTTTCATCCACCACCGACTTCCCCACCCGGTGCCCCTGGGCAGCGAGGAAGGTGAACGCCACCCCGCCCCCGATGAGGAACCCGTCCACCCGCGGCAAGAGATCGGTGAGCACCCCGAGCTTATCCCGCGCCTTCTTCCCGCCGACGAGGATGTGGTAAGGGCGGCGGGGGTTGTCGCGGATTCCGGACAGGACTTCCACTTCCCGCTCCATGAGGAACCCCGCGTAGGCGGGGAGAAACCGCGCCACCCCGACCGTGGACGCGTGGGCGCGGTGGGCAGTGGCGAACGCGTCGTTCACGAAGGCGTCGAACGGAGCGGCCAGCTTCCGCGCGAACGCGGGGTCGTTCTCCTCCTCTTCGGGGTGGAACCGCACGTTCTCCAACACCACCACCCCCCCCGGCGGGAGGCCGGCCACCGCCCGGGCAACCTCGTCCCCCACGCACTCCGGCAGGGCGCGAACGTCCTTCCCGAGGAGCTCCCCGAACCGCTTGGCCACCGGCGCCATCCGTAGCTCCTCGACCACCTTCCCGTCCGGCCGCCCGAGGTGGGAGAGGACAGCGACCCGCGCCCCCCGCTCCTCTAGCCACCGCACCGTGGGGAGCACGGCCCGGATGCGGCCGTCCTCCGCCACCTGCCCGGAAGCGAGGGGGACGTTGAGGTCAGCCCGGAGGAGGATCTTCAACCCGCGCGGCGAGAGATCACGAACCGTACGTAGTTCCATCGCAATCACCGCCCTCATTCTAGGTTCCGGGCGCGGGACGGGCAAGGCAGTGGGGTATGATTGGCCCGTGAACGGCTGGGTAGTGGTGGCCGTGCTGCTCCTCGGAGGGGCCCTCGCCCTCGCCCCCACCGTGTGGTCGTGGCTGGATCCCACGTCCCCCGCCCGTACCGCGGAGAGGCTGCTCGTGGTCCTCAGCTCGTGGAACAGGATCCGCGACTTCGTGGCGCACGTCGTCCTGCGGAGCGTGGAGGGGGAGACCGCGGCGCGGGTGACCTTCCTCTCCCCCGCCAACCTGCGGCTGGACGTCCTCGCCCCCGAAAGCCTGGCCGGAACGGTGTTTGCCCTGCGCCCCGTCGGGGAGGAGTGGCTGTTTGTGCACTACCGGCCGGGGATGGACCTCGGGATCGAGGCCCGGCTCGCGGTGCAGGAGCTCACGGAGTCCCTCCACCTGCCGACACTCGCCGAGGTGTGGGAGGGGGTGCGTCGCGGCGAGATTCGGGTGAACTACGCCCCCGCCGCGACCCAGGCCAGCCCCGCGTTCGATGAGTACGACCTCGTCGGGCTCCCTGGGCCCTTCCCGCGGATCGTGCTCCGCGTGGATCCCCCAACGTTCCTCCCGCGGGGGGTGGCCCTCTACGCTGACCCAGCCCAGGATCCTACCCTCACGATCGAGGTGGCACGGGATACAGGAGCAACCGACCCCACCGGGGAGTGGCTCATGAAGGTGAACACCGGCCTTGGGCTACGGGACGTGTTCCAGCTGGACCCCCTCCCGCACCGCTGGCTTGCCCCGACCCCGCTTCCCCCGGGAAGCTAGCTGTCCTTCGCTGCCAACCGCCGGATCTCGTCCAGCTTGAGGTCCTTCTCCACGAACTCCTCGAACTGCTCCTCCTCCACGAACGGGGACTCGATCGCTGACTTCTCAAACACCGCTTCCTCGATGAAGATCGGAGCTTGGGTTCGCAACGCCAACGCCACCGCGTCGGACGGGCGGGCGTCGATGTCCCGCGTTGCCCCCGCCGCATCCCGCACCACGAGGCTCGCGTAGTAGGTGTCGTCCTTCACGGATGTGATCACGGCCCGCTCGAGGTTCCCACCCAGCGTGTTTAGGAGCTCCTTCATCAGGTCGTGGGACAATGGGCGAGGGAACGTGTGCCCCTGGAGCTCGATGGCGATGGACATCGCCTCCTGCTCTCCAATCCAGATGGGCATCGCCTTCGTCGAATGGCGGTCCTTGAGGAGCAGGACCGGCGTCTTCGTCGTTGGATCGAGAAGCAGCGCTCTCACCTCGGCTTCCCTCATTCCTGGCCTCCTCTTCCTCTCCTAAGTCGCGAACATTATAGCAAGGCCGAGGAGGACAGACCATGGCCTGCGTTACACTCGCGGGAGGTGGCACGCCGCCCCCGCCAGAGGTAGCCTCGCTGGGCCATGGCCCGTGACCTCGTCGCCCGCAACCGCCGCGCCCGGCGCGATTACGCGATCGAGGAGATCTACGAGGCGGGGATCGCGCTGCGCGGCTCGGAGGTGAAGTCCCTCCGCGCCCACCGGGCGTCCCTCGACGAGTCCTACGCGCGGGTGAAGGACGGGGAGGTGTGGCTGTTCGGGGCCCACATCGCGCCCTACGGCCCAAGTGGGGGCCACGGACACGACCCCGAGCGGCCGCGCCGCCTCCTCCTCCATAAGCGGGAGATCGCCCGGCTCATCGGCAAGGCGGGACAGGCTGGGTACACGCTCATCCCCCTGTCCCTCTACTTCAACGACCGCGGCTACGCCAAGGTGGAACTGGCCCTCGCCCGCGGCCAGACGAAGGTGGACAAGCGGCGGAAGATCATCCAGGAAGAAGAAGAACGGCGGGCCCGCGAGGCCTTGAAGCGGTTCCGCTAATCGGCGAGCGTCTCCGCAACCTCGGCGGCGAGGATGGGCTCGATCAAGGGGTCAAGGTCCCCATCCAGGATCTCGGCCAGGCGGTACACGGTGAGCCCGATGCGGTGATCGGTGACGCGGGCCTGAGGGAAGTTGTAGGTGCGGATCTTCTCCGAGCGGTCGCCAGTCCCGATCTGCTTCCGGCGGGTCTCGCGCAGCTCCGCGGCCCGCTCGTGCTCCTGGATCTCCCACAGCTTCGCCCGCAGGACCCGCAGGGCGAGCTCGCGGTTCCGGTGCTGACTTCGCTCATCCTGACAGGAAACGACAATCCCCGTCGGGAGGTGGGTGATACGGACCGCGGTCTCGTTCTTCTGCATGTGCTGGCCGCCGGGGCCACTGGCGCGGTACGTGTCCATCTTCAGGTCCTCAGGACGGATCTCGACCTCGACCTCCTCCGCCTCGGGGAGGACAGCCACGGTGGCGGTGGAGGTGTGGATGCGGCCGCTCGCCTCCGTCTCCGGGACGCGCTGCACGCGGTGCACACCGGACTCATAGCGGAGCCGGCCATACGCTCCCTCCCCCTCGACCGCGAACACGACCTGCTTCATCCCCCCCAGGGGGGTGGGGTGGGTGTCCATCACGCGCACGGTGAACCCCTTCCGCTCCGCGTACCGGCTGTACATGCGGAAGAGCTCCGCCGCGAACAGGGCCGCCTCCTCCCCTCCCGCCCCGCCCCGGATCTCCACGATCGCGTTCTTGCGGTCGCTCGGGCTCTCGGGGAGGAACAGGCGGAGGAGTTCCTGGGACAGAGCTTCGGCCTTCGCCCGATCGCGCTCCAGTTCCCGCCGCAGGTCCTCGCGCAGGGCGTCGTCCGCCTCGTCGCGGAGGAGCTCCTCCTCCTCGGCGATCGAGCCGAGGAGCCGTCGCAGGTCCTCGCCCTTGGCGACGATCTCGCGCAGGCGGGCATAGCGGCGGGAGAGGTCAGCGAAGTCGGGGCGGGAGACCACCCCTGGCTGGGAGAGCTCCTCCTCCAGCCGCCGCAGCTCGGCCTCCGCCTCCTCCACCCGGGAAAAGGTCCTGTCCACGGGCGAAGGGTAGCCGAAAACCGGGGAACCGACACCCGGCACAGCGATTCAGGTAGCCCTCCGGAGGTGGCGTACCCCCTCCGGACCGGCCACGAAGAGGTCAGTGGCGAGGCCAAGGAACAGGCCATGGGCGACGATCCCCGCCCGCGCCTCGAGCCCGCGGGCGAGGGCATGGGGGTCGCGGATGGGCCCGAACCAACAATCGAGGATGAAGTTCCCCTGGTCGGTTCGGAACGGCTCCCCCTCGGGAGCACGGCGCAGCGCGACCGCGGCCCCGCGGGACTCCAAGTACGGGATGTGCGTGGCCCACCCGAACGGGATGACCTCCACCGGGAGCGGGGACCGCGTCCCGAGGGCGGGGGAGAGCTTCCCCTTGTCCACCACGATCGCCTCCCGCCGACTCGCCTGGGCGACGACCTTCTCCCGGAGGAGCGCCCCCCCACCGCCCTTGATCAGGTTCAGGTGGGGATCCACCTCGTCCGCCCCATCGATCGTGAGGTCGAGGGTGGGATGCTCATCGAGCGTGGTGACGGGGATCCCCAGCTTGCGCGCCTCCCGCTCGACCTGGGTCGAGCAGGGGACGCCAGCGATGTCCCGCAGCGCGCCGGAGCGGAGGAGCTCACCGATCCTGACCAGGGCGTGGTGGGCGGTTGTCCCGTGCCCGAGGCCGAGGATCATCCCCGACCGGACGAGCTCCACCGCCCTCTGAGCCGCTTCCCGCTTCAGTCGGTCGTCATCGCTCATGGCTCCCCGCAGGATCCCATCCTATAATGGGGATGGAGGTATTGCCAGTGAGCATTCGCAATCTCGACAAGATCTTCAACCCCCACCGGGTGGCCGTGATCGGGGCGAGCAGCAACCCGGGCACGGTGGGCCATAGCGTTCTGCGTAACATGATCAACGCTTCCTTCAACGGCGTCGTGTACCCCGTGAACCCGAAGCGGGAGTCGGTCCAGGGCATCCAGAGCTACCCCGACGTCGCCGCGCTGCCGCGCACGCCGGACCTCGCCGTGATCTGCACCCCCGCGACCACGGTGCCAGGCCTGGTGCGGGATTGCGGGGCGCAGGGGATCCGCGGGCTCGTCATCCTCTCCGCCGGGTTCCGCGAGACGGGGGCGGAGGGGAAGGCGCTGGAGGCCGAGGTGAAGGCCGCCGCCGCCGAGTTCGAGGGGATGAGGATCATCGGGCCCAACTGCCTCGGGATCATCGTCCCCCGCATCGGGATGAACGCGACGTTCGCGGCGGGACATCCCGCAGACGGGAACGTGGCGTTCATCTCGCAATCAGGGGCGCTGTGCACCTCGATCCTCGACTGGGCGGTGGAGGAAGGGATCGGGTTCTCCTACTTCGTGTCGGTGGGGAACATGATCGACGTGGACTTCGGCGACCTGATTGACTACTTCGGGGAAGACGAGCGGACGCGTTCGATCCTCCTCTACATCGAATCCGTGACCGAGGCACGCAGGTTCATGTCCGCATCGCGAGCGTTCGCGCGCTCGAAGCCGATCCTCGTGTACAAGGCGGGCCGGTTCGCCGAGTCGGCGAAGGCGGCGAGCTCCCACACCGGGGCGATGGCCGGGGAAGACGCGGTGTACGACGCCGCGTTCCGGCGGGCGGGGATGGTCCGCGTGTACGAGATCGGGGACCTGTTCGACTCCGCCGAGCTCCTGGCGCGGATCCGCCCGCCCAGTGGGTCGCGGCTGGCGATCCTCACCAACGCCGGGGGGCCGGGGGTGATGGCCACCGACGCCCTCATCGCCCGGGGGGGGACCCTCGCCCCCCTCGCCGCGGAGACGCTCGCCAAGCTGAACGAGCTCCTCCCCCGGTTCTGGTCCCATGGGAACCCGGTGGACGTGCTGGGGGACGCCCCGCCGGAGCGGTATGCGGCGGCGCTGGAGATCCTCCTCGCTGACCCGAACGTGGATGCGGTGATCGCGATCCTCGCCCCGCAGGCGGTGACCGATCCCACCACCACCGCCCGCGAGGTGAGCGCGATCGCGACGAAGTCCCCCAAGCCGGTCCTCGCGGCGTGGATGGGGGGACGGCTCATGCGCGAGGGCGTGGAGCTCTTCAATCGGGCTGGCGTCCCCACCTACGCCACCCCCGACCAGGCGGTGGAGGCGTTCATGCACCTCGTGGACTACGCGCGGAACCTGGAGCTCCTCTACGAGACCCCGCGGGAGATCCCGGTCCGGTTCCCCCTCGACCAGGCAACGATCCGCACCCAGGTCGTCCCCCTCCTCAGGAAGGCGGAGATCCTGTCCGAGGCGGACTCGAAGGAGGTCCTGGCGGCCTACGGGATCCCGGTGGTGCGGCCCCTCATCGCCCGCACCGCGGACGAGGCGGTGGCCGCGGCGAACAAGACTGGCTACCCGGTCGTGCTGAAGATCCTGTCCCCGGACATCACCCACAAGACCGACGTCGGGGGGGTGGCGTTGGGGCTTCACTCCGACGACGAGGTGCGCGCGTCGTTCGCGCGGATACTGGATGCGGTGCGCGCACGCCGGCCTGAGGCGCGCCTGGAGGGGGTCACCGTTCAGCGGATGATCGATACCTCCCGGGGGTTCGAGCTCCTCGTGGGGGCGAAGAAGGATCCCACGTTCGGGGCCGTGCTCATGATGGGGATGGGGGGCATCGCCGCTGAGGTGTACAAGGACACAGCGCTGGCGCTCCCCCCCTTGAACGAACGTCTCACCCGACGGCGGCTGGAGTCGCTCCAGAGCTGGCCCCTCATCGAGGGGTACCGCGGCCGGCCCGGCGCGGACATCGATCTCCTCATAGAGACGATCATGCGCGTCTCGTACCTCATCGCCGACTACCCGGAGATCAAGGAGCTCGACATCAACCCCCTCGTCGCCTCGTCCGATGAGGTGGTGGCCGTGGACGCACGGATTGTTGTGGACCAGGAGGCGCTCAAGAACCCGCCCCGCCCTTATTCCCACCTCGCGATCCGCCCCTACCCCGAGGGCTACACCCGCCAGGCCTCCCTTCGCAACGGGACCAAGGTCCTCCTGCGGCCGATCCGCCCCGAGGATGAACCCCTCTGGCACGAGATGCTCGCCGTCTCGTCGCGGGAATCAATCCGGTTCCGGTTCCGGTACCTGTTCAAGGAGTCCACGCACCAGATGGCGATCCCGTTCTGCTTCATCGACTACGATCGGGAGATGGCGATCGTGGCCGAGATCGAGGATGGGGGGAGGAAGAGGATCGTCGGGGTGGGACGGCTCGTCGTGGGCCCGGACCCCACCACCGCCGAGTATGCGGTGTTCGTGGCCGACCCGTGGCAGAACCAGGGGCTGGGGGGGCTACTGACCGACTACTGCCTGGAGATCGCCCGCACCTGGGGCGTGCAGGTGGTGACAGCGGAGACAACGCCGGACAACGTGCGGATGATCGCGATCTTCCAACATCGGGGGTTCAAGATCGAGCACCGCACACAGGACGGGGTGGTCCTCGCCCAGCTCCTCCAGGGCTCGCCCTCGCCGTAGCGGGCTGCGGCGGGGGCGCGGTGGTGTCCCCGGGGGGATTCGAACCCCCGTTTCCGGATTGAAAGCCCGGTATCCTAGGCCACTGGACGACGGGGACAGGCGCTTGCGGTAAGTCTATCGGTCCGGCCCTCCCCCGCCAAGCCGGCCCTCACGGCCGTTGTGGGTCGTGCAGGATTCGAACCTGCGACTCCCGGCTTAAAAGGCCGGTGCTCTACCGACTGAGCTAACGACCCCCTGCCCCCGCCGCACGTCGCGGACTTCCCGGGAGTGGATGCGACGGCGTAACTCGCTATCGGGTGGGTCGTGGAGGATTCGAACCCCCGGCCCGCGGATTAAGAGTCCGCTGCTCTACCGGCTGAGCTAACGACCCCCTGCCCCCAGTCCACGGAACGACCTCCACGCTGACCTGGGGTGATTGGCGACGGTATGGTACGGGCGATGGGCCAGCTCCGTCAAGGTGCTACAATGGGCCTGAATGGAAGGCCTGTGGCAAGGTCGGGCGCCCCTGGCGGAGCGGCTGCGGCCGCGCGACCTGGGGGAGGTGGTGGGGCAGCGGCACCTCCTCGGGGAGAGGGGGCCCTTGCGGGCCCTCCTCGAGGAGGGCGTGGCCGTCCCGCTCGTGTTCTGGGGGCCGCCGGGCACGGGGAAGACCACGGTCGGCCGGCTCATCGCCACGCACTGGGGGGCCCGGTTCATCCAACGCTCGGCGGCGTTGGCCACCGTGAGTGAGGTCCGCGAGGCCCTCCTCTCCTCCCGTGACATGTGGCGGCGCGCCGGGCAGAGGGACCTTTTGTTCCTGGACGAGGTTCATCGCTGGAACCGCGCCCAGCAGGATGTGCTCCTCCCGTTCCTCGAGGAAGGGGCGATCCTGTTCATCGGAGCCACGACCGAGAACCCATCGTTCGCCCTCCGGTCCGCCCTCCTCTCCCGGGCCCAGCTGTTCCTGTTCGAGCCCCTGTCCGCGGACGAGCTGCGCGTCCTTCTGGCACGGGCACTGGCCGACGAGCGGGGCTACGGCGGTCGGGTCTCGCTTGAGCCCGCGGCCGGCGAGTTCCTCATCCGCCATGCCGACGGCGACGCACGCCGGCTCCTCACCGCGCTCGAAACGGCGGTGGCGGCGCTCGGGGAAGGGGAGCTCCCGCTCACCGCGGTGGCGGAGGCGGTGGGGAAGAAGGCCCCCCGCTACGACCGGGCGGGGGAGGAGCACTACAACCTGATCTCCGCCCTCCACAAGTCGGTGCGGAACTCCGACGTGGACGCGGCCCTCTACTGGCTGGTGCGGATGCTGGAGAGCGGGGAGGACCCGCGCTACGTCGCCCGGCGCCTGGTGCGGATGGCGAGCGAGGACGTGGGGCTCGCGGATCCCAATGCGCTGCCCCTCACCGTGGCGGCAGCGCAGGCCGTGGAGCAGGTGGGAATGCCGGAGTGCGCCCTGGCCCTCGTCCAGGCGGCGGCCTACCTCGCCCTGGCCCCGAAGTCGAACGCCCTCTACCTCGCCCATCATGAGGTGAAGCGCGACGTTGAGGAGACGATCAACGAGCCGGTGCCCCTCCACCTCCGCAACCCGGTCACGGAGACGATGAAGGACGTGGGCTACGGGAAGGAGTACCGCTACGCCCATGATGAGCCGCAGGGGGTGGCGGCGATGCCGAGCCTCCCCGAGGGCCTGCGCGACCGGGAGTACTACCGCCCGAAGGACGTGGGATGGGAGGGCCGGATCTCGAAGCGGCTTCAGGCACTGCGGGCGCTCATCCGCGGTCGGACCCGCCCGTAGGACCGTTTATACTCGGGGCGTGACGGTCACCGTGAAGCTATTCGGGGAGTTCCGCGCCGCAGCGGGGGCGGACCAGATCGAGCTCGACCTCCCGCGCGGGGCGACGTGTGGCGAGGCCCTCCGCGCCCTGGCCGAACGCGAGCCCTCGCTCGGGGCGCTCCTCTTCTCCGGCGATGCTCTCCGCGACCACCTCCACGTGTTCGTGAACGGCCGGAACGTGGTCCACGATCAGGGCCTCGCGACGCCCCTCTCCCCGGGCGACGTGGTGACCTTCTTCCCCCCCCTGAGCGGGGGATGACACGTTGCGCCGCAGGCAGGGGATGGCTATGCTGGACGCAGTCCGCGCCAAAAGCGGCGCGTGAAGGAGGGCAGGGATGGCTGAGGTTCGGCTGAACGAGGTCACGAAGAAGTTCGGGAACTTCACGGCGGTGGATCGGGTGACCCTCGAGGTCCACGACGGCGAGTTCGTCGTCCTCGTCGGGCCCTCCGGCTGCGGGAAGACGACGAGCCTGCGCATGGTGGCGGGCCTGGAGGACATCACGGCGGGGGACATCTACATCGGCGAGCGGCGCGTGAACGATGTCCCCCCCAAGGACCGCGACATCGCGATGGTGTTCCAGAACTACGCTCTCTACCCCCACATGGACGTGTACAACAACATGGCGTTCGGGCTCAAGCTCCGCAAGGTCCCGAAGAAGGAGATCGAGCGGCGGGTCCACTCCGCAGCGGAACTCCTCGGGATCAAGGAGAAGCTCAAGGCCAAGCCGCGCGAACTGTCGGGAGGGCAACGGCAACGGGTCGCCCTCGGGCGGGCGATCGTCCGCGACCCCAAGGTGTTCCTGTTCGATGAGCCCCTGTCCAACCTCGATGCCAAACTGCGCGTGCGGATGCGGGCCGAGCTCGCCGAGCTCCACCTCCGCCTCAAGACGACCACCGTGTACGTGACCCACGACCAGGTCGAGGCGATGACCCTGGGGCAGCGGGTGGCGGTGATGAAGGACGGCGTCGTCATGCAGTACGACAAACCGCAGACGATCTACGATCGCCCAGCGAACATGTTCGTCGCAGGGTTCATCGGCTCCCCAGCGATGAACTTCCTCGAGGCGCGCCTCATCTCCGAGGACGGGCGCCTCTACGTCCAGGGCAAGGGGTTCAAGCTCCTCGTCCCGGAGGAGAGGGCGTCGGATGGGCTGCGGGCCTCCGTGGGCCGGGACGTGGTGTTCGGCATCCGCCCGGAGGACATCCGCACCCCGGAGATGGTGCACGGGGAGACGGCCGGCCGGACGTTCTCGGGCAAGGTGCGGGTCCGGGAGCCCCTTGGTGACGAACAGATCATCTACGCCGACGTCGCGGGCGATGAGATCGTGGCCAAGCTCGACCCCCGGCTGGAGATCGAGCCTGGCCAGGACCTCACGTTCGTGGCGATGATGGAGCGGCTGCACATCTTCGATAAGGAAACCGAACGGGCGATCGCCTGACGAGGAACCAGAGGAGCCCGGGCCAGCGAGGTTGAGGACATGGCGCTGAGGCAGACCTACCTCAGCATGAAGGGAAAACTCCCCCCCGGCGCGGAAACGGTGCTCGTGATGCGTGGCCGCGGGAACGATGACCTGGCCCCCGCGGAGGAGCTCTTCCACGAGTTCAGCGAGCTCAAGGCGGGGTTCGTCCCCGGCTGCGGCTACCCGAGCGCGATCCACTACGCGTGGGAGAAGAGCGACTACGAACGGCGGTTCCGCGCCCAGATCCGCGCGAACCCCCGCGCCCTGGCGCGCCTCAAGGAGCTAGCGGAACGCGCCACGACCCGCGATATCTTCCTCATCTGCTACGAGGGCGAGGACAAGCCGTGCCACCGCCACCTCTTGCTGCAGATCGCCAAAGAGGAGTTCGGCGCACCCGTGGACCCGCGGCCGTTTCGGCCGGGTGAAGCGGGAGATCCGAAGTCTCCCTGACGCGGGCTTCGTCCCGCGGGTGCGCTCCCCTACGCTCGCTGCGACGAGCGAAGGCTCGCCAGTTCCTCCTCCACCACCTGCCCGAGGCGGCGAACCCCTTCCTCGAGCTGCTCCGTCGTGGCGCTGGAGAACGAGAGGCGCATCGTGTTGTGGCCCGTGCCGTCCACGAAGAACGGGGCCCCGATCACGTACGCCACCTTGTGGTCGAGGGCACGGGGGAGCATCCGCTCCGTGTCCAACTGCTCCGGGAACCGCGCCCACAGAAACAGGCCCCCCTCGGGCTTCGTCCATGAGATCCCCTCGCGGCGGGGCATGTAGCGGTCGAGGGCGCGGAGCATCGCGTGGCACTTCATCCGGTAGTGATCGCGGATCGTGCGCATGTGGCCCTCCACGTCGTAGTCCTGGAAGAACCGGACGGCGAGCCGCTGGGTGAGGGACGAGGTACAGAGGTCGGTGGCCTGTTTCATCGTCACCACCTTCTCCAAGATCTCCCGCGGCCCGGCCAGCGCCCCCAGCCGCAGGCCAGCGGCGAGGACCTTGGAGAACGTGAACAGCACGACCACCCGCCCCTCAGGGTCCAGCGATGCTACAGACGGCACGGGCTCCCCCGTGAAGCGGAGCTTGCGGTACGGCATGTCCTCGACGATCACGAGGTCCTCCCGGCTCGCGATCTCCACCAGCCCGCGCCGCTTCTCCTCGGACCACGTGACCCCCGATGGGTTTTGGAAATCGGGGACAACGTAGATGAGCTTCGGGGTCTGCCCAGCCCGCCGGGCGGCAGCGATCGCGGCGGAGAGACGGTCGAGGTCCATCCCGTCATCCTCCAGCTCCACCCCGACGAGCCTCGCCTGCATCGCCTCGAACGCCTGGATCGCCCCGATGTAGGTGGGGAGCTCAACCAACACCACATCCCCTGGATCGAGGAACACCTTGGCGACGAGGTCCAGCCCTTGCTGCGACGCGCTCGTGATGAGGATCTGGTCAGGAGAAAATCGCATCCCGTCTTCCGCAAACCATCGCGACAGGGGCTCCCGGAGGGGGAGCTTGCCCTCCGTGGTCGTGTACTGGAGGGTCTTGCCTGGGTTGTTCCGGATCTCATCCGCGGCCACCTGGGCGAGGAACTCCCGCGGGAACGTGTCCGGGTCGGGGAGCCCACCCGCGAACGAGATGATATTCGGCTGCTCCGTGAGCTTGAGGAGCTCCCGGATCACCGACCGGCGCGCCGTTTTCATACGCTCCGCGTACAACGGGTTCATGCCATCCCTCCTTCGGTCACTGCACGAGCCGAGCGAACAGGGGCAGGAGCCCGTGGGCCACGCACGTCCCGAGCAACGCCCCCCCCACGACATCGAGCGGGAAATGTTCCCGCAGGTACACGCGCGACAGGCCAATCAATGCCGCCATGATGTAGAGCACCACGACATTCGGCCACCACGGGTAGAGCCGCAGGACGAGGTATGCCATCGCGAACGCGGCGGTGGTGTGGTTGGAGGGGAACGAGGCGTCGGTGAGGAATTGGTGATGAAAACCATGGCGCGAGAACTGGGGCCGAGGCCGGCCGGAAACGGATTTAATCATCTGGGAAAGGAACACCGAGGTGATGACCACCCCCAGACCGATGAGCACGTTCGCCTGGTCCACCTCCGTCCCGAACGCGATGAGGGCCAGAGCCAGCGCGCCCCACAGGTAGCCGTAGCCGAGGTAGGTCGCCGCGACGAGGAGGGGATCGAGGCGGCGCAGAATCCGCGAAGCACTCACGACCTCCGTCAACCCCTCGTCCCACGCCCACACCCGCTCCGCCCACCGGTCGAGGCGGCGGCCGATCCGGTGAAACGGGAAAGCGTGGGCCGCGGTCATCGCAGGGGCGGGAACGCCAGCACCTCCCGGATCGAAGGGGCATCGGCGAGCACCATCACCAACCGGTCCATCCCGAACCCGATCCCCGCCGCAGGGGGCATCCCGAGCTCCAGGTCGCGCAGGAAGTCCTCGTCCAGGGGGTGGGCCTCCTCATCGCCGGATGCGCGGAGCGCTTCCTGCATCGCAAACCGCTCCCGCTGGTCATCCGGGTCATTCAGCTCCGAGAAGGCGTTGGCGACCTCGCGACCGGTGAAGTAGAGCTCGAACCGCTCCACGAGGTCGTCCCGGCCCCGCTTCCGCTTGGCGAGCGGCGAGATGTCGAGCGGGAAGTCGAGGACGAACGTCGGGTCCCACAAATGGTCCTGAACCTGCGTCTCCAGGAGGTGCTCGATCACCTTCCCCTTGGGCCCGCGGCGCAGGTGGGGCGGGATCGGGATCCCCCGCCGGTCGATCTCCTCCAGGAGCTCGGGGAGTGGCTTCTCCACATCGCAGCCGCTCCCCTGGGCCACCAGCTCAAGCAGCGAGGCCCGCCGCCACGGCCGGGTGAAGTTCACCTCCCGGCCCTGGTACGTGATGCGGGTCGCCCCAGCCACGGCGAGGAGGCAGGCCTCGACCAGCCCCTCCGCCAGCTCCATCGCCCGCTCGTAATCCTCGTACGCCTCGTAGGCCTCGAGCCCGGTGTATTCCGGGTTGTGCATCGAGGAGATCCCCTCGTTGCGGAAGTTGCGGCCGATCTCGTACACCTTCTCCAGCCCCCCCACGAGGAGCCGTTTCAGGTAGAGCTCCGGCGCCACCCGCAGGTACAGGTCGCGGTCGAGTGCGTTGTGGTGGGTGATGAACGGCCGCGCCGTAGCTCCGCCGTAGATGGGCTGGAGGATCGGGGTCTCCACCTCGAGGAACCCCTCCCGGTCGAGGTAGGCACGGCAGGCGCGCAGTGTGGTGGCCCGGACCACGATCGCCCGCCGGGCATCGTCGTTGGCGATGAAATCGAGCGCCCGCTGCCGGTACCGCGTCTCGACGTCCCGGAGGCCATGCCACTTCTCCGGAAGCGGCCGCAGGGACTTGGCAAGGAGGGCGAACTCCCGCACGTCCACCGTCAGTTCCCCGGTCTTGGTCGTGAACGGCTCTCCGGAGATCCCCACGATGTCCCCGAGGTCGAGGTCCACGAACCGCCCGTACGCGTCCGCACCCAGCCCGTCCGTTGAGGCGTAGACCTGAATCCGCCCCGACCGGTCGAGGACGTTCCCGAACGCCGCTTTCCCCATCCGGCGGAGGGCGACGAGTCGCCCGGCGAGGCTCACCTCGGCCCCGGTGCGCTGGTGGGGGCCCAGGGACCCGAACGCCGCCCGCACCTCGCCCACGGTGTGGGTACGGGGATAGCGGTAGGGATAGGGGGTGATGCCCTGGGCCCGCAGGCGGTCGAGCTTCTCCCGGCGCGAAGCGAGAAGGTCAGCCTCGGCCACGGGCATCCCCGCCGTGGACCGCTCTCCGGCGCATCCCTTCCCCCAAGCTGCGGGTGGCCATCGTCAACGGCGCTCGATCCCCAGGATCTTGTACTTGATCTTCTTCCCCTGGGTCTGGACCGTAATCATCTTCCCCTTGCTGTACGTCTGGAGGGCTTGCCCGACAGGGGAATCCACCCCGATCCGGTTCTGGAGGAGGTCCACCTCGGCCGGGGGGACAAGGGTGTAGGTCGCGACCTTGCCGGTCTCCACGTCCTCCAGGATCGCTCGGGCGCCGATCCCCACCTCGTCCGGGCGGAAGTCGTCCTCGGTGATGATGCGCGCCGTCTCGAGCAGCTCACGCAGGGCACGCGCCTCGGCCTCGATCATGTCCTGTTCCTGCTTCAGGTACAGGTATTCCCTGTTCTCCCGCACATCGCCCCCGCCGTGGTCCTTCGCTTCCTTCAACCGCTGCGGGATCTCCTGGTACAGGCGGTGCTCGAGCTGTTCGAGCTCAGCCTTCTTCTGTTGGTAGCCCTCTTTCGTGAGGAGGGTTTCTTTGGCCATTGCTCACCTCCCGGAACTCTTCAACCAGTCGTTCACTCAGCTCCCCGGGGCGCAGGCGCGTGGCCGCTTGGCGGGGGATGACCACCGTGTCGAGGTGGGCGAACGCCTCCTGATGGAGGCGAAACCCCTCCCGCACCGCCCGCTTCACGCGGTTCCGCGTCACCGCCCCCCCCAAGCGCCGCCCCGTGACCACGAGGAGCCGGGGCGTCGGATCTTCCTTACGGAGGATTCGGAACGAGAACAGAGGAGCTTCCAGGCGTTGACCGCGTTGAAACACGTGGGCGATATCCCGCCGTCGGCGGAGGCGGTGTTCACGCCCAAGGGTTGGGCTCATGTTCATTGTGAACGATACCCGCTCTCGGGACCGGCATCAACTGGCCGCCCCCTGCGACCGGCGCTAAGCTGGATGCTTGCATGAAGCGGACGAAGATCGTGGCCACGATCGGCCCACGCTCCCACGACGAGGAGACCCTCGCCGCGCTGATCGCGGCTGGGGTGGACGTCGCCCGCGTCAACACCTCCTACGGTGACCACGACGACCATGCCTCTCTAGCACAGCGTGTGCGGGCCGCGGCGGCTGCGGTCGGGCGGACGGTGACCCTCCTCCTCGACACGCGCGGGCCCAAGGTGCGGGTGGGAACCCTGGCCGATCCGATCCCCCTCTCGCCGGGGGAGGAGGTGGTCCTCGGCGAGGGAGGGATCCCCGTCACCCATCCCCAGGCCGTGGACGGCCTCGCGAGCGGGGTGAGGATCCTCCTCGCCGACGGGATGCTCGAGCTCACCGTGGTCGGTCCGGTGCGGGGGGGCGTGCGGTGCCGGGTGATCCGGGGCGGCCTCCTCCACGGGGGGAAGGGGGTCAACATCCCCGGGGTCGCCCTGTCCCTGCCCGCCCTCACCCCGTTCGATCGGGAGTCCCTGGCCCGGGCGGGGGAGATGGGGTTCGACTGCGTGGCCCTGTCGTTCGTCCAGCGCCCCGAGGAGCTAGAGGAGGCACGAAAGATCGTGGGGCGAGGGCTGTGGGTGCTGGCCAAGGTCGAGCTCGCCGAGGCGGTGCGGCGAATGCAGGAGATCGTGACCGCTTCTGATGGAGCGATGGTCGCCCGCGGCGACCTCGGGGTGGAGGTGGACCTCTACCAGGTCCCCCTCGTGCAGCGGTGGCTCGTGGACCTGTGCAACACGCAGGCCAAACCGGTGATCGTGGCGACCCAGATGCTGCGGTCGATGGTGGACGCCCCGGTCCCGACCCGGGCCGAGGTCGCCGACGTGGCCAACGCTGTATGGGACGGGGCGGATGCGGTGATGCTCTCCGAGGAGACGGCGGTCGGGAACCACCCGCGGGCGGCGGTGCAGGCGATGGCGGCGGCCGCTCAGGCCGCGGAGTCGGGCGGCGTGCCGATCCGCGTCCCTGGGCTGGAGAGCGGCCTCGTGGGGGAGGTATCAGCGGCGATCGCCCGCGCGGCAGGGCGGGTGGCGGCCGAGGTCGGAGCGCAGGCGATCGTGTGCGCCACCACCTCCGGGTGGACGGCCCGCCTCGTCGCCTCCCATCGCCCCTCCGTCCCGATCGTGGCCACGACGCCCCACCGGGACGTGGCGCGGAGGCTAGGGCTCGTGTGGGGCGTGCTCCCCCGGGAGATCCCCCCGGCGCGGGACGAAGCGGACCTCATCCATAGCTCCCTCACTGCGGCGCGGGAGGCAGGGGCGGTTTCCCCGGGGGACCGCGTCGTCTTCACCGCCGGGCTCCCGTTCCACGAGCCGGGGACGACGAACCTCGTCCGGGTCCTCACAGTGCCGTGATCAGCGGCCCTCGCCGGTCCACGGAGGACGGGCCCTGGACCAGGGTTTCCCGCTAGAACGGGGGTTCGTCGGACGGAGGTCCTTCCTTCTCCGCCTCCGCTGCCTCGCGCTCCAGGCGCTCCGTGATCTCCCGCACCTGCATCTCCGCGGCCGTGATCTTCTGTCGGCACAGGGTCACGAGCTCCGCCGCCTCCGCCACGAGCCCGGACAGGGCATCGATGTCCACGTCCCCGTCCTCGATCAGGCGGAGGATCTCATCGAGCCGGGCCACGGCTTCGCTGTAGGAGCGATCCTTTTTTGCCATCTTGTCACTCACCTCCCTCTTCCCCCTCCGCGCGGGCGCGGAGGATCCCCCGCTTGAGCTGAACCCGCAGGAGCGCCTGGGGTGGGGCCTGACGGGGATCGGTGACCACCGGCCCCTCGGCCAGGCGCACGATCGCGTACCCCCGCTCCACGACCCGCCGCGGGTCGAGGGCATGGAGGCGCTGGGCCTGTCCCTCCAACCGTTCCCCGGCCCACACGAGCCGCATCCGGGCCCGCGCGGGGACGAGGAGGGTGACCTGGGAGACCCATTGGCGGGCTGCGGACAGGTCGCGGTTCGCCCCGCGCGCGACCCGGCCCGCCACGTCATCGAGGTGAGCGGCCGTTCGTCCGAGGAGGGCGTCGGTGGACCTCGGGAGGGCAAGGCGGAACCTCAGCACATCCTGGTGCGCCCCCTCCAGGCGCCCCCGCACCCCGCGGCGGAGACGCCGTGCGCGGTGGACGAGCTCCCGCCCCTCCTCCCCCACGCGAACGGTGGCCGCGCGGACGAGCCGCTGCACCCGCTGGCGGTGGGCCTGGTCCTCCTCCGCGACCCGCACCCGCGCCCGGCCGAGGGCGTGGGCCGCAGTCTCCTCGACCCGGCTCAGGGCCTGCCGCACCCGCTCCACGATGAACTGGGCGGCGGCAGTGGGGGTCTTCTGGCGCCACCCCACCTCGTCCAGCACACAGCGGTCCTCCTCATGGCCGATCCCCACCACCACCGGCAGGGGGAAGGTGGCCACCGCCCGGCCGAGGGCTTCCGAGTCGAACCACGCGAGGTCGGTGCGGGAGCCCCCGCCCCGGCAGATGAGTACAGCATCGAACTCGTGGGCGCGGTCCCGGAACCAGTCGAGCGCGTTGAGGACCGATGCCTCCGTGCTCGGGCCCTGGACCCGCGCCCCATGGACGACGACCTGGAACGAGAACCCCGACTCCCGGAGCGTGCGCAGCACGTCGTATTCCGCATCCGAGCCGAGGCTCGTCACGAGGCCGATCCGCAGCGGGAGCTCCGGAAACGGCAGCGCCCGGTTGCGGTCGATCAGGCCCTGGACCGCGAGCCGGCGCACGATCTCCTCGCGGCGGCGCGCGACCTCACCCAAGGTGTAGGCGAGATCGAGGTCGCGCACCGCGACCTGGTACCGGCCCCACTCCGTGTGGAGGTCCACCGTCACCAGGACGCGCACCTGGACCTCGTCCTCCAACCGAAATGGGGCTCCTTCACGCTGCAGCTTCGCTTCCAGGCGCTGGCGATCCTCGGGGGCCAAGACGGCCTCCACCTGGGCGAGGACCTCGCCGCCCGGCTTGCGCTCCACGAGTTGGAAACTGACCCATTTCTTGTGGGCGTTCCGGTTGAACCCACTCACCTCCCCCACCACCCACAGTGGGGAAGGGAACGCCTTCAGGACAGCATCGCGGACCTGGAGGTTGAGTTGGGACACGGTGAGGTGCTGGGCCAGCTCGCCACGGCGGGCCTCGTACAGCCGGCGCGTCTCCTCGTCGAACGTGAACCCCTCGGCGCCCAGGAGCTCGACCGTCGCCACGACGTGCTCCGTGGGCACCGTCCAGTATTTCTCCCCATTGTTCCACTGCCGCCCGGGGAGCCCGCGCACGAGCGCGACGAGACGAGGGTCGTAGGGGAACTCAATCCGGAGGAGGCCGCGGTCGTCAGCGGTCACCCGGCGGGTCGGGGAGGAGTTCCCGGTGGGGTCCACGCCCCCACCGTAGCCGAGGAGGGAGAGGACAGCAAGGGGGGAGACGGCCCTTGGGGGCCGCTCGGGTCACCGCGTATCATTCTTGACGATGGACAGGCGATGGGACGTGGTCATCGTTGGAGGCGGTCCAGCCGGGCTTTCCGCCGCAATCTATGCCCCACGCGCTGGCCTCTCGACCCTCCTCGTGGAGAGGGCTGTGCCCGGCGGCCAACTGCTCGAGGCCCCCGCGATCGAGAACTACCCTGGGTTCACGGAGCCGATCCCCGGGATCGAGCTTGCAGAGAGGATGCGCGCTCAAGCGGAGCGGCTGGGGGCACAGTTCCAGGCCGCCATGGCCACCGGGCTCACCGGGCGCGGTGGGGGATGGGTCCTTGCGACCTCCGATGGGGAGGTGCAGGCGCGGGCGGTGATCGCGGCCACGGGTGCCCATCCCAAGGAGCTCCCCGCCCCAGGAGCTACGGAACGCGTCGGGCGCGGCGTCTCCTACTGCGCGATCTGCGACGGGTTCTTCTTCCGGGGCAAGGACGTCCTCGTCGTGGGGGCGGGCGACGGTGGCCTCACCGAAGCTCTTGTCCTCTCCCACCTCTGCTCCAAGGTGTACCTCGCCGTCCGCCATCCCCAAACCGATCCCCACGCCATCCGCGCCAAGGCGGCCCTCCGCGAGCAGGTCCTGGCTCAGCCGAACGTGGAGGTGCTGTGGAACGTGGCTGTGGACGAGGTGCGCGGTGAGGGGAAGGTGGAGTCGGTCGTCCTACGAGACCTCGCCACGGGCAAAAAGCGCGAGCTCCCCGTGGACGGGGTATTCGTCAAGATCGGGTGGAAGCCGAACACGGACTGGCTCCGCGGCGTTGTGGAGCTGAGCCAAGCCGGCTACGTGACCACCGACTCCCTCATGGCCACCTCGCGCCCCGGCCTGTTCGCAGCGGGGGACGTGCGCGATCCCGCCGGGCGGCGGGCCCAAGCCGTGATCGCAGCCGCGGAAGGGGCGTTGGCTGCCCTAGCCGCGGAGTGGTATACTCGCACGCTTTGATCCTTCAAGCCGATCGAGGAGGATAGAGATGGCGACGCGGTTCAAGCGTCACATGACCATACCGGAGTTCCTGGCACGTTCTGTGCAGCAACATGGGCGACGGGTAGCGGTGCGGGTCCCTGTGACCCGGGGCGGTGTTCAGCAATTCCAGGACGCCACGTACCGCGAGCTGTGGGATCTGTCGGGGAAGCTGGCGGTGTGGCTTTCCGGGCAGGGGATCGGCGCGGGCGACCGCGTGGGGCTGATCTCAAAACCGTCGGTGGGATGGGCGGTCGCGTTCTTCGCCGTGCAACGGCTGGGGGCGGTGGCGGTGCCGATGGACGCTGGGCTCCAGCCGGGCGAGGTGGCGCGGCTGCTCACCGAGTGCGAAGCGAAACTCCTCTTCTGCTCTCCTCAGCGCTACCACGAGTTCACCCCCCTCACCCAGTCGGTTCCGTCCCTGAACGAGGTGATCTCGGTGGACGTCGCCCTCGGCGCAGTTTCCCTGTGGGATGTCCTCCCCGACCGCGAAGCCGCGGTTCCCGATGCGCATCCCGACTGCGAAGACCTCGCCGTCCTCATGTACACATCCGGCACCACCGACGACGCCAAGGGCGTCATGCTCTGCCATCGCAACATCACCTCCAACATCGAGGCGTTCCTCAAGGTGGTTGAGTTCACGCCCGAGGACAGCCTGGTGACGATCGTCCCCTGGTACCACATCTACGGCCTCACCACGACCCTCCTCGCCCCGCTGTGGGTGGGAGCGACCGTGACCTACACCGACGATTATCGGAACCTCATCGCCCTCGCGCGGAGGGTGGGGGTGACCGTGCTCGTCGGCGTGCCCAAGCTCTACCACTCCCTGTACCGACGGATCCTGGAGAACATCGAGGGGAACGCAGTCCGCAGGATCCTGCACCGTTTCATGCCACGCCTTGTCGGGAAGCTCCTCAAGGACAAGCTCCTCGGGCCCCAGTTCCGGTTCTTCGTGTCCGGCGGGGCCCCCCTCTCCGCCGAGGTGGGGGCGGGCCTGCGGCGGCTGGGGCTGGGGATGATCGAGGGCTACGGCCTCACCGAGACCGCGCCCGTGCTCACGATGAGCGATCCGTTCACGCCCATCCCTGGCAATGTCGGGCGGCCGCTCCCCGGCGTGAAGGTGAAGGTGGACAAGCCCGACCTCGAGGGGTACGGCGAGGTCATCGTCTGGGGCCCCAACGTGATGCTCGGCTACTACAAGAACCCCGAGCGCACGGCTGAGGTGCTCACGCCCGACGGCTGGTTCCGCACGGGCGATATCGGGAAGCTCGACGTGGAGGGGCGGTTGTTCCTCGCGGGCCGGAAGAAGAACCTCATCGTGCTCGAGTCCGGGAAGAAGGTCCACCCTGAGGAGCTGGAATGGGAGTTCTTGCGGATCCCGGAGGTGGAGGAGGTCCTCGTGTACGAGGACCGAAGCCGGGGCGAGCCGATGGTGGCAGCGATGGTGTACCCGAACTGGCAGGTCCTGAAGAAACAGGGGATCGAGACTCCCGACCAAGCGAAGGTGCGGGTGTGGGAGGCGATCCGGGAAACGCAGCGGAACCTCGCCCCGTTCAAGCGCCTGCGGGACAAGGATTGCATCAAGATCGTCGACCAGCCGTTCGAGAAGTCGACCAAACAGGACATCAAGCGCCACCTGTACGTGAAGGCGTAACCTGCTTTCATCGCGCCGGATAGGGCCATGCCCTCCTGGGAAGTGCACCAGCCCGAGCGAGAGGACCCGAGGGGCATGCCTCCATCTGCGGTCCACTGATAAGTTCATCTAGAAGTGCTGAGTAGTTCAAGAGTGTGGTGCACAGGAGCCCGGTCCGCTAATCTAGCGTGTGGTCACCTTTCATCGTACTCCTGCCGCCATCCCTCAGTTACCGCCCTCGCCTCCACCGCGCTTCCGAACCAGTGTAGGTTCAGACGCTCATCCCCCAACCGCTAGGGCACGCCACCAGTGACCGCCTTTCCCGAATCACGCAATCCGTTGGTACGTCCCTTTCTAGCTCGCATTCTTATCGCTCCCTATTCAGCGTTTTTTCATCTGCCATCTCCGCATGATCCGGTAGGCCGCGCCCAAAGTCCCTCCTAGAGGCAACATCCATTCCGGAGGACTTGCCGGACGCACGCTGATCCAGAACGTGTCTGTACCGGATCTACCGCGGTGTTGGGGAGTATGTCCAATTACGTGTTCCCTCAGTGCCTTCTTCGAGATGACCCAACAGTGTGCTTCGAACGGGGACACACCCAAACATACAGCGAAATCATAGTTCTGATCACGAATTTGCTGGAACTTGTAGACACCAGTTTCCCACAGCGTCGAAAACTTGATCTCTACCCGCTGTCCAGCGATAACCCGGTCAGCTTCTCGATCATGGGTGGCTGTAACATCGAGACCTTTTGCTGCGCACCAGCCCGCCACAAGCTGTTCTCCAATCTTCCCGATCTGACGAGAGGGCCGCGCTCGAATCCAGGCGAAGGGACTTCCAGCCCAGGGGTCCTTTGTTCCCTCGCGAGTGTAATCAGGTTTGAGCGCACTTGCGATCGAAGCGAGCAACAGAACATCAGCATCCGTGATCTCAGGGCACATCTGGATGTCCCTGTGAAGGAGGTGGAGCTGAGAACAGGGTCGGCTGGCATTTCTGCCCACGGTGCAGTTGAGGATCGAAACCCACCCATTCGATTCGGTCTACGCCATCGAACCGCTTGGCCATGACCGTAAGAGCTTCGGGGTTGTTATCCACAAGGACAAACCGCCGGCCAAGCTCGAGGGCCGCGACACCCGTGGTCCCGCTCCCAGCGAAGAAGTCGAGGACCAGATCGCCTGGCCTTGAGGATGCCTGGATGATACGCCGTATGATTCCAAGGGGTTTCTGTGTGGGATAGCCTGTCTTCTCTGAACTGTTCGTGGGAACAATCGTGTGCCACCATACGTCGGTTGGAAGTTTGCCTCGGGCTGCCTTTGCTGGACCAACCAGGCCAGGTGCCAGATACGGGATGCGCTCAATTTCATCTCTATTGAAGACATAGTTAGTTGGGTCTTTTACATAGAACAAGATATCGTCGTGCTTCGGAGGCCATCGGTTCTTTGGTCTTCCGCCATAGTCATAGGCCCAGATTATCTCGTTAAGGAAGGCGTCGCGACCAAAAATTGAATCAAGCAAGACCTTGCAGTAATGCACTTCTCGGTAGTCGATGTGAAAGTAGAACGAGCCGTGCGGGGCCAATACACGCCGAGCTTCGAGAAGGCGCGGTTCCAGAAAACCAAGATAGTCATCGAATACATCGGAGAATCGTTTCGTTTGCAGAGCAATTGTCCGGTAACGGTGGCCCTGGAACCCCACGCGTTCACCGTCTATTGCACGAACAGTCCTCAGTTGGGTCCTCTGCTGAACTTTGCCCGTGTTGAACGGAGGGTCGATGTAGATCAAGTCAACGGATGCTGATGAAAGCATCTTGAGCACTCCAAGGTTGTCCGAGAAGAAGATCTGGCCGACTACCGTGTCCTGCATTTCCTCCCCCAGTCCCTATAGGCCAGCATCGGCAGATGAGATTTTGCAGATCCATCCCTCACGGTAGAGCCACCCCGCCTCCCAAAACAGGGTCTCCCTCTCATAGCACTCTTCACGATAACCTCCTCGCCCCGCCCTTGCAGCATGAACCTTGCCCCGGCAGGCAGTGGCTCACGCCTCCAATAGCCCACGCAGGGCTTCCCATTCCTCCTTCGGGATGGTGTAGGTGTGCTCGCGGCCGGGGAAGACGCCGTCCTTCACGTCCTTGATGTAGGCCTGGAACGCCCCGAGCATCACCGCCGACACGTCGGCGTACTTCTTCACGAACTTCGGGGTGAACGCCTCAAAGAGCCCCAAGATGTCGTGGACGATCAGGAGCTGCCCGTGACAGGCCGGCCCGGAGCCGATGGAGAGGATCGGCACCTTCGCCCGCCCGGTGATGACCTCGGCGACCTTGGCCGGGATCGCCTCCAAGAGGATCGAGAACGCACCGGCCTCCTCCAGACACTTGGCGTCCTCGATCAACGCCTTGGCGGTAGCCGCGCTCCGGCCCTGGGACTTGAGCCCGCCGATCGCGCTCGCCGCCTGGGGGGTGAGGCCGATGTGCCCCATCACCGGGATCCCCGCCTTCACGATCGCCTCCACCCGCTCCGCCATCCGCGCCCCGCCCTCGAGCTTGACCGCGTCGGCCCCGCCCTCGGAGATGAACCGGCCGGCGTTCACGATCGCGACCTCATTCGAGGGCTGGTAGGACATGTACGGCATGTCGCCCACCACGAACGCCCGCGCGGCGGCCCGGCTCACGGCGGCGGTGATCGTGACCATGAACTCCATCGTCGCGGGGAGGGTCGTCCTGTGCCCAAGCAGGCACATCGCCCCGGAGTCGCCGACGAGGATCATGTCCATCCCCGCCCGGTCCTCGAGCAAGGCTGTCGGGTAGTCGTAGGCGGTGAGAAACGTGATCTTCTCCCCCCGCTCCACCATCGCCCGCAGCTCGGGGATCGTCACCTTGGTCCGCTGGTCATCCATCGCGCCTCCTTGCGATGGATGGTAGCGTGCCCCTCGACCGGGGCCAAGAGCCAGCCCGGGTGGTCGGGAGGGCGGCCCCGACGTAGGCTTTCCGCCATGGTTGGGCACCTCAACGGGAAGGAGGTGAGGGCACCCCTCCTCGCCTGGTTCAGGCAAAACGCACGGGACCTCCCCTGGCGAAGGACCCGTGATCCGTACGCGATCCTCGTCTCGGAGATCCTCCTCCAGCAGACGCGGGCCGAGCAGGCGCTCGGATACTACGCCCGGTTCATGGCGGAGTTCCCCAACCTGGGTGCTCTCGCCCGGGCAGCGGAGGAAGATGTGCTGCGGGCCTGGGCGGGAGCGGGTTACTACCGGCGGGCGCGGAGCCTCCACCGACTGGCCCAAGAGGTCGCGGGGACCGGCCTCCCCCGGACGGCAGCGGGCCTCGCCGACCTCCCCGGGGTCGGGCCCTACACCGCGGCAGCGGTGGCCTCGATCGCGTTCGGGGAACCGGTCGCAGCAGTGGATGGGAACGTGCGACGGGTGGTTGCACGCTTGTTCGCCGCGGAGGAGCCGAGCCCACGGTGGCTGCGGGCTACGGCGGAGGGGCTCCTCGTTCCGGAGGATCCTGGTTCGTGGAATCAGGCGATGATGGAGCTCGGGGCGACCGTGTGCACGCCGAAGGATCCCCGTTGCGTCTCCTGCCCCGTGGCGGGGTCCTGCGCGGGGAAGAGCGACGCGGGGCGGTACCCCGCTCCCCGGGCACGGAGGCAGAGGGCGGTCTCGGCGACGGCCCTCGTCCTGCGCACGCCGCAGGGGTACGTCCTGGAGAAGCGTGATGGGCAGGCCCTCGGCGGCCTGTGGGGGTTCCCGCTCGCTGAGGGGCCGGACGGGTTGGGCGCGCTCCTCTCCCGGTACGAGGTTCAGGATCCGCGGGCAGTGGGTACGGTGAAGCATGCCTTCACCCACAAACGGCTCACGGTCGCTGTGTACGAGGCCAGTGGGGAGGGTCCGGGCGAGGACCCGCAGGCGCGCCCGCTCTCCCAGCTCGACCGGAAGATCCTCGCCCTGGCCGAGCGCGGGCGGTGGCCGTAGCCCCCCTGCCAGCGAAGAACGATCGGGCCTGAGTTGCACGGAACAAGGGGACGATCGAAAATCCTCCGCGGGAGGAGGTCGAGGTGAAGGTTGTGGCGGTCATCGGGCACAAGGGAGCGGGGAAGACGACGTTCCTCCGGGATCTCATTCCGGTCCTCATCGAGCGTGGACACCGCGTGGGGACAGCGAAGCACGTCGCCCCGGACGTGGAGCCGGACCATCCTGGAAAGGACACCCAGCTCCACCGCGAGGCGGGAGCGGAGCGCGTCCTCCTCTACTCCGACCTCCACGGGGCCTTGTTCTGGGACCACGAGGGCACGCCGCTCGAGGAGTACCTCGACCGGTACATGGCGGACCTCGACCTCGTCCTCCTTGAAGGGTTCAAGACCTCGGACTATCCGAAGATCGAGGTCTACCGGTCCGGGGAGCCCCTCGCCGGGCGGATCCCGGTGCTGGCCGTGATCTCGGATCGCCCGGTGCGCGTCCCGGACGGGACCGAGGTCCTCCCACTCGACCCGGAAGCCGTGGCCGACTTCCTCGAGGCGGAGATCATCAGCCCCTGACGCGCCCGCGGGGAGACATGTGAGCGAGCTCTACGCAAGGATCTATGATCTCATCCGCCGCATCCCGCCGGGCAAGGTGGCGACGTACGGGGACATCGGGGCGTGGGCTGGGTGTGGGGCGCGCACGGTGGGATACGCCCTCGCCGCCCTGCGCGGGGGGAGGGAGCCGCCCGTCCCGTGGCAGAGGGTGGTGAGTGCCGACGGGATGTGCCGCCTGGGTGAAGAGCAGCAGCGCCTCCTCGAACAGGAGGGCGTGGCGTTCGGCCCCGATGGGCGGACCGACCTCGCCCGCTTCGGCTGGGACGGCCCGTGACCCAGGCCCGGGCTAGGGGATGACCCATGGCAGGATCGCGAGCGCGATCCACGCCACCAGGAACGCCGTCGGGAGAAGGACCGTGGTCAGGCCGGCCAGGGCGCGGGAGAACCAGCCCAGGCGGGTGACCCCCGGGTACCACTCGTCGAAGTGCGGGGTGATCCGGGGGCTACGGACCGGCTGCCCGATAAGGAGCCGGAAGCTGCTGCGGTAGAACTCCGCCCCGGCGAACTCCCCCTCCAGCTGCCTGAGGAGCCCCTGCCAGTGGGCAACCTCACGGGACATCCGGTGCTGGAGGGCGAGCCAGTAGGTGCTGATCAAGACCCCAAACCCCGCCACCACCGTGGTCAGGCACTGGAGGGCTGTGGTCGCAACGTAGCCGTTGTAGGCGTCCTCGACAACGGCGATCCCGAGCACGACGCCCAGGATGAGGAGGAGGACGCTCGCAACAAGACACGTCCCGGCCAGATTCCAGTACGTGCGCTCCTTGTTAGCCGCTGTCGCGCTCGCCGCTTGGTATACCGACAACCATTCGTGCAGTTCCACCGCAGCACCCCCTCTGTGGGCTTCCCTTGACCTTAGGCGGGGGCGACCTGGCCCAAAAGGAATCGGTTCAATCTCCGATTGGACACTTGTCTCCCATCGGGCCAAGGGGCGTTGTGCGGAACTGGAAAGAAGTTCTCTCCTTGACCCCGTTGAAAGTTGACGCGTTCCTCTATCCCGCACTAAACTTCATCTCGCTGTGGGCGAGGTGCCACCGGGTTCAGAGCGTTCTCAACTGCACTCCGCAGGGGATCGTGCGGAGAAGGCGCGCGGGGCCATCCTGGAGTCGATCGCCGATCTCGCACTGCGGCAGACCCCGTTTCGCCGGGTCGTGGTCAGTGCCTACGATCCCCCCCTGACCCAAGCGGGGGAGGCCTCCCGCGTTGTGGCGTACGCCGCGCGCGGGCTCGCCCCCGAGGACGAGGCCCTGCTGCACCGCTTCATCGAGCAGGACGGAACCGTTACTGCCTCCCGCTTCCCTCCCTCCTACCGGACCTGCGCCTCCTACTACATCCCCGCCGGAGCGGCCGCAGCGGAGGTGGCCCCCGCCGTGAAGAGCCGCCGCCGGTTCATCGTCCCGGGAGGCTGGCACCAGGACGACCTCCTCCTCACCCCGCTTGAACTCGAGGGGCAGATCCTCGGGGCGATCTCGGTGGATGACCCCCGCGACGGATCTCGCCCCACCCCAGCCACGCTCCGCTCCCTTGGGGAACTGGCACGGATGGCGGCCATCTCCCTCTCCCGCACCGAGGCCCGCTGTGACCCCGACGAATCCCTGCTCCGCATCCTCGCCGAGCACTGCATGGCTGGATTCCTGGTGACGGATGGGGACAGCCTCTCCTACGTGAACGGACGGATTGTGGAGCTATTCGGCTATTCACGGGAAGAGCTCCTCTCCCTGCGCCCGTGGTGGCAGCTCATCCATCCCGATGAGCGGGCCACGGTCCTTCACCCGACGGGGGAGGTCCAGCGGACAGGCGTGAGGGCGCGCGGCGTGCGCAAGGACTCAAGCACGATGTGGCTCCTCGTGCGCTCTTACACCCTGCAGTGCCTGGACCGCCAGGCCCACTTGCTGGACGTCCTCGACATCAGCGACCAGGTTCAAACCGAAGAGCTCCTGCGGGAGAAGGCGATGCACGACCCCTTGACCGGGCTTCTCAACCGGCACTACTTCGACGAGACCATCCACACAGAGCTGAAGAGGTCCCAGCGCTACAAGAGGTCGTTCACCCTCCTCCTGACCGACCTGCGGGGGTTCAAGCGGGTGAACGACCAACTGGGACATGCGCGGGGGGATGATGTTCTGCAGGCCATCGCTCAGCTCATCCGCCGGACGCTACGCGAGAGCGATTGGGTCGTGCGGTACGGGGGGGATGAGTTCCTGATCGTCCTCCCCGAGACAGCGGGCCCGGTGGAGGCCGTGGCGCAGCGGCTGCGAACCGCGGTCGAGCTATGGAACCGTGAGCACCTGCCGAAGCTCCCGATCGCATTGGACATGGGGTGGGCCACCTGGACCCCCGACCATCCGTGTACGATCCGCGACCTCCTCGAGGCCGCCGACGCCCAGTTGTACGCGGAAAAACAGCGACAGGGCCTGCGCCCCTAGCGGTGGGCCCGGTCATCCCAGAATGAGAGCGCGATGAGAAAACTGGCGCGCATCGTGGCGTTTATCGCCCTCGCCGGGTTGGGGACAGCCCTGACCAGTGCGGCCCCAATCCCAGAACGGATGATCCTCACGGGGACGCCTCCGTTCGGGCCAACGTGGCTTTCTGCCGGAGAAGGCGCTCCCATCCCGGCCGGGTGCGGACCAGAGGCGGCGCGGATCCTCCTTGCGCACTACGACCGCCGCTACGGGTACCGGTTCGTGGGGGACGATCCGGCTGGGGCGATCGGCGAGATCCACGGGCGGATGGGGACGGTCACACTTCTCTGGGGGGGCGTCCGCCAGGGGCTCACCTGGCCGTGGTCGTTCGTCCCCGGCCTCGAGGCGTACGTCACCGCCCGCTGCCCGGGCGGGGCGACGATGAGGACCATGGACGGGGATCCTGGCGCGGTCTTCGCGCGATCGGTGGACCTGGTGCGCCGAGGGGTCCCGCACGTGATCCTGTTCGACTGGCAAGGGATCGGGGGGATCCTCCCCAACCACTACGCGGTCGTGGTGGGCTACGACACGAGCGAGGGCCGCCGGCTCCTCGTCCTCAACCCCGGTTGGGGGTACGACTTCCAGCTCCTCGACATGAGCGACCCGGCGGTGGCGCCGGTGGTCCTGTTCTGGATCGAGGAGATCCACGATCCCCCTGCGGCCGAACCGGGGATCCCGATCGGTCCCCCGTCGGGGGCCGGGATGTGGGAGGTGGACGCCGCGGGGCGCCTCCAGCTCCGGCCGGTCCTCCGCCTCCACCACGACCCCCGGAGCACCGTACGCTGGCCGGTCTCGTCCCGGGTGGAGTCCCTGGTCCCCGGCGCGGAGGACCTGGCGATCGTCACCTGGGATGCCCGCTGATCCGTGGTTGGCGGGAGGAGGGGAGGCCGCTACAGTGGCAGGGTGAGACCATCGTGACCACGCCCACGCGCAACTTGGCCCTCGAACTGGTCCGGGTGACGGAGGCCGCCGCCCTGGCCGCGGGGAGGTTCATGGGCCGGGGCGACAAGACCGCCGCGGATCGGGCGGCTGTCGAAGCGATGCGGTTCATGCTCTCGAGCGTCCCGATGGACGGGGTCGTCGTCATCGGAGAGGGGGAGAAGGACGAGGCCCCCATGCTCTACAACGGAGAACGGGTCGGCACAGGTGATCCTCCCCCCGTGGACATCGCGGTGGATCCCATCGATGGCACCCGTCCCCTCGCTACCGGCAACCTGAACGCGATCTCCACGGTGGCGATCGCCCCCCGGGGGACGATGTTCGACCCGGGCCCGTTCGTGTACATGAACAAGATCGCGGTGGGGCCGGACGCGAAAGGGAGGGTGGACATCACTGCCCCGGTGGAGGCGAACCTGCAGGCGATCGCGCGCGCCAAGGGAGACCGGGTCGAGGACCTCACCGTGATCATCCTCGACCGGCCGCGGCACGAGGAGCTCATCGCGCAGGTGCGCCGCCTGCGCGCCCGGATCCGGCTCATCCCGGATGGCGACGTGGCGGCAGCGCTCATGACGGCATGGCCGGAATCGGGGATCGACGTCCTCCTTGGGATCGGCGGGACGCCGGAGGGGGTACTGGCGGCGTGCGCCCTGCGGGCGATGGGGGGGGAGATCCAGGGACGGCTCGTGGCCCGCACCGCGGACGAACTCCGTCGGGGCCGGGAGATGGGGTTCGATTTCGACCGCACGTTGACCATGGATGACCTCGTGGCCTCGGACGACGTGTGCTTCGCCGCCACCGGGATCACGGACGGGGAGCTCCTGCGGGGTGTGAAGTACTCCGGCGGCGGGGCGACCACGGACAGCCTCGTCGTGCGCGGCCTGTCCGGCACCGTACGCCAGGTGCGGGCCATCCACCGTCTGGAGAAATTGAACCGGATCAGCCCGATCCCGTACTGAAGGCCAGCCCGCGGGAACAGACACGAAAGTTGAGGTACGCGGGGAGAGGAGTAGAGTTCCCATCATGCGCGTAGGCTACGTACAGTTTGCGCCGGAGTTCGGGGAGGTCAAGCGGAACCTGGACAGGGTTACGGAGCTCCTCCTCCGCGAGCGGGCCGACCTGTGGGTCCTTCCGGAGCTATTCAGCACCGGCTACCAGTTCGCCACCGTCCGTGAGGCGGTGGAGCTTGCGGAGCCGGTGCCGAAGGGGCTCTCCACAACTCGCCTCCTCGCCCTCGCCCGGGAGAGTACCTGCCACATCGTGGCCGGGCTCGCCGAACAGGCGGGTGGCCGTGCCTACAACTCCGCGGTGCTCGTCGGCCCCACGGGCCTCGTCGCCCTCTACCGCAAAGTCCACCTCTTCTACGAGGAGAAGCGCTTCTTCGTCCCGGGGGATCTCCCGTTCACGGTCGCCGACATCGGCCGGGCGCGGGTCGGACTCCTCGTGTGCTACGACCACTTCTTCCCCGAGGCGGCCCGCGCGCTCGCCCTCCAGGGAGCCGAGCTGATCGCCCACCCCGCGAACCTCGTCATGCCCGGACTTGCCCAGCTCACGATGCGGGTGCGGGCGATGGAGAACCGCGTGTTCACCGTGACCGCGAACCGAATCGGGGTCGAAGCGCGCACCGGGGAGACGCTCCACTTCACGGGCCTGTCCCAGATCGTGGCCCCCAATGGGGATGTGCTCGTCCAGGCCTCACCGAACCAGGAAGAGGTGCGCGCGGTGGAGATCGACCCCGCTCAGGCGCGGGATAAGCACCTCACGCGTCTGAACGACGTTTTCGCCGACCGCCGCCCGGAGTTCTACCGCCGCCTGGTCCAACCCGAAGGGGCCGAGGGGTAGAGGGGCCGATGTTCAAGGTCGCCACGTTCAACGCAAACTCCATCCGCTCCCGGCTCCCCGTCATCGCCGCCTGGCTCGCCCAGGAGCAGCCGGACGTCCTCTGCCTCCAGGAGACAAAGGTCCAGGACCACGAGTTCCCGGCCGCGTTCTTCCGGGAGAGGGGCTACCACGTCGTGTTCCGCGGGCAGAAGGCCCACGCCGGGGTCGCCTTGGCCAGCCGGGCTGAGCCCACGGACGTTCGCTACGGGCTCGACGATGGCGGCCCCGCGGACGAGGCCCGCCTGATCCAGGCCACGGTGGAGGGGATCCCGATCGTGAACACGTACGTCCCCCAGGGCCAGTCCGTGGACTCACCCCTCTTCGCGTACAAGCTGGAATGGCTCGCGCGAATGAGGGACTACTTCGCCCGCCACTTCTCGCCTCGGGAGCCCCTCCTCTGGTGCGGGGACTTCAACGTTGCCCCAGAGGAGATCGACGTTCATGACCCGAAGCGCCTCCAGAAGCATGTGGACTTTCACCCCGAGGCCCGGGCGGCCTTGGAGCGCGTCCGGGAGTGGGGGTTCGTGGACGTGTTCCGCCAGCACCACCCGGGCGAGCGCGGGCAATTCACGTTCTGGGACTACCGCGTGCGCGGTGCGTTCGAGCGAAACGTGGGGTGGCGGGTGGACCACATCTGGGCCACGCCGCCCTTGGCGAGGAAGTCGGTTCGGTCCTGGATCGATCGCGAGGCGCGGCAAGCGGAGAAGCCGTCCGATCACACGTTCCTCGCCGCCGAGTTCGCTCTATAAGACCCTCTCTTCGCGCCCGGCGGGGATCGCACACGGCGTCCTCCCCACCCCAGCCGTGGTAGGATTCGGGTGGAGGTGATCCACGGTGAAGGAGTTCTCATTCATCCTCGGGAACAACCCAGGGGCCCTCGCCGAGATCTCGGAGGCGTTGGGGGCGGAGCACGTGAACCTGGAGGCGGTCGCCGGCTTGACCGTCCTCGATGAGGGCGTGATCTCGATCGTGACCGACAACGCCGACAAGACGCGCAAGGTCCTGCGCGCCAAGGAGATCGAGTTCGAGGAGAGGGAGGCGTTGGTGATGGCCCTGCCCCATCAACCGGGGCAGCTCGCCTCGATCCTCAGCCGGCTCGCCGATGAGGGGATCAACGTCCTCTCCTGCTACTGCACCGTGGAGAAGAACCAGATCGTGCTCACTGTAGACCAGGTGGACCGGGCGAAGGCCATCTTCCGCATCCCCTGAACGGGATAGCCAACCGAGCCGTGCCCAGTGCCTCCGTCCGCATGTATGGGGAGCTGAACGATTTCCTCCCCCCGGGATGGCGCCAGGAGACGATCGCCTACACCTTCCAGGGGACCCCGGCGGTCAAGGACGTGATCGAATCCCTCGGCGTCCCCCACGTCGAGGTTGAGCTCGTCCTCCTCAACGGCGAGTCGGTGGACTTCGCAGCGCGGCTCGGCGATGGCGACCGGCTGGCCGTGTACCCGAAGTTCGAGAGCCTCGATGTGACGGGGCTCCTCGCGGTGCGGCGGGAACCCCTCCGCCGGATCGCGTTTCTCCTCGATGGTCACCTCGGGAAGCTCGCCCGGTACCTGCGGCTCCTCGGGTTCGACGCCGTCCACGCCAATGCCTTCCCGGACGAGGAGCTCGTCGTCGCGGCATCCCGCGAGGGGAGGATCGTCCTCACCCGCGACCGGGCGCTCCTCAAGCGCAGCGTCGTCACCCATGGGTACTGGGTCCGGTCCACGGACCCCATCGAGCAAGCGCAGGAGGTCGTGCGACGGTTCGACCTTGCGGGCCACGTGCGCCCGTTCACGCGGTGCCTGACCTGCGGAGGCCCCCTCGCTCCTGTGGCCAAGGAGGAGGTCGTGGAGCGGATCCCTCCCCGCGTGGCCGCGTGGCGGGACGACTACCTGCGGTGTGCTGGCTGCGGGAAGCTCTACTGGGAGGGGACCCACCACCCCCGGCTCCGGGCGACAGTGGATCGGATCCTGGGGGAACGCGCGCTCAGTGGGCGAGATCGAGGCGGAGGAGGGGGAACTCCGGATCGTCCCGCTGGACCGTGAACCCGTGACGGAGATAGAACTCCACGGGACCGGATGGGTTTTCCGCGTTCCCCTTCCGGGCGAACGTCTCCACTGCCCTCACCCCACGGCTACCCAGTTCGCGGTGAGCGCACAACTCTGAGCCTTTCTAGCCGCCTCGGGGGTCATTGGCCTTCATCCCACGGAATAGGGAAAACCCGGCAGAGAAACGAGGTGGGCAACGATCAGAACAGCCAGCAACACTGCTACGGATATGTACCATCTCGTGTGGAGGTTGCGCAAGGTTCTCTTCGCTTGAGCGGGGGCCTTGGTGAACCTCATCGTAAACCCAGTAACCATCATCCACACCAGCAAAGCCACCACCACCCAGTGCCAAACGCTCGCGTAGGACGCAAGCAGGATCCCATGTGCCAGGGCAAGGACTATGGCCGTTATGTTGCCGAAGTAATGGACGTAGTGCCATCTTCTACCCATCGCTTTGAGCCACTGGACCTCCGTTTTGGGGAAGAACAATTTCTGTAGGAGGTGAAGGAACGCATAGAGATTGGCGAAAACAAAGAGGAACGCCGCGACCCCTCCCAGCTCTAGGCCCACCGAAACGCTTGTTGGAACGCTTCCCATTGCACCCTCCTCGTTAGCATCTTCGAGCTTTAGAAGCTCGCCGTGAGGCAGCGGGGGCATCGCACGCCTCCCTCCCCGGCGTTAGTATGATACGAGATGTCGAGGCTAAAGGGATTTCAGCCCGGGGAGAGGTGGCCATGTCCTCCGAAGATGCGGTGAAGGGATGGAGCGTTAGGCGCCTGGACCCAAAGCGACCGGACGACCCGGCATCTCACAGTGGACGAAGAACTCGCGGTTGCCGGCGGGTCCGAGGAGGGGGGAGGGAATGGTCCCGTACACGGTCCAGCCCAAGCCGTCCCGGGCGAAGGCGGCGATCCCCCCCACGACCGCCTCGTGCACAGCCGGATCGCGCACCACGCCGCGGCGGACCGCGCCCCGCCCCGCCTCGAACTGGGGCTTGACGAGGGCGATCACGTCCCCCCCTGGCCGGACGATCGCCCCGAGCGGGGGAAGGATGAGCCGCAGCGAGATGAACGACACGTCCACTGTGGCGAGGTCCACCGGCTCGCCGAGGTCCTCAGGCCGGAGGTAGCGGGCGTTCACCCCCTCCCGCACGACGACCCGCGGGTCGTTTCTGAGCCTCCACTCGAGTTGGCCCCGTCCCACATCCACCGCGTACACCCGCTCCGCCCCGCGCTGAAGGAGGCAGTCCGTGAACCCGCCGGTCGAGGCCCCCACATCGAGGCACACCTTCCCTTGCGGGTCCACCCCGAACGCGGCGAGCGCGGCCTCGAGCTTGTCCCCGCCACGGGAGGCGTACCGAGGAGGGGCGGACACCTCGATCACAGCGTCGAGCGGAACCTCTGTTCCCGGCTTGTCGCGGAGGTCCCCGGCCACGCGCACCCGGCCGGCGCGGATGAGGGCCTGAGCCTGGGCCCGCGACGGGGCATAGCCCCGCGCGACGAGGAGGAGGTCCAGCCGCTCCTTCCCTCCCTTCATCGCCTCGCCGTGCGCGGACTCATCCCCTCCCCGCCACGACCTCCCCAGCCCGCGCCCGGTTGAACATAGAGAGCCCATCGGCGAGGACCGCGCACGCCCGGCGCAGGTCGTCCGCCTTGAGAACGTACGCCCCACGGGCCTCGTCCTTCCCGAGCCCCGGCGTCACGTAGAACCCGCTTCCCGGGGCGAGCATCACCGTCTCCGGGCCGGGGTAGTCGGTGAGCATCCAGCGGATGAACGCCTCGGAGTCCTCCACCGGGAGGCCCATCATCACGTAGAACGCCCCCTCCGGGACGCGGAACGTGATCCCGGGGATGTCAAGGAGTTCTTTGCAGAAGAGGTCCCTCCGCATCCGGTATTCCCCGATCATCTCCTCGACCACAGTCCGGTGGGTCGGATCGGCCATGAACGCGACAAGCCCCAGCTGCTCAAACGTGGGGGCGGAGAGGCGGATCGTGGCGCACTTGTTCGCCGCGGCCATCACGTCCTTGTTGCGGGACACGAATGCCCCAACCCGGGCCCCGCACGCCGACAGCCTCTTCGAGATCGAATCCACGAGGATCGCCCGATCGCGGACCTCGGAGAAGGTGAGAAGGCTCGTGTGCCCTCCCTCGTACACGAACTCCCGGTACACCTCGTCGGAGATGATGAACAGGTCATGACGCAGCGCGATGTCCACCACCATCTCTAGCTCCGCCTTCGTGTACACGACACCGGTCGGGTTCCCGGGATGGGAGAAGAGGATCGCCTTCGTACGCGGACCGATGAGGGCCTCGATCTCCTGGCGCGGGGGGAGGTGGAATCCGTCCTCACGGCAGGTGGTGATGGGCACGATCTCGACGTTGGTGAGCCGCGCGTAGCCGAGGTAGTTCGGGTAGAACGGCTCGGGGACGAGGACCTGGTCCCCTGGATCGCAGGCGATGGTGAGGGCGAACGTGATCCCCTCCGAGCCGCCGATCGTGATGAGGACTTCCTCCTTGGCCACCTGGAGGCCACACTCCCCGTAGTAGCGGGCGAGGGCCTCCACGGCCTCCGGGATCCCGGGAGACGGGGCGTAGTCGAGCACCTTGACCTGGGCCTCGTGGATCCCGCGCATGAACGCAGCCGGGGTGGGGATGTCCGGCTGGCCGATGTTCAGGTGGTACACCTTCTTCCCCCGCTTCTTCGCCTCGACGGCAAGGGGGTACAGGCGGCGGATGGGAGAAGCGGGGGCAGCGACGCTGCGGGCAGAGAGCTTAGGCATGATCGAGGACCCACACCTCCTTTCTGGTGGGCAAATCAGCAGGGGTGATCGTCACCTCGGACTTCTTAGCGCGCTTGATGGGCAAGCCGACCTCGTCCAGGAACTCGTCCACCGGCCGGATCGGCCAGTCCTTCACGACCTCGGTGCGGTAGTGCATCGGGATCACAACCTTGAGCTTGGGGAGCGACCGCACGACCTCGCTCGCCTCCTTGGCCCCGATCGTGAAGTGGCCGCCCACGGGGAGCAGGGCCACCTCCACGTCCTGGAGGGGCTTGAGCTGCTCCGCATTCAACGTGTGGCCGAGGTCGCCGAAGTGGGCGAGGGTCACCCCGTCCACCGCGAACCGGAAGATGACGTCCTGGCCACGGTCGCGGCCCCCCTTCGCGTCGTGGAACGCCGCAATCCCGCGGAACGCGATCCCGTGCACCACCTTCTCCCCGATCCCGCGCACCACCTCCGGCGATCCCTTCACCCGTCCCACCGCGTTGTGGTCAAAGTGATCGTGGGACACGGTCACGATGTGAGCCGGACCCTCCGGCGCCTTGTAGGGGACCTTCTCCTCATACGGGTCGGTGAGGATCACCGTGCCATCGCTCGCCTCGATCCGGAAGCAGGCGTGGCCCATCCACTTGAGCTTCACACCCGTCACCTCCTCGCCGAGCTACTCTATCCGAGCGGGGTGGGGGCAGGCAACCGGGCGAGGGCCCGGTTCAGGAGGTGGACCACGAGGTCGTCGTAGGATAGGCCGGCCGCCTGGGCGGCACGGGGGAAGAGGGACATCTCGGTGAGGCCAGGAAGGGCGTTCACCTCGAGGAGGTACGGCGTCCCGTCGCACGCGACGCGGAAGTCGGCCCGCGACAGGTCGCGACAGCCGAGGACGAGGTGGGCCTGGCGGGCGATGTCCTGGATGTGGGAGGTGAGGTCGGGGGGGAGCTCGGCCGGGCAGGAGACCGCGCACCCCCCCGGCGTGTACTTCGCCGTCCAATCGAACAGGTCGCCCTCCCGCGGCCTGATCTCGACGAGGGGCAACGCCACCGCCTCCCCGTCCCGGTCGAGGATCGAGGCGGTGACCTCCCGCCCGGGGATGAACCGCTCGGCGAGGAACTCCCCGTACCTGGACAGGAGCGCACTCGCCGCCTGTTCGAGCTCCGCTCGGTCCCGGACGAGGCGCACCCCCACGCTCGACCCCTCCCGCCGCGGCTTGAGGACGAGCGGGTACCCGAGCTCCGCCGCTCGGGCGAGGGGATCCCCGCCGGTGCAGAGGACCCACGCTGGGACAGGGAGGCCCTTCCCCTGGAACGCCTTGCGGGACTCGCTCTTATCCATCGCGAGCGCCGCGGCCAGCGGCCCCGACCCCACGTACGGTTTCCCCATGAGGTCGAGGAGGAGCTGCACGGTCCCGTCCTCGCCCGCTCCCCCATGGAGGATGTTGAACACGGCCGCGAACGGGGTCAACCGTTGGGGGAGGCCATCGTAGGTCCCGATCTCCACGAGCGCGGCGTCCCACCCCTGGCGCACGAGGGCAGCGTATACCCCCCGACCGGAGAGGAGGGAGATCTCCCGCTCCGCCGAGTCCCCGCCGCACAGCACCGCCACCCGCGGACTGGTCACTGTCCGATCCTTCCCCCTGCCCTGCCGCGGGGCAAGGCCGGAGGTCCTCCGCAGGGAGGCCGCCTGCCGGGCACCGCAACCGCACTCCTCGGCTTCAAGAGGAGGCAGGCCTCGCGGAGGTCAGCCAGGAGAGGGAAGGGGCGGGATCCTTTCCAGGTCGCCGCTTCGGAGGCAGGCCACCACCTCGGAGGCCGCAGCGCCGGCGGCGGGAGTGAGCCCCTCGCCGAGGGAGCGGTCGGCGGGCTGGATCCCAATGAGGACGATCTCCCCCACCCATCCCCGCACCGTGGAGAGGAGGAACGGCAGCGGAAGGCCGTGGGTGGAGCCGAGCATCTGCTCCCCAGCCGCCAGCGGCAGCCGGCGGACCGAGCCGGGGGGAAGGCCCATCTCCGCCGCGTCCACCACCACGAGGAGGTCGGGGGCGAGCCGGCGCACGATCCCGAGCGTATTCTCCACACTCAGCCCGGCGACGAGGACCTCCCAATCCGTCCCCCCCATCCCCGCGGCCACCTCCACCCCGACGCCATCGTCGCGCCGCAGCTGGTTCCCGACGCCGAGGATCGCACGCCGCATGGCGCCCCCAACTAGGCGGGGTTCTCGCGGACGAAGGTCCGGAACGGCTGGGCCAGTGACCTCATCTCATCCCGGTTCACGATGAGGACGCGCCGGCCGGGAAGGGCCACGAACCCCCGCTCCTTAAACTCGGACAGGACACGGATCGCTGTCTCGGTGGACACGCCCGCCATCTCCGCCAGCTCCGCCCGCGGCAGCTCGACCCCGATGTCCCATCCCCCCGTGGTCTCCTCGCCGAACGCCGCGGCGAGCTCGACGAGGGCCCGCGCGACCCGCTCCCGCGCAGAGCGGGACGTGATCTCAACGAGCCGGTCGCCGAACACCTTATTCTCGTGGGACAGCCTCTCGATCAGGTGCAGGGCCACGCTCGGGTGACGGCGGAGGAAGGGCAGGAACTCCTCGCGGGGGATGAACATGAGGCGCGATGGTTCGAGGGCCTTGGCGTAGCAGGTGTAGGTCTCCTGGTCGAACAGCGTCTTCTCCCCGAGGATCTCCCCCGGCCCGAGGAGCTTCAGGATCTGGGAGTGGCCGCCCCGGGTGTGCTTGGCGAGCTTGACCTTGCCCCGACACAGGATGTACAGCCCGAACGAAAGCATCCCCTCGCGGAAGATCATCCCCCCCGACTCGAACTCCAGCGGCCGCAGGAGGGAGATGAGTTCCTGCCGAGCGGGCTCTGACAGGTCGGCGAAGATGGTGGCACAGGCGTGGGGACAAGCCTGACAGAGCTCCGTTGCCCGCGGAGACTGAACCTTGACCTCCCGCATCGTCCTCACTTGTACCGCAACCCCCAGCGAGAATCCAGTCCGCCTGGTCCCCCTACTCGCTCCGCCCCCGGGCCGGGTCCGCATCGGGAGGGGCCCCGTCCGAGCTAGGCTGGCGGATGACGAGGCCGACAGAGAGGATGACGCTCAGGGCCTCTTCCGCGGTCAGAGAGGCAGGGGCGAGCTTGCTACGGGGGACGAACAGGACCCACCCCGACAGGGGGTTGGGCGCGGTGGGGATGTACACCGACACCACATCGGGCGTCAAGAGGTCGCTCACCATGGTGGCATCCTCGTTCGTGACGTAGCCGAGGACGTAGGAGCCAGGCTGAGGGAACTCCACGACCACCATCCGCCGCCCCTGGAGGATGGTGTGCTCCTGACGGAGCACGACGCGGGCCAGTTGGCGAGCTCCCCTGTACAAGTTGCGCACGCCGGGCACGGCCAGCATCACCCGTTCCACGGCCCAAAGGAGGCCTCGCCCCACCCAATGGCGGGCCACGGCCCCCACGAGGACCACCACGAGCAGGGTGATGACCACCTCGGTCCCCGGGATGTACCGCCCGATGAGGCGCCGCATGAGCCCCGCGAAGGCCGTGTGAGGGCCAAACAGAGCGTACGCCAGCCGGTAGAGGAGCCACAGGACGTACGCGGTCAGCCCGAGGGGAAGGAGCGTGAGGAGCCCCGAGATAAATGTTACCCTGGCCCACCGTAACAGCCGACGCATCGGCTCACTTGTACGTCAAAGGCGCCACGCCTGCAAAAGGCTCCTTGCTTGGGCCACGGAGCGGGATTCCGGGTACGCTACAGGCGGCGCCCAGGCGGGCACCCAGAAAGGAGGAAATGGCCTTGTTCAGTCCGGCAGTGCTCATCGCGATGATCGGTGGCGTGGCGATCTCTCTGCAGTCCCTGTTCTCGGGGGTCATCGGGTCCAAGGTGGGCGTGGCGGAGAGCATCTTCATCGTCCACGCAGGGGGGATGCTCCTCGCGGCGGTGATCATCGCCTTCCTCCGCGGGGGGAACCTCGCCGCGTGGAACACCGCCCCCTGGTACACGCTCACCGCGGGGTTCTTGGGGGTGGTGATCGTGGGCTCGATCAGCTACACCGTCCCCCGGATCGGGCTTGCCTCCACCCTCACCCTGGCCGTCGTGGCCCAGCTCGTGGTCGGGGCGATCCTCGACCACTTCGGCCTCCTCGGCGCGGTGCAGCGGTCATTCGACCTGCCGCGGATCCTCGGGCTGGCCATCCTCGGCGTGGGCACGTGGCTCGTCATCCGCTGATCGCGGAGGGGCGTCCCTTGCCCGCTAGCGCCCTCTCGTCCGGCGACGGGGTTGACGGCGCCCTCCCCAGCGGGTAGGTTTGGCCCTGCTCCAAAGGAGGAGACTCATGGTGTACCGGAGGTATGTTTGGCTCGGCTAGCTTCCTAGCTAGCTCTTTGCGGTTCTCTCCCTCCTCTCTCTGCATTCCCCCCGTGGAATCGTGGTGGTGCCCTTCGAGCTGAGTCAGAGTTCAGGCTACGGATCTAGACCAGTTCGAAAGGAGGTTTCACCCATGAAAACGAGGTTCTTACTCCACGAGGAGGAGTTGCCCACCCGTTGGTACAACGTGGTTGCCGACCTGGATCGTCCGCTGGATCCCCCGCTCGATCCGCGGACGAACGAGCCGCTGTCCCCCGAAGCGCTGGCGGCCTTGTTCCCGCGCACGTGCATCGAACAAGAGATGTGTAGCGACCGGTTCGTGGACATCCCCGCCCCGGTGCAGGAGGTGTACCGCCGCTGGCGGCCGACCCCGCTCCAGCGTGCGGTGAAGTTGGAACGGGCGCTCGGGACCCCAGCGCGGATCTACTTCAAGTACGAAGGCGGAAGCCCCACCGGGTCCCACAAGGCGAACACCGCGGTCGCCCAGGCGTACTACAACGCGGTGGAGGGCACGAAGAGGCTCACCACCGAGACCGGGGCCGGGCAGTGGGGGAGCGCGCTCGCGTTTGCGTGCGCCAACTTTGGCCTGGACTGCACAGTGTTCATGGTCCGCATCTCCTACGACCAGAAGCCGTACCGGCGGGCGATGATCCGCCTGTTCGGGGCGAAGATCCTCCCTTCCCCGTCGAACCGCACCCAGGCTGGGCAGGCGATCCTCGCTACGCACCCGGATTCGCCGGGGTCGCTCGGGATCGCGATCTCGGAGGCGATCGAGGAGGCACTGCACGGGGAGAGGACGAAGTACTCCCTGGGGAGCGTCCTCAACCACGTCCTCCTCCACCAGACGGTGATCGGCCTGGAGGCGGTCCAGCAGCTGGATCTCGCCGGGGAGTGGCCGGACGTCGTGGTGGGCTGCGTGGGAGGGGGATCGAACTTCGCCGGCCTCGCGCTCCCCTTCTTCGGGGAGGCGAAGGCGGGACGGAGGTCGCGGCCCCGATTCGTGGCCGTGGAGCCGGTGGTGTGTCCCACCCTCACCCAGGGCGAGTTCCGCTACGACTTCGGGGACACGGCGCGGCTGACGCCCCTCCTCAAGATGTACACCCTGGGAGCGGACTTCGTCCCTCCGGCGATCCACGCTGGAGGGTTGCGCTACCACGGGATGGCCCCGATCGTGAGCCGGCTCGTGGCGGACGGGGTGATCGAGCCGATGGCCTACGCGCAGAAGGAGGTGTTCGAGAGCGCGGTTCTGTTCGCGCAAGCGGAGGGGATCATCCCCGCCCCGGAGACGGCCCACGCCGTCCACGCCGCGGTCGAGCTCGCCCGCCGCTGTGCGGAGACGGATGAGGAGAAGGTCATCTTGATCGGGTTCTCCGGCCACGGGCACTTCGACATGGCGGCGTACGAAGGAGTTCTCGGAGGACCGCGTACAGCAGCATGAGGAACTAGTGCACCCGGGCGGGCTCCTGCCCGCCCGGGCATCTTGCCTAGCGAGCGCTCACAGCAGCTCCCCGGCCCGCCTCAAGAACGCCACCACGAGGTTGAGGGTCGCCTCGAGGTCCGCGAGGTACAGGGTCGAGACCGGGGAGTGGATGTACCGGCACGGCACGGACACCACCCCGGTGAGGATCCCTCCCCGCTCGAGGTGGATCGCCCCTGCGTCCGTGGATCCGTAGGCGGGGAGCTTGTACTGGTAGGCGATCCCGCTCTCGTCGGCGATCTTCTCCAGGAACCGGGCGAGCTTGGGCTTGACCGTGATCGAGCGGTCGGCAAGGGTGATCGCCGGTCCGTGCCCGAGCCGCACCGGCTGTTTCGCCTCCGGAACCCCGGGCATGTCCGCCCCGATCGTCCCCTCCAGGGCGAGGGCGAGCTTGGGAGCGATCCGGTACGCGGCGGCCTTCGCCCCCCGCAGCCCCCCCTCCTCGTGGACGGCGAAATTGACGACGAGCTTGTAGGGGAGTTTCTCCTTCGCCAGGATGCGCACGGCCTCAGCGGCCACGAGGCACCCCGCCCGGTCATCGAACGCCTTCCCCGTCACGTACCCCTCCTGAAGCCGGAGGAACGGGTAGTGGATCGTCGCCGGGTCGCCGATGTGCACGCCGAACGTCTCCGCCTCATCCCGGCTGCGGGCCCCAATGTCCACGAACAGGTCCTCGAGCGGAACGACCTTGTCCCGGTCCCCGTCCGACTGGATGTGGGGCGGGGTGCTCCCGATGACCCCGTGCACGTTCTGGCCCGTGCGGGTGCGGATCGTGAGGCGGTGGGCCATGAGGATCCGGTCATCCCACCCGCCGAGGGGGGTGAGGCGCAGGAACCCATCCTTCTCGATCCAGCGCACCATGAACCCCACCTCGTCCATGTGCGCATCGAGCATCACCGCGTCCCCGCTCCCCCGCGAGCAGGTGAGGTTCCCGAGGGTGTCCGTCTCGCAGCTCTCCACGTACGGGGAGACCATCCCCGCGAGGACCTCCCGCGCCTCGTCCTCGAACCCCGCTACCCCGAACGCATCGGACAACTTCTGCAGCTTCTGTTCCAGGTTCACGCGCGCTCCTTTCGATCCGGTGCAGGATTATACCGGCTAGACGTGGAGGGCCTTGTAGAGGAGCTCCGCCGTGGAGCGGGGGAGGCCAGGCACGGAGAGGAGCTCCTCGAGAGTCGCCCGGCGCAGTCCGTCCACGGACCCGAACCGCGCCAGGAGCAGGGCCTTGCGCCGCGGGCCGATCCCAGGAACGGTGTCGAGGAGGCTTCCCAGCGTCCGCTTTTCACGCAGGGTGCGGTGGTACTCGATCGCGAACCGGTGCGCCTCATCGCGGATCCCCTGGAGGAGCTTGAGGGCAGGCGAGCCGCGGGGGAGCCGGATCGGATCCGCCCGACCCGGCACGTAGATGAGCTCCTCCCGCTTGGCGAGCGCGGCGACCTCGATCCCGGACAGGTCCACCTCCGCCAGGGCCCGCTCCGCGACCCCGAGCTGACCCTTCCCTCCGTCCACAAGGATCAGGTCGGGGAGGTCGGAGAACCGGCCGCGGGCCACGGACGGATCGGAGATCTCGGCGAGGCCATGGCGAAGCCGGCGGCGGAGGACCTCGGCCATCATCGCGTAGTCGTCGGGCTTCCCCGAGATCCGCACCCGGAACTTGCGGTACGCGTCCCGCCGCGGCCGGCCGCCCACGAACACGACCATCGAACCGGTCGCCTCCTGCCCCTGGAGGTTTGAGATGTCGTACGCCTCGATCCGCCACGGGCGGGTGGAGAGGCCAAGGACCTCCGCCAGCTCGTCCACCGCCTCCTCCTCCGCCGGGGGGGCGGCGACCTTCTCCGCCTGCTTCAAAGCCAGGGCCGCGTTGCGCTCCGCCATCTCCAGGATCGCCCGCCGTTCCGGGGAGCGGGGGACGCCAATGTGGACCCGCCCTCCCCGTCGGCCGGCGAGGTAGGCAGAGAGGGCTCCCGACTCCGCTACCGGAACTGGAACGAGGACCTCGCTCGGGATCGCTGTCGTACGCGTGTAATACTGGTCAAGGAACTCCTCCAGTGCCTCCTGGGGGGTGGAGCCGGGAGGGAGGGCGAGGGGGAACCCCTCCCGACCGATGACGCGCCCCGCCCGCACGATGAGGACCGCGCCGTGGCCTCGCTCCCCGTTCACCGCCACCGCCACTGCATCGAGGTCCACCGGTTCGGGGAGGGCCACCGCCTGCCGTTCCCGGATCCGCTCCAGGGCGTGCACCGTGTCCCTAAGGCGCGCGGCGTGCTCGAACCTCTCCTCGCCGGCCGCCCGCACCATCTGGAGGGCGAGGTCCTCCACCACCTGCTCCACCCGGCCCTCAAACAGGAGCGCCGCCGCGTCCACCGCCCGCCGGTACTCCTCTGGGCTCACCAAGCCCGCACACGGCCCGGAGCAGCGGCCGATGTGGTAGAGGAGGCACGGCCGCTCGTACCGCTTCTCCCCGACGGGCAGGTTGCAGGTGCGGATCGGAAACAGCTTGTGGGCGAGCTTGACCACGCGGCGCATAGAGCGGCTCGACGTGAACGGGCCGAAGTAGCGGGCGCCGTCGTCCGCGGGTCGGCGCACGACGAGGACTCGGGGGAACGGCTCGGCGGTGATCTTGAGGTACGGGTAGCGCTTGTCGTCGCGGAGGCGGGTGTTGAACCGGGGGCGGTGCTTCTTGACGAGGGCGTCCTCGAGGACGAGCGCGTCCTCCTCCGTCCCGGTCACGATCACCTCCAAGTCGCGCGCCTCGCGCACGAGGAGCCGCACCTTGGGCGAGAGGGTGCGAGGGGACTGGAAGTAGGAGCGGACCCGGTCGCGGAGCGAGGAGGCCTTCCCGACGTAGAGGATCGTCCCGTCCCCCCCGCGGAACAGGTACACCCCGGGGGACTTGGGGAGGTCCCGGGCCTTCGCCGCGAGGTCTTCGTGGGCCATGATCGCCCTCATTCTCCGCGGGAAGCGACGGACTTGCAGGTGCCGCCTCACCCCCTTCCCCAGGGGCGCGGGAAGCTCAAACGGCTCCACAACCGAGGAGCAGGCCTATCCACTGCCGAAATGCTGTGAGGCACGTTGGGCGTCCTTGGCTGACGCCTGAGCCTTTCCCTTCCAGCCCTAGCATCGGGGCTTCCTTGGCCCACCAGCGCGGTCCAGGGCAGCTGTCACGTCCTCCCGGAGCTAGAGTCGCAATCCCTTTCAGGGTTCCGTAGGTGGTTCTACGGAGCCTTGCCTCCCTGCGCGCCAGCGCGGGGACTGGCCGTACGGGGTGCGCCGGTAGGCGCACCCCCTGGCTTGGGTTGTTGGAACGTTCCAACAACGTCCTCCAAGGTCGCACCCGATAGGAGGGGATCTAAGTCCGTTCAAGTGCGTCACAGAGAGATGGGGGGTATCCCGGCGCCGCCTTCCCCTCCACCCGGTCAGGTCGCCCGATCTCCGCGCCGCTGCTGCCACCTGGCTGGTCCGTTCCGCTCCTAGATTGTACCGACAACGCCTGCACTATGCTATTGCAGAACCTTGCTTGCCGGGGCGGTCGTCTCGCCGAACGTGGCGCCCGAAGTGGCGAGCCACCTAAAAGGCGGGAGGAAATCCAGCGCGACGATGAGCCAAAGGGGGGTAGTCGGGCGGAGCGCTCCGCCCTACGCGCGCCTATGACCGAGAGGTCCTCCCCTCGGATTGGGCACAATCCAGATCTCTGCTAACGACTGAATTCCGTGCTACGGCGCGTGGGACCCGAGGATCATGATCACAGAGAAACCCGTGATGACGGTTTCAAAGTCGGGTGAGACAACTCTGCTACTTCACACAGCGGGGGAGATCACCTATACTGCGGCGAGGGGGTGGAGAGGTGCGCAGACGTCTCCTGTTACCCGTTGGGCTAACGGTCCTTCTCGTGGCATCCCTTTGCGGTCGCGGATCTGCCTCTTCGTCAAACCTCGTCGCAGTGTTGGACGAATGGGTCTTCGGCAATCCCGATAGGGCATGTGTCTGGGAAGAGTCCCGCGAGCGGGTCCTGAACGAGATACGGGGGGCATTGTTCGCAGATCTCGCCCAGGGGAAGGAGTCGGAGTCTCTCCAACTAGCACTGCTGCTGCCCCTCACGTTCGCTGAGAGCGCCGCAGACTATGTCTCACTGGACCCGAGATTCCTGGATGAATGGCAATGCATAGGCAACTTGGCCACCATAATCGTAGCTGAGCTGCGCGCTGTGGGGAGAGAAAGAGGAGTAGAGCTATGGGAACGGAGCTTCCTTGGAGCCGGTCAGTACTTCCAGGCACGAGGCAAGGACATTCCGCTGTGCGTCTCCTTTTTGTTCGTTGGACAGTGGCTTCGAGACACGGCGATCCCACAGCTTGCAGGCTACACGGTGCTGAGGCTGGCCATCACCAATATGACAGAAGAGCCGATCCGCTTTGGCCCCAGTGCCCGGATACTGATGATGGATGATACCGGCAGACAGCACCTGCCATACACCGCCTTCTCTGCCCAGATGCTGCACATGCTGGACCAACCCTTCTACAGGGACCTGTGGGGAAACCAGATGGTGATCTACCCAGGTCAGACCATCATGGTCTACCTTCCGTATGACAAGGTCAAGAAGCCTGTGCGGTTGATCTTCGAGGACTTCGAGGGAAGCCGCAGTCCCCCGTTCTACCTCGACCTGTTCTTCTGATTCTTGGAGTCCTGCCCGGGCGGCCGCCTCACACAATCGACCCCAAGCTTCAGGCAGACCTGGGGCGGCTCTCGTCCTCGGGGTCGAAGTGCGCGACCTACGCCTGGTCTGGTGACGTGTACGGGGAGGGGTTCGAGGAGGTCGAGCTCCACGACCTGTACCAGGCGCTCGATGTCCTTTCTGAGAAGAAGGAGGCTCTGGAGCGAACGTGGTTTGGCCGGTACCGGGACCTGTTCACGGACACGGACCTCCTCTACTTCGACACGACGTCGACCTACCTCACGTTCTTCCTCATGACTGTTTCAAAGTCGGGTCTTCGATCACTGCCGTAGGAGGAAGTGAATGGATACGCCTTACGTTGTCCTCGGACTTGTCTCCCTCGGATCCCGGTGCCATAGTACATCTTCTATACAAGCTACGACTGGTTGCAGACGCTCCTCATCCGGGACCGAGCGTGGGTGTCCTACGCTGAGCGGGGTGCGCGGGACAACCCGTGGATCGAGTCGCTGTGAGGCCATTTTTAAGGTGGAGAACGGTTCGCTCCTCTCCGAGGCGGCGACCCTGGAGGAGCTGGAGTGGGTCATTGACCGGCAGATGCTGTACTACAACCAGGAACGGCGGCACTCGGGACTTGACTACCGAGCGCCGATGGCGTACCTGGAAGACCAGGGGATCCACCCAAAGGTCTTGGTCGAAATCGGCCCTCGAAGTGGTTCCGTTTCGGGGGCGCAGGTCCGTCTGCCTACTCCCTCGTGACCGTCACAGCAAGGGGTTCAGACCAATCACTGACCACACGTGTGTCGGAGACGCACCTCGCCCTGACCCTGACATGATAGGTCCCTTCCCGTGCCCAGGACTTAAACCAGGAGCTGGCTGAACTCCACTCCGACGCAGTCCCAGCCCCCCAATCAAAGGACAGCTCGACCGGATGCCCATGGCTACAGGCAACGACACCCGTCGAGAACTGCATGACCTGGCCCACAGACCCAGCCGTGGGGCCCACTGGGGCGTCTGGCTTCGGTACGCTGTGCGGCCACCCGCACGCTCTGCAGAGAGGCTGGATCGCCTCTGTGAGGCCAGAGGTGTCGAACTTCGCAGTGATGGTGCGTCCGCCGTACGGGGTCACCTGCGCAACGAGGCTGGAAGAGCCGAATAGGTTCTGTATGAACTCGATGCCATCTTGTGGGTACGAGGTCGCTGTCTTGTCAGCTGACAGAGGCCACAGCGCTGTCTTCGACGGGTTATCACCGACGCTCCATGTCACACTGGCCGTGCTGCCGAGTGGCGTCCACCAGCCGATGAGGACTGCCGTGACCCCATTTCTGCACGTCAGGGCCAGTGCAACCCGCTCACCGAGCGAGCCCTTCCCTTCCGTGGCGAAGAGGAAGAGCGTAACCGCCCTCAGACTTCCCCCAGGATCGATTTCCGTCTTGACATACCAGCTCCCGTGACTCCCCCCGAGCATCGTGCCTCGATCGGCTGTGACTGTGACGCTATCGCTGCATGCACACCCATTCGCGTCTCTCACGGTGACCGTGTAGGTCCCTGGAAGAGCAACGGTGATGGACTGAGTTCTCGCTCCTCCTGGGTTCCACAAGAATGTATATGGGCTCGCACTGCCAGTGGCTGTGGCCGTAAGAACCACGGGCGTAACAGATGTCAGCTTGACATCAGCTCCCGCGCTGATGACGAGGCGTGACACGGGAGCGTAGAGCCAGTACGCGACTCCGCCATGATGTGAACACGTGCCTGACCCTATGCTGGAGCTTTTCGTGCCATCCTTGCAGATGGCCCCGATCCTTTGGCCCCCGGTCTGACAACCGCAATCAGCAAGGGCAAGAACAGAGGACAGAAGAAGAAGTCCCACCAGCGAAAGCACAATCCCTGCAGTTCTCACATGTCGCATACGCCCTCCTTGACAGATCGTGATGGAGCTGCGATCTGCTGATTATGTAGATCATAGCGTGGTGCACCGCCGAGCGGCCCCGCCCCAATGCGAACCTTCGCAGCGGCCACCACCACGGGTTGCTGGATCCACCAGGCACGAAGGCCAGAGCCTCTCTGCGACCGTGTGCGGTCGCAATTGGTGGATCATCAGCACTAGAGCCGCCTCACAGCCGGAACACCGTCTTTCGTCTCCGGGTAGCGCCAGTAGTCTAGGACAAGGTCCCCGACCTTCAGCTTCACCTCTTCGCCGCTGTTTCGAAGAGCAATCCCCTGCGTGGAGCTTGTTGGGTTGTATGTGCTTCCATACACCCTCCAGGTCTCTCCGGGGCCGATGGTTGTCGCCGCCATGGTGTGCGGAATGGTCCAGCAGGCCTGCTCATCACAGATCGCGATCCCTCGGAGATCCACGCGCTTGTCCGTCCGGTTGAGCAGAGTGAAGTACTCGTCAGCAATCTTGTCACTTCCTGGTGCATTGGCGAGGACGCTGGAGATGATGATGTCTCCGGGCTTGAGACCAGCAGCCCGCAGCGTGTCCGGTAGAGGAGGTGGTGGAGGTGCTCCGAAGGTCGACCAGACGATGCAGTGATCCGAGAACGTCTCCCGGTGAGCCAGCGTGGCGTCCGCGAAGTAGTTCAGGAAGACGGTGTCCCCGAAGTACATCTCGGCCATGCTGGCACTCACGATGATGTGATCGATAGGATCGTTGTAGATCGCACCCGGAGGTGTGCATGTCACGCATGGGGCATCTTGGGTGAGAAGGCGAAGATCCGAGGGCCCAGAGAGCAACGAGAACGAAGTTGCTTTGGAGAGGAAGGTCTCGTTGAAGTCGCCGGTGAGGATGAGATCAGGGTCGCTCTCGGGATCGGCAAGATAGTCGGCGATCCACTTGCTGAGGACACGTATCTGGTTGTGCCTCGTCAGTGTTGAGCGTTCATCGCTCCCGCTCTTCAGGTGGACCGTGACCAAGGTGAAGTCGTGGCCGCTCTCCAGCACGTGTACTCTCACGACGAGCCCGTCACGTAGACCAGGATTCCCCAGCGTCAGCGGGATGTCGGCCAAGAAGCTGACAGCCACGTCGGTTCTCTGGTACATCACGGCTACGCGCTGACACTGGTCTGCCTGGGTAGAGATGACGTAGCCGTACTTCCCGGGCTCCGTGCTCGAGAGAAGCAGGTCAATGGCTTCCGCGCTCTCCACCTCCTGCAGGGCCAGCACTTCGAGATCGAGCGAGTCGATGAAGGCGGCCAGCGCCTCGATCTCAGCCCGAGACCGGTTGCTGGAACCCTCGCACCATGCACCAGTCGTCTTGTCGAGATCGGTGAAGAAACGCAGGTTGAACGTCCCAACCTCGAATCCAACTCGCCCGCCTACAATCTCATCCACTGCACCTGCACAGGACGCCAACTCGAACCCCAGACCAAGAGACCAAACGAGCAGGCCAAGAATCGCGACAGTCAACCTACGCACAGCTACCACCTCCGCCGCATCGTAGCAGGCGAGGCCTCCGCGCGGCTACTTCACACAGCTGGGGAGATCCACTATGCTGGGGCGAGGGAGTGGCAATGCCGCGCAGAAAGGGAAGCGCATTCACTGTTCTGGTTGGTCTATTCGTCGTCCTCGTGATCGTTGTGATGTGTCAACGGGACGAAACCGCGAACAAGACGTCCTCCACTCCCCAACCGGCTCCTGTTGTCTACACGCCTGAACAGCAGCTCGCCGACTTCCAGACATGGAACGCCATACTGGAAGACACGATGGGCAAGTTCGACGAACACCTCGGGCGCGCTTCCGAAGCACTCAGTCTGTTTTCCAACGGCAGGATCACGGTCTACGCGGCCTACTCGACCATCGCGAGTATTCGTGACCTGTACGATACGAACTGGCGGAAGTTCAGGGACATCGTTCCGGCAGCCCCACGGAGTCTCTCCGCTGACCATCAGAAGAAGCTGAACGACGCCAGGGAGCTTCTGGAGACGGCAATGTACATGCGATGGGTAGCACTGGAATCCCTTCTGGCTTATCTTGACGCCCCATCCCCCGCCAAACTCCGCCAGGTCAACAAGGAGTTCGACGACGTGAAACCTGTCGTTCAGCTTGCTGCTTCTGAAGTCATACTCGTGAAACTTGAACTCGAGGTTGCAGCGGGTCTCTGGCAGGAGAAGTAGCTCCTACGACCTCCCCCCAGAGAGAGCCCCCCACAACCGCTGCAGCGGGGTACGCGGCTCGCTCGCCGGACGGGGGGCTGGGGAAGGCGGTCATTCACGAGCCGCCCCGGCCTCGTCACCACCTCCGGCGCATGGTAGCGGGCGAAACCTCCGAATCGCTATCCCCCGAAGGCAAACCAGCTAACTGGCCGGCGACTACCGTACTCCTCTGTCCCGACTTTGAAACCGGCTTCGAGAAGAACGTAGGGCAAGAGGCAATGACCACCTTGGGGAGGGTGATGTGGCACTACGGGGAGTCTGGGTCAGTTGAGGCGCTCCAAGCCTCCGGGGTACCCGCATCCCGACGGCATGGAGGGCCGGCATGGCCAGAGCGGGATCGCATCCCACAGCCGGAAGGTCTGTCCGCCCTTGCCCACGCACGGTGGCCCGCACCCTCCCCAGGGCAGAGGGAGGCTCAACATGGGAGGCAAGTGCGCAGGCGCGGGGGAGAGTGTGGAAGGCGCGAGCAGGAACTAGAACCGATGGGAGAGGAGGCCCCGGCGGGGAACGAGGGCCAGGGCGAGGAGGAAAAAGGCGGTCGCCACGAGGACGATCGCTGCCCCGCTCGCAATCCCGAGGTAGAACGAGACGTAGAGGCCGATCGCCCCGGAGAGGATCCCGAACACCGCCGCAAGGCCCATCATCCACGGGAGGCGGTGTGTGAGGAGGTACGCGGTCGCCGGCGGGGTGATGAGCATCGCCAGCACCAACGCCACCCCCACCGCCTGAAGCGAGATGACCACCGTCACCGCGATGAGGAGAAGGAGAAGGTGCCTAAACAGCCCCGTCCGCAGCCGAAGCGTGGCGGCGAACGTGGGGTCGAACGAGACGACGAGGAACTCCTTGTAGAAGAGGACGACCATAAGGATGACCACCGCCCCGATCCCAACCGTGAGCCCAAGGTCCCATCGCGATACGGAGAGGACGTTCCCGAACAGGAAATGAGCGAGATCCACCGCGTACCCGCGCACGGTGGAGATGAGGGCAACCCCAAGGGCGAACATGCCCGCGAACACGATCCCGATCGCTGTGTCTTCCTTCAGACGGCCGCGCCGGCTCACCTCCCCGATCCCAAGGGAGGCCAGGATCGCCGCTCCGAGGGCCCAGAGGAGGATCGGGCCTCGGTCCCCCCGATGCACGAGGTACCCCACCGCCACCCCGGGGAGGATGGAGTGGGCGAGCGCGTCGCCGAAGAACGCCATCCCCTGAAGGACGACGTAGGTCCCCACCACGGCGCATGTCCCCCCTACCACCACCACGGCGAGGAGGGCCCGCACCATGAACGGGTAGGAGAACGGAAGAACGAGGAACTCAACGATCCCCATGGTCGCCCCCGTCGCAGGATGTCTCCCCGAGGGCGATGGGGCCGGACGCGGTAGCAAAGATACGCAGGCCGGTGCCGTACGCGGCGCGCAGCCGGGCAGGGGTGAACACCTCGCCCGGAGGCCCGAACCCGATCGCGCGCCCGTTGAGGAGGAGGGCGAGGGGGAAGTGGGCCTGGGCGAGATCGAGCTCGTGGAGGGCAACGAGGGAGGTGATCCGCTCTCCCCGGAGCCGGCCGAGGAGGTCAAGGATCCCCGCCTGGGCCGGGGCATCGAGGCCGGCGAGGGGCTCATCGAGGAGGAGCACGGTCGCCTGTTGGGCAATGGCCCGGGCGATGAACATCCGCTGCTGTTCCCCCCCCGATAGCTCCCCGATCGGCCGGCGGGCGAGGTGGGCGATCCCGACGAGGCCCAACGCCTCCGCGACCCGCTCCCGGTCCTCGGCCCCCGGCCGCCGTAGCGGGCCAAGGCGCCCCGTGCGCCCCATCATCACCACGTCGCTCACCGTCAGGGGGAACCGGAGGTCCACCCCCAGCCGCTGGGGGAGGTAGGCAATGCAGATGTGCCGCGCCGGCCGCTGCCCGAAGATCCGCACCTCACCCGTTGTGGGGGGGAGCGTCCCCGCAAGGACGCGGAGGAGGGTTGTCTTCCCCGCCCCGTTCGGGCCGACGACGGCCAGGAGGTCGCCCGGTTCGAGCCGGAACGAGATCCCAGTGAGGACGGCCACCCCATCGAGGGCGACCGAGACCTCCTGCACCTCCACCGCCGGACCCACAGCATGGGCGGGATCGGGACAGGTTTGGTTCGCGCGGAACCGCTCCCTCGTCATCCGCGGAGCGCCTCCACGATCCGCCGCACGTTCTCCCGCATGAACGAGAGGTAATCCGGGGCTGGGCCGTCCGGTGCGGAGAGGGATCCCTGGAACAGGACCACCACCCTTACCCCCGTGTCGCGGGCGAGCTCGGAAGCGAGGTCGGGGTTGAACTCTGGGGACACGAATACGGCCGGCACACCTGAGCTGCGGATCCGGTCCACGAGGATCGCCCTGTCCCGCGCTGAGGGCTCGGCGAGGGTGCTCAGGGCGGGGATGATCGCCCCCCCCTCGATGAACCCGTAGCGGTCGGCAAAGTACCCAAGGGCCCAGTGGTCCGTGATGAGGACGCGTCGCGCGGGGGGAAGGACGGCCACCTGTTCCTGGATCCACCGGTCGAGCGCGGCGAGCTCCTCCCGGTACGCCGCGGCGCGGGCAGCGAACTCCTCCTTCCCGAGGGGATCAAGCCTGCCGAGGGCGGACTCGATCGTGCGCGTCCACTCCGCGACGAGCAGCGGATCGAACCACACGTGGGGGTCGGTCCCGCCGTGGGCCCCGTCGGGCGCGAGCGCGCGCAGGGGGAGCCCGGCGGAGAGGTCCACCACCTTCCCCTGGAGCTCGGGGGAGGAGAGGATGCGAGCCAGGCCCTCTTCGAGCCCCGCCCCGGCGATGAACACCGCGTCCGCGCGGGAGAGGGCGACGAGATCCTGCGGCGTGGGCTCGAACGTATGGGGATCCGTCCCCGGGGGGAAGAGGACGACCAACGCCACCCTCTCCCCTCCCACCTCCTGGACCACGTCCCCCACGATGGACGTTGTCGCCACCACCGCGACGGGGGCGCCGAGTGAGGCAAGGGAGAACCCGCCAATGACTACGCCAAGAAGCCACTTCGCTGCGGGCACGGGTTCAGTGTAGCGTTGGCTCCGCAGGGGGACAACACCACACGGCGAACGAACGCGCGATCCACACGCCCCCTCACCCTCCCGGCATCCACGGAGGAGGGGCATTGGCGGCGGGAGCGCTCCCCTCGTTGCCGGACAGTGCTGGCCCTGTGAGACGAAAGGGGCGAGAATGCCGGCGAGGGGTGCGGAGCAGGGATGGATGTAGCCACGGTGGTGATCAGCGCTGCGGGGGGGCTGGCCCTCTTCCTGTACGGGCTGCGCGTCCTGAGCGGTGCCCTCAAGCGGGCGATCGGCGAGCGGGTGCGCACCCTCTTGGAGCGCCTCACCGATACGCCGTACCGCGGTGCCCTCGTCGGCATCGTCACCACCGGGGTCCTCCAGTCGAGCAGTGTGGTGATGGTTCTCCTCATCGGGCTCATCAACGCCGGGGTCCTCTCGCTCCGCCAGGGGATGGGGATCATGCTGGGGGCGGAGATCGGGACCTCGGTCACCGCTCAGATCATCGCGTTCCGGATCGGCGACTACTACCTACCGATCATCGCCATCGGGTTCGTGCTGGCCGAGCTAGGCCGCGGGCGACGGGTGGGCGATGTCGGCCGCGCGCTGCTCGGGTTTGGGCTCCTGTTCCTGGGGATGAATGTGATGTCCGGTGGCTTGCGCGGCCTGGCGGAGAGCGAACAGGTGGTGAACCTCCTATCCTCGCTCGGTACGAACGTGCCGCTCGGCGTGCTCATCGGAGCGGGCCTAACAGCGGTGATCCAAAGCTCGTCGGCGATGACCGCGCTCGTGATCGCGATGGGATCCGCCGGAGTTCTCCCCCTTCCCGCGGCGATCGCCCTCATCCTCGGGGCGAACATCGGCACCACGGTGACCGCCCAGATCGCGTCGGTGGGGGCGTCCCTCGCCGCGCGGCAACTGGCGCGGGCCCAGCTCCTCGTGAACGCGATCGGCGTGGCCGTGTTCATCCCCCTCGTACCGTGGTATGCCACGCTCATGGCGCAGACCTCGCCCCTCCTCGCCCGCCAGATCGCCAATGCCCACACGCTCTTCAACGTCGCGAGCACGCTCGCCTTCCTCCCCTTCACCGGCGGGCTGGCGTGGCTGGCGGCCCGGATCACCCGCGGCAAGCCACCCGTGGTCTCCACTGGCCCCGTGCACCTTGCGGAGGCGTTCCTCGCCGCCCCCGCGGTGGCGCTCAGCCAGGCCCGGCACGAGCTCCTGCGGATGTCGGACCTGACCACCGTCATGATCGAGAAGTGCCGCCACGGGCTCCTCGAACGCGCGGACGCTTCCCTGAGCGAGGTCCTCGAGATCGAGCGCACGGTGGACGACCTGAAGACCGGGATCGAAGCCTATCTTGAGCGAATCCCCACCGATGCCCTCTCCGCCCGCGACGAGCGGCGATTGCACGTCCTCGACCACGCCACCGGCGACATCGAGCGGGTGGGGGACCAGGCGGTGAACATCGCTGAGCGGGGGAGGGTCATCCTGGCGAAGGGATACCCCCTCTCCGCGCCCGCCCGCACTGACCTCCAGACGATGTTCGACAAGGCGACGGCCCTGTACCGGGAGGCGGTGGGGGCGCTGCAGGACGAGGACCAGGACAAGGCCCAGGAGGCCCTTCGCCTCGAGGCGGAGGTGGACCGCCTCGAGAAGCAGTTCAAGGAAGCGCACTTCCGGCGCGTGGACGAGGGGATCTGTCAGGCTGAGGCCGGGGCTCTGTACCTGGAGATCCTCCACAACCTGGAGCGGATCGGCGACCACGCCGTGAACATCGCCGGCGACGTCCTCTACGCCCTCTGAGAGGAGACTGAACCGCTAGCCCACCTTCCCCACCGGAGCGAGGTAGATCGTGAACTCGTCCTCCCCGTCCACCCCCAGCAGGGCGTCCATCCTCTCCTGGTGGTAGGCACCGACCGCGCACGTCCCAGCGCCGATCGCCTCGCAGGCCAGGTAAAGGTTTTGGCACATGTGGCCCGCATCCATGGCGATCACCTTGTGCGAGGACACGTTGTACCGCCACTCCGTGCGGTAGGGAACGGTCGTCCAGGCGAACACGACCGCCGCCTGGCCCACGAACTCCTGCCCGAGGCATCCCGCAGTGACCTTCACCGGGAAGTCCGGATCCGAACGGAGGAACACGAGCGAATGGTCGAGGGGGAGGTACCGGTACAGTCCCGGCGCGAGGCCCGTGACCCGGTTCACAACGAGGTACGTCTCGAACGGGTGGCGCGCCCCCGCCGAGGGCACGGTGCGCAGGCTGGCCACCCCGTCGCGCACGATCCGCTGCACTCCCTGGACGGACCACAAAAGGAACGTGAGCTCCTCCAGCGTGAGCGGATCCGCGGTAAACCGGCGGCGGCTGCGGCGGGAGGAGATGACATCGCGGAGGGGAGCCTCGCCCACGGAAAGCGTCTGCGGATCGGGCAGCTTCACGACGGGCGCCCCATCCGGCGCGGGCCTCTGGAGAGGGGGATGGGGGATCCCCTTCCTTTGATCGGTCTCAATCTCCTGCGCCCTCGCCCAGGCTGTAGCCTTCAGGAACTGCCGGCCGCGTTCGATTTCGTCCATCGCTCCCTCCTTTTCTGGGACCCAAGCTTACCCTGGAACGGGGCTCACCCGCACCGGGCGGGGACGATCTCCGATCCATCTCGTCCTCGACGACGATGTGCATAAGGCGCTAAAGGCCCGGAAGAAACAAATGGGGATGACGGTCAAGGAGATCAAAGGCAACCGCCCCCGCGCCAAGAAACGGAAAAGTAGCGTCCCCTAGCTCCCCCGCTCACGGTCGAGCCACGCCTGGAGGATGAGGACGGCGGCGAGCTCGTCCCGGTGCCCTTTACGCCTCCGGGCGGAGAGCCCCCCTTGGCGAAGGACGCGGTCGGCCTCAGAGGTAGTGAGCCGCTCGTCCACGTAGTGAAGCGGGAGGCGGGCCCGCTCAGCCACGGCCTGGGCTAGGTCGCAGGTCTTCCTGACCTGTTCCCCCTCGGTCCCATCCATGTTCAGGGGGAGGCCGACCACGAGCGCCACGGCGCCGGCAGCATGGGCGAGGCGGGCGAGGTGCTCCACGTCCGCCTCTAGGCCCCGGCGTACGTAGACCCCCCGGCCATGGGCGATCGTCCCCGTCTCATCGGAGACAGCGATCCCCACCCGCCGATCCCCGATGTCGAGCCCGAGCGCCCTCATCCCTTGGCGAGCAGGGTGAGGGCGCGGCGGATGAGCTCCTCCACCGAGGCATCCGGGGATTCTCGCACGAGCTTCTCCACCGCCCGCCGCGCTTCCGTCTCCGGGAACCCGAGGACCTTTGAGGTGAGGGCCTTCACCACCACCTGGGCCTTCTCCGCCGTCGGGGACGGCCCCGCGGGGGCCCACGTGGCGAGCTTCTCCGAGAGCTCAACCATCACCCGCTGCGCGGTGCGCCGGCCGATCCCCTTCACCCCATCGAGGGCGGAGAGGTCCCCCTGGCGCACCGCTGCGGATAGCTCGGCCGGGGGGAGGGCCGACACCAGCCGGAACGCAAGCTTGGGCCCGACCTGGGGCACGGAGAGGAGGGTCACGAACATCTCCCGCTCCTCCCGCGTCGCGAACCCCCACAGTTCGATCCCATCCTCGCGCAGGATGAGGTGGGTGAGGAGCCGCGCCGTGTCGCTCGCCCGCAGATCGTTCACCGTCCGGGCGGGCACCGCTACCCGCAACCCCACCCCCCCCACCGCCACCACGAGGAACTCCTCCCCCACCTCGGCGATCGGCCCCTCGACGAACTCAACCATCGCTGACCTCCCTCACCTCGCCCCACAGGAAAGCGGCGGCCTGGAACAGGGGAGCGTTGGCCTCGGGGAGGACGAGCTCGATCTCCGCCCGGTCGCTGAACCGCTGGGAGAGGATACGCCCATCGTGCTTGCGGGCGAGGGCAAGGAGCGCCCCAACCGCCCCCGGTTCGGCGATAACGAGGAGCCTCGTTGCGGGAACGAGAGGACGGACGCCCGCCGCGACGAGGGCCGCGCGGGCCGCATCGCGGTACGCCCGGGCGAGGCCCCCCACCCCCAGCTTGACCCCGCCGAAGTAGCGCACCACCGCGACGAGGACATCCCCCAGCTCCTCGTTCTCAAGAAGGCTCAGGATTGGCTTGCCCGCGGAACCAGCTGGCTCCCCATCATCGTTTCCCCGGCCCTCGCCGGAACGGAGGCGGTACGCGTACGGGATGTGGCGCGCCGCGTGGTGCTCCCGCCGCAGCCGCCGCAGGGCCTCCTCCACCTCCTCCGCCGTCGTGACGGGAAGGGCGGCCGCGAGGAACCGCGACCTCTCGCGGACGAGCTTCGCCTCGGCCGGCCGGAGGATCGTGTTCATCCCACCTGCGGGGGCGGCTCGGTCCGGGCGAGGGTTGCGAGCTCCGTGAACGCCCGTTGGACCTTGGGTTCCTCGCCGACAAGGAGGAGGGTCACTGCCCCCGCCCCCGGCCCGACTCCCCCGCTCGCGAGGTGCGCGGCCCGCACCCCGTACCGGAGCGCGATCGCCTCGACCTCGGTCACGACCGTCCCCACGAGCGGGCACAGGCCCACCGGCGACCCGGCGGCCTCGTCCACCCTCCCGATCCCCACCTCGTGAGCGAGGTCGGCCACGAAGCCGTGGATGGACTTGGCGCACGAGATCGGGATCACGATCTCCACACCCCGGGCAAGGGCGGGGATCGCGAACTTCCCCACCGTTCCCCCGGCCGGGGAGGCCATGAACACCCCGCACACGCCGGCCGGATCGAGGACGTTCGCCCCCTTGATGAGGACGTCCCCCGCCTTCAGCTCTCCAAGCGCCTCGTCCGGGGAGAGCTCGACCGGCTGGCCGCGGCGGAGGACGAGGGGCGTCGCCTGCCGCTCCGCAGGGAGCGAGGCGAGCCTGTCTCCGATGTACCCCGCGCAGAACCTCTCCCGCTCGATCTCCCGGCCGAGGAGTTCCTCGGCCACATAGCCGTTCGTCGTCCCGAGGGCCACGACGATCAGGCCCTCCCGGAGGGCGCGCTTCACCGCCGGGAGCTCCGCCACCCCCCGCGCGATGAGCCGCCGCGCCGCCCCGGGAGGGAGAACCACGATCGCCCGCCGCTCGGTTGCGTTCCCATCCCCGTGCATGCTATAACACTAGCCAACGACGCGATCTTCGGCAAAGGAGTGATCGGATGTTCTTCACACGCGAGGAGTACGAGCGCGAGCGGCGGGAGTTCCGGTGGGACATCCCCGTGGGGTACACGATCGCGGGGGCGGTGGACGGGCACGCCCGCGCCCACCCGAACAAGGCGTGCGTCCTGTGGGAATCGGAGAAGGGCGATCGGCGGACGATGACGTGGGGAGAACTCACTGACCTCTCGAGCCGGTTCGCTTCGGTCCTGATAGGGCTCGGGGTGAAGCCGGGCGACCCGGTGATGCACATCTTCCCTCGCCTCCCGGAGGCGTTCGTCGCCCAGATCGGGACGTTCAAGGCGGGTGGGGTGGCCGTGCCCGGCACGGACATGCTGCGCGCCAAGGACATCATCTACCGCGCGGAGACGGCTGGGGCGCGCACCGTAATCGCCCACGCCTCGGCGATCGATGAGGTGGAGGAGGCGCGGGGCAAGTGCCCGCTCGAGCACTTCATCCTCATCGGCGGGGAGAGGCCGGGGTGGATCTCGTTCGAGAAGGCGATGAAGAACGCACGACCCGCGAACCCCATCCCCCTCACCGCGAACGACCCCCTCACGATCAACTTCACCTCCGGCACCACCGGGAACCCGAAGCCGGTCATGCACCGCCACCGCTGGCTGTACGGGCACTTCCGCGTCACCGCCCGCTACTTCTGGGGGGCGAGCCCCGACGACCTCATCTGGGCCACCACCGCCCCCGGCTGGGCGAAGTGGTACTGGGCGCCGATGGGGGTCGGTCTCACCATCGGCTGCACCCAGCTCATGTACCACGGAAGGTTCGACGCCGAGCGCTACCTCGACCTCCTCGCCCGCTACCCGGTCACCAAGCTCTGCGCTACCCCCACCGAGTACCGGCTCCTGATCCAGGTCCCGGACCTCAGGAAGCGCAAGGTGGCGCTCGTGGACGCCGTGTCCGCGGGGGAACCCCTCAACGCGGAGGCGATCGGGGTGTTCCGCGATGCATTCGGGATCACGATCCGCGATGGGTACGGCCAGACGGAGTCCGTGTGCTTGGCCTGCAACCCGCCGGGCCTGCCGGTGAAGCCCGGTTCGATGGGCCTCCCCACCCCGGGCCCCAACGCGACCCCCATCGATGAGCAGGGGGAGCCCATCAAGCCGGGCGAGATCGGGGAGATCGCCGTCCCGGTGGGGAACCCGGGGATCTTCGACGGGTACTGGAAGAACCCCCAGCTCACCTCCCAGGTCCTGTCTGGAAAGTGGTACCGCACGGGGGACCTCGTGCGATTGGACGAAGATGGGTACTTCTTCTTCGAGGGCCGGGCCGATGACGTGATCAAGGCCTCCGGCTACCGGATCGGGCCGTTCGAGGTCGAGGACGCCCTCGTCTCCCACCCCGCCGTCGTCGAGGCGGCGGTGATCGGAGCGAACCATCCCGTGCGGGGCCAGATCGTGAAAGCGTTCGTGGTCCTCGCCAAGGGGTACCAGCCATCCGAGGCGCTCGTGGCTGAGCTCCAGGATCACGTGAAGAAGGTCACTGCCCCCTACAAGTACCCGCGGGAGATCGAGTTCGTGGCCGAACTCCCCAAGACGACGAGCGGGAAGATCAAGCGCGCCGAGCTGCGGCGGCGCGATGCCGAGACGAGGGGCTGACGAGGAGGGAAAAGTGGACGAGGCACGGCTTGTCGCGGCGGCAGTGGAGGCGCGGAGGAGGGCCTATGCCCCCTACTCCGGGTTCGCGGTGGGGGCAGCCCTCCTCGCCACGGGGGGAAAGCTCTTCACGGGGTGCAACGTGGAGAACGCGTCTTACGGGCTCACCGTGTGCGCGGAGCGGGTCGCCCTGTTCAAGGCCGTGTCCGAGGGGGTGCGGGAGTTCGCGGCGATCGCCATCGCCTGCGGGGACTCCCCCTGCTCCCCCTGCGGGGCGTGCCGCCAAGCCCTGTACGAGTTCGCCCCCAACCTGAAGGTGATCCTCGCCGACAGCGAGGGGAGGAGATGGGAGGCGATGCCGCTCTCCTCTCTCCTCCCCAAGGGGTTCGGGCCCGCCGATCTGGCGGGCAGATGACCCTCGGCTAGAGGATCTTCATCGACGCGGATAGGTTGAGGTCCACCGACCACCCGGTCTGCCCAGGGGCCCTGCCCACGGAGAGGCCGACCCCGACGTTCGCCTGTCCGAGGGTGAACGCGAGCTGGACGTGGGCCGACACCGAGTCCGCCGGGTCGAGGTCGCGGGGTTGCACCCGCTGGAGCGCAAGGCCCGCCTGAAGGGAGGACGTCGCGCTCAGCACCTGCTCGTAGGATGCGGTGGCGCTCAGCGTGTGCTCGTTCACGATGTCAAACGGCCCGGTGGCCACAGCGCGGAACAGGAGCTGGGCATCGGGGGCGGGAGCGTGCGCAGCGTCGGCAGAGACGGTGACGACCAGGTCCTGCTGCCCCCCGTAGGGGTCAACGAGCTCGTAGCCGAACCCGGCCTGAACGGCCCACCCACAGTAGCGCTGCGTCGCGGTGGAGAGGATCTCGTCCTCGATCGCGAGAACCGCCCGCGGGTCAACGGAGACCCCGGCCGCACCCTCGATCAGCACCACCACGGCCGCGGCGAGGTCCTTCGCCGCCTGGAGGGCATCCTTCCCCTCCGCGTACTCGGCCCAGCGGCCGATCTCGTGGGCCACGTCGAGGAGCGTCTGGTCGGGGAGGGCCCGCGCGACCACCTTCCGGTCCAAGAGGAGCTTCTGGATGCGGAACGCCTTCGCGAGCGGTGTCACATCGGAGAACCGGCCGTAGCCCGCGCCCAGGCTCAACGTCACCCCCGGCTGGGGCTGACCGGTCGCGTAGCCGGCGTTCATCCCAGCGAACCCGAAGAAGGGCTCACCGGAAACGAAGTAGTACCGGGCTGTCCCCGCCCCCTGGGCGGCGATGCTCGCCAGGCCCAGGTTCACCAGCCCCAGTTCGCCGAGGCCGGTGAGGCTGTACCCAAGGCCAGGGGAGTCGAAGAGCTTGCTCAGGCTCACCGTGGCCCGGCCCGCGTTCACGTCCACCCCAGGCGTGGCCGCATCGTCGAAGTAGCGGTACGTCCCCGTGACCCACAGGCTCGTCAGATCCGTCTGCGGTGGCTTGTAGTCGCACAGCCCCACCGCCCCGAGGGCACCCACCCCAACGAACACCACACCCACCATGGTCGCTACTGCGGTTCTCATCATCCTGTGATCCCTCCTCATCTACGGTTCGCCGTAGATGGATTCCATTATACATAACAGGAGGGGCCAAGCGAAGGAACCTGTGCCCCACCGAACCGCTCAGCATCGGGTCTAGCTCCGGAACTGGGCGAGGACCTCCGGCGTGAGCTCGGTGACGCCCTCCTCCCCGATCCGCACCCACGTCATCCCGAGCCGGAAGATGACCCTCTCCCCGAGGGCGAGGATCGGTCCGACGTCGGGGAACTGGTCCAGGAGTTCGAAGTAGGCGTCGCTCAGGTAGACGAGGTCCACCGTCGGCGTCCCCACGTAGGTGCTCTCGTGCCACGTCCCGTCCACGAACAGGAACACCCGGCCCCCGACCTCGCGGACGTAGTCAGCGCTCTGGGCCGCCTCCGCCGCAGCGAGGGATTTCGCCGCCTGGGCGGCACCGACGGCCGGGGCACCGTAGGTCAGCATCAAGGTGTCCGGAGGCGGGGCGATGGCCGCCCGTGCCTCCTCCCGAACGAGGAACGAGGTGTAGGGGGTGGCGATCCCGTACTTCGTGGCGAGCTCGATGATCCGGTCTTTGAGCTCCTTGGTCTCGCCCTCGAACCGGATGATGTTCAGGAGGTGCCCGATCTTCCGCGCCGCCCACAGCCTCGGGAGGAACTCCGCACCGCCGGCCTGGTCAGGGAATACGACGTCGAAGGCGAACTGGACCTCCTCCGCCCCGCGCACCCCCGTGAGGACGATCGTCGCCTCCCCGCCCCCTTCGTACCGCCCGAAGAGGGCGATCTGGGATCCGTAGAAGAGGTCGGGGAGCTCTACCGGGTAGAGGTCGGACACTTCGACGCCGTCCACCTGCAGCGCGATGTCAGCGAGCGCCGGCGCGGCGATCTTGGTGTAGAAGGATGAGAGCGCGAGTTCCAGGCTCTCCCCCGGCACCACGTACGTCGTTGTGCCGCGGTTGTGCTCAGCGAGGAGGTCGAGGAGCTGGGCGTTCACGTCGTAGCCCACCCCGAACGCAAACACCCTCGCCCGCGCGCGGTTGGCCGCCGTCACGTCGCGGACGATCGCATCCGTGTCCCTTTCCCCAGCGGTGGGGAGGCCATCGGTGAGGAACAGGACATACTGCGGCCGATCGGCCGGTTTCAGCCACTCCATCGCCTGGAGGAGGGCGTCGTGGATGTCCGTCATCCCCCGCGCGGTGAGCCGACGCACCTCGCGCAGGGCCGCGGACACGTTCGCTGCACTCGCCGGGACGAGGCCGGAGGTGAGGTCGAGGATCTCGTGATCGAACGCGATCACGCCGAACCGGTCGTCGGGGGCGAGGCGCTCGAGGATGAACACCGCCGCGTCTCGTGCCTGGACCATTTTCTCCCCGTCCATGGACCCCGAGCGGTCGATCACCAGGACGAGGTCCTTGGGGAGAGGAGCGAGGTCGCGAACAGCGGGCGGGGTCACGAGCACGAGGAAGAACCCGTCCTCATCGTCGGGCTGGTAGGCGAGGAAGTCCAGCCCCACACCCTCCCCGGTCAGGGAGTAGTAGAGGATGAAGTCGCGATCGGGAAGGACATCCTTCTCCTGGTACAGGGCGCGGGCGCTCGTCGGCGCCTCGCGCGAGACGGTCACGGGGTGCGTGGGGGAATACAGGCTTCCCACGGGCCGACCGGTCCTCAACACGACCTCAACCTTCACTTCCTCCAGTGGCCGAGCCGAAAACCGCTCCGGAGCAAGCGGGTAGCGGTAGCGAACCAGGCCGCCCTCCGGGGAGAGGAGCTCCACGTACTCGAGGGCGATCCGGCGCGTCTCACCGGGCCCAATGGGGAAGATCCTGGCCCGGAACGCCCCGTGTCCGATGTACTCGAGGAGTGCCGGATCGCGGGCGTCGCGGAGGTAGGAGAGGTAGATCTCCCGTGCCTCGTCGGCCGGCAGCACGTCCCCCACCACCGGTTCGCCGTTGACCCACAAGACGAACTTCTGGATCACCGCCCCCGGGGGAACGGGGAAGACGTAGGTTCCTTCCACGGGGAACTTCCCGTCGTTCCGGAACGCTTGGTCCACCTTGGTGGTGGCCACGCCGTCCTCGATCGTCACCGTCACGTGGTGGTAGACGATCGTGAGCCAGCGCAACGGGGGTCCGGGGATGTCCGGCTCTGGGATGGGGATGATGATCCCATCAGCGAAGCCTGGCACGAGCAGCACCCAAATCGCCGCCAGCGCGACGATGAACCCCAACGTTTTCCGCATGCCCACCACCTCCCAGCACGGGGATCTACACGACGGGAGGCCCGGCGGTTACATCGGCCGCCCCTTTCCGGTTAGCATCGAAGGCCATGGGGTACGTGAAGTTCCTCGGCACGGCGGGGGCGCGGTTCGTCGTGGCCCGCCAGCTCCGGTTCTCGGCCGGAACGTGGATCGAGCTTGCGGGGACCCAGCTCCTCCTCGACCCCGGTCCGGGGACCCTCCTCCGGGCCCGTCGGTCCCGCCCTCCGCTCGACCCCGCCAAGCTCGCCGCGATCCTCCTCTCCCACAAGCACCTCGACCACTCGACCGACGTGAACATCATGGTCGAGGCGATGACCGATGGCGGCTACAAGCGGCGGGGGGCGCTCCTCGCCCCCACCGATGCGCTGGCGGGGGACGATCCGGTGGTCCTCCGCTACGTCCGCCCGTTCCTGGACCGAATCGAGACCTGGAACGGGGAGCACGAGATCTGCGGGGTGAGGATCCGCCCCGTCCCCCACGCCCACGGGACCGTGGAGGCGTACGGCCTCGTGCTCGACTCAGCGGAGGGGAGGGTCGGCTTCGTCACGGATTGCCGCTTTGACTCCGGCCTCGCCGCACACTATGCGGGGTGCCATCTCCTCGTCCTCAACGTGGTGATGAAGGACTGGAAACCGGAGATCGATCATCTGTCCCTTCCTCAGGCGGGGGAGATCATCGCCGCCGTGAAGCCCAACCTCGCCGTCCTCACCCACTTCGGGACGACGATGCTACGGGCGAACCCGCGCCTCCTCGCCGCGGGCCTCGCTGAATCCCTGGGGATCCCCGTGATCGCCGCGAGCGATGGCCTCACCGTGGAAGCGGCGGAATGGGGGGGATCCCGGTTGCCGGCCGCGGGGGAACAGGTGGACAATGGCGGCGGAGGTGGACGATGAAGCGTGCTCTGTTCGCGGTGGTGCTGGGGGTGGGCCTCCTCGCGGGAGGGTGTTCTGAACCTCAATTGGGGAAACCACCTGTGGCGGGCCTGTGGTACAACCCGTGGCGGGGAGAGGTGCCGCTCCTCGTCACGTTTGTGAGCCAATCCCTGCCGGGTGATGGCCAGATCGTGGGCTATCACTGGGACTTCGGGGATGGGTCCGTGAAGGAGGGAGGGGCAACGGTCACCCACTGGTACACGCGGGAGGGCATGTTCTACCCCACCCTCACCGTGACCGACGAAACGGGGCTCTCGGCGACCACGCGCGGCGTGGTCCAGCCCGGCGTGTCGTACCCGCTCGACGTCGTGGAGTGGAGGGCGGAGGACGAATACTTCGGCCAACGGGTGGTGGGCCGGGTCAAGAACATCGGCGACCGCACGATCAACGAGGGCCGGGTGGTCGTTCAATTCAGGGACAAGGACTGGATCGTCGTCCGGGAGAGGTCAAAGATCCTGGGCGACCTGGCACCGGGGGCCGAGCAGATCTTCGAGATCACGACCGACCTCCACCTGGTGGAGGTCGGGGGAGCGCCCCACCACACGATCTACACCGAGGTCATCCATCGCGACCATCCGCTGTCACCGTAGGTCGGCGGGGGCGGGGATCGCGATCCCCGATTGGTGGAGAAGATCGAGAAGGTGGTCGAGGTCGCGGATCATCACCGCCCAGACCCCGGCCACCTCCCCCTGCTCGTTCACGAAGGCGGTGAACGGGTAGCGGAGGTTGTCCGCGAGCTGGTAACGGCGGGTGACGGCGGCGCCGGGGTCGTAGACGATCGGGAACGTGATCCCCCGCTCGGCGACGATCGCCGCCACCTCGGGCCATCTCTCCGGGCACACCCCCACCACCGCGACCTCGCTCCCGTAGAGGCGGTGGAACTCCTCCAGGACGACGAGGTCGTGCTTACAGGCCCCGCACCAGGTGGTCCAGAATGCGATCACGATCGGCTTCCCTGCTGCACCGGCCGTGGTGAAGTCCCCGCGGCCGGACAGGGAGAACGGCGGTGCTTGTTGCCCGACGATGGGGAAGGTCCCTTCGCCGGGGCGGCCCCCCGGCGGGGAGAGGAGGAGCCCGGCCACGAGGAGGATGGCGAGGACGAGGCCCACAAGGCGGAGGTCCATGGCCTCAGTCTATCTGGGATAGAAGGCGTGGGCGAGCTGGCCGAACGCGAGCCCGCCGTCCCCGGGCGGGACGAGGCGATGGGCCACCAACCGAAGCCCCGCCCCTTCGACCTCCCCGCGGACTGTGGTCGCGATCGCATCGTTCACCGCCACCCCGCCGGTGAGGCCCACTGTGGCGATCCCCCGCTCCCGGGCGGCCCCGATCGCCAGCTGAGCGAGGCCGCGGGCGAGGGCCGCCTGGGCCGTGGCCGCGAGGTCGGCCTTGCTTTCCCCCGCGGAACGGAACTCAGAAAGAGCTCGGAACAGGTCCACGGTGTCGAGGACCCGTCGCCCGCCGAGCTCCCGCACCGCCAGGGGAACGGGACGGGCGTTCCCCCTCCGCGCCGCGGCCTCGAGCCTCATCGCCGGCTCCCCTTCATAGGTCCGCTCCCCCGCGATCCCCAGCCACGCCGCGACTGCGTCGAGGAACCGCCCCGCGCTCGTGGTGGAGGGGCAGTTCACTCCCCGTTCGATCTGGACCCGGACCACGTCGAGTTCGACGGGGGGAAGGCCCGCTTCCGCGGGATCGAGCCCTGCGGCGAGGAGGTAACTGGCCGCCATCCGCCCTGGGCGAAGGGTCGCCCGGTCCCCGCCGGGGAGGGGGAGCGGGCGGAGCGAGCCCGCGCGGTCCCACTCCCCACGGCGCCAGGCGATGACCTCCCCCCCCCACGCCTCCCCATCCGTCCCGTAGCCATACCCGTCGGCGGCGATCCCCACCAGCTCCTCGATCCCGTGCTCGGCAGCGAGGCCCGCGATGTGGGCGACGTGGTGCTGAACCGGGATCGCCTCCCCCAGCTCGCAAGCGAGGCGGGTCGTGGCGAACCGGGGGTGGAGGTCGCACGCGATCCTCTTCGGAAGGGGAAGAGAGGTGAGGTGGAGGAGGTGATCGAGCGCCCCGCGCAGGAACTCGAACGTATCGAGGTGCTCCGTACTGCCGATGTGCTGGGACAGGTAGACCTTACCGTGGCCGTAGAGGGCGAAGGCCACGTTGAGGTCCCCCCCCAGGGCGAGGAGGGGCTCTTCCCCGAGGTCGAGGGCGATCGGCTCCGGGACCCAGCCCCGCGACCGGCGGAGGAAGGTCGGGGCCCCGCCCGTGAGGCGCACCACCGAGTCGTCGCAGCGGGCGACGATCCGCCGGTTGTGGAGGAGGAACCCGTCAGCGACCCGAGAGAGGTTGGCCAGGATCTCCTCATTCGCGATGAGCATCGGCCGTCCCGGGTAGTTGGCGCTCGTCATCACGAGCGGGAACGGTAGCCCCCCCAGGAGGAGGTGGTGGAGCCCGGTGTAGGGGAGCATCGCCGCCACCGTGTCCAGTCCTGGGGCGACCGCGGGAGCGAGGGAGCCCGCGCGGAGGGGGAGGACGACGATCGGCCGCCGGGGCGAGCGAAGGAGGGCCCATTCTTGGTCCGAGGGGGAGGCAAACATGGTCAGCTGGTCCTCCCGGGCCATGAGGGCGAACGGCTGCCCCGGGCGGCCGAGCCGCCGCCGGAGCTCGGCCACGACCTCCTCCCGCGTCGCGTCGCAGGCGAGGTGGGTCCCGCCGAGGCCCTTGATCGCCACGACCTTCCCCTCCTGGAGGGCTCCTTGGGCCCGCCTGAGCGGGTCCGCGGCCTCGTCGCGGCCGTCCCCAACGTAACGCAGCTCTGGGCCGCAGGCCGGGCACGCGATCGTCTGGGCGTGGTAGCGGCGGTCGCGGGGATCGCTGTACGCGCGCTGGCAGTCCGGACACATCCCGAACTCGCGGAACGCCGTCCGCGGCCGGTCGTAGGGGAGCCCTTCGATCACCGTGAACCGGGGGCCACAGTCGGTACAGCTCGTCGCCCAGTACCCGTGGAACCGGCTCCCAGGATCAGCGATGTCGTTGAGGCAGGCAGCGCAGGTGGCGACGTCGGGCGGGATCGTCCCGCTCCCGTGTCCCCCGTCCCGGGACGGGACGATCCGGAACCCGTCGCTCCCGTGGGGGGGGAGGTCCGCCTCCTCCAGGCGTTCGATCACGGCAAGGGGGGGCGCCGAACCGTGGAGCGCGGCGACGAACCGGGCAACGGAGGCTGGATCCCCCTCGACCTCGATCTCCACCCCGGCGTCCCCCAGGTTGCGCACATGCCCGGCCAGGCCCTCGCCGACCGCAGCGCGGTACACGAACGGGCGGAATCCCACCCCTTGAACAGTCCCCGTAACGTGGATCCTCTTCCGCACGCACTCGGCCATCGGGGGACGAGTATAGACGTGGCCACCCCCTCTGTCCCCCCGCGGGCGGACGATGGAGGTTGGACGGGCAGAGGGTGAGGGGTGGAATGGGGGGCACATGGTGCGGGCCGAGGTGGACACGGGGGTGGTACGGGGAAACCTGGAGCGGCTGCGGGGATGGCTCCCCCGCCGTGTGTCCATCCTGTTCGTGGTCAAGGAGGACGCCTACGGCCATGGCCTCCTCCCCGTGGCCCGCGCTGCGCAAGGGATCGTTGACTGGTTCGGGGTCGCCTCCCTCCACGAGGCGCGGGCGCTGCGCCGCGCCGGGTTCAACCAGCCGATCCTCATCATGACCCCGCCCGTCGGCCCGAGCCTCGTCCAGGCGATCCGCGAGGGGTACCACCTCCCCCTCGGCGACAGCGGGATGATCCCCGAGCTCGAGGCCGCCTCCACCCGCGCCGGCCGGCGCGCCCTCATCCACATCGAGGTGGACACGGGGATGGGACGGTTCGGCCTCCTCCCCGAGGAGGTGGATCGGGCTCTTTCCGTGATCCACCCCGGTCGGATCGAGGTCGCGGGGGTGTACTCCCACCTCTCGTCGGCCAACGGCCGGTCCGAGGAGGACCTCGAGTTCACGCGGGCTCAGGTGTGGTGGTTCCGCCACATCCTCAAGGAGTGGGAACGGCAGGGGATCGAGATCCCGTGGCGACACCTCGCCAACTCCGCCGCCGTGCTCGCGTTCGATGAGGCGACCGCGGCCCCCCTGAACATGGTCCGGGTGGGGACCGCAGCCTACGGCTACCCCGAGGGGCCGGTGGCCCCGCCGGTGGAGCTCATCCCCGCGGCGCGGGCATGGACCGAGATCGCGGCGGTGCGGGACCTCCCGCAGGGGTGGCCGGTGGGGTATGGCCGGGGGTACGTGACCCCCGGTGCGGCACGGGTGGCGATCCTCGCCGCCGGGTACGGGGACGGCCTCCGGCCCGAGCTCAGGCGGGTGGTGATCCACGACCAGGCGGCACGCCTCGTCGGGAAGCTGGGGATGGACAGCGTCGCTGCCGATGTGACAGCGATCGAGCGGATCCACCGCGGCGACCGGGCGCTCCTGTTCGGCCCGGGCGTGTGCGGGCATGAGGGCTGGATCTGCCCCGTCCTCGTCCCCGTCCTCCTCTCCTCCCATCGCCGCTGGACGGGCTAACCGTCGTTGTTTCGCCGCCCACCACGCGGCGGATGCCACGGAAAAAGTTCCCCCGGAGCTCCTCGCCTACCGAGTTCTACACCGAAGAGGAGGCGAACGATGCGATCCGCCGGGGGAGGAGCTCCTGCGGCCGCGGGAGCTAGCCCCGCGGCGCGCCCTCACCGCCCAGGGGGAGAAACTTCGACGCCGTCGTCCACGGACAGGCCGACGATGGCAAGGTCGCGCCCCTCGATCACCTCGGCCCGGCCCGCGCACCGGGGGCAGGCGAGCACGGGCACGGCGAAGTGCCAACCCTCCTCGCTCGCGTACCTCACCGGCCCTTCATACCCGCACCCCAAGCACCGCACCCGCACCGGGATCGCCTCGATGCGGAGCTCCGACCCGGCGACTTCCGTCCCTTCCGTGAGGATCCGCCATGCTTCGGCCAAAGCCTCAGCGGAGAGGATGAGGAGCTCCCCCTTCCGCAGGTGGACCTCCCTCACCCGCCCTGCCACCGGGTGCGCACGAAGGTACTCCGTGAGCCCGGCGAGGAGGGCATCGGCGAGCGAATACTCGTGCACTAGAGGCCGAGGGAGGCGAGGAGCTCGTCCACCCCCCGGCCGCTCCGGGCGTCGGTGAGGACGACCGTCCCCTGCGGGTTGAGGCGGCGGTAGTCGTCCACCAGCACCATGGGGTCCACCCCCACGAACCCGGCCAGGTCCACCTTGTTCACGGCCACGACGTCGGTCTGGGCGAAAATCTTGGGGTGCTTGCGCACCATGTCGTCGCCCTCCGTGACGGAAATCACCACGAGGTCGCCCGTAGTGCCGAGGGGGAAGTCCGCCGGGCACACGAGGTTCCCCACATTCTCGATGAACAGGACGTCCACTTCCGCGAGCGGGAAGCTTTCCAGGGCATGGCCGACGCGGTGCGCATCGAGGTGGCAGTCGTCCCCGGTGTTGAGATTCGCGGCGACGAGCCCGGCCGCGACGAACTTCTGGTGATCGTCATCCCCAGCGACGTCCCCGGCGATCGCCCCCACCCGCACCCCCTTCTCCTTCAGCCGCTCCGCGAGGCGGAGGATGAGGAGGGTCTTCCCCGACCCGATCGCCCCCATCACGTTGAACGCCCGCACCCCGCGCTCCGTGAGGAGCTGGTAGTTGTGAGACGCGAGCTCGAGCTGGTGCTTGAACACATCTTGGGTCCCCACTCGGATGTCGTGCATACCGGCCCGATGATACCCCCGCCGGGGGAGGACGCCGAACCGGTTCCCCATCCGATCGTATCCTGCAATCCCTTTGCACTATGGGATCGTCCACGCTATAGTCCGCCCGGTATGCGCCGGGTGGCGGAGTGGGTGACGACGGCGGCGGGCGCTTTCGCCGTCTATCTTCTTCTCGCATCCTTCACGGGGAGCTGGGGCGTGTGGGCCCCTGACGAGCTCATCGCGGGGGCGGTGATCGCCCTCGTCATCGGCCTCTGCACCGGGGCGTACGTGTGGAAGCGGGGCGGGTGGCGCCTCCTCCAACCCCATCGTTGGCTTCTCTTCCTCCTCTACCTCGGGGGCCCGTTCTTCTATGCGCTGGTCAAGGCCAACCTCGACGTGGCGTGGCGGGTGATCACCGGCCGGATCAAGCCCGGGATCGTCCGGTTCAACCCCAACCTCACGACCGACGCCGGACGGACGTTCCTCGCCAACTCGATCACCCTCACCCCGGGCACCCTGACCGTGGACATTGACGAGACGACGGGCGACTTCTACGTGCACTGGATCAACGTGAAAGATCCCTCGCCGACGGCCGACGACGTGTGCGGGCCGTTCCCGAAGTGGGCACGGAGGGTGGCAGAATGATCGTGGCCCTGCCGTTTGCGGTGGGCGGGGTGGCCCTCCTCGTGTGCATCCTCGTGTGCATGGTGCGGCTCTCGATTGGCCCCACCGCTGCCGACCGGGCGGTGGCGTTGGATACGATCAACACCCTCGTCGTGGCGACGATGATCCTCCTCGGGGCGGCGTTCAACGAGGTGGTCCTCCTCGATGTCGCCCTCGTCTACGCGCTGCTCTCCTACGTGGGGACCCTCTTCATCGCGCGGTACCTCGAAGGGGGGCTCGATTGAACGGGCTCATCTACACGTTCCTCGCGATCGGGGCCGTGTTCAACGCCCTGGGGTCCGTCGCCCTCCTGCGGTTCCCCGACGTGTACACCCGCATCCACGGGGCAACGAAGTGCACCACGTTCGGCTCGATCTTCTCGATCCTCGCCGTCGCCGTGTACGGGATCGTCCAGGGCGGTGGGGCGGGGGGCACGATGGTGGTGCGGGCGTTCCTCGCCCTTGCGTTCCTCCTCCTCACGAACCCCACCGGGTCCCACGCCCTGGCGCGGGCGGCCCATCGGTCGGGGATCAAGCCGTTCCGGGCCGTGGTGGACCGCCTTGAAGAAGCCCAGCACGCCTCGCCCGACGGTCACGGATCGGAGGGAGGGCGATGACGATCTGGGCCGTTCTGCAGATCCTGATCCTCATCCTGATCGTGGTGGGGTCGGTCCTCGCCGTGTGGCTGAAGGACCTCCTGGCGAGCGTGATCGCGCTCGGTGGCTCCAGCCTCCTCCTCTCCCTCGAGTTCTACCTCCTCCAGGCCCCGGACGTCGCGATCGCCGAGGCCGGGGTGGGGGCAGCCCTGACGACGGCGATCTTCGTCCTCGCCATTCGCAAGACACAGCGCAAGGAGGAGGAATGAAGCGCTGGCTGACGCTGGCCGCATTCGCCGTCGTCGCGGGGTGCCTCTTCCTCGCAGGAGCGCGGATGCGCCCGTTCGGGGCGCCACGCTTCGACCTGATGGACCGCTATTTCAACGCTTGGTCCCAGAAAGAGGTGGCGGCGAACAACGTCGTCACGGCGATCGTGTTCGATTACCGAGGCTACGACACGTTGGGCGAGGCGACCGTCCTGTTCGTGGCCGTGGTGGGGGTCACCCTCATCCTGCGGAGGATCAAGAAATGAGCGTTGTCGTGCGCACGATCGCCCGGATCCTCGCCCCGGTGATCCTCGTGTTCGGGGGGTACGTGATCCTCCACGGGCACCTCACCCCGGGCGGTGGGTTCCAGGGTGGGGCAGTGGCCGCCTCGGCGGTGGCCCTCGTCCTCGTCGCGTTCGGGGCGCCGGCGGTGAAGAGGCTGAAGGCCCCGTTCTCGGTCCTCGAGGACTTGGGGGGGGTCGCGTTCGTGGTCCTGGGATTCCTCGGGCTCGGGTTCACGTTCTTCGCGAACTCGCTCGCCGGGATGGGGAGCCTGTTCGGGACCCCGGTCCCTCCCGGGCCCAACCCCGGCTACCTCAACACCGCGGGGACGCTCCCCCTCATGAACTGGGCGGTAGGGCTCAAGGTGATAGGCGGCCTGGGAACGGTGCTCGTCCTGTTCGGGCTGGTCGGGAGGGACGATGATCGGTAATACCCCGTTTGTGGTGTGCATGATCCTCGTTGCCCTTGGGCTGTGGGCCCTCCTTTCCCGGAGGAACCTCATCAAGATCGTGATCGGGATCAAGATCATCGAGAACGGGGTGAACTTGTTCCTCGTCGCCACGGGCTATGTGCAGGACGGGATCGTCCCCATCTATACCTACGCCCCGCCGGACGCCACAATGGTCCTCCCCACACCGCAGGCCCTCACCCTGACGAGCATCGTGATCGGGCTCGCCACGACCGCACTCATGCTCGCGTTCGCCGTTGTCATCCACCGCCACAAGAAGACCCTCGACGGCCGCAAGGTGACGGAGCTCTCCGGATGAACCTCGCCGCGCACGCCCCGATCCTCGCCATCGCCGTGCCCCTCCTCGGCGGGTTCGCGCTCCCGCTGTGGGGGAAGATCCATCCGTCCCTGCGGAACCTGTGGCTCGCCCTCGTCGCTTCCCTCACGGCGGCCCTCACGGGGTTCGTGGCGGTGCAGGTCCTCACGACCGGGGTCCAGGTCTACACCTTGGGCGCCTCCTCCCCCGGGGAGACGCTCTCCCCGGGCGGGTTCCCGATCCGAATCGTGCTCACCGTGGACGCCCTCAGCGCGTTCATGGGTGCGATCGCGACCCTCCTGGCGGTGGTGGCGTTCACCTATGCGTGGCGGTACCTCGAGGAGGAGGAGGGGAAGACCCTCGCCCTCACCCTGGGCACGCTCCTCTGGGCGGGGATGCTCGGGATGGCGTTCACCGGAGACCTGTTCAACCTGTTCGTGTTCTTCGAGGTGACCTCGATCGCCGCCTGTGGGCTCATCGGCTACCGCACCTGGACCTCCCGCGGGCCGGAGGCGGCGTTCAAGACGATGGTCATGTACACGGTGGGAGGGCTGTTCGTCCTCCTCGCGATTGCCCTCCTGTACGGGGAGTACGGGGCGCTCAACCTCGCCTACCTCGCCCGCCTCATCCAGGGGACGACGGTGGACCGGATCGCGCTCGGGCTCCTCCTGGGGGGGTTCCTCATGAAGGTGGGGGCGGTACCCTTGCACATGTGGGCGCCCGATGCCTACGGCGAGGCGCCGGCCCAGGCGGTGATCCTCCTCGTCGCCAACACCCAAACCTCCCTGTACGCCCTGTTCCGGATCCTGTTCACCCTCTACGGTGGGGTGGCCGATCCTGCGATCGGGTGGCTGGTGGTGGGGTTAGGGATGCTCACCCTGGTGGTGGCAGCCCTGATGGCGGTGGTACAGATGGACCTCGGGCGGCTCGTCGCGTTCGGGGCGGTGTCCCAGATCGGGTACATGCTCCTCGGGGTCGGGGTCGGGCTGACCGTGATCTCCTCCCAGCCCGCGTTCGGACTCGTCGCGATCCAGGGCGGGATCTTCCACATGCTGAACGATGCGGTGGCGATCGGGCTCCTCTTCCTGGCGGTGGGGGCGGTGGAGAAGGCCACTGGGAACCGCGACCTGGGGAACCTCGGGGGACTGGGGCACGACCTGGGGTGGACAACGGGGTTCTTCCTGGTCGGCTCGCTCGCCCTGGCGGGGATCCCGCCCCTCAACGGATTCGCCTCGAAGCTCATGATCTATGAGTCGAGCTTCGCCCTCTCCCCGATCCTGGCGGCGCTAGCGATCTTGGCCTCGATCCTCCTGTTGGCCGTGTTCGTGCGCGCGTTTCAGGGGGCATTCCTCGGGCCGCGGCTCGCCTCACCCAAGCCCGTTCCGACCGCGATGCTCGTGGCGATGGGGGTTTTGGCGTTGGGCGTCCTCGCCCTGGGCCTGTTCCCGGAGCTCGTCGTTCGCCACCTCGTGGAGCCCGCGGCGAAGGCGCTCTGGGAGGGGCGGGAGGCCTACCTGCGGGCGGTGTTGGGAGGATGATGTGACGCTCCTCACGGGCGAAGGGTACTGGAGCCCGCTCCTGTGGCTCGCCGCCGCCGCGGGGGTGGTCCTTCTCTCCCTCCTCATCTGGTCCCGCGGCCGGAAGGGCTACAACCGCGCCACGGAGCAGGACCTGCCCTTCCTCTCCGGGGAGAAGCGGGAGGGGGTGCACGTCGGGGGGGGGCACCTGTACTGGGGGTTCGTGGAGGGCCTGCGGCCGTACGTGGAGCGGCTGCGCCTCGTTCACAGCGGGTTCGTCGGCGACTACGTCGCGTGGCTCGTCGTTATGCTCGCCGTCGTGTTCCTGATCGTGCTCCTGGGGGGCTGAGATGGGCCTGTCCTCGTTCAAGCGGGCGCTGTGGGTATTCCATATCGCGACGGGCTCGTGCAACGGCTGCGACATCGAGATCGTGGCCGCCCTCACCCCCCGGTACGACGTGGAGCGGTTCGGGATCAAGCTCGTCGGGTCCCCCCGCCATGCCGACGTCCTCCTCGTCACCGGGCCGGTGACGCGGCCGATGGCGGAGCGGCTGAAGCGCGTCTACGAGCAGACGCCGGACCCGAAAGCGGTGGTCGTGGTGGGGGGGTGCGGCGCGACGTCGGGCGTGTTCTACGATAGCTACAACGTGGTCGGCCCGGTGGACGCGATCGTCCCCGTGGCGGCCTACGTCCCAGGATGCCCGCCGCGGCCGGAGGCGATCATCCACGGGGTGGTGACGGCGGTGGCGAAAATCGAGGCCGCCGCGGCCGGGGAGAAGCGATGACGGTGGATCAGGTGAAGTCCGCGCTCACCCGCGGGGTGCCCGGCCTCACGATCGAGGACCGGCCGCGCCAGGTTGGGGTGCGGGAGCCGGTGACCGTGACCGAGGTGTGGGCCGAGATCGGCCGGGAGGGCCTCCTTCCCGCAGTGGCGGCCCTCAAGGCCTCTGGTCCCTTGCACATCTCAATCATCTCCGGTCGGGACAAGGGGAACGAAATCGAGCTCCTCTACCACTTCGCCGTCGGGTACGGGACGCCCGGGGGGGAGGTCATGGTCACCCTGCGGCTAAATGTCCCCGCATCCGATCCCACCGTGCCGTCGATCTGTGCGCTCCTCCCCGGGGCGGAGACGACCGAGCGGGAGAAGATCGAGTTCCTCGGGATCCAGTTCACCGGGATCCCGTCCACCGATCACGTGTTCCTCCCCGACGGGTTCCCCGGCCACCCGTGGCGGAAGGGCGACCCGGAGACGGAGAAACTCGTAAAGCGGCTCGTGGAGTGGGAGGGGAAGGATGCCTGACCAGGTGTACGAGATCCCGATTGGCCCCATCCATCCCGCCTTAAAGGAGCCGATCCGGTTCACATTCAAGGTCGAGGGGGAGCGGATTCGGGGGGTGGACATCCGGCCCGGGTTCGCCCACCGCGGGATCGAGTACATGGGGATGAAGCGGAACCTCATCCAGGTTCTGTACCTCTCCGAGCGGATCTGCGGCATCTGCTCGATCTCCCACCCCATCACCCTCACGCTCGCCGTCGAGCGGGCGGCGGGGATCGAGGTCCCGCCCCGCGCCCAGTACCTGCGGGTCATCTTCGCGGAGCTGGAGCGGGTCCATTCCCACCTCCTGTGGGCCGGCGTCGCCGCCCACGAACTGGGGTTCGACACCCTCCTCCACCTCACGTGGAAGGTGCGGGAGAAGGTCCTCGACCTCCTGGAGGAGCTCTCCGGGAACCGCATTGACTACGCGATCCCGATCTACGGTGGGGTACGGCGGGACATCACCCCCGAGCAGGTCCCGCAGGTCGAGGCGATGATCCGCTACTACCGCGGCCTCCTCGATGAACTCCTCGACGCCTTCCTCCGCGACCCGTCCGTGGAGGCGCGCACGCGCGGGGTGGGGGTCCTCGCGCCGGAGGAGGCGGATTCCCTGTGCGCGGTCGGGCCAACCGCCCGGGCGTCGGGCCTCGCGAAGGACGTGCGCCAGGATAGGCCGTACCTCGTGTACGGCGACCTCGGGGTGAAGGCGATCACCCCCCGCGAGTGGGGCCTCGAGCCGCGCGGCGACGTGTACGACAAGGCGGTGGTCCGCCTCCTTGAGGTGGGGCAGTCCCTCGACCTCATCGAGCGCTGCCTCGTGGAGATGCCGGAGGGAGAGATCACGTCGTTCCCCAAGATCCCCGCGCTCCTGGCCTACCTGAAGAAGGCCGACGGCGAGGGCCTGGGGTGGCACGAAGCGCCGCGGGGGGAGGTCATCCACTACATCCGCCTCGAAGCGGGGGTCGAGGAGCCGGTGGTGTGGAAGGTGAAGGCGCCCACGTACTCGAACCTCATGAGCTGGGTCCCGATGTTCGTGGACCAGGAGATCGCCGACATTCCGATCATCGCCGCCTCGATCGACCCCTGCATGTGCTGCATGGACCGCGTGCACATGGTGGACGCCAGCTCCGAGGCCATGGTGCAGAAGGAGGAGCTCCTCCGCCTCTCCCGCGCCAAGACGGAACGGATCTGCCGTGGCGGAGGCCCGGCATGAGCGCCCTTCACCTCCTGTGGCAGGGAGCGGCGGTGGTCGTGGGCGGGGGGATCCTTGGGCTCGTGTACAAGGGATTCGACCGCAAGCTCGCGGCGCGGATGCAATCGCGGATCGGCCCCCCCCTCCGCCAGCCGTTCCTCGACGTGGGGAAACTCCTCGTGAAGGAGAGCGTCGTCCCCAAGGACGCGGTGGGGTGGCTGTTCCGGGCGATGCCATTCCTGGCCGTGGTCGCCTCGTTCACGGTCCTCCTCTACCTCCCGTGGGGGCCGTTCCCGGCGATCCTGAGCGGCCATGGAGATGCAATCCTCGTCCTGTACCTCCTCGCCGTGCCCGCCCTCGCGATGGCCCTCGGCGGATTCGCCTCCGGGTCGCCCTTGGCGACCGTGGGCGCCCAGCGCGAGATCGTGATGCTTATGTCCTACGAGTTCCCCCTCGCCGTGGCCGTGGTCGGCGTGGTGTGGCGGCTGGCGACCTTGGGCGGGGGGCCCGCGTTCTCCTTGGCCGCGATCGCGGCTGTTCCCCTGTGGACCCAGGTCGGGCCGCTGGGGGTGATCGGCCTCGCGATCCTCGCGGCCTGCCTCCTCATCGTGACCCCGGCCGAACTGTCCAAGATCCCGTTCGACATCCCCGAGGCGGAGACGGAGATCGCGGGCGGGCTGATGGTCGAGTACTCGGGGACGTACCTGGCGCTCTTCTACCTCGCCGATGCGGCGAAGACGATCGCCATGGCCGCCCTCGTCGTGACCCTGTTCGCCCCGTACGGGATCGCTGGCCTCCTCGGCCTTTCCGGGGCCGGGGCGCAGGCGGTGGACCTCGCGTTCCACCTCGTGAAGATCTTCGCCGTGATGTTCACCGCCGTGACCACGGTGCGGGTGGCGATGGCCCGCCTCAAGGTGGACCAGGTGGCGCGCGGGTTCTGGCTCCAGATCACCGCCGTGGCCGTGGCGGGGCTGGTGCTGCTCGTCCTCGACCGGATGGTGATGGGATGATCCTCAAGACCCTGTTCTCCCAGCTCTTCACCAGGCCGGCGACGAACCGGTTCCCGGCGAAATACATGCCGAAGTCCGTGCTCGGGTTCCTGGGGAAGGTTCAGGCGGGCAAGGCGACCCTCGTCCCGCCCGTGCCCGTGCCGCCCAAGTTCCGGGGGAAGATCGCCTACGACCGGGAGAAGTGCATCGGGTGCCAGCTCTGCATCCGGGTGTGCCCGGCGAAGGTGATCGAGTTCCTCCCCGAGGAGAAAAAGATCCGGATGCACGTCGCGCGGTGCACGTTCTGCGCCCAGTGCGTGGACGCCTGCCCGGTGGACGCCCTCGCCGCGAGCCCCGACTTCCTCCTCTCCGACACCGATCGCCACTCAACTGCCCTCATCGTCGAGTAGCCGGAGCGGGATCGGCCGCTCACCCGAGCTGATCCGCTCCGGCACAGCGCCTGCGCTGCCTGATTCGTGGGGTACTCGACCCCAAAGATAACGATAGGGCCCCGCTATCGGATATCGGCAGTTCAGGCAACCTTGCTGGAAAGCACAATATTCTGCCGTGTTAGCATCCGGGAAAGGAACACCACCACGCCTATGGCAATCACCGTGATCGCCAGGTACCAGAGCGCGAACGACCACGAGGTTAGATCGAACACGCCGGTGGCCAGTCCCAACGGTATCCCCATCATCAACCCGAAGGAAAGCAGGAACATCGGCGCGAGGGCGGCGTCTGGATCACCGGCCAGCGCATAGAGTATCATAAAAAGCAGTAGTCCAAAGAACAGCAGCGGATTGATCATCAGTCCGAGCACCACCGCCGGCACCGGCAGCACAAATCCGTAGCCAGCGGGGATACAGGCTCCCAGGTTCATCACCAGCACCACCGTGGCCGTACCAGCAATCGTAGTGATATATGCCGGCAGGAAAATAGCGAGAGACTTGCCCATCCAGAGCGCTCGCGGGGTAAGGGGGGTGGCCATGAGGCAGGCCAAGTTGCCGTTAGCTTTTTCTTTGACAATCGACAGATTGCCAAAGGTACCGATAAACGCCAGGAGGATAACCAGCGGCAGGAAATACAGCACTAGGCTGACGAACAGGGATATCAGCGGCGCCGCCAGTTCTTCCCCAAACCACGGCTGCAGGTTGAGAGCGATGGTAATCCCCGCTGACGCCGCCGCTACCACTGCTGCCGCGGCGATGAGGATGATCCGGAAGGCAGTCGTCCGCCGCATTTCCCTGTATTCCGTTCGCAACACGATGACAGTGTGTTTCACCGGCTATTCCTAGTTGGAGAGAATGATCCTCTCTGTCGTCAGTCTCGATCGCAGTCCGATGACGATGGTCCCAATTACCGCCGCCAGCCCGAGGTTCATCGCCAGGAACAGCCATGAACTGGCGTCGATGACGTCATGGACGGCAACCTGTATCATCACGTTGACCATCACCGGCAGGAACAACTGCGCGATCACGTTACCGTTGGCTGCCCGGGATGTGAGCCCCACCAGGTGCACCAGCAGCCCCAGTGCTAGGTAGACAAGCGGCACGCCCAAAAAACTGGAGAGGGCTATCCATGGGTTGAGAACAAATCCGATATCAGGAAAGAAATATACGGCGTTGACGATGATGAGCACCAATACCGCCAAGATGCTCCCGAATAGCGTGCCCGGGACCAAGATGGATAAACTCTTGCCCATCCAGATATCCTTTGGCTTGACGGGAGTCGCCAGCAACGACTGCAGATTACCGCGTGCCTTCTCGCGCACCAGCGATTGAAACGCGAAAGAGTTGAGCGTAATCCCCACCCCGAGGAAGCTGGCAGCATAGACGATGATGCCCAGGTACGCTTCCAGCCGGGAGCGGTCCAGCACAGTCGATTCCATTTCCGGCTCCAGCAAGAGAATGCAGAACAGGATAGTTACGCCGGCGACACAGATGAAGGTGACGGACAGTAAGATGCCGATGGCTACTTTCAGCCTCCTATTGTTACGCATGCCGGCCCGCATGACCAGTCTCGTGTAACTCATTATTGCTCCACCTCTTCCAGGATGGCTGTGTACAGTTCTTCCAAGGAGGCCTCGCTCTTCCCGACTTTCTCGATCATGACGCCGCGCGCAACCAGAAAGTTGACGATGTCGCCCACGGAAGCACTGCCCTCATCGGGTTCGAAGACGAGGCTCTTCTCGCTCATCCCGCGGAACCCGAATCGCGGCCTCTCTTTCAATTCTCCAAAGAAGTTCTCCGGGACCGCTCCAGCGATCTCGATGATGACGCCGCTTTTCCCCATCTTCCGGCGCAGCTCTTCCAGTTCTCCGTAAAGCTTGATCTCACCCCGGTCGATGAGCGCGATGCGGTTGCAGATGCGCTGCACCTCGTCCAGGTTGTGGGAACTGAACAGCACCGTTTTCTTCTCCTGCCGGGCGATGTCCAGCAGGATCTTCCGTATCTCGATCTGCCCGGATGGGTCCACCCCCGCCGTAGGTTCATCGAGGATGAGCACCTCGGGGTTATGCACCATCGCGCGGGCCAGCGAGAGCCGTTGCCGCATCCCCCTGGAAAACGTCCCCACGCTATCCCCGGCCCGTTCGGCCATCCCCACCAGCCCGAGCACTTTCTCGATGCGGGCAGCCGCGTCCTTGACGTCATAGATTTGCGCGTAGTATTCTAGATTCTCCGCGGCGGTCATCGTATCGTACAGGCCGTCCGGGTCAAGGGCGAAGCCTATTTTCATCCGCGTCGCGGTATCGTCAATGTCCGCGCCGAGAATGGAGACGCTGCCGCTGTCAGCGCGGAGCAACCCCAACAGGATACGGATGGTAGTCGTCTTTCCGGCGCCATTCGGGCCAAGATACCCGAAGATATCGCCGACCTGGACGTCAAAGCTAATGCCCTTGAGTACCTCCCGGTGCCCCAGCGTCTTTTTCACGCCTTCGATGTGAATAGTGTCATTTCGTCACCTCGAACGGCTGGCTGGATCAGCCTCTTTCCTCACTATTTTTGTCCGGCTGTACGCTATGAAACAGCTCAATCGTGCCTTTCAGGTTTCTCTGAAGCAGGGGGATCGTGGTAATGGCAATGCCCTGCGCCAGGTCGCCGAGGACGAGCAGCTTATCGCCCGGCTTAATGGCAAAGTCTTTCCTCGCCTCCGCTGGTATAACTACTTGTCCCCGCTGCCCAACCGTTACCGAGCCGTAGAACTTCCTACCTTCCGGTCCTTGCATCGTCTTGCCCATGATGATGCACCATCCTGCGTTGCATACATGTATGAGATGCATGCTATTCTAGCTCTGGAAGGCGCTGTCAAGGTGACAGGGTAGATGCGCCACGAGATGGCGAGCCACCCGGAAACACCGAATGATCGGGGCTGCACAGTATGCCCGGCAAGCTGTCGGAGGTTGGATTCCCCTTGTTCGGGCCCCTGGTCACAGCACTCACCGAAATCTGTCTCCACCGCTTGAGCTTCGTGGCTTGGGCGATGGCCACACGCATCGTACGGCCTCCGACGTCAGGGATGAAAGCGTGACCCCCCTACCCCGCTCGGCCTTCGGGCGAGGGGAGAAGGTGTTGCACGGTTGGTCGCGCTGGACCACCCAATCGGCAAGGAAGGGGACCCGCGCCGACCCCGCTGTGGACCGAGGGCGAGGGCAGGCGCATACTAACGGCCCGGGCCACGGGGCGCACTTGCCGCGCCCGGTCGAACCGGGGTACACTCCAGGGCGAGTAGCTCAGTGGAAGAGCATCCGGCTTACATCCGGAAGGCCAGAGGTTCGATCCCTCTCTCGCCCAGTTCGGAGGTTCGGGGACGTGGTCTAGGCTGGACTAGGACACCGGATTGTCACTCCGGAGACCGCGGGTTCAAATCCCGTCGTCCCCGCCAGCAGCACGGTCGCACGTCAGGTCCCCACGCTACGGTCGGACGGGACACGTGCGACGGGGTTCGGGCGAGGTAGCTCAGGTGGTAGAGCACACGGCTGAAAACCGTGGTGTCCCCAGTTCGACTCTGGGCCTCGCCACCACATCGCCCGTTGAACTCCCGTGGCGGGCAAGGTAGGGTGACGGAGTCCATGGCGCATACCGCGGAGGAGATCTGGCAGAAGGCGAAAACCCTGCTCGTCAAGGAGATCCCCCCTGTGAACTTTGCGGCGTGGATCGCCGACGCCCGCGCCAAGACCGCCGATGAGGGAACGCTCGTCTTGGAAGTGCCGTCCGTCCTCGCCAAGGGAGGCATCGAGCGGCGCTACCGGTCGCTCGTGGAGCGGGTGGTGGAGGACGTCGCCGGCCAGCCGCTGCAGCTCCGGGTCCTGGTCGCGGAGCCGCCACCGGCCGCCCCCTCGCTCGACCCCCACCTCGCCCGCCGCTACCACGGGTCGCTCCCCCTCAACCCGGAGTACACGTTCGCCACGTTCGTCCAGGGGAAGAACTCCCAGCTCGCGTTCGCCGCAGCCCAGGCGGTGGCCGAGGCCCCGGCCCGTGCCTACAACCCCCTCTTCATCTACGGCAACGTCGGCCTAGGGAAGACCCACCTCCTCCACGCCATCGGCGCCCATGTCCTCACCGCACCCACCGATGCGTCGGTCGTGTACACGACCTCGGAGCGGTTCGCGATCGAGCTCATCCAGTCCATCGGCGCCACCACGACGGAACAGTTCCGCGCCAAGTACCGGACAGTGGATGTGCTCCTCATTGACGACGTGCACTTCCTCAAGAACAAGGAGGGCACCCAGGAGGAGCTGTTCCACACGTTCAACGAACTCTACGGGAACGGGAAGCAGATCGTGCTCTCCTCGGACCGGTCCCCCGATGAGCTCCAGGGGCTCCAGGACCGCCTCGTGTCCCGCTTCCGCTGGGGCCTCGTTGCCGACATCCAGGCCCCCGACTTCGAGACCCGGTCTGCGATCCTACGCGAAAAGGCGCGGCGGCGAGGGCTGGAGGTGCCCGACGAGGTGGTCGAACTGATCGCATCGCGGATCACGACGAACGTCCGCGACCTCGAGGGGGCACTCATCCGCGCCCTGGCCTACGCTGAGCTGTGCCAGGGACCCGTCACCCCGGCCATGCTCGAGGACATCCTCCCCAAGGAGGACCTCTCCCGGAAGCTCACCGTGGAGGCGATCAAGGCTGAAGTGGCAGCCGCGTACCGGATCCCGGTGAGCGATATCGAGAGCCCGTCGCGGAAGAAGGAGCTCGTTCAGGCTCGCCAAATTGCGATCTACCTCGCCCGAGAACTCACCGAGACTTCGTTCCCCGCCCTGGGGAGGTCATTCGGAGGGCGCGATCACACTACGATCATGCACTCCTACCAAAAAATGCAGGAGCTCCTTCGCCAAATACCTCTCCTCCGCAGCGAGATCGAGTCCCTCCGTGCGACGATCCTGAAAAAGTACGGCCCATGAAGTTGTCCCCACCCGACCGGGGATTACCCTGTGGAAAAAGCGTTGCCCGCCTGGGGATAACCATGTCCGGGCACGGGAAAAAACCTGCGGATGACCCAACAAGAACCCTTTCCCCAACGAGACTTCCCCGGACAAACGTCCTTTCCCCAGGTTTTCCCCAGCCCTCTCCCCACGAGCGGGTAGCCTTCCCGTGGGACGCCCCGCAGTTATCCCCAGAGACGGGGGTGTCCCTACTACAATAACAAGGGTTATGAATAAACAAGACATCTGGCAGTGGTTGGGTCCCCTCGCCCGAGGATGGGGAGCGGAAGACGCGCTCCGGGCCCAATCCGCGGTGCTCCTCTGGCCCGCCACCGGCTTTACTTCACTCGCCCGGCCACTGTACGTGGACCGCGGCGTACTGCACCTCGCGGTGGCGAGCCACGTCGTGGCGGCTGAGCTCAACCTCCTCAAGGGGAAGCTCCTCGCCCGGCTGGAGGAGGTCGCCCCGCAGTGCGGGGTGGTGGATCTGCGGTTCCAGGTGCGGAGTGGGGAGGCGCCGTTCCACCCGATCCTCGTCCCGCCTCCCACCGCGGCCGACCTCCGCGAGGCGCGGCGGGAGCTCCCCCCGCGGCTCCCGCGAGAGCTACGGAGCGTGCTCGCGGAGGTGGTGGCGTGGGCTAAGGCGCGGGATAGGGCGATCCTCGCCGCCGGCGGGTGGCGGTGCCAGGGGTGTGGGCTCGTCCTCGTGGAGGAGACGGGTTCCTGCCCAGTGTGCGGCATTGAACGGTCCGCAGCCCGTCGCTAGACTCGAGCGATGAAGATCGTGTCGAGCACTGTTCTCGCTCTTCGCTCCGTGGAGGGGCGGACCGCGGTGATGGCCTGCGACGGCCAGGCGACGATGGGGAGCCGGGTCGTGAAGACCGGGGCGCGCAAGGTGCACCGCATCCATGAGGGCCGCGTCCTGGCCGGGTTCTCCGGCGGCAGTGCGGATGGGATGACGCTCCTGGAGCGGTTGGAGGCGAAGCTCGCCTCCCACGGGACCCTGCGCCGGGCAGCGGTGGAGCTATCGCGGGATTGGCGGACCGATCGCACCCTGCGGCGGCTGGAGGCAGTGGTGGTGGCCGTATCGGAGGAGGGCCTGTTCCTCCTCACCGGGGAAGGGGACGTGATCGAGCCGGACGACGGCCTGGTGGGGATCGGCTCCGGCGGCGGATACGCGGCGAGCGCGGCGCGGGCGCTCCTGCGGCATGCCCACCTCCCCCTCCGCGAGGTCGCGGAGGAGGCGCTGCGGATCGCCTCCGAGATCGACATCTACACGAACGACTGTGTGACCCTGGAAACGGTGACCTGGTAGCCGGGGTAGGTGTTGTCGGCGAGAGGTGGACGAGGTAAGGTTCGGGACATCCTTTTCTCAACAGGAGGTGTGGGATGGCCACCGTGGTTCTGCCGAGCGGCGAGCTGGTCGAAGTCCGGGGAGGCGATCTTCTCGCGGTCCTCACGGAGCGGGGGGAGACGGCCGCCGCGGTCGTCGTGGACGGGCAGCTCCGGGACCTGCGGGACCCCCTGCCCCCGGCAGGCGAGGCCCGCGTGGTCGGGTTGGACCACCCGGCGGCGCTTGACGTGCTGCGGCACACGGCCTCCCACATCCTCGCCCACGCCGTGACCCGGCTCTACCCCGGGGCGAAGCTCGCCATCGGTCCAGCCATTGACGACGGGTTCTACTACGACTTCCGGTTCCCGGAGCCGGTGAACCGCGACGATCTCCCGCGGATCGAGGCGGAGATGAGGAAGATCATCGCCGAGAACCTCCCCATCGCACGGGTGTGGCTCGGGCGCGCGGAGGCGGAGGCGCTCCTCGCCGAGAGGGGCGAGGTGTACAAGCTTGAACTCCTGCGGGAGATTCCCGACGAGCAGATCTCGTTCTACCGCCAGGGGGAGTTCCTCGACCTCTGCCGCGGCCCCCACCTCCCCGCGACGGGGCTCGCCAGGCACGTGGCGCTCCTCGACGTAGCCGGCGCCTACTGGCGGGGCGACCCCAGTCGCGACATGCTGACCCGCATCTACGGGACCGCGTTCCCCACCGCCGAGGCGCTCGCCGAGCACCTGAAGTGGCGGGAGGAGGCGCGGAAGCGGGACCACCGCATCCTCGGCCCCGCGCTCGACCTCTTCTCGATCCAGAACGAAACGATTGGGGCAGGGCTCGTCCTGTGGCACCCGAAAGGGGCGCGGGTCCGCCACGAGATCGAGACCTTTTGGAAGGGGGAGCACTACAACGCTGGCTACCAGCTTGTGGCGAGCCCGCACATCGGGCGGGCCCGGCTGTGGGAGACCTCCGGCCACCTCGATTTCTACAAAGACGGGATGTACGCGCCGATGGACATCGAGGGCCAGGAGTTCTACCTGAAACCGATGAACTGCCCGTTCCACATCGCGATCTACAAGACCCATACCCGCTCCTACCGCGACCTGCCCATCCGCTACGCCGAGCTCGGGACGGTGTACCGGTTCGAGCGGTCAGGCGTCCTCCACGGGCTCCTCCGGGTGCGGGGGTTCACCCAGGACGATGCCCACATCATCTGCCGCCCCGACCAGATCGAGGACGAGGTCCTGGCGTGTTTGGATCTGACCCTTCGCATCCTGGGGGCGTTCGGGTTCCGTGACTACAAGGTCGCCCTGTCGGTGCGCGATCCGGAGCACAGGGAGCGCTACATCGGGAGCGACGCGATGTGGGACGAGGCAGAGCAGTCGCTGGTGGCCGCCCTGGAGCGGAAGGGGCTTCCCCACACCCGGATGGAAGGGGAGGCCGTGTTCTACGGGCCGAAGATCGACCTCCATGTCCTCGATTCCCTCAAGCGTGCCTGGCAGCTCACGACGATCCAGTTCGACTTCAACGAGCCGGAGCGATTCGACATGGCCTACATCGGCGACGATGGCCAGGCCCATCGGCCATACATGGTCCACCGGGCGCTCCTCGGGTCGCTCGAACGGTTCTTCGGGATCCTGATTGAGCACTACGGGGGGGCGTTCCCGGCCTGGCTCGCGCCCGTCCAGGCGGTCGTGCTGCCGGTGACGGAGGCCGAGGTCCCCTACGCGGAGGGGGTGACGAACGAGCTGCGGGCGGCGGGGATCCGGGCCGAGGCGTGGACGAAGGAGCGGAAGACCCTGCGTTGGCTCATCCGCGAGGCCCAGGTTCAGAAGGTGCCGTACATGCTCGTGTGCGGGGCGCGGGAGGCGGCGGGAGGGGTGGTGGCAGTGCGGCTCCGCACCGGGGAGGACCTCGGTCCCCAGCCGGTGTCGGCCGTGGTGAGCCGGATCCGCGACGCGGTGAGCTCGCGGGGAACGGCGCTGTAGGGGAGGGGATCGTGCTCACGATCAGCGCCATCAAGGCGGACATCGGGAGCGTGGGCGGGCACACGTGCCCGTCGCCGCGGATGGTGGAGGAGGCGCGGGCCGCGTTGCGGGATGCTGTCGCACGCAGGCTGCTTGTGGACTTCGCCGTCACCTACACCGGGGATGACGTCTGTCTCCTCATGACGCATCGGAATGGGAGTGGGCATCCCGACGTCCACAACCTGGCGTGGGACGTGTTCAAGCGGTGCACGGAGATCGCCCGGTCCGAGGGGCTGTACGCCGCTGGGCAGGACCTCCTCAAGGACGCTCCGTCGGGGAACGTACGGGGAGCTGGACCGGGCTCAGCGGAGATCACGTTCGACGAGCGTGCCCCCGAGCGGAGGGCGGAGGCGTTCCTCGTGTTCACCGCCGACAAGTGCGGGCCCGGCGCGTTCAACTTCCCCCTGTGGGCTGTATTTACAAGCCCGCTCTACAACGGGGGGCTCATGCTCCCAGCGATGAAGAAGGGATTCAAATTTTGCATCATCGACATGGAACATGCCCATGGTGATCGGGTGGTGGACCTCGTCTCCCCGGAGGAACACGTGGACCTCGCGATCCTCTTGCGCGACGAGAACCGGTTTGGGATCCAGTCCATCCACTCCCGCCTCCACCCCAACCAGCAGGTGGTGGCCGTGTCCACGGATCGCCTGCACACGATCGCCGGTGAGTACAAGGGGAAGGACGATCCGGTGGCGATTGTGCGCACCCAGGGTATCTTCCCGGCGCCGGAGGAGGCGGTGAGCCCGTTCGTGGTCGCCCCGTACGTGGCCGGGGGGGCGCGGGGGAGCCACACGATGCCCCTGATGCCGGTGGCGATCAACACCCCGGTGACGGGCCCCTACTGTCTGCCGCTCGTCGCGTGCGTCGCCTACTCCGTAAACCACGAGGGGAAGCTCTCCCCAGGGGTGGACGTGTTCGGGAATCCAGTGTGGGATCATGTGCGCCTCAAGGCGCAGGAGAAGGGGGAGTGGATGAGGCAGCAGGGGTTCGTGGGGGCGGCGATGCTCCCCATGACCGAGCTCGAGTACAGCGCGTTCCGCCGATCCCTCGCCGAGCTCGAGGGGAGGTTCCGCGACCTGGGGTGAGGGGAGACCGCGCGGCAGGTTAGGGGCCGCTGGCTCCCACGGCGTCTGCCACGTCGGGGAGGTCGAGCGACGCCAGGCGCCCCTTGAGGGGCACGCCGTCCCGGCTCCACCCGCGGGCCTCGTAGTAGTCGTCGAGGAGGGCCTGAAGCTCCTCTAAGCTCACTCGGTCCCCCGCCGATGGCCCGTCCGGGATGGGGAGCTCCATCACCCGCGGCGGGAGGTGGTCGTCCTTGCGCGAGAACCCCTCCCGGACGTTGAACGCCCGGGCGAGGTTGTACGCCCTCTCCCCAACCGTGAGGAGTTCGGCCGCCGTCAGTTCGAGGCCTGTCTGGGCCGCGACCATCTCCGGCAGGCCCTCCAGGAAGTAGATGTGGCGCGTGAACTTGCACACACCGAGGGTGTCGTATACCGCCATCAGGTCCTCGAGGAGCCGGACCTCGAACCCCTTCCCGCGAAGAGCGTGCCGATCCGCAGTGAGCTTCCACCACGAGCCCCCGTACTCCAGCCCGTACACGCCGCCGGTGAGGTGGTCCCCTCCCCGGAAGGAGACGGCGAACGCGAGCGCGGCCCCCTTCGACCCGCGGATGTCGTAGGCCGGGAGCTCCATCCCCTTAATGTGGATCGCGAACGAGGCTCCCTTGCCGAGCCGGTCACAGGCGGCCTTCGTCCCGTCGGCGAGGAGCGCCCCTGTCTTCCCCTCCCGGCGCCCCATCTTCTCCAGCACGGCGAGCATCGCGTCCGCGTCGCCGAACTTGAGGTCGATCCCGTCGAGGTCCCTCTTCGAGAGGAGCCCCCGTTCGACGGCTTCCATCGCCCACGCCACGGTCACCCCGGCCGAGATCGTGTCCAGCCCCAGGACGTCGCAGATCTCGTTCGCCTTGGCCACGGCCTCGATCGAGGCCACCTCCGGGGCACCCCCGAGCGAGTAGAGGGTCTCGTATTCCGGCCCGTCCACCTCCGTCCCGGCGTACTTCCCCTCCTTGACCTGGAACAGCTGCCCGCAGGGCTTGGTGCAGGTTGGGCAGGCGACGTTCCGCGCCACGTACTTGGGGGCCCAGTAGTACGGGTCGAGCTCGATCTTCCCGTCCGCAGCGCGGGCGTAGGCGCTCTTGAAGTACCCCCATTGCCAGTTCTTGGACGGGAACGTGCCGGACTCGCGGTTCATCCAGTCGAGGAACTCCCCACTCCCGTAGCCCATGTCCGCCTTCGTCACCGGGTGGTCGCGGATGATCCCCTGCCAGTGGGAGACGATCTCCTTCATCCGGTCACGGTCGTGGACAGGGACCGGGCCCGTCCCCTTGACGAGGACCGCCTTCAGCTTCTTCGCCCCGAGCACTGCCCCGCCCCCGCCCCGGCCCGCCTGGCGGCCATCGCATTCGATCGTGGAGATGAGGGATAGGTTCTCCCCCGCAGGGCCGATGGCCACCGTGCGGTACCCCTCGCCGAACCGGGCGCGGAGGGACTTCGCCGTGGCGCGGAGGTCGAGCCCCCACAGGTCGCTCGCGTCCTCGAACCGCGCCTGGCCGTCCTCGATGATCAGGACGACCGGCGCCTTGCTCGCCCCGGTCAGGAGGAGGGCGTCCCACCCCGCCTTGCGGAGCGCGATCCCCGCCCAGGCCCCGGCGACGGAACGGGCGAGCGTGCCGGTGAGGGGGGAGCGGAAGGTGAACGCCGTCTTCGACGCTGTGGAGATCCCATCCCCGGTGAGGAGGCCGGGGACCATCGCCACCACGTTCTTCTCCCCGAGGGGATCGGCGCCCTTGGGGATCCGGGTCCAGGCGAGGTGCGCCCCCAACCCGAACCCGCCGAGGAACAGGCGGTACGCCTGGTCCGGCAGCGTCTCCACCTCTGTCTTCCTCTGCGAAAGGTCCGCGACCAACATCTTCCCCGTCACACCGTTCATGTCTCCCCCTTCGTGGTCTCCCCCCACGTGCGCCGCTCACGCCCCGCGGCAAGCCGGTCGAGTATAGCTCCCCCCATGTCCTCCGGGCCAAACGGCCTCTCCCGCCGCAGCGGGCCCAGGCTACCCGGCGATGAGCTCCTCCAGGTACTGACGGATCTCCGCCAGGCCGTAGATCGTGCGTCGGGCCTCTAGGTCATCGAGCCACGCCTCGGCCACCGTCTCGTCGCGGATTACCTCGACGTCGTCCACGTCCAGGGCGGCGAGGAGCCGCCGCGCCTCTGCCTCGATCTCGCCATCGTGGGCCCGCAGCATGAACCTGTGCATCTCTATCTCCTCCCCGGGACGAGTGTAGCCGAACTCCGCTGGTGAGCTCTAGCGGGGGAGCCTCACGGGCCCGGCTCCGGTCCGGGGTACACTCCCTCCAAGGAGGCCCTGTGGAGAGACTGCTTGTCGGAGCCCTGGTAGCGGCGGTGTCGGCGGTGGGCGTGGGAGAGCCGCCGGGTGAGCTCTACGACTACCTCGCCGCCACGGCGGGGGAGGGGAGGTGGGAGGTCCGGTCCACCCAACCGATGGGCGCGGGGCGGGTGACGGAGATCGGCCTCCGGTCCCAAACCTGGCGCGGGATCCCGTGGGGCCACGTGCTGACCGTGTACGAGCCGGGAGAGGTCCTGGTGGAGGACGTGATCGTGCTCTTCATCTCGGGGGATCCCGGGCCCGGGGATGTCCTCCTCGCGCGGACGGGGGCGGCCCTCTCCGGCCTCCGGTTCGCCATCCTCAGTGGGGTGCCCAACCAGCCCTTGTTCGGCTTGCGCGAGGACGCCCTCATCGCCCACACGTTCGAGCAGTACCTGGTCGAGGGGGACCCGGACTGGCCCCTTCTCCTCCCGATGGTGCGCAGCGCCCACGCCGCGCTGGAGGCCCTGGATGCGCTCGCCCCCGACCTCTGGGGAACGGAGCTGCGCGGGTTCGTGGTCGCCGGGGCGTCCAAGCGCGGCTGGACGGCCTACCTCACCGCGGCCACCGCGCCCGCGCGGGTGCTGGGGCTGGCCCCGATTGTGTTCGACTTCCTTAATATCCCGGCCCAGCTTCAGCACCAGGAGGAGGTGCTCGGCGGCCCGTCGCCGATGCTCGATGCCTACACGTCGCGCGGGCTCACCCGGGCGTTTGCGACCTCGGAGCGTGGGATGCGGCTGGCGCGGATCGTGGACCCGTACACGTACCGGCACGCCCTCACGATGCCCAAGCTCATCGTTGTGGGGTCGAACGATCCCTACTGGACCGTGGACGCGACCAGCCTCTACTGGCCAGGCCTCCCCGACCCGAAGCTCCTCCTCGTCGTCCCCAACGCCGGGCATGGGCTCCTCGACGTGTTCCGGGTGATGAGCTCGGTCGGGGCGTTTGCGCGGCTCGTGGCGCGGGGGGAGAGCGCCCCGACGGTCCGGTTCACCTTGGATGGGGCACTGGTTGGGGTGGAGACCGATCGCGAACCGGATGAGGCGCGGCTGTGGGTCGCCGCGAGCGCGACCCGGGATTTTCGGTTCTCCCGCTGGGAGGAACGGGAGCTGAGGGGGGAGGATCGGGCGTGGGGAGCGGTGCTCGCCCCGCCCGGCGCAGGGTACCTCGCGTTCTTCGCCGAGCTCGTGTTCTCGGTGGACGAGCTCAAGCTCTACGTTTCCTCCCCCACGCAGGTCCTCGGCCCGTGACGGCCGGCGCTCGCCTGGTCCCTTCGCAAGGAGGAGACCAGGAGACGGAGCCGCGCTCGTTCGGGAGCCCCCTAGCTCTGGCAGCGGGGGCAGGAGTAGGTGCCCCGCCCGCCGAGGAGGGAGCGTTCGATCCGGGCCCCGCACCGTGGGCACGGTTCCCCCTCCCGGCCGTAGACGGAGAGCTCGTACCGGAACTCGCCCTCCTCCCCGGTCGGCCCCCGGTAGAGGCCGTCGGCGAGGGTCGTCCCCCCGGCGGCGATCGCCCGTTCGAGGACGGACGGGATCGCGTCCTCGAGCCGGGCGACCTCCGTCCGGGACAGGGAGCCCGCGGGCCGGGTGGGGGAGATGCCCGCCTGGAACAGGATCTCCGCCGCGTAGATGTTCCCGATCCCCGCGATCTTCTTCTGGTCCATGAGCCATAGCTTGACCGGCATCCGGCTCCCGGCGAGGGCCGCGGGGAGCCAGGAGAGGTCCCCGAGCGGCTCCGGGCCGAGCTCGTCCACGAATCGCTCCTCGACCGCGGCGGTCCCCAGGCGGCGCGGATCCACGAGGTGGACGCCTCCGTGGGGGAAGCGGAGGGACAGGCGGACCTTTCCGGTGGGCTCCCTTGGTCCCCACGCGAGGCGGCCGCTCATCCGCAGGTGGAGGACGAGGGTTCGGTCCCCGAGGTCGAACAGGATGTGTTTTCCCCGCCGGGAAAGGGACACCACGGTCGCGGGGAGGTCGAGGGCAGGGGCGATGGGGGCGAGTTTTGGGTCCCGCACATCGGCGGAAAGGATCTCCTCCCCCACCACATGGGGCCGCAGCCCGCGGACCATCGTCTCCACCTCAGGGAGCTCAGGCAAGCTAGCCCGTCCCAGGGCGGGTGTAGATTAGTTCCCCGGCGAGGAACGTCAGGTCCACCGCAAGCTCCTCCCACGGGGCCTGAGCTGGGTCCCGAGACAGGACGACGAGGTCCGCCCTCTTCCCCGGGGAGAGCGTCCCAAGGTCCGGTTCGGCGAACGCAGCGTAGGCTGCCCCTTCCGTGTAGGCGCGGATCGCTGCGGCGAGGGTGAGCTTCTGGGGCGGGTGGGGAGGATCGAGGGCGAGGCCGATCCCGTACAGGGGGTCCATCGGCATCCCATCCGACCCGAACGCCAGGGGAATCCCCCGCTCGCTGACCCAGGCGTGGGGATCTATCCGCTCATCCCGTTCCGGGCCCAGGCGGTCCTCGTACATCCCTCCCCGCCCCGACCACTGGAGGAAGTTTGGCTGCATCGAGGCCACGAGCCCGCGGGAGGCCATCCGGTCCAGCTGCTCAGGGGTGGGGAGTTCGAGGTGCTCGATCCGCTGCCGGTCCAGGCGGCCCACCCCCGCGGCGTGGGCTGCGGCGAGGGCCTCCTCGATCGCCCGGTCGCCGATGGCGTGGACGGCGAGCTGGAGCCCCGCTTCGCTCGCCTCCCGCCCCAGGCGGGCGAGGTCGGCCCGCTCGGTGAGGAGCTGCCCCAGGCCCGTTCCGTCCCGGTACGGCGTGCTGACCGCCGCGGTGCGGGCCCCGATTGAGCCGTCAGCGAACACCTTCACCCCCTGGATCGTAAGGAGGGGGGAGCCCAACCCATGGCTCAGCTGGAGCTCCTTCAAGGCCGGAAGGTCGTCCACCGGGAGGTAGAGGAAAACCCGGGTTTGGAGGGTTCCCCGCCGCCGGGCGACCTGGTAGGCGGCGAGATCGCCCGAGCTCGCCATGTCGCCAACCGCCGTCACCCCGAGCGCGGCCGCGTGGCGGGAGGCGGCGGACACGGCCTCGGCGAGCGTCTCCCGGTCGGGTTGTGCGGCGCAGACGAGGTCGGAGGCCGCGTCCTCGCGGAGGTGGCCCCGGTCGCGGTCCACGAACTCCCCGGCGGGGCGGGCGCAGTGGGCGAGGGCGAGGGTGTTGGCGGCCACGAGGTGCCCGTCCACCCGCACCGCGCAGCATGGCTGGTGGGGAACGGCCCGGTCGAGATCGGCCCGTTCCAGGTACCGCTTCTCCGGCCACCGCGACTCGTCCCACCCCCGGCCGACGATCCACCCCGCGGGACGGGCCCGCGCTGCTTCCCGCAGCCGGTCCAGGGCTTCCCCGAGCGACCACGCTGCCTCCAGCCCAACGTAGAACGTGTATTCCAGGCCCACGCGGATGAAGTGGGTGTGGGCGTCGAAGAACCCGGGGAGGACGGCCCGCCCGCGGAGGGGGATCAGGGCCGTCTCCGGCCCCGCCAGGCGGAGGAGCTCGGGGGAAGGTCCCACGGCGGCGATCCGCCCGCACCGGACGGCGAGGGCATCCGCTCCATCGGCCCCGAACAGGGGGCCTCCATAGAGGATCAGATCCGCTCCCATCGCTGTGCCATTATCCCCCATCGGGGAGCCGGTCGGGACCGGGGGGCTTCCCTCACCAGGGGCGTGCGGTACGATTGAGGACGATGGAGACGCAGCTCCTCGCTCCGGATGAGGAAGGGATCGTCGCCGCCGCGGCCGTGATCCGCCGGCAGGGGATCGTGGCGTTCCCGACGGAGACGGTGTACGGCCTCGGGGCGGACGCCATGGTGGCGCGGGCCGTGGCGCGCGTGTTCGCGGCCAAAGAGCGGCCCCGGTTCGACCCGGTGATCGTCCACGTCGCCTCCCCCGAAGACGTCGGGACCCTGTGGACGGAGGTCCCGCCGCTCGCGCGGAGGCTCATGGAGACCTTCTGGCCTGGTCCCCTGACCCTCGTCCTCCCCCGCCAGCGGCGGGTCCCGGCGATCGTCACCGCTGGCCTGCCCACGGTGGCGGTGCGGATGCCGGACCACCCCGTGGCCCTCGCCCTCATCCGGGCGGCGGGGAGGCCGATCGCGGCTCCGAGCGCGAACCGGTTCGGCCGCCTCTCCCCCACCCACCACGACGACGTCCTCTCCCAGCTCGCTGGGCAGGTGGATGCGGTCATCGCCGGTGGGCCGACCCCAGTTGGGATTGAGTCCACCGTGGTATCGCTCGCCGAGGAGATGCCGGTGGTGCTCCGCCCGGGGGGGACCCCGCTCGAGGCGCTGCGGGAGGTGATCCCCGAGCTCCGCACTGCCCCGCCCCTTGGCCCATCGGCCTCGCCGGGGACGCTCCCCCGCCACTACCTCCCCGCGACCCCCCTCTTCCTCCTCGACCACGGCCCGGCCCCGGAGAGGAGCGACCAGGTGGACCGGCTGGCGTGTGGGTTCCTCGCGTTCCGCGAGGAGTGGAGCGGGTTCGGGCGGGTGGAGGTCCTCTCCCCGCGGGGGGACCTCGTCGAGGCAGGGGCCCGGTTCTTTTCCACCCTCCATCGGCTCGACCGGGCCGGGCTCGCGGCGATCGTCGCCGAGCCGGTCCCGGAGGAGGGCCTCGGGGTGGCGATGATGGACCGCCTGCGGCGGGCCGCAGCGGGGCGGGCCTACCTGGGTGAGGGGCAGGTGTGGATGGCGCGTAACTGAAGACCAAAGGAGGGGCCGATGAGCGCGAAGGACAAACGGGTTGCCGTGCTGGTGGCGGACATGTACCAGGAATTGGAGTTCTGGTACCCCTACCTGCGGCTGACGGAGGAGGGGGCCAAGGTCGTGGCGGTGGGGCCGGAGAAGCGGGAGTACAAGAGCCGACTTGGCTACCCGGTCCCGGCCGAGCTCGCCGCGGCCCAGGTTCACCCGGCGGAGTTCGAGGCGGTGGTCATCCCCGGCGGGTATGCCCCGGACTACATGCGACGGAGCCCGGCCCTCGTCTCGTTCGTGCGCGAGATGGCGCAGGCGGGCAAGCCGGTGGCGGCGATCTGCCATGGGGGGTGGATGCTCTGCTCGGCGCGGGTGGTGAAGGGGAAACGGGTCACGAGTGTGGCCGCGATCCGGGATGACCTCGAGAACGCCGGGGCGACGTGGGTTGACGAGGAGGTCGTGCGCGACGGGAACCTCATCACGTCGCGCGTCCCGAGCGACCTGCCCGCGTTCCTGCGGGCGATCCTCGCCTCCCTCGCGTAGGGCTCCTACCGGCTCCCCGGGGGAAGTCGGGCCTCGACCCGGACCACGGCGGGGCCGATGAGGTCGAGGACTTCCCCCTCGCGGAGCGGGAGGGAACTGCCTCCTTGAGCGAGGGGCAGGGTCATCCCCCGCCCGGCGAGCCAGTCCACTGCCCGGTGGATGGACACGGCGAACCCGACCTCCGGCCCGCCCTCCGCGGCCGCGCTGCCGGTGACGATCCCCACCACCTGCCCCCGATCGTTCACGAGCGGGGCCCCGCTGTAGCCGGGCCGGAACGGGTCCTGGGTGGCGATGAGGTCGCGGAAGACCGTTGTCTCCGGCCCCACCGCCCACCACCCGACGCCGACGACGTGGGTGGGGAGGGCGAGCGGCCGGGCCGCCCCGGTGGGGTGCCCCACCGCCACCACGGCGTCCCCCACCTTCGGCCGGTCCAGCGCCAGCGGGGCCACGGGGAGCGACGGGGCGTTCTCCACCGCGAGGAGGGCGAGGTCGTGGTCCGGACTGAGGGCGACCGCGGTCGCGCGGTGCCTCTGCCCTTCCCAGTACACGGCGATCTCGCTTGCCCCCCGCACGACGTGGGCGGCGGTGAGGACGTACCCGCCCGCGGCGATGCCAAATCCGGTTCCGGATCCCGTCCTCTCGCGGGGGAGGAGGCCGGGGATGAACGTGGCGAGGAGGGCGCCCGCGAGGAGGAGGGCGAGGAAAGGAACCCACCACCGCCGCGGGGGGAGGGGCTGCGGTTCCCCCTCGGGCTCGATAGGGAGTTCATCGGTCATCGCCGCTCCCGACGTGCGGTGAGCCGTCGAACCCGAGCTACCGGCGATGCCTGCTGCGACCCCGTCGCTCCTCCCGACGTTCGGCCTGGAACGGCTTCCTCTCCTGGCTTCCCGGGACGAGGAGCGATCGCAGGAGCCGGCGGTAGGCATTGGCTGCTCGTTCCAGGTCGGCCACGGGGACGTGCTCGTCGGTCTGGTGGGCGAGCGATTCGTCCCCCGGGCCGTAGCCGACGGTGGGGATCCCCCGCCGGGCGCACGACTCGACGCCATCGGTCGAGAACCGCCACACGCGCATCGGCGGCGAACCCAGTCCCTCCCGGGCCCGGTTGGCCCACGGCTGCTCGGGGTTCATCCACCACGCGGGGAAGAAGCACTCCGCCCCGAATTTCTCCCCCGTGTAGGCGACGAGCTCCAGGCGCTCGATCTTCGCCTCGACCTCGAGCCCTTCGTATGCGGCGAGGACGGACTCCGGCGTCTCGTCGCGGGAGATGCGGCGGTCGATGAGGACCCAGCACCGGTCGGGGACGACCGGGCCATCGGACGGCGTCCCGATCGCCACCGGTGTTGCTGTCTCCTCGCCGAGGAGGGGGTCGTCGGGGAACAGGGCGTCGAACGTGAGGGGGAGCGTTTCCACCATCCGCACGATCGCGTTGTCCCCGAGGTGGGGCATCGCGGCGTGGGACGCCCGGCCGTGGGCCTCGAGCCGGATCACCGCCCGGCCGCGGTGGCCGATCCCCAGGCGGAGGTCGGTCGGCTCGCCCAGGACCACGAGGTCCGGCCGTTCGACCTGGTCGAGGACCCGCGCCAGGACGACCCCTTCCGCGGTCTCCTCGTGGGGCACGTAGGCGAGGAGGAGCGTGCCCTCGATCTCCCGGGCGAGGGTGGCGGCAGCCGCGACCTGGGACGCGATCGCCCCCTTCATGTCCGCGGCCCCCCGTCCCCACAGCCTCCCGTCCGCGATCTCCCCGGAGAACGGCCCCCGGGTCCATCCCCCGCTCTCCCCCCCCGGCACCGTGTCGAGGTGCCCCTCCACCATCACCGTCGGGCCCTCCCCGCGGGAGATCCTCGCCACGACCGATCCCAGCGGCCCGCGCTCGACCTCGCAGAACCCTTTCAGGATCTGGACCAGTCGCTCGGCCACCTCCCCTTCCATCCCCGATGGGCTTGGGATGCGTACCAGTTCTTGGGCCAGACGCACGGGGTCGGTCATGAGAGGTGGATCTCCACGATGTCCTTGTCCTGAACCACGTGATCCTGCGGGGCATGCTGGCCCTCGAACCGGCCCGAGCCCCATAGGCGCACGTAGCGTAGCCGGCTCACGAAGTCCTTGTGGATCTGCTCGACGACGTTCAGCACCGTTGCTCCCTCCCGGATCGTGTACGGTTTCGATAGGTCGGGGGGGTGGCCCGGCTTCTTCGTGTACACCCGCACCACCCCCGAATGGCGAAAGATGAGGGTCCGCACTTCCTCCAGCCCTTCTCCGGTCGCGGTGGAGGCGACCGCGGCCGGGTACCGGCCGTTGGCCCAGGCGAGGAACGCTGGGATGCGATCGCGCCCGAGGTCGGCCTTGAGCCCGAGGGCGACCGTCCGCCGCTCCACGACCCGCCAGTCCACCTGCCGGCTCGCGCCCTGTGTGAGCAGGGTGTGGTGCGCGGCGAGGAGGGCGATCGCTTCCTCCGTCTCGCGCTGCCAGTCGGGGCTCCCCAGGTCCACGCACAGCGCCACCGTGTCCGCGAGGCGGATCAGCCCGTACACCCAACCCTCGGTGTAGTCCCGGGTGATCGGCGGGAGGTCCACGAGCTGGATCTGGATGTCCTCGAACTCCATCATCCCCGGCTGCGGCCGGACGGTGGTCAGCGGGTAGGGGGCGATGTCCGGGGTGGCCCGGGTCAGGGCGGCGAGGAGGGACGACTTCCCAGCGTTGGGAACGCCAACAAGGGCCACCTGAGCCGCCCCCTCCCGCGGCACGTGGTACCCAACCGCGCCTCCCTTGCCGGATCGCCGCTGCTGTTCAGCCTTCTCCTTCAGTTTAGCGATCCGCCGCCGGATGTCAGCCTGCATCTTCTCCGTCCCCTTGTGCTTGGGGATGGTGGCGAGCATCTCCTGAAGCGCGTCCAATCGCTCCTCGTCCGTCTTGGACCGGTTGAGGCGGTCCCGGGCAGCGAGGAAGGCGGGGCTCAGGTTGGCGGGCATGTCCTCTGATTGTAGTGACCGGCTGAGTCCCCTTCTAGCAGAGCTCGGGACGGACCGGATATAGTATCGATGATGGTCTTTTCTACGTCGGATGGCGTGATCCCCGAGGTCGTGAACCCCCGCACCGGGCGGGACCTCGAGCTTGGGAAGGTCCTCGACGGGGTGGCGGCGTTCGCCGCTTCCACGCTCGGGGCCGAGGCGGTGCGCGCCCTCTTCCCGCGGTCCGACCGGGCTGCCCTGGAGCGGGAATTCGCCCTCGTCGGGGAGATGGAGGAGGCGATCCGCGCGGGGTTTTCTCTCGGGGGGATCCATGACCTCTCCCCGCTCCTCGCCGAGGCCCGCGATCACGGGACCCTGCCCCCGGACCGGTTCCTGACCGTCGCCGCCACCTTGACCGCGTGCGGTGAGGTGCGGCAAGCCCTGGCCGGATCGCGGCTCCTCGGGCTCAAGGCTTTGGGAGAGAGGATCTCCGACCAGATCGATCTCCTCCGCGCGATCTGGCGAGCCGTGGATGAGCGGGGGGAGGTGCGGGAGGACGCGACGCCCAAGCTGCGGGACCTCTATCGGGAGCGGCGGGGGCTTGTGGACCGGATCACCGACCTCCTCCGCCGGTACCTGGACCGTAACCGCGACCTCGTCCAGGAGCCGGTGGTGACCCAGCGCGGCGGGAGGTTCGTGGTCCCGCTCAAGGCCGGGGCGCGGGGGGCAGCGGTGGTGGTCCACGAGATGTCGGCGAGCGGCCAGACCCTGTTCGCCGAGCCGGCGGCGGCGGTCGAGCTCAACAACCGGCTGCGGGAGGCCGATGACGAGATCGAGCGCGAAGTGCACCGAATCCTGGCCGAGCTCACGGGGATGCTTCTTGAGGAGGAGGGCCACCTCAGGCGCGACCTGGCGACCGTGGCCCGGCTGGATGGCCTGTACGCCCGGGCGCGGTACGGCCAGGCGGTGAGGGGAGCGCTGCCGACCCTCGTCGAGGATGGGCGGATCGAGCTCGTGGAGGCCCGTCACCCCCTCCTCGGGGACCGGGCGGTGCCGGTCTCGATCGCGTTCGGGGGGACGAAGCGGGTGGCGGTGATCACCGGCCCCAACACGGGCGGGAAGACCGTCCTCCTGAAGACGATCGGCCTCCTTGTCGTGATGGCCCAGTGCGGGATTCCGATCCCCGCCTCGTCGCGGACCGTGCTCTCCGTATTCCCCAAGGTGCGGTCGGACATCGGGGAGGAGCAGTCGCTCGAACAGAGCCTGTCCACCTTCTCCTCCCACATGACGAACATCGTGGGGATCCTGCGCGACGCCGATGAACGGTCCCTCGTCCTCCTCGACGAGCTGGGGGCAGGGACCGACCCCCAGGAGGGGGCTGCGCTCGGCCTGGCGATCCTGGAGAGGATCCTCGAGATCGGGGCCACCGCAGCGGTGGCGACCCACCTCACCCCTCTCAAGCACTTCTCCGTCTCCCATCCTGGCGTCCTCTCGTGCTCGATGGAGTTCGACCTCGAGACCCTCTCCCCCACCTACCGCGTCCAGGAGGGGGTGCCGGGCCGGTCGTGTGCCCTCGAGATCGCGGATCGCCTCGGGCTCCCTCGAGAGCTCATCGAGCGGGCGCGCGGCGTGTTCACGTCAGGCGAGATCCGCGCCGAGGAGATCATCGCCGAGCTCGAGCGGGAGCGGGGGGCAGCCCGCCGGCTGCGGGCGAACCTCGAGCTGGAGCGGGAAACTCTGAGGAAGCTGCGGGCGGACTATGAGAAGAGGCTCCTCTCCCTCCAGGAAAAGAAGGCGGAGGCCATTGGCCAGGAACTGGCGCGGCTGGAGGGGGAGATCCGTGCGGCGCGCAAGGAGCTCTCCGTGCTCATCGCTCAGGCCCGCGCCGCCGGTTCGGCTGAGGAGCGAAGGGCGGTCCTCAAGCGGGTGGAGGAGATCGCGGCTGAGGCCCCGGCGGCTCCTCCCCCCGTCCACCGCCCCCTCCCGGTGCAGGAGGGGATGGTGGTGCGCGTGCGCGCGACGGGGAAAGTGGGCACGGTGCTGTGGGTGGATGGGGATCGGGTCGGGGTCGAGGTGCGTGGGCGGAGGGTTGAGCTCCCTCCTGAGGCGCTCGAACCCGCCGAAAACGCACCCGTTCCGCGGGCACCCGTGCCCACCCTCGGGCCGGTGAGGGAGGTGAGCCTGGAGCTCTCCGTGCGCGGGCTCTCCGTATCCGAGGCCGAGCGCGAGGTCGAGGCCTGGCTCGATCGCCTCCTGCGGGCCGGGGTGTCCACGGGCCGCATCGTCCATGGCAAGGGGACGGGCGCGCTGCGGGAGGCCCTCCACGCCTACCTCCGCCGTGCCCCATACGTGAAGCGGTTCTCCCTCGCCCCCCCCGCCGAGGGAGGCGATGGGGTCACGATCGTCGAGCTGGGGTAGCCGCTAGCGGACCTCGACCCAGATCGGGTTCGTGTACGCCTGGTCTCCATCCGTGGCCACGACCCGCACCACGTACCAGCTCCCTGGGGTGGGGGTCTCGGAGAAGGTGATCGTGGCCTCCGCCCTCCCGTCGAGCGGGAACTCGCGCACCACTACACCGTTCCGGATCACCTGGGCGAGCTTGAGCCCTCGCGGTGCCTCGCGCGGGGAGACGAACAGCTCAGCCTGGAGTCGGATCTCCTCCCCCCTGGCGAGGATGACGGTGTCCCCCGGTCGGGCGGTCCCGCCCTGGGCGGTGAAGTTCACGAGGGGGCCGTAGGTGACGAACGCCCGTCCCTTCCCCAGAGCCGCGAGCCACTTCTCCACGGTGAGCTCGCCCTCCACGTACACGTAGGTGCGGGGGCGGCCGTAGATGTGGGTGGGATCCTGCCAATGGTGGGCATCGCTTCCTGCCACGGCCACGTAGCGCTTCCCTTCGTTCCAGAACGCGAACACCTGTTCGACCGCCCGCTGATCCTCTTCATCGAACTCGCTGTTGGCGATCTCGATGAGGTCGAAGTTCGGGTCGAAGTAGTCCCGTCCGAGGGCCTCGAAGTAGGGCGCCCCCGACCAGTAGGGGTGGGCGACCTGGATGAACTGGGCTCCGTGGAGGCGGGCCTCGGCGAACGTCCCCGCCGGGGAGCCGATCCCCATCCACACCATGGGGTCGATGTTCGGGACATAGGGATCGACCGGGTACGCTGTCCAGTGCCAGCGGAAGGCGGTCATCTCGATCCCGAGGATCACCGGGAACCCTCGCTTCTCGGCGGCGGAGGCGAACGGGGCATGGCCCTCGCCGGTGTTGTGGTCGCTCAGGAACCCGATGTCGAGGCCCGCGGCCAGCTGCACGGCGACGAGCTCATCGGGGGGGGTGGAGGCATCGAAGCTCGCCCGGGAGTGGGCGTGGAGGTCCACCCCGTAGTAGCCCCACGCTTGGGAAGGAGAGAAGCCCCGCGGGAACTCGACCTCCACCCGGACTTCCTCCCCGGCCCGGACGGCGATCTCCCGCACCTCGGCTCCCCGCGCGAACCCGGCCCCGTGCTCGATGACCAGGGTGTAGGCGCCGGCGGGGAGGGAGAAACGGGCGCTCCCCGGGACGGCGACCGAGCTATAGAAGATCCCCACCACACCGTCGTCCGTGCGGGCCACCACCCGCACATCCACCGGCGAGCCAGCCAACGTCGCCCCTACCGCGACCTCGCCCGTCCCCTGGGCGAAGGCGATGGACGGCCCCACCGCGCCCAGAAGGCATGAGAATAGCACCACAGCCCTACGCAGTTGAATCCTCTGCTTCATTGAACCCTCCCTCAGTTCAGTGGCTTCTGCCGCTCACAAGGATAGCCCCGCCCCCTCGCCGCACAACCGGGAGCGGGGGCCACGTGCCCCGGGACGTGCCGGATGCGGCTGCGGATCACGGGCAGTAGAATGTGGGCTGTGAACCATAAATCCATCCCACCCCGCCGCTGGCGGTCAGGGGGGTAGGGTGTGCGGCATCTTCGGCATCGTGACGGGCAAGGACGAGGCCTTGGGTCCGCTCCTCGTCGAGGCGGGGAAGCGCCTCTCCTACCGCGGGTACGACTCCGTCGGGTGCGCCACCCTGACCTCCGACGGCCGGGTTGACCTGCGCAAGGACGTGGGGAGGATCGAAGACGTCGCCCGCCGCCTCGCTTTCCACGAGATGCGCGGGACGCGGGGGATCGTCCAGCTCCGCTGGGCCACGTTCGGGGCTCCGTCTCAGGCGAACGCCCAGCCCCACCTCGACTCGGACGGCGACCTCGTCGGTGCGCACAACGGGAACGTCGTGAACAACGTCGAGCTCCGCGAGGCGTTCATCGCCGACGGGATGACCGTCCGCTCCACGAACGATGGGGAGACGTGCGTCCACGCCGTCGAGCGGTACGTGAACCAGGGCTTCTCCATGCTCGATGCGATCCGCCACGCGTACCACGACCTCGCGGGGGATTACGCGTTCGTGATCGGGCGGGTGGGGGAGAACCGGCTCTATGCGTTCAAGAAGGGGTCCGGGCTCGTCGCCGGGGTCACTGACGGGAGCTCCGTCGTGTCCTCCGACCTCCCCTCGCTCCTCCCCCTCACCCGGCGCATCGTGAGGGTCGAGGATGGGGAGATTGTGATCCTCGAGCCGGGGCGGATCGAGCTGCGACGGGTCGAGGATGGGCGCCGGATCGAGCGGGAGGTGGAGACGATCACGGAGACGATGGAGGAAGCGCAGAAGGGCGGGTTTGCGCACTTCATGCTCAAGGAGATCCACGAGCAGCCGCGGCGGGCGGGGGAGATGCTCCACCTCTACGACGCCTCCCCCCATGTGGCGCTGCTGGTGGAGAGGATGCGGACGGCGCGGAACCTGTACCTGGTCGGGTGTGGGACGAGCTACCATGCGTGCCTGCTTGGGGCAACGTACCTCGCGCGCCTGGCGGGCCGGCCGGCGATCCCCGTCCTCGCCCCCCAGTTCGTCCCCCAGTACGTGCCGGCGGTGGGGCGAGACGACGTGGGGGTGTTCGTGAGCCAAAGCGGGGAGACGAAAGATGTCCTCCTCGCCCTGGAGGCGGCGCGCGGGCGCGGACTGGAGCCCCTCGCCCTCATCAACGTCATCGGCTCGACCCTGATGCGGGAGAGCCGTGCCTACCTCCCGTTGGCCTGCGGCTATGAGATCAGTGTCCCGGCGACGAAGACGTTCCTCAACCAGGCGCTCGCGTTCCTGTACCTCGCCCTGAGGATGGGCGGCCATTCCACCGCGATGCTCCATACGCTCCCGGACCTGATTGAGGAGACGATTGGCGTGGCGGAGGCGCAGGTAGTGGGCCTCGCCGAGGCCCTCGCGCGGCGCGATGACCTGTACTGCCTGGGGTACGGGCTGACCTACCCCATTGCCCTCGAGGGGGCGCTGAAGATGAAGGAAGTCACCTATGCCCACTGCGAGGGGATGCTCTCCACCGAGTTCAAGCACGGCCCCCTGTCGGCGGTGACCGACGGGTACCCGGTGATCTTCGTTTCCGGGCCGGAGGACGTGGCGCGGATCGTGAGCGGGGTGAACGAGGTCACGTGCCGCGGTGGGCGGGCGATCGCGATCGGGGAGGAGGACCCACGGCTGCGGGCCAATGCCCACGACCTCGTCGTTCTTCCCCAGGCGGGGCCGCTCCTCAACCCGCTCCTCGCCGTGATCCCCCTGCAGCTCCTCGCCTACCGGCTGAGCGTGGCCCGCGGGCTCGATCCCGATTACCCCCGCAACCTGAGCAAGACCCTTACCGTGGACTAGAGGCGAGCTCGTCGAACCGTGCCACGCGCTCCCCGAGGACGGCGAGCCCCCCCTCCCAGAACGACCGCGACTCGAGGTCGAACCCGAACCGGCCGGCGAGTTCCGCGGCGGGGTAGATCCCGACCGAGGAGAGGAGGTCATCGTAGCGGGCCACGAACGCTTCTCCCTCCGCGAGGTACTTCTGGTACAGGGCAAGCCCGAACAGGAGCCCGAACGTGTACGGGAAGTTGTAGAAGTCGGTCCCGTAGTAGTGCGGTTTCACGGCCCACATGTACGGGTGGTAGGTGGCAAGGGCATCCCCGTACGTCGCCTTCTGCGCCTCCACCATGAGCGAGCAGAACTCCGCCGCGGAGAGTTCGCGGCTCGCCCGCTTCGCGAACACCGCCTTCTCGAACAGGAACCGGGAGTGGATGTCCACCACCACTTGGGCCGCCCCCTGGAGGTCGGTCTCGAGGATCGGGAGCTGTTCTTTTTCTGGAAGGGCGCGCAGCGCGGCTTGGACGACGATCGTCTCGTTCATGATGCTCGCCGTCTCGGCCAAGGTCATCGGGTACGTCCTGAGGAGCGGCGGTTGGTCCCGCAGGCAGTGGTTGTGGTAGGCGTGCCCGAGCTCGTGGGCGATCGTGGACACCGAGTCGAAGCTCTCCTCGAAGTTGGCGAGGATCCGGCTCTTCCCCTTGCCGACCGGCATGCAGTACGCCCCACCGCGCTTCCCCACCCGGGGCTCGGCGTCGATCCAGTTCTCGCGGAACGCGGTCTCGGCCACCGTGGCATCCGAAGGGGAGAACGAGCGGAGCTGCTCCACCACGAACGACGCCCCCTCGTCCCATGTCCAGGCCTTCTCGCTCTTCCCCACCGGAGCGGCGAGGTCCCACCAGTCGAGCTTGGGCTTGCCCAGGAGCCGCGCCTTGGCCCCGAAGTACCGCTTCCAGAGGGGGAAGCTCGCCACGACCGCGTCCTGCATTGCCGCGAGGGCTTGGGGGGAGATCCTGTTCCGGACGAGGACGGGTTCGAGGTCATCCCTCCACCGGCGCTTCCGGTTGAGGGTTGAGGCCTCGCCCTTGACCCCGTTCAACGCCGCGGCGAGCGGTACCTCGTGCGCCTTCCAGGCCGCGATCTCCGCATCGTAGGCCTCCTTGCGGACCGCTGGGTCCGGATTGTGGGCAAGGTTGCGGACCGCGGTGATGGGGAGCTCCTTCCCGCCCACGGTGGCCGTGATGAGGCTGGAGACGTTCCCGTGGAGCTTCGTCCACGCGCTCCCCCCGGAGAGGCGGAGCTCGGAAGCGAGGATCTCCTCACGCTCGCTCATCATGTGCTCGGCCTGGACGCGGGCCTCGTCGAGCATGAGCTTGTACGGGCCAGCGCTGACCACCTCCGGATCGAGCCGCGCCAGCCACGCCGTGAGGCGGGGCCGGAGGCGTTCGTAGGAGAGGAACATCTTCTGGAGCTCCGAGAGCTTCGCCTGGGCAGCCTGGTTTGTGCTGTCCGTGTCCACGTGGGCAGACACGAACGCCCGTACGGGGAGGAACGCCTCCATCATCCCGTTGATCGCGGCTGTGATCTCCTTGAACGCGGCGCGGTCGCCGTCCCGCATCGGCCGCGGGCCGACCTCGTGGCGGTCGAAGAGGGGCTCCAGGGCGCGGAGGCGGGCCTCGATGTCGTTCCACGCTGCCTGGAACTCGCGGGAGTCGAGGCTCGGGAAGAGGGGCGACAGATCCCATCGGGGCAGCTTCTTGGTCATGAGGAGAGTATACCCGGCCCGTCGCTGCGTCTGCCCTAGCGGTAGACTGGGGATCCATGAGGATCACGGATCTCGGCGGGGCCAACGAACGGGCGGTGCGTCAGGCGGCGGAGCTCCTCGTCCGGTGCTTCGCCCACATCCCGAGCGGGTGGCACACGCTGGAAGAAGGGCTGGCGGAGGTGCAGGAGTCGCTAGGGCCGGACCGTGTCAGCCGGGTTTCCCTGGACGAGAACGGGGATGTGCTCGGCTGGATCGGGGCGATCCCGTCCTACGGGGGCCACGTGTGGGAGCTTCATCCGCTTGTGGTGCGGCCAGGCCGACAGCGCCAGGGGATCGGCCGCGCCCTGGTCGCGGACCTGGAGCGCCTCGCCCGGGAGCGGGGCGTGGACACGATCTACGTGGGCACGGATGACGAGGACGGGCGGACGAACCTCTATGGGGTAGACCTCTACCCGGACGTCCTCTTCTGGGCGGCGCGGATCGAGGACGTGGGAGGGCACCCGTTCGCGTTCTACCGGAAGTGTGGGTTCGTGGTGGTGGGCCTGATCCCGGATGCCAACGGGTTCGGGAAGCCCGACATCCTGATGGCGAAGCGGGTCACGGCCCAGGGGCCTGAATAGCCCACACGAGAGCATTGCCCGTCATGCGAGAAAGGGCAACGGGCAGATTCTCCCTGCAGGCCATCTCTGTCGCGTCCCCCCTCTCCTTCTCCTCTCCCCCCAACGGGGGGAGAGGGTGAGGGGGCAACCCGGGCTCCTCTTCGTCTGGGTTCTGTGCGCCCGCAGATGCGGCTAGCCGCTTAGGAACAGCGCCGGATCGGTTGCGAACTGCGAGAGCCCTACTGCCTTTTCCTCGCCGGAGGCGAGGTTCTTGAGCTTGATCTCGCCGCGGGCGAGTTCGTCTTGGCCGAGGATCGCGGCATAGCGCGCGCTCCGGCCAGCGACCTGCATCGCCTTGCGCAGGGATCGTCCCATGTAGTCAGTGTCGGCGGAGATCCCATGCCGGCGCAGGCTCGCGAGGAGCTTCGCCCCCGCTCGCTTCGCGTCGCCGCCGATCGGGACGAGGTACAGGTCGAGGGCGGGCTCCGCCGCACCGGGGGGGGCTCCTTGGCCGGAGAGGACGAGCACCAGGCGCTCCATCCCCCCGGCGAACCCCACCGCTGGGGTGGGGGGACCGCCGAGGAGTCCCACGAGGTCGTCATAGCGCCCCCCGCCGAGGAGGGCGTCCTGGGCCCCTAAATCCTCCGCGCAGAGCTCGAACACGGTCCGCGTGTAGTAGTCAAGCCCCCGCACCAGGGTGGAATCCAGGGTGTAGCGGATGCCGAGCGCCTGCACGAACTCCTGGACTTGGGTGAAGTGTTCGCGGCAGGCTTCGCAGACGTGGTCTAGGCTTTTGGGGGCAGTGGCGATCGCGGATCGGCACTGCGGCTGCTTACAGTCGAGGATCCGGAGCGGGTTCTCCTCTAGCCGCCGCTGACAGTCCGGACAGAGGTCCGCTCGCTGCGGGAGGAAGTGACGCCGCAGCGCCTCCCGATAAGGCCCCCGATCCTCGCGGCAGCCGATCGTGTTGAGGCGAAGGGTCAGCTTCTTCCGATCGAGCCCCAACTTCTCCATTAAGTACGCAGCGACATCCATCACCTCGGCGTCGAGGGCCGGATCGAGCGACCCGATCGCCTCGACCCCGTACTGGTGGAACTGGCGCTGCCGCCCGAGCTGGGGCTTCTCGTAGCGGAACATCGGCCCGAGGTAGTAGAGCTTGGCGAGGTCGCCTGTGGCGTGCAGCCCGTGCTCGACGTACGCCCGCACCACGGACGCCGTCGCCTCGGGGCGCAGGGCGAGAGGCAGTCCCTTCCGGTCGGGGAACACGTACATCTGCTTCTCCACGATATCGGTCTCTTCTCCGACCCCGCGGGAGAAGAGCTCCACCCGCTCCACAAGGGGGACGCGGATCTCGCCGTACCCGTAAAGGGAGAACGCGGCGCGGATCTCTGCTTCCAGCTTCTGCCACAGCGGGGCCTCCTCGGGGAGGATATCCCGCATTCCGCGGACGCTCTCCACCTTCATCTTCCGATCGCCCGCTCCAGGTTGATCATCTCGACGAGGGCCTCCGCGGCCTGGGCCCCCTTGTTCCCCACCTTCCCCCCCGCCCGCTCCAGGGCCTGGTCCATCGAGTCGGCGGTGAGGACCCCGAACGCTACCGGAATGGGGAGGTCGAGGTTGAGTTTGGCGATCCCCTTCGCTGCCTCGGCCGCCACGTACTCGAAGTGGGGGGTCGCCCCCCGCACCACTGCGGCGAGGGCGATGACGCCGTGGAACTGCCCCGATGCCCCAAGCACCTGAGCCGCCCGCGGGAGCTCGAACGCCCCCGGCACCCACGCCACCGTGATGTCCTTCTCCGCCACCCCCAGCCGGCGCAACCGGTCGAGCGCCCCGTCGAGGAGCTCCTTCGTCACGAGGTCGTTGAACCGGGACACGGCGATCCCGACCTTGATCCCCTTGCCATCGAGCTTCCCTTCGTACACAGCCATCGGTTCCTCCTTTGCGCTACACCTTGTCGAGCTTGTGCCCGAGTTTCTCTTTCTTCGCCTTGAGGTAGCGCAGGTTGTACGGGTTGGGTTCGATCTCGATCGGCACGGTGTCCACGATCGTGAGCCCGTACCCGGACAGGCCGGCCACCTTGCGCGGGTTGTTGGTGAGCAGCCGGATCCGTTTCAGCCCCAGGTCCACGAGGATCTGGGCCCCGATCCCGTACTCGCGCAGGTCCGCCGGGTACCCCAGTCGCAGGTTCGCCTCCACCGTGTCCAGACCCTGGTCCTGAAGCTGGTAAGCGCACAGCTTGCCCAGGAGGCCGATCCCCCGCCCCTCCTGGCGCATGTAGAGGACGACCCCGCGCCCCTCTCCCTCGACCATCTGCAGCGCGGTGTGGAGTTGGTCACCGCAATCGCAGCGGAGCGACCCCAGCGCGTCCCCGGTCAGGCACTCCGAGTGGACCCGCACGAGGGGAGGATCGTCCCCGCTCAGGTCGCCCTTGGTGAGGGCGACGTGCTCCTGGCCGGTGAGGATATCGCGGAACGTGACGATCCTGAAGTGCCCGTATCGCGTCGGCAGCTCTGCCTCGCAAACCCTCTCCACGAGCTTCTCCCGCTGCTTGCGGTAGGCAATGAGATCGGCGATGGTGAGGAGGGGGAGGCCATGCCGCTCGGCGAATGCGAGGAGATCGGGCAGGCGCGCCATCGTCCCGTCCTCGTTCATGATCTCGCAGATCACCCCCACCGGCTGGAGGCCGGCCAGGCGACACAGGTCCACGGTGGCCTCGGTGTGGCCGGCCCGGCGCAGGACGCCCCCGTCCCGGGCGATGAGAGGGAACACGTGCCCGGGGCGGGTCAGGTCCTCGGGCCCGGTGGTGGGGTCGGCGAGGGTGAGGACCGTCCGCGCCCGGTCGGCGGCGGAGATCCCGGTGGAGACGCCCCGCCGCGCGTCCACGGAGATTGTGAACGCCGTCTCATGGCTGTCCTCGGGGGGCGCGACCATCGGCCTGAGCTCAAGCCGCTTCGCCCTCTCCCGGGGCAGGGGCACACACAGAAGTCCCCGCCCCTCGCGAAGCATGAAGTTGATCGCGTCCGGGGTCGCCTTCTCCGCTGCCAGCACGAGGTCGCCCTCGTTCTCCCGGTCCTCGTCGTCCACGACGATGATCATCCGCCCCGCGCGGAGCGCTGCCACTGCTTCTTCGACCGTCGCCAGCTTCACCTCTCCCTCCACGTCCGCACGTATTTCGCGAGGACGTCGAACTCCAGGTTCACCCGCTCCCCCCCCCGGCGGTGGGAGAGGTTCGTATGGTGCCACGTGTAGGGGACGATCGCGCACCGGAACGTTCCCTCCCCCACAGCAAACGGGGTCAGGCTGATCCCGTCCACCCCCACCGATCCCTTGTCGGCGAGGAGGAGATCGAACCGGGGGTCGAACGCGATTCCCACAACGACTTCTTCCCCTCTCCGCTCGATCGAGGCGATCTTCCCCACCGTGTCCACGTGGCCGAGGAGGAGGTGCCCCCCGAGCTCCTCTCCCACGCGGAGGGCCGGTTCGAGGTTCACCGGGTCCCCCGGGCGGAGGTCGCCGAGCGTGGTGCGGCGGACCGTCTCTGCCGACAGATCCATCACCGCCCGCCCGGCGTTCGCCTCGGCCACGGTCAGGCAGACCCCATTCACGGCAAGGCTCGCCCCGTGAGGAAGGGCGAGCTCCCCGGCCTGGACGATGAGGCGGTGCGGGGAGCGCTCCCCCACCCGGCCCACGGAACGCACGATGCCGGTAAACATCGCAGGGGGAGTGTACGTCCGGCAGGGGGTTGTCCCAAGGCATGTTGTGGCGGGAACCTCTCCCCGGTAAAGTCGCAGGGTTATGCGCGTGTGCATCCTTGTCTTCGGCATCCTGGCGACGATCGCGTGTCCCGTCTTCGCTACCTCTGAGCCGGTGGAGATCCGGCGTTCGGTCGAGGAGGGGACGGAGATCGTCCAGGTCACGACGAGCCTCCTCCGCTACTCGTTTTCCGCGGCGGGCGGGAGCCTGAGGAGCGCGTTCGTTCACTTCGCGCCCTACGGCTCAACCAGCCTCGACGCTGTTCCCGGTTGGGGAAGCGGTGCCCAGCCGACGTTGGCGTATGGGGTCAGTCTCCCGTTCGAGGTCTGGCTCGGCAAGGAGGACTTCGATCTTCGGACCTACACGATTGAAACGACCCAGCCCACGCCGGAGGAGGCGGTGGTTCGCATCGCCTACGAGGGAGAGGGCCTGCATGCGGAGAAGGCATTCCGGGTGGGGTGGGATGACCTGTACACGATGGATGTGGACCTCTACATCCGCGCGCCCGGGGAGAAGATCCGCGTCGTCGTCGGTCACCGCCCGACCGGGAGCGGAGTCCCCGACCTCGTCTTCCTCTACGATGGCAAGACGTCCAACTCCCCGCTCGCCCCCGGGAGTTATGCTCAGTTCCAGGGCCTGGGCCTTGTGGGCAAGGACCGGGTGTACTTCCTCCGCCTCGCTGAGGGAGATGTGGTCCCGTTCTTCGCGACAAATGAGTCCGGCCACCCCGTGTTCGGCGTCGAGGGGACGGGCGAGATCCTCCTCCGGGGCACCCTCTACACGGGCCGCAACCGGTACGTGCTCCTCGAGAAGGCGGGCCTCGCTGCCGTCGCTCCGGTGGGCTTCTTCTCCCAGTTCCTGGTGTGGGTGATGAAGTTCTTCGAGTGGCTCTACCATCTGACCGGGAACTACGGGTGGGCGATCCTCCTCTTCACCCTCATCACGCGCATCATCATCTACCCTCTCATGCGTAACCAGTACCGCTCGATGGCGAAGATGCAGCGCCTGGCACCGAAGCTCCAGAAGCTCCAGGAAAAGTACAAGGATGACCGCCAGACCCTCCAGCAGCAGATGATGGAGCTCTACCGCCAGGAGAAGGTGAACCCTCTGGGAGGGTGCCTCCCCCTCCTCCTGCAGTTCCCGATCTTGATCCTTCTCTGGCAGGCGATCATGTACTCGGCCGAGCAGATCCACCTCTCGCCGGCGTTCCTCTGGCTTTCCGATCTCTCCCAACCTGATCCCTACTACATCATGATCGTCCTCGCTACCGGGGCCCAGCTCGTCCAGCAGTGGCTGACCCAGCGGCGGATGCCGGAGCAGCCCAAGGGTGGGGCCCAGATGGTCGGGTGGGTGTTGCCGATCGTGATGGCCCTCCTCTTCCTGAGCTTCCCGGCCGGGTTGTGGTTGTATTGGTTCGCGTCCACGCTCCTCCAGATCGGGCAGCAGATGATCTTCGACCTCGAGATGGCTCGGGAGACGGCGCGAACCGCGAAACCGGATGCCCCCCCAGCTCCTTGATGCGGCGCGGGAGTTCGGCGTGGGGCTCCTGCGGGTGATGGGAGAAGAGGGCCACGTCGAGGCTACGGCGGAGGGGGAGGGGGTGTACGTGGTTCTGCGTGGGGTGCGGCGCCTCCCCACCGATGCGGCGTTCCGCGCCGCCCTCTCCCGCGTCGCGCGCCTGTACCTCAAATCCCACTACGGGCAGGACGTCCCCGTCGTCGTGGACATCAACGGGGAGCTCCTCGCCCACCGCGAGGAGCTGGCGAGGAAGGCACGGGATGCGGCGGGCCAGGTGGTTATGGAGGGCCGCCGGGTCGAACTCGCCCCGATGCCCGCCGACGACCGGCGAGTGGTCCACATGGCCCTCGCGGGCGTCCCCGGGATACGGACGTCCTCCGTCGGCCGCGAGCCCAACCGCCGCGTGGTGATCGAGCCCGCTACCGAGTAGGGGAGCGCGACACCGTTAGATCCGGCGCGACACGAGGCTCCGGAAGAGCATCAAGACGGGGATGATCTCTAACCGCCCCACCCACATGTTGAAGCAGAGGACGAGTTTGGCGAGAGGCGGCATCCCAGGGTGGGTGATCCCCACCGACAGGCCGACGTTCCCTTGGGCTGAGGCGACCTCGAACAGCAGGTCAGCGAGTCGGAACCCGGGGACGAACCACCCCAAGAGGAGCGCGCCCGTGACGAGGGACGCCACCCACAGCATGGCCAGCACCCCCGCTTCGCTGATGCGGCGGTACGCGGTGAGCTCGGGCAAGGCCTGACGCCCAATCCGTAGCGGGATCAGCGCGTCGGGGGAACGTGCCAGGCGTTTGAGTTGCCAGCTTGCCCCGCGCACGAGGAACAAGAACCGCATCACCTTGATCCCGCCCGCGGTGGAGCCCGCCGCCCCGCCGATCACCATCCCTGCAATCAGGACCAGTTTCGCAATGTCAGACCACCCATCGAGGGGGACGGTCTGGAAGCCCGTGCAGGTCAAGGCAGAAGCGAACTGGAATGCCCCCTCACGGAATGCTGTGCCTACGGGGACGCGCCCCAGCTGTATTCCCCCCACCAGAAGCGCCCCTCCTGCGACCAGGAGTAGGAGAGCCCGCGTCTGGACGTCGGAGGAGAGGACCCGCGGGCCGTGCTGCAACACGTGGTAGTGGACGACGAAGCTGATCGCCCCCAGAAGCATGGCGAGGATCGCGACGAGCTCGATTGCGAGCGAGTGGTAGTGCCCGATGGAGTCCGGCCAGATCGAGAACCCACCGGTGGCGATGCCGGTCATGCCGTGGTTCACCGCGTCCCAGAGGGGCATCCCAGCCCCCCACAGGCCCGCGATGGCGAGGAACGTGTAGAGGACGAAGATCCACCACATCGTGCGCACGGTGGAGACCACCGAGGGATGGATCTTCTCTCCGTGGGCTTCGGCGAAGTACAGGTTGGCGGCGGTCATCCCCGGGCCAGCGATGAGGGTGATCATGAGGACGATTACCCCCATCCCCCCCACCCATTCCGTGAACGACCTCCACCACTGGAGGGTCCGGGGGAGGAGATCCGGCCGCAGGGCCATCGTGAGACCGGTGCCAGTGAAGCCGGATACGCTCTCGAAGAACGCGCTCGCCGGATCTGCGTAGGGGAGGGCTCCGCTACCGAAGCCGATGGACACGAGCCACAGGGGAAGCGCACCCAGTGCGGCCACAACGAGCCACCCCACCGCAGCGACGATGAGCCCGTGCTTGAGGCGCGCCTCAGGGGCCCGGCGGAATGGGAGGTAGAGGAGAGCCCACACCACGAGGGAAGCGAGGGAAGTCGCCCCCAGCGGCCCCAGGGCGTAGCCTTCCCCGAACACGACCGCCACGGGGAACGAACACACCGCCATCGCTCCGACCACGAGCGCCAGGAGCCCCACGCCCCGGAGGACGATCTGGAGATCGTTCTTGCTCATATCTTCTCGTTCACGTGCCCTACTGGCCGAGAACCTGCCTCAGGAGGCTCGTTCCGGTCACAGCCAAAGGAGCTGCAGGAGGATGTGGGCGGTAGCGACCGCGCTGATACTGAACAGGGCCCCGATCCTCATGAACTCCCCCAGGCGCACCTTATACCCCGCCTTCTCGAGGGCCCCGCACGCGAACACGTTCGCCGTCGCCCCGACCGGGGTCAGGTTCCCCCCCAGCCCTGTCCCGACGAGGATCCCAAACAGGAGGGGGAACGGGTTGGCCATCCCGATCGCGTTCGCCATGTGAGTGCAGACGGGGATCATGAGCATCGTGAACGGGACGTTGTCCACGAACGACGACAAGGCCACCGAGATCCAGATGAGGAAGGCCAGGGCGAGGGTCGGGCTGTTGACCCCGAGCTTCACGATCCCGTTCGCGAGGTCCGTGAGCAGCCCAACGTTGTTCACGGCGCCCACCACCACGAAGATCCCGATGATGTAGGCGAGCGAGTGCCAGTCGAACTCGGTGAGGACCTTCTTCGCCCCCTTCGCCTCGATCAACAGGGCGATGATCCCCACCGCAAGGCCGATGTAGCCGATCGGGACCCCGATGTAGGGCGCGATCGCGAGTGCAGCGATGCCGCCCACGAACAGGACGGCGGGGAGGATCCGCATCTCCACCTTCTCCACCTCGACGTGGACGGTCTTCTTCATCTTCCGCAGCGTGGTCAGGTAGAGGACGACGACCCCCACCGCCACCGCGGCGATCGAGATCAGGCCCAGCCCGATCCTCCCCTGGAACCAGTAGAAGTCGAAGAACGTCATCCCTGTCTGCCGGGCGAGGATGAGGGCCGGCGGATCGGCGATCATCGTCACCGTGGTCACGATGTTCGAGGAGCAGGAGATCGCGATGAGGTACGTGGTGGGGGACGACCCGGCCGCCTTGGCGAGAGCGAACCCAATCGGGACCATCATCAACGTGACCCCCACGTTCTCCATGAACGCGGACAGGAACGCCGCCAGGACGCACAGGGAGAGGAGGGCCATCCCTTCCGTGCGCGAGCGCCGAGCGAGGTAGTTCGCCAGCCGCGTCGGGACGCCGCTCTCGGCGAACACGATCGAGACCATGAGGAAGCCCCAGTAGATGGCGATCACGTTCCAGTCGATCGCTTCGAACAGCGCGGTCTTCGGGGAGAGCGCCCCGATCGCCACGAGAAGGATGGCGGATGCGACGGACACGTAGGAGATCTTGACCTTGCGCCACAGGATCAGGCTGTAGCACACGACGAAGATCGCGAGGGTCACCCACTTCACGTCCACTGCCTACCTCCTCCCCAGCTTGCGATCCGGCTCCCCGACGGCAGAAAGCGAGGCTCCATCCCTTGTTGCGGGGAACGATCGTTCGACCGCATCCACCGCTCTCCAGAGGGGATGGGGGGACAATCAGCTAGCGGCGTTTGCGACGCCGCTCCGATGCCTGGCTCCATGCGTAGGCAATGGGGGTCGCGACGAAAATTGATGAGTAGGTCCCCACCGTCACGCCCATCAGCATCGCTAGCGCAAATCCCCGCAGCGCTGCCCCTCCGACTACGAACAGGATGATGATCGGCACGAGGGTCGTCCCCGCGGTATTCAGGGTCCGCGTGATGGTTTGGTTGATGGCCCGGTTCATGTTGTCCCATAGGGGGGCCTTCTTCGCCGCCTTGACGTTCTCGCGGATGCGGTCGAAGACGATAATCGTGTCGTTGATTGAGTAACCGACGACGGTGAGGAGAGCAGCGATCACCGGGAGGTCAATGCTGACCTGCGCCACGGAGAACACCCCGAGGGTGATGAGCACATCGTGGAACAGGGCCAGCACGCCCGCCACGCCGTAGCGGAGACGGAACCGCCACGCGATGTAGATGAGCATCGCTCCCAGGGCGACGAGGACCGCCTCGATCGCTCGGGCCACGATCTCCTTGGATACCTGAGCCCCGATCTGGGTGATGCTGTACTCGATCGGCTGGGGGATGGTGGAGTCAGGGTCGGGCTCGATGATGGCCATCCGCAGGCTCTCCTCCTGCTCCGCGGACGCTCCCTGGACGGTGACGATCTTGCCGGGGACCGACGATGGGCCCAGGCCGGGAAGATCCCGCTGGCCTTCCACGGATTGGATGATCAAGGTCGGCGCCGGGGATGTACCGGAGAGGAGAGGCGCAACATGGGAGCGCACCACATCGTTTGCCAGTACCGTGCCTGGTGGGTAGAAGAGCGTGAGCTGGAGACCCCCCGTGAAGTCAACCCCCGGGCGGAGGCCGACCGTGAGGATGGCCACGATGCTCCCGACCATGAGGAGGGAGGACAGAACAGCGGCATACTTCGCCTTGCCGAGGAAGTCGAAGTGGGTCATGGAGATCCCTCGGTCACGACTGGTGGATGGACTTGGCGAGCCGGGCCTTCATCCGCGCTGCCCGGTTGGGGTGGATCACGCCGCGTGCGGCCGCCTTGTCCACCGCCTTCTGGAGCTGGGGGAGGGACGCGCGGGCTTCGTCCACTTGTCCCGCCTCCGTGAGCTTCTGGACCTTTCTTCGCCAGTACCGGACCGCACTGCGGCGCGCATCGTTGCGCCGACGCCGGGTCGCGCTCTTGCGCTCCTCCCGTTTGGCCGAGCGTTTGACTGGAATGGTGGATCTCCTCCTTAGCTAGCGAATACCAGGCCGCATGGTAGCCCCTCCCTCCCTGCGCTGCAAGGGCAGGACGAAGGTCCTCTTGCCGCCTCGGGGGATCGTGGCTAAGGTAACGCCGGTTACGTTCGTGAGGAGGGCTTCTGGTGATCGAACAGGTACGGAAGCGCGATGGGAGCGTCGTTCCATTCGAGCGAGAGAAGATCGCATCCGCCATCGGGCGGGCCCTCAGCGAGGTGGGGCGCGGCGACGCGGACCTCGCGGCCCAACTCGCAGCCCGCGTCGAGCAGATCCTCTCCGGTCGGTCCGGCCCCCTGTTCGGTCCCCCCCACGTCGAGGAGATCCAAGACGCGGTGGAAGAGGTTCTCATGGCGGCCGGGCTCCCCGACGCGGCGCGGGCGTACATCGTCTACCGCCACCAGCACAAGCAGCTCCGGGAGATCAAGGAGCTCGTAGATCCCGAGCTCGTGGGGAGCTACCTCAACGGCCAGGACTGGCGGGTACGGGAGAACTCGAACATGGCGTTCTCCCTCCAGGGCCTGAACGTGTTCCTCACCGAGAAGATCATCGGCCAATACTGGCTCACGAAGGTCTATCCGGAGCCGATCCGCAGGGCGCATGTCGAGGGGGACTTCCACATCCACGACCTCGGCACGCTCGGTCCGTATTGTGTGGGGTGGGACCTCGCGGATCTCATCCGGCTTGGGTTCCGCGGGGCGCGGGGTAAGGTGGAGTCGCGGCCCCCCAAGCACTTCCGGGTGGCGTTGATGCAGACGGTGAACTTCCTCTACACGTTGCAGGGCGAGGCGGCGGGGGCGCAGGCGTTCTCCGGCGTGGATACGCTCCTTGCCCCGTTCATCGCCGCCGATGGCCTGTCCTACCCGGAGGTGAAGCAGGCCGTTCAGGAGTTCGTGTACAACCTGAACGTTCCCACCCGCGTCGGGTTCCAAACTCCGTTCACCAACGTGACCCTCGACCTCCGGCCGCCGCCGCACCTGGCGGGCCTCCCCGCCCTCGTCGGGGGCAGGGAGTTCGGGACCTACGCCGAGTTCGGGCGGGAGATGGGGATGTTCAACCGCGCCCTAGCTGAGGTGATGGCGGACGGCGATGCCCGGGGCCGGGTGTTCACGTTCCCCATCCCCACCTACAACGTGACGGGGGATTTCCCGTGGGATGATCCGGACCTCGTCCCGCTGTGGGAGATGACGGCCAAGTATGGGATCCCCTACTTCGCGAACTTCCTCTCCTCGGACATGAAGCCGGAGGACGCGCGCAGCATGTGTTGTCGCCTCCGGCTCGACGTGCGCGAGCTCCGGCGGCGGGGGGGAGGGCTGTTCGGGTCGAACCCCCTCACCGGCTCGATCGGGGTCGTGACCTTGAACCTGCCGCGGCTGGCGTTCCTCGCGCGGGACGAGGGCGAGTTCTTCGAGCGGCTGCGCGGGTTGCTGCAGGCCGCCGGTCGCTCGCTCATCATCAAGCGCAAGCTCCTGGAGCGCCTCACGGACCAGGGGCTGTACCCGTACTCCAAGTTCTACCTGTCCTCGATCAAACAGGAGACAGGCGAGTACTGGGCGAACCACTTCTCCACGATCGGTGTGATCGGCCTGAACGAGGCGGCCCTCAACCTTCTCGGGGTCAACCTCGCCCACGAGGAAGGGATCCAGTGGGCGCGCCGCACCCTCGAGTTCGTGCGCGAGACCCTCGTTCAGTTCCAAGAGGCGACCGGGCACCTGTGGAACCTCGAGGCGACCCCCGCCGAGGGGACAGCGTACCGGTTGGCGATGCTCGATCAGAAGAGGTACCCCGGGATCCGGGTCGCCAACGAGCGCGCCGTGCGGGAAAAGGGAGCAGCCCCCTACTACACGAACTCGTCCCAGCTCCCGGTGGACTTCACCGACGACCTGTTCCGCGCCCTACAGCTCCAGGAAGAGCTGCAGACTCTGTACACGGGGGGGACCGTGTTCCACGCCTGGCTGGGGGAGCGGCTCCCCTCACCCGAGGCGGTGAAGTCGCTCGTGGCGAAGGTGCTCACGAACTTTCGCATTCCCTACCTCACCCTCACCCCCACCTTCTCCGTGTGCCCCCACCATGGGTACCTTCCCGGTGAGAAGCGCTATTGCCCCAAATGCGACGAGGAGCTCATCGTGCGCCACCAGAAGGCGCAAGGAGGCATATATGTCCGCGTACCGTGAAGATGAACAGGGGAACCTGATCCTGGACGATGGGACCGTCATCCCGGAGGCGGAGCGGGTGAAGGCGGAGGTCTACTCGCGCGTGGTGGGGTACCTGCGGCCGGTCGAGCAGTGGAACGTCGGCAAGCAGGCCGAATTCGCGGATCGGAAGGTGTTCCGGCTCGCCTCGGCGGACGACCGAACCGGCTAGCTGTGGAGATCGCCCATCTCCAACTCCTCTCCCTCCTCGACTATCCGGAGAAGGTGAGCGCGGTGGTGTGGACGGTGGGCTGTAACCTCCGCTGTCCGTTCTGCTACAACGCTGAGCTCGTCCTGCCGGGGTTGGTGCACGGCCTCCCCCGCCTTCCCCTGGAGGAGGCGGTCGCAGCCCTTGCCAAGCGGGCGCGGTTCCTCGATGGGCTCGTCGTCACGGGGGGCGAACCGACCCTCCACCGCGACCTCCCCCTCCTCCTCCAGGAGGTGAAGGCGCTCGGGCTCCTCGTCAAGCTCGACACGAACGGGACCCGCCCCGCCGTCCTTCGCTCCTTGCTCGAAGACGGGCTCGTGGACTATGTGGCCCTCGACGTCAAGGCGCCGCTCGCGCGGTACCCCGAGTTCACGGGCCTTCTCCCCCTGGACCATGTCCCCGACAGCAGTGCGGTCGTCGCGGGGGTCCGGGAAGCGGTGGCCCTCGTTCGGGAGCGCACCCCGGACTACGAGTTCCGCACCACGGTCGCCCCCGGGCTTGTGCGGGAGGACCTGATCGCGATCGCAGGCGAACTCCGCGGCGCCCGGCGCTACGTGCTCCAGCCGTTCTTTCCTCCCGAGGGGAAGCGGCTCGTGGACGAGGCATGGCGCGGTCGGCCCGCGCTTACCGTGGAGGAACTGCGCTCCCTCGTCCCCGAGCTTCAGAAGATCGTGCCGACCGAGCTCCGCGGCTAGTCGAGTCCCACCCGGGCCCGCACCTCGCGCATCGTCTTCTGCGCGATCGCCCGCGCCCGCTGGGCGCCCTGGGCGAGGATTTCGTCCACATCTCCGCGGGCGGCGAGCTCGCGGCGGCGCTCGCGGACCGGGCGCAGGGCATCCATGAGGTGGATGAAGAGGGCCTCCTTGAGGTCGCGGTAGAGGAGCTTCCCCGCCTTGTGGTCGCGGCGGAACGCCTCCGCCACCTCCTGGGGGGCCACGAGCTCGAGGAGGGCGAACAGGTTGGCAACCCCGGGGCTCATCTCCTGCCCCGGGGTGAGGCCGACGTCGGTCACCGCCGAGCGGACCTTCTTCCGGATGCTTCCCTCCGGCTCCATGAGGCCGATGTAGTGCTCCGGGCCGGCCGACTTGCTCATCTTCCGCTCCGGGTCGGCGAGCGACATGATCCGCGCCCCCTCACCGAGGATCGGCTCTGGCTCGGGGAACGTCTCCCCGAACCGGAAGTTGAACCGGCGCGCAATCCGCCGCGCTTGCTCCAGGTGCTGCACCTGGTCTTCGCCCACCGGGACGTGGTCGGCGCGGTAGAGGAGGATGTCCGCCGCCTGGAGGACCGGATAGTAGAACAGGCCACCGTTGACGAACTCCTGTTTGGCGGCCTTCTCTTTGAACTGGGTCATCCGCGTCAGGTCCCCGTACGAGGCGACACAGCCCAAGATCCAGCACAGCTCCGTGTGCTCCGGGACGGCGGACTGCACGTAGAGGATTGAGCGTGCGGGATCGATCCCGCACGCGACGAGGTCGAGGGCGAGCTCCCGCCGCGCCGTGCGGAGCTCGGGGGGCACCGTGTCCTCGTTCGTGAGAGCGTGGTAGTCCACGATGCAGTAGATGCAGTCGTTCCCCTGCTGGAGCTTGACCCAGCGCTGGATTGCCCCGAAGTAGTTCCCGATGTGAAGCGTTCCGGTCGGCTGAATGCCTGAGAAGATGCGCACGAGTTCCCCCTTGAGGCGGCAAGTATAGATAGGTTCGCGCCTGATCACAAGATCCGTTGGCGTCTCTGACACGCCACTGGGCATGCTCTACCCCGTGGGGCAACTTAGGGCAGGCGGGTGAGATCTCAACTGTGAAGCGATGCGCCCCTTGTTGCAGCCGGGTTCTTCGTGAACCTGGCCGCACCCGGTTGTCCTGGGTAGGGGAATCCGCTAGAATCGAGTGCAGTACGACGGCCAGGGAGGTGACCGCGCCGGATGACCGGACCGGACGCAGAGAAGCACAGCTGCATATCCTGTGTGTCCCGCTCCCGGTGTGTCCTATCGGTAGTGGAGCCCGAACTCCTCGACGGCTCAGCGTCACGCGTCCAGTGGGTCCGTTTCGAGAGGGGAGGGACGATCGTCCACGAGGGGACTCCCTCCACGGGCTGGGTCGTCCTTTGCCACGGGCGAGCGAGGTGCACCGTGAGCGTAGGGGAAGGGAAACGCCTTCTCCTCTGCTTCTACGGCCCGGGCGAGCTCCTCTCGGCGTCGCTGTCTGAACCTCACGGTTTCTCTGTGACGGCCGTATCCCATTGCACCATTGGGTTTGTCGCAAGAGAGCACGTTCTGAATCTTGGCCGGCGGTATCCTGAGTTGCTCTTCCAGGTCCACCAGCGATTCGAAGAGACACAGCGTCATCTTGCAACAAGGCTGATGGACCTCGCCTACGGAAGCACCCGGAAACGCCTGGTGAGGGTGCTCTTGGGACTCGGGGAGGAACACGGCGCACCGGAGGGAGGTGGGGTGCGGATCGACATCCCGCTTTCGCTTCGGGACCTGGCGGAGATGATCGGAGCGGCTCGCCCTACGACGAGCGGGGAGCTCCAGGCACTGGCGAGACGCGGCTTGATCAAGTTGGCCTGGCCCACGGTCTTCCTCCTCGATCCCAACGGCCTGCGCCGGTTCGGGTGACGAATGTCCCAGCGGCGCAGTGATGCCGATCTGACCCGGGCTATGGGTCCTTCCCCCGCTCGTCCGACGCCCCCCGTTCGCCTAGCTGAACGGAATCGTTCAGCCAGCTGATCGACGGAGGCGAATGGCCTCACCTAATATGGCGGTAGCTCTGGCTGGCTGAAGCCGAAGGAGGTGGTGAACACTGAAGATTTAGGAGAACGGGGAGATGGGTGGAAGATCAGGAATGATAGGAGGTGCAGGCAATGAGCGCCATCAATAAGAAGACATGGCTTCAGAGCGAGGATGTGTTCGCTGGACGTGTAGGAGTCTGCTGCGGGGTCATCTGTTCCCCGTACTGCAAGCAGGTTCAGACTTAGGGTTCGTGAATGATGGCAGTTGCACCGGTGCAGCTGCTCTTCCTTGGGCGAGTGACTGCCATGAAGGAGTTGCATGTCAGCCCCCACACGCTTGAGTTCTGGGTCGATGGAATCCTTTACCTCTTCAACCCACTGAGCGGCGCCCTTGACTCCATGCAAGATGTGTCGAAACAGGAGGAGTGGAAACGCCTGAGAGATCGGAAGACAGGATCACACGAGTTGGTCGAGGAGTTAAGTTCTAGGGGGTATATCTACAACGACGAGCAAGAGGAGGCGGCACTCAGAGCCAGACTACAGGATCTTGCTGAGAGAGAAGCCTCACGCGCGGTTCGCTGCCACGTCATACTCACTTATGAGTGCAACCTTCGATGTGTCTACTGTTACGAGGATGGGATTTCCCGTGAACGAGGTGTTATCAAGGATTCTCGTTTGACGGCCATGTTTGCAGCCGTGGACCAGCTGTCAGCGTCGGGAGCAGAGAAGACTCAAGTGGTGCTCTTTGGTGGAGAGCCTTTGCTGAATCGCTCGTCCCAGATGCGAGCCGTCCATAGAGTGCTGCAGTATGGAGCAGAGAGAGGCTGGGAGCTTGAAGTCGTTACGAATGGGGTCGATCTCACCCGCTACATTCCACTCCTCAAAGAGTGCAGGGTCTCCCAGGTTCAGGTTACCATAGATGGCCCACAGAACGTGCATGATCATCGCCGACCGCGGACCTCTGGGCGTGGTTCTTTCGCGGCGATTGTTCGTTCTGTGGGTGAAGCGCTAAGGGCCGAACTACCTGTTGCAGTCCGGGTGAATGTGGACTACCAGAACCTGCATCATGCGCCGCACATCGCAGATCTCTTTCGTGCCCAAGGTTGGTTTGACCAACCTTCGTTCGGAGCTTACTGGGGTCTGACCTTTGATGTGAACGGCCGGCACCAATACTGCGGTCTGCCTCACAAAATCCTAGAGAAGATCCTGGACATTCGGAAGCATCATCCCCTTACGAAGAGGATAAGTTTGGAAGCATGGGAACCACTCCAGTTCCTGTTGTATCCATTCTTCCTTGGTGAGCCAAGGATGCCGAAATTCTTCTTCTGTGGTGCACATCGCAATGAATGGTGTTTCGATCTGAGAGGCGATGTGTACTACTGCGCTGACAGCGTAGGGCGACCCGAGTTCAGAGTTGGGAGATACATCCCGTGCCTTCAGCTTGATGAGGAGGTTTCCAGGTTGTGGCGACAACATGATTCGCTGGAAGCGCCAGGCTGTGCGAGCTGCCGTGCCAAGTTGTGTTGCGGAGGAGGCTGCTGGTTTCGGCGGATCGCTGCCGTGGGATCCCCTGTTGGGGATTGCTGCACGGAGCACGTGTTGCCAATGTTGCGCGTCGCGATGGAGTATCTCCACAGGACACCGGAGCTCTTTGAGTTCGCGAAGAATGGACGGTACCGGAGAGAAGAACCATGAAGGAACGGCTGCATCGTGTTGTTGAGTTCTGGCGGGAACATGTGTTCCGGTACCGCGCCCTGTGGGCGCTGGCCCTGGTGCTCCACCTCCTCTTCTTCACCCTGAGCGGGATCCTCCCCTTCTTCTTCAAGCAGGTGATCGACGCCCTGACCGCCCTCGACCAGCGGCTGTTTTCCCTCTGGATCGCGGTGTTCCTGGGGACGGAGATCACCCAGGTCGCCCTCATGTACGCCCGGGGGTACGTGGCCCGCCGGCTGGAGCTCAAGGTGGAACAGGACGTCCAGATCGCGATGTACCGCCGTTACCACACCATGCCCTACGCCCAGGCGGTGACCACCAAGGCCGGGGAGGCCGTACAGCGACTCACGAGCGACGTTCCCCGCGCTTCCCCCCTCATCGTGAAGAGCTTCGCCGAGCTCGTCGGACACATCGTGCTGGTGGTGATCGTCCTCTCCCTGATGTTCGCCATGGCCCCACTGCTGGGGGGGATCGCCCTCGCATTCGTCGCCATCTACACCGCGGGCTTCCGCCTCTACGGGAAGAGGGCTCCGGCCGCGGCAGGGCGGCGCCAGGAGGCCGAAGCGCGGTACGTGGCCACCGCGGAGGAGGGGCTGGCGGCCCTGTACTCGGTGCGGGTCCAGGTCGAACTACGTAGGGTGGTGGACCGATTCTCCCGCGCCCTGACCGCCTACCTGCGGGAGGGGTTCGCCTTGTACAAGCTGACCCTTCTCTTCCAAGGCGGGTTCACGACCGCGATCACTGTGGCCTCGGAGGTAGCGGTGCTCCTCGCTGGTGCGTGGCTCATCTTCCGCGGCGAGGCCACGGTGGGGACCTTGGTGGCGTTCAGCCAGTACGTGAACTGGCTCTACGTCTTCGTCGGCTTCATGTCCAGCTTCGCGGCGGAGGTAGAACCGGCCGTGGTGTCTCTGAAGCGGGTCCAAGACGTGCTCAGCCTTCCGGAGCACTGGACCGTGGAGGAGCCGGTCCGCTCCGCGGAGCTCCCCGACCACCCGTACGCGCTTGAGGTGCGGGACCTTCACCTCGCGGTCGGGGACACCGCTGTCCTGCGGGGAGTGTCGCTGCGGGCCGAACGGGGCCGGACCGTGGCCGTGATGGGCCGGAGCGGCCTGGGGAAGTCCACGCTCCTGAACGTCGTCCTCGGCCTGTATCCCGTACCCCCGGGGAAGGTGTTCCTATTTGGGCGCGATGTGACCGAGATGCCCCTCCCGGAGCGGGTGGGGCTGGTTGGCGTGGTGGAGCAGGAGCCCAAGTTCGTGAGCGCCGACGAGGGGGGAACCCTGGCCACGGCCCTCGGCGTCCCCGAAGAGAAGCTCCGGGCGGTGGCCCGGAAGCTGGGGCTGGGGGAGTTCGTGGAGGAGCTCCTGGCACGGCGGTTGTCCTCGGCCAAGCTCTCCGAGCTCTCGGGTGGGGAGCGCAAGCGGCTGGGACTCCTCCGGGGATTCGTCCGGGAGGCGCCGCTGGTGCTCCTAGATGAGCCTACCGCGTTCCTGGATGAGCGCACCGCAGCTACGGTTCTCGACCACATCCGCACGAACTTCCCCGGGGTTACGGTGGTTGTGTTCTCCCACGACCCCCTGGTGCGCGACCGCTGCGACACCGTGATCGACCTCGAGGCATCCGGGGCCGGCCGAAGTTGACCCGGGAGGCGGCCGCGGTCAGGTTTCGACCGCCCTTCCCCCGAGTTCCTCTCCCCCGCTTTCGCTCCGGGACCTGGCGGAGATAATCGGAGCTAGCCGACAAGCGACCTGCCAGGAACTCCAGGCGCTGCGTGCCAAGGGGCTGATCGAAGTGGTGTGGCCGAGGGTCTTCCTTTCGGACCTTGAGCTCCTGCGCCAGCTCAGGTGATGGATGTCCTGCTCTCAGAAGAACCATCGTTCCAGGCTGTTCTTCTCCCTCTGCATTCGCCTGGACGAACGGGAGTCGTTCAGCTGGATGATTGACGTAGCGCTTGGCTCGCTGCTATCCTGCGCTAGGCAGGCCTCTTGAAACGGTTGCGGTTTAGGGGCCTAAGTCAGAGGGAAGGAGGTGATACAACATGGGGGGAGCCGACGGGCGCGTGGAGATCCTTGAGCTAGGACGTGATGACGCGGCTGAACCCAATTTCTGCGGGAAATTCTGCATATGTCCGCAATAGGTATCGAGATAAGCTGTTGGGTGGGACAACTGACGTGGGCACCTTGTGAGTGAGGAGACCGTATGATTGAGGTTGCCGATCTGACCAAGGAATACCCAAACGGGACGAGGGCCAATGCGGGGTTGAGTCTTACGGTTAATGAGGGGGAGATTGTCGGAGTGATTGGGCCCAACGGGGCGGGAAAGACCACGCTCATCCGACAACTGCTTGGCTTGCTCAAGCCTACATCTGGTCGCATCCGCATCCTCGGCTGCGATGTTGTCAGCCATCCCCACATGATCAAGGGGCGTGTGGGATACGTCCCGCAGGCCCCGCTCACTTATCCCTCACTTACGGTAGCGGAAGTGATCTCGTTCGTGTTAGGCCTCAAAGGGCTGCGAGGGGCTGGCCTGAGAGAACGAGTGATGGAAACGTTGACCTTAGTCGGGCTCGAGCAGTCGGCAGGCTCGTTTGGCTACCAACTTTCACGTGGCATGGCAAGGCTCGTGCTCCTCGGGATGGCCATCTGCCAGAATCCACCCGTGCTCATTCTTGATGAGCCCACGGCGATGGTGGACATTGAGAGGAAGGAACGGGTGTGGCACGCCATCACCGCCTCAGGCGCACGGGCCGTTGTGCTCGCCAGCCACGACATCCATGAGGTTCGGGAGCACTGTACTCGGGTTTACCTCATGGTGGGGGGGAAGTTCATCGCCGAGGGACCTCCGCACGAGATCGCCGCACTTACTCGTCTCTCGACCGTCCTTACCATTGTCGCGGATGACTCGCAGCGGGTGGAGGAGCTGCTGGTCGAATCCGGTGACATGTTCAGACGGAAGGGCGACGTGTTTGAGATTGTATTCCCGGAGCTCGTGATGGCGCTGTCACGACTCGAACTGATCCGGCAGGGGATTGCTCTTCGCTACGTTCACCTCGAAGCGCCTTCACTGGAGAGGGCGGTGAAACAGCTTCTGCTGGAGGGGAGAGTACAATGAAGTTCTGGAACGTGATTCTCCTGGAACTGAGAGGAATGAGAGTCTACAAGGTCTTCCTCCTGATCAATCTTGTGGTGCTTCCCTTTTCGTACGCCGTCGTGCTCCTACTAGCGGGCGCCGGCCAGGATCACAGCTACCTCCTCTCCGGACTCGTGGTGGCTTCCCTGGTGGGCACATTCGTAGGATTGGTTGCTCATCGAGTGAGCAACTTGGTCCAACCCGAGGTACTTGAACTCTACGCGGTTCTCCCCGCGCGCATGGAGCTAATGGTGGTAGGTGCAGTCGCTGCCTATGCCCTGATTGTGTTCCCCCAGGTTGGGGCTCTCACTGGATTGATGATTGGGCTCTCCCAAGCTGGTAAAGAGGCGCTCCTTGCTGTGCCTGGGACGTTCCTTGGTTTCCTATTCCTGGCCCTACTAGGGGTCTTCTTGGGGACCCTGATCCGGAACCCTTACAAGGCCCAAGGTCTGTTTCCCCTGCTCACCTGGATCCTCCTTCTTGCCGCTCCTGTGTACTACCAGGCGGAGAGCCTGCCAAGGGCGTATGTTATGCTGGTCCTCCTCAATCCGCTTACTCACGTTCTGAACGTAATCCGTCCGCATCTCGGCTTCACCCCCCTTCTCGATATACGCATTTCGATCGGGCTTCTGGTGGTTGTGGGCGGGTTGATGGGCCTGTACGCGTTGCGGAGCCTGAGAGATCCCAAGATGCTGGAGCGGTTCTTCTGAGGACGGTGCCTACAAGCTGAGCTTGCGGGTCCATGCTGAGACCGTGAGAAGTTAAGGATCTGAACCAGCACCGCAGCAAAAAGCCCTAGCAAACGAGGGCTGGAGTGGCGCGGCGATCGCCCCTTGGCCTGAGAGGCGTCGCGGGGGGGAGATGTGCGACATGTTCCACAAGGTGAAACGGACGTTCGAACGGAGCCTGCCCGTGACCGGGCACGTGCGGGTGGAGGTGCGCACCGAGAGCGGCGACGTGGCCGTGCGGGAAGGACCTGATGGCGTTGTGCGCGTCCGCGGCCGGGTCTGGGTCTCGGGACCTCGCGACGAGGTCCGGGAGGTGCTGGAGGAGATCGAGCGCCAGCCACCGATCGAGCAGACCGGTTCCACCCTCCGGATCGGCGACCTCTCCTCGCGACTCGACGAGTGGGATAAGAGATCGAGCTGAGCGTGGACTCGGGGGACGTCAGCCTCGCCTCGGCCGTGCCCGAGGGAGCACGGTGGAGAATCTACGCCGACTCGGGTGACGTGGAGGTCTGTCTGCCCCGCGACAGCCGGTGCGTCATCGAAGCGGTAGCGGATTGTGGTGATCTCGACTGCGACCTTCCGCTGGTGGTGGCGACCGACGAAGACGGGGCCTCGGCCCGCGATCGCAGGGTGGCTCGCGAACCGGCCCGCGCGGTGTGTTGTTGATTGCATCTGCATTCCGCGTGCATTCATCGGCAAGGTCGCCCGGTCGGCGCGAGGATGAGGGGGCCCGCCGTCCCCACGAAGCAGGCCCCTCGAGGATGGCCCAAAGTCATTTTTGCGGGATGAGCCCGGGGAGGCTATAGTCGCAGCGGTTGATGGACGACTCGCTCGATGTCGTGGTCCTGGCGGCGGGCAAGGGAACGCGCATGCGCTCCCATCGCCCCAAGGTCCTCCATTCCCTCGCCGGCCTCCCCCTCCTCGAACACGTTCTCCGCACGGCGTTCTCCCTTTCCCCACGGCGGGTCGTGGTCGTAGTGGGCTCCGGCGGCGACGAGGTGCGGGCCGCGTTCGCGGAGCGAGGGGTTACGTTCGTGGACCAGGGGGAGCCCCGCGGCACGGGCCACGCCGTCCTCGCGGCGCGGGAGGCGGTGGCCGCGGGCACGTTCCTCGTCCTCCCCGGCGATGTCCCGCTCGTCCCCCCGCAGGCCCTGCGCGCACTCCTCCAGTTCCACCGAGAACGCAACGCCACGGTCTCCTTCCTCACGATGGAGCCCGCCGATCCTGGCCCCTACGGCCGGGTGGTGCGGGGCGAAGATGGAAGACCGCTGCGGATCGTGGAGGCGGGGGATGCGACCCCGGAAGAACGGGCGGTTCGTGAGCTCAACTCCGGGATCTGGTGCCTGGAGAACGCCCCCGTGGTGTGGAAAGCACTCGGGGGGCTCTCCACCGCCAATGTGAAGGGTGAGCTTTACCTGACCGACCTCGTGGCCCATTTCTCCGGGGCGGGGAAGGCCGCTGCCCTTCCCTGGCCGGACGCGGACGACCTGTGGGGGGTGAACGATCGGGCTGACCTTGCCCTGCTCGAACGCCTCGTTCGGGAGAGGATCCTCACGGCGTGGATGCGGGATGGGGTCACGGTGACGGACCCCTCCGCGGTCTATCCGTCCCTCGATGCGGCGGTGGGGGAGGACACGGTCCTCCATCCCGGCACCCACCTCCTCGGGCACACCGTGATCGGAACGGGGTGTACCGTTGGCCCGAATGCCTACCTCGTTGATTCCCGCGTCGGGGAGGGAGCGCAGGTGTGGTACTCCGTGGTCGAGGGGGCGGAGGTGGGGCCGGAGGCGAGGATCGGCCCCTATGCCCACCTCCGGCCTGGGTCGCGGATCGGGAGGGGGGCCAAGGTTGGGAACTTCGTCGAGGTAAAGGCAGCCACGCTCGGGGACGGGGTCAAGGCCGGGCACCTCGCCTACATCGGGGATGCCGAGGTCGGGGCGGGGGCGAACATCGGGGCCGGGGCCATCACCTGCAACTTCCAGCCCGGGCGCAGGGAGAAGTTCCGCACCGAGGTCGGCCCCCGGGCGTTCATCGGCAGCAACGTGTCCCTCGTCGCGCCGGTCCGGATCGGGGAAGGAGCGGTGGTGGGGGCGGGTTCAGTGATCACGCACGATGTCCCCCCCTACGCCCTCGCCCTCGGGCGGGCCCGCGAGGTCGTAGCGCCGGGGTGGGCGCACCCCGCGGAAGAGGGAGGCCATGCCTAGGAAGAAGGCAGTGGATGATATTCGGATCCTTTCCGGGAGGGCGAACCTGTCGCTCGCCCGCCGCATCGCGGAGATCCTCGGGGTCGAGCTGTGCGAGGCCGATGCCCCAGGCAAGGACGGCCCGAACTACGCTCCGGGCCGGTTTCCCGACGGAGAGGTCAGCGTGAAGATCGGGCAGACGGTCCGGGGCAAGGATGTGTTCGTCGTCCAGCCGACCTCGCCCCCGGTGAACGACCACCTGATGGAGCTCCTCATCCTGGTGGATGCGCTGCGGCGGGCCTCCTGCCGTGAGATCTGCGCCGTGATCCCCTACCTCGGCTATGCGCGTCAGGACCGGAAGATGACGGGGCGGGTCCCGATCTCGGCCCGGCTCGTGGCCGACCTCCTCGAGGTGGCGGGGGTGGACCGGGTGCTGACGATGGACCTCCACGCCGGGCAGATCCAAGGTTTCTTCTCGGTGCCCCTCGATCACCTGCGGTCGGACCGGATGCTCGCGAAGTACATCTACGACCACCATCACGACTGGCTGAAGAACCTCACGGTTGCCTCCCCCGACCTCGGCGGGGTATGGCGGGCGCGGCGGATGGCGAAGCGGTTGGGGGAGCTTCAGGGAGATGGGGAGCTTCCTCTGGCCGTGGTCGTGATGCAGCGTGATGAAGAGGGGAAGGACGTGGTGGTGAAGGATGTGATCGGGAAGGTGCGGGGCCGCAACGTGCTCCTCGTGGACGACATCCTCGCCAGCGGGCGGACGCTCGTGACGGCGGCGGAGGAACTCACCGGGAGCGGGGCGAAGGCGGTGTTCGCCGCCTGCACCCACGGGGTGTTCGCCGGCGCTGCGCTGCAGATCCTCGACACGCCGCAGTTGCAGCGGGTGTTGGTGACCGATACCATTGCCCACCGCGACGAGGTCCGCACGGCCCCCCAGATCGAGATCGTTTCGGTGGCCGAGTTCTTCGCGGACGCGATTCGCCGCATTCACCGCCACGAGTCGATGACCGATCTCCTGGCGTACATGCCGATGTGAGTGGAGGAGGATCTGGATGCTGGTCAATGCGATACGACGGCCTCTCACCGTGAAGGCGGGGGCCCTCCGCCGGCAGGGATTCGTCCCGGCCGTCTTGTACGGTGCCCACGTGGCTTCGCTTCACGTCTCGATCCCGGAGAAGGAGCTTCTGGACATGCTCGACCATGTGACCCGCTCCACGCCGGTCGAGGTGAAAGTGGATGGGAAGAAGACCTACCACGTCTTCCTCAAGGAGATCCAGGTCCATCCGATCACGGAGAAGTTCCTCCACCTCGACCTGTACGTCGCGGATCCGGAGCGACCCCTGGAGATGAACGTCCCGGTGCGGTTCCTCGGCACGCCGCGCGGGATCAAGGACGGCGGGGTGTTCGAGGCGGTGCACAGCTATATCCCGGTCCAGGCCGTGCCGGCGAAGATGCCGCCCCGGATCGAGGTGGACGTGTCCGACCTCGGCATCGGGGATTCGATCCTCGTCAAGGACCTCCCGTGGCCGGAGGGCGTCGAGCCCCAGCTCCCTCCCGAGGACGCGGTCGTGACGGTGGCCGCGCGGCGGGCGCTTGAGGTGGAGGCCCCAGTGGCGGCGGAGGCCGTCCCGGCTGAGGGTGCTGAGGTTGAAGAGGAGAAGCCAACGGGAGGCGAACAACCCGCGGCTTGAGGGCCGTCGTCGGGCTGGGAAACGTCGGACCGGAGTACGCGGCCAGCCGCCACAACGTCGGGTTTTGGGTCGTGGAGCGCCTCCTCGAGCGTGGTCGCTGGCGGGGCGAGACCCACCCGTGGGGGGAGGTTCATCGCAGCTCCTTGGGGTACCTGCTTCGTCCATTCACGTACATGAACCGGTCCGGGGAAGCCGTGCGCGAGCTCCTCGCCAGGTTTCCCCTCTCTCCCCAAGACCTCCTCGTCGTCTACGACGAGGCCGATCTCCCGGTGGGGGCCCTCCGGCTGCGGGCCCGGGGAGGGCCGGGGACGCACCGCGGGATGAAGTCCGTCCTCGCTGCCGTGGGGGCGGACGATGTGCCCCGCCTCCGGGTGGGGATCGGCCGGCCGGCGGAGGGAGGGGATTGGGTGGAGCACGTCCTCTCTCCCCCTCCCCCCGACGAAGCGGATGCCCTCGCTCGCGCCGTGGACCTCGCCGGCGAGCTGGCGTGGGCCTTCCTCACCGGGGGGCTCACCGCAGCCCTGGACCGCTTCTCCCGTGAGGGGGGAACGACGGACCGTATAATCTGACCGGAGGTCGCTGATGTACGAGAAGTTCTCCAAGGATTCCATGAAGCTCTTGGCTGCGTCCCAGGAAGAGGCGGGGGATTGGCGCCACCGCTACGTGGGGACGGAGCACCTGCTGCTCGCTGCAGCGCGCATGGAGGGATCGCGCGTGGCGCGGTTCCTCGATGCCAAGGGCCTTAACTACGAGCGGATCGCGCGGTTCGTCGAGCGGCAGAAGGGGAGGGGGAAGGTCCACGTGTCCCCCGACGAGCTCGAGCCCACCCAGCGCCTGCGGCGGGTGATGAAGCTCGCCTACGAGGAGGCACGGCGGGACGGGGCAGAGACGATCGAGCCAGAGCACCTCGTATTGGGGATCCTCCGCGAGGGGGAGTGCACGGCGGCGGAGATCCTGCGCTCCCAAGGGGTTGACCTCCGCACCGCGCGGGAGTACTTCGCCCCCAGCCGGCGGGGCGGGGTGCGGGTCCGCACGAGCCATGCCCGCCTCCCCGGTGAGCTCGGTGAGTTCGGCCGGAACTTGGTCGAGGAGGCGGCGAGCGGCGCCCTCGATCCCGTCATCGGCCGGGAGAGGGAGTTGGAGCGGGTGGTGGAGATCCTGTGTCGGCGGAAGAAGAACAACCCGGCCCTCATCGGCGAGTCCGGCGTGGGGAAGACGGCGATCGTGGAGGGCCTCGCTCAGAAGATCGCCGCGGGGGACGTGCCGTCTGCGCTCGCTCAGAAGGAGATCATCGAGCTCGACATGGCGGGGATCGTCGCCGGCACGAAGTACCGCGGCGAGTTCGAGCAGCGGCTGAAGACGATCCTCAACCAGGTCATGAGCGTGGACAACATCATCCTGTTCATCGACGAGCTGCAGACCGTGGTCGGGGCCGGTGGGGCGGAGGGGGCGATCGACGCCTCGGCGATCCTCAAGCCTCCGCTGGCCTCGGGCGCCCTCCAGTGCATCGGCACGGCGACCCCTGACGATTATCGGAAGTCGATCGAGAAGGATCCCGCCCTCAAACGGCGGTTCAAGACGGTGTACGTGGACGAGCCGTCCGTGGAGGACACGGTGAAGATCCTCCACGGGCTGCGGCACCGCTACGAGGAGCACCACGGGGTCCAGATCACCGACGATGCCCTGTGGCAGGCGGCGCGGCTGGCCGACCGCTACATCACGGACCAGTTCCTCCCCGACAAGGCGATCGACCTCATCGACGAGACCGCGGCCAAGGTGCGGCTGGCGGCGACCGAACTCCCCCCTGAGGCGCGGGAGCTCCTCGAGGAGATCACGAAGCTCGAGGACGAGGAGGAGGCAGCGGTAGCGGATCAGAACTACGAACTCGCCGCGAGGATCCGCGACCGGCGGACGGCGAAGGTCGAGGAGCTGAAGAAATACGAGGAAGCCAGCCGTGAGCCCCTCGTCCCCGTGGTGGGAGGGGAGCAGGTCGCGGCGACCGTGTCCGCGTGGACAGGGATCCCGATCCGCCACCTCCAGGAGGAGGACACGGCGCGGCTCGTGCACCTGGAGGAGAAGATTCACGAGCGGTACGTGGGCCAGGACGAGGCGGTGAAGTCCGTGGCTCGCGCCATCCGCCGCGCCTACGCCGGGGTCAAGGATCCCCGCCGGCCGATCGGATCGTTCCTCTTCCTCGGGCCGACCGGGGTCGGGAAGACGGAGTTGGCGCGGACCCTCGCCGGGTTCCTGTTCGGGGACGAGGATGCCCTGATCCGGATCGACATGTCGGAGTACGTGGAGAGGTTCGCCGTGTCCCGCCTCGTGGGCGCGCCTCCGGGGTATGTGGGGTACGAAGAGGCGGGCCAGCTCACCGAGGCGGTGCGCCGCCGCCCCTACTCCGTCGTCCTGTTCGACGAGATCGAGAAGGCCCACCGCGACGTGTTCAACATCCTCCTCCAGGTGATGGACGACGGGATCCTCACCGACTCCCAGGGGCGGAAGGTGGACTTCCGTAACACGGTCCTCATCATGACCTCCAACGTGGGGAGCAAGTTGATCGTAGACCGGACGGGGGTCGGGTTCAGCACGGCGGATGTCGAGTCGGAGCAGGCGTACCGGGACATGAAGGCGCGGGTGATGGGCGAGGTGCGCAAGGAATTCTCGCCCGAGTTTCTGAACAGGCTTGACGACGTGATCGTGTTCCACTCCCTCACCCGGGAACAGGTGAAGGAGATCGCTGACCTGTTCATCGGCCGGTTGGGCCGACGGCTTAAGGAGGAACACGGGATCGAGCTCGTCCTGGAGCCCTCGGCGTGGGAGGTGATCACCGAGCGGGGCTACGACGAGAAGTACGGGGCCCGTCCGATGGGACGGGCGATTGAGCGCCTGCTCGAGGACCCGATCGCCGAACGGATCCTCACCAAGGAGTTCCCCCCGGGGTGCCGGGTCGTGGCCGAGGGTCAGGACGGGGAGATCGTGGTGCGGAAGGACTAGTGCCCTACCGCTGCCGGGAGTGCGGCTACCAGTCCCCGAAGTGGCTGGGCCGTTGTCCCCAGTGCGGGCGGTGGGAGTCGTTCGACGAGGCCGGCGCGCCGGCCGGGGGAGGGGGGAGCGGGGAGCCCCCGCGCCCTCTTCCGGAGGTCCCCGCCCTATCCCACGAGCGCCTCGCGACGGGGCTTCCGGAGGTGGATCGGGTCCTGGGGGGCCTCCTCCCGGGGACGGTGGTTCTGTTCGGAGGGGAGCCGGGGGTGGGCAAGTCCACCCTCCTCCTTCAGCTCGCCGCCCGGCTCGCGGCGCGGCACGGGAAGGTCCTCTACGTTTCCGGTGAGGAGGCCGTGGCCCAGGTCAAGCTGCGGGCAGAACGGCTGGGGATCTCCGAACCCTCCCTCTACCTCCAGTCCGAGCAGGAGCTTCTCGCGATCGTGCGCGCGGTGGAGGAGATCGAGCCGATGGTGCTGGTGGTGGACTCGCTCCAGACCGTGCTCGCCCGGCCCGATGGCGGTGAGATCGGGAGCCTCACCCAGGTGAGGGAGGCCGCTGCCCACCTCGCGCGGTTGGCCAAGGGGCTGGGGATGGTCACGTTCCTCGTCTCCCACATCACGAAGGGGGGCGAGTTCGCCGGCCCGAAGACGGTCGAGCACCTTGTGGACGTGGCGCTGCAGCTTGAGGGGGTGCGGGAGGGAGACCTCCGCCTCCTCCGCTGCGTGAAGAACCGGTTCGGATCCACGGCCGAGGTCGCCGTGCTCCAGATGGGCCCGGCCGGGCTCAGCGAGGTCGCCAACCCTTCGCTCTTCTTCGTGTCCCAAGATCGCGCGCCCAAGCCGGGGGCGGCGATCGTCCCCGTGCTCGAGGGGTCGCGGACCCTTCTCGTTGAGATCCAGGCCCTCATCGCCCCGGGGAGCGGGTTCGGCCCGCCCCAGCGGCGTACCGCCGGGCTCGATCTCAACCGGACCTCCGTCCTCCTGGCCGTGATCGAGAAGTACCTCGGCGTCCACGTGCGGGCGATGGACGTGTACCTCGCCGTGGCGGGAGGGCTTGAGGTGCGGGAGCCAGCGGCCGACCTCGGGATCTGTGCCGCGATCCTGGGGAGCCTGCGGGGCCGTGCCATCCCCCCTGACACCGTCGTCCTGGGCGAGGTTGGCCTGGCCGGGGAGATCCGTCCCGTGCGGAAGGGACCGGAGCGCCTCCAGGAGGTGGCGAAGCTCGGGTTCGCCCGGGCAGTGGCGCCGCCGGGGCCCCTCCCCAAGCGGCTACCCTTGACCGTGGTCCAGGCGCGAACGCTTCAGGAAGCGATGGAGGCGCTTGAACTGACCTGACATGGGGGGAAAGAAGGATCCGCGGCTGGAATTCCTACGGCTCACCGCGCCGGGAACGCCGTTGCGGGACGCGATCGATCGCATTCTGCAGCTCGGCCGGGGCGGGCTCCTCCTCGTCGCCAACCAGGAGGTCGCGGGGCCCCTCATCGCCGCCGGGTTCGAGCTCAATGCTCCGGTCACGCCCCAAGCGATCGTCGAGCTAGCGAAGATGGACCGCGCGGTGGTCGTGAATGAGGAACTGAAGACGATCCTCTATGCCAACGCCCACCTCGTGCCGAGCCCGACGACCCCGTCTCAGGAGACGGGGACCCGTCATCGGGTGGCGGAACAGGTGGCGCGGGAGATCGAGCGGCTCGTGATCGCCATCTCCGAGGATCGCCACCGGGTGACCCTGTTCCACGGCGAGTGGCGGTACGAGCTCCAGGACATCCAGACCCTCCTTGCCCGCGCCTCCCAGGGGCTGCAGATCCTGGACCGGTATCGGCGGGAGCTGCGGGAGCTCCTCACGGAGTTGGCCCCCTTGGAGTTCGAGCGCCGGGTGTTCCCGTCCCACGTGGCGGCGGTCCTCCAGCGCGCCCTGTACATGATGGGGCTGGAGCGCGATGTGGAGAGGACGCTCGTCGAGCTGGGGGTCCACCGGGAGCTCCCGGAGCGGCACCTCACGGTCCTCATGCGCGGGGTCCGCGAGGAGATGGAGCTCCTCGTGCGGGACTTCAAGTCCGACCCCCGCCCGGCGGAGGAGATCGTGGACGAGCTCCTCGCCCTGGCTCCGGAGGACGTGCTGCGGCCGGATGCGATCCTCCGTCCGTTGGGGATCACCGCTGACCAGGAGCTGGAGGAACCGATCCCGTCGCGGGGGTACCGGCTTCTGTCCAAGGTCCCGCGCCTCCCCATCTCCGTGATCGAGCGGCTGATCGAGGAGATCGGGACCGTGGACAAGGTGTACCGCGCCTCGCGACGGCAGCTCGATCGGGTGAAGGGGATCGCGGAGGCCCGCGCCCGGGCGATCGAGTTCAGCCTGAGCCGGTTCAAGAACGGGTACACGGGGACGATGGACGGGTTCTAGTACCGGTTGGGGAGCATGACAGGCCATGGGAGGGGGATGACGATGGGGGGGATGGAGCGGATCGAGCGGGCAGCGCAAGCGCTCGCCAAACTGGGGGCGCCGGAGGTGGCGGTGATCCTCGGATCGGGCCTGTCCGGGGTGTTCCCCGTGGCGGGGGAGCGGGCGCTTTCGTTCACGAAGATCCCGGGGTTCCCTGCCCCGTCCGTGCCTGGGCACGCCGGCGAGGTCGCGGTGGGGGAGGTAGCCGGGCGGACCGTCCTCGTCCAGCGGGGGCGGGTCCATCCTTACGAGGGATATCCCCTGACCGACGTCGTCCTCCCCGTCCGCGCCTACGGCCGGTTGGGGGTGCGGGTTCTTGTTCTCACCAACGCCGCCGGGGGGGTCGCCCACGGCCTCGAGGCGGGGGACCTCGTCCTCCTCTCCGACCACATCAACTTCCTTGGGGATAACCCCCTGCGCGGTCCGAACCTCGATCCGCTTGGCCCCCGCTTCCCCGACATGACGGAGGTCTACGACCCCGCGCTGCGCGAGGTGGCGCGGGACGTGGCGGGGGAGCTCGGGATCGGCCTCAAGGAGGGGGTGTACCTGGCGACTCTCGGCCCCTCCTACGAAACCCCGGCCGAGATCCGGGCGTTCCGGGCGCTCGGGGCAGACCTCGTGGGGATGTCTACCGTGCCCGAGGCGATCGCCGCCCGTCACGCTGGGCTGAAGGTGCTTGCGATCTCCTGCGTCACCAACCTCGCCGCCGGGGTATCCCCTCAACCTCTATCCCACGACGAGGTCATCGCGACCTCCCGCCGCCGGGCGGCGGACCTGGGACGGCTCCTCACCGCCCTCGTCCCCCGCCTGTAGCGGTTTGGCGCCCGTCCTCCACGCGGGCTCGCCGTCGAAGTGCCGGATCGGGCGGGGCGAGGTCGTCCTCGTCCAGGGGTTACTTCCGCGGCCCTGGCCAGTATAATCGGGGTGCGGGGGTTCCCCCGCGACGAGTGGCGGACGGGAAGGGGGTGAGAGACGACCACACACGCTGGACCTCATTCAAGTGACGCGGTGACCATTTGAAGGAGGAGACCATGAAAAGGATCGCGGTTTCGCTGCTGTGCGCGTTGGTGGTTGGGGGAGCGTGGGGGTGGGCCCACGAGTGGACGTTCACGATCCTCCACACGAACGATACCCATTCGCAGCTCGAGAACATGGCCCGCCAGGCGACGCTCGTCGAGGAGATCCGCGTTCAGGTGCCGGACGTCCTCTTCCTCCACGCCGGCGACGCGGTGATGGGCACGCTGTACTACACGGTGCACAAGGGAGCGGCCGAGGCGTGGGTCCTGGAGCAAATGGGGGTCACGGCGCTGACGCTCGGGAACCACGAGTTCGACGATGGACCGGAGGGCTTGGCCCGGTTCGCGCAGGCGGTGAGCTTCCCCCTCCTCTGCGCCAACTTCGACTTCACGGGGGAGCCCCACCTCGCGGGGAAGATCCTCCCCTACGTGGTGGTGGAGACCCAAGGTGGGAAGGTGGGGATCCTCGGCCTGACCACGGAGGGCACGGCATGGAGTTCGAGCCCGGGCCCCAACGTCGTGATCCACGATCCGGTTGCCGCGGCGCAGACAGCGGTGGCTGAGCTGACGGCGCTCGGGGTGAACGCGATCATCGCCCTCACCCACCTCGGCTGGGAGGAGGACCTCGAACTGGCCCAGTCGGTCACCGGGATCGACATCGTGGTCGGTGGCCACTCCCACACGTTCCCCGAGGACTACCCGGTGGTGGTGGAACGTAAGCTCATCAACATCAACACCGCGACAGCGGAGGAGCTACAGACCCTGTATCGCATTGGGCCGGCGTTGGCCCAGCGCATCATCGCCTACCGCCAAGAGCATGGCCCGTTCCAGGCGATCGAGGAGATCACGAACGTGAGCGGGATCGGGCCGGCCACGCTCGCCGGCATCCGCGATCGGATCTCGGTCGTGGATGCCACCGTGCCGGCGTTGGTCGTGCAGGCCGGGGAGAAGGCATCCCAGCTCGGCCGGCTGGAGGTCACGTTCGACAGCGAGGGCGTCCTCGTGGCGTGGGGCGGGGAGCTCATCCCGGTGGAGGAGCTGCCGCTGGAGGAGACGATCGCGGCCCAGCTCGAGGTCTTCCGGGGCCCGATCGATGAGCTGAAGGCCGAGGTGATCGGGGAGACGCGGACCGACCTCGACGGGGAGCGGGGTCACGTGCGGACGAGGGAAACGAACCTCGGGAACCTCGTTGCCGACGCAATGCTGTGGAAGGCAGCCCCGGCTGGGGCCCAGATCGCGATCTGCAACGGCGGGGGGATCCGGGCGTCCATCCCCGCAGGGGAGATCACCTTTGGCCAGGCCCTGGAGGTCCTCCCGTTCGGGAACTACCTCGTGGTCCTCTCCCTCACTGGTGAGCAGATCCTGGCGGCCCTCGAGAACGGGGTATCCCAGGTGGAGAACGTCGCCGGTCGGTTCCCCCATGTGGCCGGGCTGCGGTTCACGTGGGACCCCGCGAAGCCCGCTGGGCAACGGATCGTGTCCGCAGAGGTCCTCACGGAAGATGGGTTCAAGCCGATCCGAAAGACGTCCACCTACAAGGTCGTCACGAACAACTTCCTCGCGAGCGGCGGGGATGGGTACGACGTGTTCCTGAAAGCGAAGGAGACCACGGTCCTCGCGTTCGTGGAGGCGGAGGTGCTTGTCGAATACCTGCGGACCCACTCCCCGGTTAGCCCGGAGGTGGAGGGGAGGATCCTCGAGAGGAGGTAGGCGCGGGATCGGGGATCGTCACGGGGCAGGGCGAAGCGCCCTGCCCTTCACTTGTCCGTTCGGGCAGTGCCATGGAACGGGAGCTTCCCTGGACGTTCCTCGGGGGGGAGTAGAATCCCACCTCATCACAGGGGGGACCATGACCACAGAGGAGATCCTGGCACTTGCGCTCGCGCTGGCGGGGCTCGATGAGGTCCCAGCGGACACGGCGATCTACTGCCCAGGCGAGGGGATCCGACGCATCCTCGTCGGGATCGATCTCGAGGGGGCTGAGCTCGTCCTGGCCAAGGAGCGAGGGTTCGACCTCGCCCTCGCCCATCACCCTGCGGGGGGAACGGCCGTCCTGCGCATGGACGAGGTGTTCGCCCGCCACATCGGGCTGCTGGTAGCGGCAGGGGTTCCGGAGGCGGTCGCCCGGGCGGCGGTGGAGGAGAAGCGCTACGAGGATCGAATCACGGGCCAGATCCGCAACTACGATCGGCTCCCCGCCCTTGCCCGGCTGCTTGGGATCGCGTACATGAACATCCACACTCCGCTCGATGAGATCGGCCGGAGGCGGATGGCGGAGGCAGCGGCGGAGCTCTCCCCGCACGCCACCGTGGCCGACCTCATCGCCCACTTCCGCGCCCGGTTCGGTGAGTTCCGCCATGCCCTCACTGAGATCCAGTGCCTGGTTGGGGATGGGCGCCACCGGTTGGGGCACGTGGCGGTGGCCCACGGGGCGGGGACGAACGGGGGCTACCCCGTGGCCAAGGCCTACTTTGATCACGGCGTAGACACGGTAATCTACATCCACTGCCAGCCGGCGGTGGCGAGGCAGCTTGCCCGGGAGTATGGGGGCACGGGGAAGAACCTCGTCGTCACCGGGCACATCGCGAGCGACTCCCTCGGGATCAACCCGTTCGTTACTGCCCTTGAGGAGCGGGGCCTAGAGGTTGTCCCCCTCGGGCTCGTCCCCCCCGGCGGTGGGTGATCCCTCCGCCGTGCGACCTCCCTTCACGGGATGGGATCTCATCCGGCGGCACCGCGATCTGCGGTTCCTCTTCCTCTCGAATGCCCTCTGGAGCAGCGGGGCGATGCTCTACAGCTTCGTGTGGCCGAACTACGTGCGCGACCTCGGCGGGACGGAGCGGGAGATCGGGCTCCTCTCTTCGCTCATGTTCGCCACGGTCGCCGTGACCCTCCTCCCGGGCGGCTGGCTCGCTGACCGCGTCGAGCGGCGGGCGCTGATGGTCGGCGCGTGGGGCCTCGCCGCGTTCGCCCCGCTCCTCTACGCGCTGGCCCGAAGCTGGCACGGTCTGATCCCGGGGGCGATCCTGTACAACATCTTCCTCGGCTGGCCGGCGATGGAGGCGTACATCGCCGATTCCGTGCCGCCGGAGGCCCTGGCGCGGGCGTTCACCCTCACCGGAGCCGGGTTCTCCGTGGGGGCGATCCTCTCCCCCCTCCTCGGGGGGTGGCTTCTCCCAATCATCGGGATGCGGGGCCTGTTCCTTATGGCGTTTGCATTCTTCCTTCTCTCCACCGCCGCCCTCGCCCTGCTCTCCCCAAGCCATCCCCGTTCCCGCCCCGCCGGGCCGGCGGTCCCGCGTGGCCACCGTCGCGAGATCGCTCTGTGGACGGCGCTGTCCATCGTTGCGGCGTTGGGGAGCGCGGCCCTCCGCCCGTTCCTCGCTCCCTACCTTGAGGACGCGCTCGGGTGGGCCCGGCCGTGGATCCTCGCCTCGAGCTCCCTCATCGCCGGGGGCGAGATCGTCCTCGCGCCCGTGCTCGGCTGGATCTCGGATCGAGATGGCCGGCGGGGCCTGGGCCGGGGGCTCCTCCTCACGGCGGGCGGGGCGTGCCTCCTCCTCGGTGGGCCGTGGGCGGTCGTCCCCGCCCTGTTCCTCCTCGGCGGGGACAGGGTGACGGGTTCCCTGTTTCGGTCCGCGATCGGCCGCTGGGGAGGGGCACGGCGGGGGCTCGTGTTCGGGGGGACGCTCGTTCTGGTGAACGCAGCCCAGGCGGTGGGCCCCCTGGCCGGAGCCCGCCTCTACGCCCTCCGTCCGGAGGGCCCCCTCCTCCTCGGGGCGGGCCTGTATGCCCTGGTGGGCATCGCGGTGGGGGTGTGGCGCGGCCGAAGTTCGCCCGTTGCCGGGAGTCCCCTCCGATGATCAGACTGTAGCCCACAGAAACGGGGCCGCCCCCGGCGGCCCCGTGACGGTTGAACCCAGGCCGATCCCTACAGGCCGAGGGCCTCGAGGACGAGGGACCAGTCGAGCGCGGCCATGAACTTGTCCACCGTGTCCAGCCCGAACGAGCTGATGAGGGTCGTGAGGAGGTTCTCTATCCCCTCCGCCGGCGCGACCGTCAGCATCCCGGTGAGGACCTGCGGGCTCAGGCCGAGGCCGCCGAGGGTGTCGGCGAGGAACGTGTTGACCGTGAAGAACTGGGTGAGGAGCGCGGTGAACGCCGGGGGATCTGCGTCCCGCAGCGCGACGAGCCCGCCTGAGATGACCTTGATGAGAGCGGGCACGGTCGCGAAGTAGGGTTTGCCCGCTGGCTTATCCCCCACGAGCCACATCACGAGGGATGGCTCAGCCGTCGCCGGCTCCCAGCGCAGCTCGACGAACCCGTGCGGGGCGAGCTTGCCCTGGAACAAGAACTCCATCCCCTCATCCGTTCCCGTGACGTTCTCCAGGCCTCCGAACACCTCAACCTTCCCCACCAGCGTGACCGGCTCGTCGAACGCGATGCGGAGCCCGGTGATAGCCTGGCCAGTAGTGTTGGCGAACCAGTGGATGGTCCGCGCCCCGACCGTGAACACCCGCATCTCGACCCCCTGCCCGATGGCAAGGCCCGCGAGGGCCAGGGTGAGCCCGAGGAAAAGCACGCACTTCTTGGTAAACACCGGCACCACCTCCCGTTAAGATAAAGAGGAATTCTAGGGACGCGGCAGGTGCGTGCAACCCAGGTCAGACGACGGCCTCCCCTCTCCCGCGAAGGAGATGCTCTCGACATCACCGGCTGAAGGCTTCTCCTTCCGCGGCTCCTCCACATCGGCTCGACGGGTGGTCCACGGCCCCTCGCGATCGTGGGGGCCAGCGGACCGAAAGGAGGTCAGATGTCCCAAGGAGAGCACCGAGGCAGGAAGGGGAACATGGGAAAGGGGATTGCCCTCGTGGCGATCGGGGCGGTGTTGACGGGTGGAATGGCGGCACTGACGGTCGGGGAGGGGGAGCCAGCCCTTGCCGCTCTGTACGCGCAGCACGTCCCGGCGGAGGGGACGGAGACAATCTATGGACTGCCCTTGGCATGGGATAACGCCCAGTTGTTCGCGGGTTGGTACGACGCGATCCGGCTGACGGGGGACGAGGCGAAGACCCTCGCAGCAGCCCTCGCCCCGCTGTGCGCCCCGTGCTGTGACGACAACCCGCTTGCGAAATGCTGTTGTGAGCGTGGAGGGCTGATCTGCAACGTCGTCCGCACCGCCCGTGGGCTGGGGACGTACCTCGTCCACGAGGGGTATTCAGCCGCCGAGGCCTCGGCAGCAATGGAGCAATGGCTGCGGTTTGTCCATGGCGACTACTACGTGGCCCGGGCCCTCGTTGAGCAGGGAGCGGACCCGCTCTCTTATGGTCTGTTTCAGCCTGAGAACGGCTCATGCTACCGCAACATGTGTGCTACCCCGCTCCAAGACGGGGGGTGTGGGGGGATGGGGCCGCAGGTGATCGTGACGCGTCCCACGAGCTGACTGCCCCCGGGGGGCGCCCTTGGTCAAGGCACGGGCCACCCGTAGAATGGCCCAGGAGGAGCTGATGATGGACATCGTGGTGCCCGACCTGGGAGAGGTGGGGGAGGTCAAGCTCGTGCGGTGGCTGGTGGCGGCGGGGGAGGAGGTCGAGGCCGGGGAGGCGGTGGCCGAGGTGGAGGCGGAGAAGGCGGTGTTCGTGGTCGAGGCACCGCTGGCGGGGGTGCTCGACCGGATCATCGTTGGCCCCGGCGGGACCGCTCGCCCCGGGGAGGCGATCGCCCGCCTGAGGGCCGGGTGACGTCGGCCCTCTACGCTGACCTCGGTCGGATCCGGTACGGTCCGGCCTGGGCGATCCAGCGGCGCCTCCAGCGCCTGCGGGAGGAGGGGCGGGTCTCTGACGTCATCCTCGTTCTCGAGCACGAGCCGGTGATCACGATTGGCCGAGCGGGACGCGGGGACCACATCCTCGCTCCGCGGGATGAGCTAGCTCGGGCCGGCGTGGAGGTCGTCGCGATCGAGCGGGGGGGGGACGTCACGTACCATGGCCCGGGCCAGCTCGTCCTGTACCCGATCCTCGACCTACGGGAGCGGGGGAAGGACCTCCACCTCTATGTGAGGGACCTCGAGGAGATCATGATCCGGGTCGCCCGCTCGGTTGGGGTGGAGGCGGTTCGCCGGGCCGGGTTCCCCGGGGTGTGGCACGATCGGGGGAAGCTCGGCGCGGTAGGGATCCACGTCCGGAACTGGATCACGATGCACGGGCTCGCCCTCAACGTGGACCTCGCCCCGGATGGGTTCCGGTGGATCGTCCCGTGCGGGATCGCGGGGGCGCAGGCGGTGTCCCTGTCCGATATCGTCGGACACCCGGTGCCGATGGGGGAGGCGCGGGACGCGGCGCGCACCGCGGTGGCGGACGTGCTGGGGGTCGAGCTTGTCCCGGCTTTGGAGGAGGAGGTCGCGGAGTGGAGGAGCGAAAGCCCGATTGGTTGAAGGTCACGGTTCCTACCGCCGCCGTGGCGGTCGCGCGCCGGGTGGGGGAGGTGCTGGACCAGCTCGGGATTCCCACCGTGTGCCGCTCGGCGCGGTGTCCGAACCTACCGACGTGCTTTGGGGCGGGGACGGCGACGTTCATGATCCTGGGCGACGTGTGCACGCGCGCCTGCCGGTTCTGTGCGGTGACCCACGGCCGGCCCGCGGCCCCGGATCCGGGTGAACCCGCTCGCCTTGCCCACGCGGTGGCCGCCCTTGGGCTGCGCTACGTCGTCCTCACCTCGGTGGACCGGGACGACCTTTCCGACGGAGGGGCGGGGCACTACGCGGACGTGATCCGCTGCCTGCGGGGGGCTGTGCCGACTGCGGTCGTGGAGGCCCTGATCCCCGACTTCGCTGGCGAGCAGGAGGCGCTGGCGGCGCTGGTCGGTTCCCGCCCCCACGTCGTGGGGCACAACCTGGAGACGGTGCGGCGGCTGACCCCGCTCGTGCGCGACCGCCGCGCCGGGTACGACCTCTCCCTGTCCGTCCTCCGGACGGCGAAGGGCTTCGACCCGAACCTGGTGACGAAATCGTCCCTTCTCCTTGGGCTCGGGGAGAGGGAGGAGGAAGTCCGGGATGCGCTCGCTGACCTGCGCGGGGTGGGGGTGGATGTGGTTGTCCTCGGCCAGTACCTGCGTCCGACGCCGCGCGAGCTCCCCGTGGCCCGGTACGTGCCCCCGGACGAGTTCCGGTGGTGGGAGGACCAGGCCCGGTCGCTCGGGTTCGCGGCCGTCGTCGCGGCGCCGCTTGCCCGCACCTCGTTCCGGGCCGCGGAGGCCTACGCCGCCCTGCGATGAGGGTCCTCCTCGACCTCGAGTACCGCGACCCTCTTCTCAACCTCGCCCTCGACGAGGTGATCCTCGGTGCGGTGGCGCGGGAGGAGGTCCCTCCTACCCTTCGCGTGTGGCGCAACCCGCGGTGCGTGGTTGTGGGCCGCGGCCAGAGGATCGAGGACGAGGCTGACCTTGAGGCGTGTGCTCGCCTGAGGATCCCGGTTCTCAAGCGCCCCTCCGGGGGAGGCGCGGTGTACCACCACGCGGGGAACCTCAACTTCTCCCTCACCCTTCCTCTCACGGCGCCCTGGACCTCGGTGCGGGAGTCCCAGGGTTACCTCACCGGGCTCCTCTCTTCCGCCCTCGAGGAGAGGCTAGGGATCGAGGCCGAACCGCGGGGGGGGGCGGTGTTCGTGGGGGAGGCCAAGGTCTCCGGGTCGGCCCAACTGCGGCGGAGGGCGCTCCTTCACCACGGGACGCTCCTCCTCTCCCCCGACACGGTCCCGATGGAGGCGCTCCTCCTCGCCCTGCGGGCGGGGTACGCCCCGCACGGCGTGCCCTCCCAGCCCGCTGCGGGGGGTGACCTCTCCTCCCTCACCGGGCACACGGTGACGATCGAGGAGGGGATCCGCCTGATCCTCAGTGCGTTCCGCCCGCTCGGACGGGCAGGGCTCGCGGCGATCTCGCTCCGGGAGTGGGCCCTCGCCGATGCCCTCTCCTCGGCGCGGGGAGTGCCCTGAGCCGTGCTCGACCCCACCGATCTCAACACGATCCAGTGGCAGCTCGGCCGCCCGCCAGTCGGGGCCCTTGCTGTGGCCTGCCGCTGCCCGTACGGGTACCCCCAGGTGGTCCTCACCCACCCCCTCCACCGGCTGGGGGCGGAGTTCACCGTCTTTCCGACCCTGTTCTGGCTCTCGTGTCCGTTCCTCGTGGCCGCGGTCGGGCGCCTGGAATCCGGGGGGGCCGTGAAGAGGTTCGAGGCCCGCCTCGCAACCGATCCGGACCTCGCGGCGCGGTACGCCGCCGCCCACGATGCTTACCGGCGGGAACGCCTCTCCCTCCTCTCCCCAAAGGAGCGAGAGTTTCTGCGGAGGGTGGGGGCCGAGGGGCGTTTGGCGACAGGGATCGCCGGGCTCGGGAACCCTTACCGGGTAAAGTGTCTCCATGCCCACCTCGCCCACTTCCTCGCCCGCGGCGGGAACCCGATCGGGGAGGCGGTGGCGGCGGAACTGCCCGCGCTCGCCTGTCCTCCTCAGCGGGTGGAGTGCGCAGTGGGGGTCCACGGGGCAGGCCTCCCGGGTTGCCATCCCTGAACTTCGTTCCCTATACTCCTCGTTGAAAGGAGGTATTCATGGAAGACTACCTTACGTTTCGGAAAATGCTCACCCCGGTGGCGATCCAGGTCATCTTCTGGATCGGTGCTCTGGCGTGCGTCGTACTGGGGTTGGTGATGATCGTGACCGGAGCCTCGGCCCGGTACGGGGGCGGGGGGCAGGTGCTGTCGGGGGTCCTCACCCTCCTCCTCGGCCCGATCATGGTCCGGATCTCGTGCGAAGTGTTGATCGTGGTGTTCCGCATCCTGGACACCCTGGTCGAGATCCGGGACAAGCTCCAGGGCTGAACTCGGAGGGCTCCCCTCGGCAAAGGAACGGGGCCGCCCGAGGCGGCCCCGTGATCTCGCTGCGTTCCTCTACCTCTACGGGTCTGCCGTGACTGAGGGCGGGTGGTTCACGTTCTGGACCCGGATCACGAGCGAGTCGCGAGCCAGCTCCCCGCACGGGTCCACCACGCACAGGACGACGGTGACCTCCATCAGGTCACATCCCTCGACCTCCGGGGCGATGAACAGCGGGCACAGGGTCTCGGCGTTGACGAGCGTGCCCGCGCTGGCCCACCAAGAGACGGTGAGCCTTTCCCCATCTGGGTCCCCTGCCTTGCCGAGGATCATGATCTGCGCCTTCTCCGGCACCTGGAGGTCCGGACCGGCGTCGGCCCACGGCGCCTTGTTCAGGTTCCGTACGTGGACGCGCATCGTGTCCCTTACCACCGCGCCGCAGGCATCGGTCACGGTGAGGGTGAGCTCGACGGTCTCCCCTTCGCAATGGGAAACGAGCGGAGCGGTGTAGACCGGCTGCAGGGAGCGAGGGTTGTCGAGCGATCCGCGGCCGCAGGCGATCGTCCACAGGTAACTCAGGGCATCGTCGTCCGGATCGCACGCGGAAGCGAGGAGGTTCACCTTGCCGCCCTCGTCCACGGCGAGATCGGGGCCGGCGTCCACCGCCGGCGGGTGGTTCACGTTGAGCACGTGGAGGATGAGTTCGTCCTGGGCCTTCGCCCCGCAGGCGTCCACGGCGACGAGGGTGACGACGACCTTCTCCCCGTCGCAGGACTTGACCCACGGCGCGTAGTACGTCGTCTCGAACGCATGCGGATCGGAGAACATCCCCTTCGGAGCGGACCAGGTGATGGCGACCGCGTCCCCATCCGGGTCATCCACGTGCGCCTTGAGGACGATGCTTCCGCCCTCGACGACCGTTTTCACTTCCGCAGTTGGGGTGCACACCGGCGAAACGGGAGCCGCGGGGAGGCATTTGGCGGGCGTTGCCGGGGGGCACGGGGGCGGCGTGGGCGCGCACGGAGCGCAGGTTCCCTCGTCGTAGACGAAGTTCTTCCCCGGTCCGCCGTCGATCACGTTGCACCCTGGCCCGCCGAGGATGATGTCGTTGCAGAGCCCGCCGAACAGCTTGTCGTTCCCGGCTTCGCCCTCGATCCGATCTTCTCCATCCTCTCCGTAGACGACGTCGTCGCCCGAGCCGCCGAACAGGAGGTCATTTCCCGGCCCGCCGATGATGAGGTCGTCCCCATCCCCGCCCTGGACGAGGTCGTCCCCCGGTCCAGCGAGGAGGAGGTCGTTCCCGGCGAACCCGAACAGCTGGTCGTTTCCGCCGAGCCCCAGGATGAGGTCGTTCTCAGGCGTGCCGAACAGGACGTCGTCTCCGTCTGTACCCACGATGACCTTCGCCGGCGGGTTTTTCTCCAGGAAGCACAGGATGACGTTCCACATCGGGTCCGTGCACACTGGATATGGGAGATGCTCCACGAGGAGGGCCACGATCTCCGGATCCACCTTGTACGCGGCGAGGCAGTCCGGGATCGCGGGCGGGGTCGGCTCAACCGGGGACACCACCTTGCGGAACAGGGCCGGCAGGTCGGCCGGATCGCGGGCGACCACGAACTGGCCGCACCCCGCCGCGGCGAGGGCCCGCAGCGCGGTCTCGTCGGCCGGGGTCACGGCGAGGCCCACCACGTCCACCGTGTAGCCGAGCGCGCACATCCGCCGCGCCTCGGCGATCGGGTCCCCCCCGCACGTTTCCCCTCCGTCCGTGAGGAGGACGATCCGCGCCGGCGCGGGCACCCGCGTCGCGATGAAGCGGAGCGACTCGGCAAGGGGGGTCTTCCCCATCGCCGTCAGGTTGGCGATCGTGGCCGTCAGGACCGACCGATCTACCTCCCCATAGGTCCCGAACGACGCGATGAGTTCGATATCGCGGCACGTAGCGGGTTCCTGCCTCTTTGGGATCCGATGCCCGAACACCGCGATCGCGAGCTCCGTTTCCGCCGCGAGGTCGTTCACGGCCAGGGTCAGGGCCTCCTTGGCCCACGCGAACTTCGTCGTCCCGCCAGCGAGGGCCAGGTTCATCGAATCCGATGCATCGAGGATGAACGCTAGCCTCTGCGGGGCCGCCCCCGCCGTCAGGGCGAGGGCACACAACACCACGAACAACAGGGTCTTTCTCATCGTCGCCTCCCTTGGCTCATCTTCATGTGTCCACTGCCGACGCCCCACGGGGGACTCCTCCGCGGGACAGCCGGGAGGAGTATAGTGGGGAATTCGTTCCTGATCTGTAATAGAAGCTACACTTTACGCACGGACGTACTTCCGGCCCGCCAGCTCCTGGATGTGGCCGGCGAGGGCGAGGTCGAGGAGGATCCGGGAGACCTGGGCGTGGGAGAGGCCGGTGCGGGCCACGATCTCCGATGGGTCGAGGGGCTCCTGGGAGAGGAGGTCGTAGACGAGCTGGCTCTCCGGGGGGAGGAGGGGCGAGGGGGTGAGGGGCAACGCCGGCATCCCAAGCTCAGACAGGACATCCTCGACCGCGAGGACGGGCTTCGCCCCCTCCTGGATGAGGCGGTTTGTGCCCCGTGAGGCGTCCGACGTGATCGGGCCAGGGACGGCGAGGACCTCCTTCCCCTGGGCGAGCGCGTAGTCCGCGGTGATGAGGGCCCCCGAACGTTCGGGCGCTTCCACCACGACCACGACCCGGGCCAGCCCGGCGATGATCCGGTTCCGGCGGGGGAAGGTCCATTGGGCGCCCCGCGTCTCCCACGGGAACTCGGACAGGACCGCGCCGCGCTGGGCGATCTCCGCGATGCGGCGCTCGCTCCCCGCCGGGTACGGGTTCCCGAGCCCGGAGCCCAGCACGGCGATCGTGCGCCCGGCGGACAGGGCGCCGTCGTGGGCCGCGGTGTCGATTCCCGGGGCGAGCCCCGACACCACGGTCACCCCGTGGCCGGCCAGTTCCGCTCCCAGCTTTTTCGCCACGAGCCGGCCGTAGCTCGTACAGCGCCGGGTGCCCACGATCGCCACGGCACACCCGTCGCGGGAGCCCTCCCAGCGGCCGAGCATGTACAGGACCGGCGGTGAGGCGGGGATCCCCCGGAGGGGAGGCGGGTAGTCCGGATCGTCGTGGGTGAGGATCCGTGCTCCAGCCCGCTCCGCCAGCGCGAGCTCCCGCTCCGGGTCCGCGGCCTTGCGTTCGGAGAGGACCTTGTCCCCCACCTCCTCCCGGAGGTCCGCGGGGAGCCCTTCCCCGAGGCAGAGCCACGCCTCAACCGGTCCCCCGCACCGCCGCAGGAGGAGGTCCCGCCGTCGGGGGGTCAGGGACGGGAGGAGGTTCAGCCCCACCCATGCCAGCTTGCGGTCCATCACGGTGATGGTAGCCGCCACCGCCCGGCGTGGGGTAGGATGGGCGTCAAGGAGGGCGGACATGGCACGACATGTAGGGATCGCTGCTCTGGTTGTGGTGGGGATTGTGGGCGCGGTGGGGGTTTCCCAGGGCGTGGTCGCGGGCGACTTCGACGAGCACGCCCTGGCGCGGGTGGGGGCGGACACGTTCGCCGTCGCCCAGGGGCGGACGGTGGAGATCCGGTCATGGGCGGACCCCAGCCGGGCGAGCCGGACCCTGAAAGGAGCGGAGGCGTTCGTCGTCTCCCTTGCTGCCTCCCCCGATGGCCGGCTGATTGCGGCGGGGGACAAGGACGGGCACTTGATGGTGTGGGAGATCGCCTCGGGCGAGCTCCTCATGAAGAAGTACGCCCACCGGTTCTCGGTGTGGACGGTGGCGTTCTCGCCGGACGGGACGCTCCTCGCCTCGGGGGCGTTCGACAGCACGGTGCGCCTGTGGGACACGAGCTCGTGGATCGAGGTCGGGCTCCTCATCGAGCCCGGGCTCGTGGATGCGGAGTACAAGAACCGGGCCCACATGGGGTGGGTGCGGTGCGTGACCTTCTCCCCCGATAGCAGGACCCTCGCCACGAGCGGCTGTGACGGGTACGTGCGGGTGTGGGATGTGGATACGCTCCGGCTCAAACGGGATAAGATCCGGGCGGGGATCAACGTGTACTTCGTGGCCTTCTCTCCCGATGGGCAATTCCTCGGGTGCGTCAACAACCCGGGCGAGATCCGAATCTACCGCACCGATACGTGGGAGGAGGCCCTGCAGCTCCGCGCGGAGCGGGTGAGCGGTGGGAGAGCGAGTTCCGTGTACGTGATGGCCTTCTCCCCAGACGGGAAGAGGATCATCTGCGGCGGGTTCTCGAACAAGGTCGAGGTGTGGGACCTTGCGTCGCGGACGATGATCTCCGAGCACCCTGGCCACACGGATAGCATTTGGGGCCTCGTGGTGTTCCCTGATGGCGGGCGGGTGGTGACGACGTCGCGGGACAAAAGCATCCGGCTGTGGAGGATCGGGGGCTAGCTGCGCTGGGGGAGCGGGTGGTGGCGTGCCAACGCTGCCCGCGGCTCGTCTTCTACCGGGAAGCGGTGGCCCGCGCGAAGCGCCGCTCGTTTCGGGAGCAGAGTTACTGGGGCCGCCCTGTCCCCGGGTTTGGGGATCCTCGGGCGCGGCTCCTCATCGTGGGATTGGCCCCCGCGGCCCACGGCGCGAACCGCACCGGCCGCCTGTTCACCGGCGACGGTCCCCACGGTGCCGGGGACTTCCTCCTGGGCTCCCTCTACCGGGCCGGCCTCGCCAACCAGCCGTTCTCCCACGATCGGGAGGACGGCCTGGAACTGCACGGCGCCTACCTCACTGCGGTCGTGCGCTGCGCCCCGCCGGGGAACCGCCCCACGCGGGGGGAGGTGGCAGCCTGCCTTCCCTACTTGGTCGAAGAGCTTGGGATCTTGACCGAGGTCCGGGTCATCCTCGCCCTGGGGCGGATCGCGTTCGACGGGTGTGGACGCGCTCTGCGCGCGCTCGGGGCTGAGGGACGCCTGCCACGGTTCGCTCACGGAGCGAGCTCCGCGCCGGGCGCAGGGCTCCCGACCCTCGTTGCCTCCTACCATCCTTCACGGCAGAACACCCAGACCGGCCGGCTCACCGTGGCGATGTTCGATCGAGCGCTGGCCCGTGCCCTGTCTCCTCCCGCGCCGCCTTGAGGAGGAGGATCCCGCCCGCGGCGAAGAGGGACCACAGCCCGAACCCCGGGCCCACCGGAAGCGACGCACCGGGGAGGGACGAAAGCCACCGCACCACGGCGAGGTAGGGGCCGACGAGGACCCGTTCCGCCACGAGTCCGAGCGGCAGCGAAACGGGGAGCGCGGCGAGGGCGGAAAGGAGGATCCCGCCCCATAGGATGAGCCCCGTCCACGGGAGGAGGACGAGGTTTGCGAGCACCCCGTACAGGGAGACGTAGCCGAACACGGTTCCAACGATCGGGATTGCCCCTGCTTGGGCACAGAGGGTCACTGCGGCGGTATCCGCGGCCCAGCGGGCCACGCGCGAGAGCTTCCCGCGCACCGCGGATCCCGTCCATCCGGGGAGGAACAAGAGGATCCCCGCCGTAGCGAGGAATGAGAGCTGGAAGCCCGCGTCGAACGCCGACCATGGCCACAGGGCGAGGACGACGATCGCCGCAAGCGCCAGCCCCTGCAGCGGATCGAACCACTTCCGTAGGACCCATCCCCGCTCCCAGAGGAGCCAGAACAGGCCGACGACGGCGAACATGATCCCCGCCCGAATGAGGGAAACTCGCGCCCCGCCGACGAGGACGTAGAACCCAATTGCCGGGACGAGGACGAGGTACCGCCAACTGGGGCGGATCCGCAGGAGCCCAAGCAGCCACCATCCCCCGGCGGCGAGGATCCCCACATGGAGCCCGGAGAGGGCGAGGACGTGCGCCACGCCTGCCATGCGAAATGCCTCCTCGTCCTCGTCGGGGAGCCTCCCCCGTGCGCCGAGGAGGAGGGCGGCGAGGAGGTCCGCCGCCCGCGGGGAGAGGGCAGCGTCGAGGCGCGCGACGAGATCCTGCCGGACACGCGATGCCCACCGGGCGGGCCCTGGTCCGCCCGCGGTGAGGACCTCGAGTTCGGCTGCCCAGAACAGGCCATGAATCCCGCGCCGGGCGAGGCTCGTGCGCCACGCCTCCGGTTGCGCCGGCGCCCACTGCCCCACCAGCCTCACCCGATCCCCGGGGCCGACGCGAGGGGTAGGGGGCACGTACACGAGGAGCCGCACCGGGAGGGAATCCAGAGCGAGGGTGAACGACACATTCTTCGCGCGGGGCTCGGGGATGTCGAGGACGCGGCCCGTGACCTCTCCCAGATTCGGAAGCTGGAACTCCAGATGGGGCGGGAGCGGTTCCGGGACGGGGAGGGCGAGGCCCACCGCGAACGCGGCGATCCACAGCGCCACCACGGACCGGCGCCACGCCCCGACGGCCAGCGCCGCTCCCGCCACGGCCAAGGCGATGGGGCCGGGGGTGAGGAGGTAGCCGAACGCGATCCCAAACCCGAGGGCCACCCCAAGCCCAGGAAGGAGAGCCCGTCCCATTGGCCACCGCCTCCGTGGGGAGTATAATCGAGGTGCTTGGGGGTGACCGGTCTCGACGGGAACACCGAGGCCAGGCGGCAGGCGGAGGTCCGTCTCCTCCTAAATCCGACGGAACGGCAAACAAACGCCGACTACGCAACTGTTCCTGCTTACGCCCTGAACTAGGCGTAGGCCGTCCGCGGCGCCCCCGCCCGTGGGGTGCCGTCAGGGCGTCGACAAGACGGGCTGGTCCAGGTGGCTGGCCTTGGGCAACCTGGATGAAACCGAACGAGGCTGGGGGCCGAACGATCCCGCCCGTGGGAGCGTGACGCCCGAGAACAAGAACGCGGGCTAAGCTTGTAGAAGCCGAAGCCGAGGGGTTTTCGGACGGGGGTTCGACTCCCCCCACCTCCACCACCCAGGCGGCGTAGCCAAGCGGCAAAGGCGAGGGACTGCAAATCCCTTATTCCCCGGTTCAAATCCGGGCGCCGCCTCCAGCGAGACGGAGGACAGGAACGGGTGGTTAGCTCAGCTCGGTAGAGCACGCGCTTGACGTGCGCGGGGTCGCAGGTTCAACTCCTGCACCACCCACCACCTGACGGCGCCTCGCCTCCGGCCGCGAACCGGATATACTTACGTCGTGAGTTCGCGCCCTTCTGCTCAAGGCCCAATCCCACCGCATGCCTCACCTCCCAGCCTAAGCAGGAGGGCGCTGCTCATCTCTTGACGGGGAACGGAAGGGGTGGAGCGCCATAACCATGGCTCAGCCGCAGTGCCTCGGGGCGGAGGTCGCGTGAGGATCGCCGTGGGCCAGCTCAACCCCACCGTGGGCGACTTCCCTGGGAACCGGGAGCGGATCCTGCGGCAGGTCGCCCAAGCGCGGCAGCAGGGCGCGGACCTCGCCATCTTCCCGGAACACGCCCTCCTTGGCTATCCTCCCCGGGATCTCCTCCATCGCCCAGGGTTCCTCGATGCGGCGGACCGGGAGTTCGCCGCGATCGCGGAGGCGAGCCGCGACATCGCCATCGTGGTTGGCCACATTGCCCGCGCCGGGATTCGGCCCACCACCAGGGTCGACCCATCGGCGGCTGCGTTCGGGGGCGATCTCCTCCTCCACAACGCTGCCTTCCTCCTCGCCGACGGCGGCGTCATCGGGCACCAGGCGAAGCATGAGCTCCCCTCGTTCGATGTGTTCGAAGAGGAGCGGTACTTCACCCCTGGCACAGAGGTCGTCGTGCTCGCATGGCAGGACCTGCGCCTCGGGCTGTCGGTGTGCGAGGATTTCTGGCACGAGGACGGGGTGCTCGCCGCCCAAGCGGGAGCGGGGGTGGATCTCCTCATCAACGTGTCGGCTTCCCCCTACTTCCGCGGCAAGCCCCTCCTCCGCTACGCCCTCGCCCGGAGATGGGCGGAACGGGCCACTGTCCCGTTCGTCTACGCGAACCTGGTGGGGGGACAGGACGAGCTCGTGTTCGATGGTGGGTCGTTCGCCGTTCGGCCCGACGGGGCGTTCCTCCTCTCCGCCCCGCGGTTCGCTGAGGGGGTGTACCTCTTCGACACCGCTGCTCCTCCGGTGGCGCCCCCGCGCCCGGACGGGATGGACTGCGTGCGCGAGGCATTGGTGGTGGGCATCCGGGACTACATCGAGAAAAACGGGATCCGGGGCGTCGTGGTCGGGATCTCGGGCGGGGTGGACTCGGCGGTCGTGGCGGCGCTCGCCTGCCAGGCGCTGGGGCCCGAGCGGGTCGTGGGGACGTTCTTCCCAAGCCCATACACCGCAGCCGAATCCGCGCAGGAAGCGCGCTCCCTCGCGAGAGCTCTCGGGATCCGCTGGGTGGAGATCCCCATCGAGCCGATCGTGGCCTCCTTCAGCGAAGCCCTTTCCTCGCACATCCCCGTGGCCGGCCTGACCGCTGAGAACCTGCAGGCGAGGGTGCGCGGGGTCCTGTGGATGGCGCTCGCCAACGCGATGGGCTACGTCGTCCTCTCCGGCGGGAACAAGTCGGAGATCGCCACCGGCTACAACACGCTCTATGGGGACACGGTGGGGGCGCTGGCCCCGATCGGGGACCTCGTCAAGGCTGAGGTGTACGAACTCGCACATCTCATCAACGCGCAGGCTTCGCGCCCTCTCATCCCGGAGGGGACCCTCTCCCGCCCCCCCTCCGCCGAGCTGCGCCCGAACCAGCGGGACGACGAGGACCTGCCTCCCTACGATGTGCTGGATCCGATCGTGCGCGCGCTCGTTGTGGAGAACCGGTCCTGGGATGAGCTCACCCGTTCGTTCGGTGCGGACATCGTCGGGGACGTCGCCCGCCGCCTCCGCGCCTCGGAACACAAGCGGCGACAGTTCCCCCTCGTCCTCAAGGTGTCACCGAAGGCGTTCGGGATGGGCCGCCGGTTCCCCATCACCCACCGCTTTGCAGGGTGAGCCGCTGCCCTACGGGATCTCGGGCCGGCGGGAGCGGCGCAGGAACGTGGGGATGTCGTAATCGTCGCGGATCCCCTCCCGCTCCAGCCGCTTGAGGACGATCTCCTCGTCGGCCTCCATGACCTCCCCACCCTGGCCCGCGGGGAACCCGGTTGCGATCACGGTCACCTTTGCCTTCTGCATCCCCTCCCGGATCGCGGCCCCGAAGATGAGGTCAGCTTTGTCGGACAACGCTTCCTGGATTGCGCTCGCGGCCGCGGTGACCTCCTCCAGGGTGAGGTCCTCCCCGCCGGTGATGTTGAGGATCGCCTTCTTCGCGCCCTTGACGCTGAAGTCGAGGAGGGGTGAGGAGATGGACTTGCGGGCCGCCTCGCGCGTCTTGTTCTCGCCGTCGGCCTCGCCGATCCCCATCAGGGCCGTCCCTGCCCCCTTGAGCACGGCCTCCACATCCGCGAAGTCGAGGTTGATGAGCCCGGGGACGGTGATGAGCTCGGTGACGCCCTGGACCCCTTGGTGGAGGATCTCGTCCACGAGCTCGAACGCTCGGGTGAGGGGCATCTCGTGGGGGGCGACCTTGAGGAGGCGGTCGTTGGAGATGGTGATGATCGCGTCCACGTTTTTCGCTAGCTGCTGCACGCCCCGTTCCGCGCGCTGGGAGCGGGCCAGGCCCTCGAATGAGAAGGGCCGGGTGACGATCCCCACCGTGAGGATGCCCATCTCCTTGGCGATCTCGGCTACGACCGGCGCCCCTCCTGTCCCCGTCCCGCCGCCCATCCCCGCGGTGATGAACACCATGTCCAGCCCTTCAAGCAGGTCTGCGATCTCGTCCCGTGATTCCTCGGCCGCCTCGCGCCCGACCTCGGGATCGCCCCCCGCCCCGAGCCCACCCGTGCGCTTGCTCCCGAGCTGCAACCGGCGATGGGCCTCTACGATCTCCAGCACCTGGGCGTCGGTGTTCATCGCCACGAGCTCGACCCCCACCAGCCCAGCCTGGGCCATGCGGCTCACGGCGTTCCCGCCGCCGCCGCCGACCCCCACGACCATGATCTTGGCTGGGCTCTCCCCCATCACGCTCACCCCCGGAGGAAGCTGCGGAACCACCCGAACAGCTTGCCCAGCATCCCCTTCGACCCCCGCGTGCGCTTCGTGGGCACGAAGTCCCGGGTCTCCACCGCGTACTTGAGGAGCCCGATCCCGGTGGCGTAGATGGGGGACTCCACAATGTCCCGTAGCCCGTGGATCCCCTGGGGGAGGCTTCCCACACGGGCGGGGAGCCCATAGCGCTTCTCGATGTACTCCGCGATCCCGGAGAGGAGCGCTGTACCGCCGGTGATCACCACGCCCGCCGGGATGAGGTCTCGGTAGCCGGCGTCCTCCACCTCCTGCATCGCGAGGTCGAGGATCTCCTCCACTCGGGGCTCGATGACCTTGGCGAGTTTTTTCCGCGACACCTGTTTTGTGCTCTCGCCTCCGATCGTGGCCACTTCGATCTTCTCGTCATCGCCCACCGAGTCAACGAGGCAAGTTCCGTACTGTTTCTTGATCCGCTCCGCTTCCTCGATCGGGGTCTGGAGGCCCACGGTGATGTCGTTCGTGATATGCTCGCCGGCGATGGGGATCGTCTTCGAAAACCAGATATCCCCGCCGCGGAACACGGAGATGTCGGTCGTCCCCCCGCCCGAATCGAGGAGGACAACGCCCAGCTCCTTCTCCGCTGAGGACAGGACCGCCATCGCCGAGGCAAGGGGCTCGAGCACGATCTGGGAGATCCCGATCCCCACCGCTTCCACGCACCGCACGAGGTTGTGGACCGCGGTCACCGAACCGAGCACGATGTGGACGTCTACCTCGAGGCGGGTCCCGGTCATCCCCACCGGGTCGGTGATCCCTTCCTGGCCGTCCACGATGTACTGCCGGGGGATGACGTGGATGAGTTCCACATCCGGGGAAAGGGGCATCGTCCGTGCGGCCTCCACCACCCGCCGCACGTCCTCGGCGGTGATGATCCGGTCCGGCCGCGTGATGGACACGGTCGCGGAGTTGTTGAGGGAGCGGATGTGCTTCCCCGCGATGCCGACGTAGGCATTCTGGACCCGCACATCGGCCATGTTCTCCGCTTCTTCCACCGCTTTGCGGATCGACTGAATGGTGCGGCCGATGTCGACCACGACCCCTTTTTCCAGCCCCCGCGACGGCGATGTCCCCAGACCGATGACCTCGATGTACTCGTCGACCACGTTGGCCACCAGACAGGCCACCTTGGTCGTCCCGACATCCAACCCCACCATCAGCCGCTCCCGACTCATCGAACCACCACCTTCATCTCGTTCGCTTCAGGATCACCTCGTCGCTCACGCGGAAATCCACCGTGGCGCACTCGGCAAGCAGCCCTCGCTTCCATAGTTCCTCCAGGATAGCAAGTCGGTCCCCCAGTTGGCCAATCTCGCCCAAGAAGAGGGTCGGGGACCGGTCCCCCCTGGCGATGACATTGGTGGGGTCAGAGATATCGAATGTCGGGAACCTCTCGCGCACGGTGGGGTCCAGTCGCGCCACGGTCCAAGCGGCCTGCACCGCCTCGGGGGATACCCGCGCGCCATCCCGGGAGGCCCCGACCACCACGGGGGTTGTGCCGGGCTCGAGGATCACCCCCTCGGCATCCACCCACACCGTCGCGCCCCCTTGCAGTTGTACCTGCACCGCCGGTTCCCTCTCTTTGATCTCCACTTCCACCCGCTTCCTGAGCGGGCGAACCCGGATCGTCACATCCAAAACCCGGGGGTCGCGCTGAATCCAATCCGCGATTCCCCTCGTTTGTAATCGAAGTACATTAGCACCGAGCAGAATACCTGTCAACTGTTCGGGGGCGACGTAGCGCGTGGAAGAGACCCACACCTCCCCCACGCGCCACCAGCCGCCCCAGCGTAGGGCCGCGCAAAGGGCGATGAGGAAAGAACAAACGATGCACCCGACCCGGGCGGCGCGGATCACTCCCCCACGACCTCGAGCTCCAGCTTGAGCCAGACCCCGAACTCGCTTACGACGCGATCCTGCACATGATCCACGAGCTCAAGGACATCGGAGGCGCGGGCGTGGCCGAGGTTACAGATGAAGTTGGCGTGATGTTCCGAGACTACGGCATCCCCGATGCGTGCGCCCTTGAGGCCGCACTGGTCGATTAGCCAGCCCGCGGATCTCCCGTCGGGCGGGTTCCGGAACACGCACCCCGCCGACGGGAGCCCCAAGGGTTGGCTCTTGGCCCGCTCGCGGAGGAACGGGGCCAAGTCCTGGCAAGGCTGGAGGCGCAGCCCGACCGCGAGCACGGGGAGGCGGAGCCGGCGGAACAGGGAGTCCCGGTAGGTGAAGCCGCACTCCGCGGGGGAGAAGGTGTGGATGCGCCCGGTGGGGAGGAGGGCCTGGACCCACACCACCTGGTCCGCGATGGAGCCGTGCCTCGTCCCGGCGTTCATCGCCACCGCCCCCCCCACCGTGCCCGGGATCCCGGCGAGGGGCCATGCCCCGCGGCGGGCAACCTGGGCGAGTGGCACCCCAGCTCCCACCCGGAGGAACTCCCCTTCTTCGTGCCAGGAGCGCAACCCGGCGGTGGAAAGGACGAGGCCGGGGAACCCCCGATCGGGGACGAGGAGCTTGGACCCACCGCCCAGCATCCGCCACGGGAACCCGTGGCTCCGGGCCCGCACCACGGCCTCCGCCAGCGCGTCCTCAGTGGACGGCTCGTACCATGCGAACGCCCTCCCCCCGATCCGGAACGTGGTGTGGGGGGCGAGGGGCTCCTCCGCCGTCAGCCCTCCGGGGAGATCCCTCAGGATCCGTAGGAGAGCCCGTGCGCCATCTCCCGCGCCAGCTTCCATATATCCCCCGCGCCGAAACAGGCCACCACGTCCCCCGGCTGGATCGCCTCCGCTGCCGTGTCCAACGCCGCGTCGAGGCTGTCCCGATAGACAGCGTTCCCCCCCGCCCCGCGGATCGCCTCCGCCACGTCCCGTCCGCTCACGCCGGGAATCGGCCGCTCGAACGCTGGATAGATCCGGGACACCACCACCTGGTCCGCCCGCGCGAGCACCGTCCCGAACGCGCCGGCGAGGGCCTGGGTTCGGGAGTAGCGATGAGGCTGGAAGATGGCGACGATCCGCCGGTCCGGCCACCCCAAGCGGAGCGCGGCGAGCCCGGCCGCGACCTCGGTTGGGTGATGGGCGTAGTCGTCCACGACCAGGTAGCCGTTCTCCTCAAGGACCTCCAGCCTGCGGCGCGGCCGCGCTGCGGTGGGAAGCGCGAGCACGAGGTCGCGGAGGGGGATGTTGAGGAGGACGCCGGCCGCGAGAGCGCCGAGCGCGTTGCGCACGTTGTGCGGGCCCGGGCCGGGGACCTCGACCTCCCCTGCCTTTTCTCCCCGCAGGAGGAGCTCGAAGTTTGACCTCTCCCGGTGGTACTCCACGCCCACCGCCCGCAGGTCTGCGTGAGGAGAGAGCCCATACGTGAGCGGCCTCCGCTGCGACCGAGCGGCATCGAGGGCGATCGGATCGTCGGCGCACACCGCGACGCGATCGGCGCGGGCGACGAACCGCGCAAACGCCTGCCTCAGCCCCGCGAACCCGCCATAGGTCCCGATGTGGTCCGTGTCCACCGAGGTGAGGACCGCCACCCGGGGGGTGAGGCCGACGAACCTCCCGTCGGACTCGTCCACCTCGGCCACGAACGGTTTTCCCCGGCCCAGGACCGCGGACGGAGCAGCGGGCACTTCGCCTCCGATGTAGTAGCCCCCCTCCCCGGTGACGGTCGTCACGAGGTGGGCGGTCCAGGCGGCGGTGGTGGTCTTTCCGTGGGTGCCGACCACCGCGACGAGGTCCCTCCCCCGGATGATCGTCCCGAGCGCGGGCAACCGGGGCCAGCACGGGACCCCGCCCGCTGCGCGGATTTCCGGGTTGGTGGGCGAGATTACGGATGAGTACACAATGGCGTCCACCCGGTCCGGCACGTGGTCCGCACGGTGTCCGACGTGGACCTCGGCCCACGCTCGAAGGGTCATCGCGCGGGCCGAATCTCGGATGTCAGACCCGGAGATCGTGGCCCCCCCCTCCCGGAGGAGGTGGGCCAGCGCTGCCATCCCCTCGCCCCCGATCCCGATCAGGTGGACCCGTCCTGCAAAACCGTTCATGTTTGTATGCCCTCCACGAGTGAGATGATCGCCTCCGCCGCCCGGCGGGCCGCCTCCGGCCGGGCGGCCGCCCGTGCTGCCGAGGCCATATCGCGAAGCCTGCGCTCGTCCCTCCACAGCGTGCCGACGAGCCCCCCCAGCTCGCACCGGGCTTGTTCCTCGGGTACCACGAGGCACCCCCCGGCCGCTGCCATCGCCTGCGCGTTGTCGTGCTGGTGGTGTCCGGCGGCCCCGTTCCACGGCACGAACACTGTTGGCCGGCCCGCTGCCGCCACCTCCGCTACTGTCGTCGCCCCCGCCCGGGCCACGACGAGACGTGCCCGGGCCAGGGCATCGGAGAACGGATCCACGTACGGCACAACCTCCGCCGCCACCCCCGCCTTTGCGAGCGCGGCGGTGACGTCCTCAACCGGGATTGCCTGCCCGGTGACGAGGCGCAACCGCAGGCCGGGGGTCCGCGCCAGCTCCGGGGCGGCCCGGATCATCGCCTCGACCAAGTTCCGCGACCCAAGCGACCCTCCCACCACGAGGAGTTCGTCCCCGAGCTGGGAAGGGACCGCCGCCACCTCCCTCCGCACCGGGTTCCCGGTCACGAGCGCCCGCGCGGTCTGGGGGACCCCGTGGGTCGTCGGGAAGGAAAGGAACACCCGGTCCGCCAGCCGCGCCAGGATCCGATTGGCGAGGCCCATCCGCGCGTTCTGTTCATGGATCACCGTTGGAACGCGGAGGAGCCACGCCGCTACCACGGGGGAGAACGCGGCGTGGCCTCCGGTTCCAAACACGACGTCGGGCTGGAACTGGCGCACGAGGGTGAGCGCGCGGAGGAGGTTCCCCGCCGCGCCCACGGCGGAGCGGGGCCACGTCCACGGCCGGCGGCGATCCACCCCGCGTGAGGGGAGGGCGTAGAACTCGATCCAAGGGTGCCGCCGCACCACCCTCCCTTCGAGCCGAGTGGGGTCGCCGATCCACCCCACCCGGGAGAGCGCGCCCAGGGCGCGCAGCTCCTCGACCACGGCCAACGCTGGGTATACGTGGCCCCCCGTGCCCCCTGCTGCCACGAGGATCCTCATCCCTTCCCCCCCGGCACGAGCACCCCGACGGTGGCGTGTCGGCCAGCGCGGGCCACGCCGAGGATCAGCCCGCCCAGCATCAGGCTCACCATGAGCGATGACCCGCCGTAGCTGAGGAACGGCAGGGTCAGCCCCTTCACCGGCATCACCCCGACCGCCACTGCTAGGTTGAACAGGGTCTGGAATCCGAGGAGGAACGATGCCCCCCACGCGTAGAGGGCCCCCAGCCGGTCCGGCGCCTGGCGGGCCGCGCGGAACCCGAGGGCGACGAGGGCCCCCAGGAGGCCGATCACGCACAGCGCGCCCACGAGCCCCGTCTCCTCGGCCACAATGGCGAACAGGAAGTCGTTGTGCGCTGCCGGAAGGTAGAACAGCTTCGCCCGGGATGCCCCGAGCCCCCGGCCGAACAGGCCGCCCGAGCCGACCGCGACGAGCGACTGGAACGTCTGGTAGCCGTACGTGTCCCGGTACGCCTCGGGGTGGAGGAACGCGACCAGGCGCTCCACCCGGTACCGAGCGAGGAACAGGACCACGCCCGCCACGGGCAGCCCGCCGAGGAGGGTGAGGAGCAGGTGGCGCAGGGGGACGCCCCCCACCCAGAGGAGGAACCCCACCGTGACCGCGTACAGGAGGAGCATCCCCGAGTCGGGCTGGAGGAGGAGGACCAGCCCGAATAGCCCCAAAATGAAGAGGTACGGGAGGACCCCTTCCCGGTAGTTCTTCACGCGATCCCCGCGTCGGACGAGGGATCCTGCCACATACAGGATGAGCGCAACCTTGCCCACCTCGGAGGGCTGGAACTGGAACGGGCCGAGCCTCAGCCAGCGCGCTCCGTCGGCGAGGGGTGGGATGAGGGTCAGGACGAGGAGGACGAACACCCCCCCGATCAGGAGGTCATCCACCTTCTCCCACACGTGATAATCGATCCGCCACAGCACGACCAGGCCCACCAGCCCGAGCACCCCCCCCATGACCTGGCGCTTGAGGAGCGCCCACGGATCCCCGGTCAGGCGGATGGAGAGGGGGAGGCTCGCCGAGGACACGAACAGGAACCCTGCCAGGAGCAAGAAAGAAAGGACGACGGCGATCCTGCCCTCGAGGCTCCCCATGGCGAACGTAGTATGGCGCACATGTCCCCTCCCCCGAAGGACCGCGGGGGCCGTTCCCCCGGCTATCGTTCCGGGGAGGAGGTGTTGGCTGTCCTTCCCTCAGGGGACAGACCGGCCGAGGGCTGAGCGAGAGAAGAGAAGGCGCGCTGGAAGGCGTCCCCCCGTTGAGCGTAATCCGTGAACTGGTCGAAGCTTGCGCAGGCCGGGGACAGGAGCACGGTGTCCCCGGGCCGGGCGGCGCGGTACGCCCGGCGCAGCGCGTCGGTCGGGTCGTCGGCCATCTCGTAGGGGATCCCCGCCGGCGCGAGGAGGGCGGCGAAGTAGGCCTGCGACTCCCCGATGAGGACACAGGACCGCACCCTGTCCCGCAGGATGGGGACGAGGGCGTCGTAGCCCCCCCCCTTGTGGCGGCCTCCGAGGATGAGCACCACCCGGCCCGGGATCGCGGCGAGGGCAGCGGCGGTGGCGTGGGCATTCGTGCCCTTGGAGTCATCCACGAACGGGATGCCCCGGATCTCCCCCACCCGCTGCAGGCGGTGGGGCTGGTGGAGGGCGGGGGCGATCGCGTGGGAGGGGGGAGGGGAGGAGGTAAGGCCCGGGTACGCGGCGCACGCCGCGGCCCACGCTGCGGCGAGATCGCGACGGAGGTGATCGGGCACCCCATCCCCCCACCCCGCGGGGAGGGCCACCCGATCGTAGTCCACGCACCGCGCCCGCGGGGAAATCTGCGCCAGGACGTCCTGCGCCAGGACCACGGTGTCCTCATCAGTTTGGCGCGCGAGGAGCTTGGCCTTGGCCGCGAAATAGGCAGCGAGGGTCCCGTGGTGGTCGAGGTGGTCGGGTGCGAAGTTGAGCCACACCGCGACCGTGGGCTGGAAGGCCTCGACCCACTCGAGCTGGTACGAGCTGACCTCGAGCACCCACGGCCGGCCCGCCACCTCGCCCACGGTGGAGATCGCCGGGCAGCCGATGTTCCCTGCGACCACGGGATCCCAGCCCCCGGCACGGAGGATTTCCCCCACCAGCGTGACGGTCGTTGTCTTCCCGTTCGTGCCGGTGACGGCGATGAGGGCCTCCGGCCGGCCGAGGCGGAAGGCGAGTTCGATCTCTGACCAAATCGGGATGCCCCGCCGTCGCACCTCCCCCAGCACGGCTGCCTGCGACGGTACGCCCGGGCTCGGTACGACGAGGTCCGCCTCTACGAGGCGCCCCGTGTGCCCACCCTCTTCCCATCCCACGCCGTGGCGGGCAAGGAATGCCCGCTCGTCGGGGGCAAGCGATCGCGCCTCGGAGACGAAGAGGGACACCCCGCGGGGGGCGAGGGCCTCCACCACGGCCTTCCCCGTCCGGGCGAGGCCGATCACACTCACCCGGCGGAACGGGAGGGGTGGCTCCATCAGCCGTCCGAGGCGGAAGAGATCCGCCGCTCGAGGACCTGGTCGGGGGAGAACCGCTCCAGCCTCAGGTAGTGGTCCGCAGCTGAAAACAGCGCCTCCTCCGGGACCAGGCCCACGATCTCCGTCCCCACCACCGCCACCCCATACCGGGCCGCCTCGCTGCGCACGAGGTCGAGGGCCCGGGCGAGGGGGGTCTTCTTGTAGTTGGTGAGGTTCATTGAGACCTGGACGATCCCCCGATCCGCGAGGGCCACGCCGAGGGCCTTCACGTAGCGGAGGCCACCTGAGGAGCCACGCACGGCCCGGGCGATCGCCTTGGCGACCGCGAGGTCGGCGGTACCGAGGTTCACGTTGAACGCGATCAGGAACTCCCGGGCCCCGATCGCGGTCGCGCCGGCGGTGGGGTGGAGGACCCTCTCCCCGAAGTCGGGGGCCCACTCCTCCCGGAGGATCTTGTCCGCGAACCCCTCGAACTCGCCACGGCGGATCTCGGCCAGGTCGCGACGCTCGGGACGGCTCGCCGCTTCCTCGTACAGGTACACCGGGACCCGAAACCGCTCCCACACCTCGCGGCCGACGCGCCGGGCGAGGGCCACGCAGTCGGCCATCGTCACCCCTCGCACCGGCACGAACGGGACCACGTCCACCGCCCCCATCCGCGGGTGTTCGCCTCGGTGGAGGCGGAGGTCGATCCGGGGGAGGGCGGCCGCGAACAGGCGGAGGATCGCGTCTGCCACCCCGTCGGGGTCCCCGACGAGGGTGAACACGGTGCGGTGGTGGTCGGGGTCAGACTGGACATCGAGGAGCTGCACCGTAGGCCCGCTCTGGAGCGCCGCGGCCATCGCCTCGATCGCTGTCCGATCCCGGCCCTCGGACACGTTCGGCACCGACTCGACGAGGCGCTCCCCCATCGCCCGGCCGTCCGTTAGGCGATCAGCGGGTTGGGAACAGGGCCCACAGCCGTCCCTCTACGTCCGAGGAGAGGTCGATCACGGCCGACTCGCGGCGGAACATGACCACATCCTTCGTCCTCAGGACGAGGTCGTAGCCCTTCTCGTTCGCAACCTGTTGCGTGATCTCGAGGATCTTCGCTGCCGCGACCTGGGTGAGGAGCTGATCGAGCTGTTGGAACGCCGTTTGGAGCTGCTGGAGACGCTCGTTGAACCCGGTCATGTCGAGGATCGTGACCTGGGCTTCCTTCACCGCCTTCTCGACCTCGTCCACGATCGGCTGGGCCTGGGTCCGCAGACTCTGAAGGTCCGCCCGCAGGGTGAGGAACCCTGGCGAGGCGATCATCTTATTGAGCATTGCCAGGTTCACCTGGAGCGAGGCCTGGATCAGTTCCGCCTGCAGGCGGAGGTACCGCTGCTGGTAGGCGTCCAGCTTGATCTTCCCCGCCGCGTAGTCGGCCTGAAGGGTTTGGATATCCCGCGCCTTGGCCTCCATCGCCGCCCGCTCCGTCTGGACCTGGGGAAGGAACACCCGCGTGAACAGGGTCTCCGCGTCCACGACCCCGACCCGAAGCCCGCCTCCGCTCGTCGTGATCCCCGCGACCCTCGTTTCCAGGCTCGCTACCCGCTCGGTGAGCTTCGCCACGTCCCCCTCGGGGGACTCCGCCGGGAACGCAAAGCTCCCCACGAGGCCGCCCACGAACCCCAGGATCAGTGCCCCTACGATCAAACCCACGATCCACTGTGTCTTCATTGGTCTCCTCCGTACTGGGTGAACTGTACCCTAGAACATCGGGCTCATCCCGAACTCGAACGCGGGGACCCATGTCGGATCGCGGTCGTTGGGCCACGCAAGCGAGATCCGGACGAACATCCCCGCCACGTTCGCCGCGAGCTCCAGCCCGCAGGACGCCTTCACCGTCCCATCCCACGTCGCGCCGAGGTCCGTGAACAGGGAGATCCACGACCCCGTGGCGATCTCCACCCGGAACTCGCCGTTGAGGAGGCCGTGCCGATCGGTGCGCACGCTCTTCGCTCCCCGCACCGAGTCCACGCCCCCCAGGCTGAACTGGTACCTCTCGGGGAGGTCCCAGCCCCAGCGGACCAGCGCCCGCCCGGCAAGGACCGCCCGCGCCTCCCCGAGGAGCCCAGAGAGATCGAGGGGCGAGAACCCCGCGAGCTCCGCGTTCAGGGCCAGGTACTCCACCCCGGGGGCGAACGTCCCCGCTTTCTCGAGCGACATCCGTCCCCGGTTCCCGGTGCGGGGGAAGAACGGGCTGTCGCGGTCATCGTAGGAGAGCCCGACCTCGAAGGATGTTCGCGGTTCGAGGGCCTCCCAGTCGGGGAGGGTCCACGCCTGCTCGCTCGTCAGGCCCAGCGACAGGTCGAGGTAGGGGGCCAGCGGGTAGGCAACGGCCGCCCGACCGCCCACGGTCACCGTGATCGGGTCTTCGTTCGACTCCTTGCGGTAGAGGTCCAGGCTCACGAGGTCGAGTACGGGGAACGAATGGCTGTCAAACGAGAGCCCCCACGTGGTCGCCCCCCCTCCGGTGAGGCCCTTGTTGAGCGATAGGGACAGGTCAATCGCCCTCCCGAGGACGTTCTTCTGGTTGTAGGTGAGGTTCCCCACGATCCCGTGGTCCTGCGGGGAGAATGCCAGGTTTCCCCCGATGCTCCCCAGCTTCTCGATGTCGGTGACGGTGACCTTGAGCACGAGCTCATCGGCGGCCCACCGCGGTTCGAGGACGACGTTCTGGAAGTACCCGAGCGCCATCAGCGCCTGCCGCCCGGCGGCGAACCGTCCCTCGGTCAGGAACTGGCCGGGCTGGAGGCCCATCACCCGCTCGATCACCCACCCCGCGGTGCGGGTGCCCTCGTCGACCTCGATCCGGCCGATGCGGCCCTCCTTCACCATCACCGCGAGCTGGGTTCCCTCCACCCCCTCCCCCACGAACGTTACCATGAAGAATCCCTCCCGCCGGTAGTAGTCGTAGACGGGGCCAAGGGCCGTGAGGACATCGTAGTTCGTGGCCGGCTCCGCGGGCAGAGGTCCGATCCGGCTGACGACCTTCTCCACGGGGAACGCCGTCACGCCGCGGAGGTCGATCCCGGTGAGGGGGGTCGGGACCGGAAGGAGGACCCGCTCCACGAGGTCCCAGATCAGCCACAGGCCGCCCTCGCCCACTTCCGCCGCCACCGCTCCGGATTCGAAGAACACGGACCGGCCGAGCCGGCCGAGCGAGGCCTGGATCTCGGAGATCTTCCCCACCTCGCCCACGGGAACGGAGATGAGCTTCCGGGCCTCCTCCTCCGGGATGGTGGACAGGCCGCGGAAGCGGTGTCCGACGATCACCAGTTCCTCAACCCGGAACACGAGCTCCCCTCCCCTGAGATCGGGCACGATCTGGACCGTGGCCCAGTCCATCTTCTGGTACTCCTCGGCGAGTGCCGCGAGCGCTGCCTCGAGCTTCGTCTGGTTCAGGACCTCCCCCTCCTTCACCCCGTGCGCGGTGAGGACCTCCCGCAGCTTGGCCTCGGAGGGGCGGTTCCCGCCGCGGAGGGCCTCTTCGAGCCATGACCAGAGGGTGCCCTTCCCCTTGGGCGCGGGGGGCAACCCCTCGAACACGATCCGTTCGATCTGCGGGTACTCCACAACCCTGAACCGCACGATAACCAGGTCCCCCTCGAACACGAGCTCGGCCTTGACTTGGACAAAATACCCCAGCCTCCGGATGGCCTCCTCCGCGGCGAGGACCTGGTCCCTGGTGACCGCTTGGCCCGCCTCGAGCCGCGCCGCGCCCAGGATCTCCGGAGTCGGGACGTGGACGTTCCCCGCCACTTCGATCCGCCCCACGGTGAACTCCTGGGCCAGCGCGAGCCCCGCCCAGCCTACGACTAGAAGGATGATCCCTAGCTTCTTCACGCTGTTACCTCCTCTGGAAACGCTCGGTACTGCAAGGCTTCCGCCACGTGTTCGGGCTCGATGGTAGCGGAGCCGGCGAGATCCGCAATTGTGAGGGCGACCTTGAGGGTGCGGACGTAGCCTCGCCCGGTGAGGGCGAAGTGGTCCACCGCCCGGCTGAGGAGGGCCTTCGCCTCCGGCCCGATCCGGCACATCCGCCGCACCTCCCGCGGCCCGATCGCGGCGTTCGTGCGGGTCGAACCAGCGAACCGTCGTTGCTGGACCTCGCGCGCCGCAGCCACCCGCTTCCGCACCGCCTCCGATGGCTCCCCTCCCCCGTCGGCGAGGAGTTCGTCCCGGGTGAGGCGAGGCACCTGGACGAACAGGTCCACCCGATCGAGGAACGGCCCGGATAGGCGTTTGCGGTAGGCCACCACTTCGTGGGGCCGGCACCGGCAGGGCCGGAGCGGGTCGCCGAGGTGCCCGCACGGGCAGGGGTTCATCGCCCCAACGAGCATGAACGACGCCGGGAACGTGACCGACGTCCCGGCGCGGACAACCGTGATCCGCCGCTCCTCCAACGGCTGCCGCAGCGCTTCCAGCACCTTGCGATCGAACTCCGGCAGCTCATCCAGGAATAGGACCCCATGGTGGGCGAGCGTGATCTCGCCAGGGCTGGGGATCCCATGGCCACCTCCCACCATCCCCGCGTAGGACACGGTGTGGTGGGGGGACCGGAACGGGCGCCAGCGGAAAAGCGGTCGCCCGGGGGGCAGCAGGCCGGCCACGGAGTAGATGCGCGATACCTCCAGCGCTTCGTCGAAGGTGAGCGGGGGGAGGATCCCCGGTAGGCACTGGGCGAGGAGGGACTTCCCCGCCCCCGGCGGGCCGACCATCAGGATGTGGTGCGCCCCGGCCGCGGCGATTTCGAGCGCCCGGCGAGCATGTTCCTGGCCCCTCACGAAGGAGAGGTCAATCCAGTCCGGCGGTTCCTCCGCGGGGATGGTCCGCGGGGCGGGGGGGATCAGACGCTCCCCGCGCAGGAACGCCACCGTCTCGCCGAGGGACGCCACCGGGTGCACGGCGAGCCCGTCCACGAGCGCCGCCTCCGCCGCCGAGGGCGCCGCCACGACCGCCCGCCCGATCCCCGCCTCGTGCGCGGCGAGGGCCATCGCCAGCGTTCCCCGCACCGGCCGCAGGCTCCCATCGAGCGCGAGTTCGCCCAAGAAGACCGTGTCCGCGGTCGCCTCCGGGCGCACCTGGCCGGTGGCGACGAGGAGCGCCACCGCCAAGGCGAGGTCGAACCCCGCTCCCTCCTTGCGGAGGTCGGCCGGGGCGAGGTTGGCTGTGATCCGCAGCTGGGGGAAGGAGAGGCCTGCGTTGCGGATTGCGGACCGGACCCGCTCCCGCGCCTCCGAGACCTCCTTCTCAGGGAGCCCGACGATCGCGAACCCGGGGAGGCCGGGGCTGACGTCGCACTGGACCTCGATCAGCCGAGCCTCGATCCCGTACGGGGCAGCGCTAAGGACTTGGGCGAACATCCTCCTCCCGGAACGCATCGCGGATGTGGTGCAGGCCGTGGGGCCCCACTGCCACCACGTCGAACCGCACCGGGACCTCAGGCTCCCCCCCGAGGAAGGCGAGGGCCGTCCGCCACAGCCGATCGCGCTTGCCGCGGGTGACCGCCTCTTCCGGAGTCCCGTGCGCGTCATCGGCACGGGCTTTCACCTCCACGAACACGACCGTGGGGCCATCCCGGGCGATGATGTCCACCTCCCCGCCCCGCCAGCGCCAGTTGCGGGCGACGACCCGCATCCCTTGCGATCGCAGGTGCTGGCAGGCGATCTCCTCCGCTCGTTTGCCGTCCATCGTTCCCGATCATAGCCCAAGTAGCCGAAAACGGTCGCGGGTCCGTATACTGCATCTCGTGTCCATCCTCGTCCGCGGCACGGTGGTCGTGCAGCGAGCGGAAGACGGCGTCGTCCCGCACGCTGACGTGGTGATCGAGGGCCGCCGGTACGAGGCGATCCTCCCCCGCGGGGGGGCCACGGGGGAGTTCGACCGCGTGGTGGACGGCGAGGGATGCCTCCTCATCCCCGGTCTCGTCAACGCCCACACCCACCTCGCGATGACCCTGTTCCGCGGGTTGGCGCGCGACCTTCCCCTCGACCAGTGGCTGGAAAACGAGATCTGGCCTCGAGAACGGAAGCTCACTGCCAAGGACGTGTACTGGGGTTCGCTTTTGGGCCTGGCGGAGATGATCCGGGGTGGGACCACGGCATTCGCGGACATGTACTTCTTCATGGACGAGGTGGGCCGGGCGGTGGAGGAGGCCGGCCTGCGCGCCCTCCTCTCCTACGGGATCATCGCCCCGACCCCGGAGCGGATCGAGCCCGAGCTGAAGAGAGCGGAGGAGCTCGTCCGGACATGGGAGGGAGCGGCGGATGGTCGGATCCGCACAGCGTTTTCCCCCCACGCCCCTGCCACCTGTTCCGCCGATGGATGGCGCCGCACCGCGGCGCTGGCCCGCGAGAACCGGGTTCCGATTCACACCCATCTCGCGGAGACGGAACAGGAAGTCGAGCGGATCCGCGCTGAGACGAAGCACTCGCCCGTTGAATGGCTGGAGGAGCTGGGCGTGTTCTCCATCCCCGTCATTGCGGCCCACTGCGTCCACCTCTCGGAGAAGGACATCGAGATCCTCGCCGCCCATGGGGCGACCGCGGTCCATTGTCCGACCTCGAACTTGAAGCTCGCCGCGGGGATCGCCCCTGTCCAGGAGATGCTCCGGGGAGGGGTCAACGTCGCCCTGGGGACAGATGGGGCCGCGGCGGCCGGAGATCTGAACGTGATTGAGGAGATGCGGCTCGCTGCGCTGCTCGCCAAGCACCGGGCCCGCGATCCCGGGGCCCTGTCCCCTGGGGACGCCCTGCGCTGCGCCACCTCCCGTGGGGCGGTCGCCCTTGGCCTGGGGAAGGAACTGGGTACAATTGAGCCCGGACGACGGGCCGATGGTGTGCTCGTCCGCATGAACGGACCCCATCTCTGCCCCGGCTACGACCCGCTCGCGGACCTCGTCTACGCGGCGCAAGGGCTCGATGTCGAGGCGGTGTTCGTGGACGGACGGCCGCTCCTCGTGAAGGGGGAGATCCAAACGCTCGACGTGGACGAGATCATAGGGCGGTGCCGACAGCTTGCCCGTCGGTTCCGCTAACTGAACCCTTCTCAGGCGCGCCAGCTTGAGATCGGGCGATTGGAGGTGGAGTGTGGCGCTTTCGAAGGAAACGAAGCAAGAGACGATCAGGAGGTTCGCGAAGGGTCCGACGGATACAGGTTCGGCAGAGGTTCAGATTGCGCTCCTCACGGCGCGCATCAACCAACTCACCGAGCACCTGCAGGTTCACCGCAAGGATTTCCATTCCCGCCGTGGGTTGCACAAGATTGTAGGGCAGCGCCGGCGGCTGCTCCAGTACCTGCGCCGTACCGACCCCCGTCGGTACGCGCAGCTCATCCAGGAACTCAACATTCGAGGTGTGTGACGGGCATGCCACAGGTAGAGACGATACTTGGGGGAAAGGCGCTTCGGTTAGAGAGCGGGGCCATTGCCCGGCAGGCCGATGCCGCGGTCCTCGCGACGTGGGGCGACACGAAGGTCCTCGTGACGGTGGTCTGCCAGCCGACGACCCAGGAGCTCGATTACTTCCCGCTCCGGGTTGATTTCGAGGAGAGGTTCTACGCAGGGGGGAAGATCCCCGGTGGGTTCTTCAAGCGGGAGGGGAGGCCCTCCGACGATGCCGTGCTCGCGGCGCGCCTCATCGACCGCCCGATCCGCCCCTTGTTCCCTGATGGATACCGGGAGGAGGTTCACATCGTGGCCACCGTCCTCTCGGCGGAGAGGGATGCTCCCCCGGATGTGGTGGGGCTCCTCGGCGCCTCGGCGGCGCTCATGATTTCCCCCGCCCCGTTCGCTGGGCCGGTGGCCGCGGTGCGGCTGGGGATGGACGAGGAGAGGATCGTCGTCCACCCGACCGATGATGTCCGCGAGGGAGGGCGGATGGACATCGTCGTTGCTGGGACCCGGTCCACAGTGACGATGGTGGAAGGCCACCTGCGGGAGGTCGCGGACGAGCGGGTGGTGGAGGCGATCGAGGCCGCCCACGCCGTCATCCGGGAACTGATCGCGTTCCAGGAGAAGTTCGTTGCCCAGCACACGGTCGCCAAGAGGACGGCGACGGTGCCCACCGCCGAGATCCTGGACGTGCGCGGCAAGGTGAGGGACCTCGTGTGGCCCCGCCTGCCCGAGCTTCGGGCTGCTCCCACCAAGCTCGCGCGGGAGAGGATGGCGCAGACGCTGGCCACCGAGGCCGCGGCAGCGGTGGCCGCCGGGTACCCGGAGGAAAAGCGGGCCGTGATCGCTGCCCTCGCCACCCAGCTCTTCGACGACGTGTACCGGGAGTTCGTCCGCCAGGCGATCCTCGACCGGGGGGAGCGGATGGATGGGCGGCGCCTCAATGAGCTCCGGCCCATCTCGATTCAGGTTGGGCTCCTCCCCCGCGTCCACGGATCGGCCCTGTTCACGCGCGGGGAGACTCAGTCTCTCGGCACGTGCACCCTCGGGGCGACGCGCCGCGATGCCCAGATCGTGGACCTGATGATGGAGGAGGGCCTGAAGCGGTTCATGGTCCACTACAACTTCCCTCCCTACGCCACGGGCGAAGCAGGGCGGATCGGCTCCCCCTCCCGCCGCGCGATCGGCCACGGCCGGCTCGCGGAGGGGGCGCTATTGGCGGTGCTCCCCCCGGAAGATGAGTTCCCCTACATCATCCGCGTCGTGTCGGAGATCACGGAATCGAACGGGTCCTCGTCCATGGCATCCGTGTGTTCGGGGAGCCTCGCGATGATGGACGCCGGGGTCCCCCTCAAGCGGCCGGTGGCGGGGGTGGCGATGGGGCTCGTCGGCGATGAGGCGACGGGCAAGTACGTCATCCTCACCGATATCCTCGGCCTGGAGGACCACTACGGCGACATGGACTTCAAGGTCGCGGGGACCCGGGAGGGCGTGACCGCGTTCCAGCTCGACGTGAAGACGGGCGGCATCACGCCCGATCTCATGCGGCAGGCGATGGCCCAGGCCCGCCAGGCGCGGTTGGCGATCCTCGACCAGATGGACGCCGTCCTCCCTAAGCCGCGGCCGTCCCTCTCCCCCTATGCCCCGTGTCTTGACGTGGTGAAGGTCAATCCCGAGAAGATCGGGGCGATCATCGGCCCCGGGGGGCGGGTCATCCGCAAGCTCCAGGAGGACACGGGCACGGAGATCGACATCGAGGACGACGGCACGGTGAAGATCGTGGGCGATTCCGCCGATGCGGTCGGCCTCGCCCGGCAGGCGATCGAGGAGCTCACGGCGGAGGTTGAGGTGGGGATGACCTTCCACGCCAAGGTCGTGCGCACGGCCCCGTTCGGGGCGTTCGTCGAGCTGCGGCCGGGGGTGGATGCCCTCGTCCACATCTCGAACCTGTCCGATGGCTACGTGAAGAAGGTCGAGGACGTGGTCCGGGTTGGCGACGAGATCCTGGTCGAGGTGATCGAGACCGATGAGAACGGACGGATCCGCTGCAAGGCTGTCCAGGAGAAGCCGCAGCTCAAGGTGGGGGACATCATCTCCGGCCAGGTCACGAACGTCGTGGACTATGGGGTGTTCGTGGAGATCGCCCCCGGCGTGCGCGGGCTCGTCCACAAATCGCGTCTGGGGACCCAAGCCGAGCCGGCTGAAGTGGCGAAGAAGGGCGACCGGATGCTCGTGGAGATCATGGAGATCGAGGAACAGGGCCGGTACAAGCTGCGGCGGGTAGTGCCCACCGGGTCCTCTGAGCCCAGGGCATGACCGAGATCTACCCTGGCTGCTACCGGGGGGAGGTCGCCTCAGGCCTGACCGTGCTCGCGGAGCCGATGCCCTACCTCAACTCGGTCTCGGTCGGGCTGTGGGTGAAAGCGGGGGGGCGGGATGATCCTCCCGGCAAGGAGGGGCTCGCCCACTTCCTCGAGCACATGACGTTCAAGGGCACGGAACGGCACAGTGCCGCCGAGATCGCCCAGGCGATCGACGTTCTGGGGGGGCACCTCAACGCGGCGACCACGAACGAGTACACGTTCTACTACACCGAGGTCCTGGCGGGGGGGCTCCCCGCCGCCCTCTCCATCCTCGAGGAACTCGTCACCGCCCCCCGCCTTGCCGAGGACGATCTCGCGCGGGAGCGGGTGGTGATCGAGGAGGAGATCCGCACCATCGAGGATAGTCCGGAGGATGTGGCGTTCCAGCTCCTCCATGAGGCCCTGTGGACGGGGGGGCACCCGCTTGGCCAGCCCGTGGTGGGGAGGGTAGCGTCCGTGGCTGGTCTTGGCCGGGGCGATCTATGGGGCTTTTTCCGTAGCCGATACACGTCGTCCCAGATGGCCCTCGTCGCCGGTGGGAGGGTGATCCCCGACGAGCTTTTCTCTCTCGCATCGCGGTTTGGGTCAGCCCATGATCCGACCGGGACGCCGGGGCGCCACCCCCCACAGCCGGGCACGGGGGTCGCCCTCGCCGAGCGGGGCATCCAGCAGGTGCACTTCGTGGTGGGGTTCCCCACCGTGCCCATCGGCTCCCCTGACCGGTACGGGATCGAGGTGTTGAACTCCCTCCTCGGGGGAGGGGTCAGCTCCCGGCTCTTCCAGCGCGTGCGGGAGGAACTGGGGCTTGTCTATGCCGTGTTCTCCGCGACGTCGTACCACTCCGATGCGGGCCTGCTTGCCATCTACGCTGCCACGGAAGAGCGAAAGCTCCCCCAGGTCGTGGACCTCGTGGGGGGAGAAGTGGACGCCCTCGCCCACCGTCCGCCTGCGCCTTCGGACCTCTCGCGCGCCATTCAGCGCCTCCAGAACGCATTTCTCCTCAGCCTCGACGATCCCAGTGGGCGCATGGTGCGGTTGGGCACAGCGGCTGCGCTCGGACGAACCCCCGCTGCCCCGGAGGATGTCCTCCGCCGTCTGGGGGCCGTGACCGCCGACGAAATCCAGGAGCTTGCCCAGCGGTACCTCGTCCTGGACAGGGCGGCGTGGGCGGCGGTCGGGCCGTCCGCCGACCGGCTGCGTCAGTTCCTCGGGCGGCACGTGGGGGTGGCCTGATGCGCACTGCGCTCTACCCGGGGAGCTTTGACCCGATCACCTACGGTCACCTCGATGTCCTGAAGCGGGCGAAGCGCCTGTTCGACGAGCTCATCGTGGCGGTGGTGGAGAACCCGCGAAAGACCTCGCTCTTCACGGCCGAGGAGCGGCGGGAGCTCGTCGCGGCCTCCCTCCTTGAAGAGGGGGTCTGTGGCGTGCGCGTCGTGACCTACTCCGGGCTCCTCATCGACTGCGCGAGGGAGCTGGGGGCGGTGGCGGTGGTGCGGGGGCTGCGGGCAACCTCTGACTTCGACTACGAATTCCAGTTCGCCCTCACGAACCGCGACCTCGCGAGCGATATCGAAACCGTGTTCCTGATGACCGCGGGTCAGTACTCGTTCCTCTCCTCGTCGCTCGTGAAGGAAATCGGCCAGTACGGGGGCGATGTGGCAAAGTTCGTCCCCGCCTGTGTGGCCAAGGCATTGGCCGCCAAGGTTGGGACGAAGCGGAGATCCACGGGGGCGAAGTGACCGATCCCCGCGTGGAGGCGATGGCGAAGGTCCTCATCGGGTACTCGCTACAGGTGACGGGGGGCGACCTCGTTCAGATCCAGGGGAGCCCGGAGGGGACCCCCCTCCTTCTTTCCCTCTACGAAGAGGTGCTCGCTCGCGGCGGGCACCCCTGGATCCAGCTCGGGCTCGACGAGGTGGATGAGGTGCTCTACACGAGGGCGAGCGAGGCCCAGCTCGACTTCGTCCCAAAGTTCGTGGCGGAGATGATCGAGGAGATCCAGGCCTCGGTCTCGGTGTGGACGGAGACGAACACGAAGCGCCTCACCGGCGTTGATCCGGCCCGCCAGGCCCGGCGGGGGCAGGCGATGCGGCCCTTGTCCGAGCGGTTCCTCGAGCGGGCTGCCGCTAAGGAACTGCGGTGGACGACGACCCTCTACCCCACCCCCGCCTTCGCCCAGGATGCGGAGATGTCGTTGCGGGAGTTCACGGAGTTCGTGTTCCGGGCTTGCCTCGTTGGGGAGGAGGACCCGATCGGTGCGTGGCAGGAGATCTCCCGCCGGCAGCAGGCCCTCATCGCCTGGCTTGAGCCGCGGAAGGAGATCCACGTTCTGGGCCCGGATACGGACCTCCACCTGACGGTGGGAGGTCGGACGTGGATCAACTGCGATGGCCATGTGAACTTCCCCGACGGGGAGATCTTCACCGGCCCGATCGAGGAGAGCGTCCACGGCTCCATCCGGTTCACCTACCCGGCGTGCATCTACGGCCGCGAGGTGGAGGACGTCTCCCTCGAGTTCAGGGGAGGCCGGGTGGTGAAGGCGGCGGCGGGGAAGAACGAGGCGTTCCTCCGCCAGATGCTCGACACAGATCCCGGGGCCCGTTACGTGGGAGAGTTCGCGTTCGGCACGAACCCGGGGATCCAGCGGTTCACGAAGAACACGCTGTTTGACGAGAAGATCGGGGGCACGATCCACCTCGCGCTCGGGAAGGGGTACCCCGAATCGGGGAGCAGGAACAGGTCCGCGATCCACTGGGACATGGTGTGCGACCTGCGGCGGGGCGGGGAGGTCCGCGTGGATGGGGCCCCGTTCGTGAGGGACGGGGCCTTCCTCGTCTAGCGATGGACGCCGGCCTTCAGGACCAGGTCGTCCTCATCACCGGCGCCTCGGGGGGGATCGGGGGCGCAGCGGCCCGCCTGTTCGACCATGAAGGGGCCCACCTCGTCCTCCACGGCCACCGGAACCTCGCGGCCCTGACCGCACTCCAAGGGGAGCTCGTCGGGGAGAGCCTCGTTATGTCCGCCGACCTGACCGAAGAGGAGGAGGTCGAGCACCTGTTCCACAAGGCCCTCGATCGGTTCCGAAAGGTGGATATCCTCGTCGCCAACGCCGGGATCTGGCCTGTGGCCGACGAGCCGATCCACAGGATGAGCCTCGATCGGTGGCAGCAAACGATCTCCACCGACCTCACCTCCGTCTTCCTCTGCGCGCGCGCGTTTTTCCGCGTCCTGGAGCGGACGAAGCCAGAGGCAGCGGCCCTCGTAATCGTGGGATCCACGGCCGCCGTGTTCGGGGAGGAGGGGCACGCCGACTACGCGGCCGCCAAGGCCGGGATCACCTACGGGCTCACGCGGTCCCTCAAGAACGAGATCGTGAGGATCGTCCCCCGCGGGCGGGTGAACGCGGTGTGCCCGGGGTGGACGAGGACCCCCATGTCCGCGGCCGGGCTCTCCGACCCCGCCCACGTGGCGCGGGTCCTCCAAACGCGGGCCCTCCCGCGGATCGCCCGGCCGGAGGACATCGCCCACGCGATCCTGTTCCTCTCCTCGGATCGGCTGGCGGGGCATATCACGGGCGAGGTCCTCACCGTGGCCGGGGGGATGGAGGGGCGCCTCCTCCATCTCCCGGAGGAGATCGATCCGCGTCGTGCGTGACGCGATCCGGCCCGGCCTCCCGTCGTCCCGCTGACCGGGTTCAGCCGTCCGTAGTCGCTGCCTCGACGACCGACTTCTGCCAGCCCTTCGAGAGGAGGAACCCCACCGCGACCAGACCTGACAGGACATTGGAGAGCGACATCCCCCACCAGACGCCGTCTGCCCCAAGCCCCAGGATGAACCCGAAGAGGTAGGACAGGGGGATCCGCAGCACCCACAGCCGGACGACCCCCAGGATCATCGTCGGCACGTTGTGGCCGGATCCGCGGTAGATGGCCATCGCCGCAAAGAACGTGCCCAAGAAGGGCATGCTCACCGCGAACGCGCCGATGAACTGTGCCCCCACCGCGATCACGTCCTGTCGCTCGGGGATGAAGAGGGACACCACTGGGTAGCGAACGAGCCACAGGAGGACTGCCTCGACGGAGAGGATGACGACGAGAGCCGTGATCCCCTTTTTCACGAGGTCCCGCGTGCGGGCCATCACCCCCGCGCCAAGGGCTTGGCCGACCATCGTCGTCAGCCCCGTGCTCAGGCCGTCGGTGACGATAAACAGGATCCCCAACACGCGATCCCCGATCCCGTACCCGGCGAGGGCCACTTCCGCGTTGGGGAGCCGGCTGATGAGCGCGGTCATGATCACGAACCCAAACGACATGCTCGACTGCCCGATCGCCGCCGGGACCCCGATCCGGAGGCCCTTGGCCATCCACTGCCACTGCGGGACCATCGCCGACGGCTCCAACCGCAGGTGGCCGCTCCCCCGCCCAAGAAGGATGAGGAAGGCGAGCATCGCCAGGCCCTGCGAGGCGATCGTGGCGTAGGCCGCGCCGAGGATTCCCAGCTGGGGGAGCCCTCCCCACCCCAGGATGAAGAACGGGTCGAGGGCCATGTTGACGAGGGTCCCCGCCCCGTTCACGACGAGCGGGGTCACCGTGTCCCCTGTCGCGGCAAACGCCGCGTGGAACAGGCCTGGGAGGACCATCGTCGGGAGGCCGATGAAGATGATCTTGATGTACTGCGAAGCCGCGCTCGACACCGCTCCATCCCCGACGAGGAGGTCGAGGAGGAATGGGGACGCGAAATAGCCCCCCACCCCGAGGACGATCCCCGATACCGCGGACAGGATGAAAAGCTGGTTCAGGGCGTGGTTCGCCTCTCTGGGCCGCCCTGCCCCCATGTACTGGGCCACGAGCGCGCTCACCGCCGCCCCACCGAACCCGGCGATGAACGAGATGAGGAACCACACGATCGGCCACGAGACCTGGATCCCCGCCACCGCTGCCGCCGAGGTCTCGGGGGGAAGCCGCCCGATCCAGAAGGCATCGGTGAGGTTGTAGAGGGTGAAGATGAGCGACCCCAGAACGGCCGGGGCGCCGATCCGGGCCATCGTCTTCAAGGCCGGACCGGTGAGGATCTCGTCGCGCGAGGGAGTTCGGAACCTCATGGTGAAGGCCGAAGTATACCCGAGACCGCTCGTGATTGGGTTGACGCTGGCCTTTGGTAGAGGTCCGGCTCGAAACCCGCCAGGAACAACGCCGACCCCCGCCCGCGTCCGTGGGAGGAAGCTCGTCCATGCTCCCGGTGGCGCTGATCTTCCTCGCATTCTGTGGCAACGATCGCCCTCACCCTGCGGCTGCGAAAGTGAGGGACCCGCATGGAGACCTGCTTCCTGGGCGCCTCCTCGGTCCGCTCCCCATCCTCACTGCCTCCCGCGGCGTCCTCGCCCGGCAACTCGGGCCTCACCTATAATCCAGGTGCAGGTGGCCGATGCGCGAACCAGGGCTTGATCACTCCCACGTAGCATCGAGGATATTGTGAGCAGTCTAGCTCTCCTCCTCACTGTGGGGGCGGCTGTCTCCTGGGCCTTGTCCCAGGTCCTGACCAAGGAGGGGCTGCGGCGGATGGACTTCGTCGCGTATGGAGTTGTCCGTCCCCTGTTCGCCTTGCCCTTCATCTTGGCCTATGGGCTCATCACCTCAGGCCTCCGTTTTCCGGAGTTGAAGCTGGTGGGGATCGCCGCCTGCGGGGGCGTCATCGATTCATTCCTGGGAACCATGCTCTACATGCTATCCCTCCGGAGGAGCCCAGCCCACCGGGCCGCTACCCTGTCGAGTACGGCCCCGTTCTGGGGGGTCGTGACCGCAGTCCTGTTCCTCGGGGAGAGGCCGCACCCCGTCGTGTTCGTCGCGGCCGTCCTGGTCGTGTTAGGAGCGTACTTCCTCGGGAGCCGTCAATCGGGCGAGACCACGGGGCATCCTGTCGTGGGGACCCTGGCCGCCCTAGGGGCCGGGGTGGTGTGGGGGGTGGCGGAGACGCTCCCCGCCAAGTACTGCCTCGCCCAGGGGATGGCGCCCATCACCTACCAGCTGATCATGGTGGGCGCGGCCGCCGGAAGCTGGGGACTCCTGGCCATTTGGCAAAGGCGTCACCTCCACTCGTCCCCCAAGGGCCTGGGGATAGCCTTTCAGAGCGCGTTCGCCGGTTTCTTCCTCGGCTGGCTCCTCTGGCTTTCCGGCCTCTCCCTCGCTCCGGCCAGCGTGCTCGCCCCGGTCCGCGGCTCGACAACCCTGTTCTCCTTCCTGTTCAGCATCCTGCTCCTGCACGAACGGCCCTCCCTCCGGGCGGTTATCGGGCTCCTGTTCGTGTCCGGTGGCGTTTTCCTTGTCTCCATCATGGGTTAGCGCTTGTCCATAGTGGACCGTTTATTTCAGGGCTTGCCTCAGCCTACCTAGGATGCGCACGAAGCAAGTTGTTTCGTGCATTCAGCCCTTCTCGCTCACGCATCTCCCGCCGGGTAGCCCGTGACGAGGAAGTCGTCGCCGACGCGCTCGATCGAAAGGTCGCAAACCCGGATCGCCTGAGCGGGATCGTCCACGCCCTCCCCGCCCACCGCAGGGACGGCATCCCGCCCGCCGAGGATCACGGGGGCATAGAAGAACGCGATCTTGTGGACAAACCCCGCGGAGAGGAATGACCCCGCCACCTCCGACCCACCCTCGACGAGGAGCGAGTCCGTCTCCACCCCCAACCGACGGAGGAGTTCGCCGAGGTCTACCCCGTCCCCCTCTGCGGGGAGGCGCCACACCTCGGCCCCCCGCGCCCTGAGCTCGGCCTCGGTCTTGGGTGGCATCCGATCGCTGGTCGCGATGACGGTCCTCGCCTCGCCTGACAGGACCTTCGCCGTCAGAGGAGTCCGCCCCTCGCAGTCGAGGACGACCCGCAGCGGCTGGGGCCCTTCCACCTCGCGGACGGTGAGCGACGGATCATCGGCGAGCACGGTGCCCACCCCAACGAGGATCGCCCCGTACCGCGCCCGCAGCAGATGGACCCGTCGCCGCGACTCAGGCCCGGTGATCCAGCGCGACCTCCCAGTCCGGGTGGCGATCTTCCCGTCGAGGCTCAGGGCGAGCTTCAGGACAACGAACGGGGTCCGCGTGCGGATCCAGTGGAAGAAGACTTCGTTCAGGCGCCGCGCCTCGTCGGCCAGCACCCCCTCCACGACCGCGACCCCCGCCTCCCGCAGGCGGGCCAGGCCGCGGCCGCTCACGTGCGGGTTGGGATCAGCTGTGGCCACAATCACCCGCTTGATCCCGCCCTGGAGGATCGCATCCACGCACGGCGGGGTCTTCTTCCCCGGGAACGCAACGCACGGTTCGAGGTTGAGGTAGAGGTCCCCTCCCCGCGCCCTCGCCCCGGCCTCGAGGAGCGCCACCGCCTCAGCGTGGGGGCCGCCGCATACGGCGTGGTAGCCCTCGGCGATGACCTGGCCCTCCTTCACCACCACGGCCCCCACGAGCGGGTTGGGGCGGGTCCACCCCGCCCCGAGTTGGGCGAGGTCAAGGGCCCGCCTCATGAACGCTTCGTGCGTCCTGCTCTCGTCCATAACTCGAGCGCTGCCGCGTGGGGATCGGGCGTCCCGAAGATCGCCGATCCGGCGACGATCACGTCCGCCCCAGCCTCGACCACGTTCCGCACGTTCCCGGGGCCGATCCCCCCGTCCACGGCGATCTCCACCGGCCGTGCCCCGATCTCCCGGCGCAGAGCCTGAATCCGTCCCACGGCGTCCGGGAGGAACGCCTGGCCCCCGAACCCGGGTTCGACGCTCATCACGAGGACGAGGTCCACCCGTCCAAGGTACGGAAACACCTCCGCGAGCGGCGTCCGCGGGCGGGATGAGATCCCCACCCTGCACCCGAGGTCCCGGATCGCGCGCAGCGCCTCCTCTGGCGGGTCGGCCGCCTCGACGTGGAACGTGATCGAGTCCTCCGGGCCGACCCGGAACTCCCGCGCGTAGCGGATCGGGCGCTCGATCATGAGGTGGATCGCGAACGGGAGCGAAGTGCGCTTCCGCAACGCATTCGCGACCGGCGGGCCGAACGTGAGGTTGGGGACGAAGTGCCCGTCCATCACGTCGAGGTGGAGGAGGTCCACCGCCGGCGCGACCCGCTCCACCTCGTGGGCGAGGCAGGCGAAGTCCGCGGCGAGGACCGAGGCGGCGAGCTTCACTACCGACGGCGCCTGGAGATGAGGAGCATGGACAGGAGCTGCAACGCCGCCATCGCCGCCGCGGCGACGTAGGTCAGGGCAGCCGCAGTGAGGACCTGCTTCACCCCGCCCAGCTCCTCCTGGGTCACGATCCCGCTTGAGCTCAACGCCGCAATTGCCCGCCGTGAGGCGTTGAACTCGACGGGCAGCGTGACGAGGGTGAACAGCACAGCTGCGGAGAACAAGATGATCCCGATGTTGACGAAGAGCTCGGACTGGAAGAGAAGCCCGATGACGAAAAGTGGGAACGCGAGCTGGCTTCCGAAGTTCGCCACGGGGACGATCGTCGAGCGGAGGGCGAGCGGGGCGTAGTCCTGGGCATGTTGAATGGCGTGGCCTGCCTCGTGAGCGGCCACCCCCACCGCGGCGACGGAGGGCGAGTTGGGAGCGGAGAGCCGCAGAGCCTTGGAGCGGGGATCGTAGTGGTCGCCGAGGGTCTGTTTCGTGGTCTCGATCTTGACCCCGCTCACCCCCGCCTCGCGCAGGATCACCTCGGCAGCCTGGCCCGCACTGATCCGCCGCTGGAGGGGCACGTTGCTGTACTTCGCGTAGGTGCTCCGCACCTTGTACTGGGCATAGATCGCGAGGACGAGGGCGGGGAGAAGCACGAGCAGCGTCTCTGGGTAAAACAGCCACAACATGAGCTACCTCCTTCGCGTCAAATGGTGGCCGGGGTGAGGGAGAGGGCCGTAGGCCGGATTCTGTCGTGGGGGGCCATTCATCTAGGCGGCCTACCCGGAGGCATCGGACGGGCCATCCTCAACCGCCTCCCTATTTGGCCTTGCTCCGACTGGGGTTTACCGTGCCCGGGTGCCTCGCGGCCCAGAAGAGATCGCTCTCCTTCGGAGAGCGGCATCTCTCTCCGGCGGTGGGCTCTTACCCCACCGTTTCACCCTTGCCCGCACCTCCCCCCACCCTCTCCCCTGTGGGGAGAGAGGAAGTAGGAAAGGCCGTTGGCGGTCTGTTCTCTGTGGCACTTTCCAGGGGTCGCCCCCTCTCGGGTTGCCCCGAGCAGCCTGCCCGGCGGAGTCCGGACCTTCCTCAGGGTTTCCCCCGCGGCCCCCTGGCCGTCTCCCTACCGCCGGCTCGCCCTCGTGTACCGACAGCGAGGGCACACCCATAGTATACCCCTGAGCGAGGGCCGCCGCCTGAGGGGGCGCAGGCAGTGGGGACAGAGGAACGCGCGCGCGGCGAGGATGAGCGCCCCAATCCCGATCAACCCCGCCACCGCGTAGGCCCAAGCCCACGACCGCCGCCCCCCTTGACGCTCCTGCCGCCCCGTCGTGAGAAGGGAGAGCAAGCCCGTGGCGAGGTTCTTCACGGCCAACGCAGGCCGGGCGCGGTTCGCTGTGACCCGTGCCTCCGCGAGGAGTTCCTCCCACTCTGGCTGGGGGAGGAGGGGGGCTACCCTCTCCCCGGCACGGGCGGCGACCTGCCACCTCCGGTCCTCGCCCCGCAGGAACACGACGAGGAGAGCGTCTGTGGGGAGTCGCCATGCGGAGAAGATCGCCCGCGCATACAGTTCAACGTCCCCGAACGGATCGTGCCAACTCGCGAGGTAGACGAGCGACACCCCGCGTTCCTTGAGGGAACTGATGAGGCTCTCCAGCTGCTCGCGATCCGCCCGCTCGAGGGTCTGGCCGTAGTCGTTGATCGCGCCGACCTGTTCGGGCAGAGGCTCGGCCGCTGCTAGGACGGAGGCAAGTAAAGGAACCGCGAACAGTGCTCGCAGGTCACGACCTCCCGCTCGGACTTCACCTTCTCCACCGTGGTCTCGACGAGGCGGAGGTGGCACCCGCCGCACATCCCTCCCACCACCGGCACCACGGGGCTCCCCCCGCTTCCCAGGAGCCGTTCATAGTGTCCGCGGAGGTGTGGGGGGACGCGCTGGAAGATCTCGTCGCGCCTGACGCGGAGGGCATCCTGCTCGGCCAGGATCGCGGCCCGCCGCCGGGCGAGCGCACCAAGCTCCTCCTCGAGCTCCCGCCGCCGCCCCTCATGTGCGATCGCCTCCTCCCGTAGCTTCCCCTCGTCGGCGTCCGCTTCCGCCATCAGCTGGAGCGCCTCATCGGCCAGGGTGTCGAGCTGCCCGCGGAGGAAGGCCACCTGCTCCCGCAAGTACTCCATCTCCTTGTAGGGGATGATGTCGTGGTCGAGCTTGTGCTGGTAGGCGCGGATCTTCTCGTCGGTAGAATCCACCTCGCCTGACTTGGCGAGGGCGGAGAGCCGGAGGGCGCGATGGCCCTCCTGGCGGCGACGGAACGCTTCCTCCTCGCTAGCGAGGCGGCTCCGGAGCCGCGCCTCCTCCCTGTCGAGGTCGGCCAGGCGCCCGGCGAGCGTGCGCAGGCCCGCATCGGCCTCGGCGAGGGAGAGAAGCTGGGCCAGGGCCTCGCTCATCGCTCCATCACCACCAGGTCCGGAAAGCGCTCGCGGAGGAGGCGGCCCACGTGGCCCACGAACGGCCACTCCGTCTCCCGGTGGCCGAACGCGACCGCGGCGAGACCGGATTCGGACGCCTCGCTTCCATCGTGATAGCCGATCTCGCCCGTGAGGAAGAGGTCAGCGCCTGAGGCCAACGCACTCTCCCACAGGCCCCCTCCACTTCCCCCGCACAGGGCGATCCGCCGCACCTCCCGCTCCAGGTCCCCGTACACGGCGTGCGGCTCGACCCCGCCCAGCGCGCGACCGAACTGGGAGACGACGTCGGAACCCGAGGCCGGTTGCGGCAGATCCCCCACCCTGCCCAGTCCATGCTGGGGAGACGGGTTCTCCAGAGGGTACACGTCGTAGGCCACCTCTTCGTAGGGGTGGGCCCTCTTCATCGCGGCGAGCACAGCGGGAAGGCGCTCGACGGGGACCACCGTCTCCAACCGCACCTCGTCGGCCCGCTCCTCCCGCCCTACTTCCCCGAGGTACGGATGCGATCCCTCCCGCGGGAGGAACGTGCCGATCCCAGGGGCGTGGAACGAGCAGTGGCCATACCGCCCGATCTCCCCCGCTCCCGCCTCGAACAGAGCCTCCGCCACGCGGTCCTCGTGCCCGCGGGGCACGAACACGGCGAGCTTGACGAGCCTCCCCCGGGGGGAGAGGGGCCGCAGGGAAACAAGGCCGAGGACCCCGGCCAGCACCTCGCCGAGCCCTCCCCAGGCGATGTCGTAGGGGGTGTGCACGGAATAGCAGGCCGTCCCCGAGCGGAGGAGGGAGAGGAGCTTTTCCCCGCGGGGCGTCCCGGGGAGGAGGCGGTCGAGGGGGCGGAACAGGAGCGGATGGTGCGTCACGACGAGATCCACGCAGGACAGATCGCGCGCGACAGCGAGGCTGAGGTCGAGGGCGACCACGACCCGCTGGCACGATCCCTCGACCGGCCCCACCTGGAGCCCGGACCGATCCCAGTCCTCCGCAAGCGCCGGCGGGAAGAGCTCGTCGAGGAAGGCCACCACGTCCTGGCGATCCATCTCAGGGCGAGTGTAGCGGCCCGGTCGCTTGCCGGGCAAGGAACAGTGGCTACCATGGTCGCCGATGGTGGGACACACAGGGACCGTAGACCTTCCCCTCCACGGGGGCCATGCCCCGCGGTGGTTGTTTGCGCGGATGGTCCTCCTGTCGCGGGAGATCGTCCTCGCCCTTGCCGACGAGTTCGGGACAGAAGGGGTGCTGGCCCGGCTCTCCGACCCTCGCTGGTTTCAAGCGTTGGGGTCCCTCCTCGGCTTCGACTGGCACTCGAGCGGCCTCACCACGACCACCTGCGGGGCGGTGAAGGAGGCGCTGCGCGCGGTGGGGGACGAGATCGGCCTGTACGGAGCAGGGGGCAAGGGGGCTGCCTCGCGGCGAACGCCGCTGGAGATCGCGGAGGCCGCGCCGCGGCTCGCCGTCGAGCCAGGGCCGCTCATCTACGCGTCGCGGATGGTGGCCAAGGTGGACTCCGCCGCCCTTCAGGACGGGTTTCAGATCTACCACCACGCGCTTTTCTTCGACCGGGCAGGGCGGTGGTGCGTCGTCCAGCAGGGGATGAACGAGAAGACAGGCCTGGCCCGCCGCTACCACTGGAACTCCGAGGCCGTTGCGGACTTCGTGTGCGAGCCCCACGCCGGGATCGTGGGGCCGCGGTCCGATCTTGTCCTCAACCTCGTAGCGCGGGAATCGGACGGGGTGCGGAGGGCAATCCCCGAGCTCGCCCACGAGCCGCCGGAGCGGTTGGTGAGCGAGCTCTCGCGCTTGCAGGCCCTGACCCTCCCCCGTCGGCATGCCCTCCTCGTCTCCGATCTCGACCCCCAGCGGTTGCGCACGGTGTTCCTCTCCTCCTATGCGAGCGAGGCGACGGACTTTGCGGGGCTCCTCGGCGCCCGGGGGGTGGGGGCGAAGGGCCTGCGGGCTCTCGCCCTGCTGGCCGAGCTCCTCTACGGCACGCCCGTCTCGTTCCGCGATCCGGCCCGGTTCGCCTACGCCCACGGCGGGAAGGATGGGATCCCCTACCCGGTGGACCGGGGGACCTACGATCGGACGATCGAGATCCTCCGCCGGGCGGTGCGCCGGGCGCAGTTGGGGGACCGGGAGGAGCTCGCCACGCTACGACGGTTGGCCTCGGTTGAACTGGCCTTCACTCGGCAGCCCCCTGGGCGGCCATTGGGACGCGGATGACCTTCTTCTTCCACGTCCCGCGCCCGAGCCACAGGACGAGGGCGATCCCCGCCAGGAAATTGCTCAAGGCCATCCCCGCCCACATCCCCGTCGTCCCGAACCCAAGCGGGTAGGCAAGGGCCCAGGATAAAAGGATCCGCAGCACCCACAGCCGGACGATGGACATCACCATCGGCGGCACGGTGTGGCCCGAGCCGCGGAACGTGGCCGCCGCTCCATCGAACAGGCCGAAGAACGGGATCGAGGTCCCGAATACGGCGATGAACCAACTGCCCTCCCGGATCACCTCGGGGTCGGCCACGAACACGCTGAATAGCGGGCGGCGCAGGAAGAAGGTCACGAAGTACACCCCGATCAGGGCGAGGAACGTGGCCCCGATCCCCCGGCGGGCGATCGCCTCCGCCCGCTCGGTCTGATCGGCCCCCAGGTTCTGGCCGATCATCGCCACGAGGGAGCTCGCTGCTCCTAAGCTGATCACATTGACGAGGTTGATGAACCGGTTCCCCACAGTGTAGGAGGCCACGACCGCCGTCCCGAACCCGGACACGAGCCCCATCATCACCACGAATCCAAGCGAGGTGCTCGTCTGATCGAGGACGTTGGGGAGGCCCACCCGCAGGATGGGGAAGAGCTGGGCGCGGCGCGGCCGGAGGTTCCTCAAGTGGATCCGTAGCCCCGCCCGGCCAGAGAAGAGGATCGTCAACCCGACCAGAGCGATGAGAACGCGCGAGAGGATGGTCGCAAGTGCCGCGCCGGCCACCCCCCACTCCGGGAAGGGCCCCCAGCCGAAGATGAGGAGAGGGTCGAGCACTGCGTTCAGAATAAGCGAGGAAACGTGTAGGTACATCATGAGGCGGGTGTTCCCCAACCCCACCATGAGGCCGCCGAACGCCTGGGCAAGGAACATGAACGGGAGCCCTGCGCACTCGATCCGGAGGTAGAGGAGTGCCAGAGGGAAGAGATCCTCCGGCGCGCGGATGAGACGCAGCACCGCAGGGGCAGCCGCGAACCCGGTCGCTCCGAGGACGACCGATGCCAGGGCAAGGAAGCCCAAGATTTGTCCTGCTGACTCCTCTGCTCCCTTCTGGTCGTGGGCCCCGTAGTGCTGGGCCACGAACGCCGTCCCGGCAGCCTGGAACCCGCCGGCGAACGACATGAAGAAGAACAGGATCGGCCAGGCCATCCCCGGCGCGGCCATCGCCGCCGTGCTCAACTTCCCGAGCCAGAACGCATCCACGAGGTTGTACAGCGCTTGCACGGCCCCGGTGAGCATCGCCGGCCAGGCAAGGAGGAGCATCGTCGGGAGGATGGGCCCACTCAGGATCCTCTCGCGCACGTACCTTGGGTTCATCGGCTGAAGGAGGAAGTATACACGAGGGAAGAGGGGAAGGAAACCGACTATTCCTTGGTGCGCCAGGAGATCGTCGCCAGGAAGAGACCATGGAGAGAAGGCAGTTGGAGGAGGCGGTGCTCCTCTTAGGCAGGCTCGGCGGCATGGGAAGGAGAAAGGCGGCCGAGTGGAGCGCTCGCACCTGGGGAGAGATTCGCAGCGAGAAAGGCCTTCTGCTGTGGGTGCTGGTTGGATGTACCAAAAGCAGTTTCACAACTCCTGACTCGGTTGCTAGGCTGGCAGCATGGGGAAAAGTGAACCTTCGCCTGGGTGGGGAACTTCCGCCACCTCCTCGTGCGCTACGAGCGGTTGATCTCGATGTATGCTGCATTCTTCACCGTAGCGTGCCTCCTCAGCTGCTTGAGGATGGTTGTGAAAGGACTTCTAGAAAGCGCGCCCAGGCCTGATTACGAGACGGTTGGCGTGGGGCACGGCGCTGCATCTTTCGATTCGCCAGACCTTTTCTGTGTCCACGCTGTGAGATCGCGGGCCGGAACGGGAGCGCTAGGGTCCGCCGCGTTTCCCACGCACCTATTCCGAACGATCGGAAGTAGCGTAGCCTGTATCACGGAACTAACTCCTTACCGTACCTCACCATCTTCCGTCGGAACCTGCCCCGCCGCCGGGTTCAAGGTAACGAGGACCGGCAACCATGTCTTCCATGGTGGAACGAGCCCTTGTCGTGATTTCCCTCGTGGTACCTCTGGCGTGCGCGGGCCTGGGGGCGGAGCCCAACCTCCCTCCGCGGGCCGAGCTCATGGTGGTGGACGCGATCCCCGCCGTGCCGGTATCGTTTACGCTGGCTGCTTCTGACCCCAACGGTGATCCGCTGGTTTTCACTGTCCTCGGTGGTCCCCACCAGGGGCAGTTGGTGGGGAATCCTCCCCACCTGACCTACATCCCCGAGCCGGGCTCTTGGGGAACGGACGAGATCACCTTCTCCGTGGCCGACCCCTATGGGGCGATCGACCTTGGGCTGGTCAGGCTCTGTGTCGCGCCGCAGATCCCCACTCATTACATCGGCGAGGCCAACGCGCTTTCCGAGGTAGGCCTGGCCGAACTCGCGGCGCATCTTGCCGGCCAGCAGGTCCGGGTGTGGTACATCTTCACCGAACGCCCGGTGGTCTTCGCCGTCGGGGAGGTGATCCCAGTGCTCCTCCCTCCGGGCGGAGAGGTGAGCTGGGTGGGCATGTGGTGGGTGGGAGCTGAGGGCGTCCACCTTGAGTCACCGGCTACGGACTGGGACGCCGCCGGGTTGCTTCATGTCGCCACGCGGTCCCTGCCAGCAGGGGCCTACCTTCTGACCGTGGTCAAGCACCGTGAGGCGTTCTCATTCCTCATTGCGCTGAAGGGAACACCCAACGAGGGCCCCCATCTCGCTACTGGTGCCCCGCGTGAGGGCCAAGGAGGATGAACATGCGTGCGTTCAGGATCATGGGCATAGCGGCTGCGGTCTTGATGGCTTTTTCAGGGTGGGCGGCCGACGCTCCGCTGCAAGTGGTGTTTGTCCCTTTCGACACCCCCACCTTGTTTGTTCTCGCCACGGGGGATCAGGACCTGGCGTACACGATCCTTCAACTCCCCACCCAGGGGGTGCTCGTTGGGATCCCTCCCTACCTCACCTACATCCCCCGTCCTGGGTTCTCCGGGACGGATTGGGTGCACTACCTCGTCCAGACCGACCAAGGGCAGTGGGATCTGGGGACGGTGCAGCTCGTCGTCGTTTCACCCGGGGCCCCGATGAGCCCATTCGTGTTCACCAGCGAGGCGGAGCTTGGCTGGTCCGGCCCGACGTTCACCCTGGATAGCTACCGGTTCGTCTTCGGTGTTCAGGCCCGGTTTGCCTACTTCGAGCAGGCGCTGCGCGCGACCTGGACCGACGCAGGGTTCATGTCGTTTGTGGGCACGACGCGGATCGAGCTCGAGGGCACCCGGCCGAGCCCGTGGCGCCTTCCCATCACGTCCACGCTGGAGTTCGATCCCACCGTCCCCGGGCTGAAGCACTGGACCCTCAACGCATCCACAACGCTCCTCGGCGCAACGTGGTCCTCCACCTTCTACTTCTCGGCCACCAACCCGGAGCTTGATTCCTACACCACGTTCCAGGTCCAGGGGACTGTGGGGCCGTTCTCGTTCGACAGCCGCGTCAAGTTCCTCACCCTCACCCCCACCTTCGGGGAGTACCGCCTCCTCGTGAAAGGGCCCTGGATCTGCACCGGGTGCCCCACGAACTGGGAACTGGAGTACCTGCAGACGAAAGCCGGGTTCGATCACCTGAGCTTCCTCGTCAAGGACGTCGAGATCCCATGCCCGGGGTGCGGGACCATCCAGACCTTCTTCGACATCGAGGCCACGTTCACCGTGGCCGAGAAGACGATCGAGCCGACACTGCGGGTGAGCTCAGGCTTCGTCGCGTGTGTCAGGCCGCTGGTGGCCCTGGCCACGCCGGAGACAGGGTTCGGACTGTCGGGCTTTGACCTCTACGGGATCGAGATCAAGTGCGAGCTCGCTAGCGGCTACACCCTGCGCCTCGCGACCGCGTTCAACCCGCTCCGGGATTCCTCTGTCACGGGGTACGCCCAGTTCTTCGAGCTGTGGCAGCTGGAGGGGCCGGTGGTTCCGTGCTGTGGGAACCCAGGCCGATTCCAGCTATCGGCATATTTTAGTCGCGAGAGCGGATCCGTCTTCGGGCTGGGGATGGGGAACATCATCCTCTACTTCCCCGTGTCGCGCGAGGTCCTCGTGAACGTCGGCCTCAAGTTGGGGGAGGTGGACCCCGGTGATTCCACCAAGACGTGGATCCTCACCGTTGGATCGAAGGGGCTGTTCTAGCGGGCGAGGAAGAGGTCCCGGAACGCGGCGAGGACGGCCCGGTGGTGGCCGGGGACGAGGACGTGGTGGTTACCGAGGGGCTCGCGGAGGAGGCGCGCGAGCGCTCCTTTGGGCATCTTGAAGGCGACTTGGGTCCGGCAGAGGTCTTCCCGATGTGGGTGCTCGGGGAGGACGGACCCCTCGACGAAGAACCCCTCCTCCAATCCCTTCCCCCCAAACCGGACGAGGGTGTACGGGCCAGGGCGGACCCGCCCCGCCACGGCGAGGCCGAGCCCTGACTCGAAGTGGGTTCGCAGGCGGTAGGAGGCGACGAGGGAGAGGGGCACCGTGCAGTGGGCGAGGATGAGCAGCTCCCGTTTGAGGTCGAGGTCGGCAGGGTTGGCGAGGAACCCCGGGCCGCCGGTCAGCTCCTGCGCGACGATCAGCGCCAGCAGCGCCGGTAGGTCCCCTTCGCACCCTCCCGGGATCCCGGCATCGGACAAGCACGCCAGGGCCCAGCACGCGGTCATCCGGTGGGGGAGGAGCCCAAAGCAGGCGATGGTCAGGGCGTCCAACCCTTCGTCCTCCACCAGCTGTGCCAAGGCAGCGTGGACGCGGCCCGCCATCGTTCGCTCCCCCTCCCCGATCCCCTCTCCCTCCCCTCCGATCGGGGCCGTCCCTTCCTTCGGCAGGCGGGCAAGGACGGCATCGAGCGGGAATGGACGCACGCTCCATCCGAGCTTGTCCGCGAGCGCGTCCGGGTTCGGTGAGCTGGCCACGAGCCACGGAGAGGGCTCCCCGACCAGCCCCACCACCTTCCCCCTCAGGTTCCGGGCGAGGCCCACCGCTTGCCCCAGGATGGGGAGAGCTACCTCCTCCGCCCCGAGATGGGACAGCCGCACCGGGCGGCGGTCCTGACGCAGGCGAGCCGCGATTTCGAGCGCCGCCGGGAGGGAGTTGTGGCCGGGGTGCGCAAGGAGGACGATCGGCCCATGCACCCGCTCGGCGAACGCGAGGGCCTGCCGCTCCGTCCCCCCGGTGAGGATGAGGAGGAAGTGGGCCGGCTCAGCCGCGATCGCCTCTTCCTCCGCCGCGACCAGCTCCACGGCTGCCCGCTCCCGAAACGCCTCGAACACGGGGCGCGCCAGGTCCTCCACCGCGCCGTGCAGGCCCGAGGCCAGCGGAAGCACCGACATCCGAATCTCAGCCATCGTTCTCTCCTCTCATCGGCACGGTGCAGCCGAGCGGGTTCGCGAGCACGAACGTGAGCTTGGGCACCCGGCGCACGGAGAGGCGGCGGGCGAGCCGGGCCCGGATGAACGCGCGGTCGTGGGCCAGGGCAGCACGGGCTTTCTCCTGGTCCGCGGGCACCCCCTGGAGGGCCACCGCCACCACCGCCTCCTCCCCATCCGGGGAGAGCCTCACCCCCATCACGGTGGGCAACGCGACGCGGAGGGCGGGGTCCTTGATCTCGAACTCGAGGATCGCGGCGACCTCGCGGGCGATCGTGGCCACGAGCCGGGAGCGGTTGTGGGTGGGCATCACAGGATGGAGAGGTCGTGCCCCTCGATATAGTAGTCCCGGCTTCCGTGGAGCGTGTCGAGGAGCTTCATCAGCACCTCATCGGTGTGCTGACGAGCGTTGGAGAGGCAAGCGAACCCGAGGACCGCGGTCTTGGGGTCGTCCAAGCTATCCAGTTCCGCTGCTGACACGTTGAACTCCCGCCTCGCCCGGGCGAGGACCGGTGACACCACCGACCGCTTCTCCTTCAGGGTCCGCGGACCGGGGAGCCTCAGCCGCACCTGAAGCACGCCCACGGGCATCGCTCTAGACCAGGACTTCCTCGACGGTGTAGATCTCGAGGGTGTCCCCAGGACGAACGTCGTTCCAATCGCGAATGCGGATCCCGCACTCCCGGCCCGCCTGCACCTCACGCACGTCGTCGGTGAACCGTTTGAGGGATGCGATCTCCCCCACGAACACCTCTTCCCCATTGCGGAACGCCTTGACCCTCCCCCCCCGCACGACGCGCCCCGCGCGGACGGAGCACCCCGCGACCCGGCCCACGCCTTCGATGTCGAACGTTTGTAGGACCTCGGCCTCGCCCACCTTCGTCTCCCGGAGCTCGGGCCCCAGCAGCCGGCGCAGGGCCCGCCCCACGTCCTGGGTGAGGTCGTAGATGATGTCGTAGGTCCGCACGGGGACGTTTCGTTGCTCGGCCAGCCGCGCCGCCTTGCCATCCACCCGCACCGTGAACCCGACGACGAGGGGCTGGCCTTCCTCCTCCGCCGCGGCGAGGAGGACGTCGGACTCCGTGATCGGCCCCACGCCGGCGTGGAGGAGCTCGAGCTCCACCCCATCGGCCTTGAGCGTCCCCAGCTCGTGCTTGGCCGCGTCGAGGGCGCCCGTGCTCGCCGCCTTGAGCACCACGACGAGTTTCTTCGTCTGGGCGATCTGGATGAGCTCCTCGAACGTCTTGGGGGCCCGCACTGCCCGCCGCGCCTCCGCGGTGGCCCGCGCCCTCTCTGCCGCGATGCGGCGGGCCTCGTTGGGGTTCTCGATCCGCTCGACCGCCTCCCCTGCCGGGGGGACACCATCCAAGCCGAGGATCTGGACCGGCGTTCCCGGGCCGGCGGCGGCGACGCGCTCGCCCCGGTGATCGAGAAGAGCCCGCACCCGGCCCCACGTGCTCCCCGCCACGAGCACGTCCCGCTCCCGGAGGGTCCCGTTCTTCACCACCACCGTCGCGAGCGGTCCCCGGGTCGGGTCGAGGTTCGACTCGATGATCGTCGCCTCAAGCTCCCCCTCCGGATCCCCGTAGATCCCCTCCATATCCGCCACGAGGAGGATCATCTCCAGAAGCTCATCCACCCCCTGCCCAGTGAGGGCGGAGACGGGAACCGTGACCGTCGTCCCCCCCCACTCCTCCGGGGTGTACCCGAGCTTGGCGAGGTCCTGGAGGACGCGGTCCTTGTTCGCACCGGGCTTGTCCATCTTGTTGATGGCGACGATCATCGGCACGCCGGCTGCCTTGATGTGGTCCACCGCCTCCAGGGTCTGGGCCATCACCCCGTCATCGGCCGCCACGACGAGGATGGCGATGTCCGTGACCTGCGCCCCACGAGCGCGCATCGCCGTGAACGCGCGGTGGCCGGGGGTGTCGATGAACGTGATGAGGCGTCCGTGGACGGACACCTGGTAGGCCCCGATGGACTGCGTGATCCCCCCCGCTTCCGCTGCGGCAACGTGGGCCTTGCGGATCGCGTCGAGGAGGGTTGTCTTCCCGTGATCGATATGGCCCAGCACGGCCACGACGGGCGGGCGGGGCGTCCCGCGCGGTTTCGGAGGGGCCTTCGCTTCCGCGGGGGCCTCGCTGGGGGTGGGGGGGACCCGCTCCCGGAAGAACTCGCGGATGAGGTCCGCCTCCTCGTCGGTCACCGTGCTCACCGCTCTCAATCCGGGCATCCCCAATGCGACGAGGGCCTCCAGGAGGTCCTTGGAAGGGATCCCGAGGTCACGGGCGATCTCGTACACGCGCTTCTTGGTCAAGCTCCTCCTCTGCCGGGCGTCACGCCGGCGTCAGCCGGTGGCGTCCCTTGTTCCTCCTCCGGGCGAGCACGGCCCGTCCGGCCGGTGTCCGCCTGCGGGCCAGGAACCCGTGGACGCGGTACCGGCGCCGACGATGGGGTTGGTAGGTGCGCTTGGGCATGAGTCCCTCCTTCTCATCCTCTCACCGCAATTTCGCCCATTCTCCCTTGGATTCGGCTGGGGTGCAACTCTGGGGTGCGGCGCAAGGAGCTCCTGGACACATCGCCACCGGGTGCGGCAGATCGGGGGGAGGGTTCCCGCATCGGCCAGCCACGAAGCGAGGTACCGCTGGACCTTAGGCTCCCCGGGGTAGCCCCACCCGAAGTCCCCGAACTGGCGGTGTAGGGCGACCACGTACCCATCCCGCACCACCTTCGCCAGGAGCGAGGCCGCCGCGACGGCCGGGTGGTCGCGGTCCGCCTTGGGGACCACCGAGATCCCCTCCGGGGGGAGCCCCGACCGGACGGAGAGGGAATCCCTGAACTGGGGGATGGCCCGCGGCCCGACCGGGGTATCCATCACGATCCGGTCCGGGGAGAGGATGGACGCGATCCGCAGGGCGGCATCTCGTTCGAGGGAGGTGAGGTTCTCCTGGTTCACTGCTGCGGCCGGGACGACGACCGCCCTCGCCCGGACCCCCGACCGCGCGATCGCCCGCACCAAAGCGCACCTCTTCCCGCGCGGGACACGCTTGGAGTCGCGCGCTCCCAGCTCCCATAGCCCCGGGAGGTCCTCCTCCGCGACGCATATCCCCGCGACGACGAGGGGCCCGAGCACCGCCCCCCGCCCCGCTTCGTCGATCCCGAGGACCTTCCCCACCGTCACCGCCAGGACTGGCGGTGGCGCTGCCACCGCCACCAGGTCACGAGGCCCGGGACCACCTCCCGCCGCTTGAAGGGAAACACGAGGAGGGCTCCCGCGATGAACCCACCGATGTGGGCGAACCACGCCACCCCCTCCGCCCCCCCGAGGTCAGCGAGGCCCGAGAAGAGCTGGAGCAGGAACCAGAACCCGAGGAGCAGGAGCGCCGGGATCTCCATGAAATGGAGGAAGATGAACAGGGGGACCACAGTGAGCACGCGGGCCCATGGGAAGAGGACGAGGTAGGCTCCCAGAACCCCGGCGATCGCCCCTGACGCCCCGATCATGGGGATCGTGGAGTGGGCGCTCACTCCTGCCTGCAGCACCGCCCCCCCCATCCCGGTGAGAAGATAGAAGAGGAGGAACCTCCCCCGCCCGAGGGCGGCCTCGACGTTGTCCCCGAAGATCCAGAGGTAGAGCATGTTCCCCAGGAGATGGAGCCACCCTCCGTGGAGGAACATCGAGGTGAGGATCGTGACCCAAATCGGGAACGGCACCGTAGGCGCGAGGTCCGTCCCCGACCAGAGCTCCGCGGGGATCAGCCCGAACCGGATCACAAATTGATCCCGTTCCGTGACGGGGTAGAGGCAGCCCCGCCCGTACCGGCGGTACATGACGGGGTCGAACCCCGGGGCGGACTGTCCGAACGTCGTCTCCCATTCACAGCCATCGAGGAACACGAGCCGGCTATCCGAGTAGCTCAGGGTGTAGAGGAACGCGGCCACGTTGAGGACGATGAGGACGATCGTGACGTAGGGCACGACCCCACTCGGCTGACCATCGCGCACCGGGATCATCTCGGGCTCCTTGAGTTTCATTCTAGCGCCCATGAGGAGGGGGCGGTAGTTGTGTCCTCGCCGCCTTCCCTATACCATGGCCGGGAGAAAAGGAGGGGTCAGTGGAGCTTCTGCGCAAGCTGTGTGAGGCGGCCGGGGTCCCGGGCCGGGAGGAGGACGTGCGGACGATCGTCCGCGGCGCCCTGAAGGGGCATGTGGATACGGTGGAAGTGGATCGGCTCGGGAACCTCATCGCCCACAAGAAGGGCCAGGGCCCGAAGGTGGTTGTGGCTGGCCACATGGACGAGATCGGGTTTCTCGTGTCCCACGTGGATGAGGAAACGGGGTTCTTGCGGATCGAGCCCGTGGGCGGGTTCGATCCGCGCACCCTCATCGCGGCGCGGGTCACCGTCCACGCCAAAGGGGGGCCCCTCCTCGGCCTCATCGGCACCAAGCCGGTCCACATCCTCACCGACGAGGAGAGGAGGAAGGAGGTCCGGATCCAGGACCTGTTCGTGGACCTCGGGCTCCCCGGGAAGAAGGCGGCGAAGGCGGTGCGGGTGGGGGATCCGGTGACCCTCGTCCAGTCGTTCGCCCGCGTTGGGGACCTCGTGTCGGGGAAGGCCCTCGACGACCGGGTTGGGGTGTACGTGGGGATTGAGGCCGTGCGGCGGCTGAAGAAGCACCAGGCCGATGTGTACTTCGTGGGGACGGTCCAGGAGGAGGTCGGGCTGCGGGGAGCGCGGGCGAGCGCGTTCGCGATCAACCCCGACATCGGCGTCGCCCTCGATGTGACCCTGGCCTGCGACATGCCAGGCGTGTCCGCCCACGAGCAGGTCACGAAGCTCGGGAAGGGCGTGGCGATCAAGCTCAAGGACTCCGCCTCCATCTCCCATCCCGGCCTCGTGCGGTTCCTCGTCGAGCTCGCTGAGGAGAAGAAGATCCCGTACCAGATGGAGATCTTGCCCCGCGGGGGAACCGACGCGGGCGCGATCCAGCTGGCGCGGGAAGGGGCGGCGGTGGTGACCCTGTCCGTTCCCACCCGGTACGTGCACTCCGTGGTGGAGGCCGCCCATGTGGACGACATCGAGGCCGCGATCGACCTCCTCGCGGCGTTCCTCGACGCCTGTCCTCGGGCCGACCTCACGCTGTGAGGCCGGGCTTACTCGAGAGCTGAGGAGGATTCGCTGAAGAGGATCCTGTTCCACGACGTGGACGCGATCGCGACCTTCGACCGGGACCGGCGTGAACTCCGGGGGGGGTGGCTCCTTGTCGCGGAGAACCGGATCGCCGCCCTGGGGACCGGGCCTGCCCCGCGGGGGCCGTTCGACGAGGTCATCTCCGGCCGCGACCGGGTGATGATCCCGGGGCTGGTGAACACCCACCATCACCTCTACCAAACCCTGTTCCGCGCCGTGCCGGGGGCGCAGGAGAAGAAGCTCTTCGACTGGCTTCTGTTCCTGTACGAGGTGTGGCGGGGGATCGACGAGGATGCGGTGCGGACCTCGGCGATCGTGGGATGCAGTGAGCTCCTCCTCTCCGGCTGCACCACGACCACCGACCACCTCTACCTCTTCCCCCGCGGGCGGGAGCGGCTCACCGACATCGAGATCGAGGCGGCGGGGGAGGTGGGGATCCGGTTCCATCCCACCCGGGGTTCGATGTCGCTCTCCCGCGACGAGGGCGGCCTTCCCCCACCGGATGTGGTCCAGAGCGAAGAGGAGATCCTCGCCGACAGCGAACGGCTCATCGCGCAGTGGCACGACCCCTCGTTCGGGGCGATGGTGCGGATCGCCCTCGCCCCCTGCTCCCCGTTCTCCGTGACCCCGGAGCTGATGCGGGAGACGGCCGAACTGGCCCGGGAGCATGGGGTCCTCCTCCACACCCACCTCGCCGAGACGACCGATGAGGAGGCGTTCTGCCTTTCGAAGTTCGGGATGCGGCCGGTGGACTACCTGGAGGATGTGGGCTGGCTCGCTAGCGACGTGTGGCTCGCTCATCTCGTCCACCTCACGTCGCACGATATCCAGCGGCTGGCGCGGGCCGGGGTGGGGATGGCCCACTGTCCGAGCTCGAACATGATCCTCGGGTCGGGGATCGCCTCTGTGCCCGAGGTCCTGCGGGAGGGGATGGCGGTGGGCCTCGGCGTGGACGGGTCCGCCTCCAACGATGCCTCGAACATGATCCGCGAGGCACGGCAGGCGATGCTCTTGGCCCGCGTGAAGCAGGGAGCGGAGGCGATGAGCGCCCGCACGGCGCTCGAGCTCGCGACCCGCGGCGGGGCGCGCGTCCTCCACCGCGAGGGGGAGATCGGTTCTCTTGAAGAGGGGAAGTGCGCTGATCTTGTCCTGTTCGATCTTTCCGCGCTCGAGTTCGCTGGCGCGGCCGACCCCGTGGCGGCCCTCGTCCACTGCGGGGCCCAGTACGCCGATCTCGTGATGGTGGACGGCGAGGTCCGCGTGCGGGGGGGGAGGCTTGTGGATGAACGCCTTCTCGAGTTCATCCCCCGTCAGCGTGCTCTCTCGCAGCGGCTCGTCGGAGGCCGATGAGGGTCGAGGTCCACATCTTCTTCCCGTTCCGCACGGAAATCGGTGAGGATCCGATCTCCCTCGACCTCCCGTCCGGGGCGGACGTGGCGGAAGCCGTGGCGGCGCTCGTGGAACGGTATCCCTTCTTGCGCGCGCGGATCTACGGACCCGATGGTCGGATCGGTCGCCACATATCGGCCCTCGTCAACGGGGCGGCGGTCCAGTTCAAACAGGGGTTCGCGACCCCTCTTTCCGACGGCGCCCATCTCACCCTCCTCCCGCCCGTGGGCGGTGGGTAACCGGGGCCGCCCACGTCCACATCCCTGCCACGGGTTTGGAGGAGGTGCTCCATCGCCCGCGAGGATCCTCGTCGTGCCTCCGCACTCGGGGGCAAGGAGGAACCACCATGACAAGGCAGAAGAAGATCTTGCTGACGGGAGTCCTGGCCCTCGTGGCCGGGCTCTCCACGGCGTTCGTGGTGCTCGGTCAGACCACGGACGCACAGACAGTAGCCGCAACGGCAACCCGACCCGACCTCTGGGCGAAGGTGGCCGCGGGCCTCGGGATCACGCAGGATGCGCTCAGGGCCGCGTTCGACCAGGCGGAGATCGAGATGATCGATGAAGCGTTGGCGGCCGGGGCCATCACCGAGGACCAGGCGCGAGAGATGAAGGCGAGGATCGAGGCCCGGAGGGCGCTGGACGCGGTGCTCGATCAGGCAGTCGCCGATGGGGAAATCACCCCGGAGCAGCTGGACCTCCTGGGAGGGTGCGCCGGTTTTGGCCGCGCGCGAGCGGGAGGGTTCGCGTCCCATGGCCGGGGAGGTGGGGGGCCAGGGCTCATGGGCCGCTAAGGAGGTCCCGTTTCCCCGAGCGACGGGGTGCACCGAGCGCCCCGTCGCTCGGTGCTGCCTGTCCCCTCGTTTGGCTGAGGTGCGGTGCCGTCGCTAGCGGTTGAGGTAGCGGTTGCGGGGCCCGTACAGGGCCGCGAGCTCGTCGATGGAGAATTCACGTGTGCTGAAGTAAACCTGTAGCTCGAAGTCTGACTCCGCGTAAAACAGCTCTGGCACCACCTTGATCGTATACCTGCCAGGCGACACGGCGGAGGCACTGGCGTACACATCGGTGAAGTTGCCGGGACGGAACGCGACCCGTTTCCCAGCCGCGTCGTACAAGGTGGCAGTAATCTGTTGTCCCCGCTCAAACACGAGCGACAGGGCGACGTAGCCCGGCGCGGTGATGTTCAGGCTGTAGGTGATGGTGTGGCAGCGGCCGAGGCTCTTGTCGGAGTCGCTGTTGCACGTGGCGAGGCGGCGGATCCGGTCCCGGGCCTCGAAGATGATCGTGATGCTCGCCCCGGTCGCGGTGGTTCCGGGGCCGATGGCCCCCGAGGTACCATCGAGGGTCCACGATGCGTACATCGCCTCGGCGAGGGGGAGGTAGGTCGGGAAGAGGTCGGTAGGAGCGGTGAACGCCCATGAGTGGAACACCCTATTGTCGGCCCGTGCCGCCACGACGCGCCATTGGCGGAACGTCTCCCCTTCATGGCTGAACTCGGCGACGTAGCCGGTCCCGGTGGGGTAACCGGTAGCGTCGATGCACACCATGGAGCTTCCCGAGACGAGATCACACTTGTAGGCGTTGAGGAGGGCCTGCGCGGTCTCGTAGCGGCCGCCCAGGAGGGTCGAGGCAAAACTCGCGATCGTGACCGTGGTGTAATAGGAATCCGTCCCTGCCTTGCCGGAGAGAAGGAGCGTGTAGTCGTTCGCCTTGGTCGCGACCCACTCCGCAGGATAGTGGATACAGTACCCATTCTCTTCCCAGCAGTGCACCTGGTCGAGGTTGACCGCAGCCCCTGCGGGGAGGGCGCAGCACACGACCGTGCCCAGTAGCGCCATCCACACCGACCTCCCCATGACACCTCCTTCGAGACAGTGCAGTATACACCTTGCTTGTTGCATGGTGAGCATGCCCAACTTTCAGTCCGCCGATCAGGTCCCAACCTCATCTTCCCGCCGCCCCTTTCCCTCGTTACGTCCGCCGAGATCGGGGTTCACCTCGTCCGCGGTGCGGGGAGAGCGATGGGGGTACGCCTCGCAAAGAAAGAAGGCCGACCTCGGGCCGGCCCTCTATCCGTCCGTTCCTGGAGCCCTACACCTTCGGCGGGGGCGGGATGTGCCCCTGCTTCTGGAGGATCTCCACCTCGGCCCGCGCCCGCTTGATCATCGTCTCGGCCTGCTTCGTGAGCTCGGCCTTCGTAAGGACCCGCCGCGCCACCCCTTGCTCGATCGCCTTCAGGCCCACCGCCACCGCCTCATTCACGAACACGTCGAGGTCCATCATCGAGGGGACGATGTAGTCCTCACGGAGGCCCTTCTCCTCAGCGCTCTTGGCGATCGCTTCCGCAGCGGCGATCGCCATTTCGTCGGTGATCGTCTTTGCGAACACGTCCAAGGTCCCGCGGAAGATGGCGGGGAATCCCAATGAATTATTGATCTGGTTCGGGAAATCTGAGCGGCCGGTGCCCACGATCCGCGCCCCCGCCTCCACGGCCTCCCAGGGCCAGATCTCGGGGATCGGGTTGGCGCACGCGAAGACGATGGGGTCCTTGGCCATCCGCTTCACCCACTCCGGCTTGATCGTCCCCGGGCCGGGCTTGGAGTAGCCGATGACCATGTCCATCCCTTCCATGGCTGTGGGGATGGCGTCCTCGACCTTCGCGCACCGGCGGTTCTCGGCGTTCGTGCGGCCGACGATGTCCTTCGTGTAGTTGAACAGGGTGTCGAAATCGGGGCGGTCGCGGTGAACGATCCCGTTGATATCGGTCATCACCACGTTGCCAGGGTTCACCCCCCACGCGATCAAGACACGGAGGGTGGCGATCCCCGCTGCCCCCGCGCCGATCATCGCGATGCGGGCCTTGTGCTTGGGGATGCCCTTCAGCTTGAGGGCGTTGATGACCCCAGCGACCGTCACCGCGGCCGTGCCCTGCTGATCGTCGTGCCACACCGGGATCTCCGTCTCCTCCCGCAGCCGATCAAGGATGTAGAAGCACTTCGGACTCGCGAAGTCCTCGAGGTTGATCCCCCCGAACGCGGGGGCGATCCATTTCACGGCCTGGATGATCTCGTCAGGGTCCTTCGTGGCGAGCGTGATGGGGAACGCATCCACCCCACCGAGGTACTTGAAGAGGAGTCCTTTTCCTTCCATCACCGGGAGCGCGGCGTGGGGGCCGATGTCCCCGAGGCCCAGCACCCGCGTGCCATCGGACACGACGGCGACCATGTTCCCCTTGTTCGTGTACTCGAACACCTTCTCCGGGGCTTCGGCGATCTCGCGGCAGGGCTGGGCGACGCCGGGCGTGTACCAGATCGCGAAGTCGTCGTAGCCGGTGATGGCGCACTTCACGCCCAGGCCGACCTTGCCCCGGTAGAAGGCATGCCAGGCCGGGGCCTTGCGCCCTGGCTCCTTCGCCTTGGCGAGCAGTTCCTCGACGTTGGGTTTTTCGGGCATCACTTGCCTCCTTTGATCCGGGCCCGGATCGCTTCCATGTTCTTGTCCACGGTGACCGCGAGCTCCTTGTAGAGCGACCTGCCGTGGCTATCCATCGCCACGACGAGGGGCCCGAACCGCTCCACCTCCATCACCCAGATTGCCTCCGGCATCCCCAGCTCCTCGAGCCAGTGGACGGCCGCCACCCGCTTCACGGCCTTCGCCGCCAACGCCCCCGCCCCGCCGGTGAAGTGGGTGTACACCGCCCCGACCTCGCCCAGCGCGGCGAGGGTCTTGTCGCCCATCCCGCCCTTGCCGACGATGACCCGCGTCTTGAACTTACGTAGGAAGTCGGCCTCGAAGAGCTCCATCCGGGCTGAGGTCGTGGGGCCGGCGGCGAGGATCTGCCACCCCTCGCCCACCTTCTGGGCCACTGGGCCGCAGTGGAACAGGGCCAATCCCTCCACCGGAAGCGGGCTCCCCCGCTCGAGCATCATCTTGTGGGCCTCGTCGCGGGCGGTGAACATCGTCCCCGAGACGTAGATCACGTCCCCCGCCCGCAGGGCGCGGGCATCCTTCTCCGAGATCGGCGTTGTGAGCACGCGATCCATCACGCCACCTCCATCCGTCCATCCGCGCGCACGCGCACGGTCGCGCGGCGATGGGCCCAGCACTGGGTCACGATCCCCAATGGCAACGACGCGGGGTGGCGGTGGGCGTATTCGGCGTGCACCGCCAACACGGTCGTCTTCCCCCCGAGCCCCATCGGCCCCACGCCGGACGCGTTGATGAGCTCCTCGAGCTCAGCCTCGAGCGCGGCCACTTCCGGCTCGGGGTGCCGCTGCCCGAGGGGCCGCAGGAGGGCCATCTTCCCCAGCTTCAGGGACAGGTCGGCCCCGCCCCCGATCCCGACCCCGACTACAGTCGGCGGGCAGGGGAGACCCCCGCAGCCCACCACGTGCTCGACCACCGCCGCCTTGACCCCCTTCAGCCCGACGCCGGGGGCGAGCATCTTGAGGGCGCAGCAGTTCTCCGACCCCCCGCCCTTGGGGAGGATGTGAATCTCCGCTCCGTCCCCGTCCGTCATCTCCCACGTCACAGCCGGGATGTAGCGGCCGGTGTTGTCGCTGGGGTTCTTCCCGGTGAAGGGGTGGACCGTGTTGGGCCTGAGAGGAACCGCCTTCGTCGCCAACCGTGCCGCCTCGGGGAGGGCGCCCACGAGGGCGGGGAGGTGGGGGAATCCCGTCCCCAGTCTGACGAAGAATGTGATCGTCCCCGTATCTTGGCAGATCGGGACCTTGCCCTCCCGAGCGATCCGCACGTTCTCCAGAATCGCCTCCAGCTGCACCCGGGCCGGTCCTGCCTCCCGGTCGCGGGCCGCCTCAAGCGCCCGCACGACATCGGGCGGGAGGATCGTCGCCGCCTTGCCGATTGCCAGAGCTAGCTCGTTGCCGAAGTTCACTTGTTCCCTCCCATCTCCGCCACCTTCGCCGCGTACATCTCGTGATAGGTCGGTTTGTCCACGTCGACGAATTTGCCGACGAGGAAAGGCTTCCCAGACACGATCTCCGCCTCCTTGGGGTCCGCCCCGTGGCGGATCACAGCGTGGTCTGCGTAGTAGCGCAGCTCGTCCAGGCCCTCCCCGATCCGGTTGCGGCGGCCGTAGTTCGTCGGGCACGGGGAAATGACCTCCACGAACGTGAACCCCTCGTGGGCCATCGCCTCCACGAGCCCCTTCTGGAGGCGGCGGCCGTCGAGCGTTGTCCACCGCGCGACGTAACTCGCCCCGGCCGAGGCGGCGAGGTGGACGAGGTTGAACGGGTGCTCGAAGTTGCCAAACGGGGTCGTCGTCGTGCGTCCCTCGAGCGGCGTGGTGGGCCCGCACTGGCCGCCCGTCATCCCATAGTTGAAGTTGTTCACGCACACCACGGTCAGGTCGAGGTTGCGCCGCGCCGCATGGATGAGGTGGTTCCCGCCGATCGCGAACAGGTCTCCGTCGCCGGAGATCACGGCCACGTGGAGTTTGGGGTTGGCGAGCTTGAGACCAGTGGCGAACGGGATCGCTCGGCCATGGGTGGTGTGGTACGTGTCCAATTTGAGGTAGCCGGCGATGCGGCCGGTGCAGCCGATTCCTGACACGACCGCGACCTCGTCGGGGTCCCACCCCAGCTCATCGAGGGCGTAGAGGAAGTTCCCAAGGACCGTTCCCAATCCGCACCCTGAGCACCAGATGTGGGGGATGCGGTCGGTGCGGAGGTACTTCTCCATCGGGTGCCGGGCCCCGGGGACGATCTCGAAAGCGGGCTTCGTCTTCACCTGCATCGTGCCACCTCCTTGATCCCGGCGAGGACCTCGTGTGGGGTGTGGATCCGGCCCCCCGCGTGGAACACGCCCGCGAGGGGGACCTTGCCTCGGGTCGCCCGCTCCACCTCGCGGCTCATCTGCCCCAGGTTCAGCTCCACGACCGCGATCCCCTGTACCTGATCCGCGAGGGCCCGCACCCGTTCGTCGGGGAACGGCCACGCCGTGATGAGGCGCAGCATCCCCGCCTTGATCCCCTGCTGGCGGGCCTGGGCGAGGGCCCCGTAGGCAACGCGGGCGGAGATCCCGTAGGACACGACCGCGACCTCCGCATCCGCGAGGCCCACTTCCTCGTAGAACGTGATCTCGCTACGGCAGCGGAGGACCTTCTCCGCGAGCCGGCGCACGAGCCTATCGTGGGCCTCGGCGGACATGTCCGGGTATCCCCGCTCGTCGTGGGTGAGGCCGGTGACGTGGATGCGGTACCCCTCGCCGGCGCACGCCATCGGGGGGACGAGGTCAGGATCGGGCTGGTAGGGGATGAACTCCTCCGGAGGGACCTGGGGCCGCCGCCGGGGGGCCAGGGGGACCTCGCCCGGGATCTCCACCCGCTCGTACATGTGCCCCACCACCTCGTCCGTCATGAGGAGCACCGGAACCCGGAACCGCTCGGAGAGGGCGAACGCGCGCACCGTGAGGTCGAACGCCTCCTGGGGGGAGGAGGGGACGAGGGCGATGATCTCGTAGTGGCCGTGGGAGCCCCAGCGGGCCTGCATCATGTCCCCTTGGCCGACGGCGGTGGGGAGGCCGGTCGAGGGCGCACCGCGTTGGACATCCACCACCACGCACGGGGTCTCGGTCATGATCGCCAGGCCCAGGTTCTCCATCATCAACGAAAACCCGGGGCCGGAGGTGGCGGTCATCGCCTTGGCCCCACCCCACGCCGCTCCCACCACCGCCGCCATCGCCCCCAGTTCGTCCTCCATTTGGATGAACGCCCCGCCCACCCGCGGCAGGCGCCACGACAAGCGCTCCGCGATCTCGGACTGCGGCGTGATCGGGTAGGCCGCGAAGAACCGGCACCCGGCGGCGATCGCTCCTTCCGCGATCGCCTCGTCACCGTTCATGAAGTGGATCCCGGACAGGGTAGCCTTAGACGGCATCCTTTACCTCCGCAGTTTCTTTCTCTGTCCAGATGGCGAAGTCAGGGCACACGAGCTCACAGAACCCGCACATCACACACGCATCGGGGTCCACCACCTCCGGGGGATGGTACCCCTTGGCGTTGAACTGTTCCGATTGGGCGAGGACCTTCCGCGGACAGTACTCGATGCAGAACCCGCACCCCTTGCAGATGTCGTCGAGGACGTAGACGTGTCCCTTCGGTACGTTCCACCGCTTCGCCCCCTGCGTCATAGCAGGTCCACCATCCGCGACAGGGCCCTCTCGCCCCGGTACTCGGGGAGGAGCAGGGGCGCCTTCCGGTCTGCGGGGACGCCCGCTGACTTCAGTTGCTCCACGTACCGCCCGACGTGGGCGAGGGTGGGGGCGCCCGGGGTGGCTTTCTTGGCGTGCCCGGCGGCGGCGATCCCTGCCCGCCGGCCAAATACGTTGTAGTCGAGGAGCGAGTTCCCCATCAGTCGGTTCTTGCCATGGACCCCGCCCTCGACCTCCCCCGCGGCGAATAGCCCGGGGACCCCCGTCCAACCGTGCTCGTCGATCACAACTCCCCCATTTTGGTAGTGGAGGGTGGGGTAGACGAGGATCGGCTCCCGGGTCGGGTCGATGTCGAACCGCACGTACATCCGGTGGATGGAGGACAGGGCCCGCTGGAACGTGCCCTTGCCGTGGATCATGTCCACCATCGGCGTGTCCAGCCACACCCCGACCATCCCCGTGGGGGTGGTGACCCCCAGTCCGCGGCCGCCCTTCTCCGGGGAGGCGCACTCGCGGATGAACGCCGCCGACTCCACATCGCGCGGCTCCAAGGGGTGGACGAACACCTCCCCCAGCCGGTTCAGGGGCAAGGCGTCCATCCCCCGCACCTTCTCCGTGATGAGGAGCCCGACGAGCTGCTCCGGGTAGGCAGCGCCGGTGGGGTGGTACTGCACGGCGTCGAGGTCCCGGAGCTTCGCCCCCGCTCGGTAGGCCAACACGAGCCCATCGGCGGTGGCGCCGTAGTGGTTCGTGGTTGGGAACCCCTGGATGTGCAGCCGGCCCCAGCCGCCGGTGGCGAGGACGACCGCCTTCGCCCGCACCACGGTGTACTCGCTCGTCTCGAGGTTCCACAGGACGGCGCCCACGACCTGGCCCTGGCCATCGGTGAGGAGCTCCACCGCTGGGGAGAACTCGAGCACCGGGATCCCCCGGCTCCGCGCCTCGTCCCGCAACACGCGCATGATCTCGAGGCCCGTGTAGTCCTTCGCTGAGTGCATCCGCTTCCGGGACGTTCCTCCCCCGTGGATGGTGATCATCGTCCCGTCGGGCTCCTTGTCGTACATCACCCCGAGGTCCTCGTGCCAGCGGATGACGCTCGGGGCATCCTCCACCAGGGCCCGCACAAGCTTGGGGTCGTTAGTGAAGTGCCCACCCCCCAGGACGTCGAGGTAGTGGATCGCCGGCGAGTCGTTCGCCTTGTCCGCGGCCTGGATGCCGCCCTGGGCCATGATCGAGTTCGAGTCCCCGTGGCGGAGCTTGGTGGCGATGAGGATCCGCGCGGCGGGGATCCCGGACTGGTGGGCCCAGATCGCCGCCACCGTGCCCGCTCCCCCCCCGCCGATCACGAGGACATCCACATCGTGGTCCGGCTGCGAGACATCCACCTCCCGCGGGTCGAGGAGGGGGTACGCCTCGAGGAGGTCGGCGAGCTCGTGGGGCACAGGCTCCCCCCACGACGCCCCCACTGTGAGCTTGCGTTTCCCCTCCGGCCGGTAGTCGGGGTGGAACCCCTTGAGGAGGGCCTCCTGCTCTTGAAGCGTGAGCCGCGGGGGCTTCATCGCCATCCGTGCGGGCCGTGTCGCCTCCACGCGCTCGATGGACTCTTGGATCTCTTTGGGATAAGTGCCCACGCCTCCTCCTTAACTCTCGATCTCGCGGGCCTTGTAGGCCGCGACGAGGGCGTCCTTGCCGAGCGACAGGAGGGCGTCGAGGTCGGCCTTGAACACCCCGGCGGCGACCTCCTGGACCCGTTTCTGGACGTGCAGCGCCCGCGGGGTGAGGTAGGCCCCGTTGAGCCTCCGCGCGAGCTGCCACACGTGGTGGTGGGAGATCTCGGCTGGGCAGCGCATCGTGCACAACCCGCACGATACGCAGTCGAACGTGAGCTCCGCCACCTGGGGGATGTCGCCACGCAGGGCCGCCTGGACAGCGTCCATCACCTCCAGCTTCTGCGGGCAGGCCTTGGTGCACGTGTTGCAGGCCACGCACCGGGCGAGCTCGGGGAACAGGGAGAGGAGGGTCTCCCCGCGGGGCTGGAGGTCGGCCAGCTGGTACGGCGGCCGTTCGGCGGGGGTGAAGGGGATCTGGGCGATGTACATCCCGTCCTGAACAGGGGTCTGGCAAGCGAGGTCGGCGTAGAGCCGGTAGTCGCCCCGCAGCCGGTACACCGTAGCGCACGCTCCGCAGTAGCCGCCCCGGCACCCACACCCGCGGCCGAGGCGGTACCCGGCGTACTCCATCGCCTTCATGATCGTGAGGCCTTCCGGGACATGGTACCCCTTGCCCATGATGAACACCGTCACTTCATTCATCTCGCACCCCCCAGAGGGAACAGGTTTGCCGGCTCGTCCGCCCCGAACGCCCACCCCAGCACCTGCCCGAGGTAGAGGACGGGGAGGGTCGGTGCCACAGGGGGCCGGCGCTCGGCGAGGTTGAACTGGCACAGGGGGCAGGTCGTGACCACGAGGTCCGCCCCGCTGCCCCGCGCCGAGCGGAGGATCCTCCCCACCCTGTCCGTAACGATATCGGATCGCCCGACCGTGAGGTAGGCCCCGCAGCACTCCATGCGTTCCGGGAAGGGGACGGGCGCTCCGCCGAGGGCCTCCACGACGCGCTCCATGACCTCCGGCCGGTCCGGGTCGTCCACCGCGAACTCCCGCGGCCGGAGGAGGACGCACCCGTAGTACGTGGCGACCTTGAGCCCGTTCAAGGTTCGCTTGACCCGGGAGGCGAGCTTCTCGTACCCCACCTCGTCGCGGAGGAGGGTGAGGAGGTGGACGACCTCGATCCCGCCCCGGAAATCCTCCTCCGTATCCAGGAACGCGTTGATCCGCGCCAGCCGCTCTTCCTCGCGCACGAACTGGGCCGACCGCTTGAGGGTTCCGTAGCACATCGCACACAGGGTAAGCACTCGCTTCTCTCCCATCCCCTGGACGCGGATGAGGTTCCGCACCGGCCCCACGTGGCGCATGAGGTCGTCCTTGGCGAGGGAGTGCACCGTGCCGCAGCAGTTCCAGCGCGGGATCTCCGCGACCTCGTACCCCAGCGCGGCCAGCGCGTGGAGCGTCCCCGCCTCGTCGGGGCGGGCCTGGTCCTTCATCGCACATCCCGGGAAATAGGCGAGCTTCTTCATGGCGTGAGTTTCCTGTACGCGCCGACGAGGGCGATCTGGGGATAGGGCCGGTCCGGCACCACCGGCGCCGGGGTGATCCCCCGCCGCAGGGAGAGGAGGCGCAGCGCCTCCATCGTCTTGGCGATGTCCACGCCCTTCGGGCACCGCACCGCACACGCCAGGCACGAGGCGCACACCCACGGGGCGGAGAGACGGAGGGCCGCCTCGTCCCCGAGCTGAACCAGGCGCAGGACCTGGTTCGGGAGCGCGTCCATGTGATCGGCGAACGGGCACCCCGCGGAGCACTTCCCGCACTGGTAGCAGGCATAGGGGTTCTCCCCCGATAGCTCCTCCACCCGCCGCGAAAACGGCGCCTCCAAGTGATCCCGCGATAGGTTCAGTTCGCTAGCCATCGCTCCACCTCCGCCACCGCTCGAGGCACAGCCTGGGCCACCTCCGGGGAGAGCCCCCTTTGGAACGGGACCTCCTCCTCGACGCCGATCGCGAGGGCCCACGTCTCGGGGACGGGAAGGCCCACCGCCCGCAGCGCGGCCAGCCCCTGGGCAAGGCCCAGGCCGTGGAGCCAGGGTCCATGGTCCGTCGTCCGTCCTCCGTCGTCCATGGATAACGGGATCAAGGCCACCTCCCCCACGGGGAGGGCCGGGCAGGCGTCCACGACGAGGGCCCGCTCGAACCCGACGAGGGCCTGGGCGAGGGGCAATCCGCTGCGGATCGCTTCCCACACCTCGACCCCCGGCCGTGGGGGAATCCCCTCGACCACCGCCGGCCCCACGCCGTCGTCGGCGCGGTCCGGGTTCCCCAGCGCCACGACCACCTGGCGGCGCCCGGCGCTAGCGGGAGATCCGGCGTTCAAGGCGCCCCTCCGCGTTGTAGATTTCGATCGCCAAGGGCATCTCCCCGGGCAGGAAATGGGTCGCACAGGCGAGGCACGGATCGTAGGCACGGAACGCCATCTCGATCCGGTTGAGGAGGGCCTCGTCGAGGTCGTTCTTGCGCACCACGTCTTCCGCCATCCCCTTTATAGAGAGGCCGATCCCCGCCGCGTTGTGCGTTGTGGCCACGATGAGGTCCACTTCCGTGATCAGCCCCTGCTCGTCGAGGGCGTAGCGGTGGACCAGGGTCCCCCGCGCGGCCTCGACCACGCCCACCCCTGCCCCGGGTTCCCCGAGCTTCCCTCGGATCTCCGTTCCCGTGAGGCCCTTCTCCTCGGCGAGGGCGGCCGCGGCCTCCGCCGCCTGGACCATCTCCACGAGCCGCGCCCAGTGGTAGGCGAACGTGGCGTGGACCGGCTTCGCCCCGAAGAAGTCGAGAAACCGCTCGTACTCCTCCTGGGCAAGCGGGGTCGCCATCCGCTCGGCGACGTTGAGCCGGGCGAGCGGTCCCACCCGGTAGATGCCGGATCCCGCGCCGGCCTCAAACCCCGTCCACCCAGGCTCCTTCAGGTACGGGAACTTCACATAGGTCCAGGGCTCGCTGCGCTCGGCGATCTTCTGGAGGGCCGCTGCCCCGTCGAGCCGGAACAGCTCCGTCCCGTCGGGGGACACGGCCCGCAGCTCGCCCCGACAGAAGTTCGGCGCAAGGTTGGGATCCACGAGCCCCAGGTAGTGGGTCGGGAGGTGGGCCTGGGGGAGGGCGAGGAGGGATTGGTAGCCCGGATCGGGGAGGACCTCCTCGTGGAAGAAGGTCACGAACGTCTGAGCGAGGGCGACCATCGCCGCAGTATGGGAACGGATCTCGTTCCGGTCATCGGCGGTGAGGGGGCGGGCCACGCCCCCGGGGAGGGCGAACACGGGGTGGATTGCGCGCCCGCCGATGATCTCCAGGATCCTCTGGGCTCGTGCCCGCACCGTGACCACCTCCCGCCCGAGCTCGGGGAACGCCGCGATCACGCCGAGCACGTTCCGGCTCTCGCGCGGCGTGTCCGCGGGGAGGAGGAGGTCCGGTCCGCCGAGGAACACGAGGTGAAGGAGGTGGTCAGCGAAGATGTACGTGTTGTAGAAGAGCTCCCGCTGGATCCACGCCGGGGCGGGGACCGTGGCATGGTAGGCAGCATCGAGGGCCCGGGCGGAGGCGAGGTGGTGGGCCTCCGGGCACACCCCGCAGATCCGCTCCGTGATCTGGGGCATCTCCTCTCCCCGCCGGCCGCGGCAGAACACCTCAAACCCCCGCAGCTCGGGGACCTGGAGCACGGCGCCCTTGAGGCCGCCCGCCTCGTCGAGGTAGAGGAGGATCTTCCCGTGTCCCTCGAGGCGCGTGATGGGATCGATCGTGAGCTTTTTCACCCGCTCCTCCTCTTCGCGACGTAGGAGGGCAGGGAGTACTTGTAGAGCGTTCCCACCGGGTCAACGAGGGAGTCGAGGACTGCGTCCTCGCCGGCGAACGACGCCTCGCCCTCGTCCCCTGCCCGCACGAGCGAGGCGAGAGCGGAGATCATCGCCAGCCCGGGGTCGCCGGCGTGGGGGGTCGGGCCGAGGCATCCCGTGCACGGCATCCCCGCCTTCGGGCATGCTGCCCCGCATCCCCCGCGGGTCACTGGCCCCAGACAGATCATCCCCTGGTCGAGGAGGCAGGCCTCCGGATCCGGGACGAGCTCGTGGGGGCGGACGATCTTCGTCAGCACCCGGTCCTCCCGGGTGCGGGGGCACTCCTCACAGAGGGCCTTGTCGTGGGCGAACACGTGGCCCGCCGGGGGGAGGTCGCCGGAGAGGAGGGCATCGAACAGGAGCCCGATCAGCGCGGGGGGCGGAGGGCACCCGGGGACGACGTAATCCACCGTGACCTCGGTGGAGAGGGGCTGCGCCTGCGGGAGGAGGTTGGGGGGAGCATCGTCCGCCTCGCCTCCCGGCGGAGGGGCGATTGCAAAACCGTCCCCGTAGACCCGGCGCAGGGTCTCCTCGCGGGAGACGAGGTTGGCGAGCCCCGGTACCCCCCCGAGGTGGGCGCACGCCCCGAACGCGACCACGAGCTGTGACTTCTCGCGGAGGAGGTGGACCATCTCCACGTTCTCCTCCGTGCGCAGGGTGCCGTTGATGAGGGTCGCGGCGAGGGAACGGGGCGCGAACGCCTCTACGTCGGCGCGCTTCGCGTCCACGAGGGCGGGCCAGAATGCGATCTCCACCTTGGCGAGCACGTCGAGGAGGGGGGCGCCGAGTTCGAGGAATGACACATCGCACCCCCCGCATCCCCCTGTCCAGTACACGGCGATCTTCGGCTTGCCGACCATTGTCAACCCTTCCTTCGGGATGGGGCCGGGAGTGCGGCGGATGGAGCCGCTTCCCCGGGGTCCGTCCGTGGCCCCAGCGCCCGCAGTTCCTCCACGAACTCGTGCATCAGCCGGGCGAACTTCGCCCCCTCGGTGGCCGACACCCACTCCAGCCGCACCCGTTCCGGCTCGATCCCCAGCTCGGACAGCATCCGCTTCAGGAGGTGAACCCGGCGGCGGGCCTTGTAGTTCCCGGAGACGTAGTGGCAATCCCCAGGGTGGCAGCCTCCGATGAAGACTCCGTCAGCTCCTGACCGAAACGCCTCCATCACCCATTGCGGCTCGACCCGCCCCGAGCAATTGACCCGGATCGCCACCGCGTTCGGGGGGTAGCGGAGGCGGCTCGTGCCTGCGAGGTCAGCGCCCGCTCCGGCACACCACCGGCACAGGAAGGCCACGATCCGCGGCTCGAACTGGGCCTCAGCCACCGGCCACCTCCACCGCCTCGGCCAGGGCCGCTCGGATCATCCTCTCCACCTGGAGATCGGTGTGGTTTCGCATCGTCATCGCCCCGGACGGACAGGCGGCGACGCACGTGCCGCACCCCTCGCAGAGGAGCTCGTTCACGTGGGCCACGTCGCCGGGGGTGATCGCCCCGTACGGGCACTGGGGAACGCAGATGGCGCACCCCGAGCAGAGGTCCTCGTTCACCTCCGCCACCTCCGGGGAGTGGGTGAGGACGGGTGCGGACAGGATGGCAATTGCCTTCGCCGCTGCCCCCGAGCCCTGGGCCACTGCCTCCGGGATGTCCTTCGGGCCGTGGGCCGCGCCGGCGAGGAAGATCCCCGCGGTGAGGGCTTCCAACGGCCGCAGCTTGGGGTGGGCCTCCTTGAGGAACCCCTCCCCCCCACAGGCGATGCGGAGCTTGCGGGCCAGCTCCCCTGTTCCCGCGGACGGGACCATCGCTTGGGCGAGCACGACGAGGTCAGCGGCCACCTCGACCCTCTTTCCGGTGAGGGTATCCACCCCCCACACCACAACCTTGTCCCCGTCCCGGAACACCTTGGCCACCTTGCCCCGCAGGTAGAGGATCCGCTCGTCCTCCATCGCCCGGACCACGAACTCCTCGTAGTCCTTCCCCCCGGCGCGGATGTCGATGTAGAACACGTACGCCTTCCCATCGTGCACGTTGTGGCGGTACAGGAGGGCGTGTTTGGCGGTGTACATGCAGCAGATCTTCGAGCAGTACGACTTGTGGAGCTCGGGATCGCGGGACCCGGAGCACTGGATGAACACGACCTCCTTCGGGACCTTCCCATCGGACGGGCGGCGGACCTCGCCCTTCGTTGGCCCGCCCGCGGACAGGATCCGCTCGAACTCCAGCCCATCGATCACGTCGGGCACGGTGCCGTAGCCGTACTCAGCCATCCTCTCCTTTTCGTAGAGGTCGTAGCCGGTGGCGACGACGATCGCCCCCACGTCCTCCTCGATCCTCTCCTCCGGCATGTCGTAGTCGATCGCCCCCGCGGTGCACACCTTGGCGCACTCGCTGCAGCGGAGGGGGTTCAGCCCAAGGCAGCTCGCCTCGTCGAGGGTGTAGGAGGAGGGGACAGCCTGGGGGAACGGGACGTAGATCGCCGCCCGCTCAGAAAGCCCCCGGTCGAACTCGCTGGGGACGCGGATCGGGCAGGCTGTGGCGCAGTCCCCACACAGGTTGCACTTGTCGGGGTCCACGTAGGTCGGTTTCTTGCGGATCACGACGTGGTAATTCCCAAGGTACCCCGTGACCTCCGCCACTTCGGAGTAGGTGAGGAGGCGGATCCGCGGGTGGCGGGAGGCCTCGACCATCTTCGGGGTGAGGATGCACTGCGAACAGTCGAGGGTGGGGAACGTCTCCGAGAGCTGCGCCATCCGCCCCCCGATCGAGGGGGTGCGCTCGACGAGGAGGACCTCGAACCCAGCGTCGGCGATGTCGAGCGCGGCCTGGATCCCGCTGATCCCGCCGCCGATGACGAGGCACTTGGCGGCGTGGCCGACCTCGATCGGGGACAGGGGGTGGTTCCCCTTCACCTTCTCCACCATCGCCCGCGCGATGCGGATCGCCTTGTCCGTGGTCTCCGGTCCCTCGTGGACCCACGAGCACCCCTCGCGGATGTTCGCGATCTCGAGGAGGTAGGGGTTGAGCCCCGCCTCCTCCGCCGCGCGGCGGAACGTGGTCTCGTGCATCGAGGGTGAGCAGGCGGCGACCACAACGCCGGTGAGGCGGTGCTCCCCGATCGCCTTTTTGATCAGGTCCTGGCCAGGATCGGAGCACATGTACTCATGGCGGGCGGCGTAGACGACGCCGGGGTAGTGGGAGATCGCCTCCACAACCTGCTCCACGTTCACCGTCGCCGCGATGTTCTTTCCGCAGTGGCAGACGAAGACCCCGATCCGCGGTCCGCGGCCCGTGACCCCGGACCGGTGGCCGGCCTCGGGGCCGGGATTGCGGTTCGCGGGAGGCGGCTCATGGCTCACGGTAGTGCTCCTTTACGTACGCGTACCCGGCCTCGAACGCCTTCTCGTTGAGGTCGCGGGTGTGGGGGGGGACGGCGGCGAGGACCGCCTTGAGAAGGGCATCCTTCGATACCGTCGGCACGGCAGCGGCGAGGGCGCCCAGGATGACCACGTTCGCCACGATCTTCCTCCCCAACCCTTCCGCGATCCGCGTAGCGGGGACGAGGAGAAGCCGCACGTCCGGGCGCGGCTCGTGCTCGACGAGGTCCTGATCGAGGATGAGCGTGCCCCCGGGTCGGAGGTCGTGACCGTACGTGGTATAGGCTTCCTGGGACATGATCACCGCCACGTCCGGGGTGGTCACCACCGGGTAATCCACCGCCGTGTCGGACACCACGACCTCGGCAGCGCACGCCCCGCCACGGGCCTCCGGGCCGTAGGACTGGGTGAGGACGGCGTGCTTGCCATCGAAGAGGACCGCTCCCTGTCCCGCGATGCGACCGGCGGAGATGATGCCCTGCCCGCCGAACCCGGCGAACCGGATTTCCTGGCGCATGATCTGTCCAAGGGTACCCCGCCCGTACGGTCCTCACCATGACGGAGATCAGTCCACGGGATGATCGTGGGCATCCCCTCCGACAGGCTGCGCCCCGTCCGTTGCCCGTGGGGGGAACGGTGGGGTAGGATCGGCCCACCACCGAAGGAGGGCATGTGCAGACCTACGTGCTTCTAAGCCGACTCACCGACGAAGGGGCGAAGACGATCACGGAGAAGCCAGAGCGGATCCTCGAGGTCAACCGGGAGATCGAAGCCCTGGGGGCGAAGGTCATCCACCAGTACGCCGCGCTCGGGCGGTACGACTTCGTGACGATCATTGAGGCCACAGGGGCGATGGCCGTCGCCCGCGTGGCGGTGGCGATGGGGGCGCGCGGTACGGTGAAGATCGAGACGCTGAGCGCCCTCCCCATCGACGATTTCGTCGCTAGGATTCAGCAGAAATAGGATCCGTGGTGATGATGAAGCGCGGCCTGGGGCTTGTCCTGTGCGCCGTGTGGGCGGTGGTGGGAACGGGGCAGGGCGAGGCGTCCCTCAGCTGGTCGTGGGCGGTGACGGCGGGCCAACCGTGTCCTGCGGCCGGGGGGACGGTCGTCCAGTTCCAGATCCCGGAGGGGTCCCCGACCACGGTCTCCCTCTCCGTGTCCGCCACCCCACCGCGGACGATCTCCCTCGTGCCCCTTGCCCTCCCGGGCGGGAGGGCATCCGCATCGTCCGGTTGGGGCACGGCAACCACGGTCTACACGTTCACCCCGCCCCCCGGGAGCGCGGGGCATGAGGTGGAGATCGTGTACCGGGCCGCGGTGGAGGGGGTGGCGCCCGTGGACCTGCGGATCACGCTCAAGATCGGTGCGCCGAGCCCATCCTGTGCCCTTCCGCCACCTCCTCCGACCGCATCCCACCCTACCGCCCGGCTGTACTGGGAGGCGGGCCGACCGATCACGTGGGCCGACTTCTGGGGCGAGCCTCCTCCCGACCGCGATCCGCAGGCAGCGGCGGGGATCGCCCTCGCCCTCGAGTACAGCCTCACCCTGGCCACGGGACGGGAAGGGGCGGTCTGGCGGGCTCGTGTCGCGAGCTCGACCGTCACGGCCGCGATGGAGCGGGACCGGTCGTGGGCCCTTTCGGACCGGAGGACCGCGGCTGGGCTCAGCCATGAGCAGAGGCACTTCGACCTCGCCGAGGCCTACCGCCGCCTCCTCGCCGCGCAGCTTCCGGGGATCGTGGGGACCGGCGCCACCGAGGCCGACGCCCACCAGGACCTGCTCGCCCAGGCCGCGGCCGCGTTCCGGGACGTGAACGACCGCCACGGTTCGATCCAGGCCCAGTACGACCGCGAGACGGACCACGGCCGCAACGCCCTCCGACAGGCGGAGTGGGAGCGGAGGATCGCGGCGTGGCTCCTCGCCCCCTCTTCCCTCCCCTAGCCCCCGGCGGCCTTGGTCAGGTTGTCCTCGATGCACCACCCGGTGTAGCCCGCGTCGAACTCCACCCGCCACCACACCCACTCCCCCGCCTTCTCCGGGCCGCCGATGACCTTCCCCTCCACCCCGGCGGGGGCCGAATCGCGGTAGTTGACGTGGGTCACTTGGGCGTTCTCCGTCCCCGGTCCCGTCCGGACGCGGACCGCGCTCGTGACCCGCACCCGGTCTCCCACCTTGAACTTCGTGGAGGCCACCGCCGGGAGGCCGACGATGAGCGGGCTCGGCTCCGCTGGGGCCTGGGTGTAGGTCGTGTTCGCATCCTTGCCCACGATGAACTGGATCGTGTACGTCCCCGGCGAGGTCACGATGAACTCCCACACCGCGGTGCCCTGCTTCCCCGCCGCCACGGTCACGTCCTTGGCGGGCATGGTCACCGGCACGTTCGCGCTGTCCTTCACGAGTGCGCGGACGAAGAAGGTCCCCGTTCGGTTCCCGGTGTTGGTGAACGTGACGCTCAGCGGGACGGTCTTCCCCGCCTCGACCTGTACTGGATTGCTCGGGCTGTAGGCGTCGATCTTCGCCGTCACCCGTCCGCACCCGGCCAAGGCGGCGACGAGGAGCCCACACGCCGCCACCGGCGCTAGAATCCTGACCCATCTCTTCATATGCTGACCCACGGTGCCCTCCAGCGCAGCGAACTGTGATCTGCGTTACACGGTAACCGGTGGTTCCCTTCGGCCAAGGCCAGAGGTGACGTGAGGAAGTTCCCCGTGTCTTTCCCCCCGAGCGCATGGCGGTCCGCCCGGGGCGCGGCTACCATCGTGGGTACGGCCGGCGAAGGCTCGGGAAGCGTTTCCTCACTATGGACAAGCTCATCATCCGCGGCGCCCGGGAGCACAACCTGAAGGGGATCGACGTCGAGATCCCCCGGGATCGCCTGGTCGTCATCACGGGGATCTCCGGGTCGGGGAAGTCCTCGCTCGCATTCGACACGATCTACGCGGAAGGGCAGCGCCGCTACGTGGAGTCGCTCTCCGCCTACGCCCGCCAGTTCCTCGGGCTGATGCAGAAGCCGAACGTGGACTTCATCGAGGGGCTATCGCCCGCGATCTCGATTGACCAGAAGTCCCGCTCCCACAACCCCCGCTCCACCGTGGGCACGGTGACGGAGATCCACGACTACCTGCGGCTCCTGTTCGCCCGGATCGGCCACCCCCACTGCCCGCAGTGCGGGCAACCGATCGAACGCCAGACGGCGCAGCAGATCACGGACCAGGTGATGGCCCTTCCCGAGGGGACCGCGGTCCAGATCATGGCCCCCGTGATCCAGGGTCGCAAAGGGGAGTACAAGAACCTGTTCGACGACCTGAAGCGGGAGGGGTTCGTGCGGGTGCGGGTGGACGGGGCCCTGCGCACCCTCTACGAGCAAATCGAACTCGACCGCAACAAGCGCCACAACGTGGAGATCGTCCTCGACCGAATCAAGGTCACGGACAAGAAGCGTAGCCGGATCGGGGATTCGATCGAGACCGCCCTCCGCTACGGGCAGGGGCTAGCGATCGTAGAGGTGGTCGGGCAGGGGGAGCGCCTGTACTCGGAACACTTCGCGTGCACGACGTGCGGGGTGAGCCTGCCGGAGATCGAGCCCCGCCTGTTCTCGTTCAATTCGCCGTTCGGGGCCTGCCCAACCTGCGACGGCCTCGGGGTGCGGATGGTGGTGGATCCCGACCTCGTCATCGATCCCCGCCGCTCGCTCCGCGAGGGAGGGCTCCTCCCCTGGGCGAGCACCAAGTCCCGCTGGATCGCGGCTCTCCTCGATGGGGTGTGCCGCGCCTACGGAATCGACCCCGACCGCCCCCTGGGGCAGCTCCCTCCGGCGAAGCTCCACGTCCTCCTCTACGGTACGAACGGAGAGCCGGTGGAGTTCACCTACACCACGACCTACGGTCGGACCCGCACCTACCAGCGGCCGTTCGAGGGGCTGATCCCGGCTCTGGAGCGTAACTACCGTGAGACGACGTCCGAGGAGGCACGGGAGGGCATCGAACAGTACCTGTCCGCCCTCCCGTGCGAGGCGTGCCACGGGGCGCGGCTGCGGCCGGAGGCGCTCGCGGTGACGGTGGGGGGGAAGAGCCTGTGGGACGTGACCCGCCTCCCGGTGCGCGAAGCGCTCGCGTTCTTCACCTCGCTTGCCCTGACCGAGCGGGAGCAGCTGATCGCCCACCAGATCCTGAAGGAGGTCCGCTCCCGTCTCCAGTTCATGGTGGACGTGGGGCTGGACTACCTCACCCTCGACCGGTCGGCGGGGACCCTCGCCGGGGGGGAGGCGCAGCGGATCCGGCTCGCCACCCAGATCGGGTCCCAGCTCACCGGCGTCCTGTACGTGCTCGACGAGCCTTCGGTGGGGCTCCACGCCCGGGATAACCGGAAGCTCCTCTCCACCCTGAAGCGGCTGCGGGACCTGGGGAACACGGTCCTCGTTGTCGAACACGATGAGGAGACGATGCGCGAGGCGGACTACCTCGTGGACCTCGGCCCGGGGGCCGGCATCCACGGCGGGTACGTTGTCGCCACCGGGACCCCGGACGAGGTCGCGGCCGAGCCCCGTTCCCTCACCGGGCAGTACCTGGCGGGGACGCGGCGGATCCCGATTCCGTCCGCGCGGAGGAGGGCGGATGGACGGTGGCTCGTCGTGCGGGGGGCGCGGGAGCACAACCTGAAGGGAATTGATGTCCGGTTTCCCGTGGGGCTGTTTACGTGCATCACCGGCGTCTCCGGGTCGGGGAAGTCCACCCTCGCCGAGGAGATCCTGTACCGAGGCCTCGCCTGGCGGTTGGGGTACATGGTGGGGAAACCGGGGCTCCATGACGGAATCGAGGGGGTCCAGTACTTCGACAAGGCGATCGAGATCGATCAGTCGCCGATCGGGCGCACCCCGCGCTCGAACCCGGCCACGTACACCAAGGCGTTCGACCCGATTCGGGAGGTGTTCGCCGCCACCCCCGAGGCGCGGATGAGGGGGTACGAGCCGGGGCGGTTCTCGTTCAATGTGCGGGGAGGACGGTGCGAGGCCTGTCAGGGTCAGGGGAAGGTGAAGATCGAGATGCACTTCCTCCCCGATGTGTACGTGCCGTGCGAGGTGTGCCACGGCACGCGCTACAACACGGAGACCCTCGCCGTGCGCTACAAGGGGCGGACGATCGCGGAGGTCCTGGAGATGACGGTCGAGGAGGCCCTCGGGTTCTTCTCCCCCATCCCCCCGATCCGGGAGAAGCTCCAGACCCTGTACGATGTCGGCCTCGGCTACATCAAACTCGGCCAGCCGGCGACTGAGCTGTCGGGAGGGGAGGCGCAGCGGGTGAAGCTCGCCCGGGAGCTGGCCCGCCGGGCCACGGGGCGCACCCTGTACATCCTCGACGAGCCGACGACCGGCCTCCACCCCGAGGACGTGCGGAAGCTCCTTTCCGTCCTCCACCGGCTGGTGGATGTGGGGAATACGGTGGTTGTGATCGAACACAACCTCGATGTGGTGAAGACTGCGGACTGGATCATTGACCTCGGCCCGGAGGGGGGGGAGGAAGGGGGCCGCGTGATCGCCGAGGGGCCGCCGGAGGCGGTGGTGGGGGTCCCCGCCTCGTACACAGGCCAGTTCCTGCGCGGGAGCCTCGCGCTTTCGGGGGTGGCATGACCGGGGTCTGGGTTGCGGTCGGGTTCCTCGCGGTGACGATGCTGGTGTTGGCCGTGATCCTCGTCCGACGGCGGCCGGGTTCGGACCTCGCCCGCGAACTTCCCACCCTCCGGGAGTCCACGCGGCTCCTCTCCGACCAGGTGAGCCAGCTCGCCCAGCTCGTGGCGACCCAGCTGGGGACGCTCTCCGCCCAGGTCTCCGATCAGCTCGCGAGCACGGCCCAGCTCCTCCAAAAGCAGGAAGGGACCCTCGGCGAGCGGTTGACCGCGGTCCAGGGGGTGGTGGCGGACGTGCGGGAGAGGTTGGGAGGCCTCACTGAGACCGGCCGCCGCCTCACCGAGCTCGCCCAGGACCTCGCCTCCCTCCAGGAGATCCTCCGCGCCCCCAAGGCGCGGGGTGCGATCGGGGAGTGGCTCCTCGGCGATCTCCTCGCGGAGGTGCTCCCCCACGATCGGTACCGGGAGCAGTACCGGTTCAGCACCGGGGAGGCAGTGGACGCTGCCATCTTCCTCGAGGGGACGATCGTCCCGGTGGACGCGAAGTTCCCCCTGTCCGGGTTCGAGCGCCTCCTCTCCGCGGCCACGGATGAGGAACGAAAGAAGCACAAACGGGCCCTCGTGCGCGACGCCCAGAGGCACGCCGACGGGATCGCCGAGAAGTACATCCGGCCCGAGGAGGGGACGGCCGACTTCGCCCTCATGTACGTCCCCGCGGAGGGGGTGTACCACGAACTCCTCATCCCGGAGGGGGATCTCGACTTCCTCTCCTATGCGATGGGGAAGCGGGTCGTCCCCTGTTCCCCGAACTCGTTCTACTCCTACCTTCGATCCGTGGCGATGGGGTTGCGGGGGATGGCCCTGGCGCGCAACGTGCAAGAGGTGTTCGGCGAGCTGCGGGCGGTGGAGGGGTTGATGGAGAGGATGGAGGGGGAGATGCAAACCCTCGGCACCCACCTCCGCAACGCCCGGGGAAAACACGAGGAGATCGAGAAACTGGTCGGCGACATCCAACAACGGCTGACCAGGCTCGCTGCCCAGGAGGGAGAGGGATGAACGGCGTGTACGGGCGGTACCTGGATGTGGATCTCACGCACGAAACGCTCCGGGAACGGGAGATCCCGCCCCGGTGGTACGAGCTCCACCTCGGCGGGAGGGGGATCGCGGCGCGGCTCCTCCTCGATCTCGTCCCCCCCGGAACGGACGCGTTGGCCCCGGAGAACGCCGTCATCTGGGCGACCGGTCCATTCCAGGGGACGGGGCTCGCCGGAGCGGGCCGGCACGTCGTGATGGCCGTTTCCCCTAAGACGGGGTCCATTGCCGATTCCTACGCCGGCGGCTACGTCGGCCACGAGCTCGGGCGGTCCGGCTACGACGGGATCATCGTCCGCGGCCAGGCCCGGGAGCCGGTGTACCTCCTCCTCGCCGAGGGGCGGGCCGAGCTCCGCGCCGCGGCCGACCTGTGGGGAAGGATGACCGGTGACGTGGACGAAATCCTCAAGGGAAGGCACCCCGGCGTGCACGTGGCCGCGATCGGCCCCGCCGGGGAAAAGCTCGCCACCCAGGCGTGCATCATCCACGACGTGAACCGGGCCGCGGGCCGGCCGGGGTTGGGGGCGGTGCTCGGATCCAAGCGCCTCAAGGCGATCGCGGTCCGGGGACAGCTGGAGAAGCCGCTGGCAGACCCGGCCGGGTTCGCCCGTTCGCGGGCCGCGTTCGCCCGGGACCTCATGGACGAGGGGACGCAACGGTTCGGGGAGCTCGGCACAGCCCGCGGGCTGACGTGGCTCTCGGCGATGGGGATCCTCCCCACGAAGAACTTCCAGGAGGGCACGTTCGAGCGCGCGGCCGAGATCGGGGGGGAGAGGATGGCGGAGACGATCCTCATCGGCCGCGAGACCTGCGCCGGGTGCCCGGTGCGCTGTAAGCGTGTGGTGAAGACCACGTTCGCGGGGAGGGAGGTCCACCCCAGGTACGGGGGGCCGGAGTACGAGACCCTCGCCGCGTTGGGGTCCCTCTGCCTGTGCGCCGACCTCCCGGCGATCGCGCTTGCAAATCAACTCTGCAACGCGTACGGCATGGACACGATCTCGGTCGGGGTCGCCATCGCCACCCTCATGGAGGCCTCCGAGAAGGGGCTCATCGCGGAGCGCATCCCGTGGGGCGATGGGGGGGCGATTGTGGCCTGGGTGGAGAGGATCGGGCGCCGGGAGGGGCTCGGGGACGCGATCGCCGCTGGACTCGACCGCTGGGCCCGCGAGGTCGGGGCCGGGTTCGTGGCCCTGGTGAAGGGGGTCGAGGTGCCGATGCACGAGCCGCGGGGCAAGGTCGGCCTCGGGCTCTCCTACGCCTTGAGCCCGCGCGGGGCGACCCACATGGAGGGGGTGCACGATACGATGCTCGAGACCGATTCCCCCACCCCGGAGCTGGGGATCACGGAGCGGATGGATCGGTTCGCCCTCCGCGGGAAGGCGCGGGTCGTGGCCACGTACGAGGACCTGCGATCGTTCGTGAACTCGCTCGTCCTGTGCTCGTTCGTGACGCAGGACGCTGGCCCCCGCTACAACTACCCCCTCATCCGGAAGCTCCTCGGGCACGCCACCGGGATCGAGCTCGGCCCGGAGGACATGCTCACTGTGGGGGAGCGGAACTTCGCCCTCCTGCGCCTCTACGCGGGCCGGGCCGGGCACGGGCCGGAAGAGGACCGGCTCCCTCCGCGGTTCCATGAGCCCCTCCCCGAGGGGGCTTCCGCGGGGCGGCCGATTGACCCGGCGGCGTTCCGGGCCGAGGTCGCAGCCTACTACCGCCGGCGGGGGTGGACGAAGGACGGCCTGTCGGCGGCGAAGCTGCGGTCGCTGGGGCTGGAGGACCTCGCCGGGACGTGACACGGATCCTCGTCGTGAGCGATGAGGTCAGCCCTGCCCTCGAGCGATCCCTCCCCGGACAGGGGTTCGGCGAGCTCGACCTCATCCTGTCCTGTGGTGATCTTCCCTACGATTACCTTGAGTACCTCGTGGATGCGTTCGAGGCCCCCCTCCTGTACGTCCACGGGAACCACGATCATCCTGTGGAAACGGAGGGCCGCCTCATCACAGCCCCGCAAGGGGGGACGAACGTGGAGGGCCGCGTGGTGGAGGCGGCGGGGCTCCTCATCGCCGGCCTCGGGGGGAGCCCGCGCTACGCGCCGGGCGGGACGCACCAGTACACGGAGGGGGAGATGCGGAGGCGGGTGCAGAGGCTCGCCGGGCGGCTGAGGTGGGCCGAGCGGAGGGGCCGGAGGCTGGATATCCTCCTCACCCACGCTCCCCCGCGGGGGATCCACGACCACACGGATCCCGCCCACCAAGGGTTCCAGTCCCTCCTCCCCTTGGTGGAGCGCCACCGGCCCCGCTACCTCATCCACGGCCACTCCCCGCCCCGGCCTGGCCACCCTACCCGGACTCAGAGCGGGGATACCGAGGTCATCCATGTCCGGGGCCATGCCCTCCTCGAGGTGGCCGATGCCTGATCCCCGCACCCCGTGGCAACGCCTGCTGGACGGGATCTTCAACCACGTCCGCCGGGAGCCGACCCTGCTCCTTCCGTTCGACTGGGTGAGGAAGAACGTGGGGACGAAGGCCTGGCGCTACAAGGGCCTCCAGGAGGTGGAGGTTGAGAAGATCGTGGGGAGCGTGAACCGCTACCAGGACTTCGACCGCGCGTTCTTTCCCGTCCACGGGGCTTCCCCCCGCCTGCGGCAGATCGAGGATGCCTGGCGCAGCGGGGAGATCCTGCCCCCGGTCAAGTTGTACCAGATCGGGGACGCCTACTTCGTCGAAGACGGCCACCACCGCGTGGCGGCGGCGCGGCGGGCCGGGGCCCGGTCCATCGACGCTGAGGTTGTGGAGTTCGTTCCCCTCGTTCCCATCTCCGCGACCGACACCCCGCGCGACATCCTCGTCAAGGCCGAGTACGCGGCGTTCCTCGCCCAGACGCACCTTGACCGCCTCCGCCCCGACCAGGAGATCCTGTTCTCCGAGCTCGGGAAGTACAAGATCCTCCTCGAACACATCGCTGTCCACCGCTACTTCCTCGGGATCGAGCAGCGGAGGGAGGTGCCGTACGAGGAGGCAGTTGCCTCGTGGTACGACCGGGTGTACCGCCCGCTCGTGGATACGTTCCGCCGCACGGGGGCCCTCGCTCACTTCCCTGGCCGGACCGAGGCCGACCTCTACGTGTGGGTATCGGAGCACCTCCACTACCTGCGGGAGATGCACGGGCCGGACGTGGACCTCGAACAGGCGGTGCGGGACTACACCCACCGCTTCGGGATCCCGGGCGACCCGCCCCCCTCCTCCGCCCTGTAATCCCCATCACGCACCAGGTTCCGCTCCTCCGCGGACCCCCTCCCTCATTCGGCGGCGTGCGCTGGGATACACAAGATTCGGAAACAGATGAAGGAGGTCCTGCCGATGAGACGATTGGGGATCGCGCTGGTGTGTGCCGCTGCCGTAACCGTGCCCTCGATGGCCCAACTGAGCGGAAGCTGGGAGATGAGTTTGGTTCTCCTCCCGGCAAACTCCCTCGAAAAGGCTGTTCTGACGCTTGCCTACAGTACGTCCGGGTGGAGCGTGAGCAGTGTTTCCACGTTTAACAACAGCGGCTATGCAGAGCAGGAGTTCAGGCTCCGCGGCTCGCTCGGTTTCTTGGGCGTGACCGGAGCCATGGCGTTCAACCCATCGGACACGGGACCGGTGGACGTCGTGTTCCGACCTGGCTGTGACCCCCAGACTAAGTCTTTCACTCTTTCCTCACCTGAGTACATGTGGGGATGGATCAAGCCAGAGCTCTCTTTCTCCGGGATCGTCTTCTCGGCGTTGATTGAACATTGGCTCTACCCCTATATCCCTAGATATGCAGAGGAAGCGAAGTTGGATTGCGATACAGGTCTCGCTGACGAAGTCTGCTGGCCGTGCTGTGAGTCCTCGTCCTACATGCGCTACACCTTGACAGCGTCTGTGGACCTCATCGCGTTCATCGGCCGATTCGAAGACTGCTGCACAGGGATCATGTTCAAGGACTTCTCGATCACCTTGACCGATGTCTCCCTCTGCTGCGGGGTTGCCTACGATGCAGAGCTCTACTTCACCAAGGCTGGTTTCCAATACGTCGAGTTCGTAGGGAAGAACCTGCTTGGGTTGTGTTGCGGCTTCTCACTCGACGTCAGCCTCAAGTTCACTGTTGACGGCAAACAGGTCGGGATCACTCCCAAGTGGCATGGTCTTGGTGAGGCGTGCGTGGAGGTCTTCGGTGACGTTATCTTTAATGATCATGTCTTCCAGGGCGTCGAAGTATACGGTTACAGGCTCTCATGCACGCTCGCTGAGTGCAACACGATCGAGTTCCTGAGCGCCCTCGATCCTGAGAAGGTAGAAGAGCTTATCGGAGACGTCTTCGAAGACGGCGAGTACGAGAGCATCCGGTTCGGGATCTGTGGATTGGGTTGCTGCGGTGGGAGGTACTACGTCAAAGTTGACGTCTACTTCTCGGAATCGGGGAGCCTGTTCGGTATCTCTCGGGCTAAGGTGAGGACCGAGATTCCTCTTCTCGCCAATCTGATCTTCGTGGGCTCCTTCTCTCTCCCTGTTGCCGGCGATCCGTCGCTCAGCGTGGGCATGGTCTTCAGCTTCTAGCTTACACAGTCCTTTCCAGCGCTGGGGCCCCGGGTCTCCGGGGCCCGCCCTTTTTCGGGGCCGGGGGGGCGCGTATAATCCTGCCAACCTAGGTGCGAGACCAGGGGGACGTCGTGCGGGTGGCGGGCGCAGCATCCCTCGTCCTTGCCTTCGCCCTATGGGCGCAGGCCCAGCCTGCAATGTCGGGGACATTGGACCTGACCCTGCAGCTCCTTCCCGCGCTCGAACTTCAGGGGTGCTCGCTCACCCTCAAGGCCACCGTCGCTGGTCTCGGGGTCGAGAGCGAGTCCACGTTCTACCACGATGGCCTCCGCTACCAGAGCTTCTCTCTCTCTGGACCAGCCGGCCCCTTCGCTCTCGAGGGGAAGATTTACTTCCATGCCCAGGAGATGCGCTACCGGCGAGCCTGGGCCACCCTGGAGATGGCGATCGGCGATGGAACCCTCCTCCTCAGCGCCTACCACTATGGCTCCGCGGAGGACTACACCTCCTCCGACAAAGACAGGTTCGGGCCCTGGCCGTGTGTGAACGCGATCCCGTGGGCTGAGGCGTGGCAGCACATCGGGCGCACGCTCTACGTGGAGGGACCGGTCGTGGGGTACGATGCGTCGGGCCCCCTCAAGCTGTACCTCGGCCGCCTGCCCCCCGATCCGGAGCGGCTCGAGGTTTCCATTTCCGCCGCAAACGTCGCCAAGTTCGAGGAGGCCTTGGGCCCGCAGTTTTGGCAGGGCCTCGTGGGGAAGATCGTGTGCGTGCGGGGGACGATCAAGGACGTCCGCTACACAACTCCCCCCGCCCATTCCGCCGCCCAGGTGACCGTGTCCAGCACCTCCGACCTCACGGTGGGCTCCTGTTGCGGCTTGCGTCCGGACACGACCTGTCCCCACCCCGTCATCCGCTGGTCCGAGGCCCTGGAGCACGTGGGGGAGGCCGTGTTCATCCAGGGACCGGTGGCGAGCGTGACCTCGCCCGCGGGGTACCGTTGCCTCCGCCTTGGGGGAGGGGAGACAGTCCCCAACCGGCTGGAGGTGTGCATCCCTGAGGCCGTTGTGCCGGCCTTCCAGGACGTGTTTGGGAGTTCTTTCCCCAGTAGCCTGCTGAATAAGACGATCTGCGTCCGGGGGATGATCGGCATGGGCTCCCCGGCGGCGGGGAACGTCGCCCGCGTGATCGTCACTGATCCCGACGATCTCGCGATCGGGCCGTGCTGCGGGGCGGATCTTCACACGGGGGGCCTGTTCGTGATGCGGACTCGCTTCGCGTGGGACCGCTGGACGTTCACCGTGGACCTTTCCGATTGCGGAGTTGGCCTGGGCCTCCTCCAGGCCACGGCCGCGCTCAAGGGCTATCCCCTCGCGGATGGCCTCCGTCTCGATCTCGCGCTTACCTCCTCCAAGTGCCGCGGGCTGGACGCCGTTGCCCTCACGCTTGGCGGGCTTTCCTTGGGGTGGTGCGACCTCACCGCCGAGGTCGGGATCTCCCTCACCCCGGGGAGGAAAGCCGTGACGTTCACGCCCCACTGGCCGCGGCTCTCCGGCTGCCTCACCGTGTACGGAGACGTGGGTTGGAATGGGTCAAGCTTTACGGGGATCTCCATCTACGGCTGGCGGGTCTCCTGCTCGGTCGGCCCGGTGAAGCTGCGGATCGTCACCGCGCTCGATCCCGATGCGGTGGAGGACATGACCGATGTCACGTTCTACACCGACGAGTTCGAGTACGTTGAGATCTCGTCCACCGGGGGAGGCTGCTGCGGAGGGTCCATCACCTCGACCACGGAGCTATGGTTCGGGACGAAGGGGACGCTCGGCGGCCTGCAGCGGGTACGGCTCACGCTCAATATCCCCCTCGCCGCGAATACGACCGTATCCGCGAAAGGGCAGTGGAACTTCGCCAAAGCCGAACTGTTGGAGTGGTTCGACGTGGGAGGGAAGGTCTCCTTCTAGCGGCCCGTCTAAGGGCGCGGCCTCCTCACGGGAGGTGTTCGTGGGGGCGGAGCCTCTCCTCAGGCTCTGCGGCGAGCCACTGGCAGAACGCGTTCAACCTCTCCGCGGCCGCGGTGAGGAGGGCTTCCCCCTTCTTCGCTGTGGCGCGGGAGGGGTTCCCCGTTGCGCCGGTTGCGGAGAAGTCGCACGTGTCGAACCCGACCTCGATCCCGTGGAGGCGCTTCCCCCACTCCGGGGCCGCCCCGGCGATGGCATCCCCGTACCTCGTTGTGTCCACGAGCTCGGGGGCGAACGCGAGCACGGCGGAAGTTTCCATCTCCCCGGCGTGGGACCCTCCCGTCTCGATCACGGCCGCGATGGCCTCCGGGATCGCCCTCCACCACGAGAAGACGAAGCCGAAGATCCCTTCCCCGCGGAGGGTCCGCGCCGCCTCGTCGAGGGCAGAGGTGTTGCCGCCGTGCCCGTTCACGAACACCATCCGGCGCACGCCGTGCGTTCCAAGCGAGCGGGCGATCCCGAGGACGTAGTCCCGGAGGAGAGAGGGCTCGACCCACAGCGTCCCCCAGAACTGGCGGTGGTGCTCGGACACCCCCACCGGCACAGTGGGGAGGACGAGCCACCCCCCACGAGCGCTCGCCCGCCGCGCCACCTCGGCCGCGGTGAGGTGGTCGGTCCCGAGCGGGAGGTGCGGTCCGTGTTGCTCGGTGGACCCCACCGGGAGGAGAGCGACCCGCGCCTCGCCCAGTCTGTTCCTCGCTTCGGCCCAGCTCATCCGAGAGAGTTCCATCTCGCCTCCTTTGAAGATCCACACCGGTTGCTTAGCCTGTGCATCATCGCTATCCTTTACCAAGTCTAAGGAGGTACGATGCGCAGGGCAATCGCGATCTTACTGAGTGGGGTGGCTCTTGTCGTGGGCGCGGCGGCGGAGCGCGGGCCCATTGCCATCCTGTCCGATGCCGATTTCACAGCCGACAACGGGGTGATCGGCGGCGCGGGAATCCCCGCTGATCCCTACCTGATCGTGGGGTGGCAGGTCCGCGTCCCGGAGGGGGAGCTCTACGGAATCCGGGTCGAGGACACCTCGGCCGCGTTCGTCATCCGGGGGTGCCAGGTGAGCGGAGCGATGGACCCCCGCGGGGCCGCGATCTACCTCGCCGATGTGACGGGAGGGACGATCGAGGATTGCTCGGTCGGCACTAGCATCAACGGGATCCGCATCCAAACGTCGCGGGACATCGCCGTGCGCGACAACTTCCTCGGCGTGTACGGGGTCGGGTTCCAGGTGTTGGGGCTCGAGGCGGAGCACTTCCGGCACGCGGTTGAGCCGACCACCACCGTGAACGGCCAAGAGGTCCGCTACTATTACGGGGCCTCGGGGCAAGTCCTGGAGGGGATCGTCGCGGGGAACATCACGCTCGCCGCGTGTCGCAACGTGACCCTCCGGGGGGCGAAGATCGACAAGGGGGATGGGATCACGATTGCCTTCTCCGAGGGCGTGCGGATCGAGAACGCGGACATTTCGCGCGCGATGGGGGACGGGGTGTTCATCGTCTCCTCCCCCGGCACGGTGGTTGTGGATTCCCCACGGATCGCGAACTGCGCTCAGGCGGGGATCTCGGTCCTCCTCTCGGATCGGGTGTGGGTGGAGAAGGTTGGGCTATACGCGAACCAGGTGGGGTTGCTCGTGAACGGTTCCGACGGAGTGCTGGTGCGGAACAATGCGTTCGCCGCGAACCCGATCGGCGTCCTTGTGACGGGCGGGGCGCAGGACACGGTGATCCAGCAAGGGCTCTTCTACCAGAACCGCCATGGGGTTGAGATCGAGACGTCGCAGGGCGCAGTGGTGGAGGCGTGTGCGTTCACCGAATCCGACGTCGGCGTGTTCATCGAGGGCGGGGCCCAGAACCCGCGGGTGGCGTACTCGACGATGGCCCAGGTGGGGTATGGGATCTCGACCATCGGTTCGTATGGGATCTACGAACGGAACCTCATCGCGCGGGCGAACATCGGGATCATCTTCGAGGAAGCCTACGGGCAGGCCACCCCCACCGGCAACACCGTCCGCCACAACGTGCTCTACCGCTCGACGGACGCGCTGTACCTCGGCACGGAGACGAGTGGGACCCGGGTCTACGAGAACCTGATCTGGGATTGCAGCCGCGCGGCGCGGGACCTTGGGAAGAACCTGTGGGCCCCCGCCGGGCGGGGAAACTGGTACTCCGACTACGCAGCTCCGGATGAGAACAAGGACGGGATCGGCGATCTTCCGGTTCTGTTCGGGGGTGGGGGCCAGGATCCTGCTCCACTCATGGACCGCGGCTTCTACCCGGGCCTGCCGGGGGTGGTGGGGACGATGCGTGAACAGGCCCTGACCCTGGAGGACGCGGCTGGGAACAAGGCGAGCCTCGTGGCCCGCATCGCCTCGCTCCCGCACGAGAGGTTCATCGGGTTCCAGGGAATCCCGAGCGAGACGGGAAAGGACCTCGCGATCCTGTTTGTGTTCGAGGCCCCCACGGTGAGCCAGTTCCACATGCAGAACGTGTTCCTCCCGCTCGACCTCGTGTTCTTCGCTGCCGACGGGGCGTTCCTCGGCCGGACGACGATGGAGGCCGATTCGAAGGACCTCTACGGGGCAGCTGACCCGTTCACACTTGCACTCGAGGTGCCAGCGGGAAGGCTCGCCGCACTCGGGTTGGGGCGGGAGGTCACGCTCACCCAGGTCCCGTGATCCGGGCCGTGTTCTTCGACCTCGACGGGACCCTCGTTCGCTACCACGGGGTCGCCTTCGAGTCGAGTTGGGGCGCGCTCGGCGTGGCCGCGGGGGTCGGGGAGCCGTGGGACGGCCTCCTTGCCCACTACGGGGGGCGGCTGGAGGAGTATGCAAACTGGGTAAGGGAGAACGCTGCCCTGCTCCGTGGGGTGCCTCTCGCCCATGTAGAAGCGGCCCTGTTCCCTCCCCCCTATGCCCCCGGCGTCCGTGAGGCGGTCGCCGAGCTGAGGGAGGCCGGATACGTTCTGGGGATCGTATCCTCGGGGGTGAGCCTCGTTGCGGATCGGGCTCGGGAGGAGCTTGGCCTCGCTTTTGCTATCGCGAATGAGCTCCTCGTTGCGGACGGTCGGTTCACGGGCGAGGCGGTGGTGCGGGTGGGCCTGGGCGAGAAGCGTGCCGTGGTGGAGCAGGTGGCGCGCCAGCGGGGCCTGTCCCTCGGGGAGGTCGCGTTCGTGGGAGATCACCTGAACGATATCCCGGTGTTCGCAGCCGTGGGGTACGCGATCGCCTACGCGCCGAAGGAGCCGGAGGTGGCGCGGGCCGCGCACGCGGTCGTTGACCACTTCCGCTCGATTCCCGAGCTGGTGCGGGCCGCGAGTTGACGGTCCGGGCGGGGATTGCCACAATGGCCGGTAGGCCATGGACCGCGAACGGGGGAGAGAGGAGGTCGCCCAGAAATGGCGGGAGCTTCTTGGGGGAGTCCAGGATCAGCTGCTCCGCGCGTGCCTTCCTACCTCCTCGGATAAGGTCCGACGGGACCGCGGTGTCCTCCTGGTAGAGATCGACTCACCGTTCAAGAGAGACTACGTCCAACGCAAGCTGGGGAAGCTCACCGAAGCGGTGCGGGCTGTGTTCGGGGAGGTCGAGGTTCGTCTGAGCGAGCCGGGTGACCAGGGCACGCTCCCGTTTGAAGAGGCGGCCACGACACCCGTGCCGGCGGAGGCCCCCGCCCATGATGCTCCCACGCCGGCGCGGATCCTCGTCCTGGGGATCGGGGGTGGGGGGATCAACGCCCTCAGCCGGATGCGCGACGCCAAACTGGCCGGGGTCCGTCTGGCAGCCCTCGACACGGATCGTCAGGCGCTGTCTTTGTTCCATGGCGGGGAGGGTCTCCTCCTCGGCCAACGGGTGACCCATGGCCGGAGCACCGGTGGGGATCAGGACAAGGCGCGCCGGGCGGCGGAGGAGGCGGTCGCGGAGATTGAGGATCTCATCGCGGATGCCCACCTCGTGTTCCTCACCTGCGGGCTCGGGAAGGGGACGGGCGCGGGCAGCGCGCCGGTGGTGGCCCAGATCGCCCGCTCCCGCGGCGCGCTGACGGTGGGGGTGGTCACCCTCCCGTTCTCGTTCGAGGGGGAGCTACGGGCCCAGCGGGCCCAGGCGAGCCTGGCGCGGTTGGCGGAGAAGAGCGATGTCCTGATCGTGGTCCGCAACGATCGCCTCCTGGAGATCGTCCCCAATGTCTCGGTGACCGAGGCGTTTCGGCTCGCCGATGACGTGCTCCTGCGCGGGGTGCGGGGCATCTCCGACCTCATCACCGTGCCCGGCCTGGTCAACCTCGACTTCGCGGATGTTGCCTCCGTGCTGCGGGGGGCGGGGACGGCGATGATGGGCACGGGGGAGGACCGGGGCGAGAACCGGGCCCTGCGCGCGGCGAAGGCAGCTGTGACGAACCCCCTCCTCGAGGGGGGGACGATCAAGGGAGCACGGCGCGTCCTCCTCAACATCACCGGCGGGGAGGATCTCACGCTGACTGAGGTGACCCAGGTGGCGGAGTTCATCCGCCGATCCGCTGCCGCCGAGGCCGATATCACGTTTGGGGCAGTGATCCAGCCCCAGCAGACCGGGAGGGTCGAGGTCACCGTGATCGCGGCCGACTTCCGCGAGGTCGCAGTTGAGGAGGAGGAGAAGGAGCGGCCGCGGCCCGTCATCCCCCGCCGGACTCCTGGCGAGGACCTCGACATCCCGACGTTCCTCCGGCGTCCGGAAGGCTGACGATGGCCCCTCCAGCCGCCGGCCCGCGCGGTTCGTCCCGCCGTGGGTCGCAACGGGCCGCGGCGTTGGGGGCAGTCGTCCTTGCGACCGTCCTTTCCGCGACCGCCCTTGCCGCATCGGTCCGGTACGAGTTAACGATCTCGGTCGGGGCGGGGGGGGAGATCTGGGGGGAAGCCACCGTCCGCGGGGTCGCCCCTGCCGATTGGCCGGAGGTCGTGTTCCGCCTGTACCCGGCGGCCTCCGGGGGCGGCCGCCTTTCCCTCAATGGGGCATGGGTCGGGGGCCAGGAAGTCAGTTGGGAATGCATCGAGCCGACAACGGCGACCGTGGCCATCTCCACCGGGGCTGGGGAGGAGTTCGCCGTGACCGTCGCCTTCGCGGGGACGGTGCCGGAGTTCGCATCCACGGACGGGTACGGGGCCTATGCCCGCTCCGCGTACGCGATCGTCCTCTCCCAAGCCTACCCGATCCTCGCCCCGTGGGACGGGGGGTGGATCGCCTACCCCGTCTTCCCGTGGGGCGATCCGCTCGTGGCGGAGGCGGCGGACTACACGCTTGACCTGGCTGTGCCCGACGGGTGGGCCGTCGTTGCGAGCGGGACCGAGGTCGCGATCGCCCCGGGCCGGTACAGGATCGAAGGGGAGAGCTTACGGGAGCTGGCGGTCGTCCTCCTCCAGGGGTACGAACTTCAAACGGCGTCGGCCAGTGGGGTCGAGGTGCGCAGCTACTCCCGGCCCGAGCACGCGGAGGCGAGCCGGGCCGCGCTCGAGATCACGGTGGCCGCGCTCAACGTATTCGCGCGCCAGTTCGGTCCCCTCTCCCTTTCAGAGCTCGATGTGGTTGCGGTGCCCCTGCGGGGGGCGGCGGGGATCGAGTACCCGGGCCTCATCCTCGCCGGGGAGGGCTACTACAGCCGCTATCCGTCCGATCCCCTGTTCTTCCCGATGATCTTCGCTCACGAGGCCGCCCATCAGTGGTGGTACGCCGAGGTGGGGAGCGACCAGGTGGCCGAGCCGTGGGTGGACGAGGCGCTCGCCACCTACACCTCCGGCCTCTACTTCGAATCCGAGGGGAGGTCCGCCGAGATCCTCCGCTACTGGGAATCGGGCTACGCCCAAGGTCGGGCGCGGAACAGGACCGCTGGGATCACAAGCCCGGTGTGGGAGTTCCCGAACGGGGACGGGTACGGCGGGATCGTGTACTCCGGCGGCGCGCTCTTCTTCCATGCGGTGCGGGAGAGGATGGGGGACGACGCGTTCTTCCGTGCCCTCCGCCGCTACCGGGAGGAGTTCCGGGGGCGGATCGCCTCCGGGGCGGACCTCCTCGCGATCCTCGCCGCAGAGAGCCCTCATCCGCTCGCTGACCTCATCGCGGATTGGCTTGGGCCCTAGGCGCCGCGGCCCGACGTCCCGAGGCCGGGGACGCGGAGCCGCTTCTCGACCCAGCGCATGGTCAGGGTGAGGAGGAGCACCACCGCGAGGTAGATGGCCGCCACCACGAGGAACAGCTCGAGGAACCGGAAATTTTTCGCGGCGATCGTGCGCCCGACCCCCATCAGATCCGCCGCCCCCACCATGTACACGATGGACGAGTACTTGAGCATGTAGATGAGCTCGTTCGACCACGGTGGGATCACGAGCCGCAGCGCCTGGGGGATGATGACGTGCCGGATCGCCTGGAGGCGGGTGAGCCCAACCGACCGCGCCGCCATCATCTGCCCCGCTTTGACGGATTGGATCGCTCCCCGGAAGTACTCCGCCTGGTAGGCCGCGGTGTTGAGGGCCATCGCTACCAGGCCGGACACGAACGGGGTGAAGACGATCCCCACGTTGGGGAGGCCGAAGTGGACGATCATGAGCTGGACGAGAAGGGGGGTCCCCCGGAACAGGTGCACGTAGGCGCTTGCCAGCGCGTAGAGGGGGGAGAGCCATCCCCGCGCGTAGACGCGGAGGAGGGCGAGTACGAGCCCCCCGAGTGCTCCGAGGGCCATGCAGGCCGCGGTGAGCTCGACGGTGAGGACGAGACCCCGACCGAGCTGGGGCAGCCACGCCCAGTCGAAGACGAGGTTCATGCCGCGTCCCCGTAGAGCTCGCTGATCTTGCGCAGGAAGTCCCCGGTCCGCGCCACCTCCGGGGAGCGGAACATCTTCTCCGGTGACCCCTGCTCCACGATCACCCCGCGCTCCATGAACACGATCTCGTCCGCTACGCTGCGGGCGAACCCCATCTCGTGGGTGACGACGATCATCGTCATCCCCTCCTCGGCGAGCTTCACCATCACCCCCAACACCTCGCCGATCAGCTCAGGGTCGAGGGCGCTGGTAGGCTCATCGAACAGGATGAGTTGAGGGTCCATCGCCAGGGCGCGGGCGATCGACACCCGCTGCTGCTGTCCCCCCGATAGTTCGGCGGGGTAGGCGCCCGCCTTGTCGGCGAGCCCGACCCGCGCCAACTCCGCCATCGCCCGCTCCGTGGCCTCCTTCTTCCCCAGCCCCTTCACGCGGAGGGGGCCGAGCCGCACGTTGTCCAGCGCCGTGAGGTGGGTGAACAGGTTGAAGTCCTGGAACACGAACCCGATCTGAGATCGGATCCGGTTGAGGTTGGTCCCCTTCCCCGTGACCTCGGTGTCCCCCAACCACACCCGCCCCCGATCGGGCTCGGTGAGGCGGTTGATGCAGCGCAGGAGCGTGGATTTGCCCGTGCCCGATGGACCGATGACGACCTTCGTCTCCCCCTTCACCACCGTGAGCGAGACGCCACGGAGCACCTCCTCCGTCCCGTACCGTTTGTGTAGGTCCTCCACCCTTAGGAGCGGCATCAGCCTCTTGCCTCCAGTCCCGGCACGCGCAGCCGCCGCTCCAGAAGGCCGATCCCCCAGTTTCCAGCGTAGGTGAGGATGAGGAACATCAAGGCTACGACGATGAATGCGGGCAGGGCGAGGGGGAAGTTGCGGGCAGTGAGGTAGCGGGCTTGGCGCATCACCTCCACCACGCCGATCCCGTAGGCGAGCGTGGTGTCCTTGAGCACGGACGAGAACTCGTTCGACCAGCCGGCCAGCGACAGGCGCAGGGCCTGGGGGAGGATCACGTGGCGGATGACGCCGAGCCGGCTCATCCCCAGGCTGCGCGCGGCGAGGGACTGCCCCGGTGAGATCGCCTGGATCGCCCCGCGGAAGATCTGGGACTGGTAGGCCGACGAACGGAACCCCAACGCGAGCACCGCGGCGAGGAACGCCGAGATGTCGACCCCGAACTGGGATGGTCCGAAGTAGAACAGGAACAAGAGCACGAGCTCCGGGACCCCACGGAAGAACCACTCATAGGCGAGGGCGAGCGCTCGGAACGGGCGCGGGGCGTACACCTCGACCAGAGCCACCGCCACACCGATGACGAGCCCCAAACTGAGCAGCCCCGCGAGGAGCTCAAGGTTCACCACCAGGCCCTGGAGGAGGACCGGGACCTTGGGCCAGAGCTGAGACCAGGCTTCGAGCGTCAATGGGTCAAGTCATAAGGGGGAGGGGTCGGCGACCCCTCCCCCGGTTGGGTTCACTCGGCCACCAACGCGGCGAACGTCTGGGCGAACTTGAGGACATCCTTCTCGACGAGGAGGATGTCAATGGACGCCTCCCACGCTGCCTCGATCTCCTCCAGGCCCGGCCCGAAGTAGGCGGAAACGAGGAGGTCCCACGCTCCGGAATCCTTGAGCTTCGCCATGCCGGAGCTCAGGAGGGGGAGGATCCCCTTTGGGTCGCCCTTCGCGACGAGGAAACCGAACTGCTCCCCCGTCTCGATGATCCCCGCGATCTCAAGCAGCCCCGGGTACTGGGCCACTGCCTGCTTCGACGGGTCCACGTCCTGCACCACGGCGTCCAGACGCCCGGCGAGGAGGTCGAGGACTGCCTCCGGATAGGTTTCGTAGAGGACGAGGGTTACGTCCGGGTAGTGCTCCTCCACCCATCCCGCCCCGGTGGTGCCCCGCTGGGCTCCGACCTTGCGCCCCGCCGCCAGCGCCCCAGCCACGTCGAGGCCCGCCCCGGCGCGCGTGACGATCGCCTGATCCGAGGTCCAGTACGGCTCGGAGAAGTCCACCACCTGCGCCCGCTCCTCGTTGATGGTGAACCCCGATGCCCCGATGTCCCCCTTGCCGGCGATCACGGCCGGGATGATCGAGTCGAACGGGGTATCCCGGATCTCGATCTCGTAGCCCTCCAGGATCGCGATCGCGCGCATCACGTCGAGGTCGAACCCGAGGTAGGCCCCCTTGGCGGACACCCACTCGAATGGAGCCCACGCGATGTCGCAGAGGACGACGTACTTCGGCTGGCCCATGGCCAGAGCACCCATGGACAGAACCGCCGCCAGAACAAGAACCGCGCCTCTCCTCACCTTGACCACCTCCGAAAGGATGAACGATTCGGGTTTACTATACGCGGGAGGAGGTGGGGCCGTCAACGGGGGCTAGGGGCGATCGAGATGGCGGCGGGCCCAGTCCGCTTCTTCTCCCAGCAGGAGGAACGGCTCAGGGGGGGCGAGCCGGCGGTGGCGCGCGATCTGGCGGTAGGGGAAGCGGTGGACGAGGAGGACCCAGCTCAAGGCGAGGTCGTTGTAAGCGTGACGGGCGAGGTCCCGCTCCTCGTCAGCCTGGGCCAGGCGGTCCTGGGCCTGGCGGATGGCCTCGATCCGCTCCCGGGGGAGGCCGCGGTAGATCTGGAGGAGGACGTCCTCCACCGCCCGATCCGCGGCGGCAAGGTCGCGGGGGCCGGTGGCCTGGCGCAGCTTGGCCACGGCCTCCCGTAGCCGCGGCCTCCCTTCCGGGACGTACCCCGCCCGCTCGAGCTCCGCATGCATCGCTTCGAGGGCAGTCACCCTCTCCGCGAGCGCCTTCTCTAGCTCCCCCCACGCCGCAGTGACCCGCGCCAGGCCGCGCGTGACGCGCCGCGTCCATCGCCACCACAAGAAGAAAACCGTCCCCGCGACGAGGAGGGCGAGGACGAGCAAGGAGATGGGGTTCATCCCGTCACCAGCTCCTCCCTCCCCCGCCGCCCATCCCCCCCCCGGAGAACCCGCGCCCCCCGAACCCCGATCCGCCGCTCCACCCGCCGCTCTGGGCCGAGCGCGGGGCAGAGGTGGCGGCGCTGTAGGCGCTGTGCTGGAGGGCGACGAGCCTCCTCCCAAACCAATACGGGGCGAACGTGGGGAACCGCCCCTCGTACCAGTTGGGAGGCTGGGCCAGGAGCCCGTCGAACTTCTTCGTCCACAGCTCGGTCAGCCCGAGGGCCATCGCGTAGGGGAGGAGCTCATCGAAGTGCTTCTCCCGGGCCGCGAACTCGATCCGGTCCACCTCGGCGCGGCGGATGTACTCCACCAACCCCAGCACGCCCCGCAACGCCTCGATCCCCTTCCCCGTCCGCTTGGGCATGAATGGGGCGAAGAGGAGGACGATGACGCCGGAGATGCCGAGGGCGAGGCCGAGGTAGAGGGACTGGGTGAGGGACCCGAGGAAGGCGGCGAGGACGATCGTCCCGATGCCGATCCCATAGTAGGCGCTGCGTACGTGGTCCGGGTTCCCGAGGTAATACCCGTCCTCGCTGAGGTCCATGTACAGCCGGGTCTTGAGGCCCGGCATCTTGTCGTACAGCTTGTACTTGAGGTCGGAGAGCTTCCGACTCCCCGCCCCGCCGAGCAGGGCATCGCGCAGGGCCTGCTCGTACGGGGTGAGCGGGACATCGCTTTCTGTAGCCACGAGCTCGAAGTCATCGGGCTCGCGAGCGTTTTCGTCCGTCCAGATCTCGCGGATCTTGAGGTGGCCCTTCGTGGCCAAGGAGAGGATCCCCGCCGCGAAGTCGCGCGGATCGGCGCGGTTGTCGAGGAGCACCCCCGCCTCGGCCGGGCCCAAGCCGGCGATCGGCTTGTACTCCGGGGCCACTGACCCCACCTTGGGATCGCGCCCCCGCTTCCACCACAGGGTGAACATCCCGACCAGGACGATGATCGGGATCCCCGCGTACAGGTTATCTTGGAGGAACCACAGGAACCCCTGCCACGCCCCGGGGAGGGCCACCGTTCCCTCCGGGAACCGCACCGCGACCGTGAGTCCCTCCCCCGCCCGCAGCCCGGCTGCCTCACCCACGAGAGCGCCGTCAGCCCACCCCAAGTCCCACGGGCCCGTGGACCCGTACGCCCCGCGGTACCCTAGGGCCCGCACATCGGTGGGGGTGATCGCCGGGGGAAACGCGATCTCGACCCGGGCCCGGGCGATGGGCATCGCCCAGTCGGTTCCGATCGCGTTCCAGTAGAGCTCGATCTCCCCATCATAGCGGCGCAGGGCCCGCCGGAGCTGGTAACGGACCGTATACGTAATCGGACCGCGCACGGTGCGGTCCGGGTCGCCGATCTGGAGGACGAGGTTCTTCCCTTCCGTGTACTTCCGGTACGGAACCGGCTCGCCCTCCGCCAAGACCTCGTCCACCGTGACCCGCAGCCGGTACGTCTCCCCCGTGGGGAGGCGGTAGGAGATGGGGATCTCGCGGTAGATCCCGTGGCGGGCGACGTCGAAGTACACCCCGATCTCCTCGCGCACGGCGACGGCCCCGTCCTCCCCGATCTCCGCGCGGACGAGGTAATCTCGGATCTCCTCTCCGCAGCCGAGGACGGGGAACAGGAGGGCGAGGACGAGGGCAACGCGCTTCATCGGCTGAAGTCCACCTTCGGTGGCTCGGCCATCGTCTCCGAGGGGAGCATGTAGAACTCCCGCTCCTTGACCCTGAACAGGTTTGCGATCAGGTTCTGGGGGAATACCTTGATCGCCGTGTTCAGATCGCGGACCACCGCGTTGTAGTAGCGGCGCGACCGGGCGATCTCCTCCTCCAGCTCCTCAAGCGACTTCTGAAGCGCGGTGAAGTTCGCGTTCGCCTTCAGCTCGGGGTAGTTCTCCGCCACGGCGAACAGCGACTTGAGGGTCCCGGCGAGGACGTTGTCCGCCTCGGCCTGCTCCTTGGGGGTCTGCGCCTTCATTGACGCCGAGCGGGCTTCGGTCACCCGCTCGAACACCTCCCGCTCGTGGGTCGCGTAGCCCTTGACCGTTTCCACGAGGTTCGGGATGAGGTCGAACCGCTTGCGCAAGAGGGTGTCGATCCCCCGCCACGCCTCCTCCGCCCGCACCCCAAGCCGGACGAGCTTGTTGTACACCACGGTCACCCACAGGAACAGGAGCACGAAGACCCCTAGGATGATCCATCCAGTCATGGCTGCCTCCTCAACGCGCATTCTAGTCGAACCGCCCCTGGGGGGCGAACCGTGGCCCGGCGCGTCGGGACCGGCTAGACTTGGCGGCGATGAAGCTCTACCTGGACACGGCGAACGGAGAAGAGATCCGGGAGCTCGCTTGGCTCGTGGACGGGGTGACGACGAACCCGTCCCTCGTGGCGCGGGAGAAGCGGCCGTTCTCCGAGGTGCTGCAGGAGATCTGTGGGATCGTGCGCGGGCCGGTGTCGGCGGAGGTCGTGGCCCTCGATCGCGACGGGATGATCCGCGAGGCGCGGGAACTGGCGCGCGTTGCCCCGAATGTGGTCGTGAAGATCCCGATGACCGAGGCCGGGATGCAGGCCGTGCAGGCCCTGGCGCGGGAAGGGGTGCGCACGAACGTGACCCTCGTCTTCTCCGCGAACCAAGCTCTGCTTGCCGCCAAGTGCGGGGCGACCTACGTCTCCCCGTTCGTGGGGAGGATTGACGATGCGGGTGGGGACGGGATGGGCGTCGTGGCGGAGATCCTCCCCATTTACCGCCACTACGGGTTCCCCACCGAGGTCATCGTGGCGAGCGTGCGCCATCCCGGACACGTCCTCCAGGCGGCCCTCCTCGGCGCGCCCATCGCCACCGTGCCCTACGAGGTCCTGAAGAAGCTGTTCGGGCACCCCCTCACCGAGGCGGGGATTGCCCGGTTCCTCAAGGACTGGCAGAAGGTCCCCAAGGCCTGAACCGGGGCCTGCGGGTCGAGAGAAGCGCTGGCCCGTACGCGACCTGGGTTCGCCGTTCAGGGATGGGTCACGGTGGGGACGGTCTGGCCATCGCGGCCGGCGAGGGGGGTCGAGGCAAGGAGGGCAGAGTAGATCGCTTCTTCCGTGGCCTCGGCCGCTGCCCGGTACAGGCCCCCCATCGTCGGGGAGCGATCGGCGATGAACTCCCCTGGGATCCGTTCCGCCCCCCGCGGGATCCGCCACCCGGTGGAGAAGGCGACGGTGAAGTCCCCGCTCCCCGTGTCGGCCGGGGCCCCGGTGCGGGCCGCGCCGAGGGAGGCCCGGCGAGCGAGCCGCGACAGTTGCGTGGGGGAAAGCGGGGCGTTTGTCGCCAGGACCACGATGAGCGAGCCCGTCTCCCCTTGGTGATCAGGCGGGCTGGCCCTCGCCGGTGCCGGGAGGCCGGGGGGAGGCCGGAGGTCTTCCCGGCGGCCCATGTTGGGGAGGGCGAGGGAGCCCACCGTGAACGAGCCCACGACGCGGGACGCCGTTCCGATTCCAGACTTGAACCCGAACGCGACCATCCCCGTCCCGGCTCCCACACACCCTTCCTCGACATGCTCCGCCCCCGCCCCCAGGGCGGCCAGGGCGTCGCCCTCCGTCACAGGACGGGCCTCGATCGCCGACAGTCGGCCATCGTTACATTCCAGGACGAGCGGGTTCACGGACCGCGCTGAGGGATGCTGGGTGAGGGTCCAGGTGAGAAGCGCATCGGCGCACCGGGGCACGGCGAGGGTATTCGTGAGGAGGATCGGGGTCTCCAGTTCCCCGAGGTGGAGGACCTGCCAGAGCCCCAACGCCTTCCCGTGGCCGTGGAGGACGAACGCCCCGGCCGGAAGGGGCTCCGCGTAAGGATCGCCGGGGGGGAGGATCGCCGTGACCCCGGTGCGGATAGCGTTTGCGCCCGCGCCGTGGACGATCGTGCGGTGCCCGACCAGCACCCCAGGGACATCAGTGAGCGTCCCCCCCGCTCCGGGCGGGAACTGCCCGAGCGACAGGCGAGCGTCGCGAAATGCGTTCACCCGTAGAGGAGGAATTCGTACGGGTGCGGCCGGCCCGCGAGCTCCCGGATCTCATCCTCCTTGACCAAGATCCAGCGGTCAAGGAGTTCCTCGGGGAACACCCCGCCCAGGGTGAGGAAGTCGTGGTCCCGCTCCAGGGCCGTAAGGGCCTCCCCGAGGCTCCCCGGGAGGGACGCGATGCGCCGCTTCCCCCGCGCAGCGAGGCTACCTTCCACCGGCCCCCACCCCTTCGCCACCGGATCCACCCCCTCCCGGATCCCGTCCACGCCGGCCATGAGGCACGCCGCGAGCGCGAGGTAGGGATTGGAGGTGGGATCCGGCGGCCGATACTCGATCCGTGCTTGGGCGGGGTCGGTGAGGTAGCCTGGGATGCGCACCGCGGCGGTGCGGTTCGCCCGGCCGAACGCGAGGTGGACCGGGGCTTCGAACCCCGGCCCCAGGCGGCGGTAGGAGTTCGTGGACGGGGAAACGAGGGCGGAGAGGGCCCGGCCATGGGCGAGGAGGCCTCCCACGTAGTGGAACGCGGTCTCGGAGAGTCCTCCCTCGCCGGAAAAGAGGTTCGCGCCCTTTGCGACGAGGTATTGGTGGAAGTGGAGGCCGCTGCCGGCCTGGTTGTGGAGCGGCTTGGGGAGGAAGCAGGCCACGAGCCCCTCCGCGGCGGCGAGGCGCGAGATCGCGTCCATGGCCAGGGCCGTCCAGTCCGCCGCGTCGAGGAGCCTTCCCAACCCAAGTTCGATCTCCATCTGTCCCAACGCCCCCCCCTCGTGGTGGTGGTAGCGGACGGGGATCCCCCACTGGCCGAGGGTCTCCACCACCCGCTGCCGGAGGAGCCGTCCCTGGTCCTCCGGCCCGCCGGCGTGGTAGCCGGAGCGGGGGCCCGGCACCGCCCGCGGCTCGGCCGCCCCGAGTGGGCTCACCTCGACCCATTGGGCGAGGGGCGTGTCCGCGGTCCAGATCGCGTCGAACAGGTAGAACTCGAGCTCCACCCCGAACCGCGCCAGGTCGGCGATCCCCGCGCTCGCGAGGAATGCCTCCGCCGCCTTGGCCACCGTCCGCGGGGCGAGGGGATGAGGTCCCTCGTTGGGCTGGGCGAGGTCGCACAGGAGGACGACCGATGGCGGATCGCGGGTCGTGTCCACGCGGGCGGTGGAGAGGTCGGGGATGAGGACGAGATCCCCTCCCGGGAGCCCATAGTGGGAGGCCGCTGCTCCCACGCCGGTGGCGAAGGTGGCCGGGGTGAGTTCGCCGGCGGGCAGGGTCAGACAACGCAGCCGGCCCAGCAGGTCAGCCGCGCGCAGGTCCACCCAGCGGATGTCCTCGGCCTGGATGAGGGCGACGAGCTCGCTGAACGTCATCCTCCCTCCTACGGTTGGGGGAACGCCAGGTCGGAGGGCCCCCACTGGGAGAGCACCGCCCCGGGGAGCGAGGTCTGGATGAGCTCGTGGATGATCTCCGCGTGCTTCACCTTCTCGCGGCCCCAGTCGGCGAGCATCTGCCCCGACACCCATGGCTTGTACAGTGCCCCTGGGCCGGCGACGCACGCGGGGCCCGGTTCGAGCTTGAAGTAGCACGGGGCACAGGTCCGCACCATCTCCGGGGCATCGTAGAACCGGTTGAACCCGCCGAAGCTGTCGGTGAGGAAGATGTGGAGGTCCATCGGCAGGCGCACGGCCTGGCGGATCGCGGCCAGCTCCGGCAGATCGAGGTCCCCCACCGGATTGAACGTGTTCGCCCCCAAGCTCTCGAGGACCTTGGCCCCCGCGGCGTTCCCGTGCCCGGCGAACACCGACACCTTGAACACGACGTCTGGGGGGAGGTCGCCCGTGGCCCTCATCTGGGCGAGGAGCCACAGGAGCCCCTCGTCGAGGACGAGGAACCCGCGGAACCCGATCTCCACCGCGCGCACGATGTCGGCGATCACATAGCGCAGCTGATCCGAGCCCCGAAACCGGAGGCCGGACATGCTCCCCTCCGGCGTCACGAGCTGGCGGCCGGTGTCCCACCCCGAGCGGGGGCCGGGGGTGAGGATCACCTCCACCTTCGCCTCCGCCGCGATCTGGGCGAAGGCCTTGAGCTCGCTCCGCGTGAGGAGCGTTGCCCCCATGACCACCGAGATCATCCGGTGCACGGCGATCTTCCGTTTGCGCGCTTCGTCGATGATCGCCTCCAGGACCTCCGGCCGCTCGACCCCGGAGATCTCCATCCGGTACTGGGCCCCGTCGGGGAACCGGTGAGGGCTCGTCGGGAGATCGTACGCATCCCGGCCCGGGATCCCGTGTTTCTCCATGAGCTTTGCCACCTTCCGCTGGTCCATCGCGCCTCCTGATTCGGTTGAGGAGTGGACCGATGATACCCGCAACGGAGGGCAGCGGGGTGAGGGGCTATACTCGCCGCATGGGAAGGGGATCAAGTGGGCGCTCTCGGTGACCTGCCCGGCTGGGCGATCGTCGTCCTCGGTTCCCTCGCGTTGATCCAGCTTGGTTTGCAGGTGTTCGCCCTCGTGACCGCCCTCCGCACGCCCGCCGATCGTCTTCTCACTGGGCGGCGGTGGGTGTGGATCGTCGTCATCGC
>JALHJZ010000001.1:0-168668 GCA_022838705.1 Candidatus Bipolaricaulota bacterium | reverse complement strand
GTCGTCATCGCGCTCGGGCTGGTGGGGGCGATCGTGTTCCTCGCCGTGGCGCGATGTCCGGTGCCGGAGCCCGACTTGGTGAACACCACCCCCGACCTGGATAAGGATAAGGCGCGCCGCGCGGCGGACCTCCTCTATGGAACCCCGCCTGACTCGCAGCAAGGCCGCGACCGAACCTCTCGATGACGCCCGCCATTGAACTCCGCACCCTCACGAAGCTCTACGGCCCTCTGCGCGCGCTGGATAGGGTCTCGCTTGCCGTGCCGTCGGGTTCCGTATTCGGCTTCCTCGGGCCCAACGGGGCTGGCAAGACCACGACCCTCCGCATCTTGACCGGGCTCGCCCGGCCGACCTCCGGGAGCGCCTCCGTGCTGGGGCACGATGTCGCGACGGCGACGAACGACGTGCGGGCGGCCGTGGGCTACCTCCCCGACGTGCCGGGCTTCTACCCGTGGATGACCGGGAGGGAACTCCTGCGGTTCGCGGGCCGCCTGTTCGGCCTTTCCGGGTCCACGCTCTCCTCCCGCGTGGACGCCCTCCTCGACCTCGCCGGCCTGGCCGGGGTCACAACGCGCGTCGGCGGCTACTCCCGGGGGATGAAACAGCGGTTAGGCGTGGCCCAGGCCCTGATCAACGCTCCATCCGTCCTCCTCCTCGACGAACCGACTTCGGCGCTCGATCCAATCGGGAGAAAGTCTGTTCTGGACATGATCGCCTCCCTGGCCGGCCGGACGACCGTGTTCTTCTCGACCCACATCCTGTCCGATGTGGAGCGGGTGTGCGATACCGTGGCCATCCTCCATCGGGGGGTGGTCGTCGCCCAAGCCCCGATCGGGGAGCTGAAAGCGCGGTACGCGATGCAGAAGATCGCCGTCGAGGTAACGGCAGGGGCCGACGAGCTCGCCCAGGACCTCGCAGACGCCCCCTGGGTCGCTTCTGTAGAGAGGCCGTCGGATCAGCGCCTCGTGGTCGCGGTCACCGACCCTAGCGCAGCCCAGCGGGCGATCCCCGCTGCTGTCGCCAACCGCGGTGTGGGGCTTCGACGCTTGGAGACGGTCGAAGTGAGCCTGGAGGATGTGTTCGTGGATCTGGTGCGATGACTGGCTTCCGCGCGTTCCTCGGAAAAGAGGTTCAGGAGATCGTCCGCACGTGGCGGATCTGGGTTCTGCCGGGGATCGTCCTCTTCTTCGCCGTCACGGGACCGGTGCTGGCCCGTTTCACGCCGCAACTCCTTCAGGCTGTGGCCCCGGAGACGGGCCTCGTGGTCCAGATCCCCGATCCGACGTTCCGCGATGCGTACCTTCAGTGGACGAAGAACCTTGAACAGGTCGTGATGTTTGCGGTCATCATCATCGGCGCGGGGGCGGTCTCGGCCGAACGGAGGTCAGGCACGGCGGTGCTCGTACTCACGAAACCCCTCACCCGCACCGCGTTCATCGTCGCCAAGTGCCTGTCCCAGGGCGTGCTCCTCGCGGGGACGGTGGCCGTGGGCGCCGCCATCACGTGGGCCCTTACCTACGCTGTGTTCGGCGAGGCCCCTCTGGTTCCCCTGGCGCAGGCGACTGGGGTGTGGCTCGTGGGAGCGCTGATGATCCTCGGGATCATGGTTTTCCTGTCTTCTTCCGTGAGCTCGCAGGCCGGAGCGGCCGGCCTTGGGTTGGGGGCGTTCGTGCTCCTCTCCATCGCCACGATCTGGCCTCCGGCTGGGCGCTACAGCCCGGCGGGGCTCCTCGGTGCCGCGAGCGGCGTTGTCAGCGGCCGTGCCGTGCCTCTGTGGCCGGTCATCACTGGGCTCGCCCTCGCCGGGATCGCCGTCGCCGCTTCCTTGTGGACGTTCTCCCGCAAGGAGCTGTAACCTTTCCGCACGATTGCACGGGGAGACCTCGGTTTGGGCATCTCCCCGTGCTGTGCAGACCCGGTTTCGTCCCATCTCTTTTGCGCGGTACAGGGCCCCATCGGCCGCGTGCACGAGCTCGTCCGGGGTCACGCTATGGTCGCAACTTCGAGGGGTCCTCAGATGGGTCAGTGACCCCCTTCCCGGACCTCAGTCCCTTCCCCCTTGGACTTGCGGTCGCGGGCGATTCGGTCACGGCGAACCGGACGGCTCCCTGTGTAGCTCGAAGTCGAGGAGGGTGTCGCCGTCGAACGTGAACCGTCCGGCGAACCGCTCGCCGCGGAGCATCCACGGGAACCAGATGCGGTCGTCAGCCCACATCCGATCGAAGGGGACTTTTTCCACGGGGACCCAGAACGGGATCGCCTCGTCCGACTCCCGCGGCTCGCCGCGGCAGTCGCCCGCCCGAAAGACGTGGACGAGAATGGAGAGGCCGTCCGTGAACTGGAACCGCAGCTCACCGCACGGTTCCACGCCGAGGGGGGTGATCCCCAGCTCCTCTGCCACCTCGCGCACTGCGCCCGCGACCGGCGTTTCCCCGTGTTCAACGTGGCCGCCCGGGCCATTGACCTTGCCCGCGCCGAGGCCCCGCTTCTTGTGGATGAGGAGGATCTTCCCATCGCGGATGACGAAAAGGAGTGTTGCTTCCTGCTCGGGTTCCCATCTCGCCCAGTCGATGTCTTCGATCCTCATGTCCAAGGGGAAATTCTACCGGGGCTCGTGCCCGAGAGGAGCAAGTTCCCACCGGATGATATCGCGCGGTGCGGGGCGTGTTCCCGGCCTGCGTGGTTCCCCCGAAGCGGCGGATAGCGAGCCGCTCCTCTATACTCCCGCTGCCCCCGGTGATCGGGGAGCCCCCGCCATGGGGTTGGGCGTACGGCCCTCTGGCGAGCGTGGGGTACAAGCCACCCGTAGGCTACGAAAGGAGGTGCGCGAAGAAGGAGACTTTCGAGCCGGACAACGTTGAGCTGGTGGGTATCGCAGCGGCTGCAAGTAGGGGATGTGGCGTGCCCCGGTGCGGAACTACGTTCATGGCGACAGCGCCGCTGTCCAGGTGACCACCCGACCGGGGTAACTTCCACCCACATCTTCTTTTGAGGAGGGACCAGAGTGCTCAAGGATCTGCTCTATGCCTTTAGGATCATAAGCCCCATTGTGTTCGGTCTGGTATTGTTTCAAATCCTAATCTTGAGAAGCCCCCTTCAGAAACCCTATACCCTGTTGGAAGGCTATGTCCTGAGCCTCGCTGGCCTGTTCCTGTTCTTGAAGGGGATCTCCCTATGCCTGATCCCCATGGGGGAATCCGTTGGTTCCAACCTGCCGGCGCTGGGCAGCCGAGTGCTGATCATCGGCGTGGGGTTCCTGTTGGGGTACCTGTCCACCCTGGCTGAACCGGCGCTTCAAGCCTTGGCCATGGAGGTGGAGGAGGTTTCTATTGGCGCTTTGCCGAAGAATACGCTTGTCCACGCGGTGGCCATCGGCTTTGGCGTCGGGATGTCGCTCGGCATCGCCAAGATCCTCTTCCGGATCCCCTCAGCGAAGATTATCATCCCTCTCCTACTGGTTAGCATTGTGCTCACGTATTTCGCCCCAGCGGGCATCGTGGGCATTGCCTTTGATTCCGCCAGCGCCACAACTGGTCCGATCAACATTCCCATCAGCATGGCGATCGGCATCGGCCTTTCCAAGGTCATTGCCGGTAGCGACCCGTTGTTGAACGGGTTTGGCTTGGTGGGTCTTACTTCACTCGGCAGTGCCGTTTCCGTTCTGGTGATGGGGATGTTCAGTGGGATCTAGCTGGTGAGCAGAGAATAATAGGGGGTCTAGTTATGCAGATCATCGCTGTGATCGCTGTCGTGGTACGAGGGCAGGCTGACCACGTCGTGGAAGAAGCGAAGAAGGCGGGGGCCTTGGGGGCTACCATCCTGTTCGGACGGGGAACAGGGGAGAAGGAGTTCAGAAAATTCTTCGACCTGCACATCGAATCATCAAAAGAGGTCATCTTCATACTGACCGAAGAAGAGAAGAGCGGACCGATCGTCAGGGCCCTGATCGAGGCCGGGAGGCTCAACGATCCAGGGACCGGCATCCTCTTTACCATGCCGGTGATCGATGTCATCGGCCTGCACCATCGGAAAACCATGTAGGCGCAACTTTCGTGGCCTCACGGGGTGCCAGACCGGCGGGGGTGTCTTCGGCCGGGGGAGCACGAGCCGACCCGGAGTGGGTTCAGGTGGCCGTTCGCCCCCACCACGCACCTGGACGCGTATAATTGGGCCCCATGACCCTCGACGAGTTGGAGGCGCGGTGCGAGAAGGTGCGGATGGAATGGGCGCAGGCGAGCGCCGCCGCCCATGATCCGGAAGCGCTAGAGGCGCTGCGGGTCCGGTTCCTCGGCCGCAAGGGTTCGGTCACGTCGCTCTTCGACGCGCTGCGCGCCCTTCCCCCCGATGCGCGGGCCACCGCCGGGAAGCTCCTCAACGCCCTCAAGGGGGAGATCACAGCGGCGCTCGACGACCGTCGGGGGGCGCTGGAGCGGGAGGCGATCGGAGCCCGGCTCCAGGCTGAGCGGTACGACCTCTCCCTCCCCGGGACGTGGCGGCCGCTGGGGCGGCTCCACCCCCTGACCCAGGTCCGCCTCGAGATCGAGGGCATCTTCCAGAAGCTCGGGTTCGACGTGGCGAGCGGGCCCGAGGTGGAGACGGACTACTACAACTTCGAGGCCCTCGCGATCGGGGCCGATCACCCCGCGCGGGACGATTGGGACTCGTTCTACATTGAGGATCGCCTCCTCCTCCGCACGCATACCTCGCCGGTGCAGATCCGGGTCATGAAGTCCCAGCCCCCCCCGGTGCGGATCGTGTGCCCAGGCCGCTGCTACCGGCGGGACGACCCCGATGCCACCCACTCCCCGGTGTTCCACCAGATCGAGCTTCTGTGGGTGGAGCATGGGCTCACGATGGCCCATCTGAAGTGGATCATCGGGGAGTTCGTGAGCGCGTTCTTCGGCCCTGGGTACGAGATGCGCTTCTCCGCGGACTTCTTCCCGTTCACCGAGCCGTCGGCCCAGGTCCACATCCGCCGCCCCCCGGGGGACTGGCTGGAGATCATGGGGGCGGGGATGGTGGACCCGGCGGTCCTGGTCGAGGTCGGCTACGATCCGGAGGAGGTCAGCGGGTTCGCGTTCGGGCTCGGGGTGGAGCGGATGGCGATGCTCCGCTGGGGGATCGAGGATATCCGCCTGTTCTACCAGAACGATATCCGCTTCCTTTCACAGTTCTAGGCGCCTCTTCCTCACGCGTCGCCCGTTCTCCCCTAGCGGGCCCCCCAGGTGCGGAACGCTCCCTTGCCCTCCGCGGTGAGGAACGCCCAGCGGATGAGGCCCATCCGATCGCGGTAGTGCGAGATCCCCATGTGATCGAGCCAGGCGTGGACGGCCCCCTGGAGTTCCCTGATCCCCTCCGCTGTGGGGGCGGAGAGGAGGGCCGCCATCCGGGCAGGGATCTCCTCCGGCACGCCGAGGAGCCGTAGCTCCTCCGCCGCCCAATGGCGGGTCGGGGCCCACGAGCCGCTGGCCACGGCGAGGAGCTTCGTCAGCGCCACGCCCCCCTCCCCGAGGACGAGCCGCGTGGCGAGGTCGTTCCCCCGGTCGAGGCACTTCGCCGCCCGGCCGAGGGCGAAGGCCGTCTCCAAATAATGGACCCGCACCCGCGTCGCTTGCACCCGAGCCGGCAGCGCTGCCAGACGGGGGAAGAGCTCAGCGAGCCTCCGCTGGGGATCGTGGAGGATCACCGCGTGCTGGAACGGGTAGTGGTCGAGGTCGAGGGTCGAGCGCTCCATCGCCACGAGCTCGCTCCACGGCCGGAGGTAGAACTCGTGGTCCACCCGCCGCGGTGGCCCATCTTCGATTGCGAACACGTGCCGCTCCTCAAGCCCGATCCGCTCATAGGCCTCGTCCTCCACCGCGACCTCAAGGTCGTAATCGGAGATCCGGTCCCGGAACGGTCGGCTCGCCGAGCCGACGAGGTACACCCCGATCACCCCCGGCTGGCCCACGTACCTCTGCCCAAGCTCCCGTGCGCGCTCCATGGGCGGATCCTACCCGAGAAGGGTGAGCGCCGGGACCGGTCCGAGGCAGGGGAAAGCTGTACGATCGGGCGAGGTGATTGGGATGGGACAGGGTAACGTTTCGTTCTGGATTGTGGCTGCCCTTGTTGTGGGCGTGGTCCTGACGGGGATCCTGGGGGCGAAGCCGCCGCTGCGCGTTGTCGAGGAGCTCGACCTCCCCCGCTACCTCGGGACGTGGTACGTGGTGGTGAGCATCCCCACCACGTTCGAGCGGGACTGCGCCCAGGGGACGACGGCCACCTACACCCTCCTCCCGAACGGGCAGGTCGAGGTCGTGAATGCGTGCTTCTCCGCTGACGGCCAGCGCATCGAGGCCCGCGGCCGGGCGTGGGTCCCTGACCCGCAGGCCCCCGCCAAGCTCAAGGTGAGCTTTGTGAACTTCCTCGGGCTCCGGTTCTTCCCCGCCGACTACTGGGTCATTGACCTCGCGCCCGACTACAGCTACGCCGTCGTCGGTCACCCCAGCCGCAGCTACGGCTGGATCCTGAGCCGCACCCCCACCCTCCCCGCCGACACCCTCGCCGGGATCCGGGAGCGGTTGGAGGTGCAGGGCTATACGTGGTCCCAGTTCCGGATGATCCCCCCGGGAATCCACGCCCAACCGTGAGGGGGCTCATCTCCCCGCGCGACGGCCGCGGTCGCTAGCCCAGTCCCAGAGCACCTCCGTGGACAACATCGTACGTCCTCGCTCCCCCCTCCGGGCCCACGGCGAGGAGGGTCCCGTTCGGCATGGGCTCCCACCCCGCCCGGCCGTCCACGGGTTCGGACGCCACGACCACGGCCCCGTCCTCCACGCGCCGATGGAGGGTGTAGTAGTCCGGGTCCCGGGTGTGGCAGCAGAACGCGTAGAGGGCGGAGCCGTCGGTGAGGAGGAGGTTGAGGGCGGTGTAGTCGCGGACGAGCCCGACGAGCTCCCGCAGCGCCTCGACCAGCCGGTCCGGAGTCCGCGGATGCCACGCCCTGGCGAGCCAGTCCAGGATCAGCTGGGAGTCCGTCCCGCTCCTGTCCCCGAGGGGAGCCGTATCCCGCACGGTCCCGTTGTGGGCGAGGAACACACCGTCCTGAACGAGGGGGTGGGCATGGATTGCCCCCCGCATCGCCCGGTACTCGGGCGAGGCCTTGCGGGCGTGGGCGATGAGGAGCGTCGCCTCCGGGGACGGATCCCCGGGGAGCCCGTCGTTCCCAGCAAGAGCTCCCCCGCCCCAGCGGTGGAGCCTCATCCGACCCCGGGCGTCGCGGTAGGCCCACCCCACGCCATCGCGGTGGGGGGCCTTCGCTCCGCGGAGGCTAAGTGCGAGGAGGCCGTGATCCTCGATGAGGTACCGGCGGAGGGGGAACGGTGTCCCGGCGAGGGCCCCGACGAGCCGGCACATCGCCCGACTACCCCTCGACCTCTGCGGCGAGGAGCCGGCCCAGCTCCTGCGCCCCCTCGAGGGGCTTCTCCTCGTCCTTGGCGAGATCCCCCCGGCCCGCCACGCCGTAGTACGGGTAGCGCTTCACAGTGAGCGGGGTCATGCGCACGGACACGGCGAACTGGAACAGATACTGGAAGACGTCCCGCGGATCCGTGCCCCCGGTCGCGGCCACGAGGGCGCACGGCTTGTCCTCGAGGAGGTGGGCTCCCTTGTGGCGGCGCAGGTCGTGAAAGTAGGCCAGGCACACCAAGCGCTCACACACCGCCACCAGCCGCGAGGGGACGGGGAAGTAGAGCGGGGACCCGATCACGAGGCCATCCGCCTCCTCCATCTTCTGGACGAGGCCCGGGAAATCATCCTTGACCACACACTTGTAGGGCGTCTTGGCGCAGACCTCGTAGCAGCCCTGGCAGGGCCCGATCTCGAGCTCGGATAGGTGCACGGTCTGCGTCCGCATCCGGGGCTCCGCTTCCTTGACGGCGCTCAGGACCGCCTCCACCAGCTGGCCCGTGTTCCCCTCGTTGCGCATCGAGCCGACGATGCCGAGCACCTTCATCGCGCCACCTCCGGGCCGAGCGTACCGCCCGGGGCGCGGCGGGTGCAAACCGCCCCTTCACCGTCCGCGCTTGCGGGCAGCGAGGAGGTCCTCCACGGAAAGCGTGTTCAAGACATGCTCCGCCGTCGCCCAGCCGCGACGGGCGGTGATGACCCCGAACTCGAGGAAGTCGAAGTGGCCCACGTCGTGGGCGTCGGTCCCGATCGCGAGCCGGGCCCCGAACCCGATCGCCCGTCGGATAAGCTCCGCCCCGAGGTCGAGCCGCTGGGGATGGGCGTTCACCTCGAGCGCGGTCCCCGTCTTCGCTGCCCGGCGGAACACCTCGTCCCAGTTCGCCTCGCAGGGGGGACGCTCTCCGATCAGGCGGCCGGTGGGATGGCCGAGGATGTCCACCCCCTCGTCCTCCACTGCCCGCAGGAGGCGGTCCGTCATCTCCGCCCTCCCCAGCCGGAGGTGGGTGTGCACGGAGGCGATGACGAGGTCGAGGTCCTTCAGGAGGTCGCGGGGGACATCCACCGTCCCGTCGCGGGCGATGTTCGCCTCGACGCCCGTGAGGAGCGTTAGGCCCGTCTCGTTCAATCGGCGCACCTCCTCGATCTGGCGGCGGAGGTCGTCGGCGGACAGCCCGGGGATGGCCTGGGCGAACCGGAGATGGTCCGTGATCGCGATCGCCCTGAGCCCGCGCTCCGCGGCGGCGCGGGCCATCGCCGGGAGGCTCGCCTCCCCGTCCGAGAAATCGGTGTGCACGTGGAGGTCGCACTTGACCCGGCGCGCGTCCACGAGCTCGGGGAGGGTGCCCACCTCCGCAGCGGCGATCTCGCCCCGGTCCTCGCGCAGCTCGGGCGGGATGTAGGCGAGGCCGAGCGCCCGGTAGATCCCGGCCTCATCCGCTCCGGCGAGGACCTCCCCGTCCGCGGAGGTGAGCCCGTACTCAGAGAGCTTCCACCCCCGGGCCACCGCCCGCTCGCGGAGGCGGATGTTGTGCTCTTTCGAGCCGGTGAAGTACTGGAGCGCTGCACCGAACGCGTCCGCGGGGACGAGGCGCAGGTCCACCTGAAACCCGTCGCTGAGGCGGATCGAGGACCTCTTCGGCCCCTGGGCGAGGATCTCTGCCACGTCGGGGAGGGAGCAGAACGCGTGCACCGCCTCGTCCGGGCGGTCGGACACGGCGAGGAGGTCGAGGTCGCCCACCGTCTCCTTCCCCCGCCGCAGCGAGCCCGCGGGCTCCACGCGCCGGTAGAGCCCGGTCGCCGTGAGCTGCTCCACGAGGTGGCGGGCGAGGGGCCACGCCCGGCCGAGGAGGACCCGTTTCTCCGCCCCCCGCGTCTCGGCCAGCCCCCGCAGGATCTTCTGTTCCGTCTTCTCCCCGAGGCCCTTCACGTGGCGGATCCGCCCTTCCGCCGCGGCCCGTTCGAGGTCGGCCAGGTTCCGGATCCCGAGCTCTTCATACAGGAGGCGGGCTGTCTTCGGCCCAATCCCCTCGACCTGGGTCAACGCGCGCAGCTCCACGGGGAGCTTCGCCTTCAGCTCCTCGTGGTAGGCGAGCCTCCCCGTGGCCACGATCTCCGCCACCTTCTGCGCGATCGCCTCCCCGACCCCGGCGATCTCGGTGAGCCGCCCCTCCGCCGCGAGGTCCTCGATCGGCGTCGGACAGTCCTCGATCGCCCGCGCCGCCCTCCGGTAGGCTCGGGGCTTGAACGGGACGCCCTCCAGCTCGAGGAGGTCCGCCACCTCGTACAGGATCTTCGCCACGAGCGCGTTCTTCATCGGTGGAGCTCCGCGAACCGGCGGAACGAACGGTCGTAGGTCCGTTCCACCTCCGGGGGGAACGCGCACGCCGGGAGCTCGCCCTGGCCGAGGTGGTAAGAGAGGCAGGAACAGCAGTTCCCCTTGCGCGGGCACGTGGGCCAGGTGCACGGGCAGCGGGCCAGGTTATCGTCGAGCTTCGGACAGGTCGGCATCGCGTCTCTCCACCGGACCACGGGGGCTGACGGCTATAATGCCCCAGACCATGAGCGACCGTCAACAGATACTGAAACGCATCCTGGACGAAACAGGCGGTCACCGCCCCCACTACGAACGGTACTCCCTCCTCGCCGTCCCAGCGACGATCGAGGCCCTGTTCGGGCTCTCCCCCACGGGCCCCTCCCTCAAGGCGGAGCTCGGCCTCCCCTCGTCCGAGGTCGTGATGAGTGTGATCGTGGACGGGCTCGGCTACCACAGTCTGGAGGCACTGCGCGAGAAGGGGGTGGTGGATCTCGGCCCGTTCCTCGTCGGTGGTCACTACCTCCCCCTCACATCGGTGTTCCCCTCCACGACCACCGCGGCCCTCTCCTCCCTTTCCACGGGCTTGAGCCCGATCGGCCACGGGGTGTTGGGGTACAAGCTGTTTCGGTCCGAGGTGGGGTCGGTGGTGGACATGATCCGCCTCACCACCCCCGGTGGCCGCGACAACGCGCTGGAGAAGCTGGGCATTCCTCCCGAGCGCGTGCTGACGGCGAGCACCGTGTACCAGCGACTGGCCGCAGCGGGGGTGGCGACGACCCTCTTCCTCCCCAAGTACCTCGTGGATTCGGGCCTGTCCCGCGCCCTGTACCAGGGGGTGGAGCGCACGGTGCCCTACCTCACCTCGTCCGACCTCCTCATGCACATCGCCCACGCGGGGCGGGGCCCGAAGCCGGCTCTCCTCAGCGTGTACTGGCCATCCACGGATAGCCTCGGCCACGTGTACGGTCCCACCACCCAGGCCTTCGAGTTGGAGGTGGCCCACGTGTTCCGCATCCTGGGCCAGGCGTGCGCGATGCTGCCCGGGGGAACGACCGTCCTCGTCACCGCCGATCACGGGTTCTACGAGGCGGATCCCGTGGCCGACATGGTTTCCTGCCCCACTCATCCTGCGCTGCGGGATGGGCTCCTCCTCCCCCCGGTCGGGGATCCCCGCGCCTCGTACCTGTTTGTGCGGCGCGGGCACGAGGAGGAGGTGCAGGCGTTCTTCTCTCGCTCGTTTCCGAACGAGTTCGCCGTCCTGTCGGTCGAGGAGGCGTTGGCCCGCAAGCTGTGGGGGCTCGACGAACCCACCCCAGCCGTGCGGGCCCTCCTCGGGGACCTCCTCGTCCTGTCGCAGAAGCGCAAGTTCCTCCTCTGGCCGACGGAGGAGTTCAAGCTGAGGGGGCTCCACGGGGCCCTCACCCCGGGCGAGCTGTACGTGCCGCTCCTGGCCAACGTGGTGTGAAGGAGGTAGAGGTGGCGACCGTGAAGAGGATCGCCGACATCGAGGTGCGGGATATGTCGAACGGGGGGGGGATCGTGGGCGTCCAGAAGCGGGTCCTGATCGGGCCGGCCGATCGGGCGCCGACGTTTGCGGTGCGCCAGTTCACCCTGGGCCCCGGTGGCCACACCGCGGCCCACAGCCATCCGTTCGAGCACGGGGTGATCGTCCTCCGCGGGACGGGGACCGTCCTCACCCCCACCGGCCCGGTCGAGATCGGCGCGGGGAGCGTGGTGTTCGTCCCGCCCGGGGAGCACCACCAGTTCCGGAACACCGGCCCCGGATCGCTTGAGTTCCTGTGTGTTATCCCCATCGCGCACGAGACGTGACCGTGGATGGCGCAGCGGGTGCTGGTGGGGCTATCGGGAGGGGTGGACTCCGCGATCGCTGCCCACCTCCTCCGTGAGGCGGGCTACGAGGTCCACGGCCTGACCCTGTGGCTCTGGGATCCCGCCGGGCGACGGGAGAACCCGTGTTGCTCGGTGGATGCGGCTTCCCTCGCCGCCCGCGAGCTGGGGATCCCCCACGAGGTGGTCGAGGTCGGGGCGGAGTTCCACCGGCTCGTCGTGGAGCCCGCGCTCGCCGCCTACCGGAGCGGCCTCACCCCCAACCCGTGTGCGGTCTGCAACCGCGAGGTACGGTTCTCCCTCCTCGTTCGGGAGGCGGAGGCGCGTGGGATCGCGTTCGTCGCCACCGGGCACCACGCCCGGATCCGCCACGCCGTGGACGGGGCCTACCTCCGGCGCGGGGCCGACCCCGCTAAGGACCAGTCCTACTTCCTCTACCGCGTCCGCCGGTCCGAGCTCGCCCGCGCTCTGTTCCCGGTGGGCGAGCGGACGAAGCCCGAGGTCAAGGCCCTCGCGAAAGCCCTCGGCCTGACGGCGGCCCGGCTCCGGGAGAGCCAGGACCTGTGCTTCGCGCCTGACGGTATTCCGTCCCTCATTGCGGATGCCCCGCCCGGCCCGATCCTCGACCTCTCCGGGCGGGTGGTGGGGGAGCACCGGGGCCTCCCCCACTACACCGTGGGCCAGAGGCGCGGCCTCGGCCTGTCCTCCCCGGAGCCCCTGTACGTGGTGGCCCTCGACGGGAGGACGAACGCGGTGATCGTGGGACCGGAGAGCGCCCTGTACGCTGATGAGCTCGTGGCCACGGATCTCTCCTGGATCGCGGGGGCACCGCCGGGAGCGCGGTTCAGAGCGGAAGTCCAGGTCCGGTACCGCAGTCCCGCCACCCCGGCCGAGGTCGAACTCGCAGGGGAGGAGGCCCACGTTCGGTTCGCGCATCCAGTGCGGGCGATCACTCCGGGCCAGGCGGCCGTGTTCTACCGCGGGGAGGAGGTGGTGGGCGGGGGGATCATCGCCTCCCCCCGCTAGCGTCATTCGAGAAGGGGGACCCCGGTGAGGCGCGGGTCGAGGGCGTCCCGCAGCCCCTCCCCGAACAGGTTCATCCCCAGCACGAACAGGAAGATCGCGATCCCGGGGAAGGTGGAGATCCACCATCCCCGTGCCGAGTACAGGTACTGCCGACCGTCGGCGATGATCGTCCCCCAGCTCGCTTGGGGGGGCTGAATCCCCAATCCGAGGAACGACAGTGAGGCCTCCATCAGCACCACCCACCCCACGCGGAGGGTTCCGATGACGATCGCGGACGGGATCACGTTGGGGAGGAGATGGCGGAACAGGATCCGGGTCGGTGTAGCGCCGATGGCGCGGGCTGCCTCGACGAACGCCGCCTCTTTCATAGTCAGGACCTCGCTGCGCACGATCCGGCACGAGGTGGTCCATTCCTTGAACGCCAGCGCGATCACCATGTTCAGGAAGCCCGGGCCGAACAGGGCCATGAGCGCGATCGCCAAGATCAGGTACGGGAATGCCAGCAGGACATCCACCGTGCGCTGGATCACTGTGTCCACCCATCCTCCCACGTAGCCGGAGATGAGGCCGAGGCTGACCCCGACCACGGTGCAGACAACGATCACGAGCAGCCCAAGCGAGATCGAGACGCGCGACCCCGCCATGATCCGGCTCAGGAGGTCCCGCCCCAAGTTGTCCGTCCCCAGCGGATAGCTCCAGTCCCCCCTGGCGGACACGGCGGGCGGCTGGAGGCGCCGGGTGAGGTCCCCCCGGGTGGGGTCGTGGGGGACGATCCACGGGGAGAGGAGGGCGATGAGGGTGAACGCCCCCACCAGCCCCGCCCCCACGAGGGCGAGGCGGTTACGCCGGAACGCGCGCCACGCCCGGCCCCTCACTTCCTCCCTCCTCCCGCCGCGACGCGCGGATCGAGCGCCGCATACGACAGGTCGGCGATCAGATTGAGGAAGACGTAGGTCACCGCATACACGAGGACACAACCGCGGATGAGGGGGTAATCGCGGCTCTCCACCGCGTCCACCACCAGCCGCCCCAGGCCCGGCCAACTGAACACGGTTTCCACCACCATGTTCCCGCCGAGCAATGCCCCCACGTTGAGGGTGATCGCGGTCACCACCGGGAGCAGGGCGTTGCGGAGGGCATGGCGGAGGATGACCCGTCGTTGGGGCAGGCCCTTGGCCTGCGCCGTGCGCACATAGTCCTGATGGATTGTTTCAAGCAAGCTCGACCGGGTGAGGCGCATTGTCATCGCCATCATCCCTGCCGATAGGGCGAGGGCAGGCATCACCAGGTGCCGCAGGATGTCCACGAACGCTGGCCAGTTGCCCTGCAAAATCGCGTCCAGGAGCAGGAAACCTGTCTGCCAGTGGAGGCCGGTGCCATAGGATGCCCGCCCCGCCACGGGGAGCACCTTGAGCGTCACCGAGAACACGAGGATGAGGACGAGGGCCAGCCAGAAGCCGGGCAGGGACACCCCGAGGAGGGAGACCGTCGTCCCAATCGCATCGAACCACGTGTTGCGCCGCACGGCGGCGACCACCCCCGCTGGGATCGCCACGAGGAGGGCGATGAGCGACGCGAACAGAGTCAACTCGATCGTGGCCGGGAGCCGTTCCGCGATCAGGGTCGCCACCGGGCGGCGGTAGATGATGGACTGACCGAGGTCCCCGCGCAGGATTCCCCCCAGGAAGCGGCCGTACTGCTCGACAAATGGGCGATCCAGGCCGAACTCGCGGCGGACACGCTCGATCTCCTCCTGGGACACTATCCCCGCCTGGCCCATGAATAGCTGCACCGGGTCCCCCGGGGTGAGGTACATGAGGAGGAACACAACGAACGTCACCCCGAGGAGCACGGGGACTGCCTGCCCCAGCCGTCGCAGGATGTAGCCGGACACAGAAGGAGTGGGGAGGGGCGCCGATCGCCCCTCCCCGAGCCCATCTACAGGATCAGGTCCACGTCGTGGAGGTTGATCCGGCTATCCGGACTTGGCTTCCACCCGACCACCCGCGCGTTCACCCCGTAGGACTCCTGCGCGACCCACAGGAACGCCATCGGTGCGTCGTCGTAGATCACCTGTTGCGCGATGTGGTAGGCCACCCGGCGGACCTCGGGGTCCACCGTCACCCGCTCCGCGAGGTCGATCAAGGCCTCCAGCACGCGGCTCGAGTACCCGCTGAAGTTCCCGCGCTCCCCGGTCACGAGCTTGGGAATCATGATGTCGTTCGGCTCGAGGGTCGAGTTCCCCCAGTCCCCGAGGTGCATCATCCGCGTCCCGGCGAGGAGCTCCGCCTGGAGGACGCCCCACTCCCATACCTGAACCTTGGCGTCGATCCCCACGTCGCGCAGCATCTCGGCGATGACGAGGGCCACATCCTGGAAATGGGCCTGCGTATCAATGGTCACGCTGAACCCGTTCCCGTAGCCAGCGCGGGCGAGGAGGGCCTTTGCCTTCACTGGGTCGTACCCATAGGGGGCGATGGGGGCGTAGAACGGGGAGTCGGGCGACATGATCGTGGGGATGGGCGTGGCCAATCCGTCGAGGATGAACTTGATGATCGTGTCCACGTCGATCGCATAGTTGATCGCCCGCCGCACGCGGACGTCATCGAAGGGGGCCTTGTTGACGTTCATCTCCAGGAACGTGCTGCGGGTCCCGCGCACGCTCAGCACGGCGAGGTTGGGATCGGCATCCACCTCGGCAATCAGGTCAACCGGGATCCGGGTCGCGATGTGGATTTCGCCGGCGCGGAGCGCGGCAATGCGGGTCGAGGTCTCAGGGAGGATCCGGAAGATGACCCGGTCGAGCTTCGCCGGTCCGACCGGTGGCAGGTCCGGGGAGCCGCCGTAGTACCCGTCGTAGCGCTCCATCACCACCTGCTGCCCCCGGTCCCAGCGCACGAACCGGAACGGTCCGCTGCCGATCGGCCGTTGCCCGAACTCGGCGTCGCCGACTGCCTCCACGTAGTGCTTGGGCACGATCAGGGTATGGGGGAGGAACGACGGGAGTGCGGCGAACGGGACCGAGGTGATGAGCTTGACAGTGAGCGGGCCGATGGCCACGGCATCCGTCACGGGGTCGAGGAGGCTCTTGCGGGGTGAGGTCAGCCCGCCGATCCTCCCCTCCTTCACCGTGCGCTCGACCGTGAACACCACGTCCTCGGCCGTGAACGGCGTCCCGTCGTGCCACGTCACCCCGTCCCGCAGGTGGAACACCCACTCCCTGTCCGAGAGGCGTTCCCAGGACACAGCGAGCTCGGGCACGATCCGGCCCTCCGGCGTTCGCGTCACCAGGCCATCGAACATGTTGCGGAGGATCGTCTCCGTCTCCCGATGGCGGAAGTTGCCGGGGTCCATCGTCATCGCGTCGGCCTCAATTCCCACGACCAGTGTCTTGATGGCCTGGCCTGACCCGACCACGGAGACCGCGAGTGCAATCACAAAAAGCAGAAGATGGCTAGTCAGGTTCCTCTTCATCTCTCCCTCCTTGTGCGAGGTGTAGGATAACGGGTGCCTCAGGGGGAGTACGTGCCCTTCTCACCTCCCCGGTTCCATGGGATAACTGCAACCTTCAGGATACTGGTTGGCCTCTGCCCACGCAAGGAGAGGCAGGAGCGGGGATCCCACGCGGCCTGAGACAGGCAGGATCAGGCGAGCTTCGGCGGGATGACGATCTTTCCCAGGTTCTTCTCGTACTTCTCGATGTTCTCCCCGATCGCCTCGTGGAGCCGCTTCATGTGGCGGGGGGAGAGGATGACCCGCGACACGAGGATCGCCTGCCCCCGCTCCGGGGTCTGGGCCTGGGGATCCACGAGGAGGAAGTCGAGGAAGAACTCGTCCGGCTGGTGCGAGATCACCGCCAGGTTCGCGTACACGCCTTTTCGCGTATCCATTTCTGCGCCAACCTGCATTTCCCGTTCTGTAGCCATGGCACCTCCGGCGGCATCGTAGCCGTCGCGGTGAGGACGATCAACTTCCCGCCCCGCGTTCGGCTTGGCCTGCTGAGAGGATCCCGTATAATCCCCGGTCCCCATGCGTGGCATCTTCCGAGAGCTGTGGCGATACCGCTGGCGCCTGCTCGCAGGCGTCCTCGCCCTGTTCGTGGTGGATGCCTTCCAGCTCATCGCCCCGCTCATCGTGCGCAGTGCGGTGGACGACCTCGTCGCCGGGACGGGGGAGCGCCTTGTCCGCTACGCCCTCTACCTGGTGGCGATCGCGGTGGTCGTGTTCGGGTTCCGGTTCGTGTGGCGGATCCTCCTTTTCGGCGCGGGGCGCCTCATCGAGCGGGACATGCGCAACCGCCTCTACGCTCACCTCCTCAAGCTCTCCCCCGCCTACTATGTCGAGCACTCCACCGGGGACCTCATGGCCCATGCCACGAACGACCTCGAGGCCGTCCGCCGCTCGTGCAGCCAGGGGGTCCTCATGGCCTCGGACGCGGTGATCATGATCTCTGTCTCCCTCGTGGCGATGATCGGGATCTCGCCGATGCTGACGTTGTACGCGTTCATCCCGCTCCCGTTCATCACCCTCGCCGTGGTGGGGTTCGGTCGGCTCATCCACCGCCGGTTCGAGCGGGCCCAAGCCGCGTTCTCGGCCCTCACGGAGCGGGTGCGGGAGACCCTGTCCGGGATCCGTCTCCTGCGCGCGTTCGCGCGGGAGGAGGGGATCGAGGGGGCGTTCTCCGGCACGAACCGGGAGAACGTGGAGGCGAACATGGCCCTCACCCGGGTGTCGGGCGTGTTTGAACCTGCGGTGGGGTTCCTCGCTGGTCTCGGGACGGTGATCATCCTCTGGTTCGGGGGCCGGGGCGTCCTCGGGGGCACGCTCAGCCTCGGGGACCTCGTGGCGTTCATGAACTACCTCGGGATGATGGTGTGGCCGATGATGGCCATCGGGTGGGTCGTGAACACCCTCCAGCAGGGCGCAGCCTCGATGAAGAGGCTGGACAGGATCTTCGCTGAGGAGCCGGACATCACGAGCCCCGCCGAACCGCTCCCGGTGCCGCCCTCCCGGCGGATCGAGTTCCGCGATCTCACCTTCACCTACCCCGGCACAGCTCGCCCCGCCCTGCAGGATGTGAACCTCATCGTGGAGGAGGGGACGACCTTGGGCGTCGTCGGCCTCACCGGGTCCGGCAAGTCGACCCTCGTCCGTCTCCTCCCCCGCCTCTACGATCCCCCGCCGGGGACGGTGCTCCTCGGCGGAGCCGACATCCGCCTCCTCGACCTTGGGGAGCTGCGGGGGCAGATCGCGATGGCCCCCCAGGACGTGTTCCTCTTCTCGGCCACGTTGCGGGAGAACATCGCCTACGGCCGACCGGAGGCGAGCGAGGACGAGGTGCGGGAGGCAGCGCGCCTCGCCGGGCTCGCCGAGGAGATCGCGTCGTTCCCCGATGGCCTGGACACGATCGTCGGGGAGCGGGGGGTGACCCTGTCCGGAGGCCAGCGGCAGCGGGTGGGGATCGCCCGGGCGCTCCTCCTCAACGCGCCGATCCTGATCCTCGATGACGTCCTGTCGTCGGTGGACGCCCAGGTCGAGGAGGAGATCCTCGGCCACCTGCGGGGCGTCCTGGAGCGGCGGACGGCGATCGTCGTCGCCCACCGCATTACCGCCGTCCGTGAGGCGGACCACATCATCGTCCTCGACGGAGGGCGGATCGTGGAGCAGGGAGACCACAGCCACCTCGTGCGCCTTGGAGGGCTCTACGCGCGGCTGAACGAACTCCAGCAGGCCCTCGTGCGATGAACGGACACCACCACGGCTTCGAGGACGAGCAGCTCGGCAAGGCGATCGACTTCCGCCTCCTGCGGCGGATGATCCGCTTCGCCCGCCCGTACTGGCTCCTCTTCATCTCGGCGTTCCTCCTTGCGGGGGGGATCACGGTCATCGAGCTCGCGATGCCCTACGTCGTGAAGACGGCGGTGGACACGGTCCTCGTCCTGCCGTGGCTCGAGGTGCGGGCCGATGCTCCCCCCGTCGAGGGGGCGATCCCCTACGATTCGGGCACGTTCCTCGTGGACGGGCGGACCCTCCCCGAACCCGTGCGCGCGGCGCTCGAGGAGGAAGGGCGGGTCCTCCGCCGGTTCCTCATTGTCCCCCCTGACGGGGCTGAGGCTGAGCTCGTCGCCCGCTATCCGACGGCATTCCGCCTCACCTCCGCGGGGTACGCGGCCTCCGAAGAGGCGCTGCGGGGCCTGCCGAGCGGGGACCTCCTGCGGTTACGGGCGTCGGCGATCCAGATCCTGGGGTTCCTCACCCTCGCCTACATCGGGTTCCTCCTCGTACGGTTCCTCTTCACCTACGGCCAGGTGTACACGATCCAGTACGCGGGGCAGAGGATCCTGTACGACATGCGGCGGGCCGTGTTCGGGCACCTGCTGCGGCTCCCGATGAGCTACCTCGACCAGCAACCGGTGGGGCGGCTCGTCACGCGGGCCACAAACGATGTCGCGGCGATCAACGAGGTGTTCACCCAGGTCCTCGTCCGGCTCCTGCAGGACGTCCTCATGATCGCTGGCGTGTTGGGGATCATGTTCCACCTCAACCCCCGCCTCGCCCTCCTCCTCCTCGCGTTCACCCCGTTCATCCTCGTCCTGGCGTTCTGGTTCCGGAAGCGGGCCCGCGAGGCCTACAGCGCGGCGCGGCGGATCCTCGCCCGGATCAACGCCTACATCGCCGAGTCCCTATCCGGGATGACAATCATCCAGCTCTTCCGCCAGGAGAGGCGCAGCATGGATACGTTCGCCGACATCAACCAGAGGTTCTTCCGGGCCCAGATGCGCTCGATCACCGTGTACGGCGTGTTCGGGCCCGTGATCTCGGTGATGCAGAATCTGGCCCTCGCCCTCCTCATCTGGTACGGAGGCCGCGAGGTGCTGGCTGGGGCGTTTACCCTTGGGGCACTCGTCGCGTTCACGAGCTACATCCGCATGCTCTTCCAGCCGATGGTGAACCTCTCCGAGCAGTACAACATCCTCCAAGCGGCGATGGTCGCTGCGGAGCGGATCTTCGGGATCCTCGACGAGCCTACGGAGCCAACGGGCACCCGCACGCTCCCCGTCCTCCAGGGGGAGATTGAGTTCCGCAATGTGTGGTTCGCGTACAGCGACGAGGATTGGGTTCTCAAGGACGTGTCGTTCAAGGTCGCCCCTGGGGAGCGGGTGGCGGTCGTCGGTCCGACCGGGGCCGGGAAGACGACGATCGTGGGCCTGATCCTCGGGTTCTACCGTCCCCAGAGGGGGGAGATCCTCGTGGACGGGGTGAACCTGGCCGAGCTCGACCTCCATGACTACCGGCAGAAGCTCGCCCTCGTTCCCCAGGAGGTGTTCCTCTTCTCCGGCGACGTGGCGGAGAACATCCGGATGTGGGACGGGGTCGTCCCCCCCGAGGTCGCCGAGCAAGCGGCGAAGGCGGTCGGGGTCCACGACCACCTCGTCCGCCTCCCCGACGGGTACGGGACCCAAGTCAAGGAGCGCGGGGTGCGGCTATCGGTGGGGGAGCGGCAGCTTCTGTCGTTGGCGCGCGCCGTGGCGGCTGAGCCTAAGCTAATCGTGCTCGACGAGGCGACGGCGAACATCGACTCCCAGACCGAGGCCCAGGTCCAGCAGGCGTTGGAGCGGGTGCTGGCGGGCCGGACCTCGATCGCGATCGCCCACCGCCTGTCCACGATCCGCAATGCGGATCGGGTCTTGGTCATCCACGAGGGCAAGCTTGCTGAAGAGGGGACGCTCGCCGAGCTCCTTGCGAAGAAGGGTCTGTTCTGGGCGCTGTGGCAGCTCCAGTTCGCCGGTGGTGCTGGGAGCGACGCGCCGCCGTCAGACCAGTGAATGGGATTGAACTCGGCTGGGCTGCAATGCCAGAGCCAACCCTACTCATCTTTCACCCGAATCTGGTCAGCAAGGCCTAGGTCGGCCAGGATCTGGCGAAGGTCGGAGATCAAGCCCCTGGCCGCATCAGCGTTGATGGTCACCGCTAGGTCGAGGCCGACTGTCAGGTTGGTCCCCGACCTGAGTTTGGGCAGGATCTTCGTCCCCAGCCGGTTCCACACCTCGGGTGGGACGTCACCAACGAGCCGGATCGTCCTCGTCCGAACGCCCGGCGTAGGCTCCGGGCCTGGCTTGGGTTCGGGGCCGGCTCCAGGCCCCGGCACCGAACGCCCCGGTTGCGGTTCCGGCCCGGGGGGCGCTGGAACACCTGCCTTGAGGGCCTGGGCCTTGGCCTTGGTCAGGAGAAAGACGTCTGACTCGAAGGCGGCCTCGTCAGCGGTGACGGACTCCTGGAACCAAACTTGCTCGTAGGTTCCGTCGGGCTTTCGCCCCGAGGCGAGCCCAAAGTCACCCCTTCTGACGGACTCGACAATTTTGTTCCGCAGGATAGTATCCGGATCGAGCAGTCGGGTGAGCGAGCCGTTGAGGAAGCTCTGCCGGAGGCTCCCCAGCGGCCACTCTCCGGACTCCTTGAGCGCCGGAGGCCAGTTCCGTTCGATGTATCCCGCACCGAGAGATTCACTGAGGAGCCCCGCTGACTTGAGCGCGGCGATCACCCGTCCGCACAGGGTCTCGCTGCCTGAAGAGTGCCCTGCACCCAGGTCGATCGTCTTGAGCCCGTCACCCTCACCCCCAGCCCTTTTCCCAGTAGGAGAGGAGGGAAGGGATGGGGGCTCATAGATCACCACGAACCGGTATCCACCCCATACTTCGTCCGTGGCCGCTTCCTGCGCATCCTTCACCTTTACCTGAATCTCCGCTCGTTCGGACCGGTCGAGGTCCGCTCCCAGTGTTCCCTCCGCTACCTCCCTCTCCACCCGCTTCCACGCCAGCCACAGCTCCACCTTCTCCCGCAGCTCACGGCCGGGTTTCTTGATGCACCACACGAGCGCCCCGGGGTAGAGGCGTGGGGATTTTCCACGGTGGGTCGTCCACTCAGCGATCCGGAAGCGCGTGTCTTCTGTCCACTCGGTCTCGGGATCGCCAACAACGAGGGTCAGCTTGGGAGTATCGGGGACGTCCTCCCCATCCTGGGGGAAGGGCAGAATAGAGATACTTGCGCCCCGGCGGAACTCGTCCTCTACGATCTTGCGCATTGCAGGTTTGATCTCGGTGTCGTAGTCCAACGATGCGCGGCGGTCGTTCACGGTTTTGTTGAGCCTGGGCCTGTACCTGACCTTGAATCCATCCGAGCCGACCCGCTCGATGTAGTAAGCCTTGGCTTCGAGGGCGAAAGCTGCGTTGTCCACCGAAGTTGTATCCACCTCCGGTTCACCAAGGGCAAAGCGCAGTTCAGGCAAGTGTGCCACCTTGTCCGTCTGCCCTCCCGAGGACTCAAACAAGATCGCAGTTCCCACCCGGTAGTGGATGTTGCGAAGAGGGCCTTTCGTATCGGCATCCAAGGCCCGGGCATGGGATTGCTCCCCGGCGATGTCCGCGTCAATGGCAGCCACGAGACGCGACTCCCCGAGCTGGCCGAGGACTGTGCTGCGGAAGCCCATGTCGTGGAGCGGGGCCGAGCCCAAGGTAATGAGGGGTTCCTTGCGTGCCTCCGTGAACCCGGTCCGGTAGGCCCAGGCCACCCATTGGGCGAGCATAGCCAACGTTCCCCGCGTCTGCTGGTATTGCTGAAGCGTCTGCCACTTTCGCTGGAAGACCGAGAGCGCCGCGGGATGGAATGGATAGCACGCCTCGAACCGGCTGCGGAGGTAATCTCGTGCCTTGGCCTCCGTGGCCGCCGTATCCACGGCTGTCCATTCCGGCGGGAGCTGGGCCCGGCGTTCAAAGCACCAGTCGGCGTACACCTTCGCCACGCTCTTCCGGACGCGCTCGTTCCCCAGGTCCTCGAAGAGCCGCCGCCGGACGACCTCGGCGATCTCGGCCTCATCGTTGACGATGAGGTCCTTAGAGACGCGGCGGACCACCTTGGTGATCTTCCCCTGCCACTGCAGGTCCCAGTCAGTCATCTCCACCTGGCTACGCGGGAGGCTGATCAACACCGCCCCATGCGCTATCCCTGTCATGGCCACAGTCAAGTTCTGGATGAAGGAGTGAAACGACTCAGCCATACCGCGATGGCGGCTCAAGAAGTTGAGCACCTCATCGAAGAGGATGAGCACCGGCGCGTTCGCCGCTGCAACCACGCGCGTGAGGGACTCCGTGCCGGGCGGGGTCGTCTCCGCAGCCTTACCGAGCGCTTCCACCCCGGCGTCGCCCGCGAGCTGGCGCGCGATGTCAATCCACGGCGTCTCCTTACCGTCCTGCGGGTCCCAGGCGTTCCCTACGAACACGGCTACCCTCGCCTGGGGAACCGACCCGAGCCCAGCTTCCCCCAGAAGATCGGCGACCCCTGGGTAGTCCACTGCCTTCTCTCCGCTTGTAGCGAGGTGGTAGAGGGCCGTGAGCGTGTGGGTCTTCCCACCGCCGAACTGAGTGATCAGGGTGAGGACCGGCGCCGTGTTCGCGCTGACACCGGCGAGACGGCGAAGGACCATCCCGGTGTGCTCGCGCAGGGCGCGCGTCCAGCAGGTACGGGCGAAAAACTGCCGGGGATCGCGGTAGTCCTCGGGGGCTGTCTTCGCCACCACCTGCTCGAGGGCGATGGCGAACTCATCCGGGTTGAACGAGCGCCCTTCCCGGACTTCTTTACGAGGTGCGACGACCTTGTACCACGGTTCCATGGTTACCTTCCCTCCCCAGGGGGCCAGACCTCGCGGGGCAAGCGGCTCACAACGGCCCGGAGAATCTCCGCAGCTAGGTTCACCGCCTCGCGGACCTCACCTGCACTGGGCTCGGGCAGCTCACCCGGATACCGGGCCTCCACGCCATACGGCGTGAGCGACACTGCCCCCCGGACCTTGTGCGCCAGTTCCGGATCTTCCGACGAGATCAAGTCGACGAGGAGAGCCAGGTCGTGCGTCCTCGGGGCCTCCCGCTGGTGCCAGATGAGGACGGCTTTGAGTGCCTTCTCCGCTGTCTGCTGGGCGTGAAACGCCGCGCTGGATACGAGATGCTCTCCGCCCGTGAGAAGGTGCTGAGCCGCGGCAAGATCCGCTGCGGCCTTGCGCAGCCAGTTCTGGACGAACTCCTGCCGCACCGCCTCAGCGCGCTTCATACAGGACCCGGCCGTACTTGTGAGCCGGATAGGCAATGCCGCCGATCACGTCCTTCGTCTCGTCATACCGCGCTAGCGGCATGACGACCACGTCGAACGCCAGACCCAGCCCCGACAGGGCCGTTCGAATGCGTACCGTCTCCTCGCGAGGATTGGCCCCATTGTCCTGGAGGACGAGAAGGTCCACGTCGCTCTCCTGGCCCATCGTTCCTGTGGCGGCTGACCCGAAAAGGACGATCCTCGCCGGTCGCGCTGTGGCAACGATACGTGACACGATCTCCCGCTCCAGATCCGTTGACAACCCTCGGGCCCTGCTTGCCTCGGCACCGTTCGTCATTGCGTTCATCTCGGCACGGCGAGGAGCATGGCGTCCAAGAGCCGCTTCTCCTCGCTGTCCTTAGGATACAGAGCCGACAGCGCGTTGGCCAGCCGCAGAAACTCCGGTCCGCGCTGTTGTTCGGCCCTGATGAGCTCCCGCAGAGCGTTGGCCTGGCCGCTGGCTTGAAGGAGCATCGCCGCGTGCACCCGATCGAGCGTGGTCGCGGCGGGTTCGGTCTTCACCTCAGGGTTCTGGCCCTGGGGCGCGATTCGGCCACGCCGACCGCGGATCGCGGGAGACGCGCGTCGTTCAAGCTCCGGGAAGAGCGCCTGCTCGATGTCATTCCTCTGGTCCTCAACGATCCATTCCGCCACCGCCCGCGCCCCGTCTGCCCCGAAGAGCTGCTTCGCCCTTTCCGCTACCGGCAAGAGGCGCACCACGCCCTTCTTCGTCTCAATGATGCGACCATCCCACTTCGGGAGGTCGATGCCGAGCGGTTGGGCGAATCGGCGCACGACGTCGAAGACTAGTGAAAACCCTTTGCCCCGCCGAGACGCAGAGGACGCGGAGTCTTCCTCATCTTCAACCTCTTCTTCCTCTGCGCTCTCTGCGCCTCTGCGGTGAGATTCTTCTCCGTTGGTGGATTGGAGCGTCCAAAGGAAAAGGGCCGTGAGGCGCGCGTCCTCCTCCACTGCCCCGGCCGCGCCATTCCGAGCCTTCGCCTCGGCGGTGCCGAGAACCTGTTCCAAGGCAGTGCGACCAACAACTTCCCACACCTTCTCCAAGAACTGCGACAGTAGCACGTCGCGTCCGTCAGCGGTCTCGACCTTCCGGTAGCGGCTGAAGATCTCCAGCGCCGGGCCGATGCAGGCGAAGACGAGGTCCGCGCCGCGGATGCCTTCGTTCTGAAGTCGTTCCATCCAGTCGCCCACCCGCCGGGGAAGTTCGCGCAGGACGTCGCCCCAGTCGCCGACCGGCGCGTCGTCGGGGCGCGGGCGGCAGACAAGGTGGACGCTGGTGGCAAGGGCTGCAGAGTCCTGCGCACGCATACGGTGTCTGCGTTCGGTTTCAATGGGCCAGGAGCCGGTCGTGCGCCAGCCCGCCTGCACCAATGCCGAGACGAGCGCCTCCCAGCGGTCGGTATCCTTGTGGGCAAAGATCACGGAGGCCACGCCGTCCTCGCGGATGACGCGCTTCATCTGGACAAAGGCCTCATGCATCCGGCTCTCGTACCACTCGCGGTCATGCACGCCGCCATCGCTGACGGCGCGGTTCTCGGTCAGCTCGCGCGCCTTCTCAGTCTCCGGGGCCGTGAATGCCTGCGGCAGGCGGTTCCGCAGACCGAGGCGAAGCCAGCCGTAGAAGAAGTCGGAGAGGTGCGCGTAGGGAATCTGGTTCGCGTAGGGCGGATCGGTAAAGACCACGTCCACGGACTCCTCCGGCAGAACCGCGTCCAGCACGTTCGCCAGAAGCGGCGACGAGGGCTCGTAGCGGACAGCGGACAGGTTCCGCAGCGCGCTCTGAACGCTGCGGATGGAGTAGCCCAGCCCCTCGCAGTTCGGACTCAGGGGGTTGCCTTCCACGAAGTCGGCGCGCATCGGCACGCCGGAACCCTGTATGTAGATGGACTTTATACCTTCCGAGAGCCACACACAGAGCGAGGTGTGGTATTGGCCGTTGTCCGAGTAGGCCGCGTAGAGGCAGGCGGCGAGGGCGTCCAGGAGGTCCTTGTCCTTCGTCTTCTTGGCCGCTTCCTTGAGCGCGTCCTCGATGACCTCGTGGAGCACCCAGCGCGAGAGCCGTTGGCGCGGGGCGAGGACGTCGGCCCAGTTGGTGATGCCATAAGGACGCGGGCGGAAACCTGTATCACCTTCCGGCGGAGACGGCGGCATTTCAATGTGGATGGATTTGGCCTTTGCTGCTGCCTTGGTGAAGGCTTCGATGTCTTCCCGGGTGGGGTTGTGGTAATCCTTGCCGCGTCCACTCGCGTTTGTCCGCACGACTGCGAGGAGTAGAGCGTCGTCCGCTCCACCGCGTTTATCGCGCAATTGCGCCTGGACTCGCTCGCGCGGCGTGACCATGTGGCACTTCGGACAGGTGGCGTTGTTTCCGGCGACCGTGCCGCGTTCGACCTCCTTATCGCTGGAAGGCGTGAAGACCTCGACTTGCGGTTCAAGCCCACCCTTCGGGTAGAGGATTCGGAGAGCCTTCTTCCGGCCCTTGGCCTGCGACAGCCACAGGTTACGGACAAGCGGGATGGTTGCGCCACAGCCAGCGGCCTCACACCGCACGGTCCTGGCCCAGAGATAGGCAAGCGGCATTCGCCCCTGCGCGTCGGCCGGATAGTATTCGGTGAGTCGCTTCTTAGCCTCTCTGAGCGTCCATTCTGCCCATTCCTCGAAGAGGTCGGCGAGTTCAGGCCCCTTGCGGCCGCACCACTCAAGGGTGATCTTGAGTAGAAGCCACGCCACTGGATTCAACTCACCTGCTGTGACGTCACACCCGAGGCGCAGCCCCTCGAGTGGTATCGACCCACCGCCTGAGAACGGGTCCCAAACATGCGGTGGGGCATCGCCGTACGCAGCTTTTACCAACTCGCGCGCCGTCGAGACATAGTCTGCCACGCGGACGATGTCCCAGTTGGCGATGTCGGCCACGAACGCCAAGAGCGCCTTCTGAAGGTCGGCTTCCTTCGGCCCGACCTTCGTGTGCTGCTGGAGCGCCTTCCGCGCGGCCTCCTTGAACTCCGCCGGGCAGAGCTGGTCGCAGGGATCGGGTAGAAGGAGCGTTAGGAGCATCGCCCGGCACGAGGCCAGCGGCCGCCTCGCCCACCAAGCATGCAGAAGAGAAATGTGGCCACTATTGATGCGCGTCTTCCGGTTGTTCTCCTCGACGCAGGCATCGTTGACGGCCGACAGGGCGAAGTCCACCTCCGCCAGGCGCCTACATTCCTTGGGGATCATGCGCTCTCCTTAGGCGCCACGGGCTCTCTCATCCCGCTTCCCATCTGTGCTGGACGTACTTCACAACCTGGTCCACTGGCAGGGGCGTAGTCGCGTTGCCCGTGCGCAAGTAGAAGATGGAGGTATCCCCCTCAGGTACGTACACCGGATGATCGCAGGGTTCGATCGTTATCTGGCACACATCCTTCCCGTCCAGCTCGTGGAACGTCACGGTGAGGAACGAGTTCACGGACTCCCCCAACCGGTCGTTGATCAGGTTCCCCAGATGGAGCGCGAATCCGTCCCGGTCCCCCTTCTTGATTGTCCCGTAGTCGTGCTCTAGCCCCAGGACCTCTCCGCGGTCGTTTACACCGATGATGAGCGTACCCCCCTTCTTGCTGTTGAGGAAGCCCGCGATTGTCTTGATCACCACCTGCTCGAGCTTCTTATTCACCTCGCCTGTGGCGAAGTCCCATCTCATGCTTGACTTGAACTCCAGGGTCTCACTCTCTCCACTGGCAATTCGCCTTCGGACGGCTAGTTCATCGGCGGCGTCTCCTTTGGGAGCTGGAAGCCAACTGGCGATGAACTCGTTCATCGCCTGGGCCAGAAGCTGCCGCCGGGCGGCAAGAAAGTCCAGGTAGTTCTCCGGTTTCCACAGCTCACGATCCATGGGCACACACTGCGCCTTGAGGGCGCCGGGCTGGTTCTCCTCGACCTTGGGAAGGTACTGCGCGGGGACCTGAGCACGGATTTTCCGGTTCGCCTGCTGTGTGAGGAACGCGCGGTTGGCGAGCTCGTTGATCTCCCTGCGATGGGTACTGGGGAGGAACCCTGCCCTCTTGAGAACCCCCTTGGGGAAGATGTGATGTGACTCAAGCCCATTCCGCTTGCCCACGGCCTTGTCGTACAGGCGGATTCCCGTAAACCAGTCGCGAGCCTCCCGGGATCGAGCAACGACGTAGCTGAACTTGGCCAGCGCCGAGGCGATGCCCGCGCCCTCCAGGTCAGATGCCTCCAGCGTGGTCCTCCCGCGCTCGCGGAGGATCGCAGCTTCCAGCTCCGGCGTGGGGTCGAGATCGCGCCCCGTTACGAGGGCCACGTCTTGCTGGAGCTTGGTTTCGCTCGCCCCTGAGTAGCGGGCCCACAGCCCGGCGAGGTAGATCCAGCGGATGAATCTTCGCTTCACGGTCTCGCTGGGGAATGAGCAAGAGTCTTGCCGCGCGAGGTAGACGGTGACCGGGATGAGCACGTTTCCGGTTGGGAGGTCGTCGAGGTCGTCAATGAACGCGTCGTGCCGGAGCACGTTCACCAAGTGCTCAAACGCAGCTTGCATCTTCATCCACGCCGTCTGGAGTTCCTCCGCCGGCGCCCTAGTGAACGATGCTTCAAGTAACACAGAGCCCACAGCGATGCCAGCGAGGCAGCGGACGAGGAATCCGAAGTCGACCCCGAAGCCGTGCTCCTCCATCTCGGCCTGGAAGCCGCGCATCTGGGCCCGCGCCTCGGGCCAGATGCTGCAGATGTGCGCTAGAGCAAGGTCTGGCTTGTTCAACGGAGTTCCGGCACTGTTGACCTGGTTGAAGATCTCCACAACCTCGTCCAGCGTGAACGTATCGCCGGACACCTGATCCACGGTGTACGAGTAGTCACGGATCTTGTCGAGCCGGCTCAGGCGGCTCAGGTTCTGTTGCACAAGCTCGGACGTGGCCGGGTCGAGGTGGTCGAGGCGTTCCAGAAGATCATTCAGTCCCTCGCGCAGGAACTCATGGACGGAGATCCATGCCGGGTTGCCGCGCATGAGGGACTCCTGCCAGAACCGGAACTCCTCGGTCTGCATGTTGAAGTAGAGATCGAAGAACAGCGTCTCTCCTTCATAGAACGGAGGGGGATCGCCCTCAAACAGAACGTAGAGGGTTGTGAGGCGCTGCTGGCCGTCGAGCAGGAGAAGAGAATGGGTGTTGGTAGCTGCCTCACCTCCTCGAACCGGCGCCGGCTTGTACGTGCGCCACATGAGCAGGTGCCCTGTTGGATGCCGTCGGTACAGGGATTGAACAAACTTCCTTACCTGGTCGTTCTTCCAGACATAGCCCCGCTGGAACTCAGGGAGGAGGATCTCCCTGCGACGGATTTGGTTGATCAACTCCTGAGTTGTCCTCACCTCATGCATGGTTTGCCCTCCGTCCAGCAGCGATTCGGTGAGATCACGTCTGACCACTCCGTTTCGTAGCTGTTTTTGTCGGCCTGTAATCCCGCCGGTCCAGACATGCATCGTAGGTTGCTCGGTCAATGTGGATCCAATCCGTCTTCTCGATCCCGCGGCGGTTCCGCGTAGTTGGACTGAACGGAAATGCGCACGCTATCTTGATCCACCGGCTCTGCTCTCGCGCGATCGTGCGAATCTCTTCGGCAACCTCAGAGAGATCTTGATCCTGGCTCATGATCAGTGCTATGTCGTAGTCTTGGCGATGGGCCATGCGGATCACATCCAGCGCGATCCGCACGTCAATGCCTTTCTCCTCTCCCGAGAGGTAGGTGTGCTCTGACCCATCCGGCAGGCGAACGATGCGGTTGTGGTACCGGAGCGGACGGGAGTGCACGGTGATCCCTTGACGACCCATCATGGCCAGCTTGTTCGCCCAAAAGCCATGCCAGAATGGGTCATCGTTGGGATCGGGCACCCCGGTGTAGAACCGGACCTGCACCAGGTCCCATCCCCGTGAGGAGCATAAGGCTTGGGAAAGGGCCAGCACGTCGTAGTTGGGATAGCTGTAGCCGAACGCCTCCCTAGCCGCGTGGTAGAGGTTTTGGCCGTCCACGAAAGCAACTGTACGCTTTGTGGAGGGTTCATGCGGCATCGCGCGCGCTCCCAACAATAACCCCGCTCGAGGCCTTACGGCATATCGAGCGGGGAGCAAGTGCCAAACGAATGTTAGCACGCTCTAGGCGGAAGTCAAGTCCGCCTGTCGTGACGCACGCGCGGTTAGCCTCCGTATCCATAGTCCACCTGCGACTCGCGTACCTGCATCGGGCGCATCAGTGCATCCACCTCCAGCCAGTAGTGCTGGACCTTCGTCACCTCGTGCCACGGGAAGCGGGCCGGGTCCTTAATCGGCTCCTGGAACTGGGGACTCACGCCGCCTGCCTGCGCTGCGTTTCGCGACGCGGCAGAAAGGCCGGCCGGGCATTTCCAGGTTTTGGGGATCATGCTGAGGCCTCCATAAGCCGACGCAGGCAGCGGATGGCCCTGGCCAGACTGTCGGCCCGGTTAGCGGCGATGTCCGGGCGCCAGAGGTCTTGGACAAACTCGATCAGACGCGTCGAATACGCGGGACCGACCGTGCGGCCGCTGCCTTCGCGCGGCACCATGTCTTGTCGGATGTCTTTGCATGTCGAGGCCCGCGTGAGGTTGACGATCGCCTGCTTGGGGTCGGGCAGGGATTCCGGGTCAGGGGGTACTTTGCGTTGCGCTACCCTAAGGAAGCGGCTTAGCATCTCGGCATCGGCAAGAAGCCACGCCTCGGTTTCTCGGACCGCGACGCGCAGGCACAGCAGGGGTGCCGGCTGCGCAAGCCAGGCCTGGCGCAATGGCGGCGCGCAGTCCGCATCACGGTCGAGATCCACGAGGACCAACCACGGTGCATGTCGGGCGGCGTGGTTGTAGCCGGTGATGTACTGCTTCAGGTGAGACTTGCCCTGCTCGCCATGCACCCAGCCCGGCTCCGCGCCGACATGAGCGATGAGCTTGCGGGCAATGGCCGCGTCGGTTCGCCCTTCGACCGCCGCTTGAATGACGGCAGGCATCTCAGTCCTCGCCAAACAAGGCAAGCTGCACCGCGTCGTTCGGCTTGGTCCGTGGCATCACGGCGTCGGCCAGCGACAGGCCGCCCTCGAGCAGGTCGCGGATGTCTTGATGCGAGCCTGCTGTCGTGATCTCGGTGCCCTCGCTCTTGGGAACAAGAAGCAGGACCTCGTCGAGCCCGATACCTTCGTCTCGGAGGAGATCCGGTGAATGTGTGCTCAGGAAGATCTGCCTGCCGCTGCGCCGCTGGACCCGCGCGAACAATTGCGGCAGGACGCCCACGATCTCCGGATGCAGGGATAGTTCCGGCTCTTCCAGAAGCAATGGCCCGCCCTCGTCATCCGCCGCCCACAGCAAGCCCAGAAGACGGAGCGTGCCGTCGGAGAACTGGTCCTCAGTCTGCCAGGCGCCTTGGGGGCGCCAATGTTGGTACTTGCCGCGCAAGTGCGGCGTGCCGCGGTTGTCGCGCCAAAGCTCAATCTCTTGAAGCTGCGGGACAGCGACCCGGAGAGCCTCCTGGATGCGTCGTAGCCGTGCCTTCTGAGTGCGTTCTGGCGTATTCGCCACCTGCTCCAGAAAGTCGCCGCCAAACGGATCGTTGGTTCGACCCACCGAGCGATCCGGCTCACGGACGAGCTGCGGCACGATGTGCAGATAGCGAATCGATGCAAAGAATGACGCGAGCGCGCGAAATGGTTGATTGACGTTGACCTGCTCGAGGTAGGTCTGTGTCAGCCGAATAGGGTCTGATCGGTCCTCCGCGGTGGGTCGCTCAAGCAGAGGTTCGGCTCCGCGCCGCACGGTTTCCTGGCGCACAACAAGCCGATGCTGCTTGTCCTGGTTGAACGAGAGCTCGTACTGCCACTGCTCCGCGTCGCTACCGACGACCACACCGATGGCCACGTCCGAATCGCGTCGTGCAGCGAGGCATCGGATCGCAGTGACCCCGCCGCGCCGGCGTACGGCCTCCTGAAACCCGCCACCAGTCGATGCCAGGTCGCGCAGGAATCGGAACGCATCGAGAAAATTCGATTTACCAGAGGCATTGGGACCCACCAAGAACAGACGATCGTGGATCTCAACTTCCGCTTGGCCGAAGTTTTTCCAATTCTGCAGTGTGAGTTTGCGTATCTTCATTGTTTGTCTCCATACTCCGGGCTTTCCTCCCGCACCTGCATGGGCTTGGTCAGTGCATTCACTTCCAGCCAGTAGTGCTGGACCTTTGTCACCTCATGCCACGGGAAGCGGGCCGGGTCTTTGATTGGCTCCTGCAACACAGGCCGTGTGCCACAGTCGGTGACGATGTAGAGCCAGTAGCAGTCGCGGCGGTCCTCGGCCACGCGTCGTTCGTTTGGGGTAAGGAGAACCGTGCCCTTGGCACCTTTGAGGCCCTTGACCTCGATCAAACGCAACTCCCCTGAGATTAGATTCAAGCTCGTCACATCGTACCCCAGGTTCTTCTCGGAAACATCGTACACCTGGCACCCCCTGGCGCGCTCGTGCTCCATGACGACGCGCATCGCAGTCGCTTCGGTCTCTGGATCGGGCTTCAGGCGCTGAACCTCGGGCGCCTCCCCCTCGGGGTGGGGGAGGACGAGGACGCTGGCGATCCGCTCCACCGCTTGCAGGGAGAGGGCTCGCCCCCGTTCGAGTTCTTTCCGCCGTCGCTCGCGACGCTCAAAAAGCTCGGCGTGCCGGGCCTCGGCCTGGGCCAGGCGGCCCTCCGCCCCCTGTTCCCCACGCTCGATGGCCTCTTGGGCTCGTCCGATCTCCTCGTCGGCGCGTTGCAGAAGCTCCGTGAGAGAGAGCTCAACGTGCGCCGAGATCCGCTCAACTTCGACCAGACGCTCGTTGCGGATCTCCTCGAGAAACGGCGCCAGCGCGTGCTCGTGGAGCCATTCGGTCGGCTCAGGAAGCTCGGAGACCGAAGGCAGGGGGTCCGGCGGCTCTGCTGGTGTGAAGTTCCCGAGCAGGCTGGGCTCGCAAAGGCGCGGTTCCCCTTTGCCCGGCACCTCTAGCGCAAACAGACGCTCGTGGATCACTTGGCCGAGGCCATCCACAACGCGCGCTCGGTAGAAGTCGATCCGCGCCGGCGCGTGGTGTTGGAGCGAATAGAAGCTTGCTCCCTTCCCGAAGACTTCCATACCCTGGTCGTACACGTACCGGCGGAGCGCCTCGAATAGCGGATGTCCGGGAGTCACCCACTCCAGGTTGTGCTCCTCGGCGATCTCCCGGTCCGTCGAACAGCGGGGGTACTTGGCCGCGAGCGGAGGCAGCTTCCAAGTTGGGTTACTCTCGTAGCGCCGCAGGACCTCTGGTGTCCTTCCGGGCTCGAACGTGTGGGCAAGCTGAGGAACGACCGTGATTGGAAGCTTGACGAACTCGGCGGCCTCCCTGATGAACCGCGCCACGGTCTCCGGTACCACACGGCGCTCTTGAGCTCGGGCCCGGCGTTCGATAAGCATCTCCAGGTTGAGCTTCTTCGTCGCCAGCCCCTCCAGGGCGTTCTGACAAATCCTCCGGAACTCCCGCTCATCCACGTTCCTGAGCAGCCGGTCTTCGAGGTCAGCGTCGCCCAGGCGTCCGGCATAGTAGTCCCGAAGGATGCGTTCCACGTGGGCCGCCGGCAGGATTTCGCCGACGACGTTGAAGACCGCGTCATCGTCGAGGGCATCGCGGATCTCCTGGAGCTTCTCCAGCAGCCGCTGGAGCACGCGGCCCTCGATGGTGTTCGTGGCCACGAAGTTGAAGATCAGGCAGTCCTTGCGTTGGCCGTAGCGGTGGATGCGACCCATGCGCTGTTCGAGGCGGTTCGGGTTCCACGGGATGTCGTAGTTGAACAGGATGTGGCAGACCTGAAGGTTGATGCCCTCGCCGGCCGCCTCGGTGGCCACGAGGATCTGGATCGCCCCCTCCCAGAACTGCTGCTCCGCGTAAAGGCGCGTGCCCGGCTCGTCCCGCGTCCCGGACTTCATGCCGCCGTGGATGCAGCCGACCCGGAATCCCCAGCCTTTCAGCTTCCCGACGAGGTAATCGAGCGTGTCCTTGAACTCGGTGAAGATGAGGAGGCGCTGGTCTGGGTGGTCGAAGAAGCCTTCCTCGTGGAGCAGCTCCTTCAGTTTCGCAAGCTTGGCTTCGGCGCCGGAGTCCTCGACCGTCTGGGCTTGGCCGGCCAGCTGCCTCAGCTCCTGAATTTCCTCCTGGACCTCGCGGGCATTCTGCGCGAGCGTGATGGCCTCCAGCGTTTCTTCGAGGCGCTCCCGCTCGCTCTCCTCCATTTCCTCGATTTCCTCGGGGTCGGGCAACTCGGGCGGGGCCAGCCGGGCCAGTTCCTGGGCACGCTTCAATCCTTCCTCCAGGCGCCTTGCGCGGTTCTCGAGGCTGTGGTGCATGGCGTAGGTGCTGGAGGCCAGCCGGCGTTGGTAGAGGGACATCAGGAAGCCGACCGCGCGGGCGCGGGGATCATCGCCTTGGGCGGCAGCCTTGGCGCTCTGGCGCTTCACGAACCGGGTGATCTCCCTGTACAGATCGAACTCCGCCCCGTCGATCTGGAAGTCCACGGTGTTCGGGATGCGCTTTGTGAATATCTTCTTGGCCGCCCAGGTGCCGTCCGGCCGTCGCTCCGGGAAATAGACCATGGCCTCCTTGGTGCGGCGGAGGTAGAACGGCGCGCGGCGACGGTCCATGGCCTCGTGGATGGACCGAACGTCGGCGTAAGCGTCGGCGTCGAGGAGCTGAAGAAACAAACTGAAGTTCTCGGGATCCCCTTTGTGCGGCGTAGCGGTGAGGAGGAGGATGTGATCCGACGTATCCCGTAACAGCTCGCCTAGCTTGTAGCGTAGGCTCTTATGGCTTTCGTCGGACGCGGACATGCGATGAGCTTCGTCCACGATGACGAGGTCCCAATGCACCTGTCTGAGCCCGGGAAGAATCTCCTTCCGTTTGGCGAGGTCGAGGGACGTAATGATTTTCTTCTGCTCCAGCCATTGGTTGACGCCGAACTGGTCGCGGATGTTGCCGCCTTTGAGGACGAGGAACTTCTCGTCGAACTTCTCCTTGAGTTCACGCTGCCATTGGAAGGAAAGGTTAGCGGGGCAGACGATCAAGATGCGTTCGGCCAGACCACGCAGTTCGAGCTCGCGGATGAGGAGACCGGCCATGATTGTCTTTCCGGCTCCTGCGTCATCCGCCAAGAGGAACCGGACCTGTGGCAGCTTGAGGAGGTAGTCGTAGACGGCCTCGAGTTGATGAGGCAGTGGATCAACGCGGGAGATTGAAAGGCCGAAGTAGGGGTCGAACTCGTAGGCGATTCCGAGGGAGTACGCCTGCAAGCCCAGCCGAAGGAGGTGCCCGTCGCCGTCATAAGTGGGCCGCGCGTCCATGATGGTAAGGCTCTCGAGGTCGCGAGCCGTGAGAGTGACTTTGCGATACTGCTCCGACCGCGTGCCGACCAGACCGGTTATCCATGTTTCAGGACCGTTCGCACGGACGGTCTCGACCCGCATCGGCTCACTGAACAGCGGCCCAACAAGAATCTGGCCTTCCCGCAAGGCGGGCTTGCTACTCATCTCAGCATCGCGCATAGATCAATCCTTCGCGATGGTAGCGACCCCGCCCCGGGCGGGCAATCGCGGGCTAGGCTTCGGGGCCGGCCTCCTCATCGGACGAGGGCCGCAGCGCCCACGTCGTCCCCTGAGGGCCATCGCGGAGCTCGATCCCGAGCTCGCCCAACCGGTCCCGTACCCGATCGGCAAGCGCGAACTGTTTCGCGGTACGGAGTTCGGCGCGGAGTTCGATGAGGAGCCGGATCAGGTCCTCGGCGAGGCCCTCCGTCGCTGGGCGGCCGGCCTGGAACAGGCCGAGGCTCGCCCCGAGCTCCCGCACAACCGCCGCGGCGGCCTTCGCTCCCGCCACGTCGCCCTCCTGCTTCCGACGGTGCCCCAGCCCCACGATCTCCTGCAGCACCGCGAGGGCAGCGGGGGTGGTGAAGTCCTCCTCCAAGGCGTCGTGGAACCGCTGCGTGAGGGCGTCGAGCTCCGCGGTGGGCCCCGGTGTGCCCCCGTCGGGGAGGGCCTCCGCCGCCCACAGGAAGTCGTACACCCGGTCCACGGTGCGCTTCGCCTCCGCCAGGCTCTCGTGGGAGAAGTCCAACGGCTTGCGCCAGTCGCGGGAGAGGTAGAAGTAGCGCACGGCCTCGCTGCCGTACCGCCCGACCACGTCGCGGGCGTACTCGAAGTTCCCGATGGACTTCCCCATCCGCTCCCCGCGCACGGTGAGGAGTCCGTTGTGGAGCCAGATCCGCACGAACTCCTTCCCGGTGGCCGCCTCGGCCTGGGCGAGCTCGTTCTCGTGGTGGGGGAAGATGAGGTCGCTCCCGCCGGCGTGGATGTCAATCGTCTCCCCGAGGAGGTCGCGGGACATGACGACGCACTCCGTGTGCCATCCGGGGCGGCCCTCGCCCCACGGGGACGGCCAGGTGGGCTCGCCCGGCTTGCCCTTCTTCCAGAGGGCGAAGTCGAGCGGATCCCGCTTCCTCTCGTCCACCTCGACCCGCGCCCCTGCCTCCTGGTCGTCCCTCACCCTCCCCGATAGCTTGCCGTACCCCGGGAAGCTCCGGACGGAGAAGTAGACGTCGCCGTCCACGACGTAGGCGTGCCCGGAAGCAACGAGGCTATGGATGAACGTCACCATCTTGGGGACGTAGTCGGTGGCCCGGGGGGCGTGGGTCGGCTCCCTTACCCCCAGCGCCGCCAGATCGCGGAAGTACTCCTCGGTGTAGTGGGCGGCCACCTCGGCTGGCGTGCGCCCCTCCTCCTGGGCGCGGCGGATGATCTTGTCCTCGATGTCGGTCACGTTCTGGACGTAGATCACTGTGTAGCCGCGGGACTCCAGGTACCGCCGTAGGGCATCGAACACGATCATCGGCCGGGCGTTCCCGATGTGGATGAGGTCGTAGACGGTGGGACCACACACGTACATCCGCACCGTGTTGTCGTGGACGGCCAGCTCCTCGAGCTTCCGGGTCAGCGTGTTGTAGAGGCGCATCGGCTCAGCCCTCCTCTCGCTCGTGGCGACGCCGCCAATCCTACGCGGGAGCTGGCTCTCTCCCAAGGCCCGCTCCCGGGCATAATGCGCCCATGGACCTCGGTGCGGTGGGGCAGGTGCTTCTCCTCTCGGCGGCCCCGATCTCCGAGCTGCGGGGCGGGCTGCCGCTCGCCCTCTCATTTGGGTTCTCCCCGGCGACCGCCTACGCCGTCGCGGTGGTGGGGAACCTTCTCCCCGTACCGCTCCTCCTTTTTGGCCTCTCCTGGCTCATCCCCTCTGCGGGGAGGATCCCCGGACCCCTCGGCCGGGCCGCCCGGCGCTACCTCACCTGGCAGGAGACCCGCCACCGCACACGGTTTGCGAAGTTCGGGGAATGGGCGCTGGTCCTCCTCGTCGCGATCCCCCTCCCGGTGACGGGGGCGTGGACGGGATCCCTCCTTGCCGTCCTGTTCGGGATCCCCTGGCGCCGCGCGCTCGTCATGATCTCGCTTGGGGTCCTCCTCGCCGGGGTCATCGTCCTCCTCGCCTCGCTCGGCGTGATCGCCGTCCTGTGACCCGGTTCGCCTGATGTGGGCGCGGCGGGGGGTGACGGGTATAGTCGGTCGTTATGGCTGAGGAGAACACCCGGTCCCTGGACATCGCCGAGCTCATCCGCCGCCACCCCGCGGAGGTCGCGGAGATCCTCGCCGCGCTCCGCGAGGAGGAGGCGGTGGAACTCCTCCGCCGCCTGTACCTCCGCCGCGCCGCCGCCGCGCCGCTGGGGGAGATGGAGCCCGAGGAGGCAGCGCGGCTCCTCGCCGAGCTCAACCGGGAGGACGCTGCTCACATCCTGTCCCACATGGAGCCCGACGACGCGGTGGACCTCCTCGCCGAGCTCCCCCCGGAGACGGTGCAGGACATCCTGTCCCGCCTCGAGACGCAGGAGGCGAAGGAGCTAGGGGAGCTCCTCTCCTATCCCCCTGACACGGCGGGCGGGCTCATGTCCACCGAGGTCGTGGCCCTCCCTGCGGACATGACCGTCGAGGAGGCGATCCGGGAGCTCCGGGCGAGGGCGGAGGAGGCGGAGACCGTCTACTACGCGTACGTCGTGGATGACCGGGGCACGCTCCTCGGGGTCCTGTCCCTGCGCGACCTCGTCCTCGCCCGCCCCACCACCCCGCTCCGCCAGATCATGAACGCGGACGCGGTGACCCTCCCCGTGACGATGGACAAGGAGGAAGTGGCCCACCTGTTCGACAAGTACAACTTCCTCGCCCTCCCGGTGGTGGACGAGAACCGGAAGCTCCTCGGGATCGTCACGATTGACGACGTCATTGACGTGATCCGCGAGGAAGCGACGGAGGACGTGCTGCGGTTGGGCGGCATCCCGGCGGGCGAGGAGCATCCGCTCGACCCACCGTGGAGCTCCGTGCGCAAGCGCGTCCCGTGGATGATGGTCTACATCCTCCTCGACCTGGTGATCGTCGCGGTGGTGGCTCAGTTTGAGGAGACGATCGCCCAGATCACGTTCGTGGCCAGCCTGATGCCCCTCATCGCCGACATGAGCGGGAACGTGGCATCCCAGGCGCTCTCGGTCGCCATCCGCGGGATCGCCACTGGGGAGGTCCAATGGTCCGATCTGCCCCACGTGATGCGGAAGGAGCTCTCGGTCGGCATCCTGAATGGGCTCATCTTGGGGACGGAGATCGGGCTCATCTCGTACCTCCTGTGGCGGAAGCCCCTGTTCGGGGTGGTGAGCGCGGTGGCCCTGATGGGGAATACGATCGCCGCCTGTTTCGTCGGGGGCTCTCTCCCGTACGTGCTGAAGCGGCTCCGGCTTGATCCGGCGATGGTTTCGGGCCCCGTGGCGACGACGGTCGCGGACCTGACCGGCTTCTTCCTCTTCCTCGGGCTGGCTACGGTGTTCCTCCCCTACCTCACCTGACCGGGGTTCCCCCGCGGGAGGTCGCTTGCCCCCGCTGGGTACGCTATACTCCGGCTCGACCTTTTCGCTCTGCGGCGGCCGGGATCGAACGGGACCGGCGTGCGCCCTGGGGAGCGAGGGGAGCGCGCTTGTCGCCATTTTGGATGGGGCGAGCAGAGCGCGTAGACTACGGGAAAAAGGAGTGATGGTATGACGGGGACTGAGACGACAACCCAGTCCATGATCACCCTCGTCGTGATGCTGGTGGCGTTCGCCGCCATCTTCTACTTCCTCCTCATCCGGCCCCAGCGCCGGCATCAGAAGGAGCATCGCGACCTCCTCAGCTCGCTCAAGCGCGGGGATCGTGTGGTCACCGCGGGCGGGATCCTCGGCACGATCGAGGACATCAGCGAGGATTCGGTTCTCCTCGCCGTTGAGGATGGGAAGATCCGGCTCTCGAAGGGCAGCATCGTGGACAAGGTGCGGAAGTAGGTGCGACGATGAAGCGTTCGGACTGGGTTCGGTTTGGCGTTGTGGTGGCAGCCCTCTTCGCCTCGATCGGCCTTCTCTACCCGTTCTTCCCGTTTCAGGACGTGATCAAGCTCGGCTTGGATCTTCAGGGGGGGGTGCGCCTCGTGCTCGAGGCGCAGGTCCTCGACCCGGCGACGGGCGAGCTCATCCCACTTCGCGAGTCCCAGCTCGAACCTGCGAAGCAGCAGGACGCGGTGAACCAGCTTGTGACGATCTTCTCGGAGCGGGTGGACCAGTACGGGATGGTCAATGCCGAGATCCGGCCCTTGGGACGGGATCGGGTCGAGGTCAAGATCCCCAAGGTCCAGGACCCTGAAGAGGCGGAGAGGCTCCTCGGGAGCACCGCCCTCCTTGAGTTCCGCAAGGTGATCGAGGCCTCTTCCAACCGAGAGGACCTCGAAGCGCGCAAGGGGTTCCTGTTCGATGTCCTGCCCAACCAGGACCAGAGCGAGTGGTACCTCGTCGAGGTCGAGCCGCTCCTCACCGGGGACGTCCTCGACAACGCGGTGGTCCGCACCTCCACCGATCCGCGCAACCCGGGGTTCCTCATCGCCCTGACCTTCAATCGCGACGGGGCCGAGAGGTTCGCTGACGCCATCCGGCGCATGCAGGTGAACGATCGGTTGGCAATTATCCTCGATAACGTCGTCTACTCCGCCCCGCTCGTGTCCGACTCGATCAAGCAGGCGGCCCAGCAGGGGTGGAGGTCCGTTCAGGACTCAACGACGATCACCGGCCGGTTCACCCTCGACGAGGCGAAGCTCCTCTCGGCGGTACTCCGGTCCGGGGCCCTCCCGACCCAGGTGGCGATCATCGAGCAGCAGACGGTCGGCCCGACCCTTGGCGCGGAATACGTGCGGCGGGGGATGACGGCCCTCGTGGCGAGCTTCGTCCTCGTCCTCATCTACATGGTCATTTACTACCGCTGGTTGGGGATTGTCGCTGACGCCGGGATGTTGATGACGATGCTCCTCGTGTTCGCCGCGCTGCGCGCGTTCGGGGCGACCCTCACCCTGCCCGGGATCGCGGGGCTCGTCCTCACCATCGGGATGGCGGTGGATGCGAACGTGATCATCTTCGAGCGGATCAAGGAGGAGCGCCGCACGGGCAAGGCCCCCAAGGCGTGCGTCACCGCGGGGTTCGCGAAGTCCCTATCTGCAATCCTCGACGCAAACATCACCACGCTCATCGTGGCGTTCATCCTGTTCCTGTTGGGCTCAGGGCCGGTGGAGGGATTCGGGATCACGCTGGGCTTGGGGATCGCGGCCTCGATGTTCTCCGCCCTCGTCCTGTCCCGCCTCCTCCTCGAGACGACGGGGCTGGGGGAGTTCATCCCGGGCCGGCCCGCGCCAGCCCAAGAGTGAATTGATGCAGGGCGGCCTCAGGGGAGATTTGGCCGGTCTTGATCTGGTGGTCGAGCGCCTGAAGGGAGGCAAGGAGCCCGACGAGCCTCGCCTCCCCCCAGCGGCGGGCCTGGTCAAGCCGCCGCCGGACGAGCCAGGGCGGGCCGGCCGGCTCGCGTCCGTCCTCGCTCGCGGCGAGGGCAGCGAGGAGCGCCCGCACGTGGCCGACGAGGGAGAAGAAGAGAGGGGACGGGTTCCCCCCCGCGGCGAGGAGACGCCGTAGCGCGGCCAGGGCAGCGGGGATCTCCCGCGACCCCACGGCGTCGAGGTACGCGTACGCCGGCCCCTGGGAGGAGAAGAGGAGCTCCCGCCACTGCGCGGGGAGCCGTTCCCCCTTCCACAGGGAGAGCTTCTCCACCTCCTGGGAGAGGAGGAGCGTGTCCCCCCCCGCCGCCTCGATGAGGGGGTCCACCATCGCGGCCGTCCCCGCCAGGCCCGCCTCGGAGAGGAGCTCGGCGGCGAGCGCCCGCAGTGCGCGGCCGGTCGGCGTGGGGAAGGACATGGCTTCCTCAGCGGCCTGCACCACGGGGCCCCTCAGCATAGCGCCGACGAACGCCACCCCGAGGTCGGGCGGCACCCCCCGCGCGAGCACCCGCCCCAGCCGCTCCTCCCCCATCAGGGGGTCCGCCCGACGGACGACGATCGCCCGCCGCTCCCCGAACAGGTCCGCGCTCCCCAGCTCCTCGATCAGCCGATCGAGGCACGGCTCGTCCCCGAACAGGACCACCCGCCGGGCTTGGCCCCACGACCCGAGTGCCCGGGCGAGGGCCCGCTCCACGAGGAGCGGGTCCCCCCAGTAGGCGACGATCCGCGGCCCGGCCATCGCCGAACGTTACCTCCCCCCGAACGCGGCGACAATGTTGAGCTTGTGGGCCCATGCGGCTACCATCCCTCCGCGCCGAGGTGGCGGAATTGGCAGACGCGCTGTCTTGAGGGGGCAGTGGGCTTCGGCCTGTGTGGGTTCAAATCCCACCCTCGGCACCAGGACCGGTGGAGCCGCGCATCGTCGTGGACGTGATGGGGGCTGATCGCCCTCCCGCCGAGCTCGCGGCGGGGGCGATCCGCGCCGCTACGGTCCTCCCGATTCGGCTCATCCTCGTCGCCCATCGGCCGCTCCTCCCCCCCCTCCCCTCCGGAGTGGAGGTCCTCGAGTGCCCGCCGGCTGCGGACCACGGGGAGGGGGCGACCCGCGTTGCGCGCCGCGAGGACACCTCGATCGCCCGGGGCCTGGACGCGCTCCGCCGGGGGGAGGCGGATGCGTTCCTCTCCCCCGGCAGCACGGGGGCGGTGGTCAGCGCGGCCATCCTCCGCCTGGGGCGGCTTCCCGGGGTGGTCCGCCCCGGGCTCTGTGCCTCGCTCCCCACCCTTCGCGGCGAGGTGCTCCTCATCGACGCGGGCGCCACTGCCGACCCCAAGCCCGCCCACCTTGCTCAGTTCGCGGACCTCGGTGCGGCCTACGCCCAGGCGGTGCTCGGCATCCCCTCGCCCACGGTGGGCCTCCTCAACATCGGGACCGAGCACGGGAAAGGGGACGCCCTCACCCGGGAAGCCCATCCCTTGCTTGCCCGCACGGCGGGGTTTGTGGGCAACGTCGAGCCCCATACGATCCTCACCGAGCGGCCAGTGGATGTCGTCGTCGCGGGCGGGTTCAGCGGGAACCTGTTCTTGAAGGCGGTCGAGGGGGGAGCGGAGGCGGTCCTGGCGATGGTGAAGGACGCCCTGCGGAGCTCGGCCCGCGCCCGGCTCGGGGCCTTGTTCTCCCGTCGGGCGCTGCGCGCGGTGGCGCGGAGCCTCCGCTACGAGGAGCGCAATGCTGCCCCCCTCCTCGGCGTGAACGGCCTCGTGACCGTCGCCCACGGCCGATCCGACGCCGCGGCGATCGAGGGCGCCCTGCGGCGCACGTTCCAGGCCAGCCAGTCCCAGATCGTGGAGGTCCTTCGGTCCCGCTTTTCCTCCCCTCCCGCTGGGCCGGGGCTTGCCAACCCCGGGGATCCCCGGGTACCCTCCGCCACCCCCACGGGCGCGGCCTAGGGCCGCCGGAGCGGTGTTGCGCCGCGCCGGGGGGCCCTATATAACTGGCCCACAGTTGGGACAGTGCCGCCCCGCGGTGGGGCAGTGAGGAGGTGTGGGATCTATGAGCGAGATTGCCGATCGGGTACGGGAGATCATCGCCGAGCAGCTGATGGTGGATCTCGATGAGATCACCGATGAAGCGTCGTTTGTGAACGACCTCGGGGCGGACTCCCTCGATACGGTCGAGCTGATCATGGAGTTCGAGGACGAGTTCGGGATTGAGATCCCGGACCAGTACGCGGAGAACATCGCCACGGTGGGGGAGGCGATCGCCTACATCGAGGCCCGCGTCCACGAAAAGGAAGGGGCGGGCGGGGTGTAGGGGACGGCCTCCGGAGGCGGACGATGCGACCCGTGTACATCGAGGAACTGGGCCAGCACGTGGGGAGCGAGGTGCTCATCCAGGGCTGGCTCTACAACAAGCGCTCCTCGGGCAAGGTGCGGTTCGTGCTCGTGCGGGACGGGACGGGCCTCGTTCAGGGGGTCGTCACCCCCACGGCGGATCCGGCCGCGTTCGCGCTCGCGGATTCCCTTCCCCAGGAAGCGTCGCTCCGCATGGGGGGGACGGTGCGGGCCGAACCGCGCGCCCCCGGCGGGTTCGAGGTCGCCGTGACCCACCTCGAACCGGTCCATATCCCGACCGCGCCGTTCCCGATCGGGCTCAAGGAACACGGGCCCGGGTTCTTGATGGACCACCGCCACCTCTGGATCCGCAGCCGCCGTCAGACGCCGATCCTCCGCCTGCGGGATGCGGTGCTGTGGGCGATCCGCTCCTTCTTCCACGAGCGGGGGTTCGTGGCCACCGAGGCCCCGGTCCTCGTCGGGACCGCGGTCGAGGGGACGACGACCCTGTTCCCATTGGACTACTTTGGGACACCGGCCTACCTCTCCCAGTCCGGCCAGCTCTACCTCGAGGCGACGTGCGCGGCGCTGGGGAAGGTGTACTGGATCGGTCCCGTGTTCCGGGCGGAGAAGTCGAAGACCCGCCGCCACCTGACCGAGTTCTGGATGGCCGAGGCGGAGCAGGCGTTCCTCGACCACGAGGGGAACCTCGCCCTCCAGGAGGACCTCGTGCGCTACGTCGTCGAATCGGTGGTGGCGGAACGCCCCCGCGACCTCGGTGAACTGGAGCGCGATCCGTCGCTCCTCCGCCGTGAGGTGGCCGAGCCGTTCGCCCGGGTCACGTACCACGAGGCGGTGGCCCTCGTCCAGGCGGCGGGGGTGGCGATGGAGGTCGGGGATGACTTCGGGGCCCCGGCGGAGGACGCGCTGTCGCAGCACTTCGGCCGCCCCGTGTTCGTGGAACGGTTCCCCGCTGCGATCAAGCCGTTCTACATGAAGCGCGATCCGGTGCGGCCTGACCTCGCCCTGTGCGCGGACCTCATCGCCCCCGAGGGGTACGGGGAGATCATCGGTGGCTCGCAGCGCGTGGACCGGGAGGAAGAGCTCCTGGCCCAACTGCGGGAGGCGGGCCTTCCGGAGGAGCCCTACCGCTGGTACCTCGATCTCCGCCGCTGGGGTGCGGTCCCCCATTCCGGGTTCGGCCTCGGCGTGGAACGGACGGTGCAGTGGATCGCCGGGATACCCCACATCCGCGAGGCGATCCCGTTCCCGCGGACCCTCGACCGCCTGTACCCTTGAGGGGGAGGGTGGCGTGGGTTACACTGACGCTCCTGACCCATCGTAGGTCGCCCCGTTCACTCCCCGACGCTCGTGGAGGGGGCTCTCGCCTATAGAGGGAAGGGAACAGCCACGCCGGCGTAGGGTCTGTCCCGGCTGCGCCGCCTCCTCGAATCGGCTGTACCATGAGCGTGGGCGGCTACCCTCGCGGTAGCCGCCCACCTCATCCCCTGACGAGCGAACGTCAGCGCTTCTTCACTGTCAGCTGGCCGCGCTGATCCACCACCGTCAGGCGCTTGGCGACCAGGGTCTTCAGGTTCTTACCGGGCTTGAACGCCGGAACGACCTTCGCCGGCACCATGATCCGCCGCTGGGTCTGCGGGTTGATGCGCTGCGACTGCTTCCGCGTGCGCACCTCGAACTTCCCGAACCCCGTCAGGAGGACCTCCTCGTTGGCGGCGATGCTCTCCGTGATGATGTCAATCGTGGCATCGAGCGCCTTCCGAGCGTCCTTCTTCGTAAGCCCAGTCCGCTGTGCAATCCGATCTACCAGTTCTCCCTTGTTCATTGTAACACCCCCTCCCTGGGTCAAAGATGCGCTAGTATAGAGCTCTTTCCCGGTGTTGTCAAGTGCGAACGTACTTCCCATGCCCCTTTTCGCGGAAAAGCGGTTGACGACGCACGGCGACAGGGGTAGAGTTCGCGGTGATACGTGATCTTTCCTGAAGGAGGGACGCTGGTGGCCGGTGAGGTGCGCGATTACGAGATGGTGTACATCCTCCGCCCCGACCTCGATGAGGAGGGGCGGCGGGCCAAGATCGCTAAGGTCCAACAGATCATTGAATCTGAGGAAGGAACCGTCCAAACGACGGATGAGTGGGGCACCCGCATCCTCGCCTACGAGATCAACCATTTCCGCGAGGGGTACTATGTCCTCGTCACGTTCGCCCTCCCGGCCGACCGGGTACGCAAGGTGGAGGAGAGGCTGGCGATGGACGATGCCCTCCTCCGCTACCAGACTGTGCGGGTGAGCAAGAACTAGATGAGCGACCTCAACCGGGTCGTCCTCACGGGACGCCTCACGGCCGACCCCGATCTCAAGTTCACTCAGAGCGGCCGAGCGATGCTCCGGTTCGACATCGCGGTCAACCGGCGGTGGGTCAACCCGGAGAGTGGGCAACCCGAGGAAGAGGTGACCTTCCTCCCCATTGTGGTGTGGGGGAAGCAAGCTGAGAACTGCGCAGCTTATTTGCGCAAGGGACGTCAGGTGGCAGTGGATGGACGGCTCCGGGTGAGGTCGTTCACCACCCAGAACGGGGATCGGCGGCGGGCCACGGAGGTGGTCGCGCAATCGGTTCACTTCCTCGGCGGCCGGCCGACTACCGCCGAGCCGCAGCCGACGGAAGAAGGGACCGAGATCCCCCCCGATTCTTCACCCGAAGAGGAGGTTCCGTTTTGACGATGCAGCGCCAACGTAAGGTCTGTCGTGTCTGTGATCAGGGATTGGAACTGCGGTACACGGATCCGGAGACGCTCCGCCAGTTCGTCAACCGCCGGGGGAAGATCCTCTCCCGCCGGGTGTCCCGCCTCTGTGCCAAGCACCAGAACTGGATGGCGACCGAGGTGGATCGCGCCCGCAAGCTCGCCCTGCTCCCCTACGAGGACAAGCCCTAACCGCCCCCCCATGCCCCGCACGGTCGCCTTCCTGTTCGACAGTGGGGGCGAGGACCTGGTCGGACGGGCAAGGACGGCGTCAGCCAAGGCCCTCCTCCGCCGCATCGTGGCCCATCCCCAGGTGGACGAGGTGGTGGTGGCGACCCCCCATCCCGAGGCGTGGACGGGGGCTGGGATCGAGGTGGAGCCCGATCCCCCCGGGCCATGGGCGTTCGGGGCCCGGTTCAGCGCCCTCATCCGCAAGTTCCGGCCGGAGCGGCTCCTCTACTTCTCCGCCGGCAGCGCGTTCCTCCTGCCCGATCCCCTGTTCGACCGCTTCATCACTGCGGCACCGACGGGATCCGCCTATGCCGTACTCAACAACTTCTACTCCACTGATTTTGCACTCCTCGCCCCTCCCGCTGCGTTGGGGGATCTGACGCGGGATAACCCGATCGGGACCCGGTTGTGGGGTGCCGGGTACGCGTGCTATGAACTCCCCCGATCGGCGGGGACCCAGTTCGACATCGACACCCCGGGCGAGCTGCAGTTCCTCGCGCTCCACCCATCCCTGCCCCCTGAGCTCCGGGACGTCCTCGCGGGGGTCTCCACCGCGCGCGCCCAGCAGGTCCTCGAGGTGCTGGTGGACCCGGAAAAGGAGCTCGTCCTCCTGGGGAGGATCGGGGCCCATCTCGCCCACCACCTGGAGAGGGAGGCGGCATGCCGGACGAGGATCCTCTCCGAGGAGCGGGGGATGGAGTCGAGCGGCCGCGCTGAGCGGGGCGCGGTGAGGTCCCTCGTTGGAGCCCTGGCCCACGGCCGGACCGCGACCGAGCTCGTGGAGCTCCTCTCCCAGTTCGGGGACGCCGTGGTGTGGGACACGCGCGTCCTCATGGCCCACCTCGGGTTCTGGCCCCCCCCGGGGGAGCGGTTCGCGTCCGACCTCCTCGATCCCGCGGGGCTCACGAACCCGGTCCTGCGGGAACTGACCGAGGCCTGTGCCGGCGCAGCGGTCCCGTTCCTGTTGGGCGGGCATGCCCTCGTCTCCGGGGGGATGTACCTCGCCCTCGAGCTGGCATGGACGAACGCGGACCGGGCGGTCCGGTTCCGTCCGTTGCCCTTCCCCGATTAGGAGCCTACCGTGACCGATAGCGACGTGTGGACGATGGAACTGGCGAAGGTGGATCAGGCGGTGGAGGCCCTCATCCAAGCGGAGGAGGAGCGCCAATGCCGGAAGATCATCCTCATCCCGTCGGAGTCCCTGACCCCCCGTGCCGTGCGCGAGGCGATGGGGAGCGTGTTCACCTCGATCTACGCTGAAGGGTACCCGCGCGAGGAGATGCTCCGCCTCCCGGAGGACCGACTGACGGAGATCGCGGAACAACTCGCGTACTTCCGCCGCTACAGCGATCGCCGGTTCTATAAGGGGGTCGAGTTCGCCGACCTCGTGGAGGCCCTCGCCTGTCGCCGCGCCGCGGAGTGCTTTGCCACCCCTGACGTCAGGGCTGACGACATTTTCGTCAACGTCCAGGCGCTATCGGGCGCGGCGGCGAACATGGCGATCTACGATGCCCTCCTCCGACCGGGGGACACGCTGATGGCGATGGACCTCTCCCAAGGGGGCCACCTCTCCCACGGGTCGCCGTTCCACCAGTCCGGCCGACGGTACCGGATGGTGCGCTACGGCGTGGATCCGCGGACGGAACGCCTCGACTACGCCCAGATCTCCGACCTCGCCCGGCAGCACCGCCCCCGGATGATCATCGCCGGGTACACGTCGTATCCATGGGCCCCGGACTGGAAGGCGCTGCGGGAGATCGCCACCGGATGCGGGGCGTTCCTCATGGCGGACATCGCCCACACCGCGGGGATGGCGATCGCCGGGGCCTACCCCAGCCCGGTGGGGTACGCTGACGTGATCATGTTCACCACCCACAAGACCCTGTGCGGCCCGCGGGGGGCGATCATCCTCTCCTTCGATCCCGAGATCGCGGCCCGGATCGACGCGGCGGTGTTCCCCGGGGCCCAAGGGGGGCCCCACGTGAACAAGTGGGCCGGGATCGCGGCCGCACTCGCGTTGGCCAAGACGCCAGCGTTCCGCGACCTCCAGCACCGGACGGTTGCCAACGCTGCCTCCCTCGCGACCGCGCTCCGGGAGCGGGGCCTGCGCCTTGCCTACGGCGGCACCGATACCCACCTCCTCGTCCTCGACCTCCGCGCGATCCGCCCCCCCTGCGGGGGAGAGCTGATGGGGGAGATCGCAGCCCGGATCCTCGATCTCGCTGGCCTGGTGGTGAACAAGAACACGATCCCGGGGGACGCCTCGGCCGCTGACGCCCGTGGGCTCCGGTACGGGACTCCGTGGGCCACCCAGCGGGGAATGGGGAAGGAGGAGATGGAGGAGATCGCGGACATCTCCCGCCTCGTCCTGACCTCGATCCACCCGTTCACGTACCACGGCGTGACCGGCCCCCTCCCCCGCGGGAAGCTCCCCCTCGCGGCGCTCACCGAGGCCGAGGAGCGCGTGGAGGCGCTTGCTTCGCGATTCGGCGGGCGGGGTTCCCGGTCCCCTCGCGGGCGACGGACCACGGCAAGCGGTGTCGCGGCGCTGCGGGTGCGGGGCGGCCGGGCGGCCCAGCTCCTCCACGAGGCGTGCACCGCTCACGTCCTCTCCCTCGATCCCGGGCAGGGCTGCCGTGCCCTGTTCCTCGATCGGGAGGGGGCGCCCCTCGCTGCGGCGATCGTGGGGAGGCTGCCCGACGACCGGTGGGGCCGGCCGGAGTTCGCCGTCCTCGTCCCGAGCGACCGCGGCCCCGCTGTGGCGCAGTGGCTCACGGCCCTCGCCGATGGCTACGTCCTGTTCGATCCCGATGACCTCTACCGCAAGGTACAGGGCCCGGCGGTGGTGGAGCCCGATGCGGGAAGTGCCTCGTTCCGCCTCGCCGACGGGACGGCCGTGTCGGCCGAGAGGGGCCTCTTCGCGGGCGCCCCCCGGTCCGGGGATGAGTTGGAAAGCCGTCCTGATTTCGTCTCCCCGCGCAAGCCTTACTTCATCGGGTGCCAGCGGATCCGCCTGGCGGGGGGAAAGGAGCCCTACGCGCCCCACGCTCCCAGTACCGGCATCGCCCGCACTCCGCTCTCCGACTGGCACCGCGGCGCCGGGGCGCGGATGGCTGAGTTCGCCGGGTTCACGATGCCGCTCTGGTACGCCTCTGCCCTCGCGGAACACCGGGCGGTGCGGGAGACAGCGGGGCTGTTCGACCTCGGGCACATGGGGGCGTTCTCCGTCGCGGGCCGCTACGCGGAGAGCTTCCTCAACCTCGTGACCACGAACTACGCGGGGTGGCTCCAGCCGGGCCAGTCCCAGTACGCCTTCCTCCTCACCCCCGACGGGGCGGTGGTGGATGACCTCATGGTGTACCGCCAGTCCCGCGACCACTTCCTGCTCGTGGTCAACGCCGCAAACGCGAGCAAGGACTGGGACTGGCTCTCGGCGATCAACTCCGGGAAGGTCCTCCTCGACCCCGACCGGCCGTGGGTCGAGCCGGATGGACCGGTGACCCTCCGCGACCTCCGCGGGGACAGCCCCGACGCGCTCGTGGACATCGCCCTCCAGGGGCCGCGGTCCCGGGCCCTCCTCGAGCGGCTCGTTGCGGGACCGGACCGGCACCGGCTCACCTCCCTCCGGCGTGCGGAGTTCTGCGAGCTCAGCGTGGAAGGGGTTCCCGTCCTCTGTGCCCGCACCGGGTACACGGGCGAGCCCCTGGGGTACGAGATCCTCGTCTCCCCTGCGCAGACGATGCGCCTGTGGACGACGCTCCTTGCGGCGGGAGAGGAGCACAACCTGCAGCCGATCGGCCTCGCCGCGCGGGACTCCCTCCGAACGGAGGCGGGCCTCCCCCTCTACGGCCATGAGCTGGCTGGATCCCACCAGATCCTCCCCCACGAGGCGGGGTTCGCGCCCTACGTGAAGCTCCACAAGCCGGCGTTCGTCGGCCGGTCCGCCTACCTCCGCGCCGTCGCGGGTTGGACGCGGGAGGTGGTGCGGTTCTCGATTCCCGCCGGCCAGCGGCCGGTGCGGGCGGGGACCCCGGTCGTGGACAAGGGGGGACAGGTGGTGGGGTGGGTCACGAGCTGTGTCGTGCTGGACATGGGCCAGGTGGGGATGGCCCTCCTCTCCACGCGTGGGCTGGGGGAGGGGACGCCGCTGGGGTTCGTCCTCGGCGCCGAGCGAGGCCTCCCCGAGAAGATCGAGCCAGGGACACGGCTCCCCCTCCCGGTGTGGGGCACGGTGCTCCCCCGGTTCCTCAAGCGGGATGTCCTCCCCATGGCGGGGGAGGACTAGTCGCTCTCTTCCTTCTCCGCGCGGAGACTCGCCCGGATCTCCGCCAGCCGGTTCGCCACGCGGTGGTAGAGCGTGCCCTCTGGGTACGTACCATCGGGACCCACCTCGCCTGCCGGGAGCCCGAACAGGATCTCCACCCCCTCCTCCACCGTGGCGCAGCTCCAGAGGTGGAACTCCCCCGCGGCGACCGCTTGCACCACGTCCTCGGGGAGCATCAGCTCGTCGGCGTTGGCGGCGGGGAGGATCACCCCTTGATCGCCGGTGAGGCCGAGCTCCCGGCACACGAGGTAGTGGCCCTCCACCTTCTCGTTGATCCCCCCGATCGCCTGCATCCGCCCCTTCTGATCGATGGCGCCCGTCACGGCGACCCCCTGCCGGGCGGCGACCCCGGACAGGGCAGACAGGAGGGCGAACAGCTCTGCTGCTGATGCGGAGTCGCCCTCGACCCCGGAGTAGGACTGTTCGAGGGCGAGGCTCGCCCCGAGCGTGAGGGCCTCCCGCTGCCCGAACTGGGCGGCGAGGTAGCCCTTGAGGATCATGACCCCCTTCGTGTGGAGCTTCCCCCCGAGCTCGGCCTCGCGCTCGATGTCCACCACCCCGCTCTTGGCCGTGAACACGTTCGCTGTGATCCGCGTCGGTTTCCCAAATGCGAAGTCCCCAAGGTCGAGCACGGCGAGGCCGTTCACCTGCCCCACCGCTTTCCCCTGCACGTTCACGATGAGCTTTCCCCGCCGGATCCACTCCCGGACCTTCTCGGCGAGGAGGGAATGGCGGTACTTCCCCTTGGTGATCGCCTGTCGGACGTGGGTCGCGTCCACGGCGCTCGCTCCCGCCGCGCGGGCCCAGAAGCTCGCCTCGGCGACGAGGGAGGCGAGGGTCCCGAACCGGGTCACGAGCTTGGCCTGATCAGAGGCGAGCTCGGCCGCGTGCTCGACGAGCCTCGCCACCCCCGACGGGTCGAACGGGAGCACGGCGGGGTTTTCATCCCGGCACGTGCGGACGAACCGCGCCAGCGCCTGGACGGATGCGTCTGACCACGGCATCACCGTGTCGAAGTCAGCCCTGATCCCGAACAGTTTCCGGAAATCCTCGTCGTAGTGGTGGAGGAGGTGGTAGAGGTACGGGGATCCCACGAGGAGGACCTTGATATCGAGGGGGATCGGCTCCGGGCGCAGCCCCTCCGTGGACGCGAACCCGAGCATCTGGGCTGGGTCTTCGATCCGGATCTCGCCAGCCCTGAGCGCGATCTTGAGCGCATCCCAGGAGAGGGCGGCCCGTAGCAGGTTCGTGGCGGTGAGGACGAGGTACCCCCCGTTCGCCCGGTGCAGGGCCCCGCCCCGGATCTGGGTGAAGTCCGTCGTCACGGCCCCGAACTGGACCCGACGCTCGATTGTCCCGAACAGGTTCGTGTAGGTGGCGTTTCCTTCCACCACCACGGGCGCCCCTTCGCTCCCCGAGCGATCCACGACCACGTTCACCCGATAACGGAGGAACCGATCCCCACCCTCGGGGAGCGGGATCGGCACCATCGGCGGGGTCTTCTTATTTGCAGTCTGGAACTGCTCCACGTTCTCCAGGATGTCGGCCTTCACCTCGGCTAGGAAAGCCAGCACGCGTTCGATCCCGCTGTACTTCTCTCGGAGCTGGGCGAACCGCGGCTCGACGAGGAACTCCACCGCCTGCTTCGTGAGGAGGTGCTGGGCCTCCTGCCACGTCTCGTCGAGCTTCGCCAGGCGCTGGAACGTGTCCCGAATCAGGCCCTGCAGCTCCTCCTGCCGACGGCGGATCTCTGCGCGGTCGGCCTCGGGGAGGGAGGCGTATTCCTCCTGCGAGTACGGCGTCCCGTCGCCCTTGAGGGGGATCGTGTTGATCCCGAGAGGGGTACGCTGGAGGGCGAACCCGAGCTGCGCCGCCTTCGCTTCCAGGTCGTGGAACTCCTCATCCCGCTCGTGGGAGATCCTATCCCGTTCCTTTTTCGTGCGGGTCTTGAACTCGTCGGACTCCAGCACCCGCGGCAGTTCGTGGGCCACGAACTCGATGCACCGCTCCATGTCCTGGCGCAGTTCGCGCCCCCGCCCCGCGGGGAGGAGGAGGTAGCGGGGCATGTGGGGGACCCGGAAGTTGTGCACGTAGCAGATGTCCGGCGGGACCGGCCTCGAGCGCGAGACCTGTTCCAGGAGGCGGGAGACGGCGGAGGTCTTGCCGAGGCCCGGTTCGCCGGACACGTAGATGTTGTACCTGTGCTGGGGATCATGGAGCGAAAGCCCCAGCCACAGGGCCTCGATCGCCCTCTCCTGGCCCACGATGTCCGTGAGGGGCGCAAGCTCATCGGTGGTGGAGAACGAGAAGGTATTGGGATCGCACGTGCGGCGGAGTCGGGCGGGAGGCAGCTCTCGATTCATGGGTTCGTTATCATACCCAGCGATGAAGCGCGTCGCCATTCTGCTCACCTTCTTCACCTGGGCGGCCGGGGCGGTGCCCGTCGTCCCCCTCGCCACCACCCCCGACGATCCGCGGTACGTCCGCTTCGTCACCGATCTCGTCGCGGGCGCGGGGGAGGAGGTCCTGGCTTCCCTGTCCGACATTCGCCGCTACACCGGGGGCGGGGCGACGGACGAGCTCCTGGCGGCCCTTGCCGACGCTGCTGCCCGCGGCGTGCGGGTGCGGGTTCTCGCGGAGCGGCGGGAGACGGACCCTCTGTTCGACCAGAGGGAGGCCGTCAGGTACCTGGCGGAGCGGGGGGTAGGGGTGCGGTGGGACGCGCCAGAGGTGACCCTCCACACGAAGTTCCTCGTTGTGGACCGGCGGTGGGTGGTGGTGGGCTCGACCCACTGGACGATGTCCGCCCTCACCCGGAGCGTTCAGCTGGACCTTGCGCTCGAATCTCCCGAGCTGGGGGCCGCGTTCGGGGAGTTCTTCGACCTCCTCTGGGAGGGGCAGCTTAAGGTGATCCCCACGCACCCTCCGCCCCCATGGCCGGAGCCGGCGGTGGTCCCCCTCCTCGACACCCCTCAGGCCGGGCTCCACGCCCAGCACCTCCCGGATCTGATCCGCCGGGCCACGGATTCCGTGCGACTCATCCTCTACCGACTGGGGTACTACCCGACCTATTCCGATAGCCCCTCGAACCGCATCGTGGAGGAGCTTTGCGCCGCGGCGGCCCGGGGGGTCGTGGTGCAGGTCCTCCTGGAGGGTGGGGAGGATTTCGCGGATCTAGCCCACGACAACCGGGTGGCGGCGGCGTACCTCACCGCCTGCGGGGTCGCGGTGCGGTTCGATGCGCCGGGGACGACCCTCCACGCTAAGGGGCTGATCGTGGACGGGCGCGACGTCCTCGTCACCTCGGCCAACGGTTCCTACTCCTCGCTCGTCCACAACGTCGAGGCGGGGATCCTCCTCCTTTCCGCGCCCGAGGTCGGCCTGCCCCTTGCCCACTGGTTCGACGTGATGTGGGACGAGGCCCGCCCCCTCCTGCCCTAGAACGTGAGGGGACCCGCCACCGGGACGCTCACGCGCTCCTTGTGGTCCCCAACGGTGACGATGCCCGTGACTGAGCACGCCAGGCGGGCCCGCGCCCCGGCCGATGGGGGGTAGAGGACATACTGAAGGATCAGCTCCTGGCCGGGATAGAGGATGGTGGCGGAGGAGGCGAGGATCTCGAGCTGCCCTTGTTCGTTCATCCGCGCCGGATCGAGCGACGTCGCCGTCCAGCCGGGTGGAACGTCCACCGTGAGGCCTGGGCCGAAGATCTCCGTTCGGGCCCGGATGATAACTGTCACCTCGGCCACACCCCCTGTCCAGCGGACCTCCCCTACGGCCCCCAGCCGGGAGTCGGCGACCACCCTCACGCCGAGCTGGGAGAGGGATCGGCCGCCCTGGACAACGTCCACCGTGACGTTCCATGCCCCGGCGGGCACGGTCCAGTTCGCCCACGGCTGGTTCGTCGTTGCATCGGGGCGGCCATCGCCGTTGAAGTCCCATTTGAACTGGGCGCCAGCGGGGGCTCCGTTCACCTGGAAGCTCACCTCGCTCCCCGGCTCGGGGATCGCGGTGGATGGGATCAGGGCGAGGCCCTGCCCAACTGAGAGGAATCCGATCATCAAGCATGCGGTCACCAGGACCGTTCGCATCGTCGCCTCCTTCGGGGGCAGGCGGGGGCCGTGACCTCGGCCCCCGCCACCCTCCGTGCTGAGGAAGACCAGGTTCTGCCTAGCGGTCGCAGACCCCCGGCGCCCGGCCGGGAAGCACCTCGCAGATCGGGGTGCCCGTGAGCCAGAGGGCGATGATCGTCTTCATCGTCTCGTAGTCCACGATCCCCGGGGCGCATGTCCGCGGAACCTTCGTCCCTTCGAGCCAGAACGCGATCGCCCGTTGCACCTGCGGGAACGTGATCTTGTCCGAAAGTGAGAGATCGATCGTATCCCGGACCACATCCCAGCGGGAGATGGCCACGATCACGTTCAGACAGTCGGTGAGGTCCACCCGGTTCGCGCCGGTGACCTCAACCTCGATGCAAGGATGGCCGCTGTCGGCACGACCGGCGATGAGCGCCGTCGACAACACCTTGCACGGATCCGGCGGAGTGGTCTCCACCGTCACCGTGGGCGGGACCTCAACCTGATAGATGATCGTCTTCGTCTGCCCGGCCTTGAGGGTCCCAGTGAATACCCACTGGTCCACGCCCGGCTTGTAGGTGAAGCCGTCGTTCTGGATCGGGGTCACCCGCCACCCGATGGGGAGGTCCTCGTCGAGGCCCACGCCGTACACGTCCCGGTCCGTCGTGATCTCCACCTTGACCGTGAACCTGTTGCCGACGACGTTGCCCGCCGAGTCGTAGAACCCGATGACAACGCCCTCGCACGGGATGGGGGTGATGATCCACCGTTGGGCCTGGAGGTTCGCGGGGGCCATCGTGGGGAGCGGCTGGTCAATTGCCGTACAGGATAGCGAGTACGCGGCGATGAGCTTCAGCGTGTGCAGGCTGATCCGTTCGCCACAGGCCTTCACCACTGGCCGATCGGTCCGCCACAGCTCGGTGGCACGGGCGAGTTGGTCGGCTGTGATCGCTTCCGACAGGCGGAGGTCCACCCGATCCTCTTCCCCTGGCATCGCGGCCGGGACGAGGTGGGCCACTGCTTCGAGGACGGATAGACAGTCGTTGACGATGAAGCACGACTCGCCGGCGACCTCGAACTCGAAGTCGGGGACCTTGGCCTGGAGGATGCCGGTGATGCAAAACTGCTGTGGGAGACGGATCGAGGCGAGCAGTTCGACCTCCGGCACGGTCACATCGTAGATGATGACCCGCTCAGTGCCCGCCTTGATCGGCTCCAAGAACACCCACTGCACCTCGGCCCGTTTGAAGATCGCGCCGCCGTTGGCGACCGGCGTGATCTCCCACCCCACCGGTGGGTTTTCGTCCAACCCTACCCCTGCCAGGTCCTGATCCGTGTGGATCCGCACCTGGACCCGGAACGTGTACCCCGGAAGGGCGGTGGTGGTGGAGATCGAACGGACCGCGGTTACGGTGACGAGCGATACGAACACCGGCATCGAGTACGTCGTCTCCATCCCCGTGTTGTCCACGAGCGTTAACCGGATGGTGTACGAGCCACCGGTGAGGTAGGCGTACTTCACGGTCGGCTCCGTGCTCTCCAGGTCCACCACGCCGTCGCCGTTGAAGTCCCAGCGGTAGCGGACGATGGACCCATCGGGATCCACGCTCCCCGAGGCGTCGAACGTCACCTGCTGGCGCGCCCGCGGGGCGGCCGGGCTGAGGACGAGGTTGGCCACCGGCGGCTGGTTCTTCATCCCCTGGATCACGATCGGCTCAGTCGTGTTGAGCTCAAGCCGCGTCGGGGTGTTGATGTTGCCGGACTTGACCACGATCCTCTGGACCCCGGAGAACGCGCCGGGGATGAGGGTGATCCTGAACTCGTCTCCGAGCGGGCCGAACACGCCCCCGTCTGTATTGTTCGCGCCCCACGTCCACAGGATCTGGTACTCGCCGTTCGCGCGGACGTACTCATCGTTGAGCTCGGGCAGGAAGATCGCGAACAGGGGGAACCCCTCGTCATCCTTGACCACGAAGTCCGCCCCGGCGGGGAGATCCTTCAGCGTGAGCCGCACGTTCCCGCCCGCTCCGGTCTCGGCCTTGTTCAAGATGAAGAACAGGTACAGGTCCTGCGTCGCTGGCTCCCGGTACAGGAAGAGAACCAAGTTTCCCGTCTCCGCGAGCTCGTTTCCGCTGCGGGACAGCCCACTGTCGTAGGCGTAGAACTCAGTGGCCGTCTTCGCCCCCGCCAGCGGGGGGATCGCGGCCTTGACCGCTCCCTGGGTCACCTGGAAATAGCCCTGTGCGCTCAAGGGCACGGCGACCATCAGGGAGACCAAGAACCATAGGCTGGTCTTCCTCACCATCGTCAACCTCCTTACCTTATGCACCATGGCCAGTCTAGCGGCAAACTCTGTTCGTGTCTGTAACTGGGATCACCCCCCGGCATCATCGTGCATCGGAGGGACAGGCTACCCCGGGCGCGGGGCGGACTGCGGGAAAGAGGAGGATCCTCTGCCCCCGGTTTGTCACGGGGCGAGGGGACCTGGATCACCTGGCTTCCGGTCAGAGAAGGTTACAGGGAGAAGGCAGATGGAGTCTGGGCCGCGTGCGGGTGGTCGGGCCCCGGGTAGATCTTCAACTTGCGCAGCATCCTCCGCCCGAGCTCGTTCTTGGGGAGCATCCTCCGCACCGCAACCCGGATCGGGATCTCGGGGTGCTGGCGCTGGAGTTCGCGGTACGGCGTGGCCGTGAGGTGGCCGATGTACCCCGAATGGCGGTAGTACATCTTCTGATCCCACTTCTTTCCCGTGAGGCGGACCTTGTCGGCGTTGATCACGATCACGTAGTCGCCCACGTCGAAGAACGGTGTGTACGTCGGTTTGTGCTTGCCCTGAAGGATCGTCGCCACCTTGGAGGCGAGCCGCCCGAGCGGCTGGTCCGTGGCATCCACCACGAGCCAGTCCCGCCGGAAGGTCACCCCGGCATCGCCCTTCTTGGCCATGTACGTCTTCTGCATCCCTGCCTCCTGGTATGGGGCCGGATCATAAACGCTGGCGGAGCGGACATCAACCGCGCCGGCTGGGTCACGCGATGTGTACGGCGAGGGAACCGATCCTCTCCACCTCCACCTCCACGGTGTCCCCCGGGTGGAGCTCGCCCACGCCGGACGGCGTTCCCGTCAGCACCACGTCCCCCGGCATGAGCGTCATGAACGCGCTGGTGTAGGCAAGGAGGCGGGGCACAGAAAAGATCATGTCCGCGGTTCGCCCGTCTTGGCGGAGCTCTCCATTCACATAGGTGCGGATGGAGAGCGCCTGCGGATCGAGATCGGTCTCGACCCACGGCCCCAACGGGAGGAAGCCGTCAGCTGACTTCGCGCGGACCCACTGGAGATCCGTCTTCTGGCGGTCGCGCGCCGTGAGGTCGAGGGCGCACGTGTAGCCGAGGACGTGGTCCAAGGCCTTCCGCTCGGGGACGGCCTTCATGCGGCGGCCGATCACGACCGCCAGCTCCCCCTCGTAGTGGAGGGCGTGGGTGAAGGTGGGGTACGGGATCGTCTCCCCGGGGGCAGCGAGGGCATTGGGGGCCTTGAGGAACAGCCCCGGCTCGGCCGGCGCCTCGTCCGGGTGCCCCATCTCCCGGATGTGCTCCCGGTAGTTGCGTCCCACGCACACGATCTTCGTCGGCCGCGCGGGGGGGAGGAGCCGGACCTCACCCCGGCGGAACGTCCGCCCGGTGGGAGGCCCACCCGGACCACGGGTCACCCGGACCTCGTCGCCGTGGACGGTCCCCCACGTCCCTCGGCCGAAGCGCACGATCCTCACCTGCCACCTCGCTCGATCATCGCCTGCTCACCGGGACCAGTTCCGATGAGCGTCACCGGAACGCCGAGCTCCCTCTCGACGAACCGCACAAGACCGCGGGCTGCGGGGGGGAGCCCCTTCTCGTCGCGTACCCCCGCGATGTCCTCCTCCCAGCCGGGGAGGACCTCGTACACCGGTTCGGCCCGCGCGAGGTCCTCCACCCGGGCCGGGAACGCCGCGACCCGCTGTCCCGCGATCGTGTAGGCCACAGCGACCTTGATCTCGCGGAGCCCGGAGAGGACGTCCAGCTTGGTCAGGGCGAGCTCGGTGAACCCGTTCACGCGGTGGGCATGACGCAGAGCGACGAGGTCGAGCCAACCGCAGCGGCGGGGGCGGCCCGTGGTCGCCCCGTACTCGCCTCCTCCCTCCCGCAGCCGGTCCCCGACCGCGCCCAGCTCCTCGGTCGGGAACGGCCCCTCTCCGACGCGGGTCGTGTAGGCCTTCGTCACCCCGACCACCCGGGCCAGGTTCACGCGGACCCCCGTGCCCCACCCGATGCCGTGGACGGTGGTTGTGGATGAAGTCACGCAGGGATACGTCCCGAGGTCGAGGTCGAGGAGCGTGCCCTGCGCGCCCTCGAACACGACGTCGCTTTCCCCATCGAGGGCAGCCGCAATCGCACGTTGGACGTCCCCGATCCGATCGGCGAACCGCTCCCGGAACCGGAGCAGTTCGCCCCAGGCCTCCTGTGGGTCGGGCCCGCCGCCCGCCCGCCGTGCGCACTCCGTCAGGTGATCCAGAACCCTCTCCCGATCAGCGAGATCAGCCAACCGCAGGCCCCGCCGGGCGACCCGATCCTCGTAGCAGGGGCCGATCCCGCGGCGGGTGGTGCCGATGCGATCAGCCGCCCCGCTCATCTCTTCCCGCAGGCGGTGGAAGGGCAGGACGAGGTGGGCCCGTTCCGAGAGGAGGAGGTCCGGCGCGGGGCGGCGTTGAGCCTCCAGTTCCCCCAGCTCCCGCTCGAGCTCCCACGGGTCGAGCGCCACGCCGTGCCCCACCACCCCCTGGCACCGCGGGTGGAGCGCGCCCGACGGGATGAGGTGGAGCCGGGCCGTGCCCCACCCGTCCTCCACCGTGTGCCCGGCATTGGCCCCCCCGTTGAACCGCACGCACATCCGCGCGGCCCGGCACAGGTGGTGGACCACCTTCCCCTTCGCCTCGTCCCCCCACTGCGCCCCGATCACCGCGACCGCTGGCATCCCTGCTCCCCGCTGCGCTTCAGCCACACCTGCCCGGCCCGGCCGTGGACCTCCAGTTCCGCCTCGTGCTCGGCGTCCGGGAGCGCGCCCTCCCTTACCGCCACGGCGAGCACCTCGTCGCGGATCCGATCCGCGAATCGGCGGAAGATCTCCCCGAGCTCCCCGTCGTAGCCGATCTCAATCCGGTCCGTGACCAGGAACCCCGCTTCCTTGCGGGCGAGCTGCAGGCGGTGGACGAGCTCCCGCAGGTCTCCCTCCGCCCTAAGCGTCTCGTCCACCCGCAGATCGAGAGCCACCGCCCCCTCCGGCCCCGTGCTCACCACGAACCCCTCCGCCGGCCGCCACTCCACCTTGACCGACTCCGGATCGAGCACCACGGGGTTCCCCTCCACCCGCACCTCGATCCGACCGCGGGAGGCGAGGTCCGCCGCGAGCGTCGCCGGATCGGCCTGGGAGAGGGCGGAAGCGATCTTGGGGAGGAGTCCCCCGTACAGGGGGCCCAACCGTCGGAAGTCGGGGGTCACCTTTGGCACCCGGTACGGGTCGAGGCTGTCCGTGAGGACGATGCGGGCCACGTTCACCTCGTCGCGGACGAGGCCCCACAGCTCGTCGGGGATCGCCTCGTCTCCCCCCTGGCGGAGGATGTGGAGGGTGGGGAGCGGTTGGCGGACCTTGACCTTCGCCACGTTGCGCGCCCCGAGGGCGAGGGAGGCCACCCGGCGCACGCGGGCCATCTGCGCCTCGAGGGAGGGATCGCGCCCGGACGGCTCCGGCCAGTCGGCGAGGTGGACGGAATCTGGATCGCCCTCCATCCGCAGGGAAGCCCACATCGCCTCGGCGAGGAATGGGGTGAACGGGGCAAGGAGGAGGGCCAGGGTCCGCAGGGCGCCGTACAGGGTCCCGTACGCGCACAGCTTATCTTGGGTCAGGCCCTCCCCCCAGAACCGCGGGCGGGAGAGGCGGATGTACCAGTTGGAGAGATCGTCCACGAGCTCGCTGATCTCCCGCGTCGCCGTGAGCGGGTCGTACCCATCGAGCGCCGCCGTGACCCGCTCCACCGCTCCCCCGACCCGCGACCGGAGCCAGCGGTCGAGCGCCGGGCGCTCCGCCGGAGCGGGGACTGGGGTGGACGGAGCGAACCCGTCAATTTCCGCGTAGAGGGAGAGGAAGTCGTGGCAGTTCCGCACCGTATCGAGGAACCCGAACCGGGCCTGCCGGGCGCCGGTTGCGTCGTACCGCCGTTCGTTCCACGGCGCGGACTCGGACGCGAGGTACCACCGCACCGCATCCGCGCCGTGAGCCGCCACGATCGGCATCGGATCGAGCACGTTGCCCCGGGACTTGCTCATCTTCTGCCCTTCAGCATCGAGCCCCAGCCCTGTGACGAGCACGTTCCGGTAGGGGGCGGATCCGTGGAGGAGGACCCCCGTGACGAGCATCGTGTAGAACCAACCCCGCGTCTGATCGAGGCCCTCACTGATGAAGTCCGCGGGGTAGGATTCCTTGAATTGGTCAACGTTCTCGAACGGGTAGTGCCACTGGGCGGTGTGCATCGAGCCCGAGTCGAACCAGGTGTCGAGGACGTAGGGCACCCGCCGCATCACCCCCCCGCACGGGCAGCGGAGCTCGACCCGGTCCACATAGGGACGGTGCAGTTCTACGGCCCGGGCGAGGTCAGGATCGAGGGCGTGCGCGACGAGCTCCGCGCGCGAGCCGACCACCCTCATCCCGCCGCACGTGGCGCAAATCCACACCGGAAGCGGGGTCCCCCAGTACCGATCGCGGGAGAGGGCCCAATCCCTGAGCGAACTCAAGAAATCGCCGAACCGGCCCCGCCCAATATGTTCAGGATGCCAGTTCACCTTCTCATTCTCCTCGATCAGCTTGTCCTGAATCTTCGTCGTGGCGATGAACCACGAGTCGAGGGCGTAGTAGAGAAGCGGGGTGTCACACCGCCAGCAGAACGGGTAATCGTGGTCGTAGGTCTCCTCCCGGAACAGGCGCCCACGCTGGTTGAGGTCGTTCAGGATGAGCGGGTCCGCGTCCTTCACGAACACCCCGGCGGCGAGGGGGAAGTCGTCAGTGAACCGTCCCCCGCGGTCCACCGGTTGAAGGAAGGGGAGCCCCTTCTCCTGGCCCAGGTCGTAATCCTCCTCCCCGAACGCGGGGGCGATGTGGACGATCCCCGTCCCCTCGTCCAGGGATACGAACGCGGCCGGCCATACCTGGTATGCATTATCGCTCCGCGCCAACCGGTACAGGGGCGCGTAGTGCTGGTGGAGAAGCTCGTGCCCAGGGAAGACGCGGAGGATCTCCACCTCCTCCCCCAGCACGGCCGGTACCCGCGCCGCGGCGAGGATCAGCCGTTCTCCCCTGTACGCGACCTCCGCATACGGGGCGTCGGGGTTGACCGCCACCGCCACGTTCGCGGGGAGCGTCCACGGGGTCGTGGTCCACACCAAGAGGGAGACATCCGGATCATTCGCGAGGGGCATCCGCACGAACACGGAGGGGTCGGCCACCCGCTGGTACCCCTGGGCCACCTCGTGAGAGGAGAGCGATGTCCCGCAGCGGGGGCAGTAGGGCAGGATCTTGTGGCCCTGGTAGAGGAGGCCGCGGGCATGGATCTCCCGGAGCTCCCACCATAGGGTCTCGATGTAGTCATTGTGGTAGGTGACATAGGGGTGGTCGAGATCGATCCAGAACCCCAGGCGCCGGATCATCTCTTCCCAGGCCCGGATGTAGGTCCGCACGGAGCCCTTGCACTGGGCGACGAACTCCTCCACCCCGTAGCGCTCGATCTCGGCCTTGGTGCTGATCCCCAGCTGTTTCTCCACCTCGAGCTCCACGGGAAGGCCGTGGCAATCCCACCCCGCCTTCCGGCCGACGTAGCGGCCGCGCATCGTGTGGTAACGGGGGAACAGGTCCTTCTCGAGCCGGGCGAGGAGGTGGCCGATGTGGGGATAGCCGTTGGCCGTGGGGGGGCCTTCGTAGAACACGTACCGGGAGCAACCTAACCTCTGTTCGAGTGACCGCGCGAAGACCCGGTGCTCCTCCCAAAAGGCGAGCACGGCGGCCTCGCGCTGCGCTGGATCTGCCTCAAGCTTCGTGAACACTGCCTGTTCCTCCTGCTCGTCCACCAAATCCATGGGTTTTTTCGCTAGGGAATGCCGGCAAGACGCTCGCGGACGCTATCCCTGCCCCTGGGGGGGCAGGATGAAGCGGCAGATCCACGTTCGCTCAAGCATCGCGGTCTCCGGACGCAGTATACCCCGCCCTGCGCACGCGATCGAACGCCGCTCCGACGTCGCCGAGGGCCGAGCGGAGGTCGAACGCGGACCGCAGGTCCTCCTGGCTCAGCTGGGCGCGGACGATCGGGTCCGCCGCTGCCACCTGGGCGAGATCGCTCCCGGTCGTCCGGGCGATGGCGGCGAGGCGGGACACGAGCTCGTGGGCCTCGCGCCGGCCGAGCCCCGACCGCACGAGGGCGAGGAGGAGCCCCTCCGAGAACGGGAGGCCCCGCGCTTCCTCGATCCAGGTCCGCATTCGGTCCGGGAAGACCACGAGGCCGCGCCCGAGGCCAGCTGCCCGGTCGAGCATGTAGTCCACGAGGATGAAACTCTGGGGGAGGAGGACCCGCTCCACCGAGGAGTGCGACATGTCCCGCTCGTGCCAGAGGGCGTTGTCCTCCCAGGCGGGGCCGATCCCGGCCCGCACGACACGGGCCAGGCCGCACAGCCGCTCGGAGAGGATCGGGTTCTTCTTGTGGGGCATCGCCGACGATCCCTCCGGCCGCCCCTCCGCGACCTCCCCCACCTCGGATCGGGAGAGGTGGCGGACCTCGAGGGCGATCTTCTCGACGAGGGACGCCGCGGAAGCGAGGGCGAACAGGACCTCCGCGTGCCGGTCCCGGGACACGATTTGGGTCGCGATCGGACAGGGTCGAAGCCCAAGGGAGGCGAGGGCCCGTTCCTCGGCCTGGGGAGGGTAGTGGGCATGGGTTCCCACTGCGCCGGAGAGCTTCCCCACTGCGATCCCGTCCCGCGCCCGGCGAAGCCGGGAGACCACCCGCCCGAGCTCGTCGTACCAGACGAGGGCCTTCCGTCCGAACGTGGTCGGCTCCGCCCACTGGCCGTGGGTCCGGCCGAGGATCGGGACATCGCGATGCCTCTCCGCAAGATCCCCCACTGCCTCCCCCAGCTGCGCGGCCTTGGCGAGGATGAGATCGAGGCCCGCGACGAGGGTTAGAGCGAGGGCGGTGTCCTTGACGTCGGACGAGGTGAGGCCGTAGTGGAGCCAGCGGCCCTCCGGACCCACGGCCTCCTCGAGGGCCCACAGGAACGCCAGAAGGTCGTGCCCCGTCTCCTCTTCCCAGGCCCGAATCCGATCGCGATCGATCCTCGCCCGCGCGGAGACGACGGCCGCTGTCCCAGCCGGGACCCCGCCCACCTCCTCCAGGGCCGTGAGGGCGGCGAGCTCGACACGCAGCCAGTTCGCGTACTGGGCGTCGGGCGTCCAGAGGTCCTTCATCGGGGCGAGCGCATACCGGTCGAGCGTCACGGACGAAGGATAGACTGTTACCTCCCCGCGTGCCAACCCCTGGTCTCCGTGAGCTGACGGCTATAATCCTCCCGAACGGGAGGAGGGCCTGGTGAACCGAACCGAGAGCGTAGCTGTGAATGCCCTGCGATTCCTCGCTGCCGACATGGTAGAGGAGGCGAAGTCCGGCCACCCCGGGCTCCCCCTCGGCGCGGCGCCGATGGCCTATGTCCTGTGGACGCGCCACCTCACCTACAACCCCCGCGATCCGGCGTGGCCGGACCGGGACCGGTTCATTCTCTCCGCGGGGCATGGGTCAGCCCTCCTCTACGCGCTCCTCCACCTCGGGGGCTATGACCTCCCCCGGGATGAGCTCATGCGGTTCCGGCAGTGGGGGAGCCGAACCCCAGGGCATCCTGAGGCCGGGGTGACCCCGGGGGTGGAGGTGACGACCGGCCCGCTGGGGCAGGGGCTGGCGATGGCGGTGGGGATGGCGATGGCCGAGGCCCACCTCGCCGCGCGGTTCAACCGCCCCCCCTACCGGGTCGTGGATCACACGACCTATGTCCTGGCGAGCGACGGGGACCTCATGGAGGGGGTCTCCGCTGAGGCGTGCGGCCTCGCGGGGCACCTTCGCCTGGGGAAGTTGATCGTCCTCTATGACCGGAACGGGATCTCCCTCGCTGGCTCGACCGACCTCGCGTTCACGGAGGACGTGCCAGCGCGGTTCGCCGCCCAGGGGTGGCACGTGACCGAGGTTTCGGATGGGAACGACCTCACCGCGCTCGACCGCGCCCTGAAGGCGGCGCGGGAAGAGACCGCCCGCCCCTCGCTCATCTGCGTCGCGACGACGATCGGCTACGGGGCCCCTCAGAAGCAGGGCACGTTCCACGCCCACGGCTCCCCCCTTGGGGAGGAGGAGCTGCGGGGGGCGAAGCGGGCCTTGGGCTGGCCGGAGGACCCCCCCTTCTTCGTCCCGGACGAGGCCCGCCAGCCGTTCCAGGACGCAGCGGCCCGCGGCGCGGAAGCCCAGAAGCGGTGGGACGAGGCGCTGCGCGGCTACAGGGCGGACCATCCCGAGCTCGCCCGGGAGCTCAGCCGCCGGCTGCGGGGCGAGCTCCCCGTCGGCTGGGACGCGGACCTTCCCTCGTTTGCGGCGGGGGGGAAGGCGATTTCCACCCGCAAGGCATCGGAGATGGTCCTGCAGCGCCTCGCCCAGGGCATCCCCGAGCTCGTCGGCGGGTCGGCGGACCTCAACCCGTCTTGCCTCACCTGGCTCAAGGGGGAAGGGGACTTCCAGGCCCCCGGCGGCCGGGCGGACATCCAAGGCGCGGTCGGCGGGCGGTGGGATCACGGTGGACGGAACCTCCACTTCGGCGTTCGCGAGCACGCGATGGGGGCAATCGCGGTGGGGATGGCCCGCCACGGCGGGGTGCGGCCGTTTGCCGGCACCTTCCTCGTCTTCTCCGACTACATGCGGCCCCCGATCCGGCTCGCCGCGCTCATGGGCGCCCCCGTCGTGTTCGTGTTCACCCACGACTCGATCGCCCTCGGCGAGGACGGCCCAACCCACCAGCCGGTGGAGCACCTCGTCTCGCTGCGTGCTATTCCCAACCTGACCGTGATCCGACCCGCCGATGCGGGCGAGACGGTCGCGGCATGGCGGGCAGCGCTTGATCGTCAGGAGGGGCCCACCGCCCTCGTCCTCACCCGCCAGGATCTCCCCGTCCTCGACCGGTCCCGCCTCGCCTCAGCTGACGGGCTGCAGAAAGGGGGCTACATCCTGTGGGAGAGCGCGCCGGAAAGTGCCCCAGAGCTCGTCCTCATCGCCACCGGATCGGAGGTCCACCTCGCCCTCGCCGCGGGGGAGGAGCTGGCAGGAAACGGCCTCCGGGTGAGGGTCGTGGCCGTTCCGAGCTGGGAGGTGTTCGACCGTCAATCTGTTCTGTACCGGGATCACGTCCTCCCTCCCGCGGTCCGGGCGCGGGTGGCGGTCGAGGCCGGGATCCGGCTGGGATGGGAGCACTACGTGGGCCTGGAGGGAGAGATCGTCGGGCTGTCCTCGTTCGGGGCCAGCGCCCCGGGGCCGGTCCTCCTCCAGAAGTTCGGGATCACCCCCTCCGCCGTCGTCGCCGCGGGCCAGCGGGTCCTGGCGCGAGTTGCCGCTGCTCCGGGGGGGGACTACCATGAGCCGACGGGTCCGTAGCTCAGGGGTAGAGCAGCCGGCTCATAACCGGTTGGTCGCAGGTTCAAACCCTGCCGGGCCCAGAACCAAGTTCGGTTGAGGAGGGGGGATGCGGAAGATCTTCGTGAACGTGGATGGCAGTTCCCACGGTAGCCCTGGGGAGGCCGCGATCGGGATCCTCATCACGGACGAGAAGGGCCAGGTCCTCGGGCAGGAGTCGAAGCTCATCGGCCGGGCGACGAGCGACGTCGCTGAGTACAAGGCCCTCCTCGACGGGATCCGCCTCGCTCTCGCTCTTTCCCCGGACGAGGCGGTGTTCCTCACCGATAACCAGGTCGTCGCCAACCAGGTCAATGGGTTCTACCAGGTCCGCGAGCCCCACCTTGAGCTCCTGAACCGCAACGCCCTCGATCTCCTCTCCCAGCTCCCGCGGTGGCGGGTGAACTTCGTGGAGCGGGAGATCAACCACCCGGCCCACCGCCTCGCGGAACAGGCGTTCCGGGAACGGAGCCGCCAGGAGCGGGAGCGGGCCGACCTCACCCGCGAGATCGGGTACCTCCTCGATGGCCTGTCGGTGGACGAGCTGCGCCGACTCGCCGCCCACGTGCGCTCGCTCCATCCCTAGATGCGGATCGTCCTGCAACGGGTGAGCGAGGCGAGCGTGCGCGTCGCAGGGCGCGAGGTCGCCCGGATCGGCCGGGGGCTCCTCCTCCTCGTGGGCATCGGGAGGGGGGATGATGAGGATGAACTCCGGTTCTGGTCGCGCAAGATCCCTGAGCTGCGCGTCTTCCCCGACGACGACGGTCGGATGAACCGCTCGCTCCGCGACGTGGGGGGGGAGATCCTGTGCGTATCTCAGTTCACCCTCTACGGGGACGCCTCCCAGGGCCGCCGCCCTGGGTTCGACCGAGCGGCGCCGGGCGGCGAGGCCGCTTCCCTGTACGAGGCGTTCCTCGCCCGGCTGCGCGAGGAGGGGTGTCCCGTCCAGAGCGGCGTGTTCGGAGCGCGGATGGAGGTCGCCCTCGTCAACGACGGGCCGGTGACCTTGATCTTGGAGCGGGCGCCGGCACAATTGGGACGCACCTAAGGAGGGTTCATGGCTGCAGTTCCGAAATCACGAAAGTCCCACCGCGAGGTGAGGCTTCGCCGTACCCAGTGGCGGGCGCAGATGATGCCCGCTGCCGCCTGTCCGCAGTGCCACGAGTTCCGACTCCCCCACCGGGTGTGCCCGTCCTGTGGGTACTACAACGGGATGGTCGTGGTCGAGACGGAGGAGAAGAAGTAGCCCGCTACGAGACGGGGCGCCCCTCCACGAGGAGGATCGGGAGGGCTACGATCATCAGCATCGCCCCGAGGAGAAACGCGGCGGGGAACCCGATGAAATCGGCGACGAATCCCCCCGCGAGGGCGCCCAGCACGTTCCCCAACCCCGCCACGGCGTTGTAGATCCCGAGTCCCTGGCCTTGGAGGCCGGTTGGGGAGAGGCGGGAGACGATCGCTGTCACCGACAGTTGGAACAGGGCCCACGTCGCGCCGGCCACGCCCCACAGGAGAGGAAGAAGCCAGCGCGCCACGGACGGGGTGGTGAGGGCGAACCCCACGAACATCCCGGCCCGGCCGAGGAGGGCGAGCGCCGCCGCCGGGCGATGGCCCCACCGCGCAACCGCGCGGCGCGCCAGTCCGAACGCAACCACGCTCACCCCGTGGTGGACCACGTTCAGCGCGAAGACGAGCTCGCTCGGCCATCCAAGCTTCTGGCGCACGAAGACGGGGAACGGTGCGAACACGATGGAGAACCCCACGAAGGCGAGCATCGCCGCGTAGTAGCACAGGACCAAGTCCGGCCCGAAGGCTGTACGCCCCTGGAGGAACCGCACGAGCTGCGATGGGCGGAGGATGTCATAGAGCTGCACAGGGCCGTAGCGGAATCGCTCGTAGAGGAAATTCCCCACCGCAAGCGCAATATCCCGGAACGAAGGGGCCTGAATTTGGATCCGGGGCTCGCGGATCTCCCGCAGGGCAACGAACAGGCCCCCGAGCGCCAGGGCGCCTACGATGAACCCCAGTGATTTGAGGCTCCACCCTTCCCCGAGGGCCCGCCCGACGAGCGCGGTCCAACCTGCACCCAACGCGAGGCCGAGGGTCCACCCCACCCCGCAGTACACGTTGAACCGGGCGATCTCCCCTTCCCAGTTCTCTCGGGGGAACCCGGCAAGGATGAGGAGGATTGACACCGACGAGGCGGCCATCCAGGCGAAGGCAACCCAGCCGTTGACGAGGAACAGCTGCGGGAGCTGCGTGACGAGCGGGAGGAGGAGATAGGCGATCCCGACCCCGAAGAAGCTCAGCGCCACGAACACCCGCCGCCGCCGGGTGCGGTCGAGGAGCCTCCCCCACACCAGGCTCGCCACCATGTTCATCAGGCTGCCCACGGCGGCCAGGGTCCCCACCGTGCCCGCCGTTGCCCCGAGGTGATAGGCGTACAGGGAAAGGAGGGGCGATGCTGCGCCCATCGCCGCGTTGGACAGGACATACGCCCAGTACCAGCGGGGGGCCCTCATCCTCGCTCCAGCACGGCGAGAGACTCCCGCAGCCCATCGGGATCAGGGATCTCGAGCACGATGGGGCCGCGGTACCCGGCGCTCGCGAGCGCCGCCCATGCCGCCCGCCACGGCAGGCTCCCGCGGCCGAGGGGCAGGTGTTCATCCCTCTCTCCGCAGTTGTCGTGGAGGTGGACGTGGACGAGCCTCTCCCCGAGCGCGGCCACGTAGGCGGCGGGCTCCCCCCCGGTGGTGTGGAGGTGGCCGAAGTCCAGACACGCCCCGAGCCCAGGGAACCGATCCACCGCCTGAACGTGCTCCGCTGGGGTGTGCACCATGTCCCACCCGCGGGGGCGCTGCTTGTTCTCGAGCGCGACCCGTACCCCGTTCCGCGCGGCATGGGCGAGGATCACCTCCATCGCCAGCGAGAACCGGCGCCAGGCGAGGTCCCGTTCCCCTGCGAGGGGCAGGTAGTCGGAGTCCACGTGCCCAGGATGGACGACGAGGAGGCGCGATCCGAGGTCGGAGGCGAGGTCCACCGCCCCGATCACCTCCTCAACCGATGCCGCCGCGATCGCGCGCAGGGGGGAAGAGAGGTTCAGGTCATAGATCGGCGCGTGGACTGTGCTCCACAGGCCACACTCCGCCAGCCGCTCCCGCAACTGCCGGCGGGCCGCGGGTGCAAGGTCCCCCGGGCCGGCGGCGCGGGGGTCGGCCCGCAGCTCAACCCCGCCCAACCCGAGCCCGAGCGCCAATTCGAGCCACCGCTCGACGTCCATCCCCGGCCACAGGAACGTGGACAGCCCCAGCTGGTGTCGGTCCATCCTACCCCATGCGGATGCCGCCGTTGGCGGAGACCGTCTCCCCGGTGATGTAGCCCGCCTCCTCTGAACAGAGGAACGCGATCACCGCGGCGATCTCGTCCGCTGTGGCCACGCGGCCGAGGGGGATTTGGGCCCGGATCTCATCCCCCCGCGCGGCGAGCGCTTCCTGGTTGATCTCCGTGGCCACGAATCCGGGGCACACCGCGTTCACGGTGATCCCGAACGGTGCCACGGCGAGGGCGAGCGACTTCGTGAGGCCGAGGAGGCCTGCCTTGGCGGCGGCGTAGTGGATCCCGTGGGCCGAGCCGGTGAGGGCCCGCAGGGAGGAGACGTTTACGATCCGCCCGAACTTCCCCTCCCGCATGTAGGGGACCGCGTGCCGCGAGCAAACGAACGCGGCCGTGAGCCCCACCGTGAGCATCCGCTCCCAATCCTCGAGCGACAGTTCCTCCCACGGCACCCGTTGCACGTAGCCCGCGTTGTTCACGAGGATGTGGAGCCCTCCCAGGCCCTCGGCCGCTTCGTGGACGAGGTCCCGCGCCTGTTCCAGGTCGGCGAGGTCGGCTTGGAGGATGACGGCCCGGCTGCCGAGGCGCTGGATGGCCGCCGCGACCTCCTCTGCCGCCGTGCGTTGGGTGCGGTAGCTCAGTGCCACATCATAGCCCTGCGCGGCGAGCTTCACCGCTGCCGCAGCCCCGATCCCTCGCGATCCGCCGGTGACAAGCGCGCACCGTTTCATCGCATCCCCCTAGGTGCCGAACAGGCGATCCCCGGCATCCCCCAGGCCGGGGCGGATGTAGCCATGGGCATCGAGCTCCCGATCGAGGGAGGCCGCGTAGACCGGGACGTCGGGATGGGCGTCGTGGATCGCCCGCAGCCCCTCCGGGGCAGCGACGAGGCACAGGAACCGCACATCGCGCGCCCCGCGCTCCTTCACGATCGACACCGCATGGGCGGCCGACCCGCCGGTGGCGAGCATTGGATCGACTACGATCACCAACGCATCGCTCAGGTTGGCGGGGAGCTTGGCGAAGTACTCCACGGGCTTGAGGGTCGCAGGGTCCCGGTAGATCCCGATGTGCCCGACCCGGGCGCTGGGGATGAGGTCGAGGACGCCGTCGAGCATGACGATGCCCGCCCGGAGGACCGGGACGAGCACCACGGGACGGGCGAGCTCTACCCCCGCCGTCCGCTCGAGCGGGGTCTCCACCTCGACCTGGCGGAGGGGGAAGTCCCGCGTGATCTCATACACCATGAGCGCGGTGACCTCCTCGAGGATCTGCCTGAACTGGAGGCGGTCCGTGCGCCGATCGCGGAGCATCGTGAGCTTGGCCTTGATCAGCGGGTGCTCGACGAGGACGAACGTAGCCATGGTGGTGCCTAGGGTAGCGGGGGAGACGGCGCGCGCAACCCTAGATGAGGGACAGGTAGGTGTGCTCCTCGCCGAGGAGCGTATCCAGGTGGACCTGCCACAGCTTGAGGGTCTTGTAGAGGGAGGCCACCAGCCACCGCCGCACGTCGTCGCGCGGGCCGACCAGGGCGTGGACCCTCTCCTCGAGGGAGGTCCGCGGTGGCCCTTCCTGGATCCACTGGGCGAGGGCCTCGCCGATGTCGCGCAGGGTGGAGATCCGCTCCGGGTCGAGCTTCGGGGCGATCCGGAGGGAGGGGATACATACGAGTGCCGACGGCGGTTCGCCGTTCCCGATGCTGTGGGCGAGGCGGTCGAGGTTCCACAGGAGCGTGTAGGCGCAGGGATGTTGGGCGACCACGGAAAGGGGAGCCTCCTCTCCATCCACGAGGGCGCGCGCGGGAGGGAACTGGGCCACGTCCGCCCAGCGGTCGAGGGTTGCATCGAGTGCCGCCGCTCCCTGGCCGATCCCCAGGACGACCTCCCCCATCGCGCGGGCCGCCTCGGCCCGCTCCGGGGTGTGGGTTCCGAGCGAGCCCACGAGGGGACCGCTCCCGTTGCCGTGGTCGGCCCACTGGATCAGCCCCGTACCGAGGCGGAGGAGGTTCCGCTGTACGGAGAATGGGATATCGCCGCAGCCGCCGAACCGCGGCCAGACACGCCCTGCCCCGATCATAGCCAGGACCTGTTCCAGCCCCTCCAGGAACCGATGGGCACAGGGCTCAAACCCCCACCGCGGCATCCGGTCCCGGACGAGGATCGCCCACCGGGGGAGGGAGATCTCCTCGCTTAGGCTGTTCAGGTAGAGGATCTCCTCGTCGAACGCCTCGCGGCCATCGATCCCTGGGGCCTCCCACCACTCGGCGATGCGCCTCTCCGCGACCTTCACCCTCCCCCTCCCGTTGCCGGTGGGAACCGGCCTCGACGCGACTCGGCTCGAGATCAGGAACGACCTGAGAGCCCCATTCTACCCCGTCCCCTGGCCCCCTCAACGCCTCGGCCGACGAGGGTTCACCCCCTCCCGCTCCGCTTCTCCCAGGGTCGTCGGAACCGGTTCTCCTTCCCTGCGATGAGGCGGCGGATGTTCTGGCGGTGGGTGTAGAAGATGAACGGCACCAACCCCACCGTCACCGCCCGTACCGCTGGATGCACGGCGTACGCTGCGGTGCGGTCGAGGAGGAACGCGGCCACGGGGAGGGTCACAGCTGCGGTGAGGGACGCCAGGGAGACGATCCCCGTCCCGAACGCGACAAGGGCGAATGCTCCGGCCGCGATCGCCGTGGGGAGCGGGGCGAGCGCGACGAGCACCCCTGCCGCTGTGGCGACCCCCTTCCCCCCCCGGAACCGAAGGTAGGGTGAGAACACATGCCCAAGGATCGCGGCCACCCCCGCTGCCATCCCGAGGTACACCCTTTCCCCCGCCCACACGGGAAGGAGCGGCAGCAGGCCCGCGGCGAGGTAGCCCTTGGCCACATCCAGCGCCATCACCGTAACCCCCACTTTCCACCCCAAGGTCCGCAGGGCGTTCGTCGCCCCCACGTTCCCCGACCCCACGCGGCGGATGTCCACCCCCCGCAGCCGGCCGATGAGGAATGCCGTCGGGATCCCGCCAACCAGGTAGCCCGCCGCCGCGATGAGCACGTAGGAGACCGCAGTCATGGTTTGATCATAGCGCGGTCGCCGCCCCTCCCTCCACCGGCACGGGGGATGGTGCGACTACTCGGCGGCCACTGCCTCCACTCTCCACTGTAGATCCCGTGGATGTCCTGGACCCAGCGATCGTCCTCTCTGGGACCGGCCACCATCGGGGAGGAGGGAGTCGGTTCGTCCGCTGAGCTCTGCCGCCGTTGGCTTCTTGACTCTGGCGGGCCGCGCGGCCGGGAAGGGGGAACGGCATGCTATACTTCCTCTCGCATGGAGCTCTGTGACGAGGTGGTGATCGAGCCGGTCCGGGATAGGGTGGGCTACCGCGCGTGCGAACGGCTGCAGCAGGAGGTGTGGGGGTTTGCGGACCTGGCGGTGATCCCCGACCACCTCATCCACATGGTGACGAGCGCGGGCGGGCTCCTCCTCGGGGCGTTCGACGGGATCGGCCCGGGGCGGGAGATGATCGGGTTCACGCTGTCCGTGGTCGGCCTCCTCGGTGGGATGACCCTTCGCCACCACTCGCTGATGGCCGCGGTGCGGCCGGATTGGCAGGACCGGGGCATCGGCTACCGGCTCAAGTGCGCCCAGCGGGAGCGCGTGCTCGCCCAAGGGATCCGCATCATCACCTGGACGTTCGATCCGCTGGAATCCCGGAACGCCCACTTCAACCTCAACAAGCTGGGGGGGGTGGCCACCGAATACCTGCCGAACTACTTCGGGGAGCTCCGCGATGTCCGCAACCGGGGGATCGACACGGACCGCCTTCTCTGCCAGTGGCACCTCGACGCGCCGCGAACGATGGGCCACCTCGCCGGGGGGAAGCCGCCCGCCCTCGCCCTGGGGGATCTGGAGACGATCAACCGCACCCAGCGCACGGCGACGGGGCTCCGCGCCCCGGCCGGGTTCCGCCCGGACCTCCGGGCCCCCAACCTTCTGTTCGAGATCCCGTCCGACCTCCAAACGGTGCGCCGGGCAGACCTCGATCTTGCCCGGGCGTGGCGGCTTGAGGTGCGGCGGGCGCTCGGCGCGTACCTCGATGAGGGGTACCTCGTGACCTCGCTATTTCGCCAGGGGGACCGGAGCTTCCTCGTCCTGGAGAAGGCCTCCCTCGCCCAGGTCCTGGAGCGGCCGTGATCCGGATCGAGCGTGCGACCCTCTCCCTCGTGGAGCTGCCCCTCGTCGCCCCGTTCGCGACGAGTTTCGGGGAAGAGAGGATGCGGACCGCGCTCCTCCTCTCCCTCGCCGCCGATGGGCTCACGGGGTGGGGGGAGTGCGTGGCCGATCGTGGGCCGTGGTACTCCGCGGAGACGACGGAGACGGCCCGCCATGTGATCCTCGACTTCGCCCTCCCCTTCCTCGTGGGGAAGGGCATCGCCCATCCCACGGACGTTCCCCGGCTCCTGGCCCCGATCCGTGGGCACCCGATGGCCAAGGCCACCGTGGAGGCCGCCCTGTGGGACCTCCACGCCCAGCGGGAGGGGAAGCCCCTTGCCGCGGTCCTCGGGGGAACACAGGACAGGGTCCCCTCCGGGGTGAGTGTGGGGATCCAGCCCGATATCGCGACGCTCGTCTCCCGCGTTGCGGCGTACGTCGCGGCGGGTTACCAGCGGGTGAAGCTCAAGGTGAAGCCGGGGTGGGACCTCGAACCCGTGGCCGCGGTGCGAGAGCAATTTCCCGATCTCCCCCTGTCCGTGGACGCCAACGCCGCGTACACGCTCCAGGATGCCCCTCACCTCGCGGAGTTCGATCGGTTTGGGCTCCTCATGGTCGAGCAGCCCCTTGCCCATGACGACCTCGTCGGCCACGCCCGGCTTGCGGGGGCCCTGCGCACCCCGCTCTGCCTCGACGAGTCCATCTCCTCCCCTCACCGGGCATGGGAGGCGCTCGAGCTCGGAGCGTGCCGGATCATCAACGTCAAACAGGGTCGAATCGGGGGCCTGTCCGCGGTCCTCGCCGTGCACGAGCTCGCCCGGGCGAGGGGGGTGCCCCTGTGGTGCGGGGGGATGCTCGAAACGGGGATCGGCCGCGCCGTCAACGTGGCCCTGGCTTCTCTCCCGGGGTTCACGCTCCCCCACGACATCTCGGCCACGGACCGCTACTATGAGGAGGACATCGCGCTCCCCCCGTTCCGCCTGGAGGAGGGGTGGATCCGGGTCCCCCCGCGGCCAGGCGTGGGGGTGGAGGTGGACCTCGGGCGGCTTCACCGGTTCACGAGAGCAGCGTGGGCATGGCGCCCGTGAGGAGGGATGATGACGAAAGCGGAACTGGCGAAGATGATCGACCACACGGTGCTCGGGCCGGAGACGGGGCGTGCCGCAGTGAGGCAGGCGTGTACGGAAGCGGCCCAGCATGGGTTCTACGCAGTGTGCATCCCGCCCGGGCATGCGGCGTGGGCGAAGTCCCTCCTCCGGGACACGGGGGTGCGTCTGTGCACGGTCGTCGGGTTCCCCCATGGCCAGCACAAGCCGGAGGTCAAGGCGTGCGAGGCGCGGGCCGCGGTGGACGACGGCGCGGACGAGGTGGACATGGTGGTGGATGTGGCGGCACTCAAGGAGGGGGATCGGTCCCGCGTCCTCGCCGACATCCGCGCGGTGCGGGAGGCAGCGCCCCGGCCGATCGTCCTCAAGGTGATCCTGGAGTGTTGCCTCCTCTCCAGTGAGCAGAAGGTGGCTGGGGCGAAGCTTGCCCAGGAGGCAGGGGCGGACTTCGTCAAGACCTCGACGGGGTTCAGCACCGGGGGGGCGACGGTCGAGGACGTGGCCCTCCTCCGCCGCACGGTGGGGGCGGCGCTCGGGGTCAAGGCCGCGGGCGGGATCCGCGACTACGAGACGGCCCTCCGCATGATCCAGGCTGGGGCAAACCGCATCGGGGCCTCGAAGGGCGTTCAGATCCTCGCCGGGGCGCCCGAGTAGGCTATGGCCGAGCTCTCCCGGGATCGGGGGATCGTCCTCCGCACCCAGGACCACGCTGAGACGGACCGGATTGCGGTCCTCCTCACCCCCCGCGGCCGGCTGGACGTCCTGGCGAAGGGGGCGCGGCGCCTGGAGGGGTCGGGGGGGGCGGTGCTCGATCCATTGCACGTCGTGGACGTGATCCACTACCGCCGCCGTGGCCTCCACCTCCTTAAGGAGGCGAGCCTCGTGCGCACCTTCCCCCATGTCCGGGGCGATCTCGAGCGGGCCACAGCTGCCTTGAAGGCCCTGGCGTGGGTGGTGGACCTCGTGCCCGTTGAAGCGCCCGATGATCGCCCCTACGCCCTGACGTTGGAGGCCCTCGCCCGCCTCGACGAGGGCCTCCCTCCCCCCGTGTTCACCGTGGCCTACCTCCTGCGCCTCCTTGGCGTCGGTGGACATGCCCCCCACCTCCGCGGTTGCGTCCGGTGCGGGGCCCTCGCGGGCCTGACGTGGTCCCCCGAAGGGGGCGGGCTCCTCTGTGTGCGCTGTGGGGGCCGGGGGGAGGTCGTCCCGCCCCGCCTGTGGCGGTCCCTCGATGCCCTGGCCCGCCTCCCCGGGCCGGCCCTCGCCCGGCTGAAGCTCGCCGAGGAGGACCTCGCTGCCGGGATCCGGCTCCTCGAGGAGTTCCGTGCGGCCCAGCTCGGCCGGTAGCGTCCTCGCTCCAGTGGACGGAGCTTTCAAAAAGGAAAGGGCCCTGGGAACCCAGGGCCCTCTTCATCGGGACAGCTTCGGTCTAGCGCGGTGTCACGTTCTTGGCTTGCGGCCCCTTCGGGCCCTGCTCGACGTCGAACTCCACGACTTGGCCCTCGCGCAGGCTCTTGAACCCAGGCATGGTAATCGCCGAGAAATGCACGAACACATCTGGGCCTCCATCCTGCTCGATGAAGCCATACCCCTTCGCGTCGTCGAACCACTTCACTTTACCCGTGGCCATTCGGTTGTTCCCCCCTTTTCTTGTGTCTCGACCGTCTACATGAGCCCCTGTTCGCTGCATAGGGAAACCCCGAGCAGCCACTGCGGTGCTGCATTTCGTACGGTCCTACGGTCGCAAGTATAGCCGGGAAGGGGAGGAAAGCAACTCCCTTGGACGACCGGTTGGCCCCCGGTACACTCCACTCGGGACGAACCATGGACACGGCGGAGCAGGAATTCATCGAGGAAGCCCAGCGCCAGGATGAGGTAGATGCCCTGTCCATCTACCTCGCCGAGGTGGCCCGCCTCCCGCTCCTCGAGGAAGATGAGGAACGGGACCTCGCCCTGCGGATGCGCAACGGCGATCACGGGGCGCGGGAGCGCCTCATCGTGTCCCACCTGCGCCTCGTCGTGTCCATGGCCCGGGAGTACGGTGAGGTTGGGCTGGACCTCATTGACCTGATTCAGGAGGGGAACCTCGGCCTCATCGAGGCGGTGGATCGGTTCGATCCCGACCGGGGAGTTCGCCTCTCCACCTACGCCCGGTGGTGGATCCGCCAGGCGATGGGGGCAGCGATCGAGCGCCAGGCTCAGATGATCCGGATCCCCGTCCACCTGTTCCGGGCGATCGTCCGGTTCCACCGCCTGCGGGCGAGCTTCGGTGGCAGCGAGGTCCAGGAGTGGGGCGACCTCCTCCTCGCCCCGGGGATGACCCTCGATCGCGTGCAGCAAGTGGAACGGACCGTGGCGGATGTCATCTCCCTCGACACCCCGCTTTCAGATGACGAGGGCCTGGAGACGCTCGACGAGCTCGTCGCGGACGAAACGCTGCCCGGTCCGGAGAAGGCTGCGCTGCAGGCCCTGTTCCACGACGAGCTCATCGCGGTCGTGAACCGGCTCCCGGCCCGCGACGCCCAGATCCTGCGCTGGCGGTATGGCCTGGAGGGAGGAGAGCCCTGGACCTTGGCCGAGGTCGGGGAAGCCCTCGGCGTGTCCCGCGAGCGGGCCCGCCAGCTCGAGGAACGGGCCCTGAAACGGCTGAAGGAAGCGTGGGGGGAGAAGGCCCTCCAGTTCTACCGCCAGCTCATCGCCACCGTCTAGTAGCCGATGAGGCGGCGGAACTCCGCTTCGGTGAGCACGGGGATCCCCAGTTCGCGCGCCCGGTCGAGCTTGCTCCCCGGGTTCTCCCCGGCGACGACGTAGTCCACCTGACGCGATACGGTGGAGGCGACCCGGCCCCCGCGGGAGGCCACGAGGCGCTGGGCCTCGTCGCGGGTCAGCCCCCCGAGGGTCCCCGTGAACACGAAGACCTTGCCCGAGAGGGGGCCTGCCTGCGGCTCCCCGGCGCGGGGATCCACCCCGACCGCTGCCAGCTCCGCGATCAGCCGTCGGTTCTCCTCGTTCTGGAAGAAGGAAACGATGCTCTGTGCGATCTGGGGGCCCACACCGCGGAGCGCCGTCAGCTCCTCCACTGGGGCGTGGGAAAGGGCCTCTAGCGAGGGGAACCGCTCCGCGAGGATCTCCGCGACCCGCTCGCCCACGTGGCGGATCCCGAGGGCGAAGATGAGCCGGCCAAGCGACATCCCCTTCGAGCGCTCGATCTCTTCGAGCAGGTTCTGAGCTGACTTCTCCCCCATCCGCTCCACGGCCAGGAGGTCCTCGCGGCGCAGTCGGTACAGGTCGGAGATGCGCGCGACAAGCCCTGTCTCGACGAGCCGGTCCACGAGCTTCTCCCCCAACCCCTGGATGTCCGCTGCCCGGCGGGAGGCGTAGTGGAGGATCGCCTCCTTGATCCGCGCGGGGCAGGACAGGTTCTCGCAGCGGTGGGTTGCCTCGCCCGCCGGTCGCACCACCGGGCCCCCACACGCCGGACAGAGCTCGGGCATCCGGAACTCCTGTTCCTCTCCCGTCCGGCGTTCGGGAAGGGTGCGGACGATCTCCGGGATCACTTCCCCGGCCCGCCGCACGATCACCCAGTCCCCGACCCGCACGTCCTTCCGGCGCACCTCGTCCTCGTTGTGGAGGGTGGCCCGTGACACGGTGACCCCGGACACCTCGACCGGATCGAGGTGGGCTACGGGGGTCAGGGCCCCGGTCCGCCCCACTTGGACCACGATCTCCCGCACCCGGGTCACGGCCTCCTCAGCGGGGAACTTGTACGCGATCGCCCATCGCGGGGCGCGGGCGATCTCCCCCAGCCTCTCTCGCTGGGAGAAGTCGTTCACCTTGACCACCATCCCGTCCGTGGCGTACGGGACCTCGTCCCTCTGGGCGAGGAGCTCGCGGTAGTAGGCCCGGACCTCGGGGAGATCCCGGCACAGCTTCCACCGCGGGTTCACGGGAAGGCCGAGGGAGGGGAAGGTAGTCAGGAGCTGTGCCTGGGAGCGGATCTCGATCCCCTCCACCCGTCCCACGTGGTAGCAGAAGAGCTTGAGGGGGCGGCGGGCGGTGATCGCGGGGTCGAGCTGGCGGAGGCTCCCCGCCGCGGCGTTGCGGGGGTTGGCGAACTCCGGCTCCCCGCGGCGGGCCCGTTCCTCGTTCAGCCGGAGGAACGCCGCCTTCTCCATGTACACCTCGCCCCGCACCTCGAGGAGGCGGGGCACGCTCCCGTTCACCGGGAACAGCCGCAGCGGGAGCTGGCGGATCGTCCGCAGGTTGGCCGTCACGTCCTCGCCCACCCGGCCATCGCCCCGCGTGGAGCCGACGACGAACACCCCGTCCTCGTATACGAGCTCCACCGACAGTCCGTCGAGCTTCGGCTCGCACACGTACTCCACCCGCTCCTCCCCGAGGAGCCGCCGCACCCGATCGTGCCATTCCACAAGTTCCTCGTCGCGGAAGCAGTTCTGGAGGGAGAGCATGGGGAGCGCGTGGGGGACGGGGCGGAACTCGGCCGCGGGCGGTGCGCCGGCCCGCTGGGTCGGCGAGTCCGGGACCACGAGCTCCGGGTAGCGGGCCTCGAGGTCCACGAGCTCGCGGAACATCCGGTCGTACTCAGCATCGGTGATCTCGGGACGGTCCAGGACGTGGTACAGATAGTCGTGGCGCCGGATCTCGGCGCGCAACGCCTCGACCCGCGCTCGGACCTCCGCTGGGACGGCCATCCCCGCTCCTCTAGGTGCGGTCCCCGTCCGCCCCTGGCTCCCTCTCGCTCCGCTCGTAGGCCTCGATGATCGCCTTCACCAAGGGATGGCGGACCACGTCCCGGCGGTCGAGGTGGACGATCGCGATCCCCGGGACCCCGGCGAGGATCTGCCCCACCTCGGCGAGGCCCGATGGCCGGCCCTCGAGATCGACCTGGGTGATGTCCCCGGTCACGACGGCCTTCGACCCGAACCCAAGCCGGGTAAGGAACATCTTCATCTGGGTGTGGGTCGTGTTCTGGGCCTCGTCGAGGATCACGAACGCGTGGTTGAGGGTCCGCCCGCGCATGAACGCCAGGGGCGCGATCTCGACCCGCCCGTTCTGGATGTGCTTGTCGAGCTCCACGGCCGGGATCATGTCGTAGATCGCGTCGTACAGGGGCCGCAGGTAGGGGTTGACCTTCTGGAAGATGTCGCCGGGGAGAAAACCCAGCTGCTCCCCCGCCTCCACCGCCGGCCGGGTGAGGATGATCCGCTTCACCTGGCCCCGCTTCAGGTACCCGAGCGCCATCGCTACGGCGAGGTACGTCTTCCCCGTCCCCGCGGGGCCGATCGCGAATACAGCGTCGTTGTCCCGGATCGCCTGCACGTACTGGCGCTGGCCCGCGGTCTTGGGGCGGATCGCCTCCCCCCAATGGGTGACCTGAACCACGTCGGTGAGGAGACCGGCGAGGTCCTCTCCGTCCTTGACCTGGGAGATGAGGTACCGCACCTCGTCCGGGGTCGGTTGGTGGTTGCCCCGCACCACCTCGACCAATTTGCCGAGGAGCCGCTCCAGCTGCCCGACGTCCTTCTCCTCCCCCTCGAGCTCGATCCGGTCCCCGCGCGTGGCGATGTGGACGCCGGTGAACGCCTCGCCGATGAGCCGCAGGTTGCGGTTGTACTGGCCGAGGACCCCCACCGCCACATCGTGGCTTCCGAACTCGATTTCAGCTACTCTGCGTCCGATCCGCCCTCACCCCCACAAGGTGCCCGGTGGCCCGCGCCACAAGGCGGGCCGGGACGATTGTACCGCGTGGAGCCGCGCATCCACGCACTTCCACCGCAAGGTAGTTCTCGCTCCGGCCTCGGATAGCATCCCCTGCTACCTCCTCCGCCGCCACCCCGACCTCGGCCCCGAGAAACCGTTCCTGGGAAGCACGGGACCACCCGTCGGCGAGGGAGGCGAGCCGGGCCGCCCGGCGGGCCGCCGCGGCGGGGGGGACCCGCGGCGCAAACCGCGCCGCTGCCGTCCCTGGCCGGGGGGAGTACCGGAAGATGTGGACGTTGAGGGGGAGGAGGGAATCGAGGACCTCCACCGTGTGCGCAAATGCCCCCTCGTCCTCCCCCGGGAACCCCACCATCACGTCGGCACCGAGGGTGGCCTGAGGGACCGCGCGCCGGAACGCCTCGGCCCGCGCGACGTACTCCGCCGCGGTGTAGGGGCGCCTCATCCTCTCCAGGACGGCATCGTCGCCGGATTGGAGGGGGAGGTGGAGGTAGGGGCAGAGGCGGGACTCGCGCGCGAACACGGCGATGAGTTCGTCCGTGACCGCGTCCGGGTTGACGGACGAGAGCCGGTAGCGGACGCCGGGCACGGAGAGGAGGGAGGTAAGAAGGTCGGTGAGCGTGGGGCGGGAGGGGAGGTCCTCCCCGTACTGGGCGAGGTTGATCCCCACGACCACGATCTCCGGATGTCCGGCGCGGGCGAGGGCCTCCGCCTCGGCGCGGGCCACCTCAGGCGTCTTGCTCCGGAGCGGCCCCCGCACCTGCCACGTCCGGCAGAAGGTACAGCCCACCGTGCAGCCGTCCTGCACCTTGAGCAGGGCCCGGACCCGCGCCTCCCGGCCCGTGATCCTCTCCCCGTCAAGGTTTCCCCACTTCCCCTCGCATGGCGGCCCACCCACCAGGAAGCGCTGGATCGCATCCATGATCCGTTCCTTGTCGCGGTTCCCCACGAGGAGATCCGCCCCCGCCCGCTTCAACCCCGGCCCGGCTCCGTCCGCCCCGCACCCCACGGCCACGATGAGGGCCGCGGGGTGGTCGCGCCTGAGGCGGGCGATGAGCTGGCGGGACTTCCGGTCGGCGAGGGCGGTCACGGTACAGGTGTTCACCACGTGGACCTCCCCCGGAGCCTCCTCGTCCGCGAGCCTCTCCGCGAGGAGGTGGGACTCGTACTGGTTGACCCGGCACCCCACGGTGTGGACGATGGCCTTCATTCCGTGTGCCGCTCCACGGTGAACCGCCACAGCCGACACGGCTCATCGGCGGAGATCCCGGCCTTCATCTTCGCGATCCGGAGCTGTTCCTCCACCGTGTCCACGCCGGGGAGGTCGGGGAGGAGGAGCCCCCGCCGCCATCCCCTCTCGACGATCACCCCATACCTCCTGGGATCGAGTTCTCCCTCGCTGCACTCCTCGGGCGGGGAGAGCACATCTACCGAGAGGGAGACCTCGGGAAGCTCATCCGGGGTGAGGGGAGGGAACCGTGGGTCCTCCGTCGCCGCACGGATCGCGTTCGCGATGATCTCCTCGGCCAGGTTCTCCTCGGTCGGCTGGTAGGTGCCGATGCAGCCCCGCAGCGCTCCCCTTTTCTTGATGGACACGAACGCTCCCCGGCGGCGGGAGGTGAGCTCCGGCGGCAGGCCAGGAGGAGGGGAGATCCGCCGCCCTTCCCTCACGTACGCCGCAATGCTTGACCGGGCCAAAGCCACGTAGGGATCCATCGGACTCACGCCCCGCGAGCGTATCCGATCGGGGGGCGGCGTCAACCGCGGCGTTTGACGAACTGCCCACTCCCTGGCTAACCTTTCTCCGACATGCGGCGTGTGGCGATCGGTATCGGGCTCGTCCTGACCGGGGTGGCGGTGACCCTGTTCGTCCTGTTCTCCCAGACCGAGGTCACGCGGACCCTCCGTCAGGGGTCGCCCGTGTACGTGCTGGTGGTGGGGGTGGACGAGGGGGGCCAGAGCACGGCGCACGTGCACTCCGTGGCCGTGGCCGTCGTCCAACCAGGGGGCAGGGCGAGTTGGATCAGCGTGCCGCGGACCCTCACCTGGCCCACCGCAACTGGCTGGACCTCGCTCTATGCCTTGTATCCCTCCGAGGGCATCGCTGGCATGGCCCGCCGCCTGAGCGCGCTCCTCGAAGTCCCCCTCCCCTATTGGGTGGTGATGGACTTCACCGGGCTCCGCACGACGGTGGACCTGGTCGGAGGGGTAGAGGTGATGGTGGAGACCCGGCTCGTATACCAGGATCGCTCCCAGAACCTGTTCATCGACATCCCTCCCGGACGACAGACGCTCGACGGGGCGAAGGCGCTCGACTTCGTGCGGTACGAGGACGGCGACGAGCTCGCCCGGCTGGTGCGGCAGCACCAGTTCCTGCGCGCGCTGGGGGAGAAGGCACGGGCCATCCCCTCCGCCGCGTGGCGGACCACCGTCGAGGCCATCTACGACGCGGCGCGCACGAACCTCACCCTGTGGGAGGCTCTGGACCTGGCGCGGGCGTTCGGTGACGTCCCCCCGGAGCGGGCAACGTTCGCCATCATCCCCACCATCCCCCGGCCTGGAGCAAGCAGTGACCAGGTCCCTGATCTGGTGCGGCTACGCCGGCTCACCCAGTCCCTCGTCCGCGGGCCGACCTTCCTCACCCGCGACGAGATCCGCGTCCTCGTTCTCAACGGGACGGGCCAGAAGCTCCTCGCCACGCGGACCGGGGCCTGGCTCGCTGACCGGGGATTCCAGGTGACGGGGACGTCCGATGCTGACCGGTCCAACTATCCCACCACCTACCTCGTGGTGCGGGAGGAGGACCGCGCCAAGGGGAAGGCCCTTCTCGAGGCCCTCCCCCCTGGCGTGCAAGGAGGGGTGCAGATCAAGACGGACCGCGAGTTCGACCTGGCACGGGTGGGCGGGTGGCCGCAACATACGGACGTGATCCTGATCTTGGGAGCGGGGTTCGATGTCCAATCCTGAGCGCGACCTCCTCGATCGGGCCGCGGCCCTCATCGTTGCGAAGAAAGGAGCCCGACTGACGGTGGTGGATGTGGGGGAATCCTCGATTCCCACCTCGTACTTCCTCATCGCCAGCGGCGAGAACCCGCTCCACGTAAGGGCCCTCTGTAACGAGCTCCTCTTGAAGATGCCGCTTACCCCTCGGCACACCGAGGGGGTGCAGGAGGGCCGGTGGGCGCTCCTCGACTACGGCGACTTCATCGTGCATGTCTTCCACGACGAAGTGCGGGCCTTCTACGACATCGAGGGCCTGTGGCCGGAGAGGCAGGTCGTCCCCTGGCCTGGCTTGCGCGCCTCCCCTCCCTCGGTATAATCCCAGTGGTCGTCGCCCCTGGGTATTCCCCCAGGGGAGGCGGTGTGCTTGTGGATGGCAATCCGGTCCTTGAAAAGTGAATAGAGCGTCTGCTACGTAAGTATAGTAAGGGCGGACGGGGGATCCCTTGGCAGTCGAGGGCGATGAAGGGCGCGGCCAGCTGCGATAAGCCCCGGGGAGCCGCTGAGCAGGCTATGATCCGAGGATGCCCGAATGGGGAAACCCACTGGACCGTTGAGGCCCAGTATCCAGAGCCGAAACACCCAAGTAGGTTCTGGAGGCAAACCCCGTGAAGTGAAACATCTCAGTAGCGGGAGGAAAAGAAATCAACCGAGATTCCCCTAGTAGCGGCGAGCGAACGGGGAACAGCCCAAACCACGTGGGTGTAAGGCCACAGCCGTTGCCCAGGTGGGGTTGAGGGATGATCACGGAGGCCCCTGTGGGGGCCTCGGGGAGTTACCAAAGCTTTCTCTAGTCGAACAGCCAGCAAAGCCACTGGAAAGGGCGACCGGAGAGGGTGATAGTCCCGTAGGCGAAAGGGAAAGCTCTTCCTGGTGATCATCCCGAGTAGCGTCGAACACGTGAAATTCGGCGCGAAGCTGGGGGGACCACCCTCCAAGGCTAAATACCAACGACTGACCGATAGTGCACCAGTACCGCGAGGGAAAGGTGAAAAGGACCCCGGGAGGGGAGTGAAATAGAACGTGAAACCGTCCGCCTACAGTGCAGTGGGAGCCTGGACCTGGTCCCGCAAGGGGCCTGGGACGGGTGACCGCGTGCCTTTTGCAGTATGAGCCGGCGAGTTGCGCTTCGTGGCGAGGTTAAGCCCCTCTGGGGTGGAGCCGTAGCGAAAGCGAGTCCGAATAGGGCGTCCAGTCACGGGGCGCAGACCCGAAGCCAGGTGATCTACCCATGGGCAGGATGAAGTGCGCTTGACCGCGTACGGAGGTCCGAACCCGTAGGTCGTGCAACGCCTTGGGATGACCTGTGGGTAGGGGTGAAAAGCCAATCGCACTTGGTGATATCTGGTTCTCCCCGAAATGGCTCTAGGGTCAGCCTCACGCTCGAGGCGGCCGGGGGTAGAGTGCTGGCTGGGGAAGGGGGGCAACCTCCGACCTCATTCAAACTCCGAATACCGGTTCGCCGCTCCGTGGGAGTGAGACGGCGGGGGATAACCTCCGTCGTCGAGAGCGAAACAACGCAGACCACCAGCTAAGGCCCCCAAATTCAGGCTAAGTGAGCAAGGCGGTGTGACCGCCTAAACAGCTGGGAGGTTGGCTTAGAAGCAGCCATCCTTTAAAGAGTGCGTAATAGCTCACCAGTCTAGCGATCGCGCGCCGAAGATGTACCGGGACTAAGCCTGGTGCCGAAGCTGTGGGTGGGGTCCGCAAGGGCCCCGCGGTAGGGGAGCATTCCGCTGTAGGTCGAAGCTGGGCCGCGAGACCCGGTGGACGACGCGGAAGAGAGAATGCCGGCTTGAGTAGCGAGAGATGGGTGAGAATCCCATCCACCGAATGCCCAAGGTTTCCTGGGGAAGGCTTATCCACCCAGGGTTAGGCGGGCCTTAGCCAAAGCTGAAAAGCGTAGGTGATGGACAGCCGGTCAACATTCCGGCCCCTCCAGATCCGCGTTATGAGCGAAGGGGGGACGCCGTAGGAGGACCTCCGCAGGTTCACGGTTATACCTGTCCAAGCGCCAAGCCAGGGGAGGCAGGCAAATCCACCTCCCCGAGACCGTCCTGTCTCGCCTTCGGGCGAGGCGGGACGAACAGGCGAGGCGTGATGGCGAGCCCCGTAAGGGGCGAAGGGGGGGCCCTTCAGCGGCCGAGAAAAGCCTCTAGCCAGCTGATCTGGAGTCCGTACCGCAAACCGACACTGGTGGGCGAGGAGAGTATCCACAGGTGGGCGAGCTAACCCTTGTCAAGGAACTCGGCAAAATCGCCCCGTAACTTCGGGACAAGGGGCGCCTCCTGGGTTGCTGGAAGGTGGCCTGGGGGGCCGCAGAGAAACGGCTCAAGCGACTGTTTACCAAAAACACAGGTCCCTGCTAACCCGAAAGGGGATGTATAGGGGCTGAAACCTGGCCACTGCCGGTAGGTCAAGGAGAGGGGTGCAAGCCCTGAACTGAAGCCCCGGTGAAGGCCGGCCGTAACTATAACGGTCCTAAGGTAGCGAAATTCCTTGTCGGGTAAGTTCCGACGCGCATGAAAGGTACAACGACTTGAGCGCTGTCTTGACGAGGGGCTCGGTGAACTCGAAGCACGGGTGAAGATTCCCGTGACCCGCGGTGGGACAGAAAGACCCCGTGGAGCTTTACTGTAGCTTGGCGTTGGGTCTCGGCATCTGCTGTAGAGGATAGGTGGGAGGCTGTGAAGCCTGGGCGCTAGCTCAGGTGGAGCCGTCCTTGGAATACCACCCTGCAGCTGTTGAGGCCCTAACCGTAGGCCGTTAGCAGCGGCCGCGGGACCGCGCTAGGTGGGCAGTTTTGCTGGGGCGGCAGCCTCCTAAAGAGTAACGGAGGCGCACAAAGGTCCCCTCAGGCTGGTTAGCGATCAGCCGGTGAGTGCAAGGGCAGAAGGGGGCTTGACTGCGAGGCCTACAAGCCGAGCAGAGGCGAAAGCCGGTCCTAGTGACCCGCTGGCTTCCTCGTGGGAGGGCCAGCGATCATCGGACAAAAGTTACCCCGGGGATAACAGGCTAGTACCGCCCGAGAGTTCACATCGACGGCGGTGTTCGGCACCTCGATGTCGGCTCACCCCATCCTGGGGCTGTATCAGGTCCCAAGGGTCGGTCTGTTCGCCCGTTAAAGGGGTTCATGAGCTGGGTTCAAACCGTCGTGAGACAGGTTGGTCCCTATCTACCGTGGGCGTAGGAGGCTTGAGGGGGTCCGCTCTCAGTACGAGAGGACCGGAGCGGCTGGGCCGCTGGCGAACCAGTTGCCCCACCCGGGGCATGGCTGGGTAACTAAGCCCGGACCGGATAAGAGCTGAAGGCATCTAAGCTCGAAGCTGACCCCAAGATGAGGCCTCCCCATGTAAGGGCCCTTCGAGACTAGGAGGTTGATAGGCCGCAGGTGGAAGCCCGGTGACGGGTGGAGCCGAGCGGTACTAATCGCCCGATTGTCTTACGTAGCGGACGCTCTATTCACTTCTCAAGGCCGGTTTAGAGATTCCAGGCGGCAAATGGCGGAGGGGAAACACCCGGTCCCATCCCGAACCCGGCAGTTAAGCCCTCCAGCGCCGATGGTACTGGGCTGGTAACGGCCTGGGAGAGTAGGTCGCCGCCTGGATCTTTTTTTCCGCCCCCCCATCCGCTATCCTCCTGGGTGCCCATGACCGAGCCCACGGACCACCTCTCCCTGTACCGCCGGTACCGCCCGCAGCGGTTCGGGGAGGTCGTGGGCCAGGACCTCATCGTGGCCACCCTCCGCCGCGCCGTGGCGGGAGGGAGACTCGGCCACGCCTACCTCCTCTCCGGTCAACGCGGGGTCGGGAAGACATCGGTGGCGCGGATCCTCTCCCGAGCCGCGAACTGCCTTTCCCCCGAGGATGGGGAGCCCTGCAACCGCTGCGAGTCGTGCCAGCGCATCCTCCAGGGCCTGTCCCTCGACGTGGTGGAGATCGATGGGGCCTCGAACCGCGGCGTGGATCAGATCCGCCGGCTGCGGGAGGAAGTGGCCTATGTGCCCGCGGGGAGCCGGTACAAGGTGTACATCATCGACGAGGTGCACATGCTGACCGGGGAGGCGTTCAACGCCCTCCTCAAGACCCTCGAGGAACCTCCTCCCCATGTCCTATTCATCTTCGCCACCACTGAGCCCCACAAGGTCCCCGCCACGGTGATTTCCCGCTGCCAGGCGTTCGAGTTCCAGCCGATTGCCGAGGACGCGATCGCCCGGGTGTTGGTGACGGTGGCGCAAACGGAGGGGATCGCCCTCGCTCCCCCGGCGGCCGAGCTCATCGCCCGACGCAGCCGGGGGGCGCTGCGGGATGCCCTCGTCGTTCTCGATCAGCTCGGCCACGCCGGTGAGGTGACGGAGGAGGCGGTGGTGGACCTCCTCGGGCTCCCCCCCCTCGCGCTGGTGGACGGGTTCCTCGACGCCCTGGTCGGGCGTGATGCGGACCAGGCGCTCGCGATCGTGGCCGACCTTTCGACCCGGGGGCGGGACCTCGCCCTGTTCCTTGAAGAGGCGGCGAGCCGGGCCCGGGACCGGATCATTGCCGGCGAGTCCGCGCTCATCCCCGTTGCCCAGCGCCTGATCGAGCTCCGGGGGGAGCTGGGCCGGGCGTTCTCCCGCCGTCTCCACCTGGAGGTGGCGATCGTCGCCCTGTGCGGTCCGCTGCGAACGGGGGCGGGAGGGCCTCGCTCGCCAGGACCCGCCCGCGAAGCGGAGCTCCCCCCTCCCTCCACGGGGGACGGGGAACCCCGGGCAACGCCGCAGGAGGCGATGCCTCCCCGGCCGGAGGCATGGGAGGCAATGCTCCAGGCCATCCTCGAGGAGCGGGTGGCGGTGGCGGCGTTCCTCTCCCCCGCTGAGGTGATGTGGGCCGATGGCCTCCTCACGGTCCGTCTCCCCCCCGATTGTGGATACCATTACGAGTCGCTCCTCGAGCCCGCGGTCCGCGGCTACGTGGAGGCCACGGCGCACAAGTTCTTCGCCCCGCTCCTCGCCGTGCAGTTCGTGTGGGCCGGGGCCCATCCCAAGCCGTCGCTCGAGGAAGGGGCGCGGATCCTCGCCGAGGCATTGGAAGGGAGGATCCTCGGGGAGGGGGATGATGGGAGCAAGTGATCTGCGGAACCTGATGAAGGAAGCGCAGCGATTGCAGGCCGAGGTCGCGGAGAACCAGAAGAAGCTTGCCGCGGCGGAGGTTGAGGCGACGGCGGGCGGCGGCGTGGTCAAGGCCGTGGTCACCGGACACGGAGACCTCCTGAGGGTCGAGATTTCCCCCGAGGTGGCGCGCCCCGAGGACGTGGACCTCCTGGCCGACCTCATCGTCGCGGCGGTGCGCGAGGCCCAGGCGAAGGCGAAGGACCTGGCCCACCAGACGATGGCCCCCCTGGCGCGGCTCCTCCCCCCCGGGTTCGGTCCATGATCGAGCCCCTCGAGGAACTCCTCGCGGCCCTGTCCCGCCTCCCGGGGATCGGCCGCCGCTCGGCGGAGAGGATCGCGTTCTTCCTCCTCGCCAAGCCGGGGGAGGGGAAGCGGCTTGCGGAGGCCCTCGCCGGGCTCGATCGCATCGGGCGCTGCCCCCAGTGCGGGAACTTCGCGAGCGACGGCCTGTGCTCGATCTGCCGGGATCCAAAGCGCGACGGGACCGTGATCTGCGTCGTCGCCCGCCCGTGGGAGATCCCCCACCTCGAGCGCACCGGGGAGTACCGTGGCCGGTACCACGTGCTGGGGGGGCTCATCTCGCCCACCAAGAACGTGGGGGCGGAGGACCTCGCCGTGGCGGGCCTCGTGGAGCGGGTGAAGGCGGAGGGCGTGCGGGAGGTGATCCTTGCCCTTGAGCCCAAGCTGGAGGGCGACCTCACCGCGATGCATCTCCTGCGGGTCCTCAAGCCGCTGGGGGTCGCGGTGTCGCAGCTCGCCCACGGGATCCCGGTGGGGCGGGACCTCGAATCGGCCGACGAGCTCACCCTCGGCCGTGCCCTCAAGGGCCGCACCCCCCTCTAGCTGGTACGCCCGGCAGGATTTGAACCTGCGTCCTCTGCCTCCGCAGGGCAGCGCTCTATCCCCTGAGCTACGGGCGCACAAGAACGGGGAACAGTTTACGGCGCAGCAGTTCTCGGTTCACGGCGAGCCAACCCGTGACCGCGCCTCGGGCGGAGGGACGGGGATTCGAACCCCGAAGGCCTTTCAGCCGTACCGGTTTTCGAGACCGGCTCCTTGCCGTTCGGACATCCCTCCGCTGCCGAGTATCGTCCGATCGGGGAGGCGCGTCAACGGAACGCCGATCAGGAACGCTGGGATAGGATCCCGGCCATCACCAGGGCTGCCCCCACCCCCTGGACGGGATGAAGCATCTCGCCGCGGAGCCACCACCCACAGAGCGCGGCGAACACGGGCTCCATGGCGAGCACGGTTGCCATCCGCGCGGCCGAAGTCCGCTGCCCCGCCCAGAGGACGAGCGCGAATGCCCCGGTCGTGGCCAGCGCCGCGGTCACCCCCACCGCAACCCACACCTGCGATGAAAACGTGAACGCGATCTCCCCGTGCCACCCCGCCCCGGCGAGGGAGAGGAGGGCGACGAGGGCGAGCTGCGGGACGAGGAGGGTACGGGGATCGCCGGCCTTGGCGTACCGATCGAGGAGGACGAGGTGCACGGCGAACGCGACGGCGCACAGGGCCGTCAGGCCGTCGCCGATCCACGTCCCCCCCGCGAGCGATCCCCCGCCGAGGGTGAGGAGGACCAGCCCAACCGCGGCCAGGGCGACCCCTCCCCACGTCCTCCCGCTCGGCCGACGCCCGAACGCCCACCCCACCACCGGGACGAGGACCACGGACAGCCCTGTGATAAGGCCCGACTTCTGGGCGGTGGTGTAGAGGAGCCCCCACGTCTGGAGGAAGTACCCGCCACACAGGGCGAGCCCGAGGATCCCACCCCAGCGCCAGTTGCTCCCCGAGCGAGCTCCTCGCCGTCCAACGAGGAACGGAAGGGCGAGGAGCGTCGCCAGGCTGAACCGCAGGGCGAGGAACCACAACGGACCGACCTCGTGGAGGGCATCCTTCACCAGGACGAACGTCCACCCCCACACCGCGCTGGTGAGGAGGAGGGCCAACGTTGCCATCAGGCGGAGATGAAATGGATCACGTCGCCGTCCTGGACCGTGTAATCGCGGCCGGCGCGGTGGACCCGGCCCGCCTCGCGGAGCGCCCGCTCGGAGCCAGCAGCGAGGAGGTCCGCCAGGGGCATGACCTCCGCCAAGACGAACCGGTCGCGGAAGTCGGTGTGGATCGCCGCCCCCGCGTCGGGGGCCTTCGTCCCAGCAGGGACCGTCCACGCCCGTACTTCGGGCCCCTCCACTGTGTAGAACGTGATCACGGCGAGGAGCCGGTACGCCTCGCGCACGAGGCGGACGAGGGCCGACTCGGCAAGGCCATATTCCTGGAGGAACGCCTGCCGTTCCCCTTCCTCGGGGCACGCCTCCCCGAGCTCGGCCTCGAGCTTCCCCCGCACCACGATCCACCCCGCCCCGCTCTCGTGGGCGACCTCCGCCACCGCCCGCGACAGATCGTTCTCGCCGGCGTCATCGACGTTGGCCACGAACAGGACGGGCTTCGAGGTGAGGGGAGCCAGCTCGCGGAGGAGGGGCATCTCCTGGGCAGAGAAGTGAAGCGCACGGATCGGCTTCCCATCACGCACGGCCTCCAGGAGACGATCCAGCAGGGCGACCTCCTCCTGCGCGGGCTTGTCCCCGGTGCGGGCAGCCTTCGCCGTCCGCTCCCGCCGCCGCTCGAGGGTCTCCCGGTCCTTGGCGAGGAGCTCCCCTTCCACGACCTTGATGTCGCGGCGCACATCGAGCTCCCCCATCGGGTGGGCGATGTCCGGGTCCTGGAAACAGCGCACGACGTGGAGGATCGCCTCCACCCCCCGGATCTCGGCGAGGAACTGGTTCCCCAATCCCTCCCCCTGCGATGCCCCCTCCACCAGGCCAGCGATGTCCACCACCTCGATCGTCGTCGGGACCTTCTTCTTCCCGGGGAACAGGGCATGGAGGCGGTCCAGTCGCTCGTCGGGGACGGACGCGACCCCGTGGTGGGGCTCGATCGTGCAGAACGGGTACGCCTCAACCCGCGCCCCGGCCAGGGTGAGGGCGTTGAAGATCGTGGACTTCCCCGCGTTGGGGAGCCCCACCAGGCCGAAGCTCCGGCTCACCGGAGGGCCTCCTGGACGAGGCGAGCAACCTCGGTCGGCGTGCGGGCGACGGGGATCCCCGCCTTCTCCAGCCGGTCCGCCTTCGCCTGGGCGGTATCGTCTCCCCCGGTCACGATCGCCCCAGCGTGGCCCATCCGCTTCCCCGGTGGGGCCGAGAAGCCAGCGATGTAGGCGACGAGGGGCTTCGTCCCGTTCTCCGCCCACCACTGCGCTGCCTCGTCTTCCGCCCCCCCTCCGATCTCCCCCACGAGGACGACCACCTCTGTCGCGGGATCGTCCTCGAACAGGGGGAGGAGGTCCACAAACGAGCTCCCGATGATCGGGTCGCCCCCGATCCCGACCACCGTGGACTGCCCGATCCCGGCCTGGGAGAGGTGGTGGGCGATCTCGTAGGTGAGGGTTCCCGAGCGGGACACGATTCCCACCGGCCCGGGGGTGAACGCGGCGGGCGGGATGACGCCCATCTTGGCCTGGCCGGGGGAGATCACCCCGGGGCAGTTGGGGCCGATCAACCGGACCGGGTACGCGCGGAGGAGGTGGTAGGTAGGGAGCATGGCATGGAGCGGGATCCCTTCCGTGATGCACACGAGGAGGGGGATCCCCGCGGCCGCCCCCTCGAGCAGCGCCTCCGGGGCGAACGCGGCCGGGACGAACAGGACCGAGGCATCAACCCGCTCGGCCTCCACCGCCTCGGCCACCGCGTCGTACACCGGGATCCCGTCGAGGGACGTCCCCCCCTTGCCGGGGGTGACCCCCGCCACGACCTTTGTCCCGTACGCCACCATCTGCCGGGTGTGGAACGCCCCCTCGCTCCCGGTGATGCCCTGGACAAGCACCCTCGTGTCCGCGTCAACAAGGATCGCCACGGTTCCCCTTTCGCTGCACAAAGATCACACCCCGAGGATACGAAGGAGGCGAGGACCTAGGCAACCTGCAACCCGGCGCGGGTCACGATCTCCACTAGGGGGTCCGTGCTTGACACACCGCAGGGAGGCGGGTATAAACCCGCCGCTCGGATGATCCAGTACATCATACGGCGGCTGTTGTGGGCGATCCCGGTCCTCCTGGCGATCATGGTGGTCACGTTCTTCCTCGCCCGCGCCATCCCGGGAGGTCCGTTCGATTTCGCGGGTGAGAAACAGCTTCCCGAGTCGATCCGCAAGAACCTGGAACGGAAGTACGGCCTGGACCGGCCGATGTATGAGCAGCTCGGGAAGTGGATCTGGGATGGGATCCGGTTCGACTTCGGCCCATCCTACGCCTCGAGATCTCAGACCGTGAACGATATCCTCAAGCGCACGTTCCCGATCTCGTTCCAGCTCGGTTTCCTCGCCCTGCTCTTCGCCTTGCTTATTGGGATCCCTCTGGGCACGATCGCGGCCGTGAAGCAGAACTCGCCCATCGACTACGGGGCGACCTTCCTGGCCATCCTCGGGGTGTCCATGCCCACCATGATGATCGGCCCTCTCTTGATGTGGGTGTTCGCCATCACCCTGGGGTGGCTGCCGACGGCGCGGTGGGGGACGGACTACACACAGCTGTACCTCGGGTTCTTCCCCAACATCTTTTCGGCGAAATTCTGGCTCCATGCGATCCTTCCTGCGATAACCCTTGGGCTGGCGTACTCCGCATCCATCGCCCGCCTCACCCGGGCGAGCCTCCTCCAAGTCATCCGCGAGGACTACATCAAGACGGCCTACGCGAAGGGCCTCCCGGCACGGCGTACGATCATCGTCCATGGGCTAAGGAACAGCCTGATTCCCGTCGCGACCGTGCTCGGCCCGATGTTCGCCGGCATCGTGACTGGGAGCCTGGTCGTTGAGCAGATCTTCGGCATCGCGGGGATGGGGAAGTACTTCGTGACGGCCATCACCAACCGCGACTATCCGATGATCATGGGGTCGGTCCTCGTCTACTCGGTGCTCCTTGTTGCTGCCAACATCGTCGTGGACGTGAGCTACGCCTGGCTCGATCCCCGCATCCGGTACGACTGATGAGCGCGAAGAAACGGAGGGATGCTCGCGAGGAGGAAGTGAGGGGGCGGAGCCCCCTCCAGGACGCGTTTCACCGGTTGCTCAAGCACCGCGCGGGCACGCTGGGGGGGATCTTCATCATCCTCGTCATCCTGGTGGCCTTGTTCGTGGACACGACGATCCCCGCTGCCATCTTCGGCGGGGAGGTGAGGCCCCTGATCGCCCCCAAGCACTTCGCCGAGGTGAGCTTCTTCGAGCGGGATCTCCCGCCCGGAACGCCCGGCTATCCCCTGGGAACGGACTACCTAGGACGTGACATTCTCAGTCGGACCCTCTATGGGACCAGGATCTCCTTGTCCATTGCGGTAGTGGCCGCGCTGGTGAGCCTCGTCATTGGACTCACCTACGGGATCATCTCTGGGTTCGCCCCGACGCGGGTGGACAACGCGATGATGAGGTTCGTTGATTTCCTGTATGGGTTCCCCCTCATCATTTTCGTCATCCTACTCCAGGCCTACTTCAAGGCGGTCAGCCGGAGGGGAGCGACGGGGCTGGTGGGGGTGCTGGTCAACATCGACCGCGCGCTCGGGGGGATGTTCTTCCTGTTCGTGGCGCTGGGCGTCCTTAACTGGATCGGCATGGCCCGTTTGGCGCGGGCGCAGACGCTCTCCGTGAAGCAGAAGGAGTACATCGAGTCGGCGCGGGCGCTTGGGGCGGGGAACCTGCGGATCGTGTTCCGCCACGTGCTTCCGAATATCCTCGGGCCGTGCATCGTTTCCGAGACCCTCGCCATCCCGGGGTACATCTCTACCGAAGCGTTCCTCAGCTTCATCGGGCTTGGGGTAACCCCGCCCACGCCGAGCTGGGGGTTGATGATCTCCGAGACTTATGCCGCCATCCGGACGTACCCCTGGGAGTCGTTGATCCCCGGGACGGCCCTGGCCCTGACCACGCTCGCCTTCAACTTCCTGGGGGACGGGCTCCGCGATGCGTTTGACCCCCGGCTGCGGGGGACGTAGACTACTAGTTGCCTGCATTGTTGTACGTCTTGCTAGCTCAGGGGAAGGGAGGTGGTCGATCGAAACAAAGGAGGTCACGGAAGAGCGAAGGTGCAGTTCGGACCTTGGGGTGGAGATAAAGGAGGTGCTTGATGCGGCTGAGTAAGCTTGCAGTGGTGCTCCTCGTGAGTTTGATGGTGTGGCCCGTGATGGGGCAAGTGATCATGAACCGGAACCTGGGGACGGAGCCGCCGTCAGCGGACCCGGCGATCAGTACGGATACGACCTCGATCGAGATCATCGAGCACATGTTCCTCGGGCTCGTGGACCTCGATGAGGTGACGATGGCCCCGGTCCCCGAGCTCGCCACGTCCTGGGATGTCTCGGAGGATGGGCTGACCTGGACGTATCACCTGCGGAACGACGTCTACTGGGTGCGGTACGATACCGCAGTGAACAGGGTTCTGCAGGAAACAGCCACCTTGCCGGATGACGCGAAATTGATCCTTAGCGAGCCGGCTCGGGAGCTCTTCGTGGGCAAGGACGCAGACGGCAATAACTACGTCGTTGCGCAGCGCGCAGATGCCAGCGGCTTCTTCCGGCTGGTTTCAGCGTACGACGTGGAGTACGGCGTGAAGCGGACGCTTGATCCGAACACCGCTTCCGACTACTCCTACGTGCTCTACATCATCCAGGGGGCTTACGAGGCGAACACGGCCGATCCGACTTCCCCGGACTTCCCGGCCCTGATGGATGCGATCGGGGTGAAGGCCCTCGACGCGTTCACGGTGCAGTTCACGCTCATCGCCCCGGCAGGGTACTTCGGGCAGATCGCCTCGATGTGGATCGCCCGCCCGCAGCCGAAGTGGGCCATTGATGCCTACGGCGACTCATGGACCGAGCCGGGGAACATCGTCACGAACGGGTCCTACGCCATGAAGTCCTGGATCCACAATGACAGCATGGTGTTCGTGCGCAACCCGTACCTCCCGGACGATCTGTGGGGCGGTGGGAACATCGACGAGGTCCATTGCGTGATGATCGTGGAGGAGTCGACGGCGTTCGCGATGTACCTCAACAACGAGCTCGATACGGGCGGCGTCCCGCTTTCGGAGATGGACCGGGTGAAGGTGGACCCCGTGCTCTCGAAGGAGCTCACGATCCGGCCGTTCCCCTGCACGTACTACTATGGGTTCATCACCACCAAGGCGCCGACGAACGACGTGCGGGTGCGGAAGGCCCTCTCGATGACGATCGATCGGCAGACGTTGATCGATCAGGTCACGAAGGGCGAACAACTCCCCGCCAACACGTTCGCCGGCGGGTCGATCTTCGGCAATGCTGCCCTTGACCCGCGGATCGCTCCGTGGGCGCTCCCCGAGAAGCTCGGCGGCTGGGGCTACGACAAGGCGCTCACCGAGGCCCAGAAGTTGATGGCCGAGGCCGGCTATCCGGATGGAGCGGGCCTCGAGATCATCCTCATGCACAACTCGGGTCAGGGCCATGCCGTGATCGCCCAGGCAGTGCAGGCGATGTGGGCGAAGGCATTCCCGAAGGCGAGGTTCACCATCGAGGTCCAGGAGTGGAAGGTCTACCTGACGACCATCTCCAAGGAGACCCCGGTGGAGAACATGCCCAACGTGTACCGGCTCGGCTGGTGCCAGGACTACCCGGACCAGAACAACTGGGTGCACGAGGTGTTCAACCCGACCTACGGGAACAACGATCCGCGGATGAGCCCGGACGATCCGCAGGTGGGGGCGGCCGTGGCCGAGTTCGATCGGCTGACGACGCTCGCGGGGCGGCTCTCCGACCCGGAGGAGCGCCAGCGGTTGTACTTCGAGGCGGAGCGGCTCCTGTGTGACGAGATCGTGGCCATTGCCCCGATCTACTACTACACCCAGATCGCGCTCACGAAGCCCTGGCTCACCCGGCACTGGCATGACACGCCACACTGGGACACCTGGAGCATCGATGCCAAGCTGAGGGCCCAGATGACGGGGAAGGGCTAGACCGAAGCTTAAAGGGTACCGGGCCTCCCCCCGCGGGAGGCCCGTTCTTTTTCCTGCTTCCCCAAGGGATTCCGGCTATCATCCTGCCACGTATGGGATACCGGCGGCACCGTGGGCTGAGATCGGTCAGCGCCATCCTCCTTGGGTTGGTCGTCCTCTCCCTTGCGGGGTGTGAACCCCGGCGGACGGACCCCATTCGCTCGGGATGGAGCCGGGGCCTTCCCCTAGCTGCGGCCTCCCTCAGAGATGCCCCCTCGCTCGGCGTGTCCCCGGACGCGCGGTGGATCGTGTGGGGCGACCAGGTAGCTGGGGAACCGCAGCTCCTCGTGGGGCGCCTGAGCCGAGAGGCGAGCCTAGAAGGGGTCAACCCCCTCCCCCTCTCGGCCAGCTACCCCCACGCCCCGCACCTCTTCGTTCGTGACGATCAGCTCATCCTGTTCTTCCTTTTCCGCACAGGATCTGGGGCCGACCGCCTCGCCAGCCAGCGCCTCTCGGGGGCTGGGGAGCCGCTAGGGGGCCCCCACCCCGTGTCTCCCGAGGACCACGATGTGGATTCGTACACTGTAGTCCAGACAGAGGGGGGGTATGTAGCCGTCTGGGAGGAACCGAGCCTCGGGCTCTACGTCCAGGCGCTCACGGAGGAGCTCGAGCTTACGGGCCCGCCGGTGCTCCTCGCGCCGCGGGGGGGATCTCCCGCCCTCGCCGTCGACCGCTCGGGCGACGTTCACGCGGTGTGGCTCGCCTCACCGGCCCCCGGTGTCGCCGAGCTCTACTACGGACGGATTACGCTCGACAGCCCATCCGTGCCCGAACCTCGGTACCTTGGCAAGGTCACAGGGGGGCTGGGTGCTCTGTTCTTGGGCCCAGAGTTGGCCTTGGACGAACAGTGGGCCTATGCCGCCCTCTCCGTGGACTACCGCGGCGGGACCAAGGCCGGCACAGTGGAGACCCAGGTGTTCGCTGTCCCTCGGGATGCTTCGGAACAGGTTCGCACGACCTCCATTTACGTTCCCCCCCTCCTCCCCGAGGCCGTCACGGACTTGGGGAACGGCCTCCTCGCCGAGCCGGTGCCGGAAGCTCCGCGCCCGGGGGTGAATGTCCGTGTCCTCTCCGGTTACCCGGTGGAACAGGACTTCGCACTGATCACAGTTGCGGCGAAGCTCTCCTCCCTCCGGAAGGAGGAGTTCCAACCCGCGCTCGTGTTCTTCCAGGGCGGTCGCGAGGTGGGCTGGTGCCCGGTCGCTGTCACCCAGGGATCCCCGGCTGCCGCCGAGCTCGTGCGGTCACCGGCAGGCTGGCATGTGGTCTGGCTTGACATGCATGCCTCCGGGGAGTACTCCGTCCTCTATGCCACGACCTCCTCAGCCGAGCGCGCGGTCCTCGACCGGTTCTCAGCATCCGACCTCGCCCATATCTTCTTCACCGTGCTCTCAGGCATCGTAGGAGGGCTCGCTTCCATTCCCCTTTTCCTCCTGGCAGCGGTGCCAGGGCTCCTCGTCATCGCTGGCCACTACATCCTCGGTGGTGAGGGGGACCTCCGGTTGTGGCGATCCAGGATCCTCCTCGCGGTCGGCCTCGTCCCCTACGCGGCACTCAAGCTCCTGTTCATCTCGGGCCTGGTCGTCGAGTTCCCGTTCGCCGGATGGATGGCACCGTCCGTGGCCAGGGCGCTCTCCATTGCTCTTCCCCTTGCGTTCCTCGGCGCGGGCCTGGTTGCGGTGGGGGTGTACTGGCGGCGGTCCGATGAGCCCGGGCTTCTCCCCGCGTATGCCCTGTTTATCGTGGTGGACATCGTCCTTTCGCTCTTCCTCGTGGGGCCGTCGTTGGCTGGAGCGTGACCGAAGAAGAGTGGCCGTGGGAATGGGTCCTTTAGGGGCGAGGGCGATCGTGACCCCGTAGCCCCGCCTGACGGGTGCCCCTGTCGCAGGACTAAAGCGAAAGGGAGGCGCCGTTGGGGATGAGGCGGACCTCGATCGGCTCCCCCCGCAGGCCCGTGACGAACAAATCCGGCCGTTCGGTGTGGAGGGGCACCAGGACCCGCGGCCCGATCTCGCGGGCCATCGCCAGGAGCTCCTCCCCACTGGCGTGGCCGGAGGCGTGGAGCCCCCCGCCGAACGAGAGCTCCCCGGGCGCGTCCACCGCGAACCCGTGGACCTCGAACCCGAACAGCTGGAGCCAATTCCAAAGCCGGTGCATGTCGATCGCCTGCTCCTCCCCGTACGCTTCGCTCGACGAGTAGAGGTACACCCCGCCCGCGGGCCGGATGTCGAGGAGGTTCTTCAGATCCCAAAAGCTGAACGCGAGGATGTACCCGCCTGGATCGGCCCGCACCTCGGCGGGCCCCACGAGGCGGGAGTGGTGCCGCTCGCGGAGGTCCCGGTTCCAGATGTCGGGCTTGACCACAACGTCGTCGTACACGACGAGGTGCGGGGAGCCCACCACGTCCTCCATCCCTCCGCACCGCGCGAGGGCCTCGAGGAGGTACATGTCCTTGGCGAGGATCGCCAGCCGCCGGTCGGTCGTCGCGGCGATGTCAAGGAAGGCCGTGAGCCGCTCCACGTGACGGGGGCTGAAGTCGGCGAGGACGAGCCGTCCCTTGCTCCGGGCGACGATGTCGTGGGCCCGCGCCCGAACCTGGTCCTCGGTTGTGCACTCCCCCTCCGCCCGGCCAGCCCGCGTCCCCTCGATGAGGAGGAGGGCGGGGCGCAGGGCCCGCGCCTCCTCGATGAACCGCTGCGTCATCTCCCCCTCGGTCCCGTGCCGGCGGAGGTCGCCGGTGTACACGACCCAGCCCCGGTCGGTCTCGACAGCGTAGGCGAGGGCGCCCGGGACGGAGTGGTCGACGGGGAACGCCCGCACTTCATACCCTCCCACCTGGCCCGCGAACTCGTGGATCCCAGCCGGTTCGAGGCCGCGGCCGCTCGGGCTCGGCGGAGAGGAGAGGAACTCCCGCAGCTCGGGGCCGGCCTTCCCTCCGATGAACCGGATCTCCCGCCCCTGGGCAGGCCGATCCTTGACCCCAGCGGCGGCGAGGGCGCGCCTGCTCTGGGGCACGCGGGGCACGACATACGCCGTCTCGGCATAGAACTCGGACTTGCCCACGTCCTGGATTGCCTTCAGAACAGCCCACCCCCGCGGGGAGGCGCCCACCGGGATCTCCGGCCGCACCACGCCGAGGAGGCCACAGTGATCCATGTGGGGATGGGAAAGGAGGATGAGGTCCACGGCGAGCTCGTCTCCCGCCGGGGCGAGCCCCTCCACCAGGAGATCGGGGCGGTAGAGGTCGGGGCAGGGGGGGATGAGCCCGAGCTGCCACAGGTCGGCCACGCCCTGGGAGCTCCGCGGCTTGAGGTACTCCTCGAAGTACAGCCCAAACCGCTTGTAGTTGATCCCGAAATCGAGGAGGAGCCGGCTCGCGCCGGTATTGAGGAAGACCTTCGTCCCCCCGATCGAGTCCGCCCCATCGAGGATCCTGAGCTCCACGGCCGCTGTATCGTACCATGGACGCCGGACGTTGGGCTTGACCGGAGGGGCGATGAGCGAGCTGGTGCAGCTGGGGAGGGACGACGTGGCCCAGGCAGCGGAGGCCCTCGCCGCGGCGTTCCGGGACTACCCGCTCCTCACCTTCGCCTGCCCTCGCCCGGAGGGACGAGGCCAGCTGGCCCGAGCCTTCTCCCGAATCATCCTCCACTACGCCGCGTGCTACGGGGAGGTCTACGCGACCTCGCGCGTCTTCGAGGGCGTGGCAGCGTGGGTTCCCTCGTCCCACTTCCCGATGACGTTCGGGAAGACCATCCGCTCGGTCCCGCCCTCGATCCTCCTCGCCCTCGCTCGTCATGGGGGCAACCGGCTGCGGGCTGCCGGGGCCCATCTCGACGCGCTACAGCGACGGCTCGCCCCGCCGGACCACCTGTTCCTGTTCATCCTTGGCGTCGCCCCCCAGTTCCAGGGGGAAGGCCACGCGGGCCGGCTCCTCCGCCCTGTCCTCGCCCGGCTCGACCGGGAGGGCCGCCCGTGCTACGTGGACACGGTGAACGGGAAGGCGGTACCCATATACGAGCACTTCGGGTTTCGCATCGTCGCCGAATCCTCCCTCCCGGGGACCGATCTCACCGCGTGGGCCCTGGTGAGGGACCCGGTGCCCCCGCTTCCCGGCACGAGGTAGGGCACTATCTTCCTACCAGGGACGGGGAGGGGCCTCGGGCGAGCCCACCGGCGGGCCGAGGATCTCCCCGAGGACGATCGCGAGCTGCGGATCCGTCCGCAGGAGGTCCCGAACCCTTGTGCCTATCTCCTTTGTCACAGTTTCCCTCCCGCCGGCGGTTCCTCATGGCCGCGCGGCCGCTCCTCGGGCTTCGCGATCCCCTCGCGCATCGCGGTGTCGGCCTGGATGTTCCGCATCCGGTAGTAGTCCATGATCCCGAGCTGCCCTTTGCGGAACGCCTCCGCGATCGCCCGCGGGATCTCCGCCTCGGCCTCGACCACCGCCGCCCTCCTCTCCTGAACGAGCGCCAGCATCTCCTGCTCCCGGGCGATCGCCATCGCCCGCCGCTCTTCGGCCTTCGCCCGCGCCACCTTGAGGTCGGCCTCGGCCTGGGCGGTCTGGAGCTCGGCCCCGATGTTGCGGCCCACGTCCACGTCAGCGATGTCGATCGACAGGAGCTCGAACGCGGTCCCGGCGTCGAGGCCCTTGGACAGGACGAGCTTGGAGATCGAATCCGGGTTCTCCAGGACTTCCTTGTGGGAGCTGGCGGACCCGATCGCGGACACGATTCCCTCCCCGACGCGGGCGATCACGGTCGCCTCAGTGGCGCCACCCACGAGGCGCTCGATGTTCGCCCGCACCGTGATCTTGGCAATGGCGAGGAGCTCGATCCCGTCCTTGGCCACCGCCGCCACCTTCGGGGTCTCGATCACGCGCGGGTTCACGCTCATCGCCACCGCGTCGTACACGTCACGGCCAGCGAGATCGATCGCCGCCGCGCGCTGGAACCCCAGGGCGATCCCGGCCTTGTCGGCGGAGATGAGCGCCCGCACCACCCGTTCCACGTTCCCCCCCGCGAGGTAGTGCGCCTCGAGGTCGGAGGTGGTGAGCTTGATCCCCGCCTTCCACGCTGCGATCATGGGCATGATCACGCGATGGGGGTTCACCTTCCGTAGGCGCATCCCGATGAACGTCGTCGGACCCACGGGGACGCCCGCCGCGAGCGTAGAGATCCACAGGCCCACGGGGACGAAGTAGAAGAACAGCCACAGGAAAAGAAGAACCAGCGCTCCCAGAACAATCCACAACGTCATTCCATCCATCTACCCCTCCTTTCGCTTGCGCACGACCTTGCGGAACCCCTCGTCGCGCACGACCTCGACCTCGGTCCCCTTGGGGAGGAATCCTTCCTCCGCCACGACGTCCAGGAGCTCACCCTTGAAATCGGCCTGCCCCACCGGCCGGAGATCGGTACGGGCGATCCCGGCTCTGCCAACCCATTCCGTGGGCGCAACCTGCGTCTTGTCCCCGGCGCGGCTGGTGATCGCCGACTGGAGGATCACCCCTCCTAGCCGGAGCCGGGAGCGGGGGAGCCGGGTGAGGATGACCACGGTCAGCACGAGGCCCACCAGCAGGGCGACGGACACCGCGCCCACAGCGGGCCCGGCCTGGCTCGGTTGGGTGAAGGGCCCGACCATTGCTGAATAGAGGCCAAGCCCGATCAGAACCAACCCAACGATCCCGGCGAGCCCGAAGTCGGTGGCGGTGAACACGAAGATCTCGAGCACGATGGCCACAATCCCGGCTGCGAGGAACACGAGCGATTCCCACCCTGCCAAGCCGGCGAGGTTGTGGGCCCAGAAGAAGACGGCGAGCGACGCGAGCCCGATCGCGCCGAACACCCCGAACCCCGGGGTCACGGCCTCGATGAGGAGGCCGAGGACGGCGATCGCGATGAGGAGGGCGGACAGCCAGGGGGTGGTCAGGGTCGCTACCGCGGAGTCCACCCACCGGGGGTGGTATTCCTGCACCACCATCCCCGCCAGGCCGGCCGCGTCGAGGAGCTCGCCGAGGGTGGCCGCGTCGCCGTCGGAGTACCCCCACTCGGCTGCCGAGCGGGCGGTGAGGGTGAGGAGCCTCCCCCGTTCCACGAGGCCGGGGACCTCCAGCGCCGGGTCGACCATCGCCTCCGCCACGTTCGGATCGCGGCCGCGCTCCTCGGCCGTGGCTCGGAATAGACCGCGCACCGCCGAGAGCGTTTTCTCGGGCGCGGTCGTCAACTCCCCGCTCGCGTCGAAGTAGACGGGGGTGGCGGCGCCCATCACCCCCCCGGGGGCGAAGTAGATCCGGTTGCAGGCGAGTGCGAGGAGGGCCCCCGCCGAGTACGCCTCCCGGTTCACGTAGGCGATCGTCGGCACCCCCGCCCCGAGGATGAGGTCCCGGCACGCCGTCGCGGCGTCGAGGTACCCCCCGGGGGTCGCGAAGTCGAACACCACCGCCGCTGCCCCCGCTGCCTCTGCCTCGGCGAGGCCCGTGCGCACGAAGGAAACGGTCCCCCGCCCGATCTCCCCTTCGATGCGGAGGAGCCACACCTCCGCCCCCGCACCGGCGAGGGCCACCAGGCTGATGAGCGTAACCAGGGCGAGCTTCCTCATGGGAAGATTGTAGGGCCGACCGCGATGCTGCGACAACTGGGGCCGGGGAGGCACGGCGCGATCTCCTGACCTGGATCCCCCTTGTCCCGCGCCGGTGGTTGGGGTTCAATTCCCGCCATGGAGACCCCCACCGAGATACCGCGCTCCCTCCGAACGGCGGATGGCCTGTCCCTGTTCGTGCGGGTCTGGCCGGGGGAGGGCAAGGGCTCGCTGGGGATCATCCATGGCTACGGCGAGCACTCCGGGCGGTACGACGGGTTCGCGCGCTGGCTGAACGCGCGCGGCTGGTCCGTGGCGGCGTGCGACCTGCGGGGCCACGGCAATAGCCCGGGGCGACGGGGGCACATCCGCCGGTTCGCGGACTACCTCTACGACGCCACTGCCCTCCACGGGTTCCTCCAGGGACGCGCCGGAGGGAGGCCCGTGTTCCTCCTCGGCCACTCCCTGGGCGGGCTCATCGCCATCCGGTACCTCCAGGGAGGGGCGGAGGGCCTGGGAGGACTCATTCTGAGCGCCCCGTTTTTGAAGGCGGAGCTCCCGATCCCCACCTGGAAGATAGCCCTCTCCCGCGTCCTGTCGCGCGGGTGGCCCTCGTTCTCCAGTCCGAGCGGCCTAGGGGGAGCGCTCGTGAGCCGCGATCCGGAAATCGTGGCGGAGTACGGGCGCGACCCCCTCATGCATAGGAAAGCCACTGCCCGCTGGCTCACCGAGACCTTGACGGCGCAGGGTGACGCATTCGCTTGGGCCCCCGAACTTTCGATCCCCCTTCTCCTCCTCCACGGCGACGCTGACCCGATTGCCAGCGTCTCCGCGACGCGCCGCTTTTTCGCCGCCGCCGGATCCCATGACAAGACCCTGAACGTCTACGGGGGGTTCCTTCACGAGGTCCTGAACGAGATCGGGAAGGAACGGGTGTGGGAGGACATCGCCTCCTGGCTCGACGAGCGGAGCCGCACGGAAGGCGAGATCAGAACGAAGGAGGTCATGTGCTGAAGAGGATCCCCATCCGGACCACGCGCCGCGAAGAGGCACGGGACATCACCGACGAGGTCCAGGGAGCGGTTGCTGAGTCGGGGACGCGGGAGGGGTTTGTGATCATCTACATCCCGCACGATGCGGCGGCGGTGAGCATCCATCGCACGCTCGAGGAGGCCAATGCGCCAAAACTTGATCAGATCCTTGACGCTGTGAACCCGGATCGAGAGACGCCGGAGTACACCAAGGCCGCGTTCGTTGCCCCCACCGAGGTGGGGGTGGTCGAGCATGGCCGGATGGTCCTCGGCGACGACCAGCGCGTGTACTTCTACGAGTTCGATGGCCCCCAGGAGCGGGCGGTGTACGTGTACGTCGGAACCTAAGTTGACGGTTCCCCCGTGGCCGCGGTAGGATTCGCGTGATTCCCCGGTAGCTCAGTTGGCAGAGCAGCCGGCTGTTAACCGGCGGGCCGGAGGTTCGAGTCCTCCCCGGGGAGCCAGCGGGGCTAGCTGCGGATCCGGGTGGCCAGGATGCTGGCAAGGGCCGCCGCCTGGGCTTCTGCCTCCGCAGCGGGCGAACCGTGGATCTCCACCGCGCCCACGACCTCGATCCCCGTCGGGCCGAGGACCTCACTCGCCTGACGCGCGGCGCCCCCGCCCCACCCGTAGGAGCTGAGGAGGGCGGCGTACTTGAGGGGTGGCTTGAGGGCCCGGATGAGGTTGGCGGCGTTGAAGGCGGCGGGGTGGAGGCCACCCAACACGGTTGGGGCCCCGAGGACGAGCGCCCGCGCATCCACGAGGTCGCCGGCGAGGTCGCCCACGTCCGCCTGCGCCAGGTCGTGCACGGCCACTCGGATCCCCTCGCCGAGCAACGTCTCGGCGACGATGCGGACGAGGCGTTCTGTGGACCCCCACATGCTCACGTAGGCGACGACGGCCTTCGCCGCAGTCTCCCCAGCCGTCCACTTCCGGTACAGGTCGAGGATCCGCTCCGGATGGCGCCACAGTGGGCCGTGGCTGGGGGCAATGAGAGCGATCGGGAGATCGGCGAGCTTCTTCAGCGCCCGCTCCCCGGCCTTGCGGAACGGCATCATGATCTCACCGAAGTACATCTGGGCGCGGACGGCGAGATCCGCCACCTCGTCGTCGTACACCCCCGCCGCGGTGTGAGATCCAAAAAAGTCGCACGGGAAGAGGATCCTGTCCTCAACCACGTAGGTGAACATCGTCTCCGGCCAGTGGAGGAAGGGTGCATCCACGAACCGTAGCGTCTTGCCTCCCAGATCGAGCGTCTCCCCGTCGGCCACCACCTGCATCCGCTCCCGCGGCACGCGGTAGTAACGGGCCGCCATGTCGGCGCCCTTCGCGGTGAGGACGAGCCTTGATTTCGGGCTCGCCGCGAGGACGATCGGGATCGCTCCAGCGTGGTCGGGCTCAGCATGGTTCATGACCACATAGTCGAGCGCCGCCGGATCCGTAACCGCCCCGATCTTGGCGAGGAGCTCGCCCTCGAACCCCGGGTTCACCGTGTCCACGAGGGCCGTCTTCTCTCCCTGGACGAGGTACGCGTTGTACGATGTCCCGTGGGGGAGCGGGATCAGCCCGTCGAACATCCGTCGGCCCCAGTCCTTGACCCCGACCCAGTGCACGCCCTTCCTAAGCTCGATCGCGATTGAGTTCATCGGTTCCCTCCAGTTCATCCAGCAGCGCGGCCGCCCGGCGGAGGTGGGGGATGACGATTGACCCGCCCACCACCAACGCGACCGACATCGCTTCCGTTAGCTCCTCCCCCGTCGCCCCCGCCTCCCATGCCCCGACGACGTGGTAGGTGATACAGTCGTCGCAGCGGAGGACGAGGGACGCCACCAGCCCGAGGAGCTCCTTGACCTTGCGGGGCAGCGCCCCGTCTTCGTAAGCCTGGGCATCGAGGGCGAATAGCCGCTTCGTCATGAGGTCCGCCCGTTTGAGGACGATCTCGTTCAACCGTTCTCGCTCCGCGAAGAACTCTTCCCGTCTGCCCATCGTATCCTCCTTCGCCTGCCTCAGTCGTCGAGGAGGCGCCGTTCTCCGGAGATCCTCTGGAGAGGCCCGATGTCTTGGGTCACCTCGACCGTGCCCAGGTACTCCCCGTTCGCACCGCGCACTGGGAAGTACTGAATGTAGACGAGCTTCCCCTGGAGCGGGTTCCAGAACTCGGCCGCGTCGCGCTTGTTCTCCCGGAACTCCCGCAGGATCCGGTCCACGATGGGGACGCTCTTCTGGGGATGGCAGTTTTGGACCTTGCGCCCGAGCACGGCCGGGGTGCGCACGAAGATCCGGTCCTTCGTCTGGTTGAAGTAGCGGACGGTATCGTCCTTGTCCACGAAGGTGATGTCCACGGGCAGGGCATTCAGCATCGCCTCTAACTCTTGGGGGGCGAACTCGCCGGTCGGGAGCCGCAGCCGGCCAGCCGGCGGACCAGGGACGGGTTCCGCACGGGAGACAGGGACCGCCGGCGTGGCAGGGGTGAAGCAGCAGTAGCCGATCGCGTCGAATTGTGCTCGGATCCCCGGCCACTCCCCCTCCGGGATCACCTGAAGGGCTGTCGGGAAGAGGATCCGGTTCTCCTTGAAGAAGTGGGAGGCGAGGAGCTCCCCCAAGGCCACCGAACGCTCGCGGAGTGCCTCCCCCTCCGCGGTCCCGAGTTCCTTCCTGAGCTTGCGGATCTCCTGGTGTTCGCTCCACATGACCCGCGGTGGCTCCACGATCCCGTGCTTCTCCAACATGGGGAAGAGAACGTTTTCCTCCCGCAGGTAGTGTCGCTCCGACTCCTCGAGGTGCTCGCGGATGTGGGCGAGCTCCTCCGGGCTTCCTTGCCCCTGGGCCAGGCGAGTGAGCTTCTCGGCGATGCGGAGGAGCTCCCGGTGCTCGGCCATGAGGATCCCGATGGGGTGCCAGGGCGGGGCGAGGGGCTCCTCCCGCTCCAGGGACTCCCGAAACAGGGCGAGGTGCAGATCGCACAGCCTCCGGATCTCCTCAGGGCTCATTCCCTCCTGGACGAGCTCCCCCTCGACCTGGGCGATCTCCTGCGGGGAGACGTTCCCCACGGCGTCGCGGAATGCGGCCTGGAGGTCCTGGGGGCTCTCCCCGGCGTGCAGCCGGTGCAGGATCGCCTTCAGCGCCTCCTTCCTCGTGTTGCCCATCATCTCGCTCATCTCTGTCTCCTCCTTCCGTTCAGGATTGACCTCTCAGCCGCGCGGCAAGGGACCCGATCGTCGTTCGCTCGAAGAAGTCCGCCACCTCGTCCCGGAGGGGATCCCACACCTGGGCGAGCGGGCAATCCGGGTTCCCCGGGCAGGGATCCACCATAAACGGGCATTCCCGGAACGAGGCCTCGCCCTCCGTGACCCGGATGATCTCGGCGAGCGAAATCTCCTCTGCGGGCCGAGCGAGGGTGATCCCCCCACCCCGGCCCCGGGCCGAGGCGAGGATTCCCCCCCGCACCAGGGCCGGGACGAGCTTGGCCAGGTACGGCTCGGGGACCGGACCCTCCGTGGCCAACTCGCGGACCGTGGCCGGGCCGCCACCGCGCGCGGCGAGGCGGATCAGGGTCAGGATCGCGTACTTGCTCGCCAGGGAGAGCTTCATCCGTTATCTCCTGATAATCGGATCTGTATATCGCCTTTATACTAGAGCCAACCCCTCCCTCTGTCAAGGGGTGGGGTGTCGTCTCAGCTCGGGGGTGGGGTTCGCCGAAATAAGCTAGCCCGTGCGGGCCTCCGTCGGGGCCAGTTCAACGAGCGCTCCTGGGGACCGAGCTCAGGCCAAGGGATCCTCTATCACCCGCAGGGACCAGCTTACCGTTGCTCCCTTCCGGGCCTCGCGGGGTTCACCGGTATGCGTCGCAGAGGGCTCGGCCGTCATCGCCCGGGGCTCCCAGGCCGATTCCGTCTCCCCGTCCTCTCGGGAGGCCCATCGGCTCCACGTATAGCGGGTTTTGGATACAGGGGACCGCTAGCCCCCCACCTGCACGGGCCGACCGGACAGTCTATGGGCGCACGTCGGGAAGTCAACATGCTACAACGATGGCTCAGGGTTCCGTTGGTGGTTGTCAACTCGCGACTCCCCGGCTGTGCTCCTGGCGGAGGGGGTGGGATTTGAACCCACGGCACCCTTAGGGGGTGCACCTGCTCTCCAGGCAGGTGGCTTCGGCCGCTCACCCACCCCTCCGTGAACTCGATTCTAACCATCGGCTCTGGCTTCGGCAAAGCCCATGAGGACCCGTCCTTTGCTCTGCGAGAAGGCCGCGGCTGACCCTCAAGCCCGCTCCGGTTGCCTCCCCTGGCAGCCCTCCGTACCATGCGTTGGGAAACACGGTACGTACGATGGCTTCCTCGAAGGGAGACGAGACAAAGAAGGCCCGCGCCGGCGGGAGGAGCTGGGTAACATGGAGATCGTGATCGCTGAACCGCCTCGGTTGGTAAGCTTGGCTATGGTGGAATTCGTCCCACCCAAGGGTGGCTGATGGCACCGGAGACGCGAGAACACCCGCGAGAGAAGCTCCCGCCGGCCGTCAACAACCACGGCCTCTTCTCCGACTACTACCTCACCGAGCTCGTGCAGGATGACTCCTTCTTTCAGGAGTCGAAGCGGGATGCTGAACCTGTTTGGCGAGCGATCAAGGACCTCTACGAGCGGGTGAAGGGAGAGCTTCCCACGGCCAACGAGGCCCGGACCGAGCAGCTCTTCATCCACCCCGTGCTTGATCTCCTTGGACATAAGGACTCCTACGCTGTCCAGCCTCCAGTCGACTCCCCGGAGGGCGTGCGGCGCCCCGATTTTGCGTTCTTTGCCTCCCGCGAGGACCGCGAGGCAGCAGCGAGCAGCACCGGGAGACGCGAGTACTTCACCAAAGCCCTCGCCGTGGGTGACGCCAAACAGTGGGACCGCTCCCTCGACCGGAAGCGTAAGGGCACTGGGGACGCCTTCACGAACGCGAACCCCAGCTATCAAATCGACTACTACCTCCGGGCCACCGACCGAAAATGGGGCCTTCTCACCAATGGCCGCCGCTGGCGCCTCTACCACCGCGATTCAAGCTACCGCACGGACGTGTTCTACGAAGTGGACCTCGTCGCTCTCCTCGATAGCTACGACGAGGCGTTCGCCTACTTCTACGCCTTCTTCCGCAAACAAGCGCTCACCACAGGCTTCCTCGACCGCGTCCTTGCGGAAAGCCGGGACTACGCCGCGAAACTGGGCGACGAGCTCAAGGAGAACGTGTACGAGGCCCTGAGGCTCCTGGCCGAGGGGTTCCTCAAGTGCCCGCAAAACGAACTCACCGAGGACGATTTGGAGGAGATCCGAGCCAACACGTTCGTCCTCATCTACCGGGTCCTGTTCCTGTTCTACGCCGAGGACCGTGAGCTACTGCCCATGCACAACCCTGTCTACCGTGACTCGTACAGCCTGAGAGCCTGGGCCCGAGAGATCGCAAACCAGCTCGATGAGGGCCGCTCATTCAGCCCCACGGCCTACCACAGTTGGAACAAGCTCAACGAGCTGTTCCGGATCGTGAACGAGGGGGATGCCTACCTCGGCGTGCCGCCCTACAACGGCGGGTTGTTTGACCCCAAGAAGCACCCCGCTCTTGCGCAGTGGAAGGTCGGCGATCAGTACCTCGCGCAAGCTCTTGACCAGCTCTTCCGGGCCAAGGCCGCCGGCCGCGGCGGGCGGGGGCCGGTGAGCTACCGGGACCTCGACATCCGCAACCTCGGCTCGATCTACGAGGGCCTCCTCGAACACCGCCTCCGCCTGGCCCACGAGGACATCGCCGTGACCAGGGAGAAGGACCGCGAGGTGTTCGTTCCCCTAGCCAAGCTCGGTGATAGGCGACCGCTCAACACCTACCAGGCCGGCGAGGTCTACTTGGAGACGGATAAGGGCGAGCGTAAGGCCACCGGGAGCTACTACACCCCGGACTACATCGTGAAGTACATTGTGGAAAATACCCTTGGCCCCCTCGTTGCAGAGAAGCGAAAGGAGCTTGAGGAAGAGCGACGTGACCTCGAGGAAAAGCTCAAGAAAAGCCGCGGCTACGACCGCGACCACTACCAGCGCAAGCTTGCCGAGCTCGATCATCGGTTGATCCAGGAGATCTTGTCCATCAAGGTGCTCGACCCGGCCATGGGTTCCGGGCATTTCCTCGTCGAGGCCGTGGACTACCTGGCCCAGGAACTGATCAAGGCCTTCGGCGAGACCCCCGAGGAGATGGAGGAAGAGGAGATCCGCTGGGCGCGTCGTGAGGTGGTGGAGCGCTGCATCTACGGGGTGGACGTGAACCCCTTGGCCGTGGAGCTCGCCAAGCTCTCCTTGTGGATCGAGACTGTGGCCAAAGACCGCCCGCTTTCGTTCCTCGATCATCACCTGCGGCTCGGGAACTCCCTCATCGGGGCATGGGTGAAGGATTTGGGCCGCCTCCCTGCTCAGGGGAAGAAGGACAAGGCCGTCGAGATCGGGGAGCACGTGGTGGGGCTGTTCGAGGGCGAGCTCAAGAAGCGCCTCCCCGTGGTGCTCGGCGAGGTGATGGAGCTCCTCCGCAAGCCCTCGGACAAGGTCGAGGACATCCGCGAAAAGGAAGCCATCTACGAACGTATCCTCACCCTCCTTCAGCCGTTCAAGGAGATGGCCAACGCCTGGGTGTCCACCTACTTTGGAAACGAAGTGGATGCAACTGGTTACGAAAACGCCCTGCTCAAGTTGAGTGATTTGCCGGCCGTGTGGGAAAGTGAAGTCCGTACCAGGCCCTGGTTCGCCAAAGCTCAAGAGATCGCTAACGAACGGCACTTCTTCCACTGGGAGCTCGAGTTCCCCGAGGTGTTCTTCGCGGATACCGGCCAGCGCAGGCGCAATCCCGGCTTCGACGCAGTGATCGGGAATCCGCCATACGTGCGTCAGGAGCAGCTCAAGGACAAGGACTTCTTCAAGGACAGGTTCGAAGCCTATGACAGTATTGCTGATCTCTACGTGTACTTCTACGAGATCGGCCACCGCCTGCTGTGCGAGGGCAGCCGGTTTGGGATGATCACCTCGAACAAGTTCATGCGCGCCGCCTATGGCGAGCGCCTTAGAAGGTTCCTCATCGAGAGGGCCAGGCCGCTACAGATCATCGACTTCGGGGATCTCCCCGTCTTTCCCGACGTCTCAGCCTACCCCTGCATCGTGCTCACCGTGAAGGGTGGCGAAGGTGCTCCCCCAACGCGTTATCTCCGAGTCGTTACTTTGGACTTCGAGTCCCTCGATGAGCTCGTTCAGGAAAAGGCATCGGTGCTTCCGCCGGGTGCGCTCACGGAGGAGAGCTGGCAGCTGGCAGGCGCGGACGAGATGGCGATCCTGGCGAAGATGGAGGCTATGAGCGTCCCCCTCAAGGATTGGCTTGGCGATGTGGAGATCCGCCGCGGCGTGCTCACCGGCTGCAACGAGGCGTTCTTCATCGACGAGGAGACGCGGGCCCGCCTGATCGCTGAGGACCCCAAGAGCGCGGAGATCATCAAGCCCCTGGTCGTGGGCGAGGACATCAAGCGCTACGAGATCGACTACAAAAACCAGTACCTGATCTTCACCCGACGCGGGGTGGACATTGACCGCTATCCAGCCATCAAGCGCCATCTCGAGCAGTTCAGGGAGCGCTTGGAACCAAGGCCGCCTGATTGGGACGAGGAAAGGCAGGGCAGATGGCCAGGACGGAAGCCTGGGGAGTACAAGTGGTACGAGATCCAAGACACCATCGACTACTACGCTGATTTCGCCAAGCCGAAGATCATCTTCGGCAGGTTCATGGATCATCCGCTATTCGGTTTCGACCCAAGAGGCCGGTTCTTCACAAACGACGCAATGTATGTCGCCGCAGTGCGGGACGGCTACCCAGTAACACTACTAAACAGCGCCCTTGGCTGGCTCTGGATTGCTCACAAGTGCACTGATCTTAGGGGCCGCTACCTTCAGGTGTTCATTCAAGACCTAAACGTCTTTCCCATCCGCCGCATTGCCCTTACGACCCCACCGGCCGAGCGAGCGCGGCTGGTGGAGGAAGCAAAGCGCTTGTACCAAGATGCATTGAACCGGGCCAGCGATCCCGAGGCAGTACAGCGCGGGAGTGAATTTCGCCCGACGACAGATGTATGATCGTACTAGTAGAGTTTGAGCAAGGAGACGTGCCTGGGTCAGAGGGCACCCGAGTCCCCGGCACGAAAACGGTCTAAGAGTGTGGAGAAAGGAGGAGTCGAATGACTGCAACGGAAGCCACGGCTGAAGTCTTCTGGACAGCATTCAAAGCTCTCCCCAAGAAAGAGCAGGAAGCGGTCATCGCCCGGTTGCTTAGGGATGAAGAGTTTGCCGAGGATCTCTTGGACATCGCCCTCATCGCGCAGGCACGCCGTGAACCCGGCGAAGATGTCCCACTGCGCGACTACTTGGCCCACCAGGGCGGCTGATGCAAGCCAAGCACTACTCGGTAGTGCTGCGTCCCGCCGCCCAGCGCGACCTGGACCATCTTCCCGATCAGGTTAGGGACAGGATCTTGGCCGCCTTGCTCGGGCTGGAGAACGATCCCCGGCCACGGGCCAGCAAACAGCTTGTGGGCCTTGGGCGAGAGCGCCGCCTACGGGTAGGGGAGTATCGCGTGCTCTACGAAGTAGATGACGAGGCAAGTATTGTACACATCTTCCGGGTTATCCACCGGAGGGAGGCATACCGATGAACCCGGGCGGAGATCCGCAGGCGATCTTCGGCGAGTTGCTTCAATTCATCGAAGCGCGGCTGACACGGTCGCATCGGCCAGATCCTGAGCTCGTCCGCAAGCACAACGCCGATCCCCTGAACAAGGATTGGCAGATCCCGGAAGGGGCGCTTTGGGAACAGAGCGACGTGGTCCACGACCTCCTCGCCTTTCTCGCCGAGGAGATGATCCGTCTGAACGAGGAAAAGCGAGAAGAGATGAAGAACTTCCTCTCCTGGCTTGAGGCCGAGCTCCAAATCCAACCCGACAAGATGGGCAATACCGGGATCGAAGCCCTCACGGGCAAGACCGCGCTCAAGAACTACCTTGGTGACTACCAAAAGGGCGAGCCGGAAGTTCCATTCGACGAGCTGTGGAAGATTCTCCAGAAGAACAAAGCCCGGATCGGGCGGAAACTCACCCACGAGTTCATGGCCGAGCTTCGCGACGCCTACGAGCGGAGCCTGGCCAAGCTCCGGCCCATCAAGGAACGCCTGTGCGTCACCGATAAGCTGATCGACCAAATCGTCTACCGCCTCTACGGCCTCACCCCCGAGGAGATCAAGATCGTGGAAGAAGGGCCCGGTGAGAGGAAGTGAAGCGAGATGTATGAGTTCAGCTGTGACCTAGGTCAGGTGGAGGCAACGGTCAGTCTGCCTTCCATGATCGAGGTGTGCGTTGGACGCATTTGAAAGGCTTGGGGGAGCTGGCCTGGAGTGATTATGCATGCCTGATGAGTCATCTCACCGCTGGAACTGGATAAATGCCTTCCTGACCGCTGCGCTCAATGCTGCCATCGCGCACTCCAGCAGGACGCCGGGTCAGATTCCGGAGACGCTTGGGGAGTTTATCACTGACTATGTGAAGACCGTCCGCTCGGGACTGAGACCGCCGTACCCGGCTATCACCCGCAAACCAGGTGAGCTCGAATACATCTTCCATCTCGAAAGCGAGTTGTGGGGCAGTGATTGGAAGCACTACGTGCGTTTCTTCGCGACAGAGGAAAGCAGAAACTGTCAGCCACTTCAGACGTTCCACTTTGCCCTGGCGTTCTTCACGATCGAGCGGTGCCTGGCACTATTCCTGCCGGATGAGAAGAAGAAGTGGGGGGAACGTGGCAGGGCAAGCCGGAGAAGAGATCTCTTTGGGCGGGAGCACGGTGTCTTCTCAGTGAATTGTCCCCATTGTCTGGAAGCGATGGGGCCACCGTTCTTCCTCTGTGCGGACGGAAAACAGGCTACTGCAGTAGGCACGGCAACTACTGTGTGGTCAAAACTGACCCAAACACCTGTACCGCCTGAGCTACGGCAGTTCTACCGTGCGACATCGCGCTACGAGCACTTCGCCCCCATTTTGGAGGCTGCGTTTGTCCGGACCCACGCGTCCCATTTGCCCAAGGCCCTCAATAAGGATAAGAAGCCACTTCCTCCTGGAACTCGCGCGTGGTGGTATGACGTACTTTGGAGATACTCCGAGTCAATCAGATATGGACACCTGGTGCCAACGTCAGAAGCGTGCGAAAGTCCGTTCTTCTGGAACCGGTCGATCAGGTGGTTCACATCACTGACGATCACTGGGTTGCTGACGATCGCGGCAGCGGCGGAGCCCTCAGTAGCGGGCATCTGGGAGTCATGCCGACGCAAGAACCCAGTGTTGGGAGGTGTTTTCGAAGGTGTTGCTCGTCTATAGACCCGTGGGTCAGATGCCGTATCGCGTGTCAACCCTCCGCTGGCTGCGCGGAGATGTAAGGCCCCTTGGTGCAATAGACGGCATGGGCGATCAGGAGGTGCACCCTTGCCCCACGGCGATCTTCGCCACCTTCTCCGGTTTCCCCTTGAGCTTTAAACGCTGGTACAGAGCCTGGACAACCGGGTTGTACCGTAACTAAGGTCGCCTCATCGAGCGTCCTGCACACGAAGTGTTCCCTTGCTTACGGATCCGGGCTCCGGTTGACGGGCGAGCATCATGGCTGTACGCTAAGCGGTGTTAGGTCGAGGTGATGAAGATGCTGCTTGAGAGGGAGTTAGCCTACTACGTGAGTCATCGAGACGAATTGCTCCAGCACTATAAGAACTTGTACGTCCTTATCAAGGGAGAGGAGCTGGTCGGGGCTTTCACAACCGAGGCCGAGGCGTACCAGGCAGGCGTCGAGCGGTTCGGTGATGAGCCATTCCTGATCAAACGCGTAGTCGCCAACGATGAGATCGAGCACATCCCGGCATTGAGCCTGGGGCTGCTTTATGCCCGTCCATAACCGCTTCTTCCTTGTATCGGGTAACAAGATCAACCCCGAGGTCCTCGCTCGGTCTGGGCCGATTTTGCAAGTGGAAGTCTCGGTCCCCACACCTCTCAGCAAGTTTCTTGCCTCGAAAGAGAAACCCATACCTCAATCAGTGACGGGATGGGCCTTGATTGACACCGGTGCTACGCGAAGCTGCGTCGACGCCCAGGCACTTGCCAAGCTGGGAGTCTCTCCCATCGGACTCGTGGAGACCGGAACGGCAGGAGGGACAGTTCCGCAGCACCTGTACCCTGCCAGGCTTCGTTTTCCCGGCGAAGGGTTAGAGGTTGAGTTCAGTTCACTCATTGGTGCTAACCTCAGTGGGCAGAAGATCGGCGATCTGGATCTGATCGTTCTTGTTGGCCGTGACGTCCTCTCGCAGTGCATTCTTATCTACAACGGTCCCGGCGGGTTCTTCACGCTGGCGTTCTAGCCTACCGACTGCCGGAGCAACCTCGCATGAGGACGGCTGGGTCTTTACCGCCAGTCATCAGGTGTCACCGTTCAAGAACGCTGCCCTCATGCTCCCCTTGCGCGAGGCAACTCTCACCCTCGGATGGTGTACCCATGGTGAGTACCATCGTGTCTGCTTTCAGGCTGCCAGGGGGACACCGCCGCCGCAGGATATCGCGTCCGCCGCCGCGAGGGCGGTCACTATTGCACCCTGCAGGCCCAGGCGTACACGGTGGCCATCGAGTCCAACGTGTTTGCGTATGGTCTTCTCCACAAGCGGCACCTCAGCTTGCCACCATGCCTCCGGCAGGTGCGGCGACTGTGCCCTCGGCATCTTCAACCCTCCCCTACAAGCCCAAGACTGTCCACGAAACCGAGTCAACTTCAGGGGATTCCTGCCCCCCCAAGCCCTTCCACACTGGAATAAGCCGGTTCCCTTACTAGAATAGAGCAGTTACTTGGGCGGTCTGGAAGGATAAGCTGGGTTTCCCGAAGGAGGGGACATGGATCACGCGCGACGGCGGGAGGAGCTGGGGCGGAGAACGCGGGACCGAGGGTTGGACGCGTTCCTCATCATCAACGTGGAGCGGTCGGATCGCCCAAACCTCCACTACCTCACCGGGTTCACGGGCTCGTTCGGGATCCTCATCGCAGGGGAACAATCGCTTTTCGCCACCGATTCCCGCTACACGGAACAGGCGGGGCGGGAGATCGCAGGCCTCCCCGTGGAAGAGGTCAAGGGGCGGTGGCTTCCCTGGCTCGCCGAGCGGCTGAAGGCGCTCGGGGTCAGAAAGGTCGGGATCGGTGCCTCGAGGACGAGCCTCTACGTGTACCAGGAGCTCGCGCGGCTCGCGTCCGGGATCGAGTTCGTTCCCCAGACGGGGCTCGTCGAGGAGCTGCGGCGGGTCAAGTCCGAGGAGGAGATCGGGCGGATTTCCGCGGCGGCGAGGCTCACCGACGAAGGCCTGCGCTGGATCGTGGGGCGGCTGGCGCCGGGGCAGAGGGAGCGCGATGTGGCCCTCGACCTCGAGGTCTGGTACCGCCGTCACGGGGCGGAGGGCGTGGCGTTCGACCTCATCGTGGCGAGCGGTCCGGGGAGCGCGATGCCCCACCACCGCCCCACTGACCGGGCCATTGCCCGAGGCGATGTTGTCCTGTTCGATATCGGAGCCCAGGTCAATGGGTACTGCGCGGACCTCACGCGCGTGGTGGCGGTGGGGGACCCCGGCGAGGAGGTCCGTGAGATCTACCGCACTGTCCTGGAGGCGAACCGGGCCGGCCTGGCCGCGGTGCGGGCCGGGAGGACGGGGAAGGACGTGGACCAGGCGGCCCGGGACGTGATCGCGCGGGCGGGACACGGCGACCGGTTCGGGCATGGCCTCGGACACGGGGTGGGCCTGGAGGTCCACGAGGCCCCCACCGTCGGGCCATCCTCCGACGACGTGCTCGAAGTCGGTGCTGTCGCCACGATCGAGCCCGGGATCTACCTCCCAGGCCGGTTCGGGATCCGGATCGAGGATCTCGTGGCGGTGACCGCGGACGGGTGCCGGATCCTCTCCTCGTCCCCCAAGGACGAGCTCATCGTGGTCTAGGATGGACCTCGCCGGTCTCGCGGCGCGGGTGCGGGAGGAGACAGGGATCCCTGTCTCACCACGGGACATGGAGCGGGTCCTCGCCGCGATCCTCACCTCCGAGGATGTGTGGCGGATTCTGGAGCTGGCCGAGGTGCCCCTCCTCGTCGTCTGCAGCGCGCTGCGCGCCCTCGCCGCGGAGGGCTGGGTGAGGTGGGACACGGGCCTCATCCGCCTCACTGCGGAGGGGGAAGAGGCCTGCTCCCGGTTGGGCATTGCTCCCGTCCGGACCCTGGACTGTCCTCGCTGTCGCGGCCGCGGGGTCGAGGGGGGCTTCCTGCACGACGTGGCCACCGCGTTCCACCGGATCGCCGCCCACCGGCCCGAGGCGTCCCAGGAATTCGACCAGGGCTATGTGACGGAGGACACGACGATCGCCAGGATCGCCATGATGTGGAGGCGCGGGGACCTTGCGGGGAAGGACCTCCTCATCCTCGGGGACGATGACCTGGTCTCCGTGGCGGCAGCCCTCACCCGCCTCCCGCGGCGGGTGGCCGTGCTCGATGCGGACCCTCGCATCACCTCCTTTGTGGAGGAGGTCGCTTCCCAGGAGGGGCTGGAGATCGCGGCCTTCGCACACGACCTCCGCCAGCCTCTCCCCCGCGAGCTTGAGCGCCAGTTCGATGTGTTCTCCTGCGACCCCACCGAGAGCCTGCCCGGGTTCCTCCTGTTCGCGGGGCGAGGCGTGTCCGCCCTTCGCGGCCCTGGGAGCGCGGGGTACCTCGGGCTCACCCACGCCGAGGCGTCGCTTTCCAAATGGCGGGCGATCCAAGAGAAGCTCCTCGCCTGGGGAGCGGTGCTCACCGATCTCCGGGACGGGTTCCACACCTATGTGAACTGGCCGTACGTGGAGACGATGCGGGGCTGGGAACACCTCCCCGTGCAGCGGGTGCCGGGGAGGCTCGAACCATGGTACAGATCCGCCCTCGTGCGCATCGAACTCGTCATGGAAGCGGAGGTCGAGCTCGGGTGCGTCTCGGGGAACATCTTCCTCGACGATGAGGCGGCGACCACGTGACCGGCAACGGGAGGCAGGGCGACAGGAGGACGCGCTTCCCCTATAATGCCGTCCAACGATGGCCCGTCAGAGTAAGCCGATGAGAGAGACAAGGGAGCCCGAACTGGGAGGAGGAGGAGGACGGTTCATCCCTCACCGGGCGTTCTTCACCCGGGGTGTGGGGCGCCACAAGGAGGAGCTTCGCTCGTTCGAGCTCGCCCTCCGCGATGCTGGGATCGAGAAACTGAACCTCGTCCACGTGTCGAGCATCATCCCCCCCGGGTGCAAGATCGTCCCCCGCACCGAGGGGCTGCGGGCGCTTGAGCCAGGACAGATCGTGTTCTGCGTGTTCTCGCGCTGTGTCTCAAACGAGCCCCATCGGCTGATCGCAGCATCGGTGGGGTGCGCGATCCCTGCGGATCGCACCGCTTACGGCTACCTCTCCGAGTACACCTCGTTCGGGAAAAAGGAGCAGCAGGCGGGGGACCATGCTGAGGACCTCGCCGCCTCGATGCTCGCCTCGACCCTCGGGATCGAGTTCGATGACGAGCTCGTGTGGGACGCGAAGAAGGAGATCTGGAAGATCTCCGGGAAGATCGTGCGTACGATGAACATCACCCAGTCCGCGGTTGTGGACAACAAGGGCTACACCACGGTCGTGGCAGCAGCGGTGTTCCTGCCCTAGGGCCATGAACCCCACCAAGCGCGACTACCTCCGGACCCCGGTGGAACAGCTCGACCCGCGGGCGTTCGACCTCGTCCCCCTCCTCGACGCGATGGGGAAGACTGCGTTTCAGGCCCGCAACCTGGCGCGGGCAGCCCACACCTACGATCGGATGCTCTCGGATCCGGACTGCACGATCATCCTTTGCCTCGCCGGCTCCCTCGTCAGCGCCGGCCTCGGGCGGACGATCTCTGTCCTCCTCGAGCACGGGATGGCCGATGCCGTCGTGGCCACGGGGGCAAACATCGTGGATCAGGATTTCTTCGAGGCCCTTGGGTTCCGCCACTACCTCGGGAGCCCCGAGGTGGACGATAACGTCCTCCGCGAGCTCCACATCGACCGGATCTACGACACGTTTATCGATGAGGATGAGCTACGGGTCTGTGATCGCACGGTGACGGAGATCGCGGATGCCCTCCCTCCCCGTGCCTACTCGTCGCGGGAGTTCATCCGGGAGATGGGGCGGTGGCTCGTCGCGCGCGGGATGGGGGAGGGCTCGATCACCCGACTGGCCCACGAGAAGGGCGTTCCCATCTTCTGCCCAGCGTTCTCCGATTCCAGTGCCGGGTTCGGCCTCATCCTCCATCAATGGCACCACCCGGACCGGCACGTGGCGATCGACTCGGTGAAGGACTTCCTCGAGCTCACGAAGATCAAGATCGCGGCGCGGGAGACGGGCCTCGTCATGGTGGGGGGAGGGGTCCCCAAGAACTTCGCCCAGGACGTGGTCGTGGCCGCGGACGTCCTCGGGGTGGATGCCCCGATGCACAAGTACGCGATCCAGATCACGGTGGCCGATGTGCGGGACGGAGGCCTGTCCGGCTCGACCCTCAAGGAGGCGAGCTCGTGGGGGAAGGTCGCCCAGGGCTTTGACCAGATGGTGTTTTCCGAGGCGACGCTCGCCCTCCCGCTGCTCGTGAGCTACGTCTACCACAAGGGCTCGTGGAGGGGGCGCACCGCGCGGCGGCTGAGCGATGCGCTGGATTCCGCGCCGCTGCCCGCCCGAGGGTAACCCCCACGTTGGAGGGAAACGCTCCCGTCACTACAATCCCCATACGTGGCTCGCACCCCTGGCTCGGGACGGGCTGGGCCCACCCCGAAGGGATCGGTGAGGGTCACTCGCTTTGTCTCAACCTACGTCACAGGGGGTGAACGATGCGTGGACTGGGACGGCAGCTTGTGGTCGAGCTGTGGGATTGCACGCAGAACACGAACGATGCCGAGGCGATCCGGGAGGGCCTCTATCGGGCGGTGGAACGGGCCGGGGCGTCGGTCATCGGTGTCCACGTTCATCCGTTCAAGCCGCACGGGGTGTCGGGGATGGCGATGCTCTCTGAATCCCATATCTCCGTGCACACCTGGCCGGAGATCGGATACGTTGCTGTGGATGTGTTCACCTGCGGGGAGGACGTGACCCCCGAGGGGGCGGTGGAGGTGCTCCGCGATCTGTTCCGGCCCGAGCGGACGAGCGTGATCGAGATCCGGCGGGGGCTGCAGTGAGAGGCGGGGCGTGGGTGACGGAGGAGCAAGCCCCCGGGGTTCGGTTCTCGCTGGCTGTTGTGGAGCCCATCCTCCACCTCCGTACCCCACACCAGGAGCTCGATCTGGCCCGGACGTGCGCGCTGGGGCAGGTCCTCACCCTCGATCGGCGGATCATGGTTACGGAACGGGATGAGGCGTTCTACCACGAGATGCTCGTCCACCCCGCGCTCCTCGTCCACGACCGCCCAGAACGGGTCCTCGTCGTGGGCGGCGGTGATGGCGGCGCGTTGCGGGCGGTCCTCTCCCATCCCCCCGTGCGCGAGGTGACCCTGGTCGAGATCGACGCGGACGTGGTCGCCTGCTGCCGAACCCATCTCGCGGCCGTTCACGGGGGCGCGTTCGACGATCCGCGCGTACGGATCGTGATCTCGCCCGCCGAGGACCACGTGCCCTCCTATCAGGGATCGTTCGACGTGGTCATCGTGGATTCCCCTGACCCGATCGGGCCAGGCCGCGCCCTGTTCGCGCCGCGGTTCCTCGCCGCGTGCCAGGCGGCGTTGCGTCCGGGGGGAGTGGTTGCCCTGCAGGCGGGGACCCCGTTCTACCAGCCCCAGGTCCTCCAAGGTGCGGTGGGCGATCTGCGGGGCCTGTTCCCCGGGGTTGCCCCCTACATCGGGTTCGTCCCGAGCTACCCGTCGGGGATGTGGGCGTACGTCCTCGCCAGCGAGCGTGACCTCGGGGTGAGCGAGGGAGAACTTGAGGAGAGGTTCCACGCGCGGGGCCTTCGCACGCGGTACTACACCCCGCGGATCCATCGGGCGGCGTTCGTCCTCCCCCGGTTCGTGGAGGAGCTCGTCCGAGGCGTGGAGGGACGATGATCGGGCCGCTGCGGTTCCTCGGGCTGGACACGCCGCTTGAACGGGCGCGGGTGGCGATCCTCGGGGTGCCCGTCGAGCGCACCGTGTCCTACCGCGGCGGGCCAGCGCAGGCCCCGACCGCGATCCGCGCTGCGTCGGATTCGATCGAGCTCTACTCGCACCTCTTTCGGTGCGATCTCGCCCACGTTGGGGTGTGCGATCTCGGCGATGTGGATCCCCATGCGTCCCTGGCGGAGATGCTTCACGCCACGGAGGCCGAGGTGGGACGGATCCTCGATCTCGGGAAGGGGATCGTCGTCCTGGGGGGGGAGCACACGGTGGCGCTCCCCGCGGTCCGCGCGGCGGCGGGCCGCGGCTCCATCCAGGTGGTGGCGCTCGATGCCCACACCGACCTGCGCGAGGAGTACGGAGGGGAGGAGGTGGCCCACGCCACCGTGCTGCGGCGGGTGAGCGAGGTCGCCGCGCGCCTCGTGATCGTGGGGGCGCGGTCGTTCTTCGGGGGGGAGGTCGGGGAACCGTTCTTCGCCCCGCCGGAAGGGATTGCGGTCCGACTCTCTCCCCGCCTCCCCGTGTGGCTGACCCTCGATCTCGATGCCCTCGATCCCGCCCTGTGCCCCGGGGTCACGAACCCCGAACCGGGCGGGCTCGCGTATGGGGACGTGATCGGGATTTTCCGTACCCTGGGTCGGTTCCGGGTGGTGGGGATGGACCTCGTCGAGCTCGCCCCGCCGTTTGACCCATCCGGTGTATCGGCGATCACCGCGGCAAAGCTTGTCCTGGAGGCGATCGCCGCGTTCTGGGGCCGTACCGCGGGGGAGGACGCCCGCCGCGGGTGATGGGCTAGCCCGGGCGAGCGAGGAGTCCCTGGACCTCGGTGGCGGTGGGGAAGGAGAACGGGTCCCCCTGCCGCGCGGCGGCGAGGGCGGCGGCGGCCGTGGCGAACCCAACCGCCTCGTACGGCCCCCGCCCCGCGGCGAGTTTCACGGCCAACGCTGCCCGGAACGCGTCCGCCGCCCCGGTGGGATCCACCACGGGCAGGCTGTGGCCGGGGAAGCGGGTCGCGCCCGCCCCCTCGATCAGGTAGGCCCCATCCGGGCCAGAGGTGATCACCACGCTCCGCACCCCCCGGGCGAGGAGGGCCTGCCCAGCCCGGGCCGCCTCCTCGGGGTTGCTCCCCGCCGTGGGGGAGGCCAACGCCTCCCGGCTTCCGACGAGGAAGTCCACCCGCTCCCAGGGGAGCGGGTGATCGCGGGGCGGGATCGGATGCAGGACGACGATCGGCCGTGCGGAGGGGAGACCAGTGAGGAGGGAGGCGAGCGCCGGACCGGGGATGGCGAGGTCGAGGAGCACGGCATCCGCCTCGCGGATAAGGGGAAGGAACCGCGCGATGTACGCCTCGTCCACTCCCCCGTTCGCTCCCCCCGCCTGGGCGGCGAGGAACTGGCGGTTGGGCTCGACGAGGAGGAGCGACGCCCCGGTGGGGTCTTGCACCGAGCGCTCCACGGCCGCGACCTCGACCCCTGCTCCGCGGAGGGAAGAGAGGATCTCGTCCCCGAACGGATCTGTCCCCACGCGGCCGTAGAGGGTGACCTCGGCCCCGAGGCGGGCCGCGGCGATCGCCTGCAGCGTCCCTGTCCCCCCGGGCCTGCGCCCAACGCCCCGACTGGGGACGATCTCCCCAGGACGGGGGAGGCGGTCCACCTCCGCCACGAGGTGGATGCTGAGCGTCCCGAGCACGGCGATCTTCACAACGAGACCGTCTCGTGCCAGCCTGCGGTGTGCGTCCGGCAGCCCGCGGACGCGAGCCGCGCGGCGAGGGAGTCGAACGCGGGGGGCTCCCCATGGACGAGGAACACCTCGCGCGGATCGGCGTGGAGCGCCCAATCGACGAGGATCGGGAGATCAGCGTGGGCGGACAGGCCTTCGATCTTGTGGACCGAGGCCCGCACCGGGACGATCGAGCCCAGGATCTCGACCCGCGATGCCCCGTCCGCGATCTCCCGTCCGAGGGTCCCCAGCGCCTGGTAGCCCACGAACACGAGGGCTGACTCCGGGCGGGGGAGATTATCGCGGAGGTGGTAGAGGACGCGTCCGCCCGTGCACATCCCCGATCCGGCGATGATGATCGCTCCCGAGTCCTCCCCGATCTTCTTCGACGCCTGCCGGGTGAGGGTGTACTCGAGGAGCTCGAAGTTGAACGGATCCTCGCGCCTCTGGAACAAGCGTCGGGCGGGGGCCGGGAACCTCTCCGAGTACCGCTCGAAGATCCGTGTCGCCTGCGTGGCGAGAGGGGAATCGAGGTAGATCGGGCAGCTCGGGATTTTTCGCTCTTGCCACAGGCGGAAGAGGAGGTAGAGGACCTCCTGGGTCCGTTCGAGGGCGAACGAGGGGATGACGACGTTCCCGCCGGCGGCGAGGGCATCCACGATCGCGTCGCGGAGCTCCTCTACCGACGCTTCCAGGGGAGGATGTTCCCGATCGCCGTACGTGGACTCCAGCACCACGATGTCGGCCTTGGGCGGGTAGGATGGGTCCTCGACGAGGGGCTTGCCGCGGTTGCCGAGATCGCCCGAGAACACGACCGTCTTCCCCTCCGCGTGGAGCTCCACGAACGCCGCCCCCAGGATGTGGCCCGCATCGTGGAACCGGAGGCGGACATCCCCATTCAGGGCGATCTCCTCCCCGTACTCGAGCTGGGTCCCAAAGAGGTCGAGGGAGGCGAGAGCGTCGGCCGCGGTGTAGAGGGCGTCCTCCCCCTCTTCTTCTTGGATCCGGGCGGCGTCCATGAGCATCGCGTGGGCAATGTCCCGCGTCGGCCGGGTGCAGATCCCGCGACCGCGGAACCCCTCCCGGAACAGGCGCGGGACGAGGCCGAGGTGGTCGAGGTGGCCATGGGTGAGGACGAGCCAGTCCACTCGTTTAGGGTCGAACGGGAACGGGGCTGTGTTGCGGGCCTCGAGCTCCGGGGGCCCTTGGAACATCCCACAGTCGATGAGGATCCTCAGGTCTCCTACCTCGAGGTGGAAGCACGAACCCGTCACCGTGCCCGCCGCTCCGGCGAACGTCAGCTTCATCGCGCCCTCGTCAGTGGGAACCCCGGGCGTGGACCGTGGCCTGACACCGCGGGCATGCAGCCCCGGTGAGGTGGGCGTCGAACTCCTCCCGGAACCCGGCGAGGGCGCTGCGCACGGGAAGGGCCACCGACTGCCCAAGGGGGCACAGGGAAGCGGCCCGCATCGCATCCACGATCCGCACCATCTGGTCGAGCGTCCCCGCATCCGCTGTCCCCGCCTGGAGGGAGGTAACCAACCGCACCAGGACGTCGGTCCCGCTCCGGCAGGGGGCACACTGGCCACACGACTCGTGGCGGAAGAACCGCAGCACGCTCGATAGCATGTCCACCATGCATGCCGACTCGTCCAGCACGAGCACCGCCCCCGACCCGAGGGCGGCCGCCCGCTCGGCCAACGCATCGAAGTCGAGGCGGACATCGAGCTCGCGCGGGGGGAGGAACGCCCCCGCCGCCCCGCCGATGAGGACGCCGTGTAGGGTCCGGCCGGGGAGGAGTCCCCCTCCCAGTTCGTAGATGAGGGTGCGGAGGGTAGTTCCCATCTCCACCTCGACCAACCCGGGGTAGCGGACATTCCCGAGGATCGTGTACACCTTCGTCCCGGGGCAGCCGGGGGTGCCCAGGGTGCGGTACCACGCCGGGCCACGCCGGATGATGTCCGGGACGTTCGCCAACGTCTCGACGTTGTTCACGACGGTCGGCTTCCCCCACAGCCCGTAGGTGACGGGGTAGGGGGGACGGATGCGCGGCCAGCCCCGCTTCCCCTCCAGGGACTCCAGGAGCGCCGTCTCCTCGCCGCATACGTAGGCGCCCGCGCCGGGGCGGACCTCGACCCGAAACGAGAAGTCCGTATCGAACACGTGCTCCCCCAGGACCCCCAATGCCTCCGCGTCCGCAATCGCCCGCTCGAGGCGGGCGATGGAAAGCCGGTACTCGCCGCGGACGTAGATGATCCCGACGTGGGCCCCCACCGCGTACCCGGCGATCGCCATCGCCTCAAGCAGCCGATGCGGGTCGCCCTCCAGGATGAGGCGGTCCTTGAACGTGCCCGGCTCCCCCTCGTCAGCATTGCACACCACGTACCGTTCCGGATCGGAGGCGGTGCGGACTGCGGACCACTTGACCCCCGTCGGGAAGCCGGCCCCACCGCGCCCGCGCAGCCCGGAGCGCTTCACGAGGTCGAGGACGTCGTCAGGCGACAGCGCGGTGACGGCCCTCCCCAGCGCCTCGTACCCCCCGGTGGCGATGTACTCCTCGATCCGCTCTGGGTTGATGGCCCCGCAGTTGGCGAGGACGACCCGCGTCTGGCGGCCGAGCACGTCCGCCGGCCGCGCCACCGGGGCCGTCGTCGGGAGGCGCAACCTTGCCACGGGGCGGCCCTTGAGGAGGTGTTCCTCCGCGATCGGGCGCGCGTCGGCCGGCGTGACGCCGGCGTAGTACACCCCGTCCGGCTGCACGGCGAGCACGACCCCGCGCCCGGAGATCCCGAGCGACCCCGTCTCCACCACCTGGACCTCGCCCTCCAGGCCGAGGTCGGCAATCGCCGCGCGCAACGCAGCGAGGACCTCCTCCACGCCCGCCAGCCGCGCCTCGTCGTCCACCCCCACGAGGACGTGCGCCCGGGCGAGGCTCATCGCTCCCCCCGGTACCGACCCAACGTCTCCCGCACCCGCGTCGGGGTGAGGTTCCCCACGACCTCATCGTCCACCATCATCACCGGGGCCACCCCGCACGCCCCGAGGCAGCTCGTCAGTTCAAGCGTGAACTGGCCATCGGGCGTGGTCTCCCCGATGTCCACCCCGAGGACCCGCCGCAGCTCGTCGAGGGCCGACCACGCTCCGGCGAGGTGGCAGTTTGGAGATTCGCACAGCCGGACGATGTGCCGCCCCCGCGGGCGGAGGCTGAACATGGAGTAGAACGTGGCCGCGTCACGGACGGCCGACAGGGGGAGCCCGACGTGGGACGCCGCGAGGGCGAGGTCGTCAGGGGTCAAGTAGTTCCCCGCGTTCGCCGTCTGGAGGTCGTGGAGTAGGGCGAGGAGGGCCTCCGGCGAGCGCGGGTGGCGGCTGGCGATCGCGTCCTTCGTTACCGTTCCTTCCTTCATCGGGGCTCCTTCTTCACCGCGCCGAACGGGCACGCATCGAAGCATGCCCCACAGCGAATGCAGAGCTCGTCAGCGATCCGGTACGGGGCCTTCCCCGCCGTCCCCTGGGCGGCCCCGGTGGGGCAGGCGCGGCGGCAGGCATCGCAGCCGCGGCACGCTTCGGGGACGACCACGTACCGCACGAGGTTGGGGCACACCCCGGCCGGGCAGGAGCGGTCCCGGATGTGGGCCCGGTACTCCTCGGGGAAGTAGCGCAGCGTGGACAGGACGGGATTGGGCGCCGTCTGGCCGAGCGCGCAGAGGGACGCGTTCTTCATCATGTCCCCGATCTCGGCGAGTCGCACCAGGTCCTGGTCCGTTCCCTCGCCGGCGACGATCCGGTTGAGGATGGCGAGCATCATCTGCGTGCCCACCCGGCAGGGGACACACTTGCCGCATGACTCGTCAGCGGTGAACTCGAGGAAGAACCGTGCCATGTTCACCATGCACGTCGCGTCGTCGAGGACGATCACGCCGCCCGAGCCCATGATCGCCCCGTGCCGGGACAGGGAGTCGTAGTCCACCGGGGTGTCGAGGAGGGAGGCGGGGAGACAGCCTCCGGATGGTCCGCCGATCTGGACGGCCTTGAACTCCCGCCCGGCGGGGACCCCACCCCCGATGTCGAACACGAGCTCGCGGAGGGTGATCCCCATCGGGACCTCGACGAGGCCCGTATTGCGCACCTTGCCGGCGAGGGCGAACACCTTTGTCCCCTTGCTCTTCTCCGTCCCAACGGCGGCGAACGCTGCCGCCCCTCCCAGGACGATGTGGCGCACATTGGCGAACGTCTCCACGTTGTTGATGAGGGTGGGCTTCCCCCACAGGCCGTGGGTCGCCGGGTAGGGGGGCCGCGGCCGGGGCTCGCCCCGCCGGCCCTCGATCGAGGCCATGAGGGCTGTCTCCTCTCCACACACGAACGCCCCCGCCCCCATGCGGAGCTCGATGTCGAACGAGAAGTCGCTTTCGAAGATCCGCGCCCCGAGGAGCCCTAGCTTGCGGGCCTGGGCGAGCGCGACCTCCAGGCGCCGAATGGCAAGGGGGTACTCCGCCCGGACGTAGACGTAGCCCCGGCTTGCCCCCACGGCGTAGGCGGCGATCGCCATCCCCTCCAGGACAGCATGAGGGTCCCCTTCGAGGATCGCCCGGTCCATGAACGCCCCCGGGTCGCCCTCGTCGGCGTTGCAGATCACGTACTTGGTGTCCCCGGTCGCTGCCCGCACGAGCTCCCACTTCGTCCCAGTCGGGAACCCCGCCCCCCCCCGGCCGCGCAGCCCGGACTCCTTGACAGCGGCGATCACCTGAGCGGGGTCCAGCGTGACGACCTTCCCCAGCGCCTCGTACCCCCCGGTGGCGATGTACTCCTCGATCTTCTCCGGGTCAATCGTGCCGCAGTTGCGGAGGACGAGCTTCATCTGGCGGGAAAAGAACGGGATCTCCTGGGGCTGGGGGGCTCCCTCCGTCCAGAGGAGCCTCCGCACCGGGCGGCCCTTCAGGAAGTGCTCGCTCACGATCTCCGCCGCGTCATCCGGCTTCACCCGCACGTAGAACGTCCCCTCCGGGTACACGAGGAGGACCGGCCCCAGTTCGCACGGCCCCATGCAGCCCGTCTCCACAATCTGCACCTCGGAAAGGAGATCATGCGAGCCAAGCTCATCGAGGAGGGCCCGCTTCACCTTATCGCTCCCCGACGACTGACAGGCGGTCCCCGAGCAGAGGAGGACCTGGATGCGCCTCATGGGTTCCCCCTTTCCCCGAGGTACGCCTGCAATCGGCCCACCAGGGCCTCCGCGGCCCGCCGCGTGCGGGGGGACAACCCCTCCCCGAGCGACAGGTCGCGCGCGGGCACAGTCACCAGCCACGCCAGAGGAGCGTGGCCGAACAGGTGCTCTGCCCACGCGAGGAGACCGCGGGGCGTGAACGCATGGGTCAGGGCGGGGCGTTCCCCAGGGCGGATCCGTTCCCACCGCACCGGCCCCGAGCCGACCCGGGCGTCCACGAAGATCACGAGGTCGGCGACCGCAACTTGCGGGATCAGTTCTGGAGCGAGGTCTTGAGCTCCCATCACCTTAACTTCGTCCGTATTGTGGAGGCGGCTGGCCACCCACAGCCCCGCGCCGTCGTCCCTCCGCAACGGGTGGCCCAGGCCAATGATGAGGATCATGCCGCCCGCACCACCTCGTCCAGGATTTCCCCGTCCGGGCCGAGGAGGACCACCCTGAGCGGCATCTGGCCCGCGGCGTGCACCGAGCAGGAGAGGCAGGGGTCGTAGGCGCGGATGCCCCCCTCCAGCCGGTTGAGGAGCCCCTCGGTGATCTTCTGCCCGTCGAGGTAGTGATGGGCGATCTGGGTTACGGTGCGGTTCATGGCGAGGTTGTTGTGGCCGGTGGACACGATGAGGTTCACCCGTTCCAGGACGCCGTCCTCGTTCACCCAGTAGTGGTGGAAGAGGGTCCCCCGCGGGGCCTCGTGGACCCCCACCCCTTCTTGCTCGTTCACCCCTGCCTCGGCCCGCACCCGTGGGGAGAGGATCTCCGGGTCCTCCAGGTACAGGCCGATTCGCTCCAGCGCCGCCACGATCTCGATGAGACGGGCGTAGTGGTAGTGAAACGAGCTCGTCACCGCTTTCCCGTCCGCGGTGGCGCGGAAGCGGGCGAGGGCCTCGTCGGCGAGTGGGGTTCCGATCCGATCACAGCAGTTGAGGCGGGCGAGCGGCCCCACCCGGTACAGCCCGTCCGGGTACCCTGCTTCCTGGAAGTACGGGAACTTGAGGTAGCTCCACCCCTCCACCGCTTCCCCGATGTACTCAGGGTAGCGCGCCGGGTCGAGCCCATCCGCGACGATCGCACGGTCGGCATCCACGAACCGGATCCTCCCCCCGTGGTGCTCCCACGCCCCATCCTCCCCGACGAGGGACATGAACAGGGACGGGAAATCCCCGAACGAACGGACCTCCTCCGCCCACCCCGGGACGCTCTTCTCGTACAGGGCGAGGGCATCCTGGGCGATGCGCATTGCCTCGGGGAGTTTGGCCGCCAACCGATCGCGGGCCTCCGCGGTCAGGGGGGCCCGCACCCCCCCCGGGACGGCCCATGCGGGGTGGACCCGCCTCTCGCCGAGGGAGGAGATGATCTCCTGGCCGTACGCGCGGAGGCGGATCCCGTTCAGGGCGAGCTGAGGGTCGGCCGCGGCGAGGCCGAACACGTTGCGGGTCTTGGGATCGGAATCCCATCCGAGGAGGAGATCGGGGGAGGAGAGGTGGAAGAAGGATAGGGCATGAGATTGCACGTACTGGCCGAGGTTCATGAGCCGCCGCAGTTTGTCCGCGGCCCGTGGCGGGCGGACGGCGAGGATCGCATCGCCGGCCTTGGCCGAGCACAGTAGGTGGGACACGGGACAGATCCCGCAGATGCGGGCGGTGAGCGCCGGCATCTCCCACAGGGTGCGGCCGCGACAGAACCGCTCGAAGCCACGCCCTTCCGTGACATGGAACCGAGCCTGGCTCACCTTGCCGGCGCGGTTCAGTTCCACCGTGATCAGGCCGTGGCCCTCGATTCGCGTTACGGGTACTTTGATCTCGCGCAAAGGCACCCCCTGCGTCATCCGAACCGGAGGTCTGCGCCGGTGAGCTCGGGCCTCTTCCCGGCGAGGAGCCCCTGGAGGAACACCCAAATCCGATCCGCCGGCGGTGGGCACCCCGGCAGGAAGCGGTCCACGGTCACGATGGCGTGGAGAGGGAGAGCTTGGGGAAGGAGCTGCGGGACCTCTCCCTCCTCCAGGCCGGGGACCTCGCCCTCCCCGTACACCGTCCGCAGCACTTCCTCGCGGAGGATCGGATTGCGGAGCGAGGGGACGTTCCCCGTGACCGCGCAATCCCCAAACGCCACGAGGATCTTCGTCTTCCGCCGCATCTCCGTAAGGAGGTGCCGCTGCTCGCTGTTCCCAATTGCGCCCTCGACGAGGAGGACATCCACATCGTCGGGGTACTCCTTGATGTCCACGATCGGCGAGTACACGAACTCCACCTTCGTTGCCAGCTCCAGGAGCCGCTCGTCGAGGTCGAGGAACGACATGTGGCACCCCGAGCACCCGGAGAACCAGACCGAGGCGACGCGGACCTTAGGCACGGGGCCTCCTTTCCGTGATCTCCGCGAGGAGGGCGGGCCGCTTCTCCTGCTCGGCGGTGATCTTCCCTTTCTCGAACAGGGCGCCGGTGGGGCATGCCTGGACACATTTTCCGCACCCAGTGCAGGTCACCGATCTTCCCCACCGGTCGCCGAGATCGGCCTCGACCAGGGTGTGGACCCCCCGCCCCGCGAATCCCCACGTGAACGCGCCTTCCACCTCCGCGCACGCCCGCACGCACCGGCCGCAGAGGACGCACCGGTTGTGGTCGATCCCGAACTTGGCATGGCTCGCATCGAGCGCCAGGGCGGGGAAGCGGTAGGGGAAGGTCACGTGGTCCATGCCGAGCTCCGTCGCGAGGTCCTGGAGCTCACAGTGCCCGTTGGAAACGCAGAATGCGCAGATGTGGTTCCGTTCAGCGAACAGAAGTTCGAGGATCGTCCGGCGGAGGGAGGTCAGCCGGTCGGAGTTGGCGACCACGTCGAGCCCTTCCTGGGCCGGGGTGGCACACGCGGGGACGAGTTTTCCGTTCCAGTTACGGATCTCGACCAGACAGAGCCGGCACGCGCCGACGGGGCATAGGGCCTCGAGATGACAGAGGGTGGGAATGCGGACCCCGGCCGCACGCGCGGCGTCGAGGATCGTCTGCCCGGGCTCGGCCTGGGCCGGGACATCGTCAATGCGCAGGTTGATCATCCCTCACCTCCCGTACCTCCACCACCCGCTCGGACAGGGGGCGGCCGTTGACCACGTGTTCAGTCACGATCCGCCGGGCGAAGGCCTCGTCCACTTCCCCGTAGATCGTGATTCGGGTCGGTTCGTGGACTTCCACGATCGGCTCCTGGGCGGCGAGCCCCTTCTCCCCGGTCTGGGTGACGACCACATCGCGGAGGTCGCGGCGGGCGACCTCGTCCAGGATCGCCCGCAGGGTCTGGCGGGCCCCGGCGGCGATGCCCGATGTGCCCATGCCGACCACGATCTTCACCCGGGACGGCCCCCCGCGGAGCCGCAGCTCGGCCTCCGCTCGCTCCCGGATCTTCCTCAGCTCATCGAGCTTCATCTGTCCTCCTTCAGCCCAGCCGCGTCCATCCCCTCCCGGAGGGCCTCCTCCAAAAAACAGAGCACCTCGGGGTGGGTCAGCGGGATGTCCCCGATGCGCTCACGGATCTCGCCTGTACAGAGCCGCCACGTCCCCCGATCATCGCTGAGCTCGACCGTGAACTCAACCCCGGGGCTGGTGGCGATGAGGGGGACGAGGGTGCCCGCGAGGTCCCCCAGGGGAGGGCGATCGGGGTGGTCCCATCCCAGGCGAGCGCGGACCCGCGTCCCCCCCTCCGGCCGCGGCTCCACCGCCCAGCTCCCCCCCGTCTCCTCCGCCGTCTGGGCGAGGAGGGGGAGGCCAAGGCCGACCTTCGATCCCCTCTTCGTCGTGTAGAAGGGGTCCACCACCCGGGCGAGCTCCGGCTGCGGTATCCCCGCCCCATCATCGGAGACCTCGATCAGGAAGGAGTCGCCGCACCGGGAGAGGGAGATCGAGACGTGGCGGGCTCCGGCCCGTAGGGAGTTCTCGACGAGGTCGGCGAGGTGCATCGCCAGGTCCTCGATCATCCCTCGCCCTCCCGGATCTGACGGAGGATGCGCTTTGTCCTCTTGGGATCGAGCTTCCCGTAGACATCGTCATCCACCATCATCACCGGGGCAAGGCCACATGCCCCCAGGCAGCGCACCCCTTCCACGGTGAACGCGCCGTCGGCGGAGGTTTCCCCCAGGCCAACGCCCAATTCCTCGCGGATCGCCTTGAGGATGTTCTCCGCCCCCCGCACGTGGCACGCCGTGCCCAGGCACAGGCGCAGCGTGTGCCTGCCCACCGGGCTGGTGCGGAAGAAGTGGTAGAACGTGACGACGCCCCGCACCTGGGACAGGGGCACCCCCACCACCGCGGCGACCACGGCCTGGGCCTCTTGAGGGACATGCCCGAGCTCGCTCTGGACGCGGTGGAGGGCCTGGATCAGCTCCGACGGCCGCCCCGCGTAGGCCTTGACCAGTTCCGCGACCCGGGTCTCAGTGGCTACGGTCATCCTTCCTCCTTCACTTCTCGGCTCGGCCGCACCTTCCGGCCGCCCCGGCCGCGGAACGCGTCCTGGAGCTCAGCGAGGGTCGGTGCCGCGATGAAGTACTCCGTCCACGCCCGCCCGATCTCCTCCGGGAAGTGGGCATCCGAGCCGCGCACGATTGGGCGCCCCCGCAGCGCGGGCCACGCCGCGAGCGCCTCCTCAACCGGGGTCCACGGTGCGATCTCCACCGCCTGCGGCCACTCCCCTTCCGGGAACAGGCCCAGCACCGCGAGGAGTCCCCCCGGCACCCGCTCCACATGGGCCGGAACAGCGATCCCCCCTCGTTCCTCGACCCGGCGCACGACCTCCGCGAGCGGAAGCGCCACCGGGGAGAGGAGGAGCCGCTCCACCCGCCGCACGATCTCCTCACGCTCGTCCACGACGACCTGGTCCCCGAACAGGTCCGGATCGCACGCGATATCGGGGAGGTACGGGTAGAGCTCCTCCTGGAGGTGGAGGGCGGCTTCCTCGTCGGCGAAGTACGCGAGGACTTCAACCTCTTCCGCGGTCTGAATCTCCATTCCCATGAGCACGACCGGCGCCCCGGCGGCGAGGCGCCGCACGTACCGTCCGTTCTCGGCCGCATTGTGGTCGCAGATCGCGATGAGATCAAGTTGGGCCCGCCGCGCTTCGGCCACGATGCGTGGCGGGGACATGGTGAGGCTCGCGCAGGGGGAGAGGGTGGAGTGGATGTGGAGGTCGGCGCGCCACCACCTCATGGGTGAAGCATGCGGTAGAGCTTCCCCGCAACCACGAACGCGGGGTCTGCGGACAGGAACAGGTTGACCCGCTCCTGGGCGGCACGGGCGATCACGTCCGGGGTGGGGCGCAGCCCCCGCGGGAACACGATCCCCGCGACATCGCGGAGCTTCCCCACCGCGACCACGTTGAGGTGGCGCTGGTGGGTGATCCAGAGGTCCCCCGCCTGGGCGTGGGCGAGGACGTCCGAGAGGAGATCGGAGCAGTAGCCGTCCCGGACATCCCGGGTGAGGTCAGCGCCGACGAGGGTTTCCCAGCCTAGATCTGCCACGATCTTCGCAAGCTCCATCCACCCTCCTTAGAAGAACGGGACTCCGAGGAGGATGGTCGCCCGGACCACGGTCCCCTCCCCGACACGCGATCGGATCTCGAATAGATCTGAATTCTGTTCCATGTTGTTGATCCCAAGCCCCGCCCCGAACCCGAGCTCGCGCGCCCAGTCGGGGGCGGTGGAGTACCCAGGTTGGCTCACCAGTTCAATGTCAGCGATGCCCGGTCCGTCGTCGGAGAACAGGAGCTCGACGCGGTCCTCCTTCACGAGGAGGATGACCCGTCCCCCCTGGGAGTAGAGGACGATGTTCATCTCCCCCTCGAAGCAGATCACGCTCGCCCGCCGCACCACGTCGGGGCTCATCCCCAGGGCGAGGAGCTCGCGGCGGACCTCGGTGGACACCGTGCCGGCCTGCTCCAGGTCGCGGGGGGCCACTGGGTAGATCCGTCTAAGAACGAGTGGCGTCCGGGAGGGCATGGTCGAGGGGCATTTGCTTGCGCTGCGCCGCGTGCAACCCTGCTTTGTAGAGGATGCCGCACGTCTCGAACATGATCCGGCGGGTGGCGAGGAGGGGGATCCCCGTTCCCATCGCGTACTCGACCGTGGCAGCGGCCGGCAGTTTCCCGCGCACAAACAGGACGGCCCCCATGTTCATGACCTCGGCGACCCGCACCACCTGGGGGGTGGTCATCCCCGTGATGAGGAGCACCCCCTCTTCTTGGACCATCGCCAGGACGTCGGAGAGGAGGTCCGCGGCGAAGGCGCGGCTTACCTCCCGTTCCGCTTGATCGGCGCCGGTGATGAAGTTGGCCTCAACGAGCTCCGCGATCTCCCGTAGCTTCACTGCCCCTCCTCACGCCCCAAACTTCGGGCCCAGGTCACAGTACCCGAGGAGCTGGGGCACAAGCCGGCCCGCGAACCGGCCGAGCCCGCCCCGGCCCGCGGCCCGCTCTCCGAACGCCCGGCTCCCATCCGGCCGCACCGCCGGCCCCACGAACAACACGGGCACCGGGTCCGCGGTGTGCTCGCCCACCGCTGGGGGGGTGGTGTGGTCCCCCGATACGCAGAGGTGGACAGCATCCCACGGGAGCTCCGCGAGGAGCGGGGCGAAGAACTCCCGGTCGGCGCGCTCGATGAACTGCCTTTTCCTCTGGGCATCCCCGTCGTGGGCGGCGTTGTCCGTGCCCTTGATGTGGACGAAAATGAGCGCGGAATCCTCGAGGGCCGATAGAGCGGCGCGGGCCTTGGCGCGGAGGTCGGTCTTGAGGTCGCCGGTCGCCCCGGGAACGTCGAGCACGGTGAGGCCGGCCAGCCGCGCTACCCCCTTGTACAGGGCCCCGCCGGCGATGCATACCCCCCGGATCCCGTACTCCTCCGTGACCGGCCGGAGGTGGGGCATCGCCGCCGCCCCGCGGAGGAGGATCGCGTTCGCCGGAAGCTCGCCGCGGCGGGCCCGCTCCCTGTTCAGGGGGTGATCGCGCAGGGCCTCGTAGGCGCGGCGGGTGAACGCGTTCACGATCTCCGCAGTCCTCCGCGCCCCTGCCTCACGCCCCTCCGCCCGGCTCACCGGGAGGCCGACCGCGTGGGGATCCGTCTCCGAGACGGCGGGGGAGAGCCCCGGCCCCCGCAGGACGAGGGCGCCTCGGTGCTCGGTCGAGGCGCGGAAGAAGAACTCCACCCCGAAATCGTCGAGCCGGATCCCGTTGATTGCCTCCTCGAGCGGCTTCCCATCCGGAAGCCGTCCCGCGCGCCGATCGAGGACGATGAGCTCCCCGCCGCGTTCCTCCACGGTCGCGAAGTTGGCCCGGAAGCAGACGTCGCCCCCCCGGACGTCCATCCCGATCCCGAGGGCCTCGAATGCCCCGCGGCCCGTGTACACGCGCTGTGGGTCGTAGCCGAAGATGGAGAGGTGGGAGGTGTCGGATCCCGGCCGGACGCCAGGGGCAACAGGGTCCATCAGGCCGAGCGCGCCGCGGGCGGCGAGGCGGTCCAGGGCCGGGGTTACAGCCCGTTCGAGGCACGTCGCCCCATTCAGATCCGTGGGCCGCCCGGCGAGCCCGTCCAGGATGACGAGGATCCCTGTCATCTTCATCCCTGGCTACCTATCCTGGATCTCGCCGAGGAGCTCAACGGCCCGGAATTTGACGTACCCGTTATCGAGGGCCGCCTCCCCGAGCGGGGCATCGATGATCTTCTGAAGCTCCGCCCGCGCCTGGGCCCACTGTCCGGCGGGGATGAGGTAGTACTGAACGAAGAAGAGCCGGTTCTCGAGGTAGTCGGGGTAGGAAGCGAGGGCTTCCTCAAGCAGGGTCCGCACCTTCTCCGGGTCCTTGGAGAATGGGTGCTCGGCCCAGTACGCGGCGAGGGCCCGCAGCGGGCCGCCGTAGATGTACCCCCGATCGAGCTCTAGACACCGCTCGATCAAGGCTACGAGCTTCTTGTCGTCGCCGCGCAGCGCGGCGGCCACGAGCCCTATCCCCCCTCCCAGTTCGACCTTCCGTGCCCAGTTCGAGTACGTCCAGAAACAGGCTGCGATGTCCGTGCTCGTCCGCACGGCCTCGACGAACCCCTTCTCCTTCTCGACCCGCACGAACTCGGGGTCTGCGCGGAGGGCCCGTTCCCCATACTCCTGGCCCTTGACGTGGACATCGGCCTTCTCCTTCTCGGGGAGGAAGATGTCGGCCAGCGTGTAGTAGCAGCGGGAGAGCATGTTCAGGGCATGGACGTAACTTGGGTCTTGGGCGAGGGCTTGTTCGTAGAGCTCGATCGCCCTCTCCAGCATTCGTTGAAGATCCGCGGCGACGCTGGGTGTGTACTGGGTCACCCAAATTTCCTCGAACAGGGCATCGCCCTGGGCGGCGAGCTCGGCCGCGGTCTCGCTGAGGGCGGGCACGACCAGCGCGGCGAGGAGGGACACGATCCAGAGTGTTCGGCGAAACACGACATACCACCTCCACAGTGGGTTTCCGGTACTATACAGACGCGGCGCGGGGGCGGCAACAGGGCGTGGATCGGGGTATAGTACGCGATCAGCGCGACAAAAGGAGGCGCCATGGCTGTTCGAGTGGATCAGGACATGTGTACGGGGTGTGGGTTGTGTTCGCAGGTCTGCCCGGAGGTGTTCGAGGTCGGCGATGATGGGTACGCCCACGTGATCAAAGGAGCGGACCAGTCCCTCTCCTGCGTGGACGAGGCCATTGACCAGTGCCCGGTTGGGGCGATCAGTAGGTAGCTGGAAGGGGCGGGCCTCGACCGTGGGCCCGCCTGGCGACCCATGACACGCGTCGGCCTCGCCCTCAGCGCGGGCGGCCCGCGGGGGATCGCCCACCTCGGCGTCCTGCGTGCCCTCGTCGAGGCCGAGATCCCCATCTGCGCCATCGCTGGGACGAGCGCGGGATCCTATGTGGGGGGGCTGTTCGCGGCGGGAGTGCCCCTCCCCGAGATCGGACAGTTGTGGGAGGAGCTGGGGTTCTGGCGGACGGCGCGGTTCCTCCTCCCCACGTTCCCGTGGCGGGGATGGAGCTCGGGGGAGGAGCTGCGACGCGTCCTCCTCGAGATCGTGGGGGAGCGGCGGATCGAGGACCTCCCGATCCCGTTCGCCGCGGTGGCCACCGATCTTGGCTCCGGCGAGCCGGTTGCCATCCGCCGGGGGTGCCTCGCCGACGCGATCCGTGCCTCCCTGTCCGTGCCGGGCCTGTTCGTGCCCGTGGATCTGGATGGCCGGACGTTGATCGACGGCGGGGTGGCCCATCCCTTGCCAGTGGACGTGACACGGGAGCTCGGGGCGGAGGCGGTGGTGGCGGTGGATGTCCTCGTCCCCCCGGCGGAGAAGCACCTCACCCGGGTGACGGTGTTCGGCGTGCTCTTCCAGATGGCGACCATCTTCCAGAAACGGATCGTTCAGCTCGAGGTCGCTGCGATGCGGCCGGAGGTCTTGATCTCCCCTGACTTCAGCGACGGCCCGCCGACGTACGCATCCGTCGGGCTAGCAGAGGAAGCCGGATACCGGGCTGCCCAGGCCGCGCTCCCCGCGATCCGCGCTCTCGGCACGTGACCCCTACCCCTCCGGCTCGGGCGGGCCTCGTCCTCACGCTGGGGGTTATGTCCCTGTCCTGGGCGGCGGTCCTCATCCGCCTCACCGAGTCCCCCGCTGTGACCGTCGCTGCCTGGCGGATGACCCTCGCCGCGGCCCTCCTGGTCCCCCTGTGGGGGGTTCGTCGGGCCCGCCTCTCCCGGCGCGGGCTGGGGCTGGCCCTCATTGCGGGAGGGTTCCTCGCCCTCCACTTTGCCCTGTGGACCGAGTCCCTCCGCCTCACGACGGTGGCGAGCTCGGTGGCCCTCGTCACGACGAACCCGCTCTTCGTGGGGCTCCTCTCCTCGTTCTTTCTCGGCGAGAGGCCGTCGCGGGCCCTGTGGCAGGGGATCGGCCTATCGGTGGCGGGGGGCCTTCTCATCGGGTGGGGGGACTTCGCGCTCGGGGGAGCGGCCCTCCTCGGCGACGTGCTCGCCCTCCTCGGGGCGGTGGCCTCCTCCGCGTACCTCCTCGTCGGGCGGCGGGCGCGGGACGAGGGCCCCCTGGTGCCGTACGCAGCCGTGGCGTACGGGATAGCAGCGGCCCTCCTCCTCGCAGGGGCAGGCGGGGGTGGCCATCCGCTCCCCCTGCCGGCGGAGTGGGTTTGGATCGCGCTGCTGGCCCTCGGCCCTCAGCTCCTCGGGCACACAAGCGTGAACTGGGCGTTGCGCCGGTTCCCCGCCTCGGCGGTGGCGGTGGCGATCCTCGGCGAACCGGTGGGGGCGACCCTGTGGGCGTACCTCGTGTTCGGGGAGGCGCCGGGGATCCCCCAGGGGATCGGGATCGTCCTCGTCCTCCTCGGGATCGTGCGCGCCCTGCGCGGGGTGAGGCTCTAGGCTTCGCAGGAGCGGGGGTACCGTGGCTAGGGGGGATCTCGCTCCCCCCGCGCGGGAACACCTCAGGTAGCAGGCTGGACCGGGACGAGGATGTAGCCTGTGTTGAGGTCGCCGAAGCAGCGGTAGCCCGCTTCCCCCCAGTACCAGAGGTGGAGGGCGATGTGGGCGCAGAAGAGAGCGTCGAGGAGGTCCTCCACCCGCTTCAGCTCCCGGCCGCGGAGTCCCCGCACCGTGACACCGGCGAGCAGGTGATCCGCTTCCATCGCCGGCTCGCCCCGGGCCAGGGAAGCGAGGAGCCCCTTCAGGCGCTCGAGCTCATCCCACCGCACCGCGGAGGGCCGGTTTCGGCGGGCCTTGTACTTGAGCGTCTTCTCCAGCCTGAACAGCTCGACCATCCCCGGGTGGGGGTACACCTCAACCACCTGACGGGTTGGGGCCTGGCGCCGGACCTCAGGCGTGTGGGTGAACCCGAGGGAACCCAGGCGGGCGACGAGGATCTCCCCCCGCACCTCGGGGCCAAGGCGGGCCCGGTTGGCGGGGTAGGCCCCTGCCTCACCCTGGCGGTACCTTCGGGAGAGGGCCCGGTCGCAGGGCCGCGTCCCCCCCCCTCGTTGGGGACGACGAGCGGGGCATCCATCGCCACGAGGGCGCTCTCCTCTCCGATGCCTCGGGCGATGAAGGAGAGGACCTCTTCATCGCCTCCAAGCGCGCTCTCCCACATCCGGGGACGGCCGGTGGTGCCATCCCAGTCGAGGACGACGGCCCCCGACGTGTTGCGGGGCGACCAGGCGAGATCCACCCCTACGAACCGCAATTCCCTACAGCGGTGGGATCTCGGGCTCTGCCACGAGGATGGATAGCTTGTATTCGCCGCTTCCCCCGCGCCGGACGATGCGGATGAACAGCTTGCACACGCCGTCGAGGAAACACTCCCCAAGCGGTTTGCAGTCCACGCCTGGGTAGCAGGGGACGCGGATCGTGGAAGGGGAGGACACGTTCAGGCACTGGGTGAGGACATCCCCGCACGGGTCGTGAACGAGGTGCAGGTCCACGACGAGGCTCCCCGGGTCCACCCATACCAGGAAGGCATCCCCGTAACTCGCCTGGATCCTGTACCAATCTTGGTAGTCCCCCTCGCCGAGCGTCCCGAGGTAGTGTCCGGGCTGGAGGAGGACGGCATCTTCGCCTGGACCGTAGGACTCGGAGAGCGTCTGGCGAGCGACGGAGTAGAGATCGAGCCCGGGGAGGAGGCACTCCGCCGGCGGATCACCGGGGGAGCAGAGGAAGCCTGAGCCAGCGAGGCACGTCGGTTCGGGAGGCGGCGGGGGAGGCTCGGGCGGGGGTGGAGGGGTGGGCAGCGTGGGCAATGGGATCGGTGTGGCGGCCACGGGCGCGGCCTCGAAGGTGAGGCTGCCCCACGAGAAGCCCACGTGGGGGTCGCACCCCAGCACGCGCTGGGCGGTGATCACGAGTTCAGAGCCGGTGGGGAAGATCCGCGTCTCGCCCCGCACTGGATAGCCTACCAGGCACTGGGCAGAGTCGGCGGTTGTGGCGCGGAGCCACAGCTCCGCGCGCTGCCAGTACGGCTCGCCTGGGGATCGGTAGTACAGGCGCACGAGGACGTCCCGCGCCGCTTGGCACGTTGCGCAGAGATCGTCCGCCACCCCTTCCAGGACGAGGGTCAGGGCAGCCCCTGGTGGGACATTCGACACGTGCCAGGTGGCCGTGTCCGTTAGCCGCGCGTTGGAGAGCCAGCACTCCTCCCCCCGCTTCTCCCCCCCACAGAGGAATGCATCCGTCTGCACCGTCCATCCCCACGAAGGCAGGGCGAGGCAACCCAGCGCGAAGGCGATCAGGGACATCCGTCTCACACCCACCACCCCCTTCGGAACAAACGCCATTCTAGGGTGCGAGGGGGGGGCGGGGCAAGTGGGATGCCCCTCCGCCCGCTATGAGGCGCCGGGCTTCCCCGGTTGTCCACCGGGCGAGAACTTCGAACCAGATCAGGTTACAGCGCTTCCTCGACCTCGGCCCGGAGGGCGTCCTTCATCCCGGAAGGGGCGAACGAAGCCGCGGCGCTCGCGATGAGGAGCGCCCGCACCTCGTCTTGGCCCAGGCTGAACGTGTCCACGACTCGCCACAGCTCCTCGGTCGCGGAGGTCTGGGACATGAGCCGGTTATCCGTGTTCACGGTCACCGGGATCCCCAACTCGAGGTAGCGCTGGAGGGGGTGGTCGGAGAGGGAGCGCATGAACCCCGAGATCTGGAGGTTGCTCGTCGGGCAGGCTTCGAGCGGGATCCGCCCCGCGCGGACCCTCTCCTCTACAGCGGGGTCCTGGAACAGGTACACCCCGTGCCCGATCCGCTCCGCCCCTAGATCGAGGGCTTCCCCGATGTGCTCCGGGCAGCAGCCTTCCCCAGCGTGGAGGGTTACGTGAACGCCCGCCTCCTGGGCGAGGCGGATCGCCTCGGCATGGGGGAGGAGGGGGAACCCCCGCTCGGGGCCTGCGAGGTCGAATCCCACCACCCCCTGGTCGTGGTACCGGCCAGCGAGCCGGGCCACCTTCGCCGACCGTTCCACGGGCTCGTTCCGCATCGCGCACAGGATGAGCCCGGTGGAGATGGGAAGTTCGGCCTCGGCGCGCCGCATTCCAGCCAGCACGGCCTCGACGACCGCGCTCGGGCTCAGGCCTCGCCGCAGGTGGAGGAGGGGAGCGAATCGAATCTCGATGTAGACAACGTTTTCGCTCGCCGCATCCTCGCAGAGCTCCCACGCCGCCCGTTCCAGGGCCTCTGCCGTCTGGAGGAGGGAGACCGTGATCCGAAACGCCTCCAGGTACTCCTCGAGCGGACACGGCACGGGGGGGAGGACGGCCTTCTCCACCTCGGTGGCGATGCGCGGCCGGTGCCGCATGGGCAAGGCATCCCACAGCTCGCGCACCGTTCCTGGACGGAGCGAGCCGTCGAGGTGGACGTGGAGGTCGAACTTCGGCAAGCGGGCCACCGTCTCCCGGCCAAGGACGCGGTCCATACCCTGATCGTAGCCTGTCACCGCGCTCATGTCAGGGCCAGTCAGAGGCGTGGCGGACCCCGTCCCGCGGGCAATGCGGGATCGGGCGCTGTCTCATGTGCTCTCGACGCTACACTGAGCTCATGGTATGGGACGTGGTGGTCGTGGGCGGGGGGCCGGCGGGCCTGTTCGCGGCCGTGTCCGCGGCGGAGTGGGGGGCGCGGACGATCGTGCTCGAACGGATGCCTACCCCTGGCCGCAAACTCCTCGCCTCCGGCGGGGGGCACTGCAACCTGACGCACGGGGGGGAGGTCACGGACTTCCTCGACCACTACGGAGGGGGGGACCGCCCGGGCGCCGGGGGGCGGTTCCTGAGGCCGGCCCTGTACGCGTTCTCGAACGCGGATCTCGCTGCCTACTGCGCCGAGCGGGGCGTTCCCCTGGTCGAAGATCGAGATGGCCGTGTGTTCCCCGCTTCCCGCCGGGCGCAGGACGTGCTCGACCTCCTTCTCGGGGAGGCCCGCCGCGAAAGGGTGGAGATCCGAACAGGCGTCCGGGCGCGGTCTGTGGAGGCAAAGCGGGGAGGGTTCGTCGTCCGGGCTCATGACCGCGGCGGACCGGTGGCCGAGGGACGGACCCTCATCCTCTCCACCGGCGGCCGGTCGTACCCGGCGCTCGGGGCCACTGGCGATGGCTACTGCCTGGCCGCGTCGCTCGGGCACCAAATCGTCCCGCCCCACCCCGCGCTCACTCCGCTCATCATTGAACGGGACGCGTTCGCTCCGTTCGCGGGCTGTGCTGGGGTCTCGCTCCCGGGCACGGCAGTGGCTGTCGTTCGCGGCGGACGGCGCCAAGCTGAGGCGAGGGGGGATGTCCTGTTCACCCATCGTGGCCTCTCCGGCCCCGCGGTCCTTGACCTCTCCCGCCACGTCCGTCCCGGGGATGAGCTGCGCGTCCCGCTTCTTCCGAGCGGGGGCGATCTCCCCACCGTAGCGGAGCGCCTGAGGGCGCGCATTGAGGAGCATGGGAAGCGGGCCGTGGTCCGCGTCCTCCACGAGATGGGCGTCCCCGAACGGCTGGCTCGGTCCGTGGTCGTTGCCCACGGCCTGGCCCCGGGGACGAGGGCGGCGGACCTGCCACGGGACGCCCACCGTGCTCTGGCGGTGAGCCTCGCCGGGGGCCGCACTTCGGGGCACCCGTTCCCCGTTCTCGCGCTCGGGGGGTGGGACGAGGCGCTCGTCACCCGGGGCGGGGTCCGCCTGAGCGAAGTGGATCCGAAGACGATGGGAAGCCGGCTTATTCCGGGCCTGTTCTTCGCCGGCGAGATCCTCGATGTGGATGGCGATACCGGGGGCTACAACCTCCAAGCTGCCTTCTCCACCGGCCGCCTCGCTGGGCTGAACGCAGCGCGGATCGCCCTTTCTCGTCATCTTCCTCCGGAAACGATGAGGGCCGGAGGGCGATCCTCCGCCTGAGGGACGGGGGATATGGGGGAACCAGGGATTCCCTTGGCCAAGAGCAAGGCCCGCGCGGCGGACCCCAGCGTGAGGGTGGGAACCAACGGGAGAGGAGAAAGACCAGGGGGCCGAGGCTCGGCCCCCTGGAGGTTTGCGACCAGCAACCTACTCCTTGTAGATGCGGTAGAGGTTGATGTCCATCGTGATGTCGAGCATGACCCCCTTCACGTTTGGCCGACGCGCGGTGACCATCTCGTCCGTCATCGACCACAGTGGAACCCATGGTACGTCAATTGTGCTCAAGATCTGGACACCTTTGTATAGTCCCGATCTCTCAGCGATGTCCACTGTAGATGTGGCCAGTTCGAGCATCCACTTGTAGGCCTCGTAGTTCGGGTGATGGTTCATGAATGTCCCCATCGACTCGGGAGCCTCAGTCAACCACGGAGCCAGGAAGTTCGAGGTCTCAAGGTAGTCCGGGTGCCAGCCCAGCAGGAACATGTCGAAGCCCCCCTGTGACATGCGCTCGGAGTAAGCGGCCCACTCTAGGGACTGGATATGTATCTTGATCATCCCGGTTTCCTCAAGACTCCCCGCGATAACCGTCGCTACATCAGCCTCGAACGTCCCATAGTGGCTGGGCGTATACCACAGATTGAGCTCGACTGGTCGGTCCTTGCTGTAGCCGGCCTTGGTGAGGAGCTCCCGCGCTACCGCGAGGTCCCGCTCGGGGAACGTCGGCAGGGCACCGAAGAACGGCGGATCGACATTCGGCACCATCGTGTAGATCGGGTCAACGATGCCGCTGAACACCTGGTCGATGATCGCTTGTCGGTCAACTGCGTACGCGATCGCGCGGCGCACGAGGACTTCATCCACCGGGGGTTGGGTGACGTTGAAGAGGAGGTATCGGATTCCTGGGCTCGGTGGCCAGTACTCGACGATGACATTGGGGTTCTTCTCCAAGTCTGCGATGTCCTGGGGAGCCAGGGTGCGGAACACGAAGTCAACATCTCCGGCCTCGATTGCCGCGCGTAGGGTCGCCGCGTCGGCGTACATGACCTCGATGACCTCGCGCGATTTCGGTGCGGGTCCGTAGTATCCGTCGTAGGCCTCGTACTTCACGTATTGGTCGGGCTTGTACTCAATAAGCTTGTACGGTCCAGTTCCCGCGTACCGGCCCCGGGTGTATTCATTCTCGCCGACAGATGGGTCAAGGGAGTAGATCAGCGCCGGGGCGACCTGGCTCGTCATCCGCGACAGGAAAACGGCGTCCGCATAGGTGAGTGTGATCCGAACCGTGAGCTTGTCTACTGCCTCAATCTTCTGGATATAGGGCTTGATCAACCCGACGCCACCCTTCGGACCATCGAGGCGGATCGTCCTGTCCAACGCAAACTTCACCGCCTGAGCATCACAGTCCTTCCCATCCCAGAACTTGAGTCCGGGACGAAGGTGGAAGGTGTAGACCATGCCGTCGTCTGAGATCTCCCAACTCTGAGCTAGATCCCCGACGATCTCCAACGTCTCGTCGTCAAGCTTGACGAGAGCGCCCGTGGTATGACGCAGCACGTGCCAAGTGAAGGCGTCATAGGAGTTTTCGAACGAGAGCTCTGTGACGCGGTCTGTCGTCCCCATGATCAGAGGTTCGGCGGCCCACGCACCCAATCCAAGCAATCCAACAGTCACCAGAACAACCAGCGTCCTCACCATTTTCGCCACTTTGCCCCTCCTTGTGAGCCACGAAGGATCACCACGGAACTAGACCAATGATGCGTCCGGTTATCACCTCCCCCTAGTGCCGTACAGCACAACCTTAGTAGCGCATCCTAGCACGGAAGGGTGTGCAGGTCAACTGCCCGTCCGGGCGGCGTCTGAGGGCATGGTACCTGGATTTTGGGGCGGGCACGATCAAGCGAGGGTGCTTCTCCCCCTCGGGCGAGCCGAATGGCCAAGGGGGCACTCCCGCCACCCCGACGACGCGGACCTCGCTCCATTGCTCTTGAGTTCGCCTCGTTCCCATCTATCTCCAGGTGGTAGGCCCGATCCAGGCTGCCCAGGATCTGGAGAGGTCAGCGATCTCCGGGTCAACTAGATCTTGTGCCTTCGCTTCGGATTGACAAGATCGCTTACCCCTTCTCCGATCAATCCGAATCCCAGGGAGAGAAAGACAATCATCAGTCCAGGGAAGGTGATCAACCACCAAGACCCAGACTGCAGGTACTTTTGGCCGTTCTGAATGTCAAACCCCCAGTCAGGGGCAGGAGGTGGGAGACCGAATCCAAGGAACGACAGCGCGGCCACTGTGAGGATCGCGTCCGCCAGGTTGAACGATGACACCGCCATGATCGCATTTACTGTGTTGGGCGCCATGTGACGCAAGACAATACGGGTTCTAGACGCCCCGACGGCACGGATGGCCTCGATGTAGGTCGTTTCGCGGACCTTCAGCACCTCCGCCCGTGAGACCCGGAAGTAGGTTGGCACGTAGACAATCGCGACTGACCAGATCATCGGCTGTAGCCCTGCACCGAGGACGACGACAAGGGTGATCGCAAGGATGATGGACGGAAACGAGTAGAGCGCGTCCATCGTGAGTGAAAGACCTCGGTCGAGCCACCCCCCGAAGAAGCCAGAGATCCATCCGAGAACCGCCCCCCCGGCCATGCTGATGGCAACAGCGGAAAACGCGACGATCAACGATGCCTTGCCGCCGCTGATGACGCGACTGAACACATCCCGTTGGAGCTGGTCGGTGCCCATCCAATGTTGGGCTGAGGGGCCCTGCAACCGTGGCGCGCTTCGGTAGTACACCGGGTCATAGGGCGTGAAGCCCGGAACCTGCCCGAGGATGGTTATGATGATAAATCCGCTCACAATCACGATTCCAACGAGGAGGATTCGCTCACGGGCGACTACCCGTGCGCCGCGGCCGATGCGGCTCATGGCTTGCGCCAACCCATGAACGACGTTGTTTGAGCTCGGTTTTATCGTCACCTCAGTACCTCACGCGGGGGTCGATCACGGTGTACAGGACGTCAATGATCAGGTTGATCACTGAGATGAAAATCGCGATGAAGATCACGGTCCCCTGGATCGCGGGGTAGTCACGGGCCGTGATCGAGGTCATCAGGTAGCTCGCGACCCCCGGCCAGGAGAAGACCGTCTCCGTGAGAACCGCCCCCCCCATAAGGATGGCGAACTGGAGCCCGAACACCGTAACGATGGGGATGAGAGCGTTGCGCAGCGCATGCCTCAAGACAACCCCCCATTCCCGTAAGCCCTTGGCCCTTGCTGTCGTAACATAGTCAGCGTCAAGGACCTCGAGCATGCTGGCCCGTGTCATCCTCCCCAAGAAACCCGCTTGAGCGAACCCCAGGGTGATCGCCGGTAGAACGAGGTGTTTCGCCGCGTCGGCCACCCAGTCCCAGCGTCCCTGGAGCATCCCGTCAAGCAGGAAGAAGCCTGTCTTCGATTGGAAGGCGTAGGATATGCTCCCGCTCAGGGGCTTAGCAACGGGGAGCCAGCCGAGCTTCACTGCGACAAACACCTGAAGCATGAGTCCAAACCAGAACAAGGGAACGGCAAAGGAGCCAATGTGGAATACCCGTATCACATGGTCAATGACCTGGCCAGGCCGGGTGGCTGCGATCACACCTGTAACAAACCCTAGGAGAACTGCTACGAGAAGCCCGAAGATGGCGAGTTCCACCGTTGCCGGAAGGCGGCTGAAGAGCTCCCTGAGGACGGGCTGGCTGGTGCTCATCGACGTGCCGAAATCGCCCCGGATGATCTGCCCCAAGTACTCCCCGTACTGGTGAATCAGGGGCTTATCGAGTCCAAGCTTCTGCCGGTGCGCTTCGAGGACTGCCGGTGAGACGTTCCTTCCTCCCAGCATGGCAAGCACCGGATCTCCGGGCATCACCCGCAGGATCACAAACACAATCGTCACGAGGATGAAGAGCATCGGGATCGTCAGCATCAGCCGCTGCGCTATGTACCGCGAGATTCCCCCCATGTTCTCCTCGTTACGCTCCGCAACTCTCGGTGGCCTGAATCAAGATCGTCAGCATATCAGGGCGAACAAAGCAGGGCAAGGGAGAACGGCCTCATCCACAAGACGTGATCCTGACGCTCACGCGTCGCCCTACGACGCCACGGAGGGAGGGGCTACGGGGTAGGACGACCGGCTGGGGAGCATGGAGAAGTCGGTGGGACGACCCTCCCACAACTGGCGATTCTTCTGGCTACAGGGCACGGGGGAGCCCGGTGTTCCGCGCCGGCCTGCGCTGTCGCCCGTCCCGCCGGGCGACCAGGGGGGTTGACCGGCCGCTCCCCACCGGGTACAGTTGCTTTTGCAAAACGTTTGGCCAAAATGAGCACAAAAGCGAGCTCTAAGCTACTTCAGGCGTTGTGGCGCCCGGACGGGGCCACACGGCGGGAGCTTGAGACCTCCCTGGGGCTATCGAGCCCCACGGTGGAGAAGGCCCTCGCTGACCTCGTGAGCCGTGGCCTCGTCGTCCCTGTGGGGACGCGATCCCTGCGGGGTGGCCGGCCGGCAACGGTGTACCGCCTCGACGGGAGCGTCCGCGGTGTGGTCGGGGTGGACCTCGAGCTTCCCCAGCTCACGTTCGTGCTGTCCGATCTATGGGGGAACCCTCAGGAGTCCTTCACGCTGGCGCTGGACGGTGGTTCGGAGGAGCCGGTCCCCCTGCTGCGCCAGGTGGGGGAGGAGCTCACGGAGTGGCTCACAGGTTTGCGTGTCACGTGGCCCCGCGTCGGTGGGGTCGGCGTTGCCCTCCCGGCGTTCGTCACCAATGGGGTGGCAAGCTTTGGGGGGGCAACGATGCCCTCCTGGCGAGGGGTGGCGGTTCGGGACATTCTGGAACGGGAGGTCCCCGCGCGGGTCCACGTGCACCACGACACCCACGTGATGGCCCTCGCCGAAGCGTGGGGTTCGGGATGGACGGAGGGCACGCTCCTCTATGTCGCCCTTCGTCCTGGGCTCGCTGGGGAGGTGCGGTTCGGAGCAAGCCTCCTCGTGGATGGGCGCCCGTACCGGGGAGCCCACGGCCACGGCGGCTCCCTGTACCGGGCGTACGTAACGAACGAGGAGATCAAGGGCTGCAGCGCGGGGGAGAGGGTGGATCTCCTCGTGGACCGGGCGGTTGGGTTCCTCGTCCATGCCGTGACCCTCCTCGACCCGGAGCGGGTGGTCTTCCATGCTGAGCTGTTGGGGGCGGACGCGGAGGCGTTCCTCGCCGGGTGTCGCCGTCGGCTCCGCGCGGAGCTGGCCGGGGAGTTCCCGGACCAGCATAAGGTGACCCTCGCCATGAAGCGCGGCCCGGCCGCGGCCCTCGGTGCCGCGATCGCGGTAGTGCAACACCTGCGTGATGACCCCGAGGCCTTGTTTACAGAACAAGGAGGTGAGAGAGGGAGGAGGAGTTCTCGAGCGAAGAGGGACACGGTTACACCAAGAAGGAAAGGAGGTAGCAGATGACAAAGCGACTGGTGGTTGGTCTGCTGTTGGCAGGTCTTGTGGGGGGCCTCGCCCAGGGAGCGGTGACGATCATGGTCCTGTGGAGCGGGGACGAGCTGGCGGCGTTCCAGAAGGTGGCGGACGCCTTCCAGGCCCAGACCGGGATCACAGTCCGGGTGGAGAGCGTAGGCCGGGATCTCCCGACGATCCTCGCCACCCGGGTGGCGGCGGGGAACCCGCCGGATCTCGCCGGGATGCCCAACCCTGGGCAGATGGCGGAGTTCGTGGCCCGCGGGGCCCTCATCCCAGTGGACGACCTCGTCGACCTCACCCAGTTTCCAACGGCGTTCGTGGACCTGGCCACTGTGAATGGTAAGGTCTATGGGATCTTCATCTCCGCTGACCTCAAGTCCTTAGTGTGGTACAACCCCGATGCCCTCTATGCTGAGGGGCTGGCGCCTGCGGACTCCTGGAATGAGCTCCTGTACATCACCGAGACGCTAGCCGCCCGGGGCAAGGTACCGTGGGCGGTGGGCCTCGAGTCCGGGGCGGCTTCTGGCTGGCCGGGGACGGACTGGATTGAGGACATCATGCTTCGCACCGCTGGCCCTGAGCTCTACGACCAGTGGGTGAACCACGAGATCCCCTGGACCCACCCTGCGGTGAAGCGGGCGTTTGAGTTGTTCGGGGCGATCGTCCGCAACAAGGCCTATGTCTACGGCGGCACGACCGGGGCTCTTTCCATCAACTTCGGGGACTCCCCGGCGGTCCTGTGGGATCCCACCCCGGGCGCGTACCTCCACCGTCAGGCCACGTTCATCAAGAGCTTCATCGCCGGTGCTCACCCTGAGCTCGATCTCGATCGGGACGTGGCGTTCTTCGTGTTCCCGCCGATCGACCCCAAGTGGGGCACTCCGCTCCTCGGGGCGGGCGACCTCATCTCCGCGTTCCGCGACACCCCTGAGGTACGGGCGTTCCTCCAATACCTGGCTGGTCCAGAGGCCCAGGCCATCTGGTGCGGGGCGCTCGGGAAGCTCGCTACCAACGTGAACGTAGATCCCAGCATCTATCCAGATCAGCTGACCGCCCAGGCGGCGGAGATCCTCAAGGGCGCCGAGATCTTCCGGTTCGACGCCTCGGACCTCATGCCGGCCGCGGTGGGGTCGGGCGCGTTCTGGAAGGGCATCCTCGACTACGTGTCGGGCGTGCCGCTCGATCGGGTGCTCCAGGAGATCGAGGCCGCGGCGCAGGCCGCGTACTAAGGCACCGATTGTTGTGCGCCGGGGCGGAGCATCCCGCCCCGGCGGACACTCCTTTCCAAGGAGATTGGCATGAACATGGGACGTGCTCACTGGCTGTACCTCGCCCCCGCCCTCCTTCTCCTGGGGGTGTTTCTCGTCTACCCGAGCGTGGAGACGATCCGCCTCAGCTTCTATGGCCCGCGTTCGGATACATTCGTTGGGTTCCAGAACTACATTCAGGCCTTCACGTCCCGACCGATGCTCATCGCGTTCCGCAACAACCTCCTGTGGCTCGTCGTGTTCACCCTGTTCACAGTAGGAATGGGCCTCGTCCTCGCCGTGCTCCTCGACCGGGTGCGCTACGAAGCCATCATCAAGTCGGTGATCTTTCTCCCGATGGCCATTTCCTATGTGGCAGCGGGGGTGATCTGGCGGTTTGTGTACGCGTTCCGCCCGGTGGTTGCCCCCCAGATCGGCCTCCTCAATGCGATTGTGGTCGCGTTGGGAGGGCAGCCAGTGGGATGGCTCATCGAGCGGCCGTGGATCAACAACCTAGCCCTGATCGCGGTCGGGGTGTGGGTGTGGACCGGGTTTTGCATGGTCGTCCTCTCCGCCGCCTACAAAGGGATCCCCAAGGAGATGCAGGAGGCAGCCCGGATCGACGGGGCCAACGAGTGGCAGGTGTTCCGCCACGTCACCATCCCCTTCCTCAAATCCACCCTGGCCGTGGTGACGACGACGATGATCGTGTTCGTCCTCAAGGTGTTCGACATCGTGTACATGATGACGAACGGGGCCTACGACACCGATGTGATCGCCAACCGCATGTACAACGAGATGTTCCAGTTTAACAACTACGGTCTGGCGAGCGCGATCGCGGTGGTCCTCTTCTTGGCGATCATCCCATTCCTCGTCATCAACATCCGGCGGTTCCGAACCCAGGAGGCAGTGCGATGAAAGCCACCCGGATTCTCAAGAGGCTGCCTCTTCACCTCCTCATCATCACCCTCGCCGTGATCTGGCTTGCCCCGTCGTTGGGGCTCCTCGTGAGCTCGTTCCGGCCCCGGCAGGACCTCCTCTCGTCCGGATGGTGGACGGCCCTCGTCACTCCTAGCTACTGGAGCAAGTTCACGCTGGCCAACTACCGCGAGGTTCTCACCCAACAGGGGATGGGCCGCGCCTTCCTGAATAGCTTCATCATTACTGTCCCTACAACCCTGCTTACTCTCGCCATCGCGGCCCTCGCTGCCTACGCTTTGGCGTGGATGAACTTTCGCGGCCGGCAGTTCCTCCTTATGATGGTGATTGGGCTCATCGTGATCCCGCTCCAGATGACCCTCATTCCCGTGCTGCGCATGTTCAACGTCCTCAAGCTCTCCGGCAGCTTCCCGGGGATCTGGCTTGCCCACGCCGGCTATGGGCTCCCGCTCATGATCTACCTTCTGCGCAACTTCTTTGGGGCTCTGCCGCGGGAGCTCTTCGAGTCTGCATTCATCGATGGGGCGACCCCGTTCCGCGCGTTCGTGAAGCTGGTGCTCCCGCTGTCGGTCCCGGTGCTCGCCTCGGCCGGGATCTTCCAATTCCTGTGGGTGTGGAATGACCTCCTGGTGGCCCTGGTGTACCTGGGAGGGTTTGAGGAGGTCGCCCCTCTGACCCTGAAGCTCTCCCTCCTCGTGGGGTCGCGGGGCCAGGACTGGCACCTCCTCACCGCAGCTGCGTTCATCTCCATGATTGTCCCGATGATCGTCTTCCTCTCCCTGCAGCGGTACTTCGTCCGCGGCATCCTCGCCGGGGCGGTCAAGGGGTGACGATGCCCCAGTGGGTCCAGCTGAGGGAAGAGGGGGGGAGAGCCCTCCCGCGCCTGCGGACTGAGGTCACGGTGGACGGGGAACGGTTCAGGCTCGCCAACGCCGGGATGATGGGGAACAGGGTTCGGTTCGGGATCTTCCCCCGTGACCTCCTCACGGCGGGGCTCATCGCTGGCGATGGGTCGCTCATCCGGGAAACAGTACGGTTTTGTGCCAGGACCATCGGCTGCCAGCGGGACCCGCGGACCGGAGAGGAGCCAGGCCGGGTGATCCACGAGTTCAGTCCTCATGAGCACGAAGGCCTCTCCACCCGGTACAACGCTTGCGAGACAAGCCAACTGTTCCTTATCGGGGCGGCGCAGTGCTTGCGTACCGGTGAGGGGGTGAGCTTGACTGCGATCCGAGATGCACTGCAGGCGGCGGGGGAGTACGTGCTCCGCCACCTCGAAGACGACCTGGTTTGGGAGGACCCCCGCCATGCGGAGGCGGAGCGGTACCTCCTCTCTAGTACGTACTGGAAGGACTCATTCCTCCCCGGGCAGCGAGAGCTTCGGTTCCCGGTGACCTACACCCTGGTCCAGGCCCAGACGGTCGCCGCCCTCCGCGCGCTGGCCGCGCTGACCGAGCCCCTCGACCTCGGGTTCTCCCCCACTGCGCTCGCTCGGCAGGCCTGGGCTACAGCGGGAGCGATCTGGCGAAAGCTATGGGACGAGGCCACCGCCTACCCTGCCCTGGCCCACGATGGAAGACGCCTCATCCCGGGGGTGAGCTCGGACGGGCTGCACTTACTCGCCTACCTCAAGCCGGAGGACGTGCCCCCAGAGAAGCGGGAGCGGATCCTCGGCCGGGCGGGTGAGCTGGCCACCCCCTACGGGTTCCGTACCTACGCCCCGAGTCAACCGGATTACTCCTCCACTGGGTACCACCAGGGCGCGATTTGGCCGTTTGAACAATGGTTCATCGCCCGCGGGGCGATCGTCCACCGCCTCCCCGACGTCCTCGCCACCGCCGAGCGGGTGCTCTACGCGCTTGCCGATCTTGGGTTCGTTGAGCTATTCTACTGGGACGAGGAGAAGGGCCTCCGTGGACCAGGCGAGATCCCGGGCGAAGGGTGTGACCTTCAGCTGTGGTCGGCCGTGGTCCCCGAGGGATTCCATCGTTTACTATCCGGAGGTGAACGGGGGGCCACCCCCTAGTCCATGGAAGCATTGGGCATCGAGCGGTACGTACCCTACGTCGGGGAAGAGATGGTGGCAGCCGTGTTCCAGGCGGCGCGCCCGCTGTACGGATTGCGGCTCCTCCACGTGAACTCCACGTTCCACGGGGGAGGAGTGGCGGGGATGCTCCACTCGCTCATCCCACTGATGAACGACGTCGGGATCAACGCCGACTGGAGCCTGCTGTATGGGGACCCTTCCCTGTTTCAGGTTACGAAGAAACTTCACAACGCTCTCCAGGGGGAGCCCGTCGAGTTGACCGACCGCGAGGTGGCCGACTACCTGCAGGTGAACGAGGCCTTCGCTCGGTACAGCCCTCTTGCGGACCATGACATCATCATCGTCCACGACCCTCAACCTCTCCCCATGATCCGTTACCAACAGCGGGTGAACCCCTGGGTGTGGCGGTGCCACATCGACATCTCCACGCCTCACGATCCGGTATGGGAGGCACTCAAACCGTTCATCCTCCGTTACGACGGGGTGGTCGTCTCGTCGGAGGCGTTCCGCAAGCCCGATCTGCCCGTGGACACCCACATCATCGCCCCGGCCATCGATCCCCTGTCCGAGCTCAACCGGGAGTTGACGGCAGACGAACTGGCGGAGAAGCTCGACCAGTACGAGATTCCCCTCGATAAACCCATCCTCGTCCAGGTCTCCCGGTTCGACAAGTGGAAGGACCCCCTGGGGGTGCTGGAGGTGTTCCGCCTGGTCAAGGCTGAAGTGGATTGTCGACTGGTGCTGATCGGGAGCATGGCCACTGATGATCCCGAGGGGCCGCAGATCTTCTCTCAAGTGCAGGAGCAGGTGCAGGAGATGGGGGACGTGTACCTCATCACCCAGACCGATGCCCTCCTCGTGAACGCCCTTCAACAGTCGGCGGCGGTGGTGATGCAGCTGTCCCGCCGTGAGGGGTTCGGCCTCACCGTGTCCGAGGCACTGTGGAAGGAGACCCCGGTCGTGGCGACCAACGTGGGGGGGATCCCCCAACAGGTCATCCACGATCAGACCGGGTACCTCGTCGAGCCCGGGGACTACGAGGGGGCGGCGAGCCTGGTGACCCGACTGCTGCAGGATCCCGAGCTTCGCCATCGGATCGGCTCCCAAGGCCGGGAGCACGTGCGCCAGAACTTCCTCATGCCGCGCCTTCTCCTCAACTGGTTGAGGGTCCTGGTCGAGCTGGCTTAGCCCCGGCACACCCGGGGGAGCGGCGATAGTCGCCTGCTGGTCGGGGAGAAGAAAGTGGGCCCACGCCGATTAGCCCTCCCGCCCGGAGCCGGTTACCATGCCGGAAAAGGAGGGATCGGTATGGCATCGAAGAAGCTCAAGGAGATGCTGAACATGGCGATCTCCCGGGAGATCCAGGTCTCGATCCAGTACATGTGGCAGCACGTGCGGGCCACGGGGATCGAGTCGCTCGAGGTCACGGACCGGCTGAAGAAGATCGCGATCACGGAGATGAAGCACGCCGAGACGATCGCGGAGCGGCTGGACTACCTCGGAGGCGAGCCGACGACCGAACCGGCGCCGATTGAGGTCGGGAAAACCCTCTCCCAGATGATCGACCTCGACATCAAGGCCGAGGAGGAGGCGATCGCCCTCTACCGCGACATCATCAAGCTCGCGATGAAGGAAGAGGACTTCACCACGAAGAAGCTGTTCGAGGGAATCCTCGCCGACGAAGAGGAACACCACAACGCGTTCCGGGTGTTCAAGGGCCGCTAGATGGGGTGGCGGGAGCGTCTGCAACGGGAGTACCTCGAGGCGGACCGCGAGTTCGTCGAGGAGGGCCTCCCCCTCGGCACCGTGGACGCGAGCGCGTTCGGATTGATCGCCGATGCGACACGGTACGTCCTCGTGCGCGAGGGGGGGGAGGCCCACATCCGCCCCGAGATCGCGTCCCTCGACGAGGTGCTGCGGTCGCTTGCCCAGGCCGGTTCCGCCGTGGCGCGGGACGATGCCCGTGCGGCGGTGGTCCGCTTTGCCTCCCTGTGGGAGGGGAAGGCCCGCGCGCGGGGGAGATGGGACGAGGCGGTCGGTGCGGCGGAGGCGGCGGGTGAGGTCACGGCGGTGGAACGGCGGCAGGACGAGAAGCCCTTTTGGAAACGGCTTTTTCGCGAATAGACGCAACCGAAAACCGGGCTTCTGCCCGGCACAAAGAGAAGTACGACAGCCGTAGCCCCTTGTCAAGGGGGTAGGACAAGTGTCCGGATCCCTGCGCGGAGGGGGGCCTAACGATGGACCTCGTTGTGCGGATCGCCGGCGCGGCGGGGCAGGGCGTGCAGACCCTGGGCGACATCCTCGCGCGGAGCCTCTTCCGCCGTGGCCTGTACGTCCACGGGGAGCTCTCCTACCACTCCCGGATTCGGGGTGGGGAGAACGCGTTCACCCTCCGCATCGGGGACATTCCGGTTGCGGCCACGGCGCGCGACGCCGACCTCCTCCTCGCCCTCAACGAGGAGATGCTTAACTTATACCGGCCCCACCTTCGCGCGGGGGGGCGCGTGGTCGCGGACGAGGGGGTGAAGGACGATGCCGTCACATCCGTGCCCGCGGTGCGGCTCGCCCGGGAGGAGCTTGGCCTCCCCATCGCGGCCGGGGTGGTCCTCCTTGGAGCAGGGGTGCGGCTCCTTGGGCTCGATCCGGGCATCGTGGCCGACGAGGTCGGGGACACATTTGGGGAGAAGGCGGAGCCGAACCTGCGTGCGCTCGCCCTCGGCTACGAACAGGTCTGGGGCGAGGTTGGGCGTCTTCCTCCCCCCCAGTTCGGACGCGGGGAGAAGATGCTCCTCACGGGCGGGCAGGCAGTGGGAGCAGGGGCGCTCGCGGCGGGGTGTCGGTTCCTCTCCTCCTACCCCATGACCCCCGGGACGCCGGTCATGGAATTCCTCGCCCGTCACGCGGCGGAGTACGGGATTGTCGTCGAGCAGGCCGAGGATGAGATCGCAGCGATCAACATGGCGCTTGGGGCCTCCTACGGGGGGGCCCGATCCATGGTCACCACCTCGGGGGGAGGGTTTGCGCTGATGGTGGAGGGGCTGTCCTTGGCGGGGATGATCGAGACCCCGGTTGTGATCCACCTCGGCCAGCGGCCCGGGCCGGCGACGGGACTCCCCACCCGGACCGGGCAGGAGAACCTCCTGTTCGCCCTCCACGCGGGCCACGGCGAGTTCCCCCGCTACCTCGCTGCCCCCACGGGCCCGGAGGACGCGTTCTACCTTACGATGCGGGCGTTCGAGCTCGCGGAGGAGTACCAGATCCCCGCGATCATCCTCACCGATCAGTTCCTTGTGGACTCGTATCAGGTCGTCCCGGCCCTCGATCCAGCGAGGATCGCACTGCGCAGCCATGTCTTCACCGCGGACGAACTGGGGCGAATGGGACAGTACGACCGGTTTGCCCTTACCCCAACCGGGGTCTCGCCCCGAGCGCTCCCGGGAGTGTCCAATAAGCTCGTCCTCGTGGACTCCGACGAGCACGACACCTCCGGCCGGATCACCGAGGACCTCGCGATCAGGAAGGCGATGGTGGAGAAGCGCCTGCGCAAGGGGGACGGGCTCCGGGGAGAGGTTTCGCCCCCTGAGATCTACCCGGCGGGGCTGTTCCGTGGGAAGCGGGTTCTCCTCGGGTGGGGGTCCACCTATGGGGCGATCCGGGAAGCGGTGGAGATCCTCGGGGAGGAGTACGCCCACCTCCACCTCCGCGAGCTCTGCCCCCTGCGGACCGAGGAGCTCGAGCGGGTGTGGGACGAGGCTGACGAGGTCGTCCTCGTGGAGGGGACGGCCACCGGACAGATGGGGAAGTTGATCGCTGCCGAGGCGGGCCTTCGGCCGCGCCGGTTCGTCCCTCGCTATGACGGACGGCCTTTCACCGCTCAGGAGATCGTCGAGGAGGTGAGGGGATGAACGCGGAGCAGTACCTTGCAGATGTGGAGATCGCGTGGTGCCCGGGATGCGGGAACTTTCAGATCCGGGAGGCGCTGGCCCAGGCCCTCTCTTCCCTGGGCCTCCCCCCGCACCGGGTCGTCCTCGTCACCGGGATCGGCCAGGCAGCGAAGATCGTACACTACCTCAACGTGAACGGGTTCAACGGCCTCCACGGGCGGACGATCGCCGCCGCGGCTGGGCTCAAGCTCGCCCGCCCCGACCTCACCGTGATCGCCGAGTCTGGGGATGGTGACCTGTACGGCGAAGGGGGGAACCATCTCCTCCACAACATCCGCCGCAACGTGGACCTCACCGTGATCGCCCACGACAACCGTGTCTACGGGCTCACGAAGGGCCAGGCTTCCCCCACGGCCCCAGTGGGGTACAGGACCCGCGCTCAGCCGTTCGGTTCCCTCTCTTCCCCATTGAACCCGCTTGCCCTCGCCGTGGCCCTCGGGGCCCCGTTCGTAGCCCAGAGCTTCTCCGGGGAGGTGGAGCGGACGGGGCAGCTCATCGCCGAGGCCATTCGGCACAAGGGGTTCTCCCTCGTGAACGTCCTCCACCCGTGTCCGAGCTGGAATAGGGTCCAGAACTTCGCGTGGTATCAAAAGCGGCTCGACCACCTGGAGGAAGGCGGCCACGACAAGCGGGATCGGATGAAGGCCCTGGCGGTAGCCCTCCGCGGTGGGGAGCGGATCCCGATCGGGGTCCTGTACGAGGAGGAGCGACCGACGTTCGAGGAACAGCACCCCGTCCTCTCCGGCGGCCCGGTCGGGCTGCGTCCCCTCCCGCGGCCGGAGGAGATCCAGCGCCTGGTGGCGTTGTTCTCCTAGACCCCGAGAGTGCGGTATGGGCTCTGGCACGGGGGGCCCGCGGTGTAGTGGATCAGGCCGGCGCCGAGGTCCATGACGGCGGAGAGCGATGTCCGGTAGTTCAGATCCAAGGGGAAGAGGGGGCTCTCATGCCGGCACACGGAGTCGGGATGCCCTTCGTGGTCGCGCAGGGAATTCTGGACGGTCGCGAGCGAGATGGGGCCCCGTCCCGCCGCGCCGACGAGGAGCTCCGTCAGCCGTCTCTGGCGGAGGTCGGTCGAGCGGCGCTCCTCGGCCAGGGGTTCCCGCACGTCCAGCGTTTCCTTGGCAAGGAAGTGGTTGGCGTGGACGAGGATCCCGGCGGTGGGTTCCACGCGGGCGGTTCCGTTCGGCGCTCGTTCCAACGACACGGCTTCCCCGGTCGTGGCGTCCCCGAGGAGGAAGTTCGCCGATCCCGGCGCCCCTCCGTCCGCGACCGCCGCGCTTGCCCGCGCGAGGTCTGGGGAAGAGAGGATGCGCCACGTTCGGACGTGGAACGGGACCCCGTCCCCATCCCAATGGTCGCGGTGCGAGAGGAGGCCATTCACGGCAAGGCCGATCCCGGCCGAGTTGAGGCCGATCTTTCCCCCCACGATTCCGGCCTCGGTGAACGCGAGCACGGTGAGGTCGCCCCAGGCGACCCGCAACCATAGCCCCTCCACCTCGGGGAACCAGTCCCAGTTCTCCCCAAGCAGAAGCGTCCCCCCCGTGCGCGCGGGGAGGAGGGCGAACGAGGTGCACGCCGTGGCGAGCCCCGTCGCGGCGAACTCCCCGTAGAAGAGCTCGTACCGGGCGTTGAGGGCAGCGATCGCGGGGAGAGGGAACCCGGAACCCGCGGCCACGCCCTCCATCATCGCCGCGTAGGGGGGATCCAGCTCTGCCACGCGAGCGAACCACACCCCAGCCCGGCGGAGGACCTCCGCCCACCCCAGGCCGATCTCGTCCCGGTAGCGGCGAACGTAGAGGGCGAGGTTGGTCGCGATGAGGGATCTCGCCCCGCGGCCATGGCCGTATCCGATCGCGTACGGATCACCGGCGAGGTCGAGGAGGGGGAACCCCTCTGTCATGGGAGGCCCCCCGCACCCGGTCCACGGCGGGGCGCGCGGGACCAAGCGCGCCTCTCGTCCATGGTTCCCTTCCCGATCTCGATCATCGCATCCCCCGACCTGCAAGCGACCTAGCTCGAACCGTGCCCATGTGCATCTCCCGACTGGATCCTACGGGAGCCCGTGCGGAAGAGCAATCGCGGGGACGGTCCCCCGAGGCAACTTCCCGGGGCAGCTCAGTCCGGGAGGCGATGGACGGAGCGATACACCTCCCGCCGGGTCAGGTTCAATTGGTCGGCCGTGATCGTGCGGGCTTCCTGGGGGGAGAGGCCGGAGGCGAGGAGGGCTTCGTACACCTGGCGCGTCCTCTCCCGGGGGACCGGAGGCGATCCTGGCGCGTCGGGAGGCCCGACCACGACCACGATCTCCCCCCGGATCTCCGCCCGCTCTGCGAACTTGCGCCGCACCTCGTCGGCGGTTCCGCGCACGAACTCCTCGTGGACCTTCGTCAGCTCGCGGGCGACGACCACCGGCCGGGCGGCCGCCACCTGGGCGAGTTCCTCCAGCGTGGCGCGGATCCGGTGAGGGGACTCGTAGAAGACGACCGTCCAGTCCACGGTGCCCACCGCCGCGAGGGCCCGCCGACGGGGGCCGGGCTGACGGGGGAGGTGGCCGAGGAAGAGGAACCGGTCCAGCGGGAGCCCCGACGCGACGAGGGCGGCAAGGAGGGCGCTCGGCCCGGGAACGGGCACCACGGGGATCCCCTCCGCTACGCACGCCCGCACCAGCGGATAGCCGGGATCGGAGAGGAGCGGCGTCCCCGCATCCGAGACGAGGGCCACCCTCTTTCCCTCTTGGAGGAGGGCCAGCACCTGGTGGGTCCGCTCCTCCTCTGCTCCCTGGTACAGGCTGGGGGCAAATGGGGTGTGGATGCCGTAATGGGAGAGGAGCGCCCGCGTCCGCCGTGTGTCCTCGCCGACGATGAGGTCAGCCTCGCGCAGGGTCTGCAGCGCGCGGAGGGTGATGTCCGCGAGGTTCCCAATCGGGGTCGAGCACACGAAGAGCGTCCCCGCCATGCCCGGATTATCGGCTCTGCGCGCGATGGATCACAGCCCCCGCTTGCAGTTGGCGGCGCCGGGGGCTAAGGTTCGCTCGTGAACGAACATCTCCGTGATCTTAGGGACCGCATTGAACGCCTCGGGCAGAGCCTCGGCGCGGATGTGCTGCGGGAAAAGGTGAAGGCGATCGAAGAGGAGATGGCCCGCCCCGGGTTCTGGGAGGATCGGGCGGCAGCCCAGGGAAAGGTGCGGGAGCTCGAGGCCGCCAAGGACCGCCTCGGCGGGTACGACCACCTCACGGCGGCCCTCGACGAGGTCGAGGTCCTGCTCGAGGTCGCGGAGGAAGAGGGGGACGCGGGGACGCAGGCCGAGGCCGAGGCGGCACTGGCCAAGCTCGCGGAGGACGTGGAGCGGGTGCGGATCCAGCTCCTTCTCTCCGGCCCCTACGATGGGAACGACTGCTTCCTCGCCCTCAACGCCGGGGCCGGCGGCACGGATGCCCAGGATTGGACGGAGATGCTCTTCCGCATGTACACCCGGTTCTGTGAGCGAGCGGGGTTTGCGGTGCGGCTCGTGGACGAGACGCCCGGCGAGGAAGCGGGCCTCAAGTCCGCGACCCTCGAGGTGAAGGGCCGCCACGCCTACGGGCTCCTCAAGGGTGAATCCGGCGTGCACCGCCTGGTCCGCATCTCCCCGTTTGACAGCCAGGCCCGCCGGCACACCTCATTCGCCTCGGTCACGGCCACGCCGGTCGTTCCGGAGGACGATCTCGTCATCTCCGAGGATGACCTCCGGATCGACTCGTTCCGCGCCGGCGGGCCCGGCGGGCAGCACATGCAGAAGAACGAGACCGCGGTCCGCATCACCCACCTCCCTACCGGAATCGTCGTCGGATGCCAGAACGAGCGCTCTCAGCTCCAGAACAAGCTCACCGCGCTGCGGATCCTTCGGGCGCGGCTCCGGGCGCTCATGGAGCAGGAACACGCGCGGAAGCTCGAGGAGGTGCGGGGGGAGCTCGCCGACATCGAGTGGGGGCATCAGATCCGGTCCTACGTCCTGCAGCCGTATCAGCTCGTAAAGGACCACCGCACTGGGGTCGAGGTGGGGAACGTCCAGGCCGTGCTCGACGGCGACCTGTGGCCGTTCATCTGGGCGTGGCTGGAACGCAGCGAGATCCCGGCCAAGGATTAGGGCTCCCGTCCGTCCGGCTCAAGCGCGGCGTTATCGAAGGACGCGGACCCCGCGTTCCTCCAGTTCGTCCAGGATCTCCCGCACCTCAAGCTTGACGAGGATCCGCGTCGCGTTCACAAACCGCAAGGACGAGAGCTCCAGGAGCGGGGCGAAGCTCGTGACGGGGTTCGCAGAGATGTTCAGGATCTCCATGCTGCCGATTCTCGTCAGGGGCCCGATGTCGGACGCGCTGTTTCCCCCGAGGAGGAGGTTACGCAGATGGGGGAGAGGTCGAACTGTTGTACGCGGGGAACAGCCACTTTAGGCTCGCCAGCCCGGCGAAGGGAGTGAGGTCCCCGATCTCTTTGAACGAGGCCTTCAGGATTCCCAGTCGGGAGAGCCCCGCCAGAGGGGTAAGGTCACGCACCCGGTTTCACCCGATCGAGAGTTCCTCCAGCGCGGAGACGCCCGCAAGGGGGAACAGGTCGGACACCCGGTTGTCGAAAAGAACGATCTCTTTCAGCTTCACAGCGCATTCGAGACCTGTCAGATCCTCGATGTTCCGGCCGCGGGCCTCGATCTCGGTCGGACTTTCCAGGTCACTGACCGTGAGATCGCCCTTGAGCTTCCCGACCGCCGTCCGGATCGCACCCTCCAGTCCGGGGTTGGGGACGACGGTCTCCGCTCCCATCCCGATGAGACCCCACACGGGCGCTAACACCACCATGGCCGACGTTCTCATTGTGCCCCTCCTCTACCGCCCGTATAGCGAGACCGTCCCGCTACGGACCTCGCCCCGTCCACCCTACGTCCAGGGAAACCCACGCTCGATCCCCCAGCAGGGTCCGGCTGGCCGAACGCGTCCGCCGCGAACCCTTCCCGGCCGGACGGGGTGTAACCCAGGGATCGATTGATGTCTGGGAACAGGACGCCCTAGGGCTCTACGCCCTCGCCCTACCCCCTGAGTCACAACTTGTGAACCTGTTTCTAGAGGGCTGGGACCGGGGAAGTGCACCTCTCCGCCATCAACCCTGATCCGCCAACACTCGTGCCAGGGCCCAGAGGAGGTCGAGCACGTTTGCCATTCGTGCACCGTACTCGTAGCGATAGCATCCAAAGCCGTCGAGTATCGTGCTTTGCTCGAGGCCAACAAACCGGATGGTTCGCTCGTGGTCGATGATCAGAGCTCCTGGGCACCCGTAATAGAGCCAGAAAAGCTTCCCGTCCTTATCCCAGATGATCTCCCAGAATGGTGCGAACTCGTCAAGCCAGGCCGCTGGTGGTAGCTCGGGATCAGTGATGACCATGACGAGGGCGACCTTGGACCGGTATTCCTCAACCCTTGCCACACTCTCCCCAAACTCCCTGAGTTCCTCGCACACGTCCCTCGTTGGGCAGCCGGGGCAATCGCGAAGCTGTCCCCTGCCCATGGCGCAGAGGCGGGGGGAGATGAGAACAACCACCGTCGCTTGGGCGCTTAGCTGGGACAAGGTGATGTCTTGGCCATCCAAGGTTTGGGCGTTGAAGTCAGGTGCTGGCCAACCCGGAGCAAACACCGGCCGATTGCACAAGGATTGCTCAACCCGTTCTACCCGGACCCGTCGGCCGCTTGGGCTCACCTCGGCCAGGGCGTAGCATCGGGTGCCGATCGTAACCGTCTCTCCCGGGTAGAACGTTTCATGCGGACAGAAGAAACAAAACCGGCCGTCGCCGTCATTGTCTACAAGGACTCCAGTATGTTCAATGTCGTCGTAGCGACCGTCGCCGTTGGCGTCGTAGAGGCCGAACAAAACCGTCCTCCCCTCGATATCCAGCAACCCCTGTTGGAATCCTCCAGAACGTGCCCAGAGGGAATACGGGGAGAGATGGCTGGATTCGGGCATGAGAATGGGGTCCCAGCCGTAATCGGGCATGGCGCTGAAGCGGATCGAATAGGGAAGACGCCCTTCCGCACCGTAGTCGACGAGGACCGTGTACTGCCAAACATATTCATGCCATCCGTACTTCCACATCCAAAGGCCGTCTCCATCATCGGTCAGATCTCCATTGCCATTCGAGTCTAGCCAAAGTCGAGGACCCTCGCCGTCCCCGGGCCAGAACGCAACATGGACTACGCTGTCCTCCCCGCTGCCCAACTGCAGCATGCCGTACCAGATCTCGTTTCCTCCCCGAGGCACTGCAAACAGCGCCTGGTGCGGCTCGGACGTAAGGGGAATCGTGGTTGGCTCCTCCCACCACACCGGGCATCTCCCAACCTCAGGCAGTAGCGCTAACTGTCCCCAGCCGCCCACCACTGCCAGCCACATCAGTACAATGGAAGCGCTCAGTCTCATGGCCAACCTCCATCCACCTGCCATCTCCACCACCCCCTATGAAGGTGACTCCGATTATAGGGTCCTGCCCCCCCGTCAAGTCCAGCGGGCGGGATAGGGGTTGTCTTGTTCACCGCGGACGGTGGATCGGCGCCGGGAGCTTGGCTACGGGATCCTGAGGAAGGCGAGGATCCCGCGGAGGATCCCGTCCGCGATCTTCTCTTGGTAGGCAGGGTCGAGGAGCTTCGCCCGTTCGGCGGGACAGGAGAGGTACCCCACCTCTACAAGCGCGGTCGGGAGCGAGGTGTGGCGAAGGTAGAGGGTCTGGCGGTGGACGCCCCGGTCGGGCGCCCCGGTGGCTGCAGCGACGGCCCGCTGCACCTCCCGCGCCAGCTGCAGGCTCTCCCCTCCGGCGTCTGTATCCACCCACGTCTCGACACCGCATACGGTGGGGTCGCGGTAGTAGTTGGCGTGGATGGAGAGGTAGAGCCTCGCGCCGACAGCATCGGCGAGTTCGAGCCGTTCGAGGAGGGTCGGGTAGGTATCGGAGGAGCGGGTGAGGATCACCCGCAGGGAGGAGCTTGAGGCCGCCTTTTGCTGGACGCGGAGGGCGATCGCCAGGTTCACATCTTTCTCCCGAACCCCGGCGACGACCGCCCCCGGGTCGTGGCCGCCGTGCCCGGGGTCGACCACGACCACCACCGCTGTCGGTGGGGGCTGCGACAGGCTTGCTACGATCCCCACCGTGAGCACGACGACGAAGCTGAACAGGAGGAGGACGATGGCCGACTTGGGCACGGGGGGAGGATACGGGGGAAGGACGCGGTAGGGCGGGGCGGATGTCCCCTGCGGGGGTCCCCTTCTACAACCCTTGACAGAGCGCGCCCCCTGGGGTAGGGTCTCATTTTGAAAATGAGTTTTGATTTTCCAGCGCCCCTCTCCACCCTCCCCCCCGGGGGAGTGGGGAGGGTGGTGGCGATCCATGGCGGTCGGGGTCCCTCCCTCCGCCTGCGGCGGTTGGGGGTGCGGCCGGGGGCCCTCGTCCGCGTCGCGACCGTGGGGAGATGGGGAGGCCCGGTCCTCGTGGAGGTGGATGGCTGCCAGGTCGCCCTCGGTCGTGGCCTCGCCCAGCACATCCTCGTCGAGCCCTGCGGGCCCTCGCCCGGCAATGGCCACTGATCGCTGGGGCGCCGGGAAGGCGGGACGCAGCCCTCCGCGGGTCGCCCTCGTTGGGCAGCCCAACTCCGGGAAGTCCACCCTGTTCAACGCCATCGTCGGGTACCGCGCGGTGGCATCGAACTTCCCTGGGACGACGGTGGAGGCCCTGCGCGGGCGGGCGAACGTCGGCGGGCGCCGCGTGGAGGTCGTGGACCTCCCCGGTACGTACTCCCTCCTCGGTGGCGACCTCGCGGAGCGGGTGACGCGGGAGTTCCTCCTCTCCGGGGACGTGGATGCGGTCATCCAGGTCGCTGACGCCTCCCTCCTCGGCCGGTCGCTCGAGCTGACCCTCGAGCTCGCTGAGCTCGGGATCCCGATGGTGGTCTGCCTCAACATGGCCGATGAGGCGGAGCACAAGGGGATCAAGATAGATCGGGAAAGGCTTGAGGGTATCCTGGGCGTGCCCGTGGTCCTCACCGTGGCCACCCGAGGCGTGGGCCTGCGGGAACTCAGCGCCGCCCTTTCCCAAGCCTGCCCTGCCCGGCCTCCCTCCTATCCCCCGGAGATCGAAGCGGCCCTCAAAAACCTGGAGAAGTTGGGGATCTCCTCCCGGGCCCTGGCCCTGCAGCTCCTTCTTGGGGCCCCCTTAGAGGGGATGGCAGCGGAGCTCAAAGAGGAGGTGGAGAGGATCCGCCGCGGGCTTTCCGTCCAGGGTGAGGATTTGGCGCTGCTCCTCGCCGATCACCGGAACCTCCTGGCCTCCCGGATCTTTCGGGAGGCGGTCAAGGTGGAGCGGGGCCGGGTGGGCTGGCGCGAAAGGCTCGACGACCTCCTCATGCATCCCCTCCTCGCCTACCCCTTCCTCCTCCTCACCCTATTCCTCCTCTTTTGGCTCACCTTCTGGATCGGCGGCTCCTTGGAGGGCCTCCTCTCCCCAGCGCTTGCGGGCCTGTCGGAGGCGGTGCGGGCCGCCCTCGGGGAGGGAGGTTGGGCCCAATTCCTGGCCGGCGCCCTCGATGGGCTCCTCGCTGGCATTGGCATCGCCCTCCCCTATCTCCTCCCCTTCTACCTCCTCCTCGCCCTCCTCGAGGACAGCGGTTACCTTCCCCGGATCGGTTTCCTCCTCGACGGCCTCATGCACAGGATCGGCCTCCACGGGAAGAGCGTCATCCCCCTGCTCCTCGGCTACGGCTGCTCAGTTCCTGCTGTCCTGGCCACCCGGATCCTCGAGGACGAGCGGGACCGCTATGTCACCGCCGCCCTGAGCGTCCTCATCCCCTGCGCCGCGCGAACCGTGGTGATCTTTGGTCTGGTGGGCCGGTTCCTCGGCCCCGTCGCCGCCTTTGCCCTGTACCTGGGGAACATCCTGGTGGTGGGCTTGGCCGGGCGGGTCCTCCGCCGGTTCCTCCCCGGTCTCGGGGCAGGGTTGATCCTGGAGATCCCACCCTATCGGGTGCCCACGCTCCGGACCCTCTTGGGGAAAACGTGGCTCAGGTTGAGGGATTTTCTCAAGATCGCCGGCCCTCTCCTCATCATCTCCAGCGCCTTCCTCGAGCTCTTTAGAGCCTTAGGATGGGAGGTCTGGCTCAACCGGCTCACCCTCTTCCTCACCTGGCCCCTAGGCCTTCCCCCCCAAGCCGGCGTTCCCTTGATCTTTGGCGTCCTGCGCAAGGAACTCAGCCTCGTGCTCCTCACCCAGGCCTTTGGCACAACTGACCTCGGGAGCGTCCTCACCACGGGCCAGCTCCTGGTGTTCACGGTGTTCGTCATCTTTTACATACCCTGTATGGCCACGCTTGGGGCCCTTTGGCGGGAGATGGGGTTGAGGCGCACGGTTTTCGTTCTCCTAGGCACCACCGGTTTGGCCCTATTCCTGGGCCTCGTTTCCCGCCTGTTCGCGACCCTAGCCCTCTGAGTTTTCGGCCGCCCGGAGCTAACAGGCTGCGAATCGCTTGCTGGGCCCCCAACCCCTCTCCCCGAGGGAATGGCATTAACTTAGGGGGTGCTTCGAATGGAAGAGGATGTGGGTGGGCTTACACCCTCGGGACGCCACCTCGCCTGGATAAGTCCGCCCAGACCTTCTCTAGCTCGAGGATAGGCTCCATGTGAAAAGTTCTGCCTCGGGCGCAGCTAAGACCTCATCTGTAAGGCTCTCCGCCGCCCCGGAAGCGAGGATTCGCTTTTGCCATTCCTCCTGCAAGGCCACCCGCAGGGTCCGGCCATCCTGGGAGAAGACGGCCTCGGCCCGTCCGCCCGGAAGGACCCTGAGGTTCCCCTTTCCGGCGGTGCAGCCCGTGGCTATCTGGATCCCATCCACAAGGCAGGAGATCGGAGGTTCCGTTCCGGTGTGGGCCTCGGCGAAAATCCCGGTGAATCCTGACGAGCCGAGAGTCCGGAGGGCCAAGAGCCCCATCCGGATCCCCAGGGCGAGCAATGGCCCCTTGTGGCCATGGAGCCTCACCCCGAGGTGAAGGAGCTCAGTGGGGTCAGCATTTGCGTCGATCCTCTCCCAGTTCATCTTGTGCCTACTGTCATGAGGGCCTCAACGCCGACGCGCAAAAATAAAAGCGCTATCCTACTTATAATTTCTCCTAGTATCACCAAACAAAATCTAGTGTTATGAGCCTACCTGAAGGTCTGATAAAAGTCAAGCCAGAGAGGTGAATGCGCCAAGACATGGTGACCCACCCCAGAGGCCCGATCTTTCGGCGTTCGAGGAGTTCTTGAAGAAGTGTGGCATCCCTCCTATCCGTAAACTCCTGCAAACGAACTCCTGCAAACGCTGAGGAAAGGAGGGATGCCACCGTGCTGGCACTTGCACTCACCGAAGCTTACAGGCTTACCCACCAGGAGGGCAAGGTGAGCCTGAGGCTTAAGATCGTGGACACCTACAAGGAATGTGGGAGCCTGAGGGACACAGCGTATAGGCTCTCCACATCTCGCAACACCGTGCGCAAGTGGGTGAGACGCTATCTAGAGGAGGGGGAAGCTGGCCTTAGGGATCGCTCGCGCCGCCCGCGCTCAAGCCCCCGCCGCACCCCATCAGAGGTGGAGGAGAAGGCGTTGGCTCTACATCGGGAGCAGGACTGGGGCCGAAGGCGCATCGCTCACGCCCTGGGGCTACGGGAAGGCACGGTCAGACACATCTTAAGACGCCGCCTGGGAGAAGGTGAAAGAAAGAGGAGGAAGCGCAAGACGTTCTACCCGGCCCACTGGGTCTGGGAAGAAGAGGTACCGTTCCGCTTAGCTCAGGTGGACACAAAAGACATCCTGGATAAGGGCACGTTGGGGACAAAACTCTGGGATCACCTGCGCAAGCACCGGCTTCCCCGCTACCAGTGGACCTTCCTTGAGGGGAGGACGAGGCTGAGGTTTCTTGCCTACAGCCACAGTCTCTCGGTAGCAAATGGGCTATGTTTTGTGGCGTTGGTGATGAGTTGGCTTCGGGCGTGGGGGATCGATGGGGAGGTAGAGTGGCAGGAAGACTGGGGCTCTGAGTTTGGGGGAGAGAACCCCGAGCACCTTGGGAACTGGGAGCTAGGAATTGGGGTACTCACTAGTTCCTAATTCCCATTTCCCAATGCCTAATTGGGGCCAAGCTCCGGCGAGCCCCCAAGGGGAGGAAGGGGTACCAGGGTCGGGTGGAGAGATCACATCGCACCGATGACGAGGAGTTTTTCATCCCTTGCCTGGGGAGGGTGAAGACGGTGGAAGAGTTTCTGAGGAGGGCGCAGGGGTGGCAGTATTATTACGACGTGGAGCGGTCACATTTTGGTGCGGGGATGGAGGGAAAAAGCCCGATGGGGAAGCTGCGGGAGCTAGGCTTCGATCTTCCGGATGAGTTCGCTGCCTTCCCGGTGGTCCTCCTAGATGAGGTGGCCATGATCTGGGCCTCTAAGGGGGGTCACGATGTGTTGGCCTACTACA